>CALSNA010000001.1 GCA_943787595.1 uncultured Pseudomonadales bacterium
TTGACATCATACCCAATATTTACCTGTTTATTAATGCACCTCATCTGTAATATCGTAAGCTTGTGTGTGTTTCATCTAGCCACTGTGATCAAGACACCCCGAACCACCCCATACATTCATTGCCATCTTCTTTGCTGCTAGTAGGTCAAAGGGTTCAGGCAAGTTTTACTCAAGACGAGATCTTTGCATTAAAAGTGACAGTTTTATTAAAAAAACTGAGCTGTGCCTTTTTATGTAAGGCACTGGATTATAATTGCAGGGGAAGAAAGTTATCATGGATTCAAAATTACAGGAACTGAATGCAGCCCTTGAAAGTGGTGCCTTTATACAGGTGCGCCACATGCTCAATCACACCCTTAAACCAGCCCATGCTGCACACTTATTAGAGTCATCGCCCCCTCGTGAGCGGAGGATACTATGGAGTCTGATTGATAAAAATAATGAAGGAGAAATTCTGCAACACTTGAACGATGATATCCAAGCTGAGTTTATTCGTCAGATGAATACCACCGAACTAGTTGTCTTAACCAAAAATTTAGATACTGACGACCTAGCTGATATCTTGCAGCAGTTGCCACAAAAAGTTATGCAGGAGTTATTATTCAGCCTTGATGAACAGAATAGGAACCGGCTAGAACAAGTCTTATCTTACCCAGAAGATACTGCCGGTGGGTTAATGAACACTGACGTAATTAGCGTACGTCCAGATATAACTATTGATACTGTGTTACGATATTTGCGTCGCCACGATTCAGTACCGGTCATGACAGACAATATTTTCGTAGTTTCTCGCAAGAATCACTACATTGGCCTGTTACCAGTGACTATGATACTGGTGACTGACCCCAGTATCATGGTTCGCGAAGTGATGGACACTAATTTTGAAAACATTACCGCAACGATGCCGAACAATGAAGTGGCTAATTTATTTGAATTACATGACTTAATTTCTGCTCCAGTAGTGGATCATCAAGGAAAATTATTGGGACGTATTACCATTGATGATGTTGTGGATGTAATCCGTGAAGATGCCGATCATTCCCTGATGCGACTGGCAGGCCTTGATGAAGATGAAGATACTTTTGCGCCAGTATTAAAAACAGTTAGACGGCGAACCTTGTGGTTGGGCCTTAACCTGGTAACTGCTGTCATGGCTTCTATGGTCATTGGTATATTCCAGAATACCATTGATCAGGTTGTGGCCTTAGCTGTGCTAATGCCAATTGTTGCCAGCATGGGTGGTATAGCTGGCAGTCAAGCCTTAACTTTAGTGATTCGAGGCCAGGCTCTTGGGCAGATAGAGCGTAGTAATGTGCGCTACCTCATTAATAGAGAAGTGATTGTCGGTATGCTCAATGGTATGATCTGGGCTCTAGTAATGGCTGGAATTGCAGTATTCTGGTTCGGTGACATGAGAATTGGCTATATCATCGCGATTGCAATGATAATCAATTTGGTAGTTGCAGCAATAATGGGTGCTTCATTGCCGATCATACTTAAGGTGTTGCAGATTGACCCGGCCTTAGCTGGTGGAGTTATATTGACTACTGTTACCGATGTGGTCGGCTTTTTTGCTTTTCTCGGATTAGCTACTTTATTTTATAGCGTGAATTTTTGATCCGGTCAAATATTCATTCCCTCAAAATCCTTACAAGATATTGATAATCCTGAAAATTACTACACCGGTAAGGAGATATTTCGTTAAACGCTAAAAGAAAATATGTCCTAATAGCGTGATTATTTAGGGTAAATGCACTATATTTTTTTCTGGTACCCTGATACAAAAAACATGATGCTTTGTGTGCGATCTTTTGGTGGACATGTTAAATATAATTTCAAATTTTTCCCTTGGGAATTAATTTAAGGTTTATTTTTGAGGATGCTTAAAGCGATGTAATTCATTGTAGGTCTCAATAATTGAACAGCGGTAAGTCATCCTGTCGAGTAAGGTGGTTGTCATTTTGGCATCACTAAACACATTGGCCCATTCACCTAAATCAAGGTTAGTGGTACTTTTTACCTCCCGTTCTACGACTTCAGTTTCAATCAATTGTTGTGCAGCATTGCAGCTAGTTGAATCATCTTCTCTTCCAGCGCTAGTTTCCCAGCAGCCACCTCTTCATCCATTCCACGCTGCTCGATCAAAAATAGCAATTTGATTCTGCTGGTTGCATCTCAACAAGAGATCCATACAGCAATTTATACCACTAATGCCATTGAGCCTCTAACGAGCGTCATCAAGAAACGCCAGCTATCGCTTCGTGACAATGTGGCTAAAAAATTAGTTTATCTGGCTACTTGGGAGGCATTAAACAATTGGAAAATTGCCGACTCGAAACTGGTGTTCAGGACTGGAACACTTTATGATCGTGTCTGATCAGTGATTATTAGACCATGTTTAATTCAGGAAGATACACTCTGCATTGTAGTGATGATCAAAATGGCACCAAAGGCGCCATTTTAGGAAGTTTATCGGGATATTTATTGATACTTAAAACATGATTTAAAACACCATCAATATATTATTCTAAGATAGACTATATTTTTAGAAAAATATTAAGGATAACTGTGGAAATTAACTTTACAATCAATTTAATTGGAAGTGAGCTCTGTTGTCATAAAATATTTTACTAATCAAGCTTGAATATATTCCTTAACCGTTGTTCTAGTGTCTTAGGAACATTATCCTTATCAAATATCTGTATTAAGCTGATTTTGGGATTGTCCAGACTACCTTTAACTTGGTAACGTGCACTAGTAAAAGTTGCCAGTTCATCTCCAATTAATTTGTTGACCAAGTAAATGGCGCCACCTAGTTGCGGTGCTCCTGCTAACCAAGCTGCTAGCGGCAGTTGTTGGGTAATTGGTACAGTTACCACCATCTGCTTCAAAACTTGGCGCTGGTTAAAATCCAATTTTCCTGTGAAACTCAGGTTCAGGGTTGGTGATGATATTAACACTGCTTTTTGTGTGGTTGCTACGCCTTTTTCCAGACCATAAACTGCCTTAATGGAATTAAAATCCAAGCCTGGCTGGAATAGATCGGCGAAATTTAACTTCAGGTGTTGTATGATTCTGGACATATCCAATAGGTTGAGTACCTTCAAACTACGGCTAAAAGTTGACACATTTACAAAAGCGCCCTGTCCTACATCCAGGCCAAGTGTGCCAGAGCTTTCCCGCAAGGAAAAGCCTGTTGGTGAATGAGGCCAGGTCAGGTTGACTTTTAAGATGGCATTCTCACTATTGATCAATGGTGCATAGCCCCAAGCTTGCATAGCTTTGGCCACATTTTTAGTCTCAATGTATCCAGTGAATAGCGTCTTATGCTTGCCATTTTGGCGACTCCAGACTAACTTGCCTTGCCATTGGCTATGGTGTAACACACCCTGTAGATTATCTAAATTAACCTGATGATCTACCGGACGCACCTTGAATTTCCAATATCCTAGATCACGACCATTTTTTGATATCCGATCAATAACCACATTTGCTGCTGGGATGCTGGTCGGATTAATGCCCTCTAGCAGATCAACTATTAGCGTATCATCCATGATTTTTTCTGGCATGTTTAAGTGCAAATGATCCACTGCCATCATCAATGGGCCATCACTAACTGGCTGGCTGACCTTTACAGCTAGCTCCTTTGAGCTCAGATCTAGCTGCCATTGTTCTGGTAAAGATGAGGCCGATAAGGCCACCTGGTGTAGTTTAAATGCATGCCAAGAAAGCTCACTAGCTTCAATGTTGGCACTAAGAGACGGCCCATTTTTTGAGCTTAAACTTAGGTTTCCTGCAGTTTTTTGTAACGTTAGATTTTGGTGGGGGAGAGTTAGTGACAGGTCATGGCTGCTCAAATCAAGTTCATAGGCGAGATCATGCAAATGACCATAAGGTAAGCTCACCCAACCCTCTGCAACTAACTGACCCTGTGGTTTAAGTTGATATACCCAATTTGGTAACCCTGTCTGATTATTCAAGTAATGTGTCAGCTTCAACATCTGACTAGCAAAACCCTGTACCTGGCCACGAACTTTAATGAATTGGCCTACACCTGTTTTGAACGGCACACTGATCTGAAGATCTCTAAGCAATAGGGATGCATCAGTTTCCTTGGTTTTAGGCGACAGATTACCCTGTTGTAACTGTAAATCGACTTGGCCATGGCCACTTGTAAAGGCCATACTGACATCCCATAGCACTGGCCATTTACTACTATAATTGAATCTAGGTACTTGCAGTTGTCCCGTCATGGCCAGAGCAGATGTATTGGCTGGAACCTTGTTTCCAAAGGATCCATTATAGATGATTCCTCCCTGCTGTAATTGCCCTGCTGGCAAAGCCTGAACCAACCATTCCTGGAGACTAGCCGGTATAATCCGGGTTGGCAAATAGTCAGTCAAGCTACCCAGATTCATGTCTCTGATTCCAAGGCTTAGCTGTAGAAATGGTGTAACGTCACTACCTCGGCGTGGGCTTTCTGCTGACAGCTTACAGTAAATCAATCCAGTACCGGTATCCATCTGAATCAGGCTACTGTGGAAACGGTAACGATCAGCTAGGTAATGCCAAGTAAATTGACCTTGCAAATGGTTAAATTTCCACAGTTGATCATGTAGCTTGGAAAAACCTAAGTTAGTGGGAAATCCGTCCAGTTGTACTTTGCCACCTCTGTGGCTAAGCCAGATATAGCCTCGGGCATGTGCAACCTCAGGCACACTTTTCCAAGCAGTTATTCCAACGTCTGTCATTGCGGCACTGAACAAAAATTCCTGAGGTTTTTTTCTCGCTATTAGTAATTGCGCTTGCTCGATTTGCCCAGTTGGAACCAAGCCCTGCATGGGTTGCTTGATTCTGGCAGGAAGTTCATCAATCATACTCAGAACTGGCACAGTCTGGTTAAGCTCTAGTTGTGCTGTGCGAGCAATAACGTGCTGCGCATTAACCACTATGGCAACTTCAGTGAACCCTACTGGCTGGCCATTCAGTGACGCTTCCAGATTGGTCAGTTGCAACTGCCATCGGTCAGATAATTGTTGCCAATCGAACTTACCATTTGCTTTGGTTTCGTAGTTGTCGTATTGCAACTGCCACTGGTCAAGTTGTCCGCGTGCCTGAGTAATTTGTCCATTCTGCCAATGCAGCCACAACTGCCCACCAAGCCGCAGCTGTTTTACCACAAAATTAGGCTGTAGCATGGCTGCCAGTGGGGTTAGTTCAATTCCGTCACTGATTACATAGCAATGGCCATTGGAAAATAGATTATCTTTATCTTGAAGTAGCCGCGCTTGGATATGTAATGAATCACCATGCTGATCGAATTTCAGTTGTGCGGAGATGACAACCACACCATCCTCTTGGGTTAGGTTTATTAGGTTATTATGCAGTACCAGTTTTGTACCCTGTGAGCCATGCAAGCGTAATAGAGCATATGTCGTCAACAGTAGATCAGGTTGTTGCTTCAGTAGGGCTAACAATACTGCTTGGTTAACATTGGATAATCCAGCTTGGGTTTTTTCCATTACCGTTGGATTAAATGTCCATGCTCCGCTGGGCTGTTGATAAAGATCCAGTTGCAAGTTGGAAATTTGCAACCGATCCAGCACCATAGTGCGTTTCTGTAAGCTCCGGAGTATATTTATTTTCAGGCTGAGGGTATCTAATACCAAAGGTAGTAAAGATTGCTTGTCATCAGCCGCCATAGCCAATTGAACTTGATGAAGTTGCAAGTCAAGCTGCCAGCCGATTAATTGCACTTGGAAATTTTCCAGCTGTACTGGATGTTGCAGAACTGTAGCGATCATCGCAGCAGCGTGTTGATGATAAAATGGATGACTACCTAATCCAAAACGTAGCCAACTGAGCACTATTGCAACAATCAATACTACGGCTAACACTAGCCATTTCAGCAGCCTAAATAATATACTCATTAGGTTATTGCAGTTCGCTCCATGACACATCTGTGTTGCATGTGGCGTAGGGCCACGTCAAAATATTGTAGGTTAAGCCTGCAAATAGATGATTTTATCAATGAAATGTTCCTGCATCTAATTTGGCAAGAATTGAATTGCTCCATAAAAAATGCTGCGTTAGTAATGGTGCTCTATATACATTTCCTTACTCATCGCCTTCTATTTGAGTTGAGCAAGATTTATTTTGTCTGCTCTGAAACGCGTCATCCTTCTGGTAAGACCAAGCATTGTGGTTCAGTTTACTCTCAGAGCTTGCCGTAGGCTACGAAGTACCACAAATAACCAAGGCCACACTAACGCGCTGACCAGAGTTGGTAACAAATACATAAGATTACTCGCGGTATTACCAGATAACGCTTGACCCCAGCGAGAAATGAATTGATTAAGGGCTATTAGTAACAGCACTGCTAGTGCTTGCTGTAACATTCGGTACATGCGCAGGCGACGATAGAGCAAGCAGGTTATCCAAGCGATTAGCACTAGAGACAGTGCATTTAATCCTAAATAACTGCTTTGCAACAGATCCACAAGTAAGCCAAGTACCCATGCAGTTCCTAGACCAACTCGATGAGGTAGGGCCATACACCAGTAAATTAGCACCATCGGCACCCATTCTGGCCAACCCCACTCTAGCCCATTTGGCAAAGGCATAGCGCTGAGCATTAGCGCTAGTATAAAACTACAGTAAATAGCCCAAGTAGCATTTCCCTTAACCATCGACTATTGATCCCAATTACTCAAATCAAGGTCGGCAGGCCGATGTTTGTAGCCTATTTTCACTAATAATAATTGCCTGCTATTACTCAATTGTGCAGTTGGCTTAGCTTTAACTTGTGCGAATGCACGTCCAGGGTCGTGTATCACCTCAGTTACTTCAGCTACTGGATAGCCTACGGGGAAACGTAACCCAAGACCAGAGCTGACCAGTATATCACCAACTCGTATGTCCTCTGTATCGGCCAAATCTGCTAATGCTAGGTAATCGTAATTGCCTTGGCCATAGGCCACTGTGCGTAGACCGTTACGGTTAATCTGAACCGGAATAGCGTGATTACTGTCAGAGACTAACAGAACGCGACTTGTATAAGGGCCAAGCATACATACCTGTCCCATTACGCCGGTAGAATCAATGACTGGCTGACCTAGCACCACACCGTCTTCACTACCGCTGTTGATGATTACCTGATGCACGAAAGGATCTGGGTTTAGCCCGATCAGTTCACTGAGTATAACTTTTTCATCAAGTTTCTCAGCAGCATTGAGCAGACCACGAAGGCGGTAGTTTTCAACTGTAAGTGCTGCTAGTTTCTGTATTTGACGTTGGTCTAGTAAATTTTGAATCCTTAGCTGCCGGTTTTGTTCTAACAGATGTTCTCGGGCCATTACTAACTCGTTCAGTCGAGTCCACGTTTGTCCGGGTAGATCCACCAGCCACTGAATAGGTGTTACTAACAATGTCATCCAAATTCGAATTTGTTTGGTTTGTGGGAAGTTATAGTCAGCAAAAATAAGTGCAATTGCCAGTAACGTGTATCCCAGTAG
The DNA here is from genome assembly GCA_943787595.1 of uncultured Pseudomonadales bacterium. Taxonomy (GTDB): domain Bacteria; phylum Pseudomonadota; class Gammaproteobacteria; order Pseudomonadales; family Balneatricaceae; genus CALSNA01. The sequence continues at coordinate 7,515 of CALSNA010000001.1, forward strand.
TTTTGACTGGGTCCGACTGGCTTTAAACATAGGGTTGATTGTGCAGTCTCCTCGAATAAATCAGTTTTTGTATTACGATAAGAGACTGCTTGCACAGTAATTGAGACAGCCGACTGAAGGTATCATTCTTTGGCCAGCATTTCGAAGGTATGTTCATCTAGCATCTGTAACGCTCGCCCACCACCACGTGCAACACAGGTTAGTGGATCCTCAGCGACTATAACTGGCAAACCAGTTTCCTCACTGATAAGTCGATCTATATCACGCAATAAGGCTCCCCCTCCCGTCAACACGATCCCGCTTTCAGCAATATCTGAAGCCAGTTCTGGTGGAGAATGTTCTAGTGCACTTTTAACCGCCTGTACAATAGATGACAACGGTTCTTGCAGTGCTTCCATGATTTCGTTGCAGTTCAAAGTGAAGCTGCGCGGGATACCTTCGGCTAAATTACGACCTCGTACATCAATTTCAAGAATTTCTGTACTGGGATAGGCTATACCTATTTCTTGCTTGATGCGCTCCGCTGTTGATTCTCCAATCAGAGAACCATAGTTGCGTCGTATGTAAGATACAATGGACTCATCAAATCGGTCACCACCAACCCGTACAGATTCAGAGTACACCACCCCATTAAGAGAAATAATGGCAATTTCGGTAGTTCCTCCACCGATGTCAACCACCATGGAACCACTGGCATCTTCCACTGGCAAACCTGCACCTATGGCAGCAGCCATTGGCTCTTCAATCAAGAATACATCACGAGCGCCTGCTCCCATGGCAGATTCCTTTATGGCCCGACGTTCAACTTGGGTGGACTTGCAAGGGACACAAACCAGAACTCTTGGGCTGGGAGTGAGCCAGCTGTGCTCATGCACTTTATGAATGAAGTGTTGCAACATTTTCTCAGTCACGTGAAAATCAGCTATAACCCCATCTTTTAATGGCCGGATTGCGGTAATATTACCAGGTGTACGACCTAGCATACGTTTGGCATCACGGCCTACAGCAGCAACGCTTTTCTGGGTTCCGTGGCTACGGATTGCAACTACCGATGGTTCATTTAGAACAACATCTTTATCACGGACATAAATCAAGGTATTGGCTGTACCTAGGTCAATAGACAAGTCACTTGAAAAAAGGCCCCGGATTTTTTTTAACATGCGCTGAGATTCACTCTAACTGGATCATTAAGGGCAGCCTATTAATTAAGCTGTATTTTTTACAATGTTACAACTTTAACAACCCTGCTAGGCTTGAGCAAGGTAATTACGTTTCCCAGGCACTATAAATGTGCTAAATTAGCTTTTTTTTCAAGTATACTGCCATATCAGGCTAGATATTTAACTTAAATTAAATGCTTACGATATATTGGACTAACTAAAAATTTAGATTTTGATATCACTTGGTGGCTTTAAATTTCAGCCCAAGGTAACTAAATATTTAAACTCCAAATATCAATTTTATCACAGAGATAAACCATGACCCTTGTTGATACTGATATTAAAAAAATTGCCCATTTGGCCCGGCTCCAGATCAGCCAGAATGAACTGATTGATTATGTCAATAGCCTTGGTAGTATACTGGCCTTGGTTGATCACATGCAGCAAGTGAACACTGATGATGTTGAACCTCTGGCTAATCCGTTGGATCAGCATCAACGCCTGCGTGTAGATCAAGTGACCACTGTTAATCAGCATGATGAATTTATGGCCCTTGCTCCAGTTTCTGATGCAGGACTCTATCTCGTGCCCAAAGTAATTGAGTAACTATCTTATCACCATGTAAAATTCACTTTCACTGTAGTTTTGATTATAGATCGGATCATGTCAATACCCACGCTTTCCCAAATTGCTCATGGCCTCAGCACTGGACATTTTTCTAGTGAGGAAATCACCTGTGACCTGCTGGCTGATATTGTCGCTAAAGACAAACAGTACAATAGTTTTATAACCATTACGAAAACACTTGCACTAGTGCAAGCTCGTGCTGCAGATCAACGCCGATCTCAAGGTCGGGCTGCGCCACTGACTGGAGTGCCTATTGCGCACAAGGATATTTTTTGCACCCGCGGTATTCGCACCAGTTGCGCTTCACGCATGCTGGATAACTTTGTACCCCCTTATGAATCTACTGTCAGCCAACGCCTGTTGGATGCAGGTAGTGTATGTCTTGGCAAGACAAACCTGGATGAGTTTGCTATGGGCTCATCCAATGAAACCAGCTATTATGGTGTTGTCAATAACCCTTGGGATCTGGATGCAGTCCCAGGTGGCTCATCCGGTGGTTCTACAGTTGCGGTTGCCGCTGGACTAGTGCCCGGTGCTACTGGTACTGATACTGGTGGATCAATCCGTCAACCTGCCTCATTTTGTGGAGTTACTGGTATAAAGCCCACATACGGTCGAGTATCTCGATTCGGTATTATTGCTTACGCATCCAGTCTTGACCAGGCTGGCCCCATAGCCCGTACCGCTGAAGATGTGGCATTGATGTTGAATGTAATGGCCGGATTTGATCAGCAGGATTCAACCAGTGTAGACCGCGCAGTTGATGACTATTGTGCTCAACTTGAGCAACCGCTAAAAGGGTTAAAGATTGGTCTACCAAAAGAATATTTTGGCCCAGGTCTGGATGATGGAGTTGCTCAGTGTATCCTTTCAGCTGTACAAGACTATGAACGACTAGGAGCCCAGATCTTGGATATTAGCTTATCCAAACTGCCCCTATCTATCGCAGCGTATTATGTTATTGCTTCAGCAGAAGCGTCCTCTAACTTGAGTCGCTATGATGGTGTGCGTTACGGTTATCGTTGTGACCAACCCACGGGTCTGCTGGATATGTACTGCCGCAGCCGGGCAGAAGGTTTTGGTACTGAGGTCAAGCGCCGTATTATGGTTGGCACTTACGCCTTATCAGAAGGCTACTTCGATGCTTACTACCGCAAGGCACAGTGCATCCGTCGCCTTATTAAGAACGAATTTGAGCACGCTCTTGCCCAGGTCGATGTGATCATGGGCCCAGTCACCCCTACTCCAGCATTTAATCAAGGTAGTAAAACTGTTAATCCGGTAGGTATGTATTTGGAAGATATTTATACTCTGTCCGCTAATCTGGCAGGGATCCCAGCCATGTCAGTACCTGCTGGTTTTGTCAGTGGCCGTCCGGTAGGACTACAAATCATGGGTAACTACTTTGCCGAAGCACAATTGTTGCAGATTGCACACCAGTACCAAAAAGTAACTGATTGGCACCTGCAAATACCACCTCATTCCAGCCAGGAGTGCGCTTAATTATGTCTTGGGAAGTTGTGATTGGCCTCGAAATTCATGCGCAGTTGGCTACTCGTTCTAAATTGTTTTCCGGTGCTGCAGTTACCTTTGGTGCCATACCTAATACCCATGCTACCCTGGTGGATTTGGGCATGCCTGGCGCTTTACCTGTATTAAATGAGTCAGCGTTAAAGATGGCAGTTCAGTTTGGTGTCGCCATTGATGCTGAAATAAAACAACATTCTGTATTCACACGCAAAAATTATTTTTACCCTGACCTACCCAAGGGATACCAGACCAGTCAGATGGATGAGCCTATAGTTGGCCAGGGTTATGTTGATATTCAACTAGATCATAGTCGCTGCAAGCGCATTGGTGTGACTCGAGCTCACTTAGAAGAAGACGCTGGTAAGTCATTGCATGAAAATTTTACTGGCATGACCGGTATTGACCTGAATCGTTCAAGCACACCACTATTAGAAATAGTATCAGAACCAGATATGCGGTCAGCTGCAGAAGCGGTTGCGTACATGCGTAAAATTCACAGCATTGTCACTACTTTGGGTATTTGTGACGGTAATATGGCCGAAGGTTCCATGCGTTGTGACGCAAATGTATCCATTCGTCCAGTGGGAGCGGTTAAATTAGGCACGCGCACTGAATTGAAAAATATCAATTCCTTCCGTTTTGTCGAACGTGCCATCATGCTGGAAGCAGAGCGCCAAATTAATTTGCTTGAAGCGGGTGGTGTTGTAGTTCAGGAAACTCGCCTTTACGACAGCGAGCACAATACAACCCGTTCCATGCGCAGTAAGGAAGAAGCTAATGACTACCGCTATTTTCCTTGTCCCGACTTGCTACCGGTTCATATTGATGATGATTATATTGCAAATATTCGTGCCCAGTTGCCGGAATTACCAGACCAGCGCTGCCAACGTTTTATTGATGTATATGGCCTCAGTGAATACGATGCCAGTGTATTGTCAGCTAACCGGTCAATGGCAGACTATTTTGAAGTCGTGCAACGTTGTTGCAATGATCCTAAAGCGAGTGCTAATTGGATTATGGGTGAGCTAACTAAATACCTTAACGAACACCATATAGATATTGCTGATGCACCTATCAGTGCTCCCCAATTGGGCCAATTACTGAAACGCATTGCTGATAATACCATTCACGGCAACGCTGCAAAGATTTTATTCGAGGCCTTATGGCATTCTGATGATGATGTTGACAAAATTATTGTTAATAAGGGCCTTAAGCAGCTAAGTGATGTGGGTGCTATTGAAACCATGGTCGATGAGGTTATTTCCACCCACGTCGACCAAGTGCAACAGTATATTTTAGCTCCAGCTCCAAGACGTGACAGGATGCTGGGTTTCTTTGTGGGGCGAGTCATGCAAGCATCCAAAGGCGCTGCCAATCCGAGTCAAGTGAACAAGCTACTGCTACAAAAACTTAACCGGCTGAACTAAATTGATAGCACAATGAATATGGCTAAATCTCTGCTGAGATTGACCTGCCCTCAGTACAACCCCATTAAAGAGAGATATATAATCATGACCAGATGTTCATACATTCTGGTTGTGGCTGGCAACAAGAACGCCGAGTAAGTATAATCCTAGCTTAAATCACGATATTTATCACATTCCCTAAATTAATTGACTAAACGAGTTCTCAAAAATGTACACTAACGTACCTGCCGGTAAGCAACTGCCTGAAGATATTAACGTTATTATTGAAATTCCCGCCAATAGTGATCCGGTTAAATATGAAGTCGACAAACACACTAATGCCTTGTTGGTGGATCGATTTATGGCATCACCCATGTTTTATCCGGCTAACTATGGTTACATCAATAATACTCTCGGTGATGATGGTGACGCCCTTGATGTGTTAGTTGTTACACCCTATCCGGTGGTTCCAGGTAGCGTCATTCGCTGTCGTCCTATCGGAGTTCTAAACATGACCGATGAAGCAGGTGAAGATGCCAAACTAGTGGCAGTTCCCCATGCTAAGCTGACGCAATTGTACGATCACATCAATGACATTGACGATTTGCCCCGATTGTTGCTTGATCAGATTAGGGAATTCTTTGAGAATTATAAGAACCTTGAACCTGGGAAGTGGGTCAAAGTGGAAAGCTGGCAGAATGCTCAAGCGGCTTGCGCCAAAATCATGATAGCCGCTCAAGCTTACCAACAACAGTCATGAATTAACAGTCAGGCCAGATTTTCTGGTTAGCTGATTTCTTGTAAATATGTATGGTAACTTAAACTGTTCGATGACTTTAATTAGATGGATAAATTAACACTATACAATCTAGTGGATGGGTTTAATCTTCAATATTAATCTAGATTAAGTAGAGTTGTTGCCTTGGGTTTCTTTGAGTATATTTCACGACTTATGGTTGTGTTCGCTCTTTTAACCAGTGAGGCATATTTTTCTAAACTAGACCTATTACTTAATTTTTGCTTCCTTATAGATCACATGCTTACGCACTTTGGGATCGTATTTTTTCATCTTTAATTTGTCAGGCGTGGTCCGTTTATTCTTTGTGGTAGTATAATAGTGCCCTGTTCCGGCAGATGATACTAGTTTTATTTTATCACGCATTGCATATCTCCTTATACCTTAAGGCCACTGGAACGCATCTTGGTCAGCACAGAATCGATACCTTTTTTATCGATGATGCGCATTCCTTTAGACGATACACGCAGCCGTACGAAACGGTTTTCGCTTTCAACCCAGAATCTGTGCCAATGTAGGTTGGGCAGAAAACGGCGACGGGTCTTGTTGTGCGCATGTGAAACGTTGTTACCAGCTAGGGGCCGCTTGCCCATAACCATACATACTCTTGACATATTTGGGTTACCTTATTAATTAATTACTGGTTTCTTTTCACTATCCTTGAGAATTAGAAGATACCAATAATACTTTCCTTAATCAGCTGTATAAGCTGATTTAATTATAACAGAGTTGGCTTGCAAATGAAACCACACAGGTCTGCATTGTATGATTGATTTTTACTCGCACAAAGACTTTAGAAAAAGGGTAGCAGCTAATGTACCCTGATAATTACACACATTATCCAACATAATTATATTCAATTTAGATGCTTAGATGAACATCCAAATTGCAACTGCAAATCCATCAGTACTTTGGCTGTGTCTGGATAAATATTATGCCAAAGATAAAAAGCGGCAGCAGCCTGTTCCACCAGCATGCCCATGCCATCATTAACAGTTGATGCTCCTTGTGTCAGAGCCCAGCGCCTGAAATTCATGGCTTTATCACCATACATCATGTCGTAACAACGCGTCTTATAATTAATTAGGCCCGAAGGTAGATCCAGAAAATCCCCTGTTAAGCTAGCAGCAGTGGCATTGATTATCCAGTCAAATGGCGCTTTCAAACGATTCACTTCACAGGCACTTACAGGGCCTAGTTCAGAAAAATCTTGTGCCAGTTTTTGAGATTTTTGATGGGTGCGGTTAGCAAGTACCAGTTGCTGAGGCTGCTGTTCCAACAAGGGTTGTAATATACCTCTTACAGCACCTCCGGCACCCAGCACTAAGATACGGCTACCCTGAAGAATACCATTGAGGTTTTGGCGAATATCTCTTAACAAACCGATGCCATCAGTGTTGTCGGCTACCAGTTGCCCTTGCTCTTGCCACAAGGTATTAGCAGCGCCGGCACGACGGGCGGCAGGTCGTACATGTATGGCCATGTCATGGGCGCGTTGTTTAAATGGCACGGTAATATTTAGTCCTTTTCCACCATGAGCAAAGAAGTCTGCGACTACAGCTTCAAAGTTGATATCATCTACTTGCTGGGCGATGTATTCAATATGTTTGCCGGTGGCAGAAGCAAAGGAGCGATGGATCTCAGGAGATTTGCTATGCGCAATGGGATTTCCCAGTACTCGGAATACAGACACTGTATTGGCTTGGTTCATGTGATGTCTCTTAGCCAGTCACGTATAGGCAGGAAATTCCTCTGTAAAACTGCTTCCTCGCTGTCTTTAGCCACCTGATAGTTATAGCTCCAGCACACTTGTGGAGGTAGTGACATCAAAATAGATTCCGTACGCCCGCCCGTTTGCAGACCAAACTGGGTGCCACGATCAAATACTAGGTTGAATTCAGCATAGCGGCCACGTCTATGCAGTTGGAAATTCCGCTGGCGTTCACCAAATGGTGTGTATCTACGCCGTTCTAGAATAGGCAAATAAGCCTCCAGATAGCTGTCACCCACGCTACGCATCAGTGCAAAGGCTGTTTCAAAGTCAGGTTCATTCCAATCATCAAAAAATAACCCACCAATCCCGCGTGCTTCTTTCCGGTGAGGCAAGTAGAAATAATCATCACACCACTGCTTAAGATGTGGATAGATATGATCACCAAACGGTTCGCATGCTGCCTGGGCAATGCGGTGCCAATGGTAGCAGTCGTGCTTATTACCATAGCATGGAGTCAAGTCATAGCCGCCACCAAACCACCATACTGGCGCTACCCCTGTTTTCTCTGCTACGAAATAGCGGACATTAGCATGTGACGTTGGTACATAAGGATTTTTTGGGTGTATGACCAATGATACCCCCATGGCCTCGTAATGGCGTCCGGCAAGTTCTGGCCGGGCTGCTGTGGCCGATGCAGGCATAGCGGAACCACGAATGTAAGAAAAATTTACGCCACCTTTTTCAATTGCCGAACCATTATCCAAGGTACGGGTTATTCCCCATCCACCAGCTTCGCGTTGCCAATTATCGGTCACAAAAGGGGTTGTGCCATCAATTTGTTCGAAGCTTTGGCAAATTTTCTGTTGCAACTCTAGCAAATACTGCCTGACTTTGGCGGTGTTTTTTATTGTGGTCACTTTTGGCTCCTATCAAGACTTTGACTAGCCCGGATTATAGCGCCAGTTTGCAAATCACATATCTGGCTGGGTCCAGTTACATATCCCAAAGAGCCGGGCAATATATAGTCTAGTTGATGGCGAAATGCTAATCGCACTTGTAAGTTAGTACGAGCTGGTGCTGCCCCACTGCGATTAGCTGAAGTAGATACAAGCAGACCGCCAGTTGCATCACACAGAGATACTATTCCTGGATGAGCTGACAACCTTATAGCGACTGTACTGTGGCGACCTTTGATCCATGGTGGAATCCAACTCCCAGAGTCTGGTAGTAGCCAGGTATGCGGCCCAGGCCAACTTGCTTGTAGTCGCATACGCTGATCTGGTTTCAAGGATGCCAGCAAAGGCTCAATATGTCGCCAACGGGATGCCACCAAAATCAACCCTTGTTTCCAGCTTCGCTGCTTAAGACTTAGCAAACGCTCCACCGCAGCTTGATCCCAAGGGTCACATCCGAGCCCCCATACCGATTCAGTTGGATAAGCAATCACGCCACCAGCAAGCACGTTCCAGCAAGCGCGTCGAATACACCAATCGCCAATCATGATGATGCTCTCATATTTAAATTCAAGATGCGTTTCTTATATATCGAATAGAATATATAGTATTTCTTAGCTTAGTAAAAAGTCAAAGATTAACAGCACTTGCAGATCTGAACCATCTTTGGCTTATCAATAATCGAGGCAAATTTAGAACTATGATTATATCAACAAATTCGTTCATAGCCAGTTGCCGTATGACGCACTAAACCTAGTAATTCCAGTTCAATTAACTGAGAGCTGAGTTGGCTAAAAGATTGGCCTGCTCGGGCAACAATGATGTCAATCGGCAATGGATCGTAGTCAAAATTACACAATAACTTGGCTAATTCTGGTGATAACTTTTGAATGAGATGACTCGTATTCTACAAGTGCATGGATTCTTCTTTATGTTGCTGAAATATCAAGTGTTGCAGCCAAGGTGCCAATTCCACCAAAATTTGTTCAGGCCGGTCTACCAGTAGGGATCCATCGCAAATTAGTTGGTGGCCCCTGCGGCATTTTGGTTACGAACACTGGATGGCAGTGCAAATACCTCGCGATTTTGTTGTGCAGCAGCACGTGCAGTAATCAGTGATCCACTGTTTTGCGCTGCTTCGACCACCAATACCCCTAAGCTTAAGCAGCTGATGATATGATTACGGGCAGGAAATCGATAGGGTAACGGCTTGGCTGTCAATGGCCAGGGTGAAACTATGGCCCCTCCTTGTACAATGATATCCGCTGCCAGGTCAATGTGTTGCCGAGGGTAAATTTGCTGTAGCCCACTTCCCAATACAGCAATAGTCTGCCCAGCAGCTGTCAGGAAGCCACGATGGCTGGCGCCATCAATGCCTAGTGCTAGCCCGCTGGTGATCGTTATCCCAAATTTGGTTAGTCGGGCTGCAAATTCTCGTGCTAATCGCAGCCCACCAGCACTAGGTCGTCGACTGCCAACCATAGCCACTTGTGGATCATTTAGTGCCGCGGCATTGCCCTGTACAAATAATATAGGAGGCGCTTTATCCAGATGTTGCAGCAATTGCGGATAAGACTGGTCCGTACATAAAAGCAGTCGAGCCTTATTCTGTTGCAACCAGTTCAGTTGTGGTTCCAGCCTTTGGGCTAAATTACCATTGCGCCAGGCATGAGCATATGACTGAAATAAGCATTTCTGGTCGTTTTTCAAGCATTGTAAGAAAATTGGGTCTGTAGATTCCAAAATTGCACTTATATCACCAGAGCGGTTAATTAACCGGTGTAACTCAGTAAAGCCCAGATTACATTCGCTTAGCGCTAAGACTACCAAGTGCCTATTGTCCATTTCTTATTTCCCTGTGTTATCACGTTTATCCTACAGTGGCTGCAACCCAACACAGAATTGGTGTTATAATCTTAACAAGGAATGAATAATATTAGGGATCACAACTAATGGCCTTGTTGCCAATCTTAGAATTTCCTGATGCCCGTCTACGTACTGTTGCTAAACCAGTGCTTAAGGTTAATGCTGCGATCCAAAGATTAGCTGATGACATGCTAGAAACCATGTATGCTGCATGTGGTGTCGGGCTAGCAGCAACTCAGGTCAACATTCATCAACGAGTGGTGGTCATTGATGTTAGTGATGGAGGTAATGACCCTTGGGTGCTGATTAACCCGACCTACGAGCCATTATCGCAGGAGTTTCAGGAAGGCCAGGAGGGGTGCCTGTCGGTGCCTGAATTGCGTGAAACAGTAGTTCGTTTTGCTAAGATCCGCTTTAATGCCCTTGATCGTAACGGTAATCCTTATACATCAGAAACGAAAGGCTTGTTGGCTATCTGCGTTCAACATGAGCTAGACCATCTAGATGGCAAGTTGTTTGTCGATAAGCTATCTCGCATAAAGCGTGAGCGGATTCGTAAAAAACTTGGGAAAAAGCGTGCTTTGCAGGTAACCTAAGTTGATTAATCTATTGGGATAGTAGAATGTTAGTGAAGTCTTCCTGATTAAAACCCACACAATTTATAACATACTTGCGCCTAATACATATTTATTATTGAACAGATATTATCTGCTTTGCAGTTAACGTAAAATTGTCATTGATCTGCAGCTTGATTAAAGGTTTCAACAATTTTGTGCCCTTACCCTTGTAGCACTGATTCGCCCAAAACCAATTCAGGACTTAAAGTTTTGTTTGCCGGCACCCCAGAGTTTGCAGCCATTCATCTACAGGCGCTGCTGGACAGTCGACACTCTGTACTAGCTGTTTACACTCAACCTGACCGGCCAGCCGGCAGAGGTCGTCAAATGACCATCAGTCCAGTCAAGCAACTGGCACAACAGCATCAGTTGCCAGTAATACAGCCTAACAGTCTAAGGCAGGTTGTACAGCAAGAACAACTGGCTGCTTTCAATGCCGAATTGGTAGTGGTAGTAGCGTATGGTCTCCTGTTACCTCAATCGGTACTTGATATCCCGGGTTTGGGTTGTATTAATGTGCATGCTTCAAGTTTGCCCAGGTGGCGTGGGGCTGCACCTATCCAGCGCGCTATTCTAGCAGGCGATACACATACTGGAGTTTGTATTATGCAGATGGATGCAGGCCTGGATACGGGCAGCATACTAATGCACCGGCCATTAGTCATCACCAACACTGATACAGCTGGCAGTCTGCATAATAAGTTAGCTACGTTGGGTAGTGCGGCGCTGGTGGACGCGCTTAACCAATTGAAACTTGGCCAGTTACAGAGTATTCCCCAGAACGATCATGGTATTTGCTATGCCAACAAACTAGTGAAAGCTGACGGTATCATTGACTGGAACCAAACTGCAACTGAGATTGCTCTCCAAGTACGCGGCTTGAATCCATGGCCGGTATGTTATAGTAATCTACGGCAACATCGTCTGCGCATCTGGAGTGCAAGACCAATAGCTAACTCAGTACATCAGCTGCCGGGTACTTTGTTAAAACTGGATGATCAGGGGCTACTGGTGGCCTGCGGCCAAGGCTGTTTGCTAATTGACAAATTACAATGGCCAGGTAGTAAGATGATGATAGCTGTACAGTTAGTCAACCTGCAACAAAAGTTGCCCCTAGGTGCTTGCTTTACTTAGCCTAGTCGGATTTGCAACTGAAAGTCACAATAATACGACGTCTTATTGTGCAATTACTAGTGTTGGCCTTACAGTTATGTTGCAGGTGTCGACACTATAGGCAATGTTCGTGTTGTTTAGATTTTTACCTTAGTGTCTTATCGCCCAGCAGAGTCAATTTTTGGTTTTTATTCTAGGGATAGAGACGAGCAGACATTGCGAATTTCTTTGTAACATCACCATGTTTTTTAGCTGATTACAGCACTTGTGTTTCTACTCAGCTAAATTATCCATACGATGATATCAGAAACCAAACCATCATAACCTTTTGCCCTAAACTAGTTATCATCTGCTGTAACTGTGGCTAATATTAACTTTAGGATCTAGTTCAACAAAGTGGCCATGACATACTTGATAAAGTGAATTTACCAGCAACGTCAATGATTATAGGAAAAAGTTCTGTTACCATAGTTAGGTAAGATTGGAGTACATAGGCTAATGAATGTTATAAAATTAGTTTAGTATACGTGGGCTGGCCAGTATAATTGATAATAGTATTAACATAGGGTAGACGTATTTTAGCATGAAAATCATTATTCTCGGTGCAGGCCAAGTTGGCTGTACGCTGGCTACAAACCTGGCTATCGAATATAACGACATCACTGTGATTGATCAGGACAAAGATATCCTAAAGGAATTGCAGGATCGGTTAGATATACGTACAGTTTCTGGCAGTGCCAGTCATCCAAATATTTTAGATAATGCGGGTGCTGAGGAGGCTGACATGCTGGTGGCTGTAACCAATAATGATGAAGTCAACATGGTGGCTTGCCAGATCGCCCATGCACTATTTAATGTTCCAACTATCATCAGTCGTATCCAGCAATACCAATACCAAGATTTCAGTAAGAAACTGTTTCAACGCCAAGCTTTCCCAATTGATGTAATCATCAACCCAGAAAAATTATTAACCAGCCATATACAACGCCTGATCGAAAATCCCAGTGCCTTGCAAGTGCTAGACTTCGCAGCTGGCAGAGTAAGATTAGTTGCCGTAAAAGCCAATTACGATGGCCCCTTGGTGGGACAACCGATTGCTCAACTACGCCGAGATATGCCTAAAATTGACACTCGGGTTGCAGCTATTTTCCGCAAAGATCGTGCTATTTTGCCCTCTGGTGATACTGTAATTCACACCGATGATGAGGTGTTTTTTGTGGCTGCCAAAGAACATATTCGTGCTGTGATGAGTGAACTGAGACACCTAGATAAACCTTACAAAAAGATAATCATTGCCGGGGGGGGCAGTATTGGTGCACGTCTAGCCCACAACATCGAAAAGGACCATAGCGTCAAATTAATTGAACGTTCTAGCAATCGTTGTAATCAGCTTTCTGAAATGCTTGACAACACCATCGTGCTACATGGCAGCGCTTCTGATCAGGACTTGCTGACTGAGGAGAATATTGAGTCCACTGATGTTTTTTGTGCCCTAACCAGCTCTGATGAAACCAATATCATGGCTTCTATGCTGGCTAAGCGCTTGGGTGTACACACGACGATGACTTTGATCAATAACCCGGCTTATGTGGACCTTATTGAAGATGGTGTCATTGATATTGCCATTTCACCACAACAAACAACCATGAGCAGTTTACTGACATATGTGCGCCGAGGTGATGTTAGTAATGTCCATTCACTCCGTCGTGGTGCTGCAGAAGCTATAGAGATTGTTGCACATGGCAATTCGAAAACTTCCAGAGTAGTAGAGCGCAGACTGGATCAAATTGAGCTTCCGAATAACACAACGTTTGGGGCTATAGTTCGTAATAAGGAAGTATTGATGGCCCACGATAACCTAGTCATTCACAACAATGACCATGTTATTCTATTTGTAGCTGACCGACATCGCATTAGGGATGTTGAACAGTTATTTAATGTAAACTGAACGTGTCTTAAATCATGCATATTCGGATTACTCTAAAAATTCTCGGCCTATTACTGATGCTGTTCAGCTTCACTCTTGTGCCTCCTATGTTAGTGAGTATCGGCTACGGTGATCAAACCCACGGTGCCTTCCTTGATGCTTTATTAATTACTTTTATTACCGGTTTTATAGTCTGGTTACCTTTTATTCGTTATCGACAGTCTCTGCGTACCCGAGATGGGTTTGTCGTTGTGGTACTTTTTTGGTCGGTACTTGCCTTTTTTGGTTCGTTGCCATTGTATCTTTTTGAACAAGGAGCTTCACAATGGCAATTTGTCGATGCTGTATTTGAGTCTTTTTCTGGCCTCACCACTACTGGCGGCACTGTTATATCCCACATAGATGATTTGCCTCCGGCTATACTGTATTACCGTCAGCAATTGCAGTGGATTGGTGGCATGGGGATCGTGGTTTTGGCCATCGCGATATTGCCTATGCTTGGAGTCGGTGGCATGCAATTGTTCCGGGCCGAAACTCCAGGTCCCGAGAAAGATTCAAAACTAACCCCCCGAATTACTGAGACGGCCAAACAACTTTGGTACATATATCTAGCTTTGACTATTATATGCGCACTGCTTTACTGGCTTGCCGGTATGACATTATTTGATGCTATATGCCATAGTTTCTCAACCATAGCTATCGGTGGTTTCTCTACCCATGACGCCAGCATAGGGTATTTTGACAGCGTTGCAATCGAAGCCATTGCCGTAATATTCATGTTATTGGCAAGCATTAACTTCGCTTTACATTTTTATGCTTGGCACAAACACACCATTAAGCACTATTGCCATGATGAAGAGCTACGCTTTTTCTTTAAAGTGATCGTGGCTGTCATCCTGATCAGTTTTGTTGTTCTAATGCTGTCCAATTCAGGCCAGCCATTAGAAAACTTGCGCCATAGTATATTCGAAGTGGTATCGATCATGACTACTGCAGGGTTTGCCACCGATGGTTTCTCTAATTGGCCAGGCGCATTGCCCTTTATAGTTTTTACAACTGCATTTATCGGTGGCTGTGCAGGGTCAACCGGTGGTGGTATGAAAGCTGTACGTGTGTTGATTATTGTCAAGCAAGGTCTGCGAGAACTTCAGCGCTTAATCCATCCCAGTGCCGTAATTCAGATTAAATTAGGGCATCATGCTATTCCTAGTCGTATCACTGAAGCTGTATGGGGATTTTTTTCTGTTTATGTATTTGTATTTCTTGTTCTATTTATTGCGTTAATGGCAACCGGTCTTGACCAATTAACTGCCTACTCAGCTGTTGGGGCAACTCTTAACAACCTCGGTCCTGGACTAGGAGATATTGCGCTACACTATGGTGACCTTAACCCAGCAGCAAAATGGATACTATGTTTATCTATGTTGCTGGGCCGACTGGAAATTTTCACCTTACTGGTGTTGTTCATCCCTATGTTCTGGCGTGCCTGATCAGTTATTAACAAAAATTGCTATCGTTAATAGTTCTAAAATTACATAAGTCTACCAAGTAATGACTTTATACAAGAGTGGTGTTGGCTTAAATAAATAATATTAACCAATTCAAGTGCAGTAATATGCTGTGATTATAGGAATTTCTACATTGATATAGCGCTGGTTTATGGGATATTGGCACTATAATATATTTCTAGCTGCAGAATCTTTCTAAGGTCATTTCCAACAGCCTGATATCAAAATCTGCTGTGACATGCGCTTTGCCAAGGCCATTTAATAATACTAGACGCAATCGACCCTGCAATACCTTTTTATCTGTTGCCATATAATGCATAAATTCAGCTACACTCATATCAGTTGGAGGGCTTAGGGGTAATCCAGCTGCAGCTATCAGTTTCTCGATACGGCGTGCTAAAACTGCTTCAAGCCAACCTAGTCTCACTGACAAGTCAGCTGCCATAACTATACCTACTGCTACTGCCTCGCCATGTAGCCACTGGCCATAGCCTTGTCGAGCTTCAATAGCATGACCAAAGGTATGCCCCAAATTGAGTAAGGCGCGACAACTTTGCTCACGCTCATCTTGAGCCACAATTTTGGCCTTATTAGCGCAAGAAAGACGAATTGCTCGACAGATTAATTCTGGTTGTAGCTGCCTTAAGCCTGGCATGTTGTGTTCAAGCCAAGTAAAAAATTCCATATCGCCAATCAGCCCATACTTAATGACTTCGGCCAAACCTGCCGATAGTTCTCGTGCTGACAGCGTAGATAAGGTATGTGTATCAATAATTACGCTTTGAGGTTGATGGAACGCCCCGATCATATTTTTGCCTAGCGGATGATTGATGCCTGTCTTACCACCTACAGACGAATCGACTTGTGATAGGAATGTGGTTGGTAACTGGATAAAATCCACGCCACGTTGGTATATTGCGGCAGCGAAACCAGTTAGATCTCCAATAACACCACCGCCCAAGGCCAGCAAGGTTGTATCACGGTTGTGGCGCAAGGCCATCAAACGGTCAAAAATTAGTGACAGTGTTGCCCAAGTCTTGTGTTGTTCCCCTTCAGGTAAAATTAAGCTTGCTATTTGATATCCATCAAATGCAGCCATAATTTGGTTTAGATAAAGCTTAGCAATCTGACTATCAGTAACCACCAGTACCTGTTGGTTCTTGATATGGCGCTGTAATATTATTTGGTTGTCAAGCAGATTGGTGCCTATATATATGGGGTAGCTGCGCTCAGACAAAGCCACATCCAACTGCTGAACAGTTTGGTTGATCATCTTGCCTACCTACTCTAATTTATAGCGCTCTTAGCGCATTGATTTCAGAAATGATATCAGCCAATAATAAATGTGGGTTTCGGGCGCCAGCCATAATCTCAATATCCGCTATTTCTCGATACAGGGGATCTCGCTTTACAAATAAGTTGTGCAGCACTTCCTGCGGATTGCCTTGTTTCAACAGCGGCCGGTTTTTATCTCGAGTCGTTCGCGCTAATTGCTGATCCACTGTAGCATACAAATAAATCACTGTCCCACGTGCGGACAGCAATAGTTGGTTGTTAGTGTCTTCGATAACCCCGCCACCAGTTGCAATTACTGTATCACGGTACTGGGCGACCTGAGCAATAACTCGATTCTCTCGGTGACGAAATCCAGCTTCGCCTTCGACATCAAAAATCCAGTCAATATCAGCACCAGACCGTTTTTCTATTTCACGATCTGTATCAATGAAGTTCAGTTTTAATTCACGTGCTAACTGACGGCCAATTGTACTTTTACCTGCCCCCATGGGACCAACCAAAAATATATTCACGCTAAATCCCTAAAATCTGTGCTGTTAAGATTAAACTCCGATAGCTTTTTTAGACTGCTGAATTGCTCCAATGTGATCCATCAAGAGTCATCTAAAATGCTATGATCATTGAGTATGCTAACGCATCAAAGTCTGTAAAAATTATAACCACTTTCATTGCATCAAGACGATACAATAGATACATTTTTTAGAAAATGACTAACCGTACTGGCTGATAAAATGCTGTTGTTATGATTCAGAAACATTGTTTTTGATGATTATTGTGCCTAAAATAAAGATCGTTTTATTAGCGTTGTTAGTTCCCCTGATATGGAAAAATTCATACTAACCTGAGGACTACCGACTGCAAGCAATGTCTAGTCGTGTTGATATTAGGTGACTAAACCAAAATAAATTGAGAGCATCCCCATGCTACGTGTGCAAAACACAGGGCTAGTTTACACAATTTAGTTAAAAATCAGGTTATTTTCTAAATCCTAGATATATTTGCTTGCTCCTAGAAAATTTTTACAAATGGTAGTGTCAAATTTGTGTTTGAAGAGAATCATAATTTTTCCAATCCAAAAATAAGCTGGCTAGCTTGAAGCAGTGTTTGGAAGCTCAAGGGCTAGAATTGTCCAATCAGTCTATTTCAATGTGTATGTTAAGTGATTTTAATCTACTGGTCAGTAAACTTATATTGATATTGATAATTATGTAACCCATGGAAGCGGCACTGCTTCCAGCCGCTGATTAATTTAGCGATGATACATTAACGTTTCATGAGAACTATGGTTGATCTACATTGTTACGCCTTGTGAATGATGAGATAAAAATTACTATGCCACAATTAGGCATCATGGCGGTCAATTTTGTTTGGCTATCAGTATATTAAATATACGCAGATGGGGCAGTGTTAGCTACGAAATTAATAATATTAGAAAACCTTTTTATAGCACTTTTGTCTATTGAATTTAAGTAAGGATACGTCCTTTAAATTGAACATTGCTTTTGAATAGTGCTTTTGAGTTTAAAATAACTTAGTATAGATTTATGTCATCATTTGTGATGTTGGTAGCTTTAAATTTCCATATTTAATCACTAAATAATTCGTTGGTTTTTTGAAACAACCTTGATGAGGAAGAATAACATGATTATACGACTTTTATTGAAAATAGCCTTACGTATCTACAACGTAATTGTATATGTTTTCAATATCTTTGGATCTGCAACCATAATCCCTTTGAACTGGAAACTTCTTATTTGGAATTATCGCAACTGGAAGACTAAACGCAGTAATCTCATAGAATGGAACTACCATATGATCTTTACTGATGAGGTGATTGGTAGCTATGGCCTTTGTGTAATCAATCCAAACAAGTTGCCCGTGATTCCAAAGGGTCTTATATTTATGGCTTATGGTGTCTTTAAAAAGACGCAAAAACCTTTTACTCTGTTTAGAATGATCCCCATTAGCTCCATGACCGACTCCAAGTCTTGGCCTAGCTCAACCAAAAACCCTATGGAATTCCAATATATTTCAGAAAAGCAGTGCCGAATTCAGATTACTAATGCGGATTGGTCTGTTGATCTTGATATAACTGATACAGCTAGTCAACTGAGCACATATCTTATAAATGATAACAATATGGGTCCTCTTGGCCAACACTGGACTGTTACTAACCCGTGGGAATCATCAGCGACTACTGTGACAGGTACTGTAGCTACTATTAAACCTGATGGCAGTACTCAACCACCGCGTTCACTTAGTGGTCGAGCCTATTTTGAAAACTCTGGTGGCTGCACCTTTTTAATTAATATGTCTTGGTTTTTCTTGGTTCATGCTTCCGAAGATTTTTCTTTTTCATTTCAATCGTATTATCGGTCTCCAAGTCTTACTGAACTGCTTCTATCTCATGATAACAAGCAAATGATATTTGACCATAAGCAGATGAAAATTTCCGATATTGATGAGTTTGTCTATGATTTACGCGATTACAATCAACTTGTTCCTAAAACATGTAAGATTGTCGCTACAAATGCTACCCACAAGCTTGTATTGAATTTTGCTACCGAACATTATGTTGAAGCTGAGAAACATAACCCAGGTGAAAAAACGAACGTTTTCTTTAAAAGCTTTTTCATTATGTGTTTGGTTGGCCGAGTTTCTGCAACACTAACAAACCTAGAGTCAGACGAAGCTCCTATTAAGTTTGATGAGCGTGAATTCTGTGGTGAGTATGCTAAACATAATTTATTTCACGCGTCTATTTCAGATATATTTTTACCCAAATAATTGCAATTAGGGTTCTTGGTGGAATCCATTAGTTCTTCCCGAGTAATCATTGCAGGGCATGTCTTTTGAGTCACATTAAGTTCTGGATCAGCAAGTGTGCCCTACAAATAAAGTGAATGCCTGCTTTAAGTTATTGAAACTTGATATTCTCTGGTTACAAATACGAAGATTTTTTTGTCCACTATACTTGCTTCCTAAAATAGTTCAGTATTAACGAGAAATGTATTGACAATTTTGTTATCGGTAAAAAATTTCCTGGATTTCAGATTTTTGTTAGTGAATCCAGCAATATCTATCATTTCAGCTTACTAATGTTATGAGTCGAATTAATAGTATGATCGTAGATTAGGACTGTACATTAACAATTTTAGGCGTAACAAATACCAGTAGTTCAAAGCGTTCAGCGTTGCGTTTTCGGTTATTGAGCAAGCGTCCCAGAAATGGAACCTGATTAAATAAGGGGTTGGTTAGCAAACGCTCTAGCTGATGTTGGTAAAAAGCCCCGCTCGATACAACTGTAGTGCCTGAACCAACCTGTACTTGAGTGTTGAGTCGATGGGTATTGAGTGCTAACTCTCCATTGGGAAGCAACTCACCAACAGAATCCTGAGCCACTTTTAGATCCAGCAATAACTGCTGATTTGGCAGTATCCGCGGCATCACATTTAATCCTAATACTGCATGTTTCCACTGACGCAGCTTTTTGCCATCCTCTTGTAATAAATAAGGGATTTCTTTGCCAGTTTCTATGGAACCTGTATGTCCATCCTGCACTAATGTGCCAATGTGATAACACGACCCTCCTCTTCCAATGCGGATAACTCTAGATGCAATAAAATATGAGCAGCTACCATACCTAACTGAAAACGTTCTAGACCAAGTTCTTGTACACCATAATCTGCACTGATGTGTTTGCTATTATGCGCTTGGTCTTGCAGCTCACTGCTCCAGCGAATACCCAACTCTCGCCCCACATTAGCTCTAGCAATCACAATCCGTGTGTCGATAAAAACCTGTTGTAAGGGTTGATCTAATTCAGAAATTGCTTGTTGCAATAATGCCAACTTGTCATCTTGATCGTAAACCAATAATTTCATGGATCGATCATCAACGACAATGAAACCTTGTTCCGATAATAAACTTGGCACTTGTTTCAGTGCTTGTCGTACTTTTTCAGCACTCGTATAATCCAGTTTTATAGTCTGTAGATGACGGTGTGGAGGCTGCACGACTCGGTTTTCATCACTATTAGGTCGGACCAACAATGTTTGCTCTTGTTGCAGGCATTGTAATCCATGATTTTTACACAATAATAATAATGCTTGGTGCGCTTCAATCTGTTGTAAGTTCAGGCTGGTTGATCCTTTGACATCACCATGAATAACCATATTCAAGCCATTATGTCGGGCTAGTTGAAATAAGACTTCGGTCAGGGGAACTTGATGCAGGCTTAAATTCAATAAATTAGCGAATGTCGGCATGCCTCCACAGAACCAGGCTAAGGGCAATATTGCCCAATATTGCAATATTCTTCTCATGGCATCCACTGCGTTATATTGCAACTCTCACTATCAGTGCACCCTAAGATATAGTCTCTTTGATGTTGTTGATATTTTAGGGTCAATTGTTTGGGATCAATAGTTACCACATGCCAATCCTCTACTATTGCCCCTTGATTCACTACATGATACTGAGCATCTAGAACAATTAATCCGCAGGGTTCTTGTCCATCAATTGTGATATACCCCAGATAATTCAAATTCGGAGCAGATACATTGCTTAAACTTGGTTCTAGTGCATCTACACTCACTAATTTAGCTGGCACCAGTGTAGTGATCAAAGCTTCCCAATTCTGGCCCGAAATAGCTTTTTTCAACTGATTTTCGGAGGGTATGCCGATAACATCATAGGCAAAATCGTGTGCCTGTTGTTGTGCTAGCATCAGATGCACTTCCACTTGACAAAGCAACTGCTTTGGTGGCCAACCTGGGAGTATCGTCAATGAACCGAACACAGCTGTCAGCAAGGCACTACCACCTACTGCTTGCAGGGTCAGAGTGTGCTCTATATTTGATGCTTGTAATTGTAGTGCCTGTTGCTGATCTGGTGCTAAAGCATCTAGTATAATAGTCATATGCTCTAATACTGCTGATGGCGTCATGTTGGCTAATTGCTGCTGGGTTGATTTCAGTTGGATCGGTGAGGTAACCAAAGGTGTGACCTTCACCAGAGTTGTAATCTGCTTAGATATGTGCCATTGGGCTAGTGTAAGTAGCCAAAATTGTATCATTGGTACCAGCCACCATGATGTAACCAATAACAATTTGGGTGGCCACCAGTACAGTGGTATTAATAATCTAGCCATGATTGTCACCCAATCTGCCTGGAACTATAAATATCCGTGCTTGCAATTGCCAGCCGAGCGTCAACTCAGATTGGCTCAAGTTCAGCAATTGTGCATGATCCCACCAAGGCAGTTGCTGAATTTATTCCCACCATTGATGCCATTGCTCTGGCAATATCAGATCTACTTCAATGGATCCATCAACCATTGACCAACGTTGCAGCCATGCTCCTGTTGGTAAGCTGTCAAGCAGAGCGCCTAACCAGAGCCGTACTTGCCAACCCTTCCATTGGAGTAATTGTTGATTTTGTCGCCAGGACAACAGGTTAAGTCGGGGTGGAGACGGTGCCACTAATTTATTCATTGGACTGTCTCTGTAGACATCGATAGCCTTGTGGCAGGTCAGCTAGATTAATTAACTGCCATGGCTGTCCCAATGCTACTGCTAACTGCCAGTGTGCAGATAGATTCGGCCAGCACCAGATATAAATTGGCAAGTTAATGCAGGCCATTATCCAATTTTGCTGTGATGTTGACAAATCAACCCAAATCAACATGCCCTTTATCATTGAACAATAAGATTCGTCAGCCATTAATGCAGACATTGCTGGATAACTTAGGCTATCATCGCCAGTTGGGTTTGAATCTTGTACAGTCCAGCTATGCAATAGGCCCTGTTGCCAGCAGAATAGACGCCAGGGTGAAAAACGCACATCCAGTATGGCTAGATGTTGAGCCGCATGCCAGGCCCATTGACCATAAAGCGCATGCAGATCACTATCAAGCTGCAACTTGGTGGTGTTGCCAAACTGCAGTAGCAAATAGTGATAACTGACCCGGCTCTAGTTCGTGATAATCAACACTACAATGTTGCGCAGCCACTCCTAAGGCTGAGCTGGCCTGCCGTTTTAACCAGGTATATCGTTTTTGCGATGGCACAGATGTCACAGCCTGCTGCCAGGACAGAATCCCATTAATTGCACAACATATCTGTAATCCGGTGCTTGGGTTAGTAATGGATAACCGCTGTAGCATTGGTTCTAACCATTGCTCCCAATCTTGTACTGGATGGACACGACTCGTTGTCGTTGGCTCAGGCCAACTTAATTCACCGCTAGTCACCAGGCTCCTGGTTGCAGGGTGATGGTTAACATCTAATAGAACATATTGTAAACCAGGCGAGGCCATTGACAAACCCAAATACCAGCGCGATTTTCGAAGAGTACGCCACCAACGCATTGGTTTAAAGCCATTCATGTTATCCTTTCCTTATACAGTCATCCATTGTCGAATGGGCAAGTTTTGAGCTGTTGTCAGCGCCTTATAAATTATGTCTGATATAAGTTTATTGCTGCCTAAAGTGGTCAAACACTATATAATCTTGTTATGAATTATCTGATACTAAATTAAGCATAGCATGACTTTAATGCGACGACTGAAACACTTGATCAAATATTGCATTATGCTTGGGTTAGCATCTCTGCTGATTTTGGCCCTGTTCACTTGGTTCTATTTGTTGCCACGCCTGCCTGATGTAAACAGCCTGCGTGATTATCACTTGCAGATCCCGCTGCGGGTCATGACTCAAGACGGCAGTCTGATATCTGAGTTCGGTGAGCAGCGCCGTATCCCTCTGACTATTGAACAGGTGCCGCAAGACTACATCAATGCCTTGTTGTCAGCTGAGGACGAAAACTTTTATTCCCACCATGGTGTGGATTTAAAAGCACTTCTCAGAGCCGCATTGCGCCTGGTGCAAACTGGCCAAATCCAAGGCGGCGGCAGTACCATCACCATGCAGGTAGCGCGCAATTATTTGTTGACACTAGACCGGACGTTTATTCGAAAGTTCAATGAAATACTGCTGTCTTTCCAGATTGAGCAAGCACTGCAGAAAGAGCAGATTTTAGAGATGTATTTTAATAAGATATTTATGGGCCATCGCGCCTATGGAGTTGAGGCTGCTGCGCAGGTGTATTATGGCCGAGCCCTGCAAACACTTGAGTTACCCCAATTGGCTATGTTGGCTGGCCTTTATAAGGCTCCTTCTAAGTCTAATCCCCTCACTAACCCAGTGCGTGCTAAAATACGCCGTGACTGGATACTGGGTCGCATGCTCAAATTAGGACACATTGATCAACTGACTCATGAAAGTGCTGTCGCCAGCCCAATCATAGCTAATTATCACAGCTTGAGACCAGAAGTTGAAGCGTCCTATGTGGCAGAAATGGTACGCCAAGAACTACTGAAGACTTTCCCTCTCGCTGATGTCTATACAAGTGGATATCGGGTCTATACAACCATTGATAGTCAACTTCAGGGTGCTGCCCAAAAAGCATTGCAACATGGCCTGTTGAGCTATGATCGTCGCCATGGCTACCGTGGCCCAGAGCAACAGTTGGGTTCAGAATTAGGCCTGACAGAAGCTTATAAGATACTTGACAACATGACCACTTATGGTCCTTTGCACCCGGCTATTGTCTGGCAACTCAATAAAGACAATGCTGAGTTGTTAATGCGTAACCAGAACTCGGTTACCGTATATTTCAAAGATATGGACTGGGCCAGACCCTATAACAATGCTAACAGCATGGGCCCCCGACCCAAGTCAATTAGCCAGGTTTTGCAGGTTGGTGATGTGGTTCGAGTGCGTCAAGCCAGGCGCAATCCGAAAATTTGGTTCATGGCCCAGTTACCTCAGGCTCAAGGCACCTTGGTTGCCATGCATCCTGATGATGGTAGTTTGATCGCTTTGGTCGGTGGCTTTGAATACCTCCAGAGTAAATTTAATCGAGCTACACAGGCATTGCGTCAGCCTGGTTCTAATTTCAAGCCAATAATCTATGCTGCTGCATTGGAGCAGGGATTTACCGCTGCATCGTTAATCAATGATGCGCCAGTGGTGTTCGACGATGCGATTCTGGAAAGCACTTGGCGTCCAGAAAATTACAGTGGTCAGTTCTTTGGCCCTACGCGCCTGCGTCAAGCTCTATATAAATCACGTAACTTGGTATCCATACGTATACTTCGTCAAATTGGCATTAACAGAGCTCTCCAGTATGCAGGTAAACTCGGTTTTGATACTCAGAAATTGCCTCGTAACCTTTCTTTGGCACTTGGTAGCGCAAGCATGCCACCGATTGATTTAGCCACAGCTTATGCTTCCTTTGCCAATGGTGGCTATGAGGTACATCCCTACTTTATCAAACGAATTGAGAATAATGACGGGGAAATTATTTATGCAGCTACTCCTGACACGGTGTGTCCCAATTGCACCTATAAACCGCATGCTGCGATTGAACTTGGTACAAGTCAGACCGTTCCAGAAGAACTAGTTCTGCCGATGCTTAAATCTAGTACTACCCCTTATCCAATAGCTCAGCGCAATATGGACCCACGAGTAAATTATATTTTACACACCATCTTGCAGGATGTAATTCGTAAGGGTACGGGTAGAAAAGCATTGCAACTAAAACGGGCAGAACTGGCTGGTAAAACTGGCACTACCAATGATCAAAAAGATGCTTGGTTTTCTGGCTATGCCCGCCAGTTGGTAGCTACTGTCTGGGTTGGCTTTGACCAACCTGATACCTTGGGCCGTAATGAATTTGGTAGTACTACAGCTTTGCCCATTTGGACTGATTTTATGGCTAGGGCCTTGGTCGATAAGCCTCAAATAATCCGTCCACGACCTGATAATTTGTTGACTATTCGAATTGACCCAACAACTGGTCAGCGAGCTAGGCCAGATGATCCTAATGCCATAACAGAAATATTTCGTTCAGAATTGGCTCCCCCACCACTGAGTCGATCAGCCACTGAAATCAATGTCGAAGAGGTTTCATTAGAGCAAATATTCTAGATTTCGTATCCTGTACTGGCCTGTAAAACCATTGTAACACTTCGAGACTATCCGAATATTTAATTGAATCGGCATGATTTTACGTTCATTTCATAATGAGTGTGAGGCAGCTAATACTTTAGTAGCTATATTTGTTCGCATTCTATACAAGCTATTTATGTGGATAACTAGCTAACTGAACTATCAAACCCTGTAAATGTTGCCAACAATTTTGCTTCATTCCAGTAATAGAAAACAGTTGATGCAGGCTGTGACTGCACAGTGCAGGCACGGTAATTCCCGCTACGTTTATGTTTCCCAAGTAGCCTGCGTGATCTTGATGTTCATCTATTGGCATCAGCAACGTCATGACACTGCCACCAAGTAATAGTGCAAATGATACGGTTTGATTAGATATAAATTTATGCAGGCCATATTGCAGAGCCTGCTGTGCCGCCATGGGGCTGTGATCAGTATGGGGAGCTACAACCAGTGGCCAGTTAAACTCTGATTGCGCCATCAACTGGTGCTGATTAGCGCCATGACCAATTGCATTGATTACTGCAGTCTGTAATCGCACCAGATCATCGGTCATTCCTTCAGTATTGCTGAGGCCTAGTTCATTAACTACCAGAGCACCGTTTTCATAGCAGGAAAAAACCAGCCGGAACGGAGTCATATATGTATACTTTGGTGCTGCTGTTGCCTGCCTTACTGGTTCATCCACCAGTTTATCGGCAGCATAACTCGGTTGTAATTTGTTAGCTATTTTCGGAGCAACAACAATTGGGTCTATTGATGGCTGCCAGAGTGGCCCAGTAGTAGCGCCGCACAATGGGCGGTTTGGCAGCCAACTGACGATACCCATGGTTTGCAGATACTGCCAACGCTGCCATTCAGGTAATGGGCCAAATTGTATCACTGACTCTTAAACCTGTGGATAAGTTTTTTCGGTGTTACTGCTGAGTATATTCAGAGCGTGTATGTACGCTTTGGCCGAAGCGGTAATAATATCTGTATCAGCACCTAGCCCATTGACTATACGTCCACCCTTTTCTAGGCGTACTGTAACTTCTCCCTGAGAGTCAGTACCACTGGTGATGGCATTAACACTATAGAGTTGCAGGGTAGCACTAGATTTAACAATCTGTTCAATGGCTTTGAATACAGCATCAACTGGCCCACTGCCAACTGCTGTTGACAGTTGTTGATTACCCTTAATCACCAGTTTGATACTTGCTGATGGAGTTGTGCCAGTCTGTGAGGTTACACATAATGATGATAGCTTATAACGGGCATCTTGCTCAATTGCGACTTTGGTATCACTGACCAATGCCTGTAGATCTTCATCAAAAATTTCATACTTTTTATCTGCTAGTTCCTTAAACCGACGAAATACTTCGTTAAATTCTTCATGGTGATCAAATACTGTACCCAGTTCTTCTAGTCGAATTCGAAAAGCATTACGTCCGGAATGTTTGCCCATAACCATCTTGTTAGTACTCCAGCCCACATCTTGGGCTTTCATAATTTCGTAGGTGTTCCTATGCTTTAGAACACCATCCTGATGGATACCTGCCTCGTGAGCAAAAGCATTGGCCCCTACGATAGCCTTATTAGGCTGTACTGGAAAGCCAGTCACTCCAGCTACCAAGCGAGAGGTTGATACAATGTGAGTGGTATTGATATTGGTGTATACCTGTAGTGCATCCTGACGGGTACGAACAGCCATCACGATTTCTTCCAGTGAGGCGTTGCCAGCCCGTTCTCCCAGACCATTGATGGTACATTCCACCTGACGAGCTCCTTGAGTAATAGCAGCCAGTGAGTTTGATACTGCTAACCCTAAGTCATTATGGCAATGCACTGAAAAAACAGCCTGATCTGAATTAACCACGGTACTCATTAATCGTCTCATGGTATTGCCAAATTCTTCTGGTACGGCATAGCCTACTGTATCCGGTATATTGATAGTGCGTGCTCCCGCTTTGATCGTGGCTTCAATAATACGACACATGAAGTCAAATTCTGTACGACTGGCATCCTCCAATGAAAATTCCACATCATCTTTCAGGTTTCGGGCTCGTTTAACCGCATGTACAGCCAATTCAATCACTTGATTGGGGTCCATCTGTAATTTATATTTCATGTGAATAGGAGAGGTAGCAATGAAGGTATGAATACGACCTGCATTGGCGTTGTACAAAGCTTCTCCAGCTCGGTCAATATCAGCATCAATAGCGCGGGCTAGGCTACAAACCGTACTGTCCTTGATATGCTTGGCAATTGCCCTTACTGACTCGAAGTCTCCGGGACTGGCCATGGCGAAACCAGCTTCAATTACATCAACCTGCATTTTTTCCAGTGACTTAGCAATACGCAACTTCTCATCTCGAGTCATTGAAGCTCCTGGACTTTGCTCTCCATCCCGTAAGGTGGTGTCAAAAATAATAACTCGATCGCTAGCATTCATTGGTTCAAACCCTTGTCTGCCGTAAACAGACAAATAGAAGATATAAAGTTAAGGTAATGTGGCTATGGTAAAAAGTAACAATTTACATTGCCAATGGCATCCATAGGCGTTAACTTATTAGCTTACCATCAGAAAACATCAGATATATGCTGTTTTGCAAAAAAATGAGAATCATTTTGAAGTAGTACTTCATAGTGGATTTAAGGCTGTAATCTTAATATAGCTTGTGCCTAACGTAGTGGCAATACTTGCGCTAAAGATAATTATAGAAAGTAATTTTGAGCCTAATTAAACGTTCTCAAATATTATGAGCAAGCCTGAATTCATGCTATGGCTAGTAGTGTAAGGTCATGGTAAAAAGATATTTAGGAATGATCGGTCATGACTCTCTACAGTATCACCTGATGTTCTGCTTGGCCTCTGGTTTGGATATCAACTTGATAGACTTGGCCATCATACGATTTTGGGTTTGTTATCCCGATCTGTGCTGATGTGACATAGAGTGTTGATAACTGTGGCCCACCAAAGGCCGGGCAGGTTATTTGCTTGGCAGGGAATTTGATAGCGTGTAAAAACTGGCCAGACGAATTGTAACAAGCAACACGAGAGGCATTCCATTGGGCAGACCAGAGATTGCCTAGTGCATCGACCACCGCGCCGTCTGGATTTAATCCTTGCTTATTGAGATCAATGAACACTTCAGCTATCTCAGAGGGCCAGCCTTTGTCATCCAGTCGTTGGCGTAGAATTTGTCTTTGCCATGTATCACAAAAGTAGGCATAGTGGTTATCGGGAGAAAAGCAAATTGCGTTCGATATAGTGATGTTATCATGCACTTTGCGCAGTTCGCCCCTATAGAAACGATAAATAGCTCCTGCACCAATTTCAGCATCTAATCCCATGGTCCCAATCCAAAAACCACCAAAAGGGTCAGCACGCCCATCGTTGGAGCGAGTGATAGGATTGTCTTTTTCCAGATCTACTATAAGCTCTATTGTTGCTTTTTCCATATTAAATAAAAATAATGCTCTGGCTGAGGCAATCAACAGTGTTTCTTGTGATACCCATCCTGCCGCTGAAACAGTATCATCAAATGACCAGGACAATACTTTGTGGCCAATACGTGAAAAAAGATTTTTTTTTAAAATATCAAACCAGAATAGCTGTTGCCGCAAGGGGTGCCATAATGCACCTTCACCTAAGATGCAGGTTCTGGAATCGAAGCTATGTGCTTTCATGATTTAATAGGGCCTCTGGTAAGTTCTGGTAACAAACTGGACGTAAAAAGCGTCGAATTGCTAACGTACCTACGGAAGTTGCACCAAAATTGGTTGAGGCAGGATAAGGCCCACTGTGAACCATTGCATCTGCAACTTCAACACCTGTTGGAAAGCCGTTCACCAATAGACGTCCTGCTTTACGTTCCAGGATCACCATAAAAGATCGAGCAAGAGCCAAGTCTCTGTCATCCATCTGCAGGGTACAAGTTAACTGCCCCTGAATACCTAGGGCCACTGCACGCATTTCTTCAATGCTTTCAGCAATGACTAGAATGCCCAACGGGCCGAAGACTTCTTCTTGCAGAATTTCATGCTTTAGCCAGTTGGCGGCAGTAGTTTGTAAAATATTCGGCGTAACCAGCCGCTCATTACAAATACTTGTGAATACTTCGTATATGCCTGGTATCTGCACTATGCGTGTACAATCCATCTGGTATGCGGAAGCTATTGCGTCGGTTAACATGACTTGCTTGACTACTTGCGCTGCCACATGTTTGGTCGTCTCGATAAATGCGTCTGTGTGTTGATCACGTAATACGATGATTATTCCAGGATTAGTGCAGAACTGACCTGCACCCAGTGTTAATGATTCAACCCAGCCATTGGCAATTAAATCTGTGCGAGTTGACATGGCAGTTGGTAGAACAAATATTGGGTTGATGCTCCCCAATTCGCCAAAGAACGGGATCGGTTCAGGCCTACTAACGCACAGGTCAAATAAGGTACGTCCGCCGCGCAGAGAACCTGTAAATCCAACTGCATTTATTAGCGGATGTTGTACTAGAGCCGTGCCAACTTCAAAGCTATCATCTTGAATGAATGCAAATATCCCAGGGTCTAACTGACATTTTTGTCTTGCTGCATTAATGGCTTCAGCCACCACTTCACCTGTGCCAGGATGTGCTGCATGGCTTTTAACAATAACTGGGCATCCAGCTGCAAAAGCACTGGCAGTGTCCCCACCTGCGGTTGAAAATGCCAATGGAAAGTTTGAGGCCCCAAATACTGCTACAGGCCCAATGGGGCGCTGCAACATGTGTAATTCTGGCCTTGGTAAAGGTTGTCGCTCAGGCAGTGCTTCGTCGTGCCGATGATCTAGATAATTACCCTGTAAAATGTGTTCCGCAAACAAACGCAACTGATTAGTAGTGCGAACTCGCTCATTTTGCAGGCGTGCTATGGACAAACCAGTCTCCTGCATTGCAATTGTGGTAATAGCATCTGCCCGGGCTTCAATTTCATCTGCAATAGTATGTAAGAATATAGCCCGGCCCAACTCACTTATATATCCAAATGACCAGAATGCTACTTCAGCCGCTTGACAGGCAGTATCTACGCATTCTGCAGAGCCAATGCTGAATTGATAAGCTGGACCTGATGCAGGTGATGAACTAAAAGTTTGATCATTGCCGATCCATTTGCCTTTGATTAAGTTTTTTCCATGTGGCTTGAATGTCATGTTGAAATCCTATTTACCCCAATTTAATGCCATTACATTAAGTTCTTTTGCCAATGCCAATAGCCTGGATTTGGTTCGTATTGCCATCGGTTTTAGAGGATGCCGGACATAATCACTTTTGATCACACCTCCTGCTTTGAAAACTGTTTTGCATGCTCGCAAACCGCATTGCCGATTTTCGTGATTGATTAAAGGTAGGCATCTTTGCCACTGTGTTAGTGCAGTTGCTTGATCTCCATCAACATAATGCTGGACAATGGGCCGTATTTGCTCAGGGAACATAGCAGAAGTCATGGTGGCAGTGGCACCTGCGTCTAGATCAGCCAATAGGGTCACTGCTTCTTCGCCATCGTATGGTCCCATAATATGCTTACCGCCTGCGGCGATGAGGGCAGCTAGCTTATCAGCAGCAAAAGGTGTTTCGATTTTAAAGTAACTGACATGTTCCAATTGTGTTGCCATATCAACCAGAAAATCTATGGTGAGTATTGCGCCAGACAAGGGTGCGTCCTGCACCATAATTGGGATGGTAACAGCATCATTGACAGCTTGAAAATGCTCAAAAATAACCGCTGGAGCAGGCACTATTCCGACACCATGGTAAGGTGGCATCATCATCACCATATCGGCCCCCATAGATTGGGCTGCCTGAGCGCGTTCTACAGCAATATGGGTGGCAAAATGACTGATTGTAACAATCACTGGCTTGCGACCATTCATATGTTCCAAGCACAAGCGCATCAAGCGTGCTCGCTCTGTATCGGCAAGCAAAAACTGCTCTGAGTAGTTAGCCAGTATGCAAACTGCATCGACACCCTGATCAATCATGCAATCTAAGACACAACGCATGCCGCCTTCATCTATTTGACCATCATCTAAAAAGGGTGTGGGTGCGATAGGTAGAATGCCTGTTAAGGGTTTTTTCATATTTAGTTCCTTCTGTCTTTAAACCAAGTGGGCATGGAAGCGCGATATTTGCTGGTAGTGCTCATCTGGATGTAAGGTAACTGATGGATATTCTGGCCGGTTTGGTGCATTGGGCCAGTGTTGTGGCTCAAGAGCGATGCCTGAATATGCGCCATAAGGTTTACCTCCATGACCTAGGTAAGGCACTGTGGCAATGCTGCTGCCAGCATATACCTGCAGTCCAGGTGCTGTAGTGTCTATATCAAGTTGTATTTTGCCTGCGGACAACGTGCAGGCTCGACATAGCCCACGATCATGAATTCTGTTGAGACAAAAATTATGATCCAATGCATCTTGATTGCTTTGTTGCAGATAACATGGTTGCTGAAAGTCATATGCTGTTCCAATAACGGGTTCAGGTGCTGTGAACGGTAGCAAGTTTTTATCCACAGGCAGATAGTGGGTTGCGTTAATTTGTAAGCGGTGAGCAGACAGATTTACTGTGTCGTCAAGTGACCAGTAGCTATGATGTGCAAAGTTACAAAAGGTATTGGCATCTGTTGTCGCAGACAACTCAATTAGCATGGCCCCATTATCGTCAATGCGATATGTTGCAAATACTTCAAGGTTGCCCGGGAAACCATCTTCACGATCTGCAATGCTTAGGGACATACTGCATGAGCGGCTATAATGCTCTACTAACTGCCAATTACGTTGGGCACTTCCCGTTCTACCACCATGTAATGTTGTGTGCCCGTTCTCATTACGATCAAATTTTACTATTTGTCCGTCAAGGATTGCTTGTCCTCCTTCAATACGGTTCGCTACTCGACCAACAAGCGCACCAAAATACCGCATTGGGCCAAGATAAGCCTCGAATGTGTGTCCGCCGAGTACCAGAGAATACGGTACCTCAGCCAACCGGAAATCTAGCAAACTGGCACCCCAGGTCATTACTGTTGCTGTTGTGCTTTGATGTGCGATATTTATTTTCATGACCGATGTTCCGTCTGGTGCAGTGCCAAATTGCTCGATATTCGACATTTTTAGCCCTACCATTCAAAGGGATCTACGGTCATACGGTGCCCAAGGGTAAATGCATCAGCAACATGGCGCATTGGTTCCAGATCCATATCGATACCACCGTCAGCTACCAGTTGTGCCATCCTAGTATAGAGGTTAGCATATTCACCAGATAAAGGATGATCATCTGTAAGAATGGTGTCTTGGCCATCAATTTGGATTTGTGCACCACCATCAAGCAATAGCAGTTTGCCTTGATCGGTTTTAGCTTCAATAGTCCATACCTGCGTTCCTTGCTGTCGCCAGTCCAGTATCATAGTTGCATCCGCTCCATGTGGATGTGCAAAACGCAATGATGCTGCAATAGGAGTTTGGCGGTTAGCGGGAAATTCTAAGCTGGATTCAGTGATATAGATGGAATCTGGCAATATTTCAGTCACGATTGAGAGTGCATTGATGCCAGGATCAAATACTCCCAGGCCACCAGGCTCCCAAACCCATTGCTGATCTGGATGCCATCGACGCACATCTTCTTTCCAGATAACTTTAATTTTATGCAAGCGTTTGTTCTTGAGCCAGGCTTTCGCCACTGCAATTTTATTAGCTTCACGGGCGTGCCAAGTTGCGTAAAGCGCTAACCGGTTTGTTCGAGCAATAGCTCTTAGCGCATGGCATTCTGACAGTGTCGAACCTGGGGGTTTTTCCAGCATAACATGACGACCCAATCTTAATGCTTTAGCCGCGTAAGCAAAACGTGGCACTGGTGGTAGACAAAGCGAAACAACACGAATATCCGGGCATGATGCAAGCATGGTATCAAAATCACTAAAAGCAGGGATTCCGGGTAACTTACCACGACGAGAGACTGTAGCAGATAGTTCCCATTCACTACTGTTGGTAATAGCAGGGGCATGCTGGTCGATAGCAATTTTGCCAATGCCTACGAGTGCAACCTTAATCAATGAGAATCCCTTGCCACTGCTGCGCCGCGACAACCGTTCAGGAAATCAAAGTCTGCACCAGTATCAGCACCCTGTACGTGCTGTTGATGAAGCCAGGCATAGCCACTTAAGGCGTGCTCGTGTTGTGGTTGCCATTGGACCAGCCGAGTAGCTAATTCAGTATCGGAAATATCAAGTTGTAGTCGCCGGTTTGGTACATCTAACTCAATCATATCACCATTACGTACCACTGCGATTGGCCCTCCTGTAGCAGCCTCAGGTGCGGTGTGCAGTACAACCGTACCGTAAGCGGTGCCCGACATTCGCGCATCCGAAATGCGCACCATATCAGTAATGCCTTGTTGTAATAGCTTCGGCGGCAGACCCATGTTGCCAACTTCTGGCATACCAGGATACCCTTTGGGGCCACAGTTTTTTAGCACCATGACGCAGTTTTTATCGATGTCTAAAGCATCGTCATTAATGCGTCTCTTGTAGTCATCAATGTCTTCAAAAACCACTGCCCGGCCACGATGTGTTAACAGCTTTTTTGAGGCGGCTGAAGGCTTGATTATCGCACCCTGAGGAGCAAGATTGCCCTTTACAACAGCAATGCCGCCTTGTTGTGTTATCGCCTTTTCTATTGAGAGAATCACATCTGGATTGTAGTTAATAACATCCTTCACTTCATTCCAGATCGAACTACCTGATGCAGTGATTTCATCCCGGTGCAGCAGACCAGCTTTGCCCAAGGATTTCAGAACCACAGGTAAGCCTCCTGCATAGTAAAATTCTTCCATCAGATATTGTCCCGACGGCAAGAGATTAACAATAGTGGCTACATCACGACCACAGCGATCCCAATCATCCAGGGTTAAGTCAATGCCAACTCGGCCTGCGAGGGCTAATAGGTGAATGACCGCATTGGTTGAACCACCGATAGCGCCATTGGTTCGAATGGCGTTCTCGAAAGCTGACCGAGTCATTATGTCAGACGGTTTCAGATCATCCTTGACCATTTGTACAATGCGGCGACCTGAGAGTTGTGCTATCGTGCGACGACGACTGTCAACAGCTGGTATGGCAGCGTTGCCTGATAGCGCCATGCCAAGTGCTTCTGCCATTGATGCCATGGTTGATGAAGTCCCCATGGTATTACATGTGCCTGATGATCGAGTCACTGCACTTTCAGCTTTAAGAAATGCTTCCTGAGTCATCTTGCCCGCTTTGACTAACTCGGAAAATTGCCATAAGTGGGTGCCAGCACCTACGGCTTTGCCTTGAAACCAGCCATTCAGCATTGGCCCACCGGTGACAACGATGGTTGGCAGATCAGTCGATGCAGCTGCCATTAATAGCGAAGGGGTGGTCTTGTCACAGCCTACCAGTAGTACTGTCCCATCAATGGGCTGGCCGCGTATTTGTTCTTCAATACTCAATGCTGCAAGGTTGCGAAACATCATTGCTGTGGGTCGAAAGGTATTTTCCGATACGGAGAAAACAGGCACTTCAACTGGAAATCCTCCAGATTCCCATACCCCTGCCTTAACCTTCTCAGCCAGTTCACGCAAGTGTCCGTTACAGGGGGTTAAATCTGACCAGGTATTGAGAATACCGATGACTGGACGACCATCAAATAGATCATCTGGATAACCTTGGTTCTTAAGCCAGCCACGGTGGTAAATACTATCCCGTGATGTTCCACTATACCATTTTGTACTGCGCAACTTGCGCGGCCATACAGCTGGTTTAAAAGCCATTTACTCTACCCCTGCTTAGACTTGTTGTAGACATCAAAGATTACGGCGGCGAGTAACACGAGACCTTTGATCACCTTTTGGTAATCAATGCCAATGCCAAGAATCGACATGCCGTTGTTAAGTACTCCCATTAGGAAAGCTCCCACGACTGCACCGATGATCTTGCCTACTCCGCCTGACATGGATGCGCCGCCGATAAATGCGGCAGCAATGACATCAAGCTCCAGAGCAAAACCTGCCTTTGGGGTTGCAGAGTTCAACCGTGCCGCAAAGACGATGCCAGCAGCAGCAGCCAACACCCCCATATTGGTGAAAGCCAGGAAGGTTAGTCGTTCAGTTTTGATACCAGATAGCCTGGCTGCTTTTTCATTACCACCTACGGCATAGAGTCGCCGGCCAATTACAGTTTTTTCGGTCACAAAGGAATAGATGAGTGTCAGTGCACCCATGGTGATTAGTACATTCGGTAAACCTCGAAATGTGGAGAGTTTAAATAGAATGAAGATCAATGCCGCCGAGATAATACCAATTCGCACGATGAAAAATCCCATGGGCTCCAAGCTCATGCCATACGCACAGTTTTGCGCGCGTGCTTGCACCCCCATCCATAAAATCAGTATTGCTGCAATAAAAGCGGTGGTTAGGGCTAACAGATTCACTCGACGCTCACCCAACAGTTCTGCCACCGCTTGAGCCATACTTTTAGGAAAGATATCAGGTACAAACCCATTCGCAATCATCTGGAATTCTCGTGGAAATGGTCCTAAGGACTGACCTTCGAGTAGCCATAGTGAAAGACCACTAAATACCAGCATGCCTGCCAAGGTTACAATGAAGGATGGAATGCGCCAATATGCAACCCAATAGCCTTGGGCTGCACCAATACATCCACCTACAATCAGGCATGTGATTATTGTCATGATAGTCGATTGCTCCCATTCAACTATCATAACTGCTGCTAAAGCACCAATAAAACCCATTACAGAACCAACAGATAAGTCTATATGGCCACTAACAATGACAATCAACATGCCGAGGGCCATGATGATAATATAGCTGTTTTGCAGCAGTAAATTAGTCACATTGACCGCACGCATCAAAGTGCCACCAGTGGCAATCTGGAAAAACACCATGATGCCAATAAGCGCAAATAATAGACCATATTCACGCAGGTTACGTACTAAGTAAACACCGACTCTAACTGGTTTTCCTGAATTACTGCTTTGGTTTGCAATACCCATCTCGATGCCCCCTATTCATTAACAATGAGTGACATAATACGCTCTTGGTTGGCAAAATCGCCGCTCAGTTCGCCGACTATTTGCCCTTCGTTCATCACATAAATACGATCACACATGCCCAGAATTTCGGGCATTTCGGATGAAATCATGACTACGCCTTTGCCTTGATCAGCAAGACCATTGATGATCTCGTAGATTTCAAATTTAGCACCTACATCAATTCCACGTGTTGGCTCATCAAGAATTAGCACCTCTGGATTTGCAAACAACCATTTAGTTAGAACGACTTTCTGTTGGTTGCCCCCTGACAGATTTGCCACGCGCTGGAACACACTTGGGGTACGAATATTAAGTGTTTCCCGATATGCTTCGGACACTCGGGTCTCTTTAGCTTCAATGATGACCGAATGGCGTGACACCTCAGACAAGTTTGCCAAGGTTATATTACGTTGAATATTTTCTTCAAGTAACAGGCCTAAGGATTTGCGATCTTCTGGCACATAAGCTAAGCCAGCATCAATCGCTTTGTTGACGGTACTGACGTCCACTGTTTGGCCTCGCATTTCAACATAACCATTGATATTACGACCATAAGACTGGCCAAACACACTCATCGCTAGTTCTGTACGACCTGCCCCCATAAGACCAGCAATACCAACCACTTCACCTGCACGTACTGTCAAATTGACGCCAGTAACGACCTGTCGTTCCCTGTGTTCGCAATGCCAGACATTCCAGTTATTTACCGACAACAATACTGCACCGATCCGGCATTCTCGATCTGGATATCGGTGCGCCATGTCTCGTCCGACCATGTCATGTACAATGCGATCCTCGCTGAGTTTTTCCCTTGTGGCATCTATGGTAGAGACGGTTCCACCATCACGAATAACTGTCACTGTGTCAGCCACGCGGCCAACCTCGTTCAGTTTATGACTAATCATAATCTGAGTGACACCTTGCTGTTTCAACTCTAACATCAGATCCAAAAGTGCTTGGCTGTCAGCTTCAGATAGAGCTGCTGTGGGCTCATCAAGGATCAGTAGCTGCACGTCTTTGGAAAGCGCTTTGGCGATTTCCACCAGTTGCTGTTTGCCAACGCCCAACGTATCAACCAAGGTACTAGTTGATTCTTGTAACCCAACCTTTTCTAACAGAATATCCGTGCGACGGTTGGTAGCGCGCCAATTAATCACACCATAGGAGGTACATTCATTACCCAGAAACAAATTTTCGGCAATCGACAATAACGGAACTAGTGCCAATTCTTGGTGAATAATGATAATTCCACGTGCTTCTGAATCAGAGATATCAGCAAACTCAGCTAATTTCCCTTCGTAATAGACTTCACCAGTATAATCGCCAGCAGGGTAAACACCAGATAGAACCTTCATCAGCGTTGACTTGCCAGCTCCATTTTCGCCTACTAGTGCATGAATTTCGCCTTGACTGACTTTCAGGTTCACCCTGTCGAGAGCTTTAACTCCTGGAAAAGTTTTAGTAATGGCGCGCATTTCCAACAGTACAGTCACACCCGTATCTCCGTCTAAGGTACCCCATGTGCAACAAATCGCACACGGAGCTAGAAAAGCAGTCCCTTCTGAATTATTGCAATTTATCTTTGGTGTAATAACCAGATCCAATCAGGATTTCTTCCCAGTTGGAGATATCCAAGGACACGGGCTCTAGCAGATAGGAAGGCACAACTTTGACGCCGTTATCGTAGGTTTCCGTATCGTTAATTTCTGGTTTGCTCCCTTGCAACAGCGCGTTGACCATGCCCACCGTCACACGGGCAAGTTCCCGAGTGTCCTTGAAAACTGTTGAATATTGTTCATTAGCAAGAATTGATTTGATTGATCGAATTTCAGCATCCTGACCAGTTACAATAGGCATCTGGAGGTCATCTGACCCATAACCTACGCCTTTCAGTGAGGACAATATCCCAATGGACAAACCATCATACGGCGACAGAATGCCATGTACTTTAGTGTCGGTATAGTATGCCGATAGTAGATTATCCATGCGAGCCTGTGCCACAGCACCATCCCAGCGCAAAGTGCCGACGGTGTCCATGCCCGTCTGGCCTGAGACAATCTTAACCGTACCGTTATCAATTAGTGGTTGCAAGACAGACATAGCCCCGCTGTAGAAGAAATAAGCATTGTTATCATCTGGAGAGCCACCGAACACTTCTACGTTATAAGGGCTATCGCCGAACTGTTGTTGCAGACCACTAACCAGTGAAGTTGCTTGCTGCACACCCACCTTGAAATTGTTGAAAGTAGCGTAATAGTCAACATATTTACTGTCACGAATTAATCGATCATAAGCGATTACTTGAATGCCAGCATGATGTGCATTTTCCAGTGCATTGGAAAGCGTTGTGCCGTCAATTGCGGCAATTACTAGGGCATTAACACCATTAGTGATCATGTTTTCAATTTGTGCCAGTTGATTTGGAATATCATCTTCTGCATATTGCAAGATAGTGCTGTAGCCAGCGGCCTCAAATTGTTCGACCATTGAATTACCATCGGAAATCCAGCGCGAAGATGATTGTGTTGGCATGGCAATGCCGACTTTTCCTGCTGCGAATACACTCGAAGCAAGTGCTATGGCAATCGCGGCAGAGCCGAGAAGTAGCTTAAGTTTCATGTGTGTCTCCTAAATTTTAAGTGCTTCGCCATAACTTGAGCGACTTGCACTTCCTAATATTTGGGTTTTTTTTAACCTTTCTAGACACTATCTAAAATTGACATGTCTGTAAAATAATATTAACATCATTTTTTATACCAATAATGGTATGCAAAGTATCATGCGGTTTACTAAAAGACTAAAACCAGCTCATTTTCAACTAATCCAGCGCATCACAGAGCATAGCCAACTCAGCCTCGCTGCACATACACTAGGCATAACTCAACCAGCAGCTTCTCGGATGTTGGCAGAAATTGAAATGCTTGTTGGTGCACTGTTGTTTAAGCGCCACCCAAAAGGTATGGTGCCTACCGCTGTGGGCAAATTATTTGGTCAACATGCATGCACTATTACTTCTGCAATGACAAATCTTGAGTCTGAAGTCGCTCATCTAAATACTGGTAAGCTGGGTCAAGTTCGAGTGGGAGCAGTAACTGGCCCAGCCATTGGATGCCTAGTGCCAGCGGTACAGCAAGTTAAAGCAAATGCAGCTGATCTGCACATAACTATTGAGGTAGGGCCATCAAATCAGCTGATGCGAGGTTTAGCTGAAAGGGCATTTGACTTTGTGATTGCTCGCCTTTCGTCTAAAGATGATAGCCGTAATTTCAAGATAACTCCCGCACGCTCTGAGTCTGTTTCCTTACTGGTGCGTAAAAATCATCCGTTAAGCGGTGTTAAGCAGATGCGGATCATTGATCTACAACATTATGAATGGGTTAT
The DNA here is from genome assembly GCA_943787595.1 of uncultured Pseudomonadales bacterium. GTDB lineage: Bacteria > Pseudomonadota > Gammaproteobacteria > Pseudomonadales > Balneatricaceae > CALSNA01. Next base: position 47,503 of record CALSNA010000001.1, read on the forward strand.
CCAAGAGAATGGCTCTCCGATTCGTCAGGCGCTTGAGCATGCATTCCATCTATCGCAGGTTAAAATTCCCGACAATATTACCAATACCTCCTCAGTATTAGTAATGTTAGCATACCTCGAAAGTACTGATGCAATTACTGCCCAATCACAAGAAGTTGCTTTAATGTTAACCAGGCCAACTTTAGGAGCCAATCTTACCCTGCTAGACCATGTTGAAGAAATCATTGTGCCACCATTCTTCATCATTCAAAATATTGATCAGCCACTCTCACCAGCTGCAAGCTTACTACTGGACGAAGTGCTAGTAAGGATATGATTGACGTGTTAATCCACATGATTTTATGATGAACAATATAGTTTAACAAATGCTATAATAAACTACTTTACGAGTAGTGTGATGTTGTTATGGTCAAGCCCGAGTTATTAGCACCAGTTGGAACCCAGAGTCATCTAAATTATGCGCTGGCTTATGGGGCTGATGCCGTCTATGCAGGTATGCCCCGCTATGGGCTAAGAGTTCGGGAAAATGATTTTAACTTGCAACGCTTGGCTGAAAGTATCGATACAGTTCACAGTCAGAAGAAGAAAATCTATATTACGGCTAATATTCTACCCCATAACAGCAAGATTAAAACTTTTGTAAAAGATATTGCCCCGTTGGCAGAAATGAGGCCAGATGCCTTCATTATGGCTGACCCTGGATTGATTATGCTGGTGCGTGAACAATGGCCAGACCAACCTGTACACTTATCAGTTCAAGCTAATACTGTTAATTATGCTGCAGTCAAGTTTTGGCAGGCTGTGGGTGTAGAGCGCATTATTCTATCTCGGGAGCTATCTCTGGATGAGGTGACAGAGATTCGTCAGCAATGCCCACAAATAGAATTGGAAGTGTTTGTACACGGAGCTCTTTGTATGGCATATTCAGGTCGCTGCTTGTTGTCTGGTTACATCAATCATCGTGATGCTAACCAGGGCACTTGCACTAATGCCTGCCGTTGGAAATACAAACCGGTAGCTAGCACAGAAAATTGCAGTGGTGACTTACAAGCGATGCCTGATGAACCGGCTAGTTCATCAGGAACTGGGGATATTAAGCGGATGCTAGTAGCTGAAGTGGGCCGGCCTGATAAAGCGATTGCTATGGAAGAAGATGAGCATGGCACCTATATCATGAATTCCAAAGATCTCAGGGCGGTGGAGCATGTGCAGCGACTGGTAGAGATCGGTATTGATTCACTGAAAATAGAAGGTCGAACCAAATCCATCAACTATGTAGCACGAGTCACCCAGGCCTACCGTCAGGCAATTGATGATGCTGTAGCTGGACGAGCGTTTGATCCAAGCTTGCTAGGACAGTTGGAGAACCTTGCCAGTCGTGGTTATACTGATGGGTTTTTCAAACGTCATCATAGTCATGAATATCAGAATTATGTGCAAGGGCACTCCAAGGAACACCAGCAACAATATGTTGCCCAAATCAGTGGTTATGATACTGGCGCTGGCATGCTGGAACTGATTAGTAAAAATCATTTTGCGGTTGGTGATGTGATAGAGTTGATTCTGCCGCAAGGTAATCGTACCTTAACCCTTGAAAGTATCGAAACCCGGAACGGTGAGAGTCTGCAGCGTGTGCCTGGCGGTGGCTTTAAGGTACGTATCCCATTTTCAGCCACCGGTCTGGATATGAGCCAATTGGCTCTTGGCCTAGTGGCACGATTTATTTAACCATATTATGGTCGTTGAGTTACAAATTTTATAACCTCATAATGATTATCAACAACGTCCTACAGTTATTAACGTGCAGTGAGTTTTAACTAACAGGCCTTGGTTGAAACAACCCAGTCTTTTTAGTAACTTTAACAAAATCACTTAGATTGCCTCATTCTATAAAGCCAGCCGTCATAAAGGATCCATAGTTGCTCACCTAAAAATTCAAGTTGATAAGAGGTTTAATTGCCCTTGTCATCAAAGTCGTATATCTTAACCGTTGCAATTGAATTTCTATTCAACCCAAAACTATAAAAATTACTCAAGTGAATTAATATTAACCTCACCCTCTGGAGGCATTTGGTAGCAGCGAACCTTATAAGAAGGCTGTTCGAAAACTAAGTGGGCAAATCTAAGCTCATTATTCAACAATGAAACATTCTTGCCAGTAGCACCTTTAGCTTTTCTTACTCGTCAACCCCTCCCAATACCGAAGAACATCAGATACTACAGATGAGGCATAAAGCTGTTTGATAGTCTGCTAGGACAAGAATCTTTTTTACTTTCTATGGTAGGTCTACTTAATGAAAATAACGACAAAGAATACAGAACCATTGAATGGTCTTCATAATAACCCCCAAAGTTGCACTATTTTAAGTTTGTGACCGCTACCTTAGGCCAGTGAATTGATTCTTAAAGCAGTTTGAGAGCATTTTGCAATGGAGATACAGACTATGATATGTTCTGATCCTTTTATATTGCCTAGCTAGATCACTGAAATCATCAATCAAGCAATCGTGATATTAATGTTGTTATTGGTACTCGTAATTATTGTCATATGGTAAGGGTGGAGTTTGTGCCAGACAATACAGGTGATGGCTGAGTGTACATAGTTCTATATTCAAGCTAATTGGTGCCCAAAGCTGAGGACTTCATTGATATCGTGTTGTTGCAACTCCAGCATAAGTAGTCGTTCTAGACCTAGGGCTACTCCAGCACAATCAGGGAGACCTGCCTGCAAAGCCGCCAGCAGGCGAGGATCAGCTTGCATGGCGGGCTTTCCTAACTGATGTCGCAATTTCTGATCCTGTGTAAAGCGCTGGGCCTGCTCACTGGCACTGGCTAATTCATGATAACCGTTAGCGAGCTCCAGCCCGTTGATATATAACTCAAACCGTTGGGCCACTGCAGTCTTGTGCTGGTCCTGTTCTAATCGAGCCAACCCTGCTTGGCTAGGTGGGTAAGAGTGAATAAAACAAGCTTGAGGTAAGGCAGGTTCAATACAGTGCAACATCAACAGGTCAAGCCAGACGTCATTTGATTCACCTGTCCTCGAATGGTAGTCAAGCTGTTGCATGGCCACCTGCTCTAGTTGTTCGGTCGTGGTATTAAATGGATCCAACTGTAGAATTTGCATAAACACTTCACGGTAAGTCAAGCGGACTATATCCAGAGGACCGAGAAATAGTTGTACTAGCTGTTCCACCTCATCCATCAGTGCATGGTGATCATAGCCCACTCGATACCATTCGAGCAGAGTAAACTCAGGATTATGAGACCGACCAACTTCGCCATTGCGAAAGGCTTTGGTGATCTGATAAATGCAGCCGCTTCCTGCTGCTAATAAACGCTTCATGGCATATTCTGGTGATGCAGTTAAGTACATAGTGATTGGAGCATCGCCTCCAATTGCTTGGTAGTGGGCTGTTATGGCATCAATATGAGGATCGCTAGCGCCATAGTGGGACATTAGTGGCGTGTCTACTTCCAGAACTTGTCGAGCCGCAAAGAAATCCCGTATGCGGGCAACCATTGATGCGCGTTGACGCATTTGCTTCAAGCCTGTTCCAGGCTGCCAGGGGATAGTCATGCCTCAGGCACGACTGACATATTCACCGGTACGGGTATCGATTTTCAGCACTTCGCCTTGGCTAATAAACAAAGGTACCCGTACCACAGAGCCAGTAGCCAGCGTCGCCTGCTTACTACCACCTTGGGCCGTGTCACCTTTTAAGCCAGGATCTGTTTCAATCACTGCCAACTCTACAAAATTGGCAGGGTTTACATTCAAGGGTGTATCATTCCACAAGGTCACGGTATAGACATCCTGTTCCTTGAGCCACTTGATACAGTCACCTACTGCATTGGCATCGGCACCATACTGCTCATATGAGCCATCGGTGACCATAAAGTACCAGAACTCACTATCGCTGTAGACATATTCCATTTCTCGATCCATAACATCGGCAGCTTCAATGCTATCACCAGATTTAAATGTACGCTCCCAGACTCGGCCAGTTTTGAGATTCTTAAACTTGACCCGAGTAAAGGCTTGTCCTTTCCCAGGTTTGACGAATTCCACTTCAACCATAGCGCACGGATCACCTTCCAGTATGACTTTGAGCCCTGATTTGAATTCATTAGTGCTATAATTTGCCATTAGATGTTGCCTGCTTGATTTAAGCTAAAAAAATACTTGATATGATACCTGAAACCACCACACAATTTGAGTCTATTGAACCAATATCGTTTACCCCTAGCGTTGAAAGCTGGCGCCGTGAATTGGCTGATGCTTTTCGGCGACCGGCTGAATTATTGGCTCATTTAGGCTTTAGCACAACTGCTATTGAAAATATGACCTGTTCTGATCAGGGGTTTTCAACTCTGGTGCCGCGTAGCTATGCTGCACGTATGGAGCGTAGTAACCCGCAGGACCCACTCCTGCTTCAAGTCTTACCTCAGAAAGCCGAAGCAGTTAATACAGAGGGCTATCATAAGGATCCACTGGCAGAACAGACCTATAATCCAGTGCCTGGCATTATCCATAAATATGATGGTCGGGTATTGTTGCTGGTTACAGGCCATTGTGTGATCAATTGTCGATTTTGCTTTCGCCGCCATTTCCCTTATCATGATAATCGTCGTTCGCGTTTGCAGTGGCAACAAAGTCTAACTTATGTTCGTGATAATCCGTCCATCCATGAGGTGATTTTAAGTGGTGGTGATCCTCTGGCCGCTACCGACAGTCAATTGACTGATTTATTTCAACAATTGGCAGCTATACCACAACTAAAACGAGTTAGAATGCATACCCGTCTGCCAATTATATTGCCTAGCCGAGTCACTTTAGATTTTTGTAAAATCTTACGTCAATTGCCTTTGCAGGTGATTATCGTAACACACGCTAATCATGCCAGTGAATTAGATCACAGCGTTTATAATGCTTGCCAGATGCTACGCCAGCATGGTGTTCATCTTCTTAATCAGAGTGTACTGCTACGTGGTATTAATGATCGCCACCAGAGTCTGGCGCAACTGAGTGAACGTCTGTTCGCATGTGATATTTTGCCATACTATCTTCACATGTTGGACCGAGTTCAGGGAACTGCCCATTTTTATGTGGATGATACCAAGGCGAAGGATTTGCTAGCAGGATTGCAGGAGTGTTTGCCGGGTTATCTGGTACCACGCTTGGTGCGGGAAGAAGCCGGCGCATCCGGAAAAACCATGATTACAAGTGCATCCTGAGCTTACTTTATGGATACCTAAACATCGGATCACTATTGTAACCAATTAGTTCAGTAGTACATCATCGCCATAGCCCATAATATATAATAATGTATCCAAGTTGAACTGGTTGATCCGATGGTGTGCCTTCTGTTGCACCAATGGCTTGGCATGAAAGGCGACCCCTAGGCCTGCCTTCAGCAGCATGGGCAAATCGTTAGCCCCGTCTCCCACAGCAATAGTTTGCCAAGGCTGCAAACACTTTTTCTGGGTTAACTGCTCTAGCAATTCCAGCTTTCGTTCAGCATCAAGTATGGGTACAGATATAGTGCCGGTCAACCGTCCGTTCTGCTGTTCCAGGGGGTTGGCATAAGCTTCTTGCATACCTAAGTGTTGAGCTAAACGATTAGCGAAATAACCAAACCCACCGGAGATAATAACACAGTGTACGCCAAGAGCTACCAGATTCCGCATCAGTCGCTCTGCTCCGGGCATCAGTTTTATGCTATTATAGATAGTTTCCAAGTCCTTAATGGGGAAGCCAGCCAACAGACTCAACCGCTGGCGAAAACCCTGTTGAAAATCCATTCCACCAGCCATACACTGGGCGGTAATGGTAGCAACTGATTCACCGATGCCAGCCGTATAAGCCAATTGGTCTATGACTTCCGCCTGGATCAGGGTGGAGTCCATATCGAATACGGCTAGGCGCCAGTCTAATTCTGGTTGTGGTTGTTGTTGCCAGACCCAGTCTATATTGTTCCTATTCTGGATGCTGTACAACAACTGGTCAACCTGATCCCGCAAGTGTGACAAATCACTGTCATAGTGCCAACTCCATTGGTGTGCCTGGATATGTGGGCGGCTGGCTAGGCTACGGTAATGCAAGGTTAAAATTGAATCGGTTAGACTACTATGGTGGTCAAGCAGGGGTGACAGAGCATTCACCACATTGGCTTTATTTTCAAGCAGAGTCAGGCGATAAAACATAAAATATCCAAATTCATGAATGAATAGCCAGCGACATTATGGGACAATCTCACTAATAAATATCCATTGTAAACCTTAGTATTTTATCACGACTGAGATAAAATACTGTAAGTTTGCCTGAAATGCTAGTTGATAGTATTACATTCACTGAGGGCAAGTATCAGGTGTTAATCATCCAATCTTTGCGATAATTTTAATCCTAATTATGCCGACTCAGACTCACTCACTCCACCAGCTTATGCACTCACGTGTGACGTTAGTGCATAAAACTATACTACTTACTGGCCTGATTTTTAGCTTGAGCCTGGCTGTATTTGCTACTGTCACCTATCGCCAATTAGATCAAGTGGCGACAACACATACCCGTGTTTTGGGTGATCAATTGGGTCGCCAACTGGCCATGATTAGTGCACCTCTAATCTTGCAGCGGGATTTCATCAGTCTAAATGTATTATTAAGTGATCTGCATCAACATGAGAACTTGATAGGAGCCAAAGTTATTGATGAGGATGGCCGAACTCTGGCAAAGACAGGCACATTCTACAATCGTAGTGCTTTAATTTATCCCATTAGACTGGATGAACATCAATTGGGATCAGTACATTTGCATTTAACACCAATCAACTTAATACCCAGTCTTGGCAATTTGGTTCAACTGGCCTGGCCAATTTTATGTCTGACTGGGCTGTTGAGTTTGATAGCGGGGCTTTGGTTTGGTTTACATTTATACCAGCCTATAAATCGTTTAAATACCGCCCAACAGCAACTGATAACTGATGATAAGATGGTGCCGGTAGATGATCAACGTCGAGATGAATGGGGTATTATTAACCACAACTTAAATAGCATTCATGCATTGCAATTATTACAAGCGCCAAATGAAAGCCAACTTGAACTGGATATCAGTCCAGTGATAGAGGCCACCTCATCGACTACCTCACGCGCTGTATCACCTATTGATAGTGCAATTGAACTGCCTTCTGATCATGCCCAGTATGATTTAGCAAAGGGATTAGCCTCTTCAGATGATAAAGCAAATGTGGGTGATGCGCTTTTGCGTACTGCCCGGTTGCAGGAATCCATAGGCCTTGATTTTGTCAGTAATTTAGCTCCAACCACAGGTGATTTGCAAAATCAGAACGTGCTGGCAGAAGCTAAGACAAGTCCAGAAGACACCTTTATTCCAGATCAGTTGGTGACTCAATCACAACCAAGCCAAGACAGTGAAGTTATATGGGGTAGTTTGTTATATATCGGTGTCAACACTCTTGATGACGGATCTGTTACATTAGGACAAGAACAACACCTACGTACTGCCTACTTCGATATTCTCAATCAGGTCTGTACCATTTATGGTGGACAAATCAGTATTTGTGATAATCGCGATTTACAGGTGCTGTTTGATAAACCTCACCGGAACATGACACATTGTGTTAATGCTCTGTGTGCAGCACAATTCTTTTCTGGCCTTTCCCGTCATTACAACGGACAACTTCTTGCCTCTGGCTGGCCTGCCTTAAACATTCAGACTGTGGTCCATTACGGTAATTTGGATGCCATTGAAAAAGTCGCTGGAAAAGCTGCTGATTTATCTAAACATTTACCTACCGATAATCTGATTATTAGCGCTGAGGTTGCTTATCACCCAGAATTACAACAACGAATTCTTAAAGCAAAGAATTGCATACAACTCAGCAATGGCGCATTCAATTTATTGCGTTTGTCCGCAGACTATCAGGATTTGCTGGATCAGCAAATACAGCACTTCAGTCAATTTATTCACTCTCCTCAGGATCACACATAGGCTGCATACATACAACAACTCAATAGATAGGTTGCTTATCTAGACTTCCATGAGCTTCTGTATCACTGTTTTACATGGACAGATTGTCAATAATTACTGACGTGCTCTTGCTTCGATATGACCTACTTTTTGAAAACCTTGTGGTAACTTATGACCACGGTTACCTCTTTCTCCACGATAATTTACTAGATTTACAGGCCGTAGCCGCAAATGACGTTTACCTGAATATATAACCAGATCTGTATCGGGAACCACTATTGCAGAACCAACCATATATTCCTCCCGATTGGCTACGTGGTTTGGGGGTATATTGATCATTTTATTTCCCTTGCCTCGAGCTAGTAATGGCAGTTCCAGCAATGGGAACAATAGTAATCGTCCTGCATTGCTAACTACCGCAACCCAGGCATTATTGAGCTGCCGGATAGCTACTGGCACCAGAACCTTGGCTCCCTGAGGAACAGATATGCATGCTTTACCAGCTTTATTTTTGCTCAGCAAATCACTGAAGCTGGCTATAAAGCCATATCCTGCATCCGTTGTCAGCAAAAACTGTTGCTCATTCGAACCACTCAGTGCAGCAGCAAAAGGTACCCCGCTGGGAGCATTAAAGCGACCACTTAATGGCTCGCCTGGTCTCCTGGCAGAAGGTAGCGTATGTGCCTCCAGCGTATAGCAGCGGCCAGTATCGTTAATAAAGACGACCATCTGATTGCTATGTGCCCGCACCGAAAGTAGGTGTGCATCACCAGATTTGTAATTCAACCCAGTTGGGTCAATATCATGACCCTTGGCGGCACGTACCCAGCCTTGCTTTGATAACACTACAGTAATTGGTTCAGCCGTCAACAAATCACGTTCGCTAAAGGCCTGAGCTTCAGCACCAATGACAATGGGTGAGCAGCGATCATTGCCAAAGGTCTCGGCATCAGCAGCCAATTCCCTTTTCATCAGGTTTTTCAAACGAACTCTGGAATCCAGTATCAACTGCAGTTGATCTCGCTCCTTGATTAATTTATTTTGCTCAGCTTTGATGCGAACATCTTCCAATCGTGCTATATGCCGCAATTTTAACTCTAAAATGGCTTCTGCCTGCTGTTCAGATAAGTTCAATTGCTGCCTTAGGGCTGCCTTGGGCTGTTCTTTGCTACGAATGATGGTTATTACTTCATCAATATGCAGAAATGCAATCAATAATCCAGTTAAAATGTGCAGTCGTTCCAGCACCCTGCCAAGGCGGTGTTCTAAGCGTCGGGTGACTGTAACCATGCGAAATTCCAACCACTCTGTCAAAATGGTTGATAGACTTTTTACTTGAGGTAAACCGTTGGTGCCAATCATGTTGAGATTGACCCGATAGGTGCGTTCAAGATCTGTTGTGGCGAACAGATGACTCATCAGCCGATTATTATCGATCTTGTTGGAGCGTGGCACTATCACTAAACGAGTCAGATTTTCATGATCCGATTCATCTCTTAAATCTGCGACCATTGGCAATTTTTTGGCTTGCATCTGAGCCGCAACCTGTTCCATGATGCGAGCTCCAGAAACTTGATATGGCAACGCACTGATTACTAGGTCACCATTTTCCGTATCATACAGAGCCCGCATACGTAAGCTGCCACGGCCAGTGGTATACAGATGCTTCAGTTCAGTTGCTGGAGTAATTATTTCTGCCTGCGTAGGCATATCCGGCCCTAGGACAAATTGGCACAGTGCTGCGCTATTTGTATTTGGGTGATCCAACAAATAAATACTGGCTGCGATCAGTTCACGTAAATTATGGGGTGGAATATCAGTTGCCATACCCACCGCGATGCCAGTTGCACCATTAAGCAACACATTAGGGACTCGAGCGGGTAGTACTAGCGGTTCCTGTAATGTACCGTCAAAATTGTTACCCCAATCTACAGTGCCTTGACCCAATTCAGCAAGCAGCACGTTAGCATAGGGAGCCAAACGCGCTTCGGTATAGCGCATGGCTGCAAATGACTTAGGGTCATCTGCTGAACCCCAGTTTCCCTGTCCATCAATAAGTGGGTAACGATAAGCAAATGTTTGCGCCATCAATACCATTGCTTCATAGCATGCACTATCACCATGAGGGTGAAATTTACCCAATACATCGCCAATGGTGCGGGCTGACTTCTTGTGTTTAGCAGTTGCCTTCAGCCCCAACTCTGACATGGCATAAATAATGCGTCGTTGCACCGGCTTAAGACCGTCGCCAATGTGAGGTAGGGCCCGGTCCAAGATCACATACATGGAATAATCCAGATATGCCTTCTCTGTATATTCTTTTAAAGCAAGGCTTTCTACACCTTCATCAATGGAAATAACGCCAGCCATCTAAACACTCTTCATTTAATGTTATTGTAAGGTTAAATAAATACTCAAACTAAGCCGACAGTATACCGTATTCCAAGGAGTTGAAAAGAACGCTTTGGGTAGATGATTAAGCTCAATCAGCTGCATTAGCGGGCTGATTTCCGTTAGTGGTCAGCTTGATTGGCAAAAACAAGCGAGAGTTCTTAGTTTTAAATAAGTTAGGGTACTACCACGTGAGATTATCAGTTCCATTTTGGCCATAGCTTTCCCACATGGTGTAGTATAAGAAAAAATCGGTTATTTTTTTAAATCGTCTAAAATTAAATTACTTAATTGCACATGGATCTAGGCGAGTGTTCCCGATTATGCATCAGAATAGTCATCACCTTGCGATGGCTTTGGATATTATCCATGTGGCACTCAGTGCTGACGGCCATCGTGATCTTAAAAGGCTTTGGACAATACTAAAGACAAAACTTGGGGTTGCTGGTTTGTTGCTAGCAGCAGGGCAATTGTCTAGTAGCCAAGCTGTGCTAGAGAAACAGCGATGCTTTGGTCTTCCTCCTGGTTGGCTGGAGCGTTATATTGCCAATAATTACTACATTGTCGATCCAATCTTGCGCTATGCTTTGTGGCTTAAAAAGCCTTTTCACTGTCAACAGGCCTTTCAGCACTATGATTGTACCTTGCTGGATAGCTTACCCGAATTGAAAAGAGCTAGTGGTCATAATGGTTTTGCTTATGGTTGTCGGATTGGGCCAGAAGGCTATGTTATTGCCATTACCTCCATAGGCTTGAAGAATAAACAGGCTACTGAAGATCAGAGAAGAATAATTTATCATATAATGCCCCATTTAAATGCTATGCGGATTCGACCTGGTTTTATGACTGTACCCAAGCTATCGCTGCAAGAGACTTTAGTCATTAAGTGGGCGGGTGAAGGCAAATCCAGTTGGGAGACAGCTTTTATATTGCAGACATAAGAGCGAGCCGTAAAGTACCATCTAGCTAATGTCTACCGCAAACTGCAGATCAGTAGAAAGCCTCAGGCGGTAATTCAAGCCTATAAAATGGGATTGCTGGTTTAAATATTGGGGCATACGAATTGATGAGCTTTGGCTACACTACAACCAGTGTTATACTCAGAAACACATTATTATTTGCGATATAGCGCTATACAGTCGGCTTAATTTGCTTAGTTGAGTTGTTTACAGTATTTATTATACCATTGCATCTTAATATAGATTAAAAGTATGGTGGTGTAAGCGATTGGTATTTTGATTTGCAATTGCAGTTGTAGCCGTTCTTTGCTGTGATAAGCTGTTAGTGAATGTTAGCACTTAGTGTCGTGGTCATATGAAGCAATATAAAATCCGCGTTCCATCAAGCATTTCAGGGCCCAAAACGCAGTCACTGGTACTGCTGTTATCTGTAGTGCTGACGGGCTGTTTCAGTATGCCTAAGCCTAACGGAACACCAACAAGCTCAAGTCGTTACAGTATTTCACAAGATACAGGTCCCAGTGAACATCGTGACATGTCCAAAACACCTGATGCGATACCAAAGGTGGAGCCGCGGAGTGTTGGGGGCAATAAAAGCAGCTATGTGGTATGGGGCCAGCGCTATCAAGTTATGCCATCTAGCTTTGGGTTTCATGAGCAAGGTGTGGCATCTTGGTATGGTATCAAGTTTCACGGCCATAAAACTTCCAATGGTGAAGTGTATGATATGTACGCTATGAGCGCAGCCCATAAATCGTTGCCTTTACCCTCTTATGTACGTGTGACTAATCTGGACAATAACCGCGTGGTAATTGTTCGAGTTAATGATCGGGGACCATTTCATGCCAACCGCATTATTGATTTGTCCTATGCCGCGGCCAGCAAACTGGGTTATCGTTCTAAGGGAGTGGCGACAGTGTTGGTTGAAGCCATTGATGCTAAGCATTGGACTAGTACAGGGGAGTTATCTTTACGACGCCAGCGGAATTCGGCTAAAACAGGTATCAGCAAAGTAGTGCTAAAACTGAATTCACAGCCATCAGTTGCCACAATAAAATTGGCTACACATCAGCAGCGCCGTTACGGCCACTATGTTCAGGTTGCTGCATTAACTGATCAAGCTCGTGCAGTTGTTTTACAGAAACATCTGGTCAGCGTATTGCGACGTTCTGATGTGACTCTTGAACAGGCTGTTGAGCAGAAAAATCTTATTAGGGTGATGATAGGGCCTATTGTTGATTTGCTAAGTGCTGAAAAGCTGGCCAGTGAGTTGCCAAAACTAGGTTTTGATCCACCTTATTTGATTAAGCCATGACTACATCCAATTATGCTTTCAGTAATTAGAATGGGGTTCCCATTAAGTCTGCGTGGTATAATAATGCTGGTATTAATTAAGCAACCCATTATGTAAATTTAATAGACGTTTATGAATTCGTTATCGCCATCCTTCTCCTGTACCATTGGTCATTGGTTAATTCAGCCATTGTGGCTAATAACTCTAATATTGTTGATTCAACCAGCCTTAGCTGCCCAGGCATTGGTACCGAGACCACCTTCGTTATCCGCGACTGCGTATCTACTAATGGATGCTGACACTGGCGCGATTTTGGTAGCGCACAAAGACGATGTCAAACTGCCTCCAGCTAGTCTAACTAAAATGATGACAGCCTATATCTTGGTCTACGAATTGGATAGAGGCAATGTTAGTCTTGATGATGTTGTGCGTATCAGTGAGAAGGCTTGGCGTACTCCTGGGTCACGCATGTTTGTCCAAGAAGGCAAGTTTGTTTCCTTACAAAACCTGATGCGGGGCGTGATAGTTCAATCAGGTAATGATGCTAGCGTAGCCCTGGCTGAGCATCTAGCCGGTAGTGAAGCAGCCTTTGCTGACCTTATGAACCGTCATGCAGTGCGTCTTGGGATGACTGGATCAAATTTTATTAATGCCACTGGATTGCCCGACGAAAATCACTATACTACGGCTCGTGACTTAGCCATTTTAGCCCGTGAGATTATTAACGCCTATCCTGAGCACTATAAGGTTTATTCTGAACGCGAGTTTACTTATAACAAAATTCGTCAACCAAATCGTAATAAATTGCTTTGGCGCGATAGTTCTGTAGATGGACTGAAAACAGGTCATACCGATGCAGCTGGCTTTTGTTTAGTTGCATCTGCTAAGCGAGATGGTCAGCGGCTGATTTCTGTAGTGATGGGTACTAAGAGTGTTGAAACTAGGGTTCAAGAAAGTCAACGATTGCTTGCCTATGGTACGCGTTTCTTCGAAACCTACCCACTTTACGAAGCTGGAATTGAACTGGTTAAAGCAAGGGTTTGGGGAGGATCTGAAGACCATTTATCCTTAGGTTTGACCAATAATCTATTGGTTACTATTCCACGTGGCCAGAGCAAATATCTAAAGGGTATTATGGAGTTTGATCAAAATATTGAGACTCCCTTAACTGCTGGCCAAATTTATGGTCAGGTAAATGTGATGTTGGATGATGAGCTAATCAGTCGGCGTCCGTTAGTAGCCTTGGCTAATATGGATGAAGGTGGTTTCTTGAAGCGTGTGACTGATCTGATCAGGCGTTCTTTCAACCAACTTATTGAACCTAAACTTGATCATTGAGATTTGGGCTTATGTAAGGCCAAGAGATTTAAACACTTTGTGCTGCTGGCCTGTAGTGATGTTTCACCAATCAGTATGTTAAGCATAGTAATGTCATAATCGTATTACACTTGTTTTCACTCTTCTGCCCAAGGTAAAAATTGATGCTAAAGGCTGATAGTCTACATACAGCATCATTTAATTATGGATTCTAACTTGAGATAGTATGCCTAATCAGGTTCATAATGGTCGTCACCCAGGCGTACCGAAAATTAAATTTCCCTGCAAAGATTATCCTATCAAAGTGGTGGGGCACAAGACAGAGGATTACAGCCAATGGGTGATTAATTCTGTGCAGCGATGGGCTCCTGATCTTGATTTGGACAGCATTGAAGTGATTGATAGTCGAAATCATCGTTTCCAGTCTGTGCGCCTGATGATTTATGTGCAAAGTATGGGCCAACTGCAGGCCATTCATACACATTTAATAAGCAGTGGTCGTGTAAAAATTGTTATCTGACGATTTCTTGCAAGTTCGAGTTAGGCGCTTGGGGTTGTATCCATATCAGGCCTGCTTAGAGGCAATGCAGAAATTCACCGGTCAACGCGATGCTGCTACTATGGATGAGATTTGGCTGCTGCAGCACCTGCCAGTTTTCTCCCAGGGTCAAGCTGGCAAGCCCGAGCATATATTGTCCCCTGGGGTGATCCCTATAGTACAATCAGATCGTGGTGGTCAAGTGACTTACCATGCGCCAGGTCAGCTGGTTGTTTACTTGTTGCTGAATCTTAAGCGCTTGCATTTGGGGGTGCGCCAGTTGGTAAGTATTATGGAGAACTCCATCATTGCGTTGTTGCACGAATATGGGATACAGTCCAACATCAAACATGCTGCTCCTGGTGTATATGTGGCTGGACGTAAACTTGCGTCACTTGGATTGCGAGTTCGTAGAGGCTGTAGTTTCCATGGATTGGCCCTAAATGTGGATATGGATATGCACCCTTTCAAACAAATCAATCCGTGTGGTTATCCAGATCTTTCCATGGTGCAGTTATGTGATTTGTACCCAGATTGTGATATTGATCGGGTAGAGATAAGCTTACTGGATCAACTATGTCATCATCTGGGCTATAATAAGCGTCTGGAGTCCATTGTTGTTAATGAAACGCTGATATCAGCACCTATTGGCGCTTGTTAAGCATATTCACAATGTTTTAATTAAACCAACAGATAAACTCAAACTAGTGTTATTATTTTGAGTGACATGTGGTTCAGTAAATCATTGTTATACCTGTTTTTCCGTAAGTGTTATTTACTTTAGACAGCCCCGGATAAGGTCGTACGTGAAGGTTCGACTAGCCACATCTGGGTACAACCCACGTTGTTTGTCATCTTATGGGTTAGACTTGGCTCTAGTGCTGTATTGGCATACATTATTGATGTGTGGAAGTTCCTTAAATGCACAGAAACTGTTTCATATTTAATATATCTAGACAGGATAACCATGGTCACTTTAAACAAGGTTAAAACCGGCGTTAAACTACGTGGTGCAGATAAAGTTGCCCGTATTCCCATCAAAGTGCTACCCACCACAACTATGCCTCGTAAACCAGATTGGTTGCGTATCAGAGTGCCCGCATCCCCAGCGATTAGTCAGATTAAAAATATATTGCGCAAACATAAACTGGCTTCAGTATGTGAAGAGGCTAGCTGTCCTAACCTGAGCGAATGTTTCAGTCATGGCACAGCAACCTTTATGATAATGGGAGAAATATGCACGCGCCGCTGTCCATTCTGTGATGTGGCTCATGGTCGTCCCCATGCTCTTGATAGTGGTGAGCCTATTGAACTGGCTACTGCTGTAACTGAGATGGCACTAAGGTATGTGGTGATTACTTCCGTTGATCGGGATGACCTGCGTGATGGTGGGGCGCAACACTATGTCGCTTGTATCAAGGCTATCAATCAACTTGCACCAACCACTAAGATTGAAATACTGGTGCCGGACTTTCGTGGGCGCATGGATATTGCTCTTGATATACTGAAACAACATCCACCGCATGTATTTAATCACAACCTTGAGTCAGTACCTCGATTGTACAAAAAGATTCGTCCTGGGTCTGATTATCTCTGGTCATTGAAGTTGCTGCAGCGATACAAACAGTGCTGCCCCCAAGTATTAACCAAATCAGGCCTGATGGTCGGGTTGGGCGAAAGCAATGAGGAAATTATTCAAGTACTTAGAGATTTGCGGGCACACGATGTTGATATGCTGACTCTGGGACAATACTTACAGCCTAGTTCCAGCCATCTGGCTGTTGAGCGATTTATGCCTCCAGCTGAATTTGACGAGTTGGGCGATATAGCACGTAAGCTTGGCTTCCAGAGTGTCGCTAGCGGGCCATTAGTACGTTCATCGTATCATGCTGATATACAGGCTAGAGGTGATATTGTTAGCTAGCTGGATCAGCTACTTGTTAGAACAATGATGGAACTCTGTCCAAGTGTTCTGAAGTAAGTTGGATTCGCCAGATGCTGTGAGTAAAAATTGCTGGCTAAATATTGGTTTTGCCATGATAGATAGCTTGATAAGATTCTATCTATCATTGCAGCTTTTTCTTAGGTAGGTATGTTAATGTTTGATAATTTGACTAAACGCCTTGGTGAAACGCTACGAAGTATTCGTGGTCAAGCTAGATTAACCGAGGAAAATATAAATACTACTTTACGCAAAGTACGTATAGCTCTGCTGGAAGCTGATGTTGCTTTGCCAGTGGTTAAAACATTTATTAACCAGGTTCGACAACGGGCAATTGGTACTGAGGTTAGCCGCAGTCTCAGTCCAGGACAGCAATTTATCAAAATTGTTCAGCAGGAATTGATAGCTATTATGGGGGCTGCCAACGCAGAGCTCAACTTGGCTAGTCAGCCACCAGCTGTGATATTACTGGCAGGCTTACAGGGTGCTGGTAAAACCACTGTGGCAGCAAAGCTGGCTTATTTTCTGTTGCAACAGAAAAAGTCTGTACTGCTGGTCAGCGTGGACATTTATCGTCCGGCAGCAATCAAGCAACTGGAAACTTTAGCAACAAATATTGGGGTTAGCTTCTTCCCAAGCAGTAGTGACCAGCTGCCTGTAACAATTGCTTGTCATGCTCTGACCTATGCTCGTCAACAACATATAGATGTACTAGTTGTCGATACCGCTGGTCGTTTGCATATCGACCATGACATGATGTCTGAGGCGCAAGCTCTGCATGCGACATTAGACCCTGTAGAAACCTTGTTTGTAGTAGACGCAATGACTGGCCAGGACGCTGCAAATACTGCCCAGGCATTTAATGCAGCCTTAGATTTGACCGGAGTGATCCTGAGTAAAACGGACGGTGATGCCCGTGGTGGTGGTGCCTTGTCAGTACGTCATATTACTGGTAAACCCATCAAATTTATGGGTGTTGGTGAAAAGGTGGAAGACCTGGAACCATTCTACCCAGACCGGGTGGCATCACGAATTCTCGGTATGGGCGATGTACTCTCCTTGATCGAAGAAGTCGAACGTAAAGTTGACAAGTCCAAGGCAGGACAGTTAGCCAACAAGCTGAAACGTGGCAAGGGTTTTGATTTGGCCGACTTCCGTGATCAGTTGCAGCAGATGAAAAATATGGGTGGTATGGCTGGATTGATGCAGAAGTTGCCAGGAGCATCTGATATGGCTAAGGTTGCGCAAAATGCCGAAGCTGAACAACACATTGGGCAGATGGAGTCCATTATTAATTCCATGACTCCCCGTGAAAGGGCCTTTCCTGATACTTTGAACGGTTCTCGTAAACGGCGGATTGCTGCTGGTTCGGGAACCCAAATTCAGCATGTCAACCGACTTCTTAAACAACATAAACAGATGCAGAAAATGATGAAAAAAGTATCTGCCAAAGGTGGTATGCAGAAAATGATGCGTGGATTGCAGGGTAAGTTGCCATCAGATATGAGTGGCTCAGGAATTCCTCCATGGAGCTAGAATGAATGCTTTTCTTTAGCGGGCATTTTCTGTAGAATACTTGCCCTGATTTAAAATGCCGTGTCCGCATAAGTGGCTGTCTATCAAGATCGATATAGGTGGCTATATGTGGACTCTATTGAATAACTGTGGGTCATTGCAAAAGCCCGCTTGACACGAAAGGGATAATGCATGGTAACCATTCGTTTAGCCCGTGGGGGCTCAAAGAAGCGTCCATTTTATCATTTAACAGTTGCTGATCAACGTAACCCACGTGATGGTCGTTTTATTGAGCGTATTGGTTTCTTTAACCCCGCGGCACGTGGTCAACAAGAAGCTACCCGAATTAATTTATTACGTGCCGATCATTGGTTGGGGCGGGGGGCTAAGCCCAGTGCCACTGTGGCAAAACTAATTAAGCAAGCGCGTAAGCCTGTTCAATAATCAGGTTCTGTCAAGGCCGGACTGAAAGATAATTGAGGATTGTCGGTTTAGTGGATACACGTGTGTTATTGGGGCGTATCACCTCAGTATATGGTGTACAAGGCTGGGTTAAAGTACATTCCAGTACCGAACCCATAGACAATATCTTCAACTACAGGCCCTGGCAGGTGCGTCTTGCTGATCGCTGGCATACCGTTGAGTTGCAGCACGGAAAGCGTCATGCTAAGCATAGCAAGATATTGATTGCAAAACTGGCTGGTTGCTATGATCGTGATAAAGCGCGACAGTACTGTGGCGCTGATATTGCAGTTGACCAATCTCATTTGCCAATACTTGGTCCTGATGACTATTATTGGCAGCAGCTAATTGGTTTGGCGGTTAAAACTACATCGGGTATACAGCTTGGTGACGTTGATTACTTGATGACTACTGGAGCCAACGATGTTTTGGTAGTTCAGGGACAAGCTGACAGTATTGATTGCAAACAGCGTCTTATACCTTGGTTGCCTGGCAAAGTTATTATAAGTACTGATATCACGGCAGGTGTTATTCTAGTTAACTGGGATTCAGAGTTCTAAGTGAAGTTTGGCATCGTCGCTCTGTTTCCTGGTATGTTACAGGCAGTCACTGAATATGGCGTCACAGGTCGCGCTGTTCGGAATAGCTGCATTTCAATAAATAGTTATAACCCAAGAGACTTTACGCAAGACAAACATCGTAAAGTAGATGATCGACCCTATGGCGGTGGCCCAGGGATGTTGATGAAGGTCCAGCCTTTACGTGATGCTATAGCCAAGGCCAAACAGGAGTTGGATCAACCCAAGGTAATCTACCTATCGCCCCAAGGGCGACGCTTGGATCAATCGGGAGTGGTGGAATTAGCCAGTTTGAAGAGTTTGATATTGGTAGCGGGACGTTATGCAGGCATTGATGAACGTTTGCTGCAAACTGACATCGATGAACAGTGGTCCTTGGGAGATTTTGTTCTGAGTGGTGGAGAGTTAGCAGCTATGGTATTCATCGATGCCGTAGTTCGTCAGTTGCCCGGTGTGCTAGGATGCCAGGAATCGGCAGCAGCAGATTCTTTTGCCAATGGCTTGTTAGATTGTCCACGTTATACCCGGCCTCAGACCATTGACGGGCTGGCTGTGCCGAAAGTACTTACTAGTGGTAACCATGACAATATTGCATTTTGGCGAATCCGGCAGCAATTGATTTGTACTTGGCAAAAACGGCCCGACTTGCTAGAACATCTAGTCTTAACCACTGAGCAAGAGCAATTTTTGAAAGAATTTATTCGTTCGACGAAGACATTAGATAGTTGAAATACAGGAGTGAGTCATGAGTGGTAAAAATGCAATTATTCAGCACATTGAAGCTGAGCAGATGAATAAGGTAATGCCTGACTTTGGTCCTGGTGATACTGTCGTAGTTCAAGTCAAAGTGAAAGAAGGTAGTCGTGAGCGTCTGCAGGCTTATGAAGGGGTCGTGATTGGTAGACGCAACCGCGGCCTTAATTCTGCCTTCACAGTGCGTAAAATATCTTATGGCGTTGGGGTTGAGAGAACTTTCCAGACCTACAGCCAGCAGGTGGACAGTGTTGTAGTCAAGCGTCGAGGCGATGTACGTCAAGCTAAGCTTTACTACCTACGTAATCTGTCAGGTAAGGCTGCCCGTATCAAGGAAAAATTGACCAAGCATTAGTCTTAACTGATTGCATATATTGTGCTGGCTGATTGTAGTGATATTGAATATGGCCACAAATCTTGATGGCACTGGCAAATTCAAGTCTATATCCAACCAAGACATTGACCAGTGCGCTCTAGATGCCTATATTGATGCCCTTTGGCTTGAACGAGGTCTAAGTAACAACACTCGTGATAACTACCGGCGTGATCTACGGCAATTCGCTGATTGGCAGCTGGGTTATCATCGTTCCCTATTAGGCGCTAAGGTTTCTGATGTGCTGGGTTACTTGGCAGAACGTTCCATGGCTAACCACAAACCTGCGTCAATTGCACGTAGTTTGTCTGCTTTGAAGGGTTTCTTCCGTTATCACCTACGTGAATCCAATATTGCGCTTGATCCCACCCAACAGATTAAGCCACCCAAACTGGGTCGGTCACTGCCTAACTCAATTACTGAAGCTGATGTGGAAATTTTGTTAGCCGCACCAGATGTGGCCACTGATCTGGGTTTGCGTGATCGTGCCATGCTGGAACTTCTGTATGCTTGTGGCTTAAGGGTCACAGAACTGGTGGAGCTAGAATTAGCTCAGATCAATTTCCCCCAAGGGGTAGTGAAAGTGATGGGTAAAGGAAGCAAAGAAAGGCTGGTACCTTTGGGGCAGGTTGCCTTGCTCTGGTTACAGCGATATCTGCATCAGTCCCGGCCACAGTTATTGCAGATGGGACTCAGTCAAATCCTATTTCCTAGTACACGGGGGAGGCAGATGTCTCGTCAGACTTTTTGGTATCGTGTTAAGCGACATGCACTGAAGGCTGGTATTAAGAAGCCCTTATCTCCTCATGTTTTGCGGCATGCGTTTGCAACTCACTTACTGAATCATGGTGCTGATCTACGTATTATTCAGTTACTGCTTGGACATCGTGATTTATCCACTACACAGATATACACTCATGTTGCTACCCAGCGCTTGCAAATGCTGCATCAGTCTCATCACCCCCGCGGATAAAGCTAGATTTAATATATCATTGACCAGATTATTACCTTGCTAGAGTAGATTCATTGCCGCTATGATTAGATTAAGGCTATACCACAATTATAGCTGCAATTTATTGTGTTAATTTTGCCACTGTTTTTTTGATAAGTTGAGCATCATAATGACATATTTTACAAGAAAATTTACCTTATTTGTGTTGCTGATTTTAGATTCCAGTCTAGCCTGTTCTGACGATATGGCAGCCATCAGAGCCAGTTTGATACGTATTGAAGCGGGCCTGACGGCTCAAGAGATAAACTCAACCCCTATGCCAGGCATATACCGAGTTCAGTTATCACCTACACGAACTATATACATGAGTGCTGACGGCGAGTTTTTTTTTAGCGGCGATATGTATCACAATAGCAACTCTCAGGGACTGCAGAACTTAACCCAGTTCGATCAGCAACGAATTCGCAGAGGGCTGTTGGCTACAGTATCTGATAATAGCGGCTGGATGTTTGCGCCAACTGGTAAAACCAAAGCCGTAATTACTGTTTTTACTGACGTGGATTGCTACTATTGCCAGAAATTACACCAGGAAATCAAGCAGATTAATGACTTGGGTATTGCAGTGCACTATTTGGCTTTTCCGCGAGCTGGAATTGGCAGTGATGCCTATGCCCAGATTGCTTCAGCCTGGTGTGCTGATGATCGTAATGAAGCCATAACCACTGCTAAAATTAAAGCTCAGAATGGTGGACTATCTGAAAGCCCTTACTTCGAATGTGATCATCCAGTCACAGAACACTATGAATTAGGTAAAATGATGGGAATTACTGGTACACCAGCCATAGTGACTCAGGCAGGGCTTATGATCCCGGGCTACTTGCCCGCTGCTGCCTTGGCTAAGCGTTTAAATCTGCTCTGATCCTAGTATGGAAAGTGGCTTTTTCTATATTGCTAAGCTGACGTGGCTACTGATCGCGCCAGAAAGCCTGTTGTTGTTTTGGTTATCTTGGTGTTTATTATGTCTGTGCCTTGGATCGTTACTTTATGCACGGCGCTTGTTGCTTGGGCTAACATTTACTTGTTTGTTGATTGGTTTTTTTCCAGTTGGAGAGTGGCTGCTGTATCCATTGGAAAGCCGTTATCAGGCTAATCCACAATTCAATCAAGTGGATGGTATCATTGTGCTTGGTGGTGCAGAAAATGTTCGCCTTGCCAGTATTTGGCAGCAGACATCGGTGAATGCGGCAGGGGAACGCTTGCTTGCACTGCTCTCTTTGTTGCAGCGTTACCCGCAGTCTAAAGTCATTTTTACTGGGGGTTCTGGCAGTATGACGGCACAGCATTACAAGTCTGCTGATATGGTGCATGCCATGCTACAACAGTATGATGTATCACTAGAGCAGGTTGCATTTGAGTCGAAATCACGCAATACCCATGAAAATGCATTATTTAGCAAAACTTTAATGCAGCCTTCAAAGGATGAAACTTGGTTGCTGGTAACCAGTGCTTGGCATATGCCCAGAGCCATGGCAGTATTTTGTCAGGCCGATTGGGCCGTCTTACCTTATCCGGTAGACTTTCGTAGTCTAAGGCACCATTTGCTAAGGTTGGACTGGGGCTTTGCCAAACATTTGGGTAACCTGAATCAAGCTGTCAAAGAATGGGTGGGCCTTTTAGCGTACCACTGGACTGATAGAAGCTGTTAGCTGTGTTTTTCTGTGTGTGGCACTCAATTCATGGTAATGCAATTGTGTTGATAGGCTTATGGCGATAAAATCGTATGCTCTTGAACATCTATCTCGTTGATCTGCTAGTCTGATTGACCGATCTTTGTTATACCTGCAATGGTGAGGTTTTTCTTTGCAAGCAATTAGAATTGGCATTTGTGGTTTTGGTACCGTTGGCGGTGGAACTTTTAATGTATTGCAGCGCAACAGCAATGAGATAGCCCGCCGTACTGGCTGTCCCATTGTCGTTGAGCAGATTGCCATGCGTCGGACTAATCCAAATTGTAATATTGGCAATACAATGACCACCGATGATATTTTTGAAGTGGCCAATAACGCTACTATTGCTGTGTTGGTTGAACTTATCGGTGGCCATCAGCCAGCCATGGACTTGATCATGACAGCCATCAAGAATGGCAAACATGTGGTGACTGCTAACAAGGCATTGATTGCGGAGCACGGCAACGAAATATTTGCTGCAGCGCGAGCCAATAATGTGATTGTTTCCTATGAAGCTGCGGTAGCTGGTGGTATTCCTATTATTAAGACCCTACGGGAAGGGCTATCTGCTAACAATATCAACTGGTTGGCAGGTATTATCAATGGCACTAGCAATTTTATCCTCACTCAAATGCGTGATCATACGCGGGCTTTTGCCGATGTGTTACAAGAAGCACAGCAATTGGGTTATGCTGAAGCTGATCCAACCTTTGATGTTGAAGGTATTGATGCGGCTCACAAACTGACCATCCTAGCCTCTCTGGCCTTTGGGATCCCTCTCCAATTCAGTAAGTGTTATACCGAAGGCATCAGCCAGATTACTGCAGAAGATGTTACCAATGCTGAAAAATTGGGTTACCGCATTAAACATCTTGGACTGACACGACGCACTCCTGATGGCATTGAATTACGGGTACACCCAACCTTAATTCCTGAAAAATGTTTAATTGCCAATGTCCATGGAGTTATGAATGCTGTACTAGCCAATGGCGATGCGGTTGGTTCAACCTTATATTATGGGGCTGGGGCTGGGGCTGAGCCTACGGCATCCGCCGTTGTGGCCGATTTGGTTGATGTTGTACGTGATCTGGCGCTAGATTCTGATTCACGTGTGCCATCATTAGCGTTTCAGCAGGGCGCTTTATCAGATAGCCCGGTATTACCTATGTCACAGATAACCACTGCCTTTTATTTGCGTATGATGGTTAGAGAACGCCCTGGAGTGCTGGCTCAGGTGACCCGCATACTGGGTGAGCGTGGTATTAGCATTGAAGCCATTCAACAGCAAGAACATCATTGCGAACCAGTTCCGGTAATTATACTGACTCGGCCTGCCAAGGAACAATTTATGAATGAAGCTATCGTAGCTATTGAAGCACTAGCGGATATTGCAGGGGAAGTGACCCGCATTCGGGTGGAAGAACTCGATAGTTAAAGGATCTGTCATGCGTTATATAAGTACTCGAGGTCAAGCTCCAGAGCTGGGTTTTGAAGCAGTATTGCTAACTGGTTTGGCCAATGATGGTGGGCTTTATGTCCCCGCCAAACTGCCTGTGTTCAGTGCAGAAGAAATTGCTTCTTGGGCTGGTCTTGGTTATGCCGAGCTAGCCCAAAAAGTTATTTTACCTTTCGTGGAAAAGGATATCAGTGCTGATGAATTAAAAACCATGATTAATGCTACCTATGATTGCTTCAAACATCCTGCAGTAGCCCCATTGGTGCAATTGGGTCATAATGAATGGGTCATGGAATTGTTCCATGGCCCAACCCTATCCTTCAAGGATTTTGCGTTACAATTGTTAGGCCGTTTGGTGGACTATATATTGGCCAAGCGTGATCAGCATCTAGTAATTATGGGTGCCACCTCCGGTGATACCGGTTCGGCAGCCATTGAAGGCTGCCGTCATAGTCAGCGGGTTAAACTGTTTATCTTGCATCCCCATGACAGGGTATCTGAAGTTCAACGACGCCAAATGACAACTCTACTGGGTGATAATATCTATAATATTGCAGTACGTGGTAACTTTGATGACTGTCAACGCATGGTTAAACAAAGTTTTGCGGATCAATCATTCCTCATGGGCGGTCAACTGGGTGCTGTAAACTCTATTAATTGGGCCCGCATTATGGCTCAAATCGTCTATTACTTTTATGCAGGCATAGCCCTTGGTAGTCCTCATCGGCCTGTTTCATTCAGCGTCCCAACAGGAAACTTTGGTGATATATACGCAGGTTACTTGGCTTGCCAGATGGGCCTTCCCATAACACAACTGGTAATAGCTACTAATGCTAACGATATTTTGCATCGTTGTATCAGTAATAATCAATATGCCAAGCAGGCTCTGGTCAAGACCTATTCCCCCAGTATGGATATTATGGTTTCCAGTAATTTTGAACGTCTGCTATTTGACCTATATGACCGTGATGGAGCTGCATTATCGCAGTGCATGACCAGACTGAGCAAGGATAAGGTTCATGCTCTTGACCCTAAACGTTGGCACCGTGCACGACAGCTTTTCGATAGTTGTCGGGTTAGTGATGTTGAAACCTGTGATATGATCAGGGAGGTGTCACAACAGTACCGCTATTTACTCGATCCTCATAGTGCCATCGGAGTTAAAGCGGCACGGCAATGCCGACGCAATACCCAGACACCGATGATTACTATGGCTACGGCACATCCAGTAAAATTTCCTGCCGCTGTGGTAAAATCTGGTTGCCAGCAACCAGCTATGCCTGATCATATGGCTGACTTGTTTGAACAACCCGAGTCCTATCAGGTATTCGATAATGATTTAACAGCAGTACAATCTTATATGACAACTAGCGTTAGGTCGCAATAGATTCATTAAAGCCCACCGATAATCCTCGCAGGTAATGGTAATAACCTTGTGAATTTTGAGCCTGAGACTCTAACTTACACTGATTTTATTCCAGTATACTATTTTTTTCTAGCGCCTTGGTAGTCAGACTACGGGACGCTACCTTAAGGATTTTCTGCAAATCCAGAGCCACATGAAAAGTGCACTCTGATGCTGATTCATGTTTGTTTTAATATACTAAACAACGGTTGGTTATCTTGTAATGTCATGCTTTTTTAAGCTGAGGTATACTTGCTTCATTATTCTTAACATAATTTAAACTGCTATAGTTTAGATCCAGCTCATCTTGAGAAATAAAATGAGGCTTCCAGGGTGATCTTGAAGCATATCGCCAGCTAAGTTAAGACAAGGCTAGAAACTGATGAAATACCTTAAAATATTCGTAACTTTTACAGGTAATAAGCTCAACCAAAATATATTGGTGATCAATCTAGATTTTGATCCGATGTTAACGCCATAATATGATGACAGGAAAATAGTTTATGACAATAATTCGCCAGGACGATCTGATCAATAGTGTTGCTGATGCCTTGCAATTCATATCCTATTACCATTCTATTGACTTTATCCAATCGGTTCATCAAGCCTACTTACGTGAGGAATCGCAGGTTGCCCGTGATGCCATAGCACAAATTTTGATCAACTCCCGCATGTGCGCTGAAGGTAAGCGGCCTCTGTGTCAGGATACTGGTATTGTTACCGTATTTGTAAAGCTAGGTATGGAGGTGCTTTGGGATGCAAACATGACTCTGGATGAAATGATTAATGCCGGTGTACGGAGTGCTTATACCCACCCTGACAATCCACTGCGCGCCTCAATTTTAGCCGATCCTGCTGGATTGCGCAGTAATACAGGTGATAATACTCCTGCGGTTATTCATGTTAGTTTGGTACAAGGCAATACCTTAGAAATTCAAATAGCTGCCAAGGGAGGGGGATCGGAAAATAAATCCAAGCTGGTTATGCTAAACCCTTCTGATAGCATAGTCGACTGGGTTGTGAAGACTGTTCCCATGATGGGAGCAGGTTGGTGTCCACCAGGAGTGCTCGGCTTGGGTATTGGGGGCACTGCTGAAAAGGCAGCTGTATTGGCCAAATCAGCATTGATGGACCCTATTGATATCCATGAGCTACAAACCCGTGGGCCAGATAACAGGCTGGAAGAACTTCGCTTGGAATTGTTTACTGCTGTCAATGGTTTAGGCATTGGTGCCCAAGGGCTAGGTGGCTTGACTACAGTACTCGATGTTAAGATCAAAGACTATCCTACTCATGCAGCATCTTTGCCTGTATGTATGATTCCCAATTGTGCAGCTACCCGGCATGCTCATTTTGTACTTGATGGTTCAGGTCCTGCCCTGCAAACACCGCCTAGTCTGAAACATTACCCACAAGTTACTTGGCAAGCAGGTACTGGTGCTCGCCGGGTTAATCTGAATGAGATATCTACAACTGATGTTCGGCATTGGCAGCCTGGTGAAACTTTACTGCTATCCGGCAAGATGTTGACTGGACGTGATGCTGCTCATAAACGTATGGTGGAATTGCTTGATCAGGGTGAAACTCTACCAGTAGACTTGAAGGGGCGCTTTATTTACTACGTTGGTCCAGTGAATCCGGTAGCTGATGAAGTGGTAGGACCTGCTGGCCCCACTACATCCACCCGAATGGATAAATTCACCACTACTATGCTTGCTAAAACTGGCCTGCTGGGGATGATTGGTAAGGCAGAACGAGGTCAGGTTGCAATTGATGCTATCAAGGCACACCAAGCGGTTTATCTGATTGCGGTCGGAGGTGCAGCTTACCTTGTTTCTAAAGCCATCAAGCAAGCTAGGGTACTGGCATTTGCTGAGTTGGGCATGGAGGCCATCTATGAATTTGAAGTAGTAGATATGCCAGTTACTGTTGCTGTTGACTCATCAGGTAGCTCTGTACATCAGACTGGTCCAGCCAAATGGTACCAAATTATCCACAGTCAGTAAGGACATCAGCAGTAAATAACTGACTCGATTGACTTTACCTGTTATCAGAAATTTACGCCAGAAATGTCCTATACGTGCTGACATGCGTCATGATGCTTGGACCGCATAATTTATCGTAGAGCCTGCTTGACCTTTCGTTCACGCCTGTACAGTTATGGGCGTCACTTGTAATCTAATTTAGACTTGGCTTAGCTAATTTGATTCGATGCATTCAAACCCAGACGTTTCATCTGGCTCAAAGCGTGTATTGCGTAAGATCTGTTTGACTTTCCGTAGGTGAGCATGGAAATCTTTGCGACGCCTTAGGATAACTCCAGTAGCTAAAACATCCAATAGGGTCAACTGCACTAAACGTGACTGCATAGGCATATAGATATTGGTATCTTCCGGCGCATTGACAGCCAAGGTCATGCTGGCAATGTGTGTCAGAGGCAAATCAGCTTTAGTAATGGCAATGGTTACAACACCTGCTTGGCGAGCAATCTGGGTTACCTCTACAGTCGCTCGAGTAAGGCCGGTAAATGACAACAGGACCATCACATCGCCCCGGCGGCAGGTTGATGCCACCATCCTTTGTATAAGAAAATCATCGTGGGAACTGACAGTTATATTAAAGCGAAAAACTTATGTTGTGCATCTTTGGCAACTGCACCAGATGCACCCATTCCGAAAAAATAAATCTGCTGAGCTTGGCTAAAGTAATCCTAGTGTACGCCACATGCATAAGAAGCGCATTAATAAGGTTAGGTTTTATTGTTGATTGATGTTAGCTGGTCTATAGTTGAAAGAACCATTGAAACAGAATATTTTAATTGTCATATTCTTGTCATATTTAAATATTATATTATCCTTTTGTTAAAACCATTCAATCTTTAGTAATTACATAGGAGTTACTGATGAAAAGGACAAAATTAATGTCTGCTGTTATGCCAGCCCTGGCTTTGACGATTGCCAGTTTAGCTGCTTGCGTTCAGGCAACTGACTCACTGGATAACAACCTAGCTACATATCAAAAATCCAGTGGTGTTTCTGGCAACATTTCCAGTGTTGGATCTGATACCCTAGCTAACCTTATGACCCTTTGGGCAGAAGAGTTTAAGCGCTACTACCCTAATGTGAATATCCAGATTCAGGCAGCTGGCTCTTCTACTGCACCACCTGCCCTGACAGAGGGGACTTCCAACTTGGGCCCTATGAGTCGCAAGATGAAAGATAAGGAGCTCGAAGCCTTTGAAAAGCGATTTGGTTACAAGCCTACAGCCATTCCAGTGGCCATTGATGCCTTGGCTGTCTATGTACACAAAGATAATCCAGTTCCGGGTATGAGTATTGCTGATTTGGATGCAATATTTTCCTTAACACGCAAATGTGGTGGTGAACAAGATATCACCAAATGGGGTGATTTGGGTGTTGGCGGTAGTTTGGGTAAAAAAACCATACAACTGTATGGTCGTAACTCCGTTTCTGGAACCTATGGTTATTTCAAGCAGCGGGCGTTGTGCAAAGGGGATTATCGTAGTAACGTTAATGAGCAGCCAGGTTCTGCTTCAGTAGTTCAGTCTGTCAGTACTTCCGTCAATGGCATTGGTTATTCTGGTATCGGTTACAGGACTTCTAGTGTGCGTGCTTTACCACTGGCTAAAAAGTCTGGTGAAATCTTTATCGAAGCCAATGCTGTCAATGCCGTGACTGGTGCTTATCCCCTATCTCGATTCTTGTATGTTTACATAAATAAGGCTCCCAATAAGGATTTAGCCCCACTAGAGCGTGAATTTGTAAAACTAATCATGTCCATGGAAGGTCAGCAGGTTGTAGTTAAAGATGGCTATATTCCACTGCCAGCTAAAGTAGCTGAAACGCAATTTAAGGCACTGGGTATAAATTAATCTGAGTTTATGGATGTGCACTTTGCAAATATATTTTTATCTGGGTATGACACTAAGATTTGATACTTAGATGCATTATGATAGAAGGGGGGATATAATCTTCCCCTTTTTATTACCGTACTGCCATATTTGAAAATTATCCTTGCCGTATGAAAAAAGACACCTCTAAAATAAGCCTGCCCGAAATCAATTTTGATACTCCAGCATTAGTGCGACATCGAAAATCACGCGCTGTGGGCGAACGCTTGACAGCTTGGTTTGTAGGTTTCGGTGGTATTAGCGTCATTTTGGCTATAATGTTGATCTTTATCTATCTTCTATACGAAGTGGTGCCCCTGTTCCGAGGTGCTGCTATTGTGTCATGGATACAGGATGAACAGGTTAGGGATTCTTACATATTACAGGATTCAGTCCATCCATCAATCCATCTATCATTAGAAGAACAAAACACAGTAGCTTTGAAAATAGATCGACAAGGCAATGCTATATTCTTTAATGCTGTTACTGGGCAAATACGAAACCGTGTGTTGCTCAACTCGCCGAACAATAGTTCTATTACCGCGTTTGCTCTGGATACTGATGCCAGCCATTTGTTTGCTCTTGGTCTTGATAATAGTCAGGTTCTAATTGCCAAACATCAATATGATGTGAGCTACCCTGATGATGCACGTCTAATTACTCCGAAAATTATCTACCCTTATGGTGAAGCACGCGTTGATTTTGGTGCTGATTTTGGTGCCCTGCAACGACTAGCCATCAGTGATCAAGATAATACCCTGATCTTGGTTGCCAGTAACACTGAGCAAAAACTGGGTATGTTAGTGTTGTCCAAAGAAAAAAATTTTATTACTGAGGAAGTACAACTCAGTCCCCAGTTTTACAGCCTGCCCGAGTTGTCAACTCAGCCTGAATATCTATTTATTGCCCCTGATCAACACTGGCTCTTAGCTCTTGATCGAGCTGGAAACCTAAGCTTGATTG
Source organism: uncultured Pseudomonadales bacterium (assembly GCA_943787595.1). Classification (GTDB taxonomy): domain Bacteria; phylum Pseudomonadota; class Gammaproteobacteria; order Pseudomonadales; family Balneatricaceae; genus CALSNA01. Next base: position 78,028 of record CALSNA010000001.1, read on the forward strand.
ATATCCGTAAACCAAACCATACTCGCCTGGCATCGGTTCACAAAGCTTCACGAGGACATGTTACTGATGCAGCCTTGTTGCTGGGTGGGGCATCCCTGATGATAGCAGATAATCAGGGCTATATTAGTCAGTGGATGTTGGTGCGAGATCAGAATAATGACTGGGACCTTAATTTGGTACGGGATTTTATTGCAAGTACAGACAGCCCGGTTACCAATCTGGCTATGGAACATCGTCGTAAGGGATTTGCTGCTGTTGATGTGGATGGTGTAGTCAGTATTTACAATTCTACTGCCAGCAACCAAGTCTTAAGCCAACCTTTACATCCAGGCCCAATACACACACTGGTATTTTCACCACGGGCCAACGCGTTGATGGTGGAGGATAAACAAGGTGCCCTACGATTGTGGCAAGTTGATAACCAATACCCAGAAGTATCCTGGTCAGCTTTGTGGAAAAAAATCTGGTATGAAGGTTATGCGACGGAAGATTATATCTGGCAATCTTCTGCTGCTACCACAGACTTTGAACCTAAATATAGCTTAATGCCACTATCATTTGGCACTCTAAAGGCAGCATTTTATGCTATGTTAATGGCGATGCCATTAGCAATTTGTAGCGCTATTTACACTGCTTATTTTATGGCTCCGACCCTGCGTCGTAAGGTCAAACCACTGATTGAACTAATGGAAGCTGTCCCAACAGTTATCTTGGGTTTCTTAGCTGGGTTATGGTTGGCGCCGCTGGTGGAAACTCGGTTGGCTGGGATTTTTACTATCTTATTGGTTGTGCCAGTGGGTACGCTGATATTTGCTTACCTGTGGTCACAATTACCGAAAACATCTCGTTGGCAACTGCCAGAAGGCTGGGATCTAGTGCTGCTGATCCCATTGATCATGGCCCTAGTGGCCGTGTCAATACCATTAAGTAGTCTACTGGAAGATACGTTTTTTTCTGGCAGCTTGCGCCAGTTTATAACCTACGATATGGGTATTGATTATGACCAACGTAATGCACTGGTGGTAGGCTTGGCTATGGGATTCGCTGTAATTCCAACGATTTTCTCCATCACTGAAGATGCTATATTTAGTGTTCCAAAACACCTGACTCAGGGTTCGCTGGCGTTAGGAGCGACGCCCTGGCAAACGCTTGTGGGTGTAGTACTTCTAACCGCTAGCCCCGGTATATTTTCAGCAGTGATGATTGGTATGGGCAGGGCTGTTGGTGAGACGATGATTGTGCTTATGGCTACAGGCAATACGCCTATTATGGATGTCAATATTTTTGAAGGCATGCGTACTTTGGCGGCTAATATTGCAGTGGAAATGCCAGAATCGGAAGTAGGTAGTTCACACTATAGGATTTTATTCCTGGCAGCACTAGTTTTATTTATGTTTACCTTTGTGGTAAATACGTTGGCAGAATTAGTCCGCCAAAGGCTACGTGTAAAGTATGGTTCCTTGTAGCTTAGTGGCCATATCTCATGGCGGTTCTGGAGAATAATTGATGAAAATTGGCTTAAGGCAGTGGGTTGCTAGTGGCTCTCCCTGGATTTGGCTCAACGGAGCTGCTGTTGCCGTCTGTGTTTTCATGGTGATCGGGATACTGTTATTGATCGCTGTACGTGGTTTAGGTCACTTTTGGCCGAGTGATATTCTCTTGGCCCAGCATCAAATTAAGGACAGAAGTAGCCGCATCATTGGTGAGATTGTTGATCGTGAACAGGTTAATGCCCAACAGTTACGTGATGCTGGCTTTGTTATTGAAAATCAGATAGACAGCTTACCTCGTGTGTTGTTAAAAGTTGGCAATCGCGATGTTACAGGAACTGACTTTATTTGGGTGTTAGAGGAGCAATTAAGACAAATACAGTATGCTCCGTACTTGTTCGCCATAGAACGGCGTGAGTGGGGTAATTTTTACGGCATATTGCATGCGGTAAATGAAAGTAGCCAGCCTGTAGCTACTAATATTGATGATGGTGATGCAGTCGTTTGGCAGGTTTTAAAAAGTCGCATTGCTCGTGCGCTAGAAATTCGTGAGCAGATCCATACCATTGAAAGCCAAACCATCGGTGCGATTAACTATGGTCTTGAACGGCTGCGGTTACGGACACGAGAATTGCAGTTGGAGAATCGGCTTACAGCAGTCGAATCCGCACTGATTGATGAACAGCGCCATGCCTATCAAGAACAGTACGCAGATTTGCAAGAGCAACTGGTGATACTCTACACATCTGTTGAGCGTGACAGTCTGGTGGCTGAAACAATGGATGGACAATCAGTTGAGATCAAACTCAGTAAAGTAGTACGGGCATACCACCCGAATACTATGTCTTGGTTAGACAAGGTGATATTTTATTTTAATAAGTTGCATGAATTCATTACTGAAGAACCTCGTGAAGCTAACACTGAGGGGGGTATATTTCCAGCTATTTTCGGCACCGTTATGATGGTGCTGCTTATGTCAGTCCTGGTCACTCCGTTTGGAGTGATTGCAGCAGTTTATTTGCGGGAATATGCCCGTCAGGGTACTCTAAATCGATTAATTCGTATTTCTGTTAATAATCTGGCTGGAGTGCCATCCATTGTTTACGGTGTATTTGGATTGGGTTTTTTCATCTATTTTCTGGGTGGCAATATTGATCAGCTGTTTTTTCCTGAAGCTTTACCAGCACCGACTTTCGGAACTCCAGGTATGCTTTGGGCATCCTTGACTTTGGCATTACTGACAGTGCCAGTAGTTATTGTTGCGACTGAAGAAGGCTTATCACGGATTCCTCGTTCATTTCGGGAAGCCAGCCTGGCTTTAGGCGCTACTAAGGCTGAAACTTTGTGGCGGGTGGTGTTGCCTATGAGCACGCCAGCTATTATGACTGGTGTGATTTTGGCCGTAGCACGAGCTGCAGGAGAAGTGGCTCCACTTATGTTAGTAGGTGTAGTCAAGCTAGCCCCATCTCTGCCTGTGGATGGTAATTACCCATTTTTTCATCTGGATCGCAAATTCATGCATCTCGGATTTCATATCTACGACGTTGGTTTTCAAAGTCCTAACGTAGAGGCAGCCCGTCCCCTAGTATATGCCACAGCCTTGCTGCTAGTTGTGATTATCGCCTTGCTGAATCTTTCTGCAGTAGCGATTCGTAATCGCTTGCGGGAAAAATATAAAACCCTTGAGAATTAATATCATGTCGCCGACACGCCAACCTAAGATCAGTATTAAGACCACAGAGCGTTGTCTTCAACCCTTGGTACTGAGTCAAGAGACCATTGCCGTTGAAATCAAAGAGCTGAATCTTTATTACGGCGATAAACAAGCGCTAAATTGCATCAATATGTCCATTCCGCGGCATCGTGTGACGGCTTTTATTGGCCCCAGTGGTTGTGGAAAATCAACTTTATTGCGTTGCTTTAATCGTATGAACGACTTGGTAGACTTGTGTCGAGTGAGAGGTATTATAAGCCTTGAAGGCAAAGATATTTATGATCGCAAAGTAGATGTGGCTGAGTTGCGTCGGCGTGTCGGCATGGTATTCCAGAAACCTAATCCGTTTCCCAAGAGTGTGTATGAAAATGTTGCCTATGGATTGCGCATCCAGGGTATTCGTAAAAAGCACGTGATTGATGAAGCTGTTGAATGGGCACTGCGTTCGGCGGCCTTGTGGGATGAAGTCAAAGATCGTCTACAAGAAAGTGCATTGGGGCTGTCTGGTGGCCAACAGCAACGTTTGGTCATTGCCCGGTCCATTGCGGTTAAACCTGCAGTTCTTCTATTGGATGAGCCTGCTTCAGCTCTGGATCCCATTTCCACTTTGAAAATTGAACAACTGATTCATGAGCTCAAAGATCGTTTCACAATTGTTATTGTAACGCATAATATGCAGCAAGCAGCCCGAGTATCGGATTATACAGCCTTCATGTATATGGGTGATCTAATTGAATTCGGATCCACTGACGATTTGTTTACTAATCCACACAAAAAACAGACTGAAGATTATATTACTGGGCGTTATGGTTGATATTTGGCGAATGCGTTCATGAAGTGAGTCATTGCAACTAGATGTAAACAGGAGCAAGAGCCCCATGAAATTTGACAAAGCATCCCATTCAGAACATATCTCTACCCACTTTGATGCTGAGTTGGAACAAATCAAAAGTAACTTGATGGCCATGGGTGGTCTAGTTGAACAACAATTGGCTGACGCACTTGCTGCACTGGCTAGCCGTGATGCCCTTTTAGCTGAAAGAGCGCAGAAGTCAGATAATAAAATCAATCAGATGGAAATCACCATTGATGAGGAATGCATTCGCATTATTGCCCGCCGCCAGCCGGCGGCCAGTGATTTACGACTAGTTGTTGCTATAAGTAAAGCTAACCGAGATTTGGAACGGGTTGGAGATGAAACCTGTCGCATTGCCCGCTATGCTACCAAGATGCTTAGGGAGGGTGTTCCCAGTAATACAGAGGTTCGTCATATTGGCCGCCATGTCAGTGAAATGGTGCGTAACTCCCTAACAGCCTTTGCACGTTACGACACCGAACTGGCCTATCAGGTGGCTCGCGAAGACTTTAATGTTGATGAAGAATACAAGTTCGCCATGCGGGCTCTGGTCACTGATATGATGGAAGAACCACGACATGTTGCCCGCAACATGAATATCATTTGGATACTGCGTAGCTTGGAACGCATTGGCGATCACGCCTGCAATATTTCTGACCATCTGATTTACTTGGTTAAGGGAATTAATGTCAGCCACAGTTCTCTGGAGCAGATCAAAGAAACTGTGCGAGAATAGCAGCTATAGTGTGTATGGGTAATCGTCAGTTTGTACCTAACGATTAATCTAGAAGTGATTTAGATGGACAGTAAACGAATATTGATTGTTGATGATGAAGAATCAATCCGAGCTATGTTGCGTTTAGCGCTAGAGACTGAAGGTTATGAATGCTTGGAAGCAGAGACAGCAACGATTGCCCATATATTGATTATTGATCAACATCCAGACCTTGTGTTGTTAGACTGGATGCTACCTGAAATCAGTGGCATTGATCTAACCCGGCGCCTAAAGAAGAGTGAGTTAACAAAAAAATTGCCGATTATTATGTTAACCGCCCGAAACGAGGAAAAAAATAAACTCCTCGGCCTGGATGCAGGTGTTGATGACTACATAACCAAACCATTCTCTCCCCGAGAACTGCTGGCCCGAATCAAGGCAGTATTGCGTAGAACTTCGATCAATACCCATCAAAAAATGATCAATGTGAATGATCTAGTGTTAAACACAGTCTCTCACTGCATTACAGCCAAAGGCTTAGTAATTGATGTTGGGCCTACAGAATACCGTATGCTGCACTTTTTTATGACCCACCCAGATAGGGCATTTACCCGTAATCAATTGCTTGATCATATTTGGGGTGGCAACATCTACATTGAAGAACGTACGGTTGATGTCCATATTCGTCGCCTTCGCAGAACGTTGGGACTAACTTATGCCCCCTTGATTCAAACTGTACGAGGTATCGGTTACCGATTTTCACTCATAAATTGCAGTAGTGATTATTTATCCTAGCCTGGTTTTTAAAGTTAACCTTCGTGGCTCACCTGACATTAATCGTTGTTCTAAGTGTATCGTCAATCAAGCGTTATATAAAACTCGAACTTAACGTTTTGGCTGCAACCATTTTAGTTTCGGTTATATACGCTATAAAATACATCTGTATTTAGATGCACATCTTGGGGTAACTGATCATTTTAGTCTACGCTTTGCAGTTCCTATTAATGAGCCTGATTACAGGCAGTTTGTTTGTCTTACTTCTGGGTTCTATTTCTTGGGGATTTTTTCTGGGATTACTCGTGATGACGGTATGGCAATTGCGCTACCTTTATCGGCTGATTTTGTGGTTGGAGGCCGGTCTCAGAGATGAACCACCCGATGTTCCCGGTGCTTGGGCAAATATCGTTGATAGAATCTATCAGTTGAAGCAAAAGCATACCCAGTCCCAAACCCAATTGCGGCATGCTTTGCGACGTATCAGACAGTCCACCAGTGCCTTGCAAGAAGGTATAGTGATGTTGGACGCTCAGGGCAACTTGGAATGGTGGAACCCTTCAGCACGCGAATTATTGGGGCTGCGCCGTCCCCATGACTTGGGAATGCCTATAATTAACTTGTTACGTAATCCCTGCTTCGTACGCTATTTTCATCAGCGCCATTATGCTGAGCCCATTGAGTTGACATCCCCACTGTATCGTCAGCATAGATTAATGTTTTCAATTGCTGAGTTTGGTCGCAGTGATCGCTTGCTGGTGGTTAGAGATGTAACCCGTATCCATCAGTTAGAAGTCATGCGACAGGGCTTTATTGGCAATGTATCCCATGAACTCAAGACTCCAATCACGATTATACAGGGTTATATTGAAACCTTTTTGAGCCAGCTTGGAGAACAACCACCACATCTAACTAAGGCTATGTACCGTATGTTGTTGCAAACACAACGTATGAGTGAACTGGTAAATGACTTTTTGACCTTGCTACAACTGGAAACCAGTGACCAGGCTAATAACCTACAACCCATTGATATTGGGCAAATGTTAGTGGAATTGCGACAAAGCGCACAAGAACTATGCAACAGACAAAAAAAGCAACAAGATATTGCTATTGAGATAGCATCTGACGTTTGGCTGGTTGCTAATGAGCAGGAAATTTTTAGTGCCTTTTCCAATTTAGTGTACAACGCCGTCAAGTACACAACGGAAACCGGTACGGTATCCCTACGCTGGTGGACTGATGAGGCAGGTGGCTATTTTGCGGTTTCGGATACTGGTGTTGGCATTGCTGCCCACCATTTATCTCGATTAACGGAACGCTTTTACCGTGTTGATCAAAGTCGTGCCCGCAGTAGTGGTGGCACTGGATTGGGGTTGGCCATTGTCAAGCACGTACTCAAGCGCCATCATGCTCATCTAAAGATTCAAAGCACGCCAGGTCAGGGGAGTGTATTTACTTGCCACTTTCCACTACAAGCCATCTCTAAAGGTCAACATGACTAATCGGGTATAAGTGCTAGCATGGATCTTTGGTCAGCATGGGCCATATTTATATGGCTACGCATTTTGCAGGCCAGTCCCCTAATGCTTCAACAACTATAAATACCCAGATAATGGTACAACTTATCTTGCGGTGCCATTTCAATTGTAATGCTATCAGTATTTAGCTTTAATTACACGATGCTTCATACTTGAATAAGCTGGTGAACGAGCAGTTGAGTTAGATTTTAGCTGTCGAGAATATTATGTAATGGCTACTCATGGCCGTTTGAATTTTGTACCAGTGCTACTTTCTCAGTATGACTCATGCGTTTGATTATTGCTTCACGCCGACTAGCACTGCTTCGATCACGATGAGGCTGACGATACACCACTTTGACAGCTGTATCACTACGAAAAAATCGGGCACCACGTTTGCCACATGCTTGATGTTCTTGTAGGCGACGTTCTATATCAGTGGTAATCCCAGTGTAAAGGCGGCCACTCGCAGTTAAAATAATATAAACCCACCAATCGGCTTGAATCATATTTTTATCTTGTGATTTCATAATTAACACCAGCCTATAGTTATAATCTATGCATTGACCATAACAGACTCCAGACCCATTTTCTTATATCACCACGGTAAATTATCGGTAAGGTTTAGCTAGTTTTAATAAAGCAGCATTCAGTTCATGCAAAAAACCTTAGCGATACACAACTTGCAGATTATTGCATCCATGATGAGTTGACGCCAAAAGTAGAATTTTACCGTAACATAAACACAAGCGGTTCGGCAGGAAACAGTCTAAATATTCACATAGCCAAATCATGGCTATCCTTAAACCAACCGAAGCGTGCACCCCTGTACCTCAACTTTACCTGGAATATAGTATAAATTTAGCGACTTTATTAGTTTTGATTCAGGTACGGTGGCAGGGATGCATTGTTAATGGCTTGATTAAAGCAGATAGAAGAGAAAGTTGTCAGCTTAAGATAATAGTGAAACCTCTAAAAAATTAAATGGTGCAGGAAGCTCTGACAAAAAAGTAGTCAAGCCATCTCCGTGCAAAGAGATTGCTCAGTGCGCCTGTAATCCCTCCATTTATAATATCAGTCACAAGTAGAGGATAAATCCACATCCAGTAATCGACGAAGCGGTATGTCTCCAATTGCAGTATGTGGCCGTTCGTTATTGTATGCCCAAAGCCACTGTGTCGCTAATAATTGCGCATGCTTGATATTGTTAAATAGATGCAACTCCAGCCACTTATGTCGAGCCGTTCGGTTAAATCGTTCGATACAGGCTCATTATTACAGCGTATCACATGAGGCTTTACCTCCCTCACCATCTGATGACTTGTTTCAGTGCGCTTTTACACGAAAGACCGGCAGCAACAGATCAACTTCAATACCCAGACCTTCACTGTGGTAATCGTCAATGACGTTAAATGTGCGCAAAGGACGATCATCAGCCAATACATCACTCATAACATTCATCGACCATACCTGGATTACCGCTGTGGGAACACTGAGTACATCGGGCTTGTCGCGTTTTATTCTACCCTTGGCTTCATCCTTAGGTTCAGCTCTAGCTCACGGTAAATACGGTACACACGCTTGTAATTCCAGCCATAGCCTTTGATGTTACGTAAATATAAAAAATAACCCAAAGCCCAGCGTATTGTTAATACTGGTTAAGGGTAACAACCAGTCCGCAATTTCTGCATTTTCGTCTGACAGTTTACGCTGATAGTGATAGCAGCCCAGTAAAATAGAGAAAACCAGACAAGCCACGCGAATACTCACCAAGTAATCATTACAGGCACGCAGTGACATCTCTCTACGTCGAGATAGTGTGACCACTTTTTTTCAATAGCTTCGCGAGCAATTTCAGATTTAAGCTTTTCTTCGGCATATATTTTCTTGAGGTGGCAATTGTAGAAAGCCACACTCCTCATGCCATGTTTTCGACACAGGTCTGTGATGGCAGAGCCTGACTCTGCTTGCTTTAAGTCGGTATAACGTGATTGTTTCATAGAAAAATCATTTGGCTAGTTTACAAGTATTTTCTAATTATAACTGATCCGATTTTTCGGGGAGATTACACTTCAACTGCATCACTATGCTTACGTTTGGTTGTCACTTTGTAGGCCACCCGTTGTATGACGACCAGACTAAGCGTCTTCATCAGTTTTTGCCTGCCATATCCTGCTTTGCTTGAATATTGCCTTGGCTCGACGATATCAATGCAACTTCTTCTTGCTTGAGTTCATTGAAATGATTTCTATTTTTTCTTTTAGTCACATACACCTCCATTTCAGAATTCTATTCCTTTATTGAAGTGTCCGGTTTAGAGACCATTATCGGATTCTTTAAATCGTAGTGAAAATCCAAGGCTGTTATCAATATAAGGTATTTTACTGAAATTGCCATTATCAGTGGTTTAGTATTTTATATAGCCCAAACGATCATATATCTCAGTATTAAAACTGGGTTTCGACGATAGTTTTTTAAGTATGTGACTTAAATAACTGAGATATTTCCCAGTTTTTAGAATTTTCATTGATTTTTAGAAAAAGCTTCGAATTATTTTCTATTCACTGTGCTTATACCCATAAAAGTTCATAATGAGCAGATAAAAATTCTAATTTAAAATATTTTACGACACTCAAAAGATAGATGATCAATACATGTCAGCAAATCATGACTGGTAAAAATGGCAATAATAAGATAACCCATTTAGCTTAATCATGGAATTAGCTATACTCAGTTACTTTCTTCTGATATAAATCAGGGCGTATGTCTTGATAAACTTTTATTTGATTACGCACTTCTTTTATATTATTCAAATTGATTTCAGCAGAAACTAGTGATTCGTGTATTTGTGAAGAAGAGGCAATCGCCACACCGTATGGGTCGTAAATAGTGCTTGTTCCGCAAAACTGTAAGCTGTATTCAAAATCACGGCCAATCCTACTTGTAGCAGCGACAAATATTTGGTTTTCAATTGCTCTCGAGCGAGTTAAGGTTTGCCAGTGAGAAAGCCTTACAAGGGGAAAAGCTGCTGGAATAACAATTACATCTGCTCCTGAAGATGCTAATTTCCTAGCTATCTCAGGAAATCTAATTTCATAACAAGTCATAAGACCAACTTTCATCCCTTCAATTTTACAAATTACAAGTTCCTGTCCAAAACCTAAATATTTCTCTTCATGTATTGGAGAAGCAGTAATCAAATGGGTTTTTCTATACTTACCAACGATTCGCCCATTTTTATCAATTACAACTATCGTATTAAAAACTGAAGAATCTTCTCTTTCTGATAATCCAGCGATAATATTAATATTTGAATCTTCAGCATACCTACATAAATATTTTACTGGACCGTTTTTCCAAGTGGCAGCTACATCCAGTATTGTAGTCATATCATATCCAGTATCACACATCTCAGGAAAAACGACTATATCAGCATCTTCCTCAGATGCTTTAATAATCCACTCTTTCATTTTTAACAAATTATGATTAGGGTTACCGGAAGAAATATTTATTTGTGCAAGTGATAATTTCATATATTAAGTCCAACAAAATAATAATTTAATACATACAATTTAATAAAAAATAATGTTTACCAAATAAAATAATTATAAAACCTCTGACAAGAGGTTAAATATTTCATGCATAATCAGCATCCAATAAAAAATATATGTAGGGCTGGTTGCTTTAATAAATTGGTAGCATGATAATAGCATTGCAAGCAAAAAGGGTATCAGTCAGTGCCAAAATTCAAAATAATAACAACTCATAATGATTGTGTGGCCTTGTGTATTCCTTGTCTTAATTATTCACATAATTTCCAATCATGGTTCCATCTCTGAGTTTACTCACGCTAATAAGAGATACCTATCTATCCAAAATTATCCTTTCCATAGATTTTACTTCAAATCAAGGTAATAAAAAAATATTTCCTTGGACGTAAGGCTATATAAATATATTTTTAATGCTGTACATCGAAACTAACTAAAATAAAAAATGTGCATGGCCTTTATTTTCCCCTATTTATAAAAAATTAACTTGATATTATTCTTATATATCCAAACACACTTATTTAAATTCAGTGTCTATTGATTTATAAAATACTATAAATACTGCTCATCGATAATCCGCTAAAAATACCAGACTATACAGCAAAAATCATATTATAAATATTTTTTATATAATCACTAATTGCACTTTTTTAAGCTACAATAAATACTAAATTAATCCATATAAATTGAAATAATAATCATTATTATATAGTCATTTTTTAAAATTTAATAACTATTGTATGACATTCAATCATATTTATCTAAGTACTATAAAAGAGTTCACATTAAGTTTTATAATGTTAAATTTTATTGAGTGATATTTACAATCGAGTAAAATACTACAATTTTATTTACCCTATTTTAGAAAATAGTATTGATTTTTTCTGAACCATAATCCAGAATATTGATATATCAATAAATCCAAGATGATTGCCTTTAAGTATGGTAATCCACTAGGTATATTGAAAAATCTGCAATTTCAATAACATTAAATTTTATAATATGAAAATTCATCTATTCAAAATTTTATTAACAACGATCATATTTTTATCAGCAACAGTATCCAAATGTCATGGTGACAAAGACTTTGTTAAATTTGATATCAATCGAGTCTGGCCAGTTCCAAAAGCAATAAAAACATTCTTCGTTGATAGTATCAACGGCAATGATCATAATAGTGGTATTGAGGAAAACAAAGCTTGGCAGACACTCCATAAGCTATCAAGTATGACATTCCAACCAGGCGACCAAGTTTACTTTAAAAGAAATAGTCAATTTTCAGGATGCCTTACTGTAAATGGCAATGGAACTGAAAAAAACCCAATTGTCATAGGTGCTTTTGGCCAAGGTAACGCACCCAAATTCACCAATCAAGACAATAACTATCATCACGGAAATGCCATTCAGGTTCGCGGTGATCACCAAATTATACAGAATCTTTATTTTCACCACACAGCTCCTGCAAAAGAGAATGCTAATTTTATCGAAGTATGGGATACCGGAGCCTTGCATGTAAGCCTGGGAAATGACTATGTCATAATTCGAGGCAACCAGTTTAAGTCAACCCCAAAAGCAATCCAATCATACAGTGAACATAGTTTAATCAGCCACAATTACATAAAGGATAGTAATAATTTGCAACAAGAAGGTTTTCTTTCTAAACCATTTTGGGGACCAATTGGTATTGATATTGGTATAGGTAATCAGGAAATTGCCTATAACATTATCGAAAATATGTTTGTCCAAGGAGGTGAATGGGATGCTGACGGGGGTGCTATTGAAATCGATGATGGACGCTATCACAAGAACAACATTCACATTCATCACAACATGACCTTACATAATATGGGGTTTCTGGAAATCAGTTGGAAACATGATATCAAGATGAGACCCACCCATAATATTATTGTCGAACATAACATAATCCGAGATTATCAAGATTTCGTATTATGGTGGGCTCATAACAGTAATAGTCAAATTAATCATAATACAATAATCCGAACTGATCAGATAAATGGTATGTTTACCGACACTGTTTTCTTTCTTGATGGACAAGATATAGATATCAACCATAATATTATTGTAGTTAGTGATAGAACATCGAGTCCAGTTTTTCAGGGTGACCATGCCAAAATTGCCATACACAATAATAATTTATACTGGAATATTGATGGAGGAGATGTCAACCTGGCAGTTAAAATGGGGAAAAATGAATTTACAGGAAACCCCTTGTTTATAGACTTTTGGGGACAAGACTACCGATTAAGATCAGATAGTATTGCTTCAGGTCTGGGAGCCTGGACTCAAGTCAAAAAACAGTTTGATGCAAAAACAGTAAGCTTGGAACAAAATTTTAAACCTTTAGTTAGTTACAATACCCTTAGAGAGACCACTTTGAACACAGTGAAAACCATTGAGGAATGGGTAAAAGTTGAAAATACGGATAACCGTTTGAGTATCAATGGCGGTAATACCTGGTATGGTCACAATGCACAAAATTCTGGTGGTTCAACACAAACACTATGGACTAAAGGCGATTCAATCATGTTAAAGTTTGTAGGCACAAAAGTCCGATTTCATGGTTTAAAAGGCAACTATATGAACACTTTTGACATTGTCATTAATGGAAAGGTAGTTGCTAAAAGAATACCTGCTTCTGGTAACAATGAATTTCAAGCCATTTTATGGGAATCAGAAATACTTCAAGCCGGTATTCATTCGGCAAAATTGATCTCAAATGGGGATACAGTAGAAGTTGACTTTATTACTTATCAATAAGTTAAACCCCAATTAAATGTAATTAACATAATAGTTATGTGGCTATTAAAAATAATTTCTAGTAAAAATATATTTTTCAACCAAATATATTTGAGTTATTTTCTTCCAAATCAGTTAATGATTTAATAGGTGGATAAAAATTATCCACCTATTTTTGGACTGCTTTTAAGCAACGCTGACCGCCGATATTTCGGCCTCACTGACCTAGTTCTGTGGCTGCTTTTTCGCTGTTTTCCAAGACAGATACCCAGCGATAAAATCTAGATTGGCTGGCGCCTAATAAACTGGCTATTTTTAAGCTGAAAACACCCTTTTCGCGCAACTAAATCACTTAATAGCAGATCTGTTACTAGGCTTCAGAGGATAATCTTCTAACATCTTTTTTGATGTAGGAAGGATGGTATAAATTATGCTATTTAATCATCAATTTAATGGCACGCAAAGGCGACAGCACAGTTGATGATTTTTAGCCATATTAATTCACCCAAAACTATATAAAAACGGTGATCATAGCAATCACAGTTGAAAATTTCATATGGATGATCGTAGCACATTAAATTTTATTGCAATGAATGATTGACCATGAAAGCGTTTCAGTTTTCGACTGTAATAGTTTAGTCAGAAAGAAAAAAAGAGAAAGTAGCTTTATTTGCATCCTATACAATATAAATATTATCATTGAAATCGATTTTATCCACATTATAAACAGTTAATCCACAGTTTTTAATAGGATTTTTCATAGGGTAAATTAAAAATTTATAAATATAATAAATGTCTGTTTTATATATAAAAAATTATATCAAATACCTGTTTAAAAAATACCCATTTAACAGTTAAATTTAGAAGTAAAGGTAAAATTTGGATCAATTGGTTAAGTAAGCTATCTAACTATGGTAGTTAAAACTGTGAATAAGAACACTATTATATTTATAACAAGCTGTGCATAATTTAAATACTCAAAAAATTTAACTATCTATCAATAGCTTACCCATAGCATTAAATACTACCTAGACAATGTTATAATTTTTGTAACTACATATTATAAAAGGATTTTTTTTAGTTAATTACAGTTAATATGATGCTATATTATAGTAGTAATAAGAATTAATATAATTTAAATAATTCTTTATAAAGAAGCTAAACATTTTCAATATGTAGATGTACTAAAATAGTCATAAACCACTAAATATTAGTAACCTATGTCATATATCTTATGTTTAAAAGCCATAAAATTGGCTATAATACCAACCGTAATTGGTTAGGATAGGGCCTCATAAAGTGAAATTTCCGGATCAGTTTAATGTTATTGTTATTGGTGGTGGTCATGCTGGTACAGAAGCAGCTTTGGCTGCTTCTCGCCTGGGAGCAAAAACCTTATTGTTAACTGATAACCTTGATACCCTTGGGCAGATGTCATGTAACCCAGCTATTGGTGGTATTGGTAAAAGCCAGTTAGTACGAGAAATTGACGCTCTTGGTGGAGTTATGGCACGAGTAACCGACCAAGCTGGTATTCAATTTCGTGTATTAAATGCTCGTAAAGGTCCTGCTGTCAGGGCAACTCGTGCCCAAGCTGATCGCTCTCTTTACCGCCAGGGTATTTATAAACAGCTACAACAACAAGTCAATTTGACGTTGTTTCAGCAATCTGTTGATGACTTGTTGGTAGAAAATGGCCAGATCAATGGTGTTGTAACCAAACTGGGGGTGCAATTTCACAGCCAGCAGGTTATTTTGTGTGCAGGTACTTTTCTAGGTGGGATAATTCATATTGGATTACAGCATTACCAAGGCGGACGAGCTGGAGATCCACCATCTAATAATTTGGCCCTAAGGTTACGAGAATTGTCGTTACAGGTGAAGCGTCTCAAAACAGGTACTCCGCCGCGTATTGACCGACGTAGCGTTGATTTCTCTGTAATGCAACAACAGCCAGGAGATACACCAACACCAGTTATGTCTTTTCTGGGAAAAGTAGATGAACATCCACGTCAAGTCTGTTGCTACATTACCCATACTAATAGCAAGACCCATAATTTTATTCGATCTGGACTGGATCGTTCACCTTTGTATACGGGAGTCATTGATGGAGTTGGTCCTCGATATTGCCCGTCTATTGAGGATAAAATTGTACGCTTTGCTGATAAAGAGAATCACCAGATATTTGTTGAGCCAGAAGGATTAGATAGTGTCGAACTTTATCCCAATGGAATATCGACTAGTTTACCTTTTGATGTACAACTGCAATTGGTTCGTTCCATTAAGGGCTTTGAAAACGCCCATATAATTCGCCCTGGTTATGCCATCGAATACGACTATCTTAATCCTCAGGATTTGAAGCCAAGCCTGGAAACAAGGGTACTTCAAGGTTTATATTTTGCGGGTCAGATTAATGGTACAACCGGCTATGAAGAAGCTGCAGCACAAGGTTTGCTTGCCGGTACTAATGCTGCGCTGCGTTCGCAAGATCGAGATAGTTGGTTGCCCTTACGTAATGAGGCTTATTTGGGGGTTATGGTGGATGATTTGATCACTAACGGTACAAGTGAACCTTACCGCATGTTTACTAGCCGAGCTGAATATCGTCTGTTGCTGCGTGAGGATAACGCAGATATCCGACTTACTGAACAGGGTTATAAGATCGGCTTGGTTGATACAGAACGCTGGCGTTTATTGTGTGAAAAACGTGAACAAATTGAGTTACAAAAACAACGCATGATCGATATTAGAGTGAACCCTAATAATGGTTTGGGCCACGTTATTGGCCAGCATCTTGGCCAACCTCTGACTAAAGAAACTCACTTACTTGAGTTATTAAAACGCCCACAACTTCAATATTCCCAATTAAGTAAATGGGCTCAGCTGCCAGAAGTAGAGCAACAAGTTGGTGAACAAATACAGATAGACATTAAATATGCGGGCTATATTGATCGTCAAAAACAAGAAATTGAACGTTTACAACGTAATGAAAATACCATTATACCAATGACAACTGATTATAAAGCCATCAGTGGTTTATCGACTGAAGCTTGCACTAAACTCATAAATCAGCGTCCAACAACCTTGGGTCGAGCTAGTCGTATTCAAGGAGTTACTCCAGCAGCTATATCTTTGCTGCTTATTCATTTGAAAAAAAACAAAATGCAACAGGTAGATACTACAAAGACTAATGATTTGGATTAACGTCGGTGGATAAGGAAACAAAAAATAGCAAGCTTTATAAACAACAGCTTGAGCAAGGTTGCCAAAAACTGGGTTTACAGCTCAGTTCAATCCAATATGACCGATTGATTAATTACTTGCAACAACTGAAACAATGGAATCAAATTTATAATTTTACTGCCATTCATCACTTACAAGATATGGTAAATCTGCACTTATTAGATAGTTTATCTTTAGTGTCCGTACTTTTGGATAAGACAATTAGCCGAATTATTGACGTGGGAACCGGAGCTGGATTGCCCGGATTAGTTTTAGCTATCGTAATGCCAGATAAACAATTTACCTTATTAGATGCAAATGGTAAAAAAATACGTTTTTTGAAACAGATTAAACACGATCTTCAACTAGATAATATTAATCTACAATTAACCAGAGCAGAGCAATTCAAGCCTGATCAATGCTATGATCGGGTAATATCAAGAGCTTTTGCTTCCTTACCTGATATGCTGTGTCAAACGAGTCATCTGGTTTGTCAAACGGGCCAGTTTATTGCCATGAAGGGTCGCTATCCAGAGTCTGAAATAGCTTGTTTACCAGATCAATTCATTTTGCTGAATAGTCAAGCATTAAGAGTCCCTGGTATAGCAGCACAACGCTATCTGATTTATGTGGGCTTAAAATAAGTTTGATTGATTAAATAGTTCGATCAATATGTAACTGGAAAAATTTGTGCGCAAAATAGTAGCAATAACTAATCAAAAGGGTGGCGTTGGAAAAACCACCACTTGCGTTAATCTTGCAGCTTCTTTAGCAGCCAACGGAAACCGAATTTTGTTGATTGATCTTGATCCTCAGGGCAACGCTACTACGGGTAGTGGCATTGATAAAAACCAGTTGCGTTACTCAATGCTAGATGTTTTGAGTAACCCTGAAAATATACGCCAAGTCATACAACTAAAAACACCTGCCGGTTATGACTTGTTGCCCGCTAACAGTGATCTGACAGCATCAGAGGTTTCCTTGCTTGAATCCGATAACAAAGAAGCTCGTCTTAAGATAGCAGTTCAAAAAGTACTACAAGATTATGATTTTGCTTTAATTGACTGTCCCCCGTCATTAAACATGCTTACTGTTAATGCTCTGGCTTGTGCTAATAGCGTATTAATCCCCATGCAATGTGAGTACTATGCTCTGGAAGGGATCAGCGCTTTGTTGAATACGATCAAGGTAATTAAGCAAAGCATTAATCCTAAGCTAATCATTGAGGGCATTTTACGAACTATGTATGATCCCCGCAATAGTTTAACCAATGATGTTTCACGTCAATTGATCAATCACTTTAGTCACTTGGTCTACCGTACAGTGATTCCACGTAATATACGTTTGGCAGAGGCCCCCAGTCATGGTCTGCCAGTACTGTTATACGATAAACATTCCCGTGGTTCAGCAGCTTATCGAACGCTTGCTAATGAATTTATTCGCGAACAAAACGGCTAATTTGGACAGTAATAGGAGTGTCTTGTTAATGGTTAAAAAACGTGGCTTAAGTCGGGGTTTAGAAGCACTTTTACAGGGATCCAGCAGTCTAGATACTGATTTTAATTCACAGCAAAGTGACAATAATATAAGGGAAATACCTGTTGAGTGGTTACAACGAGGCAACTTCCAACCTAGGCGTGATATGGATCAAGATTCTCTAGCAGATCTGGCTAGTTCTATTAGCAACTATGGTATGATGCAACCAATCACAGTTCGATCTGTTGGTATAGATCGTTATGAGATTATTGCTGGCGAACGTCGTTGGAGAGCAGCTCAACAGGCTTGTTTAACTACCGTGCCAGTACTAATTCGTAATGTTACTGACGAAGATGCCCTGGCTTTGGCTCTGATAGAGAATATCCAGAGAGAAGATCTTAATCCTATTGACGAGGCAATGGCACTGCAGCGACTGCAAACTGAATTTGCCATGACTCAACAGCAACTGGCTAATACAGTGGGTAGGTCTCGTAGTACCATTGCCAATATACTACGTTTGACAAAATTGAAGCTAGAAGTTCAGCAGATGATAAAACATGGTGATCTAGAGATGGGCCATGCTCGCGCTTTACTATCTTTGCCACAAGACCAGCAATATGAATTGGCTCGGGAAATATCTGAAAAGGGTCTATCTGTTAGACAAACTGAAGCATTAGTGCGTAAAAGACTGAATCAATCGAAGCAAAAAACCGTATCTAAGCACACTGATCCAGATATGCAAAATCTTGAAGAAAGTTTATCAACCTTTCTTGGATCGTCTGTGCTCATTCAGCAAACAGCCCAAGGCAAGGGCAAACTTGTTATTAAATACGCAAGCTTTGATCAATTGGACGGCATTATCGAACGCTTTGATATCAAGCCTTAGAAATTAAGACTAAAATCAAACTGAGTAATGATGATTCAATAATGATGTTAATTAACCCAAAATTATTGAGTTTGACGAACAAATTCATTATAATATCGATCAAATTTTTAAGCATTAAATGTTATAAAATATCACTTTAGAAGTAAGATTGCTCCATGAGCGCCATAGATAAGGCAACTGTTCGTATATCCAGAATACTGTGGGTACACTTAATACTAACGTTGTCACTTTCAATAGTGGTATGTGTATTTAATGAAATAATTGGTTATTCAGTTCTACTAGGTGGATTAATTTATAATCTTCCCGCGCGACTGGCTCTAAAGAGAGAACAATTCGCGAGCAAAAAAGAAAAATTTGATGCTAGCAAAGTACTAGGCTGGATGTACCGAAACGAATTGCTAAAGATAGGTTTAACTACGGCTCTCCTGACAGTGGTTTTTGTTTTTTTACGACCTATTCATAGCCTAGCTCTATTATGCACTTACATTGGTTCGCATGTCTTAGCAAATGTTCTTTCAGTGCTTATAGATTAAAGTATAAGTTATTTCAGTGATTTAAAGGCGAGAATAAATATGGCCAGTGAAACCATGACCTCTTCTGAGTATATATCACATCATTTGACTAACTTAACTTATGGTAATCACCCCGAACTGGGTTGGAAGATAGCTGAGACTGCTAAAGAAATATCTGACATGGGATTTATGGCAATTAATGTCGATTCCATGCTTTGGTCACTGATATTAGGTAGCCTATTCTTGTGGTTGTTCAGTCGAGTTGCTCGTAAAGCTACTGCAGGAATTCCTGGAGGACTGCAAAATTTCATTGAGATGGTAATTGAATTTATTGATGACAATGTAAAAAGTGTTTTTGCTCATAAAAACAATTTAATTGCGCCTTTAGCATTGACTATCTTTGTTTGGGTTTTTCTAATGAATACCATGGACTTGATTCCAGTAGATTGGATTCCTTATTTGTCGAGTCTACTGGGTGTCCATTACATGAAGGTGGTGCCAACTACTGACTTGAATATAACCTTAGCATTGGCTTTAGGTGTCTTTGCCTTAATTCTGTTTTACAGTATCAAGCAAAAAGGAATTACTGGATTTTTGGCAGAATTGAGTTTACAGCCGCTTGGTAAGTGGGCACTACCTTTTAACTTATTCCTGGAACTAGTAGGTTTGTTAGCCAAACCAATTTCTTTAGCATTGCGCTTGTTTGGCAATATGTACGCTGGTGAAATGATATTTATTCTCATCGCCCTAATGCCATTCTGGAGTCAGTGGTTGTTGTCTGTTCCTTGGGCATTATTTCATATATTAATTATTTTCTTGCAAGCCTTTATTTTTATGGTGTTGACTGTTGTCTACCTAGCTATGGCATATGATCATCACTAACTGAATTAACCAATTTATAATCTCAATAACACTGGAGAAAAACTAATGGAAACGGCATTACTCTATATTGCTGGTGCTTTAATTATGGGCTTGGCTGCAGTTGGTGCTGCAGTTGGTATTGGTGTGTTGGGTGGTAAGTTTCTGGAAGGTGCTGCACGTCAGCCAGAACTGATTCCCCTACTGCGCACTCAGTTTTTTATTATGATGGGATTAACCGACGCGGTTCCCATGATTGGTGTAGGCATAAGCCTTTATATCATGTTTGCGGTCGCTTAATAAGCCATCTATTTTCAACCTGAACCAAAAGAGGTGTAGGTATGAATATCAACATGACCATCATTGGTCAGTTAATTGCTTTCATCATTTTTGTGATGATATGCATGAAGTATATTTGGCCAGTACTGATTGAAACTCTAACTGAGAGACAACAGAAAATTGCTGAAGGCCTAGAAGCTTCTGATCTTGCCAAGCGTGATTTGGAAAAAGCACAGCAGACAGCGAATGAGACTATAAAATCCAGTAAGCTGCAGGCTGCAGATATCATTGATCAAGCAAATAAGCGCGCTAACCAAATTATCGATGAGGCCAAAGTCAACGCTCAAACTGAAGGCGATCGTATCAAGGTTATGGCACAGGCAGAAATTGAACAAGAAACGAATCGTGCGAAGGAAGCGTTGCGAGGTCAAGTTGCTACTTTGGCTGTTGCTGGAGCAGAAAAAATCCTAGGTGCTTCAATTGATATGGCACATCATCAGAAGATCGTTGATAAATTGGCAACAGAACTCTAAGTGGGGTAAATGATGGCTGAATCCACTACTATCGCTCGACCCTACACCAAAGCTGTTTTTGAAACAGCATTAATACAGGACGATTTATCCGGTTGGTCAGCAATTTTGAGTCTAGCTTCATCAATAGTATCTGAAGCACGAGTCAAACTTGTACTGGACAATCCATCGCTAACTGCTGAACAGAAGGCCCAGATGTTAATTAACGTTTGTGCTAAAAGTCTGTCTTTATCGAAACAGGCTAAAAATTTCCTACATCTGTTAGCCCAAAAACAACGCTTATCATTTCTGCCTGAAATTTACCGGCTATATGAACTAATGAAAGCGAACCAAGAAAAATCAGTCGATGTTTCTATTACCAGTGCCTTTGACCTAAGTCATGCACAACAAGATCATTTGGCTCGGGTATTGAGCTCCAAGTTATCCCGCAATGTTAACATTAGTAGTACTACTGACCCATCTTTACTTGGAGGTGTTATGATTCGATCCAATGATCAAGTCATTGATGGTTCTGTACGTGGAAAACTGGGAAAACTGGCTGAAGCCATGAATGCCTGAGTATGAGGAAAAAAGCATGCAGCAACTGAATCCTTCAGAGATCAGCGAAATAATCAAGAAAAATATTGAACAGCTTGATGTCTCTTCCGAGGCCCATAATGAGGGCACTATAGTCAATGTATCCGATGGTATCGTTCTTATACATGGATTGGCTGAAGTTATGTACGGGGAAATGATTGAATTTCCTGGCCGTATCTATGGTATGGCTCTTAATTTGGAGCGTGACTCGGTAGG
The DNA here is from genome assembly GCA_943787595.1 of uncultured Pseudomonadales bacterium. GTDB lineage: Bacteria > Pseudomonadota > Gammaproteobacteria > Pseudomonadales > Balneatricaceae > CALSNA01. Next base: position 99,954 of record CALSNA010000001.1, read on the forward strand.
TGCCGTGGTTTTGGGTGATTATGAAGGTCTTATTGAAGGCCAGACAGCCCGCTGTACAGGTCGAATCCTAGAAGTACCAGTAGGTCCACAATTACTGGGCCGGGTTGTAGATGGTTTGGGTAACGCTATTGACGGTAAGGGCCCGATTGAAGCCACGTTAACTGATGCAGTTGAAAAAGTTGCTCCTGGGGTTATTGAACGTAAGTCTGTTGATCAGCCAGTACAAATTGGTCTCAAGGCAATTGATGCTATGGTCCCTATTGGCCGTGGTCAGAGAGAGTTAATTATAGGTGATCGTCAAACTGGTAAATCAGCAATTGCTATTGACGCTATTATTAACCAGAAAGGTACTGGTATTAAGTGTATCTATGTTGCCATTGGCCAGAAGCAGTCTACCGTTGCTAGCGTAGTACGCATGCTAGAACAGCATGATGCTATGGAGCATACTATCGTGGTTAACGCAGGAGCAGCAGATTCTGCCGCTATGCAGTTTCTAGCACCTTATGCTGGATGTACTATGGGTGAATACTTCCGTGATAGGGGTGAAGATGCTTTAATTATTTATGATGATCTAACCAAACAGGCTTGGGCATATCGTCAAATATCTTTATTGCTGAGGCGTCCGCCAGGTCGTGAAGCTTACCCTGGCGATGTGTTTTATTTACATTCACGGTTGCTTGAACGAGCCTCTCGAGTCAACTCAGATTATGTGGAAGAGTTTACTAACGGAGCAGTCAAGGGAAAAACAGGGTCTCTAACTGCTCTGCCTGTGATTGAAACACAAGCAGGTGATGTGTCAGCCTTTGTACCAACCAACGTTATTTCGATTACAGATGGTCAGATATTTTTGGAGACAGATCTATTTAACTCAGGTATTCGTCCTGCTATAAATGCTGGGCTATCCGTTTCCCGAGTCGGTGGTGCTGCACAAACAAAAATTATCAAAAAATTGGGTGGTGGTGTACGTTTGGCGTTAGCCCAGTATCGTGAGTTAGCTGCTTTTGCCCAGTTTGCATCGGATCTTGATGATGCTACTCGGGCCCAGCTAGAGCACGGACAGAGTGTTACTGAGTTAATGAAGCAAAATCAATATTCACCCATGAGTGTGGCTCAAATGGCGATTAGTCTATATGCTGCTAACGAAGGCTACTTGGAAGACATTGAGCTCAACAAGTTGGGTGATTTTGAATCTGCTTTATTAGCATATATGAACAGTGAACATAGTATAGTGATGGACCATGTCAATCAATCAGGTGATTATAATGACGATATCGCTGCTCAATTGAAAGCTTGTGTAGAGCAGTTTAAGGCAACCCAGTCGTGGTAACCGTAGTCTGCGATGGTAGATTATTGATTAAATCAGGGAATTAAATAGTAGGTAAGGAATATGGCAGTCGGAAAAGAAATCAAGACGAAGATTGCAAGTATTCGTAGTACGCAAAAAATTACCAGTGCTATGGAAATGGTAGCAGCAAGTAAAATGCGTAAGGCTCAAGATAGAATGGATCAAAGCCGGCCTTACGCGAGCAAGATGCGCCAAGTAATCCAGCATCTTGCTAAATCCAACCCCGAATATAAGCACCTGTACCTACAGAGCAGGGAAATAAAGCGTGTTGGATTTATTATTGTATCTTCTGATCGTGGCTTATGCGGAGGTTTGAATATTAACGTGTTCAAAAAAGCCATAAGTGCAATGATGGATTGGGATCAGCAAATGGTACAAATCGATATTTGTGCCCTTGGTTCCAAATCAGCTAGTTTTTTTAAGAATTATGGTGGAAATGTTGTTGCAAGCAAAACTCAATTGGGTGACCGTATTGATGCAGCTGAACTAATTGGCAGTGTAAAGGTTATGTTCGATGCCTATGATGAAGGCCGACTAGACCGATTGTTTGTGATCTATAACAATTTTGTTAACACTATGACTCAAGTACCGACCTTGGAACAACTGTTGCCTTTGCAAGCAGACCCCAATGAAGACAAAATGAACCACCACTGGGACTATCTCTATGAGCCGGATGCTCGTGAATTACTTATAGGATTGTTGAGTCGTTATGTAGAATCTTTAGTGTATCAGGCTGTGGTAGAAAATAATGCCTGTGAGCAGGCAGCTCGGATGATAGCAATGAAGAGTGCCACTGACAATGCCGGTGAAATGATTGATAGCTTACAGACGATTTACAACAAAGCTCGACAAGCAGCAATTACCCAAGAAATTTCAGAAATCGTTGGCGGTGCTGCGGCGGTATAGCACAAGCTTGCAGGCTAGAATTTTCGAGAGAGGAACTGAATATGAGTAGCGGACGTATCGTACAGATTATTGGTGCTGTGGTTGATGTGGAGTTTCCACGTGAATCAGTACCCAAAGTTTACGACGCATTGACTGTAGATAAAAAAAACTTGACCCTTGAAGTTCAACAACAGCTTGGTGACGGCGTTGTGCGTACCATTGCCATGGGCCAAACTGAAGGCGTTAGCCGAGGCCTGGAAGTTAATAACACTGGGGCAGCAATCTCTGTGCCTGTGGGTACAGCTACCTTGGGTCGAATTATGGATGTATTGGGTAATCCAATTGATCAACGAGGTGAAATTGGTGAACAAGAACGTATGCCAATCCATCGTAAGGCTCCTAGCTACTCTGAACAGGCAGCCAGCAATGAACTATTGGAAACTGGTATCAAAGTTATTGACTTAGTATGTCCATTTGCTAAAGGTGGCAAGGTCGGTTTATTCGGTGGTGCTGGTGTTGGCAAGACTGTTAACATGATGGAATTAATTCGCAACATTGCTATTGAGCACAGTGGTTATTCTGTCTTTGCTGGTGTTGGTGAGCGAACCCGAGAAGGAAACGACTTCTATTACGAAATGAAGGAGTCTAATGTATTAGACAAAGTATCCCTAGTGTATGGGCAAATGAATGAGCCCCCAGGAAACCGTCTACGCGTTGCCTTAACTGGATTGACTATGGCAGAAAAATTTCGTGATGAAGGTCGTGATGTATTGTTATTTGTTGATAATATTTATCGCTATACCTTGGCAGGTACTGAAGTATCTGCCTTATTAGGAAGAATGCCATCTGCAGTAGGTTACCAGCCGACTCTAGCTTCTGAAATGGGTGTTTTACAGGAACGCATTACATCAACTAAAACTGGATCAATTACCTCAATCCAAGCTGTATATGTGCCTGCAGACGACCTAACTGACCCGTCTCCGGCAACCACCTTCTCTCATTTAGATGCTACTGTGGTTTTATCCCGGCAGATTGCCGAACTTGGTATATATCCAGCGGTTGATCCACTAGATTCCACTTCGCGTCAACTCGATCCTTTGATTATTGGTCAGGATCATTATGATGTCGCTCGTGGAGTACAAGGTGTTCTACAGCGTTATAAAGAGTTGAAAGATATTATTGCCATTCTTGGAATGGATGAATTATCTGAAGAAGATAAACAGGTTGTTAGTCGTGCTCGTAAAATTCAGCGATTTCTGTCACAACCTTTCTTTGTGGCCGAAGTATTTACTGGCTCTTCTGGCAAATACGTCCCTTTGAAGGACACCATTCGTGCCTTTAAAGGCATCCTTAATGGTGAATACGATGACTTGCCTGAACAAGCCTTCTATATGGTTGGCGGTATTGAAGAGGTGATTGAGAAAGCTAAGCAGATGTAATAGGGCTTGCAGACTAAATTTGGGTGAGGACAGTAATATGGCAACAACGGTACATTGTGATATCGTTAGTTCAGAGAAATCGATCTTTTCTGGCCAGGTTGAATTTGTTTCTCTGACTGGAAGTCTGGGTGATCTAGGAATTACTCCGGGTCATGCCCCACTACTTAGTGGTATTAAACCAGGCCCAGTTGAACTGCGTACTGCAGAAGGTAAAGAAGAAGTTTTTTATATTTCTGGTGGGTTTTTAGAAGTTCAGCCTCAAAAAGTCACTTTATTGGTTGACACGGTTCTACATTCTCATGATTTGAATGAAGTTGCTGCAGAAGAAGCTCGGCGTTACGCCCAACAAGCAATGACAGATCAACCTGCTAACTTTGAGTATTCTAAAGTGGCTATTCAGTTGGCCGAAGCAACTGCACAACTACGTACATTACGCCAGATTCGAAAAAAGTTGGGGCAATGATCCAAAATATCTGTCCTAGTAATTGAAAGTTTAGTATACAAATGTGCATAGGTAAAAGGTGGCTTTAGCCACCTTTATTTATTGTGAAATTAATAATTTCTAATTTTACAATTCAGTTATTTATTTAACTATTTGAAAATTGCTTGGGCATAAATATTAGCCTTGGGTATTTTTTTGTAGAAAAATACCATATGGAATTATTATGGCGCTAAACGTAATTATCTTGGCTGCTGGTCAAGGCAGTCGTATGAACTCCCAAAAGGCTAAGGTGCTTCACTTATTGGCTGGAAAGCCTATGCTTTTGCATGTTGTTGATTCGGCTTTACAACTGAATCCAGAAGCATTACATGTTGTTGTTGGCCATCAGAAAGAGCAAGTACAGCAGAGCCTACGGCACTTTCCAGTTAACTGCATCTCCCAAGATCAGCAGTTAGGCACTGGTCATGCTGTTGCCCAGGCTTTGCCTCATATTGATGACCAATCTGTCGTTTTGGTACTGTATGGTGATGTTCCTTTGGTGCCAGTGCAGATCTTACAAAAACTAGTTTCATGTGTATCTGACCAACAAATAGGCCTCCTTACCGTGGAGTTGCGTGATCCTTCTGGATACGGACGTATACTGCGTAATACTAGTGGTATGGTGAAGGCTATTGTTGAGCATCGGGACGCTTCTGCCGAACAACAAGCGATCCATGAAGTTAATACAGGTATTATGGCCATCAAAGCACATTGTCTGCATTCCTGGTTACCATTGCTCAGTGCCAAAAATGCTCAGCAGGAACTTTATCTGACTGACATTATTGCCAGTGCTGTTGCTAACCAGATTAGTATAGCTACTATATCTCCTCAGCTTGAACAGCAGGTAAAAGGGGTTAATGATCTGGTACAGCTGGCTCAATTAGAGCGTTGGTATCAGTTGCAGCAAGCACATCAGTTTATGCAGCAGGGTTTGCAATTAGCTGATCCAGAGCGTTTTGATTTGCGTGGCGAATTGATATTAGGACGTGACATTAGCATTGATATTAATGTGGTCTTAGAAGGTCATATCTCCTTGGCAGACGGTGTTATTATTGGTCCTAACTGCAGCTTGAAGAATGTGCGAATTGGTTCTGGGGTTAAAATCAAAGCCAATAGTGTGCTGGAGGATGCTGAGGTAGGTGATAGTTGTGAAATAGGTCCCTTTGCTCGCCTGCGACCCGGTACTAAAATGGCTGCTGGTGCTAAAATAGGTAATTTTGTAGAGACTAAACAGTCTAATATTGGTACTGGAGCTAAAGTTAACCATTTTACTTATTTAGGCGACTGCCAAGTAGGCCAACACAGTAATGTTGGTGCAGGCACCATTACCTGTAACTATGATGGTGCTCAAAAACATACGACTATCATAGAAGAAAACGTGTTTGTAGGATCTAATACTGCACTGGTAGCTCCGGTAAGAGTTGGTTCTGGTGCTACTATAGGTGCTGGGTCTACTGTAACTAAAGATGTTCCTGCAGATCACCTAGCTATAGGTCGTGGGCGCCAAGTTAATATCGGTCATTGGAAAAAAAAATAGTAATTGTATAAGCCACTATTAGTTAATAATAACTAAACTGCTAATTGCATCAACTTTGACGTTCTTTTACATCCACTGCAATATCAGTAAAATAAATTTACATAGAGTTGAAAATTTTTTTTAGATCTTCATTATCAAAATAAACTTCTGCTTAATTACAGAGACAATGTATGTGTGGAATAATGGGAGCCACTGCCCAAAGAAATATTACTCCAATTTTGCTTGAGGGGCTGGAGCGATTGGAATACCGTGGATATGATTCTGCTGGGCTAACTGTATTGGTTGATGGGCAGCTGAAGTGTTTGCGTCGAACTGGTAAAGTAGCCCAGTTAAAGCAACTTTTAAAGCAAAATCCTGTTGCTGGTAATCTGGGTATAGCGCATACTCGTTGGGCCACTCACGGGGTACCTACTGTAACTAATGCGCATCCACACCAATCTCATCAGCGCATTGCATTAGTGCATAATGGTATCATTGATAACTACGAAGCGATTAGAACTGAACTAACTAGCAAAGGCTATGTCTTTGCTAGCCAGACCGATACCGAAGTTATTGTTCACCTGATTCATTCCTATTGTGCCAGAGGTCTTGATCTAGTTTCAGCAGTAATCCGAGCTACTAAACGCTTTACCGGCGCTTACGCTATTGGGGTAATTGATCTACAGCAGCCAAATCGTTTGGTGGCTGCTCGTATGGGGAGCCCTCTGGTAGTAGGAATTGGTAGTGGAGAAAGTTACATTGCTTCCGACCAGCTGGCACTGTTGCAGGTGACTGACCAGTTTATGTTCTTGCAGGATGGTGATGTTGCTGACTTGTCCCTAGATGACGTTACTGTGCTAGATCGAGCTGGTCAAATTGTTCAGCGTACTGTGAGCAGATTTGAATACAGCAACGAAAGTGCTGATAAAGGGTACTATAAACATTACATGCTCAAGGAAATTGATGAGCAACCAGTGGTTATTGCCAATGGATTGGGCCAATATCTAACGGATTGGGATACCTTAGAAACATTATTTTCTAAGAATGCACATAACCGTTTGATGGCAGCCAAGCGGGTTCAGATAGTTGCTTGTGGTACTAGTTATCATGCTGGACTAGTTGCGCGTTACTGGATTGAATCTTTATCTGGATTACCTTGTCAGGTTGAATGTGCTAGCGAATTTCGTTATCGACAACCGGTGTTGTTATCAGATACCTTGCTGATTCTTTTGTCTCAGTCTGGTGAAACAGCTGATGTATTAGCAGCTCTGCGCCATATCGATACAGATTATTTAGTGGCCAGTCTAGCCATTTGCAATGTGCCCAGCAGCAGTTTGGTACGAGAATCAGATTTATCACTTCTAACCCGGGCGGGTCCAGAAATCGGGGTTGCTTCAACCAAAGCATTCACCACCCAGCTCGTTGCCTTACTAATATTAACTTTGGTTTTAGCAAGAACTCGCCAGAGCTTGCCAAAACCTGAATGCCGGATGTTGGTACAGCTTGCAAAATTACCCGATCTATTACAACAAGTATTGCAACTTAAGGATGTGATTGAGACTTTGGCTGGACATTTTGCCAATAAGCACCATGCTTTATTTTTGGGTCGAGGAAGTCTCTATCCCATTGCTCTGGAAGGCGCCTTAAAGCTGAAGGAAATTTCTTATATCCATGCTGAAGCTTACCCCGCTGGTGAACTTAAACACGGCCCTCTAGCTTTAGTTGACCGACATATGCCAGTGGTGGCAGTGGTGCCAGATAATTCATTGCTAGAAAAACTAAAAGCTAACTTACATGAAGTTAGAGCTCGAGGTGGAGAACTATTTTTATTTGTTGACCAGTTAGTTAATATACCTACCGATGAAGCTGTTCATATCGTTCGCCTTCCAAGAGTCGATCCACTTCTGGCGCCCATATTATATACTTTGCCTTTACAACTATTAGCTTATCATGTCGCGGTGATTAAAGGGACTGATGTTGATCAGCCCCGTAATCTGGCTAAATCTGTCACAGTGGAGTAGTTCAGAAGAGTGTACAAACTGGTGGTGGTTTCTCTCAGTACCTATGTTTTCATATGACAATTGGGTCTAATGATTTTTGTGCAGAACAGCAATACACTGAACAACAGCAACGCAATCACGATCTCATAAAGTCACTGCACGATAGTGGAATGGGATATTGGAGGATTGCAGATTATCTTAATGAACAGAGCATCAAGATTGTCAGAGGAAACGCTTGGAAGAACACCCAAGTGCTCTCTGTTCTTAAGAAATATCGCGAGAGATTAGACAGAATAAAGAATATTCGTCAATTCAATCATGGCGTTTAAATAAGTAAATTCAAACTTCAATGGATAAAGGATTAGGTACAGGAAAGTGCAATCAAACCCCACTCAGTTTTAAGGGGGGGGGGGGGGGGAAATATCTCATTAGGTACTTGCATTCTTTATAGATATATAAAATATTTTTCAGTTTTGGGGGGTACTTATTTTTTTTACTCTTCCAAGTTCCACCGTATTGGTAAGTATCCTCGTACTTTGATTTAATCCTTGCCAGACACTTTCCACACAAGAACACCCAATCCTTCAAGTCTTTGTATCTACATCTGTAGAGAACTTCTTTTGCGTCCTTACAGATATCACAGTCTTTGATTCTAACTCTCAATTTTTTCTAAATGCCAAATGATCAACAAAAAAATTATTGTATGCTTGGATTCTAATTTTTACTGTTGAACTAATAGGAGATAAGCAATCAATTATTAGTGTTTCTGATTTCATGACTTGTCCAACACTTGCTGGTGAAGTTCTTGTTGAGATATCTTCTAAAAAACTATCGATTGTTTCTACAAAAATATTTCCATTATCGGCATCAAAAAGACTAGATTCAAGGTGAAATACCTCTTTCAATTTAGATACACCGCACTCGGGAATACCTTCAAAATACAAATGAACTGCTTCTAGTAAATCTTTCATTTTCTATTCTCAGTAAACTCAGATTCTTTGTTCAAAAGTTTCATACGTGGGTTTTTTAATCAGGAAAGCAAAAATTGAATGTTTGTTATCTTTAGTTTGGTCAGATTTAATCTATATTTTGATAATATTTATTTATGAAAAAAATAACTCTCACCATTGTAAATACCCCATTCTTAACACAGCCACCTCGTAGACAGTTTAAGCTGCATTCCTATACTCAGTGGGCGTCATATCATTGAGCGAGTCATGCGGCCTTTGGGTGTTATAAATTTCAATCCATTCGTCCGTTATCTGCTTAACCTCCTGTAGGTTTTTAAACCAATATAAGTCCAATACTTCATGCCTATATGTACGATTAAAACGCTCTATATAGCCGTTTTGATACGGGCAACCAGGCTTGATATAGTCAATTCTGATACTGTGAGCTAGAGCCCAATCGGTAAACACGCTTGACGTGAATTCACTGCCGTTATCAACCCGAATCTTCTCTGGATAACCATGCCATTCGCCCAACCTGTCTAAATAACGTATAACACGCAACGATGGAATGCTGGTGGCTATATCAATGCCTAATAGCTGGCGGTTAAAGTCATCGATGATGTTAAATGTTCTATAACGCACCTTGTTATGCAGCTGGTCACTCATAAAGTCCATTGACCATGTGTGCCCTTGATGATTTGGCACCGTTAATGGTTCGGGGTTTCTTGGCGGTAACCTTCGTTTGGATTTGCGCCTAAGGTTGAGCTTTAACTCCGTGTACACGCGATATACGCGCTTATGGTTCCAGTGATAGCCTAGCTTACGCAGCCGCTTAAAACACTTAGGAAAGCCCCACCTCTGGTGTTTTTCCACCAAGTCATTCAGTGCATCGATAATGGCACTATCATCTGTCAGCGTTGGCTGATAATAAAACGCCGTTCGGCTTATAGAAACGACTTTACAGCTCATTGTTACACCGATTTGGTGTGTGGCCTGTAACTCCTGAGCCCAGACTTTGCGCTCTGCCACAGGCACTACAGCTTTTTTATGATTTCTTCCTGTAGCTGAGATTTAAGACTTAAGTCAGCGTACATTTGCTTAAGCCTACGGTTCTCTTCTTCAAGCTCTTTTAAGCGTTTAACATCAGAGGCTTCCATGCCGCCATACTTTTCTCGCCATTTGTAAACAGTTGAATTGGCTACGCTATATTTACGGCAGATATCTTTTATTGCCATACCAGCGTCAGCTTCTTTCAAAATTGCCACTATTTGGCTTTCGGTCATGCGTTTGCTCATCGTAAAACTGCTCTGGGATATCTTATAAAAAATTCTACGAGTGATGTGTATTAGTTTAGGGGATAGTTACAACATGACTTTCTCATAGAAAACTCCTTTCGTTCATTTTAGTGGAATTTTCTACTTATAACTGCTCCGAATTTTTGAGGGGATCACAAATGAAAATGTGAAGAAAATCATTTGATTAAATCTTACCGTGCCAATCTCTTTTTAATGATTGAATGAACGTGTGCACCTCTAAAATGTTTGCCTCGCAAAGTAAGGCATCCGTTTTTGTTCAACCACTCAGTAATAGCGTCAAAGGTCATACCTTGCTCCCGTCGCTCAGAAATGGTCTGATAGACAAATAACTGGTAATCAGAATACTGACTTCCTGTCAGTACAGGAGTCCGATAAGTAATAGTGGAGTTAAATGTCATTTTGGACAATACTTTTTGGAAGGAGATTATTCAAGCTATCTGTTTTATGAAGTTTCAAAGAGGTTCAACAACCTTCTTCCAGAACAAAACCCAACACGATACTCACAAAAACAATTAGATATTTTCAGACTTGTCCCATCATTCCATAAGGATGGATTGGGTTATAGAAGAATTGCGAAGGTATTAAATGACAAAGGTTTGACCACCGAAGAAGGTCACCCTTGGAAGAATACAAATGTCTATTCAGTTTTAAAGAGGTATTCAGAACGACAAGAAAGCCTGAAATTCAGAAGGTAGCTGTGCAATTTTACTAATCTGGTCTTCTGTAATCTTCATAATGGTGCAATAAATCTTCAAATCGGGTGTATTTTCCAATGAAAGCCAGGTTTATTGTGCCTATAGGACCGTTACGCTGTTTGCCAATAATAATTTCTGCTTTCCCTCGATCAGGGCTATCTTCGTTGTAGACTTCATCTCGATAGATAAACATAATTACATCTGCGTCTTGCTCAATAGCTCCAGATTCTCTCAAATCAGAGTTAACGGGCCGTTTATTAGGCCGGTTCTCCAGACTACGGTTTAATTGTGATAGTGCCAAAATCGGGCATTGCATCTCTTTGGCAAGCGCTTTGAGAGAGCGAGAAATTTCAGAAATTTCAGCCGTTCGGCCATCATTATGTCCCTGGATCTGCATTAATTGCAGATAATCAATCATAATTAGCCCAAGCTTGCCATGTTCACGAACAATACGCCGTGCTCGTGATCTTATACTCGCAGGGCTCAGAGCAGGTGTATCATCAATGAACAAAGGTTTGTCATGCAATAGATTAAATGCACCATTTAGATTAGTCCAGTCTTCTTGTTCGAGCTTGCCAGTGCGCACACGAGTTTGATCAATCCGGCCAAGAGATGATAGCATTCGCATCATTAATTGCTCTGCTGGCATTTCCATACTGAAAACAAGGACAGGAGCCTGCCCCATAACGGCTGCGTTTTCTACAATATTCATAGCAAAAGCAGTTTTCCCCATGGACGGGCGACCTGCAATGATAATCAGATCAGATGACTGTAGTCCGGAAGTTTTTTTATCTAGGTCTTTAAAGTTTGTAGTTAGTCCGGTTAGATCACTTTTAGACTTAGATAATTCATCAATCCGATCCATGGTTTTGGATAAGATTGGCGTAATTAACTGCGGTTCACTCTCTTGGGTGCGGACATCAGCAATCTGAAATACCATGCGTTCCGCTTCATCCAGAATTTCCGCGGAGCTACGACCGCCAGTATGAAAAGCTGAGTCAGAAATTTTGTCGGCAACGGTAATTAATTGTCGTAACAACGCCCGTTCACGCACAATGCTGGCATAGGCTGTGATATTACTAGCACTGGGAGTATTTTTTGCCAATTCAGTCAAGTAAACTAGACCACCGGCATGTTCCAGTTTGTCCAAGCGGCTTAATTCTTCCGACAAGGTAATAACATCTAGTGGTTGGCTGTGCCCCGCCAGTTTTTGCATAACCCGAAAGATTAATCGGTGATCTGAACGATAAAAATCCACTTCAGCAGCGACTTCAGCTACTCTATCCCATGCATCATTATCTAGCATTAAACCACCCAGAACTGATTGTTCAGCTTCCTGGGAGTGTGGTGGGACCTTAAGTATTTCTAAATCAGGGTCTTGTGTTAATAATTTAGTTGATTCAATCATGACTAAGGTTCATATAACCCATAACTATCTTGATTATTTGGTTAAATTCTAGTGATTTTGCTTACTGATAGCGCCTGATTTTATCATTTCGGTTCATGACTTGGCGTCAGCGTGTTATTGCTTATTTTAGATAATACTGCGAACAATACAATTGAGCAAAAAAAACCCCACAGTTATGTTGTGGGGTTTTTTTTGCTCAATCAGGTTGGGTATTATTCGCCTGCTATCACCAAGTTAATGTCAACCATAACATCGGTGTGAAATTGCAGCGTGATCACATAGCTTCCTGTGCGACGTAGAATCCCTTCGGTTAGGCGTATTTCAGATTTGTCTAACTGGTGTCCCGTGGCAGTGACTGCCTCAGCAATATCGCGGATACCCACGGATCCAAATAGCTTACCACCATCGCTGGCTTTAGTTATGATGGTAACCGTTAATTCCCTTATTGCTTCAGCTCGATTTTTAGCCTCAGATAATAGCTTGGTGGCATTAGCTTCGAGCTCTGCTCGTCGAACTGTAAATGACGCTACATTAGCCTTGGTTGCAGGCACTGCTTTGCCAAAAGGAATCAAGTAATTGCGACCATAACCAGCTTTGACAACAACCTGGTCTCCTAAGTTACCCAATTTACCTACTGTTTCGAGTAGAATAATATTCATCTCGCTTACCTCTTTATTACATTGCAAAATACAAGACCGTAAACCCGTTTTTTTGCTTTATTAGCGCGTTGGTAATCGTTTACGAAAATCAAACAGACTATCAGTGGCAGCAGCAAGTATCAGCATATTGACAAAAATAACGCCAAAAAAAAGGGTTGTCAGATAAAATAACGTCAATATGGGCCATCCCAGATTTAACTTCTCTATACTGCCATGAACTAACGACATGGCTGCAAATAACAGGGGTATGGTTAGCATTGGCACCCAACGAGACAGGTCAAACAGATGGCTAACAACAAAAATCAGTGTTATCAATGATCCAACAAACCAGAATGGCAGACGAAACTGGTGGAACTCTGTCTGCCAACCACCTGGATTGAATAAGGAAGCTTGCCACCATCGTGCCAACACAAGGCTAGCTAGCAGCATAGTCATGTGAGTGGCGCCAAAAAATCCCATTAAGACGTTGTCAAAGCCATTAGCCTGTAATATTTGAAGCTGATTTGACAGGTTACTAGTATCACTTTGTACAGCTAACTGTTCAATCATTTGCCCTATGGATGCCAGTGCTGGGTTCAGGTATATCACCATTATCAGGTTAGATACAACACCAATTAACAACCCTGCCAACAATGTCCAGGACCAATTGACCGTCTCCCTTAGTACAACGGCAATCGTCGCCACACCAAGCAGTGTCAGCAAGGCACTGGGGTCTCCGCCTGCCAGCCACATAATGCCGGGCAATAAGGCCCAAAACAGCACCTTCAGGCCTGAACTTGTTCCTTTGCGCAAAATAACTAGGGCTATTACTGCTGCACTAAGCCAGAACAGCAAAGGAATTAGAGCTGTAACTACAGCTGCCAGTGTTGCTTCACGATGGCCACGAGTAGCGTATTGAGCCAGTGCTCGCATCTGTTACAACCGTCAATCTACTTGTGACTATCGGTATAAGGCAACAGGGCAATATACCGAGCACGCTTGATGGCAGTAGTCAGCTGGCGCTGATATCGGGCCTTGGTGCCAGTAATTCGGCTGGGCACAATCTTACCAGTTTCAGTCACATAACCTTTGAGGGTGTCAATGTCTTTGTAATCGATATTTGTTATGCCTTCAGCGGTAAAGCGACAATACCGTCTGCGACGAAAAAAACGTGCCATAGGAACAATCCTCCAGTGAATTCAGTCAACTTATTCCGTATCTTGCGGTGCTATTGTTGTACTTGACTTTATAGAACCTGCTTCCTTGTCGGCTGCCTTACTTGATGATTCAACTGCCACAGCAGTGTCGTCAGTAGCAGTTCCCGTTCCCTTCGCTAACTCCTCAGGAATGGTTGCCGTTTTGGCTGTTTCTGTACGTCCAGTACGTTCGTGACGACGACGATCTTCACGATTTTCAGCAGACTTAATAGAAGATTCATCAGTTACAGCAGCCTTCATACGCATGATCATGTTTCGAATGACTGCATCGTTGTAGCGGAATGCATTCTCAAGTTCTTCAATCGCGGCACCTGAACACTCGACATTCATTAGCACATAATGGGCTTTGTGTATTTTATTAATGGGGTAAGCCAAATGACGCCGCCCCCAATCTTCGAGGCGATGAATAAAGCCTCCATCGGACTTAACGGTCGACTTATAACGCTCAATCATTGTAGGGACTTGCTCACTCTGGTCAGGGTGAACTAAAAAGACAATTTCATAATGACGCATCGTTGCTCCTTATGGTTTGATTAGCCATCAATTTTAAATACATCAAGCCACAACAAAGAGTGTTTTCAACCCGATAGTAGTGAATGAGTCAGACAGCAAGGAGGTTTTAATCACAAAAAATGTGAGGCTAATAATTATACTTAACACAAGACCATGAAACAAGTAGGTATTGCTTAAGTAGTAAGTCTAATTTTCTACGAATAGCGGCTGCTTAAAATTAGGGGTTTACAAGTCTATTTTTTTAAGTGCTTTTAACGGTTGGATGTATTCCTAAAGGTGAGGCCTTAAACAGTCACTGTGATCAATAACATGACTTTAAATACCAGATAGGTCTTATATCATGCTGATCCTGCCCATTCTAGGGCTGAAGCAATGCTTGGGTAGGCCAAAGATAACCCGGCGTTTCGATTTGATGGGGTGATTGCGCAGCTTTGGAGAAGTTACTCATCGGCATGATTGGACTGAACTAAAAACCCTTATTCTAAAATACATACTATTGTTTTTAGTGCAATGATCTCAGAATAACCATGTAATAAACCTCTAAAAAAATATCTTGGTAATATTGAAGCTGAGGCAAAAGCTGTCAGACAGTTATAGCATGTAAGCAATAATTAAGTGTTCCAAGTCAGTTTTCAACCCAGTACGGGTGGGTGTCAATTTTTGCAAAGCTTCCCTAGCTATCCATTATATGTACTGCCATAATAACTAGATTAGTCTCACTAAACTACTAGTCGATTAACGCTAATTAGAATTAACCATTTGAACCCTGTATCTTTGTGGTGAAACCCATACCAACTGATTCGTATGGAAAAGACTATCAGTCAATGTAATTCTGTCCTCTGCCTATTGAATTATGTTCCACTCGTAGGCCGTGGTTTGCCAGCATTATGATAACACTGTATATAAATAAACACTGTACACCACTATAAAGCGGCTAGCCACTAGCATGGCACAAACACCAGCTGCTACTACCCGTGCGTCATGGTTTATGACGACAGGCTGTGTATCCTGAGAAGCTAATTATGCCCAAAAAAGCTGAATATATGGGTACGCAACCTATTACTCGGTTATTTCTGGGCTTAGCCCTGCCTATAAGTATAGGTATGTTGGTGAATGGCCTCTACAATTTTGTGGATGCAATCTTTGTGACTCGTGCCCTTGGTCCTGCCGCTATGGGCGGTGTTTCTATTGTTTTTCCCATTCAAATGTTTATTTTTGCATTAGCCAGCCTAATTAGCAGTGGTATGGCATCTTTAGTAGCCCGAAACCTGGGTGCTAATCAAGTTGATTCTGCCCAGAAAACCGCTGATTTAGCTCTGCGCCTAGCCTTGTTAACGAGTCTGGTGCTGACAATTGGCATTGTTAGTTGTATGCAGGATATCCTAAAGTTGATGGGAGTTAGCCAATTGCTGTGGCCGTACGCTCATGACTATCTATTACCAATTATTTTAATCGGTACTATTCTGTCTATGGTCAGCGCTGTACTTTATGATCTGCTGCGTTCAGAAGGCAAAGCCATACTCATGATGAATCTGATGGCTTTGGCGGCCTTATTAAATATTGCTTTGGATGCCGTATTTATTTTTTTTTTAGACTTAGGAGTCAGTGGCGTTGCTTACGCTACTTTAATCTCCCAAGCCGCAAGTTTGCTAATGGCTCTATGGTTTTACCTAAGTGGTAGAACTAGGCTGCAACTCAGATTATTTAGCTACCAACTAGATTGGCTGTGCATAAAGCAGATTATACTGCTTGGTATCCCATTGTTAATCTCTCATGCTGGAATTTCCATATTGATTACTTTAACAAACTACTCCATTACTCAATTCAGTAACATAGATAGTGATCTAATTATCAGTGCTTATGGCATTATTGGGAGAATGATTATTTTTATAATTTTGCCTAATATTGCCATGATCATTGCCTTTCAGACGCTGTGTGGCTACAACTATGGTGCTGGGCTGCACCGGCGAGTGCGTCACATACTGAGAGTTAGCCTCATTGCCAGCGGTAGCTACAGTTTGCTGATGAGCTTGCTGATCATGCTATTTCTAGAATCAATTATCGGCTTATTTACTGATCATCAGCAGTTAATTGATGCAGCCAAAGACATTGCTTACACAGTATTTATGTTTTTCCCTCTGGCTAATATTCAGGCTCTGGGTGCTGCATTTTTCCAAGCCTTAGGAAAGGCTCTTCCCGCACTACTGCTATCATCAGTGCGGATTTACTTTATCCTGTTGCCTGCTTCGTTGATTTTACCGCGATGGTTTGGTATCAATGGACTTTGGTTAGCGTTTCCCTTGGCTGATGGACTAAGCTTTGTTATCGTAATGATATTTTTATATAAGCAGTATTGCCAACTTGAACAACGATGATCTATGTCAGATTAGCATATGGCTTATGAAGCAATAGATCATGCAATAATCGGTGTCACAAGGGACACTCTGACCTTGGATTTTGTTCGGTAAGAATATGTGCTTATTAAATTTTAAGCTAGGCAACCTTAAATTAATCCTTTGTCAGCAGTACTAAACCTGCGTTATGTGATGGTGTCTGTATACAGGGTTTAACATGGTCACCTTTGGTAGCACTGATCATTACCAGTATCTGCACTAGAGTGGGTTGTTCCCTTATTGGCGCCGTTGCCATATTAGATAGTTGGTCGATACACTTGATTAACCTTAAATCAGGTTCCTCTGCCATATGAACCCAATACTTATCGGACTAGCCGCTCTGATTGTCGTACTGGCTACTCGGATCATGATCAAGCGGGCTCCGAACCATGGTAAGCCGCTAATCCTACGGCTGGCAGTTATTCTAATGGTTTTTATCTTTGCTGGACTCATATTGCGTAGCCTGATTCCGCTAGCGTTTAGCATTCTGGGTGGGTTAATAATATACAGACGCCCTATTTTGCAAGCCTTCGGTCTATGGAAAATTCTGTCACAACAAGGTAACCGGCAAGCCAACCGTACAACTGAACATCCTGCTATGTCTATAAAACAGGCGTACGATATATTGGGTATTGATTCAAATGCTGGTCGAGCCAAAATTATCCGGGCTCATAAGCAACTTATGGCACGCAATCATCCGGATAAGGGCGGTAGCGACTATTTGGCACAGAAGATTAATGGTGCCCGGGATTTATTGCTAAAGCAGCCGGGCTTAAATGACTAGCTGGGTCAAAAAGTAAGCCTTCGGCTTTACCTTTACCCTTGGCGTTGTCGCACTACTTCAAATAAGCAGATGCCTGTTGCCACTGATACATTCAAACTGCTGACTAAACCTGCCATGGGAATATGTACTAATTGATCACAGGTTACTCGGGTCAGATGCCGCATACCCACACCTTCCGCACCTACAACCAGTGCCATGGGTCCACATAGGTTAGCTTCATACAATTTAGTTGATGCTTCACCACTGGCCGTCCCGGTAATCCAGATACCGGCCTGCTTTAGCCATTTAAGACAGCGCACTAAATTAGTCACCTGAACGAAGGGAATGCTTTCGGTTGCACCGCAAGCGACTTTGGCCACAGTAGCATTTAAACTAGCGGACTTATGCTTTGTAGCGATAACAGCATGAACGCCAGCCGCATCAGCAGTACGCAAACAAGCACCTAAGTTATGTGGGTCAGTAATGCCATCCAGCGCCAATAGCAGTGGTGGGGTATCTAAACCTTGTACCAGTTGCTCCAAGAACGATTCACCTTGCACTGGAGTAGCAGAGCAAGCTGCCACGACACCTTGATGACATCCTCCCACCCGTTGATCCAACTCTCGGCGCGAGGCATCATGCCAGACAATACCGGCTTCTGTTAACAGTTGCTGTAACTGTTGCAGGCGCTGGTCATGGCGATTCTCTTGCAACCAAACCATCTGCACCTTCTGCGGGTTACGTGCCAGGATGGCTTTAACCGCATGCAAGCCAAATAAGTAGGGCATATCCTCTGTTATCCTCAAATCTAGTTATGTTAGTACAGGTCAGTAGCATGGTTACCGCCACTATTTTTGTTAGCTCTGCTGTCAGCCAATGCAAAATCAATTTTCTTATTATCCAGATCAACTCGAATTACTCGAATTTGTACCAAGTCACCCAAACGAAAACTGCGACCATTCCTCTCACCATCGATACAATGTCGAGCTGCATTAAAATGGTAATAATCACTAGGCAGATTGCTGATATGCAATAAACCTTCAATATGCACATCGTTAAGTTCCACAAACAAGCCAAAACTAGTAACTGCATTGACCGTTCCCATGAAAAGGCACCCTACATGGGCCTGCATGTATTCACATTTAAGCCAGCCAGTCACATCCCAGCTAGCCTCATCAGCACGTCGTTCAGCCATGGAGCAATGTTCTCCAAGCTGTTTCATAGAATCCATATTATAAGGATATGTGATCTGTGTTGGGCTGATCTGGGTCGACAAGCGTGCTACTAGGTGAGTGTTGCAATTACTTTGGATTACGCTACGAATTGCCCGATGAACCAACAAATCTGGATAGCGACGGATAGGGGAAGTAAAATGAGCGTAGGCTTCATGGCAAAGGCCAAAATGACCTTCGTTAACAGGAGTATAAAATGCTTGGCTCAGGGATCGCAATGTCACTTTCTGTACCAAATGAGCATCATTTCTATTCGCGGTCATGCGGAGTAAATTTTGGTAATCCATTGGTTTAGGGTCAGTACCACCGGCTAGGGTAAGTTCCATATCCTCCAGAAAACTGCGCAGGCTTTCCAACTTGGTCAGTGTCGGTCTCATATGCACACGATACAGAGCCGGTAGATCAAGTTTGTGCAAAAAGCGTGCAGCACTGACGTTAGCGCATAGCATACATTCTTCAACCAATCTGTGAGCATCATTGCGTGGCAGTGCCACGATTTGATCGATTTTACGGTTTTCGCTAAATACAATCTGTGTTTCAGCAATAGTAAAATCAATGGTGCCGCGTTTGATTCGTGCTTGTCGTAAGGCGCCATAGAGTCGGTATAACTCATCTATATTAGCCATCACGTTAGTATACTGTTGACGCAAAGGTTGAAAATACTGGTTACGCAAATCCAGCATAGCCGCAACCTGATTGTAAGTTAAGCGAGCATGGGAGTGAATAATACCTTCATAGAATTTATAGCCACATAATTGGCCCAATTTACTAATGGTCATTTCACAAATCATCACCAGACGATCTACCTGTGGCTTCAAAGAGCACAGGCCATGGGACAACGCGTATGGCAACATGGGTAAAGTTCGTCCAGGAAAATAAACTGAAGTGCCACGAAGGTAAGCTTCCTGATCTAGTGTTGTTGCAGGACGCACGTAATGGGATACATCAGCAATGGCGACATACAGGCACCAATCCCCAGAGCGTTTTTTATAAGTATAGATAGCATCATCAAAATCCTGTGCATCTTTTCCATCGATGGTAACAAATGGTAACGAGCGTAAGTCAAATCGGTTGGTTTGGTCTGCTGCCATGACCTGAAGCGGCAAAGAATCACTTTTTTGTAATACATCAGCAGGCCATTGGTGAGGAATATTATGGTTACGTATGGCCACATCAACTTCTATACCAGGAGCCATATGTTCACCGAGAATTTCCACGATCTTACCGATGGCTTGGTTGCGTTTGTCAGGCTGTTGGATTAACTCAACAACTACATACTGGCCATTACCGGCAGGTAGTGATAGTTCATGGAGCAGCTGAATATGATGACTAATACGCTGGTTATCGGGTCGCACGAATGCTATACCTGCTTTGTTGTAAAGGCGACCCACTATCTGCTGAGTGTTTCGTTCAGTTACTGCTACGATAATACCTTCCTGACGACCTTTGTGATTGTGATTGCATAGCCTGACTAGAGCTTTATCACCATCCAGTACAGTACGCATCTGGCGGTGGTTAAGAAATACATCCTCTGAATCATCATCAGGACAGAGGAAACCATAACCATCGCGATGACCCTGAATACGACCAGCAATCAGATTTGTTGCGTCTACTAAACTATAGGCACCCTTACGATCACTGATCAACTGGCCGTCACGTTCCATGGCTTGAAGACGTCGTCTTAATGCAGTTATAGATGCATCCTCTAGCAACCCTAGTTCGCATTTCAGTTTCTTAGCGGTTGTTGATTTACTACGACCTTGCAGTGTTTGCAAGATATATTCTCGGCTGGGAATAGGGTTTTCGTAGCGCTTTGCTTCACGACTAGCATAAGGATCATTTATCGATGTCATGGAAAAAGACATTCTCCTATTAAAAGCACATTATATGAATAAAGGTGTTCATTGTTCGCAAAAAATCAATGTGCGAACCCTTGATGTATAGAAACCAGTTAATAAAGTTAGTGATTATCAGCCACATTCATCTGTGACTTCAGTGGTAAGGATGGCCTATATTATTGGTCTGCGTTAGCAAGAATAATTCGTATGAATGGCCTATTCAGGCGCTGGCCTTGTCTGTATTGCCAGCTATTTTAGATTGATTGAGATAACCAAACAACTGCCCCTGCTGAATAGCAGCACCTGCGTAGAGCTCCTTTGGCCACTTGTTTACCCCTGGTGGAAGGCATAGAATAACGGTTGATCCAAGCTGAAAGTGGCCCATTTGTGCGCCTTTTTTCAGGTTAATGGAGCTCCTGTCTTGATAGTTGGTAGTGGTGATTTGGCGTCTAGGAGGGCAGACGGTACCAGCCCAGACCGTTGATATGCTCGCTACTACCATAGCGCCCACCAAAACCATGCAGAGCGGCCCCACAGCAGTATCAAAAATGGCAACGACCCGCTCGTTACAGGCAAATAAACCGGGTACTTTAGCGCTTGTGGCCTGATTGACGGAAAACAGTCTACCCGGGACATGAACCATGCTGCGCAAAGTTCCATCCAGAGGCATATGGACCCGGTGATAGTCCTTAGGTGATAAGTAAATCGTGGCAAAGGTACCGCTAATAAAGGGCTTGGCTAATTCATGGTTGCCGCCGATCAAAGTAGTCAAGCTGTACATATGGCCTTTGGCTTGAAATATCAGATCATGGTGGATATCCCCTAACTGACTAATACAGCCATCAGCTGGGCAAGCTAAATGTGTTGGTTCTAGTACTATGGGTCTTGCATCTGAGCGCAGAGGGCGGGTAAAGAAGTCATTAAAGCAACTGTAGCTGGTCGGATCTGGATTAGCTGCTTCATGCATATTAACCTTAAAGTGTTTGATAAATAATTGGATCAGTAGATCTTTGATCCAACTGACAGAACTTGCCGCTAGATATCCCAAAAAGCGTGATAGCAAATGTTGGGGTATCAAGTGTTGTAGCAGTGTAAAGAGATTATCTTTCATTTAAGGGCCCAGATCCCATTAGTTTAATTCAGGAGGTAGAAAAGTTCAGGATACCATCAAGCAGCGAATGTTATTCGTTGTGGATATTGAACTCATTCAGTGAATCACGGATATAATGATAATTACGCATACGTTGGGGATTAATCTTGCCCATCGTCACCGCCTCTTGTAATGCACAACCAGGCTCATGGCTGTGGCTACAGTCACCGAAGCGGCAATGGCCAGAAAAGTCACGCATTTCACGAAATCCCAGTATTAAATCATTGGCCTCAATATGCCACAAACCAAACTCACGGATGCCAGGTGAGTCTATTACCTGACCGCCGTCCGCAATATGAAATAGGCGTGTTGTAGTTGTAGTATGGACGCCTTTCTGGTGCTGTGCTGATAGCTCGCTAACCTGTAGATCAACTCCGGGAAGTATGGCATTAATCAATGATGATTTACCAACCCCGGACTGACCCACAAAGACACTGACTCGTTGGTCCAGATAATCTAGCAATTGTTTTAGCCCACTGCGATTTTTGGTGGATACGCAGACAATACGGTATCCCAATTGCTGGTAAAGCTCCAGTATGGGTTCAATATGGCAACTAATGTCAGTATTCATCAGATCGGTTTTATTGAGCAATATCAGTGGCTCAATGGAACTGATTTCTGCGGCCACTAGATAGCGATCAATTAAATTACTATGTGCATAAGGCTGAGGGGCAATTGTAATAACAATTTGATTAATGTTAGCTGCTACAGGCTTTAGCTTGCCATATTTATTGGGTCGGTTTAATACACTGTGGCGTTCTTCTCGTGCTATTACGACCCCGGTCAAATCAGCACAGGGACTCCAGCTGACCCTATCACCAGTAACCAGATGACCCAGATTAGAGCGAAGTTTGCAGCGATATATGCGTCCTCTGGATTTAATTTGCAGTGCTTCAACATCAACTTGACTGCCGTAATGAGCAATTACCAAACCCTGTTGTTCAGGTGCCAATTGGCTATACTTGGTTTTAGCATCAGTGACTGCTTCCTGTTTTTGAGAACGGGTGCGCTGTTCTGTTTGCAGCTTGTTGATTTGCCACTGTTGTCGTCGTGTCAGTTTGCGTTTGTTCATATTAAAGCTTAAATTTTTGGATGGTTTTCCAGCCTGAACTTTTTCAGGCCTTTATTCTAACGCGAAGTAAGGCATAATTCAGTTTTGATTCTGATAACCAACCGTAAGATAATTGTCTACAGGTATACAGTGTTATGAAACATCCCCATAACCTAATTTGGATTGATCTGGAAATGACCGGCCTTGATCCTGTTATTGATGTCATTATTGAAATCGCTACGATCGTTACTGATGCTCATCTTAAGATCCTAGCTGAGGGGCCGGTATTAGCTATTCACCAGAGTAATTTGGTATTGGCTAATATGAACAAATGGTGTATTACTCAACATGGCCGTTCGGGTCTGACTGAAAGAGTCCGACGCAGTAACATATCTTGTGCTGAGGCTGAACAGCAAACACTGGCTTTTTTAGAGGATTATCTGGATCCAGGTGTATCACCGATGTGTGGTAATACCATTAGTAATGATCGTCGTTTTATTGATAAATACATGCCTGCATTAGGAGCTTTTTTCCATTATCGCAATATTGATGTCAGTACGCTGAAAGAACTAGCCCGACGCTGGCAACCCCAACTGTTACAAGGGTTTAGTAAGACCGAAAAACACTTAGCACTGGATGACGTTCGAGAATCAATTCAGGAAATGGCCTATTATCGCGAACACTTTATCCACCAACCTATTGATCTGTAGACTGATCAAGATGTTTTAGTTTGTGGCTAAACTGCAATAGGCGATCTGGTGCTCTTGGGTTAACACCTGCTTGCCGTTGTTGCAGTTCTTGCAATGACCACTGCACTTGTTCTCTAACAATACTATTTGAGTGTTCAGCTTGACGTTGTAAGGCAGCAATGGCAAGGTTATCTGGTGGACCGTTGCCTAGGCCAATGGCTAGATTACGCAGCCAGCCGAGGTAACCTGTGCGGCGGATAGGCGAGCCTTCGGTGCGACTGAGGAATTGTGCTTCTGTCCAGTTAAACAGATCCACTAGGGTAGATTGGTTGAGCTTATGGCGTGGTTTGAAATCATCCTCAGCGGTATATCTGGCGTAGCGGTTCCATGGACATACCAGTTGACAATCATCACAGCCGAAGACCCGATTGCCAATAGGGCGGCGTAAAGCTTTAGGAATGCTCCCCTTATATTCAATGGTCAGGTAAGAAATGCACCGGCGTGCGTCCAGTACGTAAGGTTTTGGAAAGGCTTGGGTGGGGCAGACATCCATGCAGGCAGTACAGCGGCTGCAATGATCTTTGTTATAGGGCTCATCAATAGGTAGGGGCAGGTCGATAAAAATCTCTCCAAGTACAAACCAAGAACCGGAGTTACGATTAAGCAATAAAGTGTGTTTTCCCTGCCAACCCAGCCCAGCTTGTTGAGCCAGGGGCTTCTCCAACACTGGAGCGCTATCGACGAAAACTCGGTAACCCAACCCGTTCACCAACTGGACTAGATCACGAGCTACCTTTGCCAAGCGCTTACGCACGATCTTGTGATAGTCACGACCCAAAGCATAGCGTGAGATATAAGCTTGCTCAGGCTGGTTTAGTATGTTTATAGTGCTGATTTTCGGTGCCAAATAATCCATCCGCAAGCTAATAACTCGAACTGTACCCGGAACTAGTTTTGCTGGCCGGAACCGCTTGCTGCCGTGCCGCTGCATATAATCCATATCACCATGATAACCCTGTTGCAGCCATTGTTTGAGGCGT
Source organism: uncultured Pseudomonadales bacterium (assembly GCA_943787595.1). Classification (GTDB taxonomy): domain Bacteria; phylum Pseudomonadota; class Gammaproteobacteria; order Pseudomonadales; family Balneatricaceae; genus CALSNA01. The sequence goes on from CALSNA010000001.1 coordinate 124,513, forward strand.
GATCCAGCTTCTTCAAGATTGATACCAGTAATGCCGCACGCTTGGAATCCGTGGGTTCGAGCTAGCCGTTTTACCGTATGTGCTAAATGCTCTAATTGACTTGAGCTCAACTCTTGTGGTGGGTTTGTCCTATTCATAGCCGCAGTCTAACTGAAAATCTTTATTTGAACACTAGATAAAGCCATCAAAATGTAATAGAAATTGCTTAATATTTTGCATTTTAGCGAAATATTAAGCAATCGATAATGCTTGCTGGTATATAGCGAGCCTATGTCGCTATGGAACACTAAGCCCTTTGATGGTCGGCGTAGGTTATAGGCTGTCATCATGGCTTTGCTAATCAAGTCTGTGGTCATGCGGTGATCAATATGCTACCCCACTATTCGCCTTGAGTGTAAATCCACCACAATGGCTAAATACATCCAGGCTTTACCTGTTTTCATGTAGATCACATCACCTGCCCACACTTCGTTAGGTGCAACTGGATTGAAGTTTTGGTTCAATTGGTTATCTGCCACTGCATCACTATGCTTACGTTTGGTTGTCACTTTTTAGGCCACCCGTTGTGTGACGACCAGACTAAGCGTCTTCATCAGTTTTTGCCTGCCATATTCACTGATTGTAAAGCCCTCATTGCTCAATCGCTTACTCAACTCCCGATAGCCTGAGCTACTCCTGCTTCGCTTGAATATTGCCTTGGCTCGACGATATCAATGCAACAGCTTCTCGCTTGAGCTCACTGGAATGATTTCTATTTTTTCTTTTAGCCATATACACCTCAATTCCAGAATTCTATTCCTTTATTGAATTGCTCGGTTAAATTAAAGTAGAACAATTCTGTTTATTTTCGGCATCACGTACAAAAAAATTTGTAGTATCGATTAAACTTTGATGTTTTAAAATAGCTCTGGACGACTCTGACCTTAGCAATTTTATCATTGCTAAGGTCAGAGTCGATTAGATTACTTGTGGTATGGTGGTAACTAGGTATGATTATGTTCCACATCCTGATGTCTCTAATATGGCCACAATATAATGCAAAGTGATTATCAAAACTTCAGATGCTGATTGTGAACAATAGCTTGAATCAATTTTTACATTGTATAATTTAATTAATGCATGATGTCTTTAATTACCTACGCTGAAGTCTCTTCGAAAAATGTCGTGATCCAAGCTGGGATAAAGTGAAATTGATTGAACCCGTATTTAACAGATGATGAATAAGAATTTTGAAACGGCATTTTTTATCGCCACTGAAACAGCGATGTTAGATGTTGGTAGATGTTTAGGCGCAGCTGTTCAGCAAGTTGGCCAAGGGGGAATAATTTTCCTAAGGGGCGACTTGGGAGCCGGTAAAACAACTCTCTGTCGTGGTATCCTGCGTTATTTTGGAGTCCGATCAGCAGTCAAGAGCCCGACTTATACTCTAGTGGAGTCCTATCAGTTCGCAAATCAAACAGTCAATCATTTTGACCTGTATCGGTTAGCACATCAGGAGGAACTGGAGTATTTAGGTATTCGGGATTATTTTTCCAGTGATTGCTTAAATTTGATTGAATGGCCAGAGAGAGGGCTTGGAGTATTGCCGCCTGCTGATCTGGTAGTGAACCTGTCACTAGATGGTTATGGCCGGCAGCTATTGCTGCAAGTCTCTTCATCTTTGGGACAAGAGATTTTGCGCAGTTGGCACTGACTATGATGGAAAAAAGGGGTATTTCAATTTTGCTACTGCGATTGATTATGATTTTACTGGCCCCAATCTGGGTTGCTTTGAGCAGTCCCTGTGTCAATTCAGCTGAAGTCAGGAACATCCGGATCTGGCCAGCTCCTGACCATACCCGAGTTGTATTTGATATCAGTGCTCCGGTGCAGTACCAACTGATTACTTTAACCAATCCTCCCCGTATTGTCCTTGACTTACAGGCTAGTACCCTAAGCACTGCGGTAAAGAATCCAGTGTTTACGAGTAGCCCAATCAAAGCTTTACGCTCTAGCCAGCGACCAGATGATAAACTGCGTTTGGTAATGGATTTGCAAAAAAGCACAGCAGCCCATGTATTTACACTGCCACCTAATGCTACTTATGGTCACCGACTGGTCTTGGATCTAGACCATCATACCAGTGTGGTTGACCTCGAAAACGCAGTGCCATATCAACCTCAGGATCTAAGTCTTGACCTACTTGACAGTCAGCGTGATATTGTGATTGCTATTGATGCTGGCCATGGTGGAGAAGATCCAGGAGCTGTAGGTCCCAAAATTCAAGGCCGGCAACTTCACGAAAAACAAGTGGTACTTGCCATGGCCAAATATTTACGAGCTATGTTAACAACTGAACCAGGTTTTTCACCAGTTTTGATCCGAGAGGGAGACTATTATGTCAAACTGCGCAAGCGTACTAGCAAGGCTAGACAACTGAAGGCTGATGTATTTATCTCACTGCATGCCGATGCGTTCAGGACAACTGAACCCAGAGGAGCTTCCGTATGGACCCTGTCCCAGCAAGGTGCCACCAGTGAGATGGGTCGTTGGTTGGCTCGAAATGAGAACGATGCCGACCTAATTGGTGGAGTTAGTCTGGACGACAAGGAACCTAATCTTGCCAAAACCCTGCTTGATCTTTCTATGACTAGCAGTCAAACCACTAGTCAAGGACTTGCAACTATGGTCTTGCAACAAGTTGGCAAAGTAACGCGGTTGCACAGCAAAAACGTTCAGCAGGCAGGCTTTGCAGTGCTCAAGTCGCCAGATATCGCCTCCATTCTGGTAGAGACAGGATTTATTTCCAATCCAACAGAAGCACGTTTATTGAGCCAGAACAGCCATCAGAAGAAAATCGCAAATGCTATTTTTCAGGCAATAAAAGCCTACTTTTATCAGCATCCCATCGATAACACTTACGTGGCGTCAGTGGTTCAGGCCCAGCTTAATCAGAAAGTGTACCGGGTGGTTAGTGGTGATACTTTGTCTAATATCGCCCGACGATATGGCATCAGTCTAAAGCGTTTGCAACAGGTTAATACCCTGTCGTCTAAGTCTACCATTAAAGTAGGTCAAAACCTGACTATTCCGGCTTCCTAATATGCTTCGTATACACCAACTCAGTCCACGTCTGGCTAACCAGATTGCTGCCGGAGAGGTAGTGGAACGACCCGCCTCAGTAGTTAAAGAACTGTTGGAAAATGCTATTGATGCAGGTGCTGATAAACTGGAAATAGATGTGGACAGTGGGGGTGTCAAGCTGATTCGAGTTCGGGATAATGGGCGGGGCATTCTCAAAGCAGATCTATCTTTGGCACTGAGTCGCCATGCTACTAGCAAGATTGCTACCATTGATGATTTGGAGGCTGTGTCCAGTTTAGGGTTCCGTGGCGAGGCGCTAGCCAGTATCAGTGCGATTAGCCGTCTGACACTCACTGCTAACAGTGCTGGCCAGGACAGTGGCTGGCAAATTCATGCACAAGGGCGTGACATGGAAGTGCAACTACAGCCAGCACCCCACCCTATTGGCTGCACCGTGGAGGCGCGTGATCTGTTTTTCAATACACCGGCCCGCCGTAAATTCCTGCGTACTGAAAAGACCGAGTTTGGTCACCTTGAGGAAGTAGTTAAGCGTATGGCATTGAGTAGCTTTGCAATCGCGTTTACACTTAAGCACAATCAAAAACTAATACACAGCCTTCGTCCAGCACTAGATCAAGCATCCCAGGAAAAAAGAGTAGCTGGAGTATGTGGTCCAGCTTTTATGGAGCAAGCCTTGTTTCTGGACATGAAAGCACCAGGCTTAAGGTTATGGGGCTGGATTGGATTGCCAACTTTTTCCCGAAGTCAGTCTGATCTGCAATATTTTTTTGTCAATAGTCGCATAGTGCGTGATAGATTGGTCAGTCATGCTGTGCGGCAGTCTTATAGAGATGTACTGTACCATGGTCGCCATGCCGCTTTTGTGCTATACCTTGAACTTGACAGTACAACTGTCGACGTTAATGTTCATCCTAGCAAGAATGAAGTGCGTTTCCGAGATAGCCGTCTGGTACATGATTTTATTTTTCGTAGTTTACATCGGGCTTTGGCTGAAATTAAACCTGTTACCAGACATAATCAGCACACTCCAGATAATGTCCAAAACAGTGACCAAGCTGTTCATAAGTTTACTCGCCAATCCCAGATAACACTTGCAGCCACTACAGTAGTCAACAACCCGAATCAAGTTAGTAATGATCCACACCAAACAGTAGCATCAAAACCAGATACAGTGGGGCAGATGTGTACTTATACGGACTTGCATAACTTACCCAGCTCGGAGTTGCAAAAACCCCATATCCATGAATCTGAGGTAGCTTCATCCTTGTTGGGCTATGCCTTGGCCCAGCTGCATGGGGTCTATATTGTGGCGGAAAATAACCAAGGCTTGGTGCTGGTTGATATGCACGCTGCCCATGAGCGCATTGTTTATGAACGTCTTAAACGGGCATTGGCAGATCAGGGCATTCAGAGTCAGCGCCTACTGCTGCCGGTTAGTCTGGCCGTCAGTGTTCGGGAAGCAGAGCACGCTGAGCAAAACCAATCTCTATTCAATGAGCTGGGATTGGTTATTGACCGTTCCGGTAGTGAAAGCCTAACGATTCGCGAGGTTCCGACAGTATTGCAGCATGCTGATGTTGCACAGCTGGTGCGCGATGTGCTGGCTGATATAATTACCTATGGCACCAGTGATAAGTTACGGGCAGCTTGTAATGAACTATTGAGTACCATGGCATGCCACGGATCTGTGCGAGCCAACCGCCAACTGACTCTGGCTGAAATGAATGCTCTATTAAGGGATATGGAGCAAACTGAACGCAGTGGTCAGTGCAATCATGGTCGTCCAACCTGGACCCAACTATCGATGAATCAACTGGATAAATTGTTCATGCGGGGCCAATAGTGAAAACAGTACTAAAATCACGACCACCTGCGATTTTTTTGATGGGCCCCACAGCTGCTGGGAAAACGGATTTGGCAGTGAAACTGGTCGCGCATTTACCTTGTGAAATTATTTCGGTAGATTCTGCCCTAGTTTACCGCAGCATGGATATCGGTACCGCTAAACCTAATCGATCCATTTTGGCGGCAATGCCACATCATCTGATTGATCTATTAGATCCAGCACAAGCTTACTCAGCCGGCCAATTTCGCCAAGATGCATTGGCCTTGATGTCACGTATTACCGCAGCTGGTCGTATACCGTTGTTGGTGGGTGGTACCATGCTGTACTTCAAGTCCTTGCAGGAAGGTCTAGCTGATTTGCCGGTGGCCAATGCTAAGGTTCGTGCCCACCTACAAGCACAAGTTAATGAATTTGGTTTGCCAGCTTTACATAAACGTCTACAATCATTAGATCCGGTTGCTGCAGAACGTATTAACAGCAATGATTCACAACGACTGCTAAGAGCTTTGGAAATCATTACCCTTACAGGTACTAATCAGACTGACTATTGGCGTCGTCAGCAACGCCTGAGCTTACCTTACGATATTACTACTATTGGCATATGGCCAGCTGACCGCAGTTTGCTACACCAGCGTATTGAACAGCGGTTTCACATGATTTTAGCGGCTGGTTTTGAAGCTGAAGTCAAAGCTTTGCGAAGCCGAACAGACTTGCATAGTGCCTTACCGGCCATGCGCTGTGTCGGCTATCGGCAGATGTGGCAATATCTGGCGGGTGATGTCACCCATTCAGATATGGTTTACAAAAGCTTGGTGGCCACCCGTCAATTAGCGAAACGACAATTGACCTGGCTGCGTCATTGGCCTAATTTACAATACTATGATGCTTTAGATATAAATATAACTTCCAATGTATTGAAGTTATTGGCTAGAATCCCCATTTAGACATACAGCAATTTAATTGTGCTAATTAATTATCACTTGCTTTGGACTGAGAAAAGCGACTTTACTCAGTCAAGTATTACTAGATAAAAGGAGCATTCATGTCAAAAGGGCAGACATTACAAGACCCTTATCTGAACGTTTTGCGTAAGGAACGGGTTCCCGTATCCATTTTTTTGGTTAACGGTATTAAACTACAAGGGCAGATAGAATCATTTGACCAATTTGTTGTTCTGCTTAAGAATACGGTGTCACAGATGGTCTATAAACATGCTATTTCAACTGTTGTCCCCGCACGTCCGGTCAAGGTTCCTATGATGGATGAGGCTGAATGACTAGGTGCGCTATCATATAGCTTAATGACCGTATAACCGTTGGTCGTTTAATGGTATTAATGTGAGTTGATATTTTGTTTTTTGAACGCCCCCTAGCAAATGCGCAAGAAAGCGGCCAAAATGAAGCTAAGTATCGAGAAAAAGCGATACTTGTTCATATAAATATGTCTGATCAGGCTTGTGCCGAAAGCTCGGCGGAGCTATATGAGCTGGTTATTTCCGCTGGTGCTAACCCGATCAACTGTATTACCGGTTCAAGGTCCCAACCTCACCCAAGGACTTATGTGGGCAACGGTAAAGTAGAGCAAATTCGTCAAGCAATTCAAACTTGGCAAGCCGAAATAGTGATTTTTAATCACACCCTTTCACCGACCCAGGAACGCAACTTGGAACAGGAGCTTCGTTGCAGAGTTATTGATCGCACCGGCCTGATACTGGATATATTTGCTCAACGTGCACGTACCCATGAAGGTAAATTACAGGTAGAATTAGCACAGCTGGAATATATATCAACTCGTCTGGTGCGAGGCTGGACTCACTTAGAGCGGCAAAAAGGTGGCATTGGCTTGCGAGGTCCAGGCGAAACCCAATTGGAAACTGATCGGCGTTTGCTCCGGGTTCGTATACGGTCAATTTTAAAGAGACTTGAAAAGGTCCAGAGTCAGCGTAATCAGGGGCGTAAAGCACGTCGACGCGCTGAAATACCGACAGTTTCGCTAGTTGGTTACACCAATGTAGGTAAATCAAGTCTTTTCAATTGCCTGACATCTGCTCAGGTACATGCTGCTGATCAGTTATTTGCTACTCTCGATCCTACTTTTAGACGTCTTGAACTAGCTGATGTTGGCACAACTGTTTTGGTCGATACGGTGGGCTTTATCCGCCATTTACCCCATAAACTGGTGGATGCTTTCCGGGCTACCCTACAGGAAATCAGTACGGCAAACTTGCTCCTGCATGTTATTGATGCTGGTGATCAGCAACGTGATGAACGGATTCAACAAGTGGAATCTGTGTTAGCTGACATTGACGCGCAACAGTTACCTTGTTTACTGGTGTATAATAAAATTGACTTGCTTGAGCACATGCAACCCCAGATAGAACGAGATAAGTCTGGGAAACCAATCAGTGTCTGGCTATCAGCTCATAATGGCATTGGGGTAAGTTTGTTACTGCAAGCCATGGCAGAATTGTTGGGAGATGATATTTTGCAACAGACTATGGTGTTACAGCCAGATCAGGGCCAGTTGCGAGCCCGATTATATGACCAGAGAGCTGTGCTACATGAGCAAGTGAACCCAGATGGTCAATTGACACTGGACATTCGTTTGCAAAGAAAAGATCTATTGAAAATCCTCAGTAGGACCAGACCTGGATGCCAAATCCAGACGAGCTAGAATTACTGATGGATCTGATTGGGTTACGAAATTAAGCACTTTTTTGACTAGGAGAAAGACTATGGCCTGGAATGAACCGGGTAATCAAGATCCCTGGGATGGACAGCGTCGCCCCGGGGGTAAAAATCAGGGTCCACCGGATCTGGATGAAGTGTTTGGTAAATTACTGAACAAGCTTAACGGATTGTTTAGTAGTTCTAATAGTAAAGGTTCGTCAGGTTCTGGGAATCAGAATGGTGCTCACGATATCCTTAACACTAAACTGATCTTAGCAGCGCTATTGGTTGGTACGTTTTTTTGGGCAGCATTTGGTTTCTACACTGTTGACCAGCAGGAGCGTGCAGTGGTGCTCAGACTAGGTAAATATCTGGAAACAATGCAACCTGGCTTACAATGGAACCCACCATTATTAGACGATGTTACCAAGGTCAATGTGACCCAAGTTCGAACTCATGACCACCGATCTCTGATGCTAACTGAAGATGAAAATATCGTCGAAGTGGGTCTTTCAGTTCAATATGTCATTTCTAATCCAAAAGATTTCCTTTTGGAAGTCAGAAATCCAGAGAATAGCCTTGCTCAAGCTACTGAAAGTGCGTTGCGTCATGTAGTAGGAAGCTCAGAGATGCACCCTATTTTATCCGAAGGGCGTGCCATTTTAGGTGACGATGTGCAAAACCGGTTGCAGGGATATTTGGACGTATACAGTACCGGTCTAGAAGTTAGTCAGGTCAACATTGAGAAAACTTCTGCACCTTCTCAGGTACAGGATGCTTTTGACGATGTGATCAAAGCACGTGAAGATGAACAAAGGGCAAAAAACGAAGCAGAAACCTATGCCAATGGTGTTGTTCCTGAAGCTCGAGGTCAAGCCCAGCGGGTTTTGGAAGAGGCTGCTGCCTACCGTGAAGAGGTAATTGCTCATGCTGAAGGTGAATCAAACCGTTTTCTCAAGCTCCTCAACGAATATAAAAAAGCTCCTCAAGTCACCCGTGAACGGCTTTATTTGGTTGCGATGGAAGATGTGCTAGCTAACAGCGCTAAGGTGTTAGTTGATGTTGAAGGTGGTAATAATATGATGGTGTTACCACTGGAGCAGATTATGCAGAAACAAGTTTTGCGCCAGTCAGGATTAGCTGGCAATGTTGATGGATCACAGATCAGCCGTATCGCTGATCAAGTGTTGGAAGAATTGACTCAGCGGCAAAACCGCTTACCAAATCGAGAGGGACGTTAATATGACTAGGCAACCCTTAGTTAGTCTGTTGGTTCTATTTATCGTAATTTCTGTGGCAATGAACTCTATTTTTGTGGTTAAGGAAACTGAGCGAGCCATTATGATGAGGTTTGGGGAAGTAGTTTCGTTTGATATCCATCCAGGCATACACTTCAAGATCCCTATGATGAATACCGTACGCATATTTGACGCACGCACATTGAATCTCGATGCCAACCCAAAACGCTATCTCACTTTAGAGAAAAAGTTCTTGATTGTCGATTCCTTTATTAAATGGCGGATTAAGAATGTAGCTGACTTTTACACTGCTACTTCTGGTGATGAGCGGGTGGCATCGAAGCTATTGGCATCTCGGGTTGATACAGGGTTGCGTAACCAGTTTGGCCAGCGCACCCTAACAGAAGTGGTATCTGGTGAACGTGATGAGCTCATGCTAACATTGCTTGAAGAACTAAATATGGTGACGATTAAGGATATAGGCATTGAAATTATTGATGTGCGTGTTAAGCGTATTGATTTGCCAGATAAAGTTAGTGAATCGGTATATAGCCGCATGCGTACCGAGCGTGAAAGAGAAGCCCGTGAATTGCGTTCTAAAGGTAAGGAGCTTGCTGAAGGTATTAAAGCCGATGCAGACCGGCAAAAAACCGTTATCGCGGCAAGTGCCTATCGTGAATCGGAGTTAATCCGTGGTGAAGGAGATGCACAGTCCGCCTCAATTTATGCCAAGGCATTTAACCAAGACCCTGAGTTCTATAGCTTCTATCGTAGTTTAGACGCCTATCGCAAGATCTTTGGTCAAGGTGGTGATATGATGCTAATAAAGCCGGAAAGTGAGTTCTTTAAATATCTAAAGCAGCCTATTTTACAACAATAAATAGCTACCATACTGTTACGATTGTATTTAATGGAGTCCTCTTGAATTGATCATTCAGACATATTATTACTTTTACCTTGCTGATGTAGCCATACTAATATTAGTTCATTAGGCTGTAACACTAGCCTTTGGAAACATTTATGGTTCTGTAATGGAAAGACAAAAAGGTCATGAAACAAACTGACCACTGGCTATTGCCAGATGGTATAGAGGAAATATTGCCACCGACAGCAGGACATATTGAGCAACTACGCCGCAAGCTACTGAATGTCTATTATAGTTGGGGCTACGAGCTAGTTATGCCCCCTCTGATTGAATACCTGGAATCACTGTTGACTGGAACTGGCAATGATCTAGATTTGGAAACCTTTAAGGTGATAGATCAGGTCAGTGGGCGTTTAATGGGAATACGGTCAGATATTACTCCCCAAGTTGCTCGTATCGATGCACATAGCCTAAACAACCATAGTATTGCTAGGTTATGTTATTCTAATACTGTGTTGCATACTACTGCCACTCACCCACTAGGGTCACGTACACCTCTTCAAATTGGGGCAGAGCTTTTTGGTCACTCTGGCTTTGCAAGTGATTTTGAAGTGATTTGCCTAATGTTAGAGAGTATTCAGCAAGCTGCTGTTAAACATCCTATAACTCTGGATATGGGGCATGTGGTAATATACCAAGGAATTATTGAAGCAGCTCAGCTGGAGCCAATGCAGGCACAGGAACTATTACCACTAATGCAGGCTAAGGCAGTAACTGATATAGCTGAACTGCTAAAACGTTTCGACTTGGAGCCATCAGTCAGGGATATGCTTTTAACCCTACCACAGTTGCATGGTGGTATTGATGTATTTGCCCGAGCCCGGCAGGATCTTGCTGCAGCCCCGACCAAGGTAGCGGCTGGTATTAACGCTCTGGAGAAATTAGCACAAGCCTTGGCCATTCGATTCCCAACAGTCAAACAGTATTTTGACCTGGCTGAATTACGTGGTTATCAATACCATACTGGAGTAGTATTTGCAGCCTTGACTCCTGCTTTTTCTCAGCCCTTAGGTAAAGGTGGTCGTTATGATAACATTGGCCAAGTGTTTGGTTGTGCTAGGCCGGCCACTGGTTTCAGTGCAGATCTCAAGGTGCTGGTAAAATTATCTGAATTGGAAACTGAATCTACTTGCTGGATCCAGCTACCCGATTTAAAAGGCTTAACTACGGAACAACAGCAAATACTGTGGCAGCGTGAAGCTGAGCTTCGAGGAACTGGTGCTCGACTGATAGCCTATATGCCGGGCCAGAGTGAAAGCAGCTTGCAACAGCAGTGTGACCAGAAACTGGTTTGGTGTGATGCTGGTTGGCATTTGGCTCCTTTGTAATACATTATTTTGAATCGAACTGAGCGAACTGATAATGGGTAAAAATGTTGTGGTGCTGGGCACCCAATGGGGTGATGAAGGCAAGGGTAAAATTGTTGATTTGCTCACTGATCAGGCAGCAGCAGTAGTGCGTTTTCAAGGTGGCCATAATGCAGGACATACTTTGGTTATTGAGGGCCAGAAAACAGTGCTGCATCTCATTCCCTCAGGCATCTTGAGAGATCAGGTAACCTGCTTCATTGGCAATGGTGTTGTGGTAGCCTTGGATGCTTTGTTTCAAGAAATTGCAGTATTGGAAGCACGTGGTATCCCAGTGCGTCAGCGACTGTGTATCAGCCCAGCATGCCCATTGGTTATGCCTTACCATATTGCCTTAGATCATATCCGTGAACAAGTTCGTGGTAGCCAGAAAATTGGTACCACTGGGCGAGGCATCGGGCCTACTTACGAAGACAAGATAGCTCGCCGTGGTCTGCGCCTGGGAGATCTACTTGAGCCTAAGCAATTTGCCACTAAACTTAAAGAGATCATGACCTACCAAAATTTCATCTTACAGCATTACCATCATGTTAAACCACTGGACTACCAGTTTGTGCTGGAACAGACTATGGCTCAAGCTGATGATATTAAACCAATGTTGGTTGATGTTACTAGCGCATTACATGAATATCGCACACAGGGACATAATATCTTATTCGAAGGCGCACAGGGATCACTACTAGATATAGATCACGGCACTTATCCCTACGTTACTTCATCCAATACCACTGCTGGTGGTACAGCTACCGGATCAGGTTTTGGCCCTTTATATTTAGACTATATTCTAGGTGTGACCAAGGCTTACACTACCCGAGTCGGTAGTGGTCCTTTCCCTACCGAGCTGTTTTGTGAAATTGGTCAAGGCTTGGCAGAACGTGGCCATGAGAAAGGTGCCACTACCGGACGCTTGCGCCGCTGCGGTTGGTTTGATGCGGTGGCACTTAAACATGCTATCCGGGTGAACAGCGTTTCCGGAATCTGCCTAACCAAACTGGACGTATTGGATGGCATAGCAAAGATTCGGATATGTGTGGATTACCATGATAGTAATGGTAATAGTGTTCCTTGCCCATCAGATAGCGAGGGCTTTGCTGCTGTCAAACCAGTGTATGAAGACCTACCAGGTTGGTGCGAACCCACACTTGGAATTAATCAAGAGGCTGATCTACCGGCCAATGCTCGTGCTTACATCCAGCGCCTTGAACAATTGATTGCACTACCGGTGGACATTATTTCAACTGGACCTGATCGTTTGGAAACCATTATTAAACGCCACTGTTTTTCTAGCTGATCAATAGTATTGTAACTGTCTTTTACATTACTAATCTGCTTCGTCTGGAAGTTTTAAATTGAACCAGTCATTCAAAAATAAATCAGAATGCTTTAGGCGAACTAGTGCGTTTCTATAGTGGTAAAGCTAGCCGTGAGTTGGAAAGTCTTGCTTTAGCTCACACGGAGCGTATTAGCTATGGCTTGATGTGTGCTGCCATAAAAATAACTGGCGTCAACATGGTTACCACATCAATCTCACAATGACTATAAAGGTTGGTATGGTCATATATTGATGTTGGCAGGTAACGCAGGCATTGTCGGGGGCAGTTTTTATGTCTATCCTCTCCATTACACGATCAAGAACTAGTCGAGTCAGTTTGCTAGCACAACCACAACATGTAACAATGATAAACCAGAATTCTCCAGAAGTGATGGACTGTGGCTACACGTTAGCATTGACTGATTATCTACTTCTAGTGGTAGATGTCGATGTCTTGAACTTAATAGCCCCTAAATCATATGTACTGATTAGTAACAATACACTGATGTCTCATTCAACTGAAGCAACCTGTTGCGCTGCACTGGTTCATACTCGTGAAGCTGGTTTTGTTATGCAAAAATATAGTTGGCGTGGTTGTAAGTTAGGTCGTTTTCATGGTTAATTTGATACGACCACGAACATCCACATCCAGAACCTTGACTTTGATCAACTGCCCTTCCTGAAGATAATCAGTCACTTTTTCTACCCGTTCATTGGCAATTTGGGAGATATGCACTAAACCGTCTTTACCTGGTAGAATATTAACAAAAGCACCAAAATCAACAATCCGAGCCACAGTTCCTTCATATATAGCGCCTACTTCGGCTTCAGCAGTAATAGCAAGCACCTTATCAATAGCTAAATTAGCCTCTTGCTTGCTGTCAGCATAGATCCGTATAGTACCATCATCCTCAATATCAATAGATGCGCCAGTTTCTTCACACAGATTACGAATAGTAGCACCACCCTTGCCGATTACATCGCGAATCTTATCTGGGTCGATTTTTAGGCTTCTCATGATTGGTGCATTTTCATTGATTTCACTACGAGACTCGCAGATTACTTTATTCATTTCATCCAAGATGTGAGTACGAGCATCATAAGCCTGGTTGAGGGCAATTTCCATGATCTCTTCAGTAATTCCGTGGATTTTGATGTCCATTTGTAGCGCAGTAATTCCATTGGCAGAGCCAGCCACTTTGAAATCCATATCACCTAGGTGATCTTCATCACCCAGAATATCGGTCAATATGGCAAATTGATTGTCCTCCTTGACTAAGCCCATAGCAATTCCAGCAATGGGTGCCTTAATAGGCACTCCAGCATCCATTAGTGCCAAACTAGCACCGCAGACTGAGGCCATGGAGCTAGAACCATTGGACTCGGTAATTTCAGATACAACACGTATAGTATAAGGGAAGTCATTTTGGTCAGGCAACATAGCTTGTATGCCACGCCGTGCTAAACGACCATGACCGATTTCACGTCGGCCAGGACCCATCATGCGTCCACATTCACCCACCGAGTAGCTGGGAAAATTATAATGCAACATAAATGAATCTTTACGCTCACCTTCCAGAGAATCAATTATTTGCTGATCACGGGTGTTTCCCAGAGTAGCAACAACAATTGCTTGGGTTTCACCTCGGGTGAACAGGGCTGAACCATGAGCTTTAGCCAGCATCCCTACTTCAATATTGATAGGCCGGACTGTCTTATTATCACGGCCATCAATACGCGGTTTACCAGCTACTACTTGTGAGCGAACTATATTTTTTTCCAGTTGGCTAAATGCAACAAGTAGGTCGCTGGTTGTTGTCGTGCTGTCAGAACCACTGAATTGTTCTATAGCAGCGGCTTTAAGTTCCTCCAGATAGGCATAACGGGCTGTCTTATTACTAATCTGATAAGCTGAGGTAATGCCTTCAGCGTAGACTCTATCAAGCACGGCTTGTAGGTCTGTATCGTCAATTTTAGGCTGCCAGCTCCAAATTGGCTTAGCGGCCATACTCGCGAACTCATTTATTGCACTGACTACAACCTGCATCTCATGATGGGCAAATAAGATTGCTCCCAGCATTTCGTCTTCACTTAGTTCCTTAGCTTCAGACTCCACCATTAGTACTGCACTTTCGGTACCGGCTACTACCATATTCAGGTCTGATTCGCCCAGTTGCTCATAGCTCGGGTTTAGCTGGTAACCACTGGCTTCAGTGTAAGCGATCCGAGCAGCACCAATAGGTCCAGCAAACGGGATTCCAGCAACAGCCAATGCTGCTGACGTCCCAATCATAGCTGCAATATCAGGGTCATTGCACTTATCAGCGGACATCACAGTACAAGTCACCTGAACTTCATTCATAAAGCCTTTTGGGAATAAGGGACGTATGGGTCGGTCAATCAAGCGACTGGTAAGTGTTTCTTTTTCACTGGGACGCCCTTCGCGCTTAAAGAACCCACCAGGAATTTTACCAACAGCATAAGTTTTTTCTTGGTAATGTACGGACAAGGGAAAGAATTCTTGTCCAGTTTTAGCAGTTTTAGCACCCACTACAGTAACAAGCACTTGTGTTGTATCATCAACTGTAACCAATACTGCACCAGTTGCCTGGCGGGCTATACGACCTGTTTCCAGAGTAAAGTTGTGATTACCATACTGAAAGGTTTTATTAACAATATTCAATTTGTAGCTCCACGTTGCAAATCCATATCAGTCAATAGCATTTTTTGTCAAAACACTACGTGACCAATATTACTGATTTTAGTTGACAACAATTCAGACTTTGGCTGATAAACCAACTCTCTTAGCGGCGTAAGCCTAAGCGTCCAATCAGCCTGGTATAGCGATCTAAGTGTTTACGCTTGAGGTAGTCCAACAATTTTCGACGCCGGTTTACCATACGAATGAGACCTCGGCGGGAATGGTGATCCTGAATATGGGCTTTAAAATGATCCTGCAACGCTAAAATGTTGGCTGTTAACAGGGCAACTTGTACTTCAGGAGAACCAGTATCATCTTCAGTAATTTGGTAATCCGCTACAACTACAGCTTTTTGTTTGGCAGACAATGCCATAATAAACACTCCAATAATATGCCGTGTCGACCAGTTATGCGGGTACGACAAGCGCTACGTTTTTTTCACCATGCATATTTACAGTGAAACTGAAACAGAACCCAAATCATGATGACTTCATCAGGCCCGTAACCATGTTGGGTTGCATCAAGCGTTTAGCACGCATTACACCATCTTCAGCCAGTTCAGCTAGGCCGATAAAAACTGCATTCGCACCGATTTTCCCTGATCCGTAAACTCGTACCATACCGATCACCTTTGGGATTTCGCTCAGAATTACAAATTTACCCTGTTGCAGATCTTTAATTTGCTCGACGTTGCATTGTACAGCATTTAAAGTTGAAACGGCAGTATCTGGAGGCAATAACAAACCATCCAGCGCTTTAAAGGCTGCTTTATTTTCTAACGGCTCCTTCAACTGGGTGTCATTTTGCCAAGACTGGTTAGCAATGTCCTCAATAGCTGTCAAAGTGTGCATTTTTCCCTTGATATAAGGCCCTGTAGACAGGCGCCGTAACTGCTTGACATGAGCACCGCAACCAAGTGCATTACCTAAGTCTTCCACCAGAGTGCGCACATAGGTGCCTTTGCTGCAAGTGATCATCAACTGAATCTCGGTCTCAGAAAATGCAAGGAGTTGTAACTTATGTATAGTCACCTTACGACTCTTAATCGTTACGCTAATACCGGCACGAGCGAGTTTGTAAAGAGGTTTACCTTGATACTTCAAAGCCGAATACATTGGCGGTATTTGGTCAATAGTCCCTTGTAAGAGTGCTAATTGAGCTGTAATCTGTGCTTCAGTAATATGCTGCGAGGGTTTTGTTGCAACCACGTCTCCATCAGCATCACCAGTATTGGTGCGCACACCTAAACAAGCCAAAGTCCAGTAGCTTTTGTCTGCATCCAGCAGAAACTGGCTAAACTTGGTTGCTTCACCAAAACAGATAGGCAGTAAACCAGTAGCAAGGGGATCTAGGGAGCCGGTATGACCTGCTTTACGAGCGTTAAGCAGGCGCTTAGCGTGTTGTAATGCAGCATTGGATGTTATGCCTGCCGGTTTATCCAGTAACAAAATGCCATTCACATTACGGGCTTTGTGGTTGACTCTACGCATGTATCAATTACAATCCAAATTTAGGATTGATTAGAATCTGTAGCTCGAGCTTGGTCAATTAAGTCACTGATATAATTACCTTGACGAAGACTTGAATCATAACAGAAGCGTAGATTAGGCACTATACGCATATTCATGCGTTGCGCCAGCTGAGTGCGCATAAATCTGGCAGCATTATTGAGCGCTTTAATTGATTGCTCCGACGTGATCAATTTATTATCATCCAACACAGTTACTAATATTTGTGCATGACTTAAATCGCGCGACAATTTCACCCTGCTGATAGTCACCATGCCAATGCGTGGATCTTGAATATCAAACTGGATTAAGGCAGCCAATTCACGCTGCAACTGCTCCGCTACCCTTTGAGTGCGACTATATTCCTGACTTATGCCCATTTATAAGGTACGTTTGATAGTAATGGTATCAAATACTTCAATCTGGTCATTGACTTTGACATCATTATAGCCTTTTACGCCAATACCACATTCGATACCATGACGTACTTCGGTTACTGTATCCTTGAAACGGCGTAGAGATTCCAACTCACCTTCAAAAATTACCACGTTGTCGCGTAAAACACGGATTAGCTTATTACGATAAATTGTGCCTTCGATCACCATACAACCAGCTATAAGACCTAGCTTTGGTGAACGAAACACATCGCGAACTTGTGCAATACCAACGATCTGTTCACGTAATTCTGGCGCTAGCATGCCACTAAGAGCATCTCTTACATCATCAATCATATTGTAAATTACACTGTAATAACGCAGATCTATACTTTCCTTTTCACTTAATTGTTTGGCTAAACTATCAGCACGAACATTAAAACCAAAAATAACTGCCGATGCTGAGAGTGCTAAGTTCACATCAGATTCAGTAATACCCCCAACAGCACCGTAAATAATATTGACCTTAACTTCTTCACTACCCAGATCCTGAAGGGCTGTAGACAGTGCCTCTAGGGAGCCTCGCACATCAGTTTTTAGTATTACATTTAAGGTTGCTGCCTGGGCTTTCCCTATGTTTTCAAATAAATTTTCCAGTTTCGTAGCCTGCTGACGGGCGAGTTTGATGTCACGAAATTTTCCTCGGCGAAAAAGGGCAACTTCTCGTGCCTTTTTCTCATCAGCGACGACAGTAAAGTCTTCTCCAGAATCAGGCGTACCACCAACACCAAGAATCTCAACGGGGATAGCTGGGCCTGCACTAGTGATACTCTTACCCATTTCATCGAACATAGCGCGAACTCGACCAAACTCGCGTCCAGCTAACAGATTATCGCCTTTACGTAAGGTCCCATTTTGTACCAATACAGTTGTAACTGGCCCTCGTCCGCGGTCTAATTTAGACTCAATTACTACCCCACAAGCTGGGGCTTTTGGTACAGCTGTCAGTTCAAGTACTTCTGATTCGAGCAGCACGGCATCTAGCAATTCATCAATACCAGTGCCCTGCTTGGCAGATACATTGATAAATTGCACGTCCCCACCCCAGTCCTCAGGTACTACTGATCGAGCACTCAATTCAGTCTTAACTCGATCTGGATCAGAATCGTGCTTATCAATTTTGTTAACTGCCACTACTAGAGGCACTCCAGCAGCTTTTGCATGTTGTACTGCTTCTTCAGTTTGTGGCATCACACCATCGTCAGCTGCCACCACTAAAATAATCACGTCAGTGGCCTCAGCTCCACGTGCTCTCATCGCTGTAAAAGCAGCGTGTCCAGGTGTGTCTAAGAAAGTAACCATCCCCTTTTCAGTGTTCACATGGTAAGCACCAATATGTTGCGTAATACCACCTGACTCTCCAGATACCACATGAGTACGGCGAATATAATCCAGCAATGAAGTCTTACCATGATCAACATGGCCCATTACCGTTACTACAGGAGCACGCGGAACTTGTTTACCTTCATAACTTATAGTTTTAACCACTTGTGTTTCAATCGCATCGTGCTTTAAAAGCTTGACTTTATGACCGATTTCTTCAACTACAATAGTAGCAGTATCTTGATCCAGAACCTGGTTGATAGTGGCCATAGCTCCCATATTAAACATTACCTTGATAACTTCAGCAGCCTTGACTTTCATTTTCTGGGCTAAGTCGGCTACCGTAATAGTTTCAGGTAGGGAAACTTCATGTACTGCTGGGGCGGTGGGCATAGCAAACGCATGCCCGTTACTCTTTGCAGAACCTGACAGCTTGCTTGTTTTATACTGGTTACGGTTATGGCGACGCCGTGACTCATGATTCTCGTCTATTGCAGTACGTCCACCACGTTTCTTGTTTACTTTACTTTTGGCATCAACTTTTGGTTTGTCAGGAGTAGTAAAGATTTTTTGTTTGGCTGTTTTCCGCTCTTTTTCTTCAGTTGTACGAAGACGTTCTGTTTCTGCAGCTTGTGCCTGCGCTTTCTGCTGTGTCTGTGATTTCTCTTGTGCCTGCACTTTTTGCTGTGTCTGTGATTTCTCTTGTGCCTGCACTTTTTGCTGTGTTTGTGATTTCTCTTGTGCTTGCGCTTTTTGCTGTGTCTGTGCTTTCTCTTGTACCTGGATTTTTTCCTGTGCTTGTGACTTGGCTGCAACTTCAGCTTCTGCCAATATCTCGGTGTGGCCCGCCGCGGCTTGTTTTTCTTCTAATTCATCTGTCTTAACAGTCAATTTGGTCTGCAAACTGGCAACAGATTGCTTTACATAAGTACGTTTTTTACGTACCTCAACATTAACTACTTTTTTCTTGCCAGCTGGGCCAGTTACTTTAAGAGTGCTAGTTGTCTTGCGGCGCAAGGTGATTTTTTTTGGAGGCCCCTCATGGTTACCATCACCGCCATGAGTTCGTTTTAGGTGCGACAATAAATTTCTGCGTTCGTCATCGGTAATAGTATCATTAGCATGACGTTGGTTCAGCCCAGCTTCTTCCATTTGGGACAGTAATCGCTTAACAGGAACACCTACTGTTTCGGCCAGCCGTTCGACAGTTACATTGGTCATGAGTCTATCCTTCTAATTCGTTAGGCAACTGTCTTATTCTGCAAACCAAGGTTCACGGGCAGTCATAATCAATTGAGCAGCACGCTCTTCGGTCAAATTTTCGATATCAATCAGGTCATCCACCATTTGCTCAGCCAAGTCTTCCATGGTGATAATTCCTCTGCTAGCTAAGACAAAAGCCAAGTGGGTATCCATACCTTCCATTGCTAGCAGTTCTGCAGTCGGTTCAGTTTGATCTAACTGCTCTTCAGATTTGATAGCTTGGTTCAGTAACTGATCTTTGGCAAGTGTCCGCAGTTCTTCTACGATGTGTTCATCTAGGCCTTCGATAGCTAGCATCTCATCGAGAGGTACATAGGCAATTTCTTCCAAGGTGGTAAATCCTTCCTCTACCAGCATCAAGGCGAAATCATCATCAATATTAAGGGCTTCAACAAAACGCTGCACAATAACATCAGTTTCAGCTGCATGCTTACTGCCAGCTTCCTCTTCGGACATCACATTGATGATCCAGCCTGTTAATTCAGCTGCTAGGCGCACATTTTGCCCATTACGACCAATAGCCATGGCTAGGTTATCTTCATTGACGGCCACATCCATGATATGTTTGTCTTCATCTACGACAATGGAACTGACTTCAGCAGGTGCCATGGCGTTTATGACCAACTGGGCTGGATTATCATCCCATAGGATAATATCTACTCGTTCATTATCTAACTCACCAGTGACTGCCTGCACTCTTGATCCACGCATACCAACGCAAGCACCTACTGGATCAATACGACCATCATTAGTTTTAACTGCTATTTTAGCTCTTGAGCCCGGATCACGAGCAGCTGCACGAATCTCAATTACCTCTTCAGCAATTTCCGGCACTTCAATCCTGAATAATTCCACCAACATTTGCGGACTAGTGCGGCTCAAAAATAATTGTGGACCACGATTCTCGGTACGTACTTCTTGCAGCAAAGCTCGTATCCGATCGCCCATGCGGAAGGTTTCTCTACCAATCAATTGGTCACGTGCTAGAAAAGCTTCAGCATTATTGCCTAAATCAACTATTACATTATCACGCGTAACTTTCTTAACGCTGCCACTAATAATTTCACCAATTCGATTGCGATAGAGCTCGACCACCTTGGCTCGTTCAGCTTCACGCACTTTTTGCACAATAACCTGCTTGGCTGTCTGGGCAGCAATGCGACCAAAGGCTTCAGATTTAATGGTGTTTTGCAATACATCCCCAAGCGCAAGGCTAGGGTTTTTTTGCACAGCTTGTTCCAAAGTCAGCTCAGATGAAGGATTTACAAAGGAATCATCACTAACTACTGTCCAGCAACGAAATGTTTCCACTTCACCAGTTTTGCGGTTAATCGTAACACGGATATCGCTGTGCTCATCAATACGCTTACGCGTAGCTGTAGCCAGGGCCAACTCAATGGCTTCAAAAATAACTTCCTTGGGTACATCTTTCTCGTTGGATACTGCCTCAGCAACCAGCAAAATCTCTTTATTCATTGTCTTTATTCCATAGTTACTTAGAGCTGCGGCACGATATTAGCTTTTTCTATACTCTCAAAGGGTAATTCATATTCGTCCTGATCTAGCTGCAGCATTACCTTATCCATATTTACTGAGGCCAATAATCCTTTGAAATTACGTCGTCCTTCAAATGGTGCTCTCAATCGTAAATTGATTACCATGCCGATATTTTGCTCATATTGTGACAAAGTGAACAGTGGTCGATCCAAGCCTGGGGAAGAGACTTCAAGAGTATACTCACCACTAATCAGATCTTCGATATCAAGAACACTGCTGATTTGTCGGCTTACGGCTGCACACTGCTCAATATCAACACCAGTTTCTGTATCAATATAAACTCGCAGTACACTGCGCTTACCACTTGGGGAAAATTCCAAGCCCCACAATTGACATCCACATGCCTTGATTGCAGGAGTGATTGTCAACTCTAGTTGAGTTTGCTGCATGGTCAATAATCTTATTCTATATCACGCACAGACAAAAAATGGGTCTAAGACCCATTTTTAACCTTGCACTAGATGTGAAGTAAAGCACGATATTACAGCCAAAAAAAACCCCTAAACTAGGGGCTTATGATTACGAATTGAATCTGGAAGCAGACACATTACCCGTTTCTAGTACTGGTAGCGGGGGTTGGATTTGAACCAACGACCTTCGGGTTATGAGCCCGACGAGCTACCAAGCTGCTCCACCCCGCATCCAAGTGATGAATTCTACGTACACAAAAGACACATGTCAATCAATAAAAGCTATCAAACTTTGCTCTAAATAGATAAAGTTGTTTCATTGGCGTTAAATTATAATAGAAACATGCTGTTTATCTGGACTCAAATCGATCCAATAGGCAGGCAAATAAACACCTCTATTGTACCTTCATGACATGCCAGACAACTTTTTACTGCTCGCAACTTGGAAGGAAAAGGGATAATTTCTGGTATATCTTTAGCGCCACCTAGCGGCCTTAACAGCAATACCCGATACCTTTTTAAGCTACAGTATGAATATCTTGCAACAGAAAAGAGAGTTACAGCTGAAGTTCTTTGATCTTTCGAGTCAGCGTATTACGGCCCCAACCCAGCAGATCTGCTGCGATTTGCCGTCGGCCATTGGCTTGTCTTAGACTAGCCATAATGAGTGCTCTTTCAAATTTTGGCACTGCTTCTTCCAACACTCTATGTTGACCCGACTCCATTTTTTCCCGCGCCCAGATGCTCAGTTCATTGACCCAGTCATTGTCACTATTTTGGTCAGTTTTAATGGGAGCTTGAAGTTCAATAGGCAGATCGCTGGGAAAGATGACAGTGCTAATGCCCATCACACTAATCCAGCGACACAAATTATCTAGTTGGCGGACGTTACCAGGCCAGTCCAGACTTTGTAAGTGTATATTTGTTTCATGGGCTAGCTGTTTGCACTTAACACCAAGCTCATTAGCTGAACGTTGTAGAAAATGCTCAGCTAATGCAGGGATATCCTGTTTTCTCTCACTCAAATTAGGTAATTGAATGCAAATTACATTTAATCTGTGAAATAAGTCTTCACGAAATAGCCCTTCTTTGACTCGTTGCTCTAGATTTTGGTGGGTTGCGGCAATGATGCGCACATCCACCCGTACTGAATTATGACCACCAACCCGAAAAAATTCACTATCTGCCAGCACCCGTAATAGTCGGGTTTGTGCTTCAGCTGGCATATCACCAATTTCATCTAAAAATAGTGTGCCACCATGAGCTTGTTCAAAACAACCCTTGCGTTGGTTACTAGCTCCGGTAAAAGCACCTTTTTCATGACCAAAAAGCTCCGATTCAATGAGATCCTTGGGAATGGCTGCCATATTAAGTGGCACGAAAGGCTGATTAGCTCTTGGGCTATGTTGGTGTAGGGCTTGCGCGACCAGTTCCTTTCCAGTACCCGATGCACCGCGTATCATGACCGTAATTGTAGATTGAGATAGGCGACCTATAATGCGGAATAATTCCTGCATGGCTGGCGCTTCGCCGATCATCTTTTCTGGTAGAGATACACAAGCACTTGCTCGTTCTGATACCTTGTCCTTGTTGTTCTGCAGTATGCGTTGTACCAGCATAATGACTTCATCAGTATCAAATGGTTTGGATAAGTAGTCGAAAGCTCCACCTTGGTAGGATGCCACAGCGCTATCAAGATCTGAATGTGCGGTCATGATTAGTACTGGAATATTAGATGACTGTTGTCGTAGTTCATTCAGTAATTGCAAACCATCAATTCCAGGCATCCGTATATCACTGATGATTAATTTAGGCTGGCTCACCAATAATTGCTGTAATAAACTGCTACCATTGGTAAAACTACGAAATGTAATGCTAGCCTTATGTAGAGCTTTTTCTAGTACCCAACGAATAGCGTGATCGTCATCAACAACCCAGACCGTTTCACTCATTTTGTTGGCTCCATTGGCAAATAAATATTAAAGCAGGTACACCCAGGCCGACTCGTGTATTCAATCAAGCCTTGATGTTGCATCACGAGTGCTTGGGCAATACTTAACCCAAGTCCGTTACCTTGGGTTCGTCCACTGGACATAGGTAGGAAGAGCTTGTCTCGCAGTTCTGGCTTAATGCCGGGGCCGTTGTCACAGAAACAGATGTGGCAGACCAGGCGATGGGTTTTCTGGCGAATGCTAAAGCGGTGTTCGACACGGCTTTTGATGGTTAGTATTGGCCTCTTAGTATGATTTTCTAGCATTGCTTGTAACGCATTACAGCCAATATTTAAGAATACCTGCGTTAACTGTGCTCCGTCCAACATTAATTCTGGCAAACTGGGGTCATAGTCACATTGTATCTGTATTTTTTGTTTTGCTTCATTAGCCAGTAAAGATGTCACCTTATTCAATATCTTGTGAATATTGCCATTTTTTTTATGAGTAGCCTGGCGAGGGCCTAGAAGCCGATCAACTAGATCGCGTAGTCGGTCTGCTTCCGACATGATGATTTTAGTATATTCGGTTAATTCATCTGTTCCGTTATTGCAGTTAAGCTCTTTATGCAGTAGCTGAGCGGCCCCCCGGATACCACCTAAGGGATTCTTGATTTCATGTGCCAAGTTACGTACTAGGTTGGCAGAAGATTCATAGCGGGAGGTCATTAATTCCTCTTTAGCTAGCTTCTTCAGTCTATCCAGTGATTGTATTTCTAGTAGTATCTTACCATTGTGTCTCTCTCCCAGCGGGGTTACTGTAAGGTCGATCGTCAGACTTTCCGAGTCAGTCTGAGTTACTTCAATACCTCTGTTGGTGACAGAGTAGAGTTCTTTAGTGTTACGTTCAAGTTGCTCAGCCAGTTTTTCACCCACATTCATTAGAGCGGACAAAGGTTGGCCTTGCACTTTTTTCTGACTAACGCGAAATAGACTCTCTGCTGCCTGGTTGAGTGATATCAGGCGTTTTTGATCATCTAGTAGCACAATCGCCGTCATGAGGTGATTGACTAGATTGGTAAATTTGAGTGGCTTATCACTAAGTTTTGCTGGCAACATTACGAACGCCTTTAATAAATATTTTCCTAGTTTAAACCTGAATTTTGTAGCTTATTTTATACTTGAATTTTAAGAGTACTAAAAAAGCCCTCATTAAGAGGGCTTTGGTTTAATTATCTACAACTTACTACAAAACAGTTAGCAAGAATAGTAGAGATCAAACTCTACTGGATGTGTGCTACTGTGAAGCATTGTTACATCTTCCTGTTTTAATGCAAGGTAGCCATCAATAAGGCCATCAGTAAATACACCGCCACGAGTCAGGAATTCACGATCTGAGTCCAAAGCTGCTAGTGCTTGCTCAAGGTTACCAGCTACGGTTGGTAAGGCAGCGGAAACTTCAGCAGGCAAGTCATATAGATCTTTATCTGATGCTTCACCTGGGTGTATTTTGTTCTGTATCCCATCAAGTCCGGCCATCAGCATTGCCGAGAATGCTAGATAAGGATTAGCTGTTGGATCAGGGAAACGTACTTCCACTCGAGTCCCCTTAGGGTTTGTAACGTATGGGATACGTATGGAAGCTGATCGATTGCGGGCTGAATAAGCCAGCATTACCGGCGCTTCAAAACCAGGCACCAAACGCTTATAGGAATTAGTGGAAGCATTGGTAAAAGCATTTAATGCTCGTGCGTGCTTGATGATACCGCCAATATAATAGAGTGCCGCTTCGGACAAGCCGCCATAGCCATCACCAGAGAACACATTATTACCATCTTTGGATATGGATTGGTGTACGTGCATACCGGAACCGTTGTCTCCAACTAGAGGTTTAGGCATAAAAGTAGCTGTTTTACCGTAAGCGTGCGCTACATTATGGACACAATACTTGAGAATCTGAACTTCGTCAGCCTTGCGTACCAAGGTATTAAATAGAGTACCAATTTCATTTTGGCACGCAGTTCCTACTTCATGGTGATGTACTTCAACTTTAACTCCCATGGATTCCATCGCGTCACACATGGCACCACGTAGATCTTGCGCAGAATCAACTGGGGGGACAGGGAAGTAGCCTCCCTTTACACGGGGGCGGTGGCCCATATTGCCTCCGTCAATAGCCGCTCCTGATTGCCAGGCAGCTTCTTCAGAGTTGATTTCATACATGGCGCCTGACATATCAGCCTTCCAACGCACGTCATCAAAGGTGAAGAATTCTGGCTCTGGACCAAAAAATGCAGCATCGCCAATTCCGGTTGACTTGAGATAGGCTTCAGCACGGTGTCCTACAGAGCGAGGGTCGCGTTCATAAAGCTGCATGGTGCTGGGTTCAATAACGTCACAGCGTAGGTTTAGAGTGGCTTCTTCAGTGAAAGGATCCATAACAGCGGTTGAATCATCTGGCATAATGATCATGTCTGATTCGTTAATACCTTTCCAGCCAGCAACAGAAGAACCGTCGAACATCTGGCCGTCGCTGAAAAAGTCTTCATCCACGGCTCTAGCAGGAATAGTTACATGTTGTTCCTTGCCCTTTGTGTCGGTAAAGCGCAAGTCAACCCAGCGCACTTCTTTTTCCTTGATCATTTCCAGCGTATTCTTGGACATGATGTCTCTCCATTATTAAATGAGGTGGAACCCTGGCTAAATTTCAGTTAGCCAGACAGTTTAGTAGTTAGCGACCAAATTGGTCCGAAGTAGTTACTTGCACCATACTGATGCAATATTTGTGCCAGTCATCTATAGCCCTGTTTTAAGGGGGGATGCCTTGATAGACCCGCTTGTTACGCACCAAAACAATGCGAATATTAGGAACAAATGCTAAAATAGTGCATTTGTTTAGTGTTATGCCTAAGAAAATAACTCCATATGCTATAGTCGTTCCATGAACAGTGAAATATAAAGCAGGGCTAGTACTTCAGCTTGATGAGATCATTTAAATAATCTCATTAACGGTGGTTAGCCAGTTAGGTTGCTCTACAAAAACTGGGCTAAGTGTCATAATAAATGTGTAAAAGCAGATAAAAACTATCACTCAGCGGTTCTGCAATGAAGCAGTACCCTAGGGGATTTGCTTAAAAAAATCGACATGGGTCTGAGTGATTCAGAACTAATCAACACTGAACCTCTAAGTGTCAAGCAAGCTATGGGTAATCTACAGATTATCGAACAATCGCTGTTGCCTCGTCATATATTATAATTATTAATGATATTGCCAAGTCTTGATCGTGAAAACGCTAAGCTCCCTCTATTAACGCTAAGCTCCCTCTATTAATGAGCGGTGCGAGTGCCCATAGTCATTCATATAAATGTCTTCCCTAAGCTGTGATCATAATTCCATAGCAGACGTCTTTACCGTATTAATGTTGATCTATGGCAATAGTCATTATGGTTCATATCAGTGAGCTGAGGGCTGTAAGGGCACGCGTGTTGACAGCTTCTAGATACTAAGGCCAGGCCGTGAAGTTGGCCAAAAGTGATGCAACTGTTCAAAGAGCACGAGGATGAGGCGCTGACCAGTTACGGCTTGTATGATAACTATTGGAGTGGGTTATGCGATAGATCCGTCGTTGCACCCAAGTAGTCAGATTGTTCCCGGACTGTATGTGTTGTTCGAACCTGGTACCTGATCGATTTCCCCACATTGCTGGAACTCTGTGGTTGACCTGCAAATAAATTGACATGACCTCGCTATTTACAGATCAAATACCATGGACGATTGTCTTGTGAAAACCAAAAGCGCGAAAGATATTTGACACGAGCCTCCCGGTTACCTTTTATTCAGTCAGACAGTCATAATCTTTAACAATCAAAACACGCTAACATTTACTAATCTTTGCTAGTCGTCAAATAGCTATCGCTAAGCTGTCTTAAATCAGCCTGATCAGAATTATTGTGGTAATAAAGTGGGGGTGTATACTAATAGCGTTAGTTTACTCTAGATGCTTCCAGAATCATTATCCATTGTGAATTGGAACCGTTGACTCCTACAGGTAGCTTATTAGAATAGCAGTTTTGGTTGTTGTAAAGTGTCTCTCAATTGCTTATGTTGTCGAATCATAAGGATATCCTACCATGATTGCTAGCAATCAGATAGATGATGCCATACAGGGCCAGAGCCAATAGCATAACCAAACCCCGCATTTTTGGCTTAATGTTGCGTTTGAGCGACAGCAAACTTAAAACCACAAATAAAATTAGCCCAATCAGCTTTGTAAACAGCCACCCGTTAAGCAGCGAATAGTCACCGGCAATCCACAGCAACATACCAGTTAGCATCAATAAACTAACTAGCACTTTGGAGAAGATAACTGCCCAAGGATGATCAGGTAAGGTTGACTTAGAGAATGATGATATGGCTCGCAATAGGAATAAAATAAGGCAAGCAATAACTAACGCCAAATGAGCTTGTATAGTAATCAAGGATAATAACGATTCCATATTTACATTCAGGGTAACAGTAAACTGATTTTATTGTTCATGCTATTGCAATAGTCTTACTAAAAACAAAACTGGGCGCTCATCTGGATTTAATGGGCATTAACTTAACGTTAGTGTTTAAGAAAAAACCCATGAATTGCTGATCCAGCTAAGCTGATTTTTAGCATGAACAATCTATCAGAATACAGTTGAGAGTTTATGAGAATAAAAATCGCTTAAAAATGCTGTCTGAATTCGAACTCCAGAGGCTTAAGCTTGAATTGATAGACTGCCCATCATTAGCGCTGCATGGTCAGATCCAATCTAGTCCAAAATTACTTCTACCTACTCTGCTCTGCTGTTCATTACATGGCATTGTTAGTCGACGGTTTCATATGAGCAGCTTTTCTGCTGATATAAGACTTCATTATTGTAGCTATCTAGCCAAATGTCCAGGTTTTCGTGTAATTCGTATAACTAAGGAACTAACCTAGACTTTAAATATTATTGCTGACGCGTCTGCAAGGTTTCAACCACTAAATCATTACAGTGAATAGTAGCGATAAGGAACAAGCGATGGTTAAGGCAATCTCACACGCTTGTATATCTTCTATTATACCGATAGTTGTAATAGTATAGGCTATTTTGTTAACTAACCTAATGGAAATTATAGTAAATATTTATTGTCAAGTTGTTAGAAATCAAGCTTGAATCTCTACGTACAGAGTGGGCCAATACCCGGCCACTAGGAAGATGATGTTGATGTTTGAAACGTCTTAGTAAGCTATCAACAGGGGGTAAATAATGGCAGGCAGCTAGGCTAAGATCAAAGTTAGGTGGTTGCTGTAGGCATTGGCCACAGATAAGCTGCATCGTGGATTTGGGGCCGATGTTTAATTGCAGACCACACTGGCGGCAGCTTTGTTGGCACCAAGGTAAATCAGCTAGACAAGCTTTGCAGATATTAATTGGTTCATGTTGTGGTTGACTGCACAGTAGGCAGGGTATGCCAAGAAATGCTGTAATTTGATCGATTAATGACCACATGTTAATCTGCATGGTTAAAATAAGTTGACTGAATAGGAGAACAGTCTATGATGCTCATTGAAAGATGTTTAACAGTGCTAACATTATGACTATTTCAACTACTAAGTTTAGCCCAGATAATCCACTCATGTTGCGTCATAACTGGAGTAAAGCTGAAATTCTCAGTTTGTTTGCTCTGCCCTTTAATGATTTGATATTCCAGGCTCAGACAGTACATCGCCAGTATTTTGATCCTAACCAAGTGCAAATTAGTACTCTACTATCGATTAAGACAGGAGCTTGCCCTGAAGATTGTAAGTACTGTCCTCAGAGCGCCCACCATAATGTTGAGCTGGCTCCCGAACGGCTTATGCAGGTTGATGATGTTTTGGCCAAAGCCAAAATGGCTAAACAACAAGGTGCTACCCGATTCTGTATGGGAGCGGCCTGGAAAAATCCTCGCGTCAAAGATATGCCCTATGTGCTGGAAATGGTGCGAGAAGTCAAAGCTATTGGTCTTGAGACCTGTATGACTTTAGGCCGGTTAGATGAAGATCAGGCTGGTCAGCTGGCTAGTGCTGGCTTGGATTACTATAACCATAATTTGGATACATCACCTGAATTTTATCCACAGATTATTACCACACGAACTTACCAGCAGCGTCTGGATACTCTTGATCATGTAAGGTCTGCAGGTATGAAAGTTTGTGCTGGTGGCATCATTGGAATGGGTGAAACTTTGAGTGACCGGGCAGGTTTGTTGCTACAATTAGCTAATATGTCTGTTCATCCGGAAAGTGTGCCTGTAAATATGTTAGTCAGAGTTGCAGGGACACCACTTCAAAACATGGAAGATCTGGAGCCATTTGATTTTATTCGTACCATTGCAGTAGCACGAATATTAATGCCAGCGTCACATGTTCGTTTGTCAGCTGGGCGCCAGGATATGAACGAGCAAATGCAAGCCTTATGCTTTCTGGCTGGGGCCAACTCCATTTTTTATGGCGAGCATCTGTTAACTACGGATAATCCATCTACTACACATGATCAAGAATTGTTCCATAAGTTAGGTATTGTGTCAGAGCAGCGTGATGATATATCCGATGAGTCTCACACTGAAATCATAGATCAGGCGTTGTACAATGAGCCTCTGGTGGCCTTGTATTACGATGCCAGCACTACCCAGTGAATCTTGACGAACAACTTCAACCAGCTCTTGAACAGCGTAAGCAGCGATATTTATATCGCCAACGACGCTGCTTGCAAAGTTCTCAGCAACCCACTCTACAAGTGGACGGTCAACCTTGTTTAAGTTTTACCAGCAATGATTATTTGGGGTTAGCCAGTCACCCGCAGCTGATTGCTGCAGTACAGCAGGCTAGCCGCAGCTATGGTGTTGGTAGCGGTGCTTCCCATTTGGTCAGCGGTCATAGTGAGTTGCACCAGCAGTTGGAGCAGCAACTAGCTATTTATACTGGGCGCCAACGCACCCTGTTGTTTGGTAATGGCTATATGGCCAACTTAGGTGTCATCAGTGCCCTATTGGAAAGACAAGATGTGGTGTTTGAAGATCGCCTCAATCATGCTTCTTTGCTGGATGGTGGGTTACTCAGTCAAGCGCGTATACAGCGTTATGCCCATAATGATGTAGTTGATTTAGAACGCCGCCTGAGTCAATGTGCAGCGCGGCGCCGACTCGTGGTATGTGATGGCGTGTTCAGTATGGACGGTGATTTGGCCCCATTGAGACAGTTGGCGGTAATTTCCAAAAACCATGGGGCATGGTTGATGGTAGATGACGCTCATGGTTTTGGAGTGCTGGGGACACAGGGCAAGGGTACAGCCTTACAACAGGGACTAGATCAGTCTGATTGTCCAATTTATATAGCAACCTTAGGAAAAGCTTTAGGGGCGTATGGGGCTTTTGTGGCCGGCTCAGAGGTCTTAATTGAAACTCTGATTCAGCAAGCCCGCACCTACATTTATACCACTGCCATGCCGCCAGCTATGGCAGCCGCAGCCCTTGCTGGTCTGCAGTTGCTAAAATGTGAAAGCTGGCGTCAAGACCAATTGCAAAAGCTAATTAGCACATTTAAGGCAGGTGCATTACAACTGGGCTTGCCGTTGTTACCTAGTGATACCCCGATTCAACCCTTGCTGGTGGGTTCGGCTAAGACGGCAATTACAATCTCAAATGCTTTGCAACAGCAAGGTATCTTAGTAGCAGCCATCCGTCCACCAACTGTACCCAAAGGCAGGTCTCGTTTGCGCATTAGCCTGAGTGCTTCGCATACTCTAGCCCAAGTCGACCGGCTGCTATCAGCTTTGGCAAGTTTGCAGCATCAAGGGCTGCTATCAGAGGAGCTGGATTAGTGAGTCAGTTAGGTTACCAATGGCAAGGGCTAGATACAGCGCCATGTATTGTGCTACTCAACGGTTGGGGCTATCGTCGGCTCGCTTGGCCTGTGGGCTGGTTGCAGCGTCTAGGTCGATTTTATCGTCTGTTGCTAGTTGATTTGCCAGCTTCCAGCAGTGACTCCCATACACTCTGCATGGAGCAAGATTTGTCCAGCTGGATCAAGGCTTTGTTGCAGGTTATCCCTAGTCAATCAGTAGTGCTGGGTTGGTCGTTAGGAGGTATGCTGGCTTTGCAATTGGCACAGCAGTCACCGCATAAAATTGCTGGCCTGGTTCTATTAGCAAGCAATATAAAATTTGTACAGTGTAGCGAATGGCCCTGGGCTTTACCTGCGGCAGACTTAAATCACTTTAGGCAAGCGTTTCAATGTGCGCCTAATCAAACTTTGCGCCGTTTTTGCACTTTGCAAACTCAAGGAGAACAAGGCCGCAGCTTGTTTCGTTTATTACTGACCCAACTGTCAGCTAAGCCATCAATAGCTGGTTTAAACTGGCTTCAGCAACTGGACTTGCGTCTTGTTTGGCGTGATTTATCAGTGCCTTGTCTGGCTTTGTACGGTACAGGTGACACATTGATACCCGCTGAGGTCCAACCTCAATTGACACTCCTTCAGCCTAAGGCCCGTATTTGTGTATTCCAAGGGGGACATGCATTTTTCTGGTCCCGTGCTCACGTACTGGAGCAGATACAGGCATTTTTGCACCATATCCTACCCGTACACATTGCCTATGATTAAATTGAATCAGTTTCAGCGTGACCAGCGGCGAGTAGCACAATCATTCAGTACAGCAGCGGAACGTTATGATATGGTGGCTAGCTTGCAGCGCCAGGTGGTACATCATCTCTTGGATATGGATTTTAACAACCGTTGTGGAGCGCTCCTAGAATTTGGTTGTGGTACCGGTTATGCCACTTGGCAACTAGCGCAAGATAACGCCATCGACACTGTTTGGGCTTTAGATATTGCTTCTGGGATGGTAAATTATGCGTGTCATCACAGGCCACACAGCAAAATCCGTTGGCTGGTTGCTGATGCCCATTACTTACCCTTTGGCGATAGCACAATGGATACTGTATTTTCTTCCCTGGCATTGCAATGGTGTGAAAACTTGTCACAAATCTGTGTCGAAGTCGCTCGTGTACTGAAAATGGATGGTTGTTTGCAGTTTGCTACTTTGGGGCCGGATACGTTACACGAATTGCGCCAAGCTTGGTCTATGGTAGATCAGTATCAGCACATTAACCACTTTATACCATTATCGCAGTTGGAAACCACACTGAAACTTTATTTTGGCCAGGTAAGATGGGTGCATAAACAAATTGTATTGCGCTATACTCAAATGACTGAACTGACACGGCAATTAAAAATATTGGGAGCCAGCAACCACAACCGTGCAGCTGCATCGGGTTTAATGGGGCGCTCTCGATTGGAACGTTTGCAGCAGGCATACGAAAAATGGCGTGATCAGGAAGGCCTATTACCAGCGACCTATGATGTATTTTATTTACAAGCCAGTCATCCTAAAAATATCAACAGCCGTTAATTCGGATACGATATCAGGGTTTAATAGTAGCCATGCAATCTTTAAAAAAACGATTCTTTATTACCGGAACAGATACTGGTGTGGGCAAGACTTTTGTCGCTGTTGGTTTGCTGGCGAAGGCTCATAAATTAGGTTACAGTACAGCAGCCATTAAACCAGTTGCAGCTGGTTGTGAGCTCACTGCGCAAGGACTGCGTAATGATGATGCACTGCAACTATTGGAACAATGTAGCAAGCCATTGTTGTATGAGCAGGTTAACCCAATGGCACTGCCCGCGCCAATGGCGCCTCATATCGCAGCTGCCGAAGTTGGACTAAAACTAGATGTAAAGCGTCTGTCTGGTTATTGCTGGGGTGTATTGTTACAAAATGCTGATCTCACTCTAGTTGAAGGTGCTGGTGGTTGGCGGGTTCCCCTCAACAGTCAGGAAACCTTAGCACATTTGCCAGTATTGTTAGAATTACCGATTATTTTAGTGGTAGGAATGCGACTGGGTTGTATCAATCATGCGCTGTTGACTGCCGAGGCTATTGCTCAGGATGGCCTAAAGTTGGCTGGTTGGGTGGCCAATTCGATAGCGGGTGATATGCTTGCCTATGATGATAACATTGCCACCTTGGTGAGGTTACTTCAGGCACCGTTACTTGGTCAAATTCCTTTACTGAAGCCGCAAAGTAGTGCGTACGCAAGGAGCCATCAATGTGCTGCACATCTGGATTTGAGCTGTTTAGGTATTAATTGACGAGCTGTCTGAAAAAATCATTTGATGATCTAGCAAAAAAGTATTATGGCAGGGCATATCTTTTCAAAGTAATTGGTTTGTATCCATTGATTGGGCCTAGGATGCTTTTTTATACCAATAGATTAAATAGGCTGAAATTGTTGAATGAGTGACTTAGCACGCTAAAGGTATAGACGAATATGACCTATTTGCAGATGGCCTATAACAGCAGCAGAAAGAAGACCAGTAATCGATGGATATCAATATCAAGCTAATGGTTATTATGTAAGATTATTTATTTAAAATTCTTGTCGAGTTGAACTGTAATAATTTTAGTTTGAATTCCCTTGTCGATAAATAGGTTAGCTTGTGGTATTTAATGTGATATCCGTTCAATTTAATCTGCTTTGGAGTTACGGAGACTTGACTAAAATAGTGGTTTCAGAAGATAATCACCTTTGATTAAAGTGTAAATTCCCTATTTAAAATCATATGATAATAACCATGAATAATAATCAGGTCATGGCATTGACCAACCCTGCTGCAATTAAGATAAAAAATCTTTTGGAAGATGAAGATAATCACCAATTGTACCTGCGTGTTTATGTGACTGGAGGTGGTTGTTCAGGTTTTTCTTACGGCTTTTCTTTTGATCAGAATGTAGCTGAGGATGATACGCTTATTACTAATGGGGATGTTACGATGGCAGTTGATGCCATGTCGATTCAATATCTGGCGGGCGCAACCGTGGATTATCGGGAAAGCCTTCAGGGTTCACAGTTCACAGTTAAAAACCCCAATGCGATTACCACTTGTGGTTGTGGTTCTAGTTTCTCAATTTAGTTTGAGTCCAGCAGTGGTCATTTCTCAAAGGCTTCTGGCCAGTGGTGCTTTCATTTGGTAAGTATTCAATTGCATCAGTGCAGTGGCTGCAAAAGCACTGAATTCTTTTAGTTGCTCCTGATTCAGTGGCTTGGTGTGAGGAAACTTGACTTTTAACGGGTCCTTATGTACACCATTGACTCGAAACTCATAATGTAGGTGAGGGCCAGTGGCATAACCAGAGGTGCCAACGTAGCCAATTACTTGTCCCTGCTTTACTCTTGACCCTTGTTTAACTTTACTATTGTACTTAGACATGTGGGCATACAAAGTAGTGTAGACTCCAGCATGCTGAATTATTATGGTACGACCATAACCGTTTTTATTGCCTCGCCATGTGACCCGACCATCTCCTGATGCGCGTATAGGTGTGCCGGTTGCGGCGGCATAATCTACTCCGCGATGAGGACGTAATGTTTTTAAAATAGGATGTAGGCGCTTAGGATTAAATTTTGAACTGATGCGATAGAATTCCACTGGGCTACGTAAAAAAGCCTTGTGCATACTATGGCCCTGAGGCGTATAATATTTTCCATCGACATGGCGCAATGCGGCATGGATCTTATTTTGATTGACAAACTGGGCAGCAATGATGTTTCCAGAGCCAATAAGTTTATCATCAAGATACTTTTCTTCGTACATTAATGTGAAAATATCCCCAGAGCGAATATCCAGTGCAAAATCGATATCCCACCCAAATATTGTTGTCAATTCAATCAGTTTTTGTTCAGATAGACCAGCTTTCTGGCCATCCACAAATAATGATTCTTTAATAGCTCCCTTTACAAAACGAGTTCTAATATCTGGCTCCCGTTTTTCAAATTTAGCATGATAAGCATTTTCTGACCGGATGATGATCAAGCTTTCCAGCGGGCTTTTAATATGGCGAATCTTTTGCAATTGGTTATTGGCAATAATGAATTGCAATTCATCTCCTGGAAATAGCGTATCTAGCGCGGATCCTTTGCCAATTGCCTTAGAAACTTGATATACATCCTGTGGAGTCAGCCCAATCCGCTTGAACAACGTTGACAAATTATCACCGGCCTGTACCGTAATTTTTTGCCAATCTTCTATAATAGGGCCTGTCAAACATTTAGATGTAACGCTAGGCAATTCGGATATATTGCACGGGGCAAGACTTTTGATCATCACATCATTAATATTTATATCAGATGCTAGCTTAGTGTGAAACTGAATATTTATGGCGAGGGTTAGGAAAGTGACCAGTGCTATGATGACGATCAGGTATCCTCTCGGAAAGTTTTGTAATAAGATATGCATATCAATTCATATATTGTGAGTTCAGAATCAGCACTTGTTTAACGTGGTATCATTGCACTAACACTTTTTATTCAGTGTTTCTGAAAGGGCTTGTTTTTGTTTAGGCTTAATATATGTAACACATAATGAACTATTTAAATGCTTGAAATAGTTCATTATGTGTTGTGATTTAATCAAATTACGAAGAACCCTCGTATTTAATTGGAGCAGTATCGATAGGCTCATTTAAATATGTCTTTCTGTAACACGCTATCATATAACTTACAGTTATTGTTGATGAGCATATATCTTTGAAGTTCTATTATTTCAATTAAACTACCCAACGGTTAGAATTATAGCACTTTAAATGCTATTTTATAGCATAATAAAACCATTATAATGAATGAGTTGACCAACTTTTTTTGCAATTGAATTAACACAGCACAGCTGTATATGATATTTCAAGACATCTGTAATAACGCTAGGATGATATTCTTTCTTATCAGCTACAAACGTATTGTTTCATCAACCAAGTATTGAAACAGTAAAAGCGAGTTCTAATCAGGCATTGCTTTCAACTTGTTATAGTATAATCCACGTAAAGCCCATATATTGAGTTTGGATAAACAAAGTGAATCACCTATGTTAACAATAGACCAGACATTGTTAGATGATCTGCAAACGCGTGGTTTGGTCAGCCAGATGACATCAGCGGAACTGCTGGCTCAGTATCTATCAGAGCCCAGAGTTATATACTGTGGCTTTGATCCAACTGCAGACAGCTTGCACATCGGTAGCTTGGTGCCATTGCTGGTATTGCGCCGCTTCCAACTTGCTGGACATAAACCACTACTTCTAGTCGGTGGTGCTACTGGCTTGATAGGTGATCCAAGCTTTAAGGCCAAAGAACGCAAACTCAACTCTTCCGAACAGGTTGAAGTATGGGTGAATTGCCTCAATCTACAATTATCACGGTTTGTTGAATTTAATGATTCAGCCAATGGTGCAGAGGTAGTTAACAACCACGATTGGATCAAGAATATTGGGGTAATCAGTTTTTTACGAGATATCGGTAAACATTTTCCCGTCAATGCCATGATTCAGAAGGAATCGGTTAAGCAACGACTAGATAGGGATGATGAAGGTATATCATTTACTGAATTTACCTATATGATACTACAGGCTCTCGATTTTGCTGAATTGAATCTACGATACAACTGTACTTTACAAATTGGCGGCAGTGATCAATGGGGCAATATTACTAGCGGTATTGAGTTGACGCGCCGTCTCTATCGTAAACAAGTATTTGGTTTGACTTTGCCATTGATTACCAAATCAAATGGCACTAAGTTTGGTAAGACTGAGAGTGGCACCATTTGGTTGGATGCATCTAAAACATCTCCATATACTTTTTATCAGTTTTGGATCAATACGGCTGATGCAGATGTTTACCGATTTTTGCGTTATTTTACTTTCTTGCCTGAATCAGAAATGTTGGCCATTGAAGAAAAAGATAAGTTTGCCAAAGGTCGGCCAGAAGCGCAAACTATACTGGCCACTGAAATAACTCGAATCGTTCATGGTGAGGCAGGCCTGCAGGCGGCTCTACGTATTAGCCAAGCTTTGTTTTCTGGCGTGTTGCAGAAATTAACAGAGTCTGACATGAAACAATTGTATCAAGATGGTATGCCAACTTCTGATGTGGCAAATAAAGAAATATCCTTGGTTCAGGTGCTCGTTAATGCTGGATTAGCCAAGTCCAACAATCAGGCTCGAAGCTTTATTTTGAGTGGAGCGGTACAGGTGAATGGATTACAGGTTCGTGATACACGTAAGGTGTTATTGGATTTGGCTGCTTTACATGGATATTTTCATATTTTGAGGCGGGGTAAGAAGCGTTTTCACCTGTTGCGTTGTGTTTAATTACATGAGTTTGTTTTTTATAAAAACAGAAGGTGCTATTTAAGTATTATTTGGGGTTGACACGCTGTAGATGGCCTGTATAATATGCGTCCTTAGGTTGCACAGAGTTACGAATTTTTCGGCCTGGGCACGCTCTTTAACAATATAATCAAGTAATTCGTGTGGGCGTTTGTTGGATTGGCCATAAGCCTCAATATGTTAATTTAACGTATTTTGGCGGCACTCAGGACAAACGACTCGTGAATTCATTTATTTTCATACGAACGTAATTAGGTTCGCAGTAAGAGTACTGAGTAATGATTGTATTTCAACTGAAAAGTTGGAATGTAAGTTTTAAACTGAAGAGTTTGATCATGGCTCAGATTGAACGCTGGCGGCAGGCCTAACACATGCAAGTCGAACGGTAACAGGAAGAGCTTGCTCTTCGCTGACGAGTGGCGGACGGGTGAGTAACGCGTAGGAATCTACCAGATAGTGGGGGATAACAACTGGAAACGGTTGCTAATACCGCATACGCCCTGAGGGGGAAAGGAGGGGATCTTCGGACCTTTCGCTATATGATGAGCCTGCGTTGGATTAGCTAGTTGGTAGGGTAAAAGCTTACCAAGGCGACGATCCATAGCTGGTCTGAGAGGATGATCAGCCACACTGGGACTGAGACACGGCCCAGACTCCTACGGGAGGCAGCAGTGGGGAATATTGCACAATGGGGGAAACCCTGATGCAGCCATGCCGCGTGTGTGAAGAAGGCCTTCGGGTTGTAAAGCACTTTCAGTGGGGAAGAAAAGATAAGGTCTAATACATCTTATCCGTGACGTTACCCACAGAAGAAGCACCGGCTAACTCCGTGCCAGCAGCCGCGGTAATACGGAGGGTGCAAGCGTTAATCGGAATTACTGGGCGTAAAGCGCGCGTAGGTGGTTTGTTAAGTGGGATGTGAAAGCCCTGGGCTCAACCTAGGAATTGCATACCAAACTGGCAGACTAGAGTACGATAGAGGGGTGTGGAATTTCCTGTGTAGCGGTGAAATGCGTAGATATAGGAAGGAACACCAGTGGCGAAGGCGACACCCTGGATTGATACTGACACTGAGGTGCGAAAGCGTGGGGAGCAAACAGGATTAGATACCCTGGTAGTCCACGCCGTAAACGATGTCTACTAGCCGTTGGGAAGCTTGTCTTCCAAGTGGCGCAGCTAACGCGATAAGTAGACCGCCTGGGGAGTACGGTCGCAAGATTAAAACTCAAATGAATTGACGGGGGCCCGCACAAGCGGTGGAGCATGTGGTTTAATTCGAAGCAACGCGAAGAACCTTACCTGGTCTTGACATCCTGCGAACGCTTTAGAGACAAAGCGGTGCCTTCGGGAGCGCAGAGACAGGTGCTGCATGGCTGTCGTCAGCTCGTGTTGTGAAATGTTGGGTTAAGTCCCGTAACGAGCGCAACCCTTGTCCTTATTTGCCAGCACTTCGGGTGGGAACTTTAAGGAGACTGCCGGTGACAAACCGGAGGAAGGTGGGGACGACGTCAAGTCATCATGGCCCTTACGACCAGGGCTACACACGTGCTACAATGGGACGTACAGAGGGTTGCAAAGCGGTGACGTGGAGCAAATCCCAGAAAACGCCTCGTAGTCCGGATCGGAGTCTGCAACTCGACTCCGTGAAGTCGGAATCGCTAGTAATCGCGAATCAGAATGTCGCGGTGAATACGTTCCCGGGCCTTGTACACACCGCCCGTCACACCATGGGAGTGGGTTGCTCCAGAAGTAGCTAGTCTAACCTTAGGGAGGACGGTTACCACGGAGTGATTCATGACTGGGGTGAAGTCGTAACAAGGTAGCCCTAGGGGAACCTGGGGCTGGATCACCTCCTTAAACGCAAAGCCAATCGGCAAGCGTCCACAACGAATTACTTGATTATGTATGTTAAGAGCATATTAAGTCCTGATATATCAGTGCACTTGCATGTGAATATTGCAATTGTGGGTCTGTAGCTCAGTTGGTTAGAGCGCACCCCTGATAAGGGTGAGGTCGGCTGTTCAAGTCAGCCCAGACCCACCAGATATATGTGGTATCAAATATGGTTGCTCACAATAAATAATTCTGTGTGATGCTAATCACCTTTGTACGCATATGTGGGGCTATAGCTCAGCTGGGAGAGCACCTGCCTTGCACGCAGGAGGTCAGCGGTTCGATCCCGCTTGGCTCCACCATTTTTCAGGTTTATCCTGAGAGAATAAACCACAGTAAATAATCGTTTGCTGCGTTTTGTTCTTTTTTTGTAGGACAACATTGCTCTTTAACAATTAGGTTTTGTGATATTGTATTGAACGCATAGCGTCAAGTTATGTATGTCAATTTTATGTTTATGCGATGAACTGTTGTGTTAAATTCAGTGAATTGTGTATGCATTATCAAGTTTAGGTAATACACAGCAATGAAAATTGCAATTTTAGTGTTTTTATCGAGCGACTTATCCGGAGGTCCATTTAAGGACCAATCGTAATCTTGATCGACCTTTTTGGGTTATATGGTCAAGTGAATAAGCGTACACGGTGGATGCCTAGGCAGTCAGAGGCGATGAAGGACGTGGTAACCTGCGATAAGCTTCGGGAAGGTGGTAAACAACCGTTTAATCCGGAGATTTCCGAATGGGAAAACCCACCCAGTATAAACTGGGTATTCCGTACTGAATACATAGGTACGGAAGGCGAACCGGGAGAACTGAAACATCTAAGTAACCCGAGGAAAAGAAATCAATTGAGATTCCCCTAGTAGCGGCGAGCGAACGGGGATCAGCCCTTAAGTAATCGATGTCTTAGTGGAACAGCCTGGAAAGGCTGGCCATAGTGGGTGATAGCCCCGTACGCGAAAAGGCACCAATTATGAAAACGAGTAGGTCGGGACACGAGAAATCCTGATTGAATATGGGGGGACCATCCTCCAAGGCTAAATACTCCTGACTGACCGATAGTGAACCAGTACCGTGAGGGAAAGGCGAAAAGAACCCCTGTGAGGGGAGTGAAATAGATCCTGAAACCGTGTACGTACAAGCAGTGGGAGCGGTGCTGATAGCACCGTGACTGCGTACCTTTTGTATAATGGGTCAGCGACTTAATTTCAGTAGCAAGCTTAACCGTTTAGGGGAGGCGTAGGGAAACCGAGTCTGAATAGGGCGCATAGTTGCTGGAATTAGACCCGAAACCGGGCGATCTATCCATGGCCAGGGTGAAAGTTGAGTAACATCAACTGGAGGCCCGAACCCACGTATGTTGAAAAATGCGGGGATGAGCTGTGGATCGGAGTGAAAGGCTAATCAAGCCCGGAGATAGCTGGTTCTCCTCGAAAGCTATTTAGGTAGCGCCTCGTGTCTAACCATTGGGGGTAGAGCACTGTTTCGGCTAGGGAGTCATCCCGACTTACCAATCCGATGCAAACTCCGAATACCAATGAGTTTAATCACGGGAGACACACTGCGGGTGCTAACGTCCGTGGTGGAAAGGGAAACAACCCAGACCGTCAGCTAAGGTCCCCAAGTTATAGTTAAGTGGGAAACGATGTGGGAAGGTTCAGACAGCTAGGAGGTTGGCTTAG
This sequence comes from uncultured Pseudomonadales bacterium, assembly GCA_943787595.1. Taxonomy (GTDB): domain Bacteria; phylum Pseudomonadota; class Gammaproteobacteria; order Pseudomonadales; family Balneatricaceae; genus CALSNA01. Next base: position 165,929 of record CALSNA010000001.1, read on the forward strand.
AAGCAGCCATCCTTTAAAGAAAGCGTAATAGCTCACTAGTCGAATCGGCCTGCGCGGAAGATATAACGGGGCTCAAACTATACACCGAAGCTACGGATGCAGAATATCACTTGAGTGCACTGTGACTATCCTGTGGATAGTTGTGGATAAACTTTATAGTGAGCCATAAATAATGTATATGGTCAGTGTATTGAAGGATATTCTGCATGGTAGAGGAGCGTTCTGTAAGCCGTTGAAGGGAAAGCTGTGAGGCATCCTGGAGGTATCAGAAGTGCGAATGCTGACATGAGTAACGATAAGGGGGGTGAAAAACCTCCCCGCCGGAAGACCAAGGTTTCCTGTCCCATGCTAATCAGGGCAGGGTGAGTCGGCCCCTAAGGCGAGGCTGAAGAGCGTAGTCGATGGGAAGCAGGTTAATATTCCTGCACCACTCAATATTGCGAAGGAGGAACGGAGAAGGCTAGACCATCACGGCGTTGGTTGTCCGTGTTTAAGCGTGTAGGTTTGAATCTTAGGAAAATCCGGGATTCTTTAAGACTGAGGCGTGAACAGGAGGTTCATTGCGAACCGAAGTGGTTGATGCCCTGCTTCCAGGAAAAGCTTCTAAGCGATAGATATTGAGTGACCGTACCCCAAACCGACACAGGTGGTCAGGTAGAGAATACCAAGGCGCTTGAGAGAACTCGGGTGAAGGAACTAGGCAAAATAGTACCGTAACTTCGGGAGAAGGTACGCCAGTTTTGGTGAAAGGCTTTACGCCTGGAGCTGAGGCTGGTCGAAGTAACCAGGTGGCTGCGACTGTTTATTAAAAACACAGCACTGTGCTAACACGAAAGTGGACGTATACGGTGTGACGCCTGCCCGGTGCCGGAAGGTTAATTGATGGGGTTAGCTTAGGCGAAGCTCTTGATCGAAGCCCCGGTAAACGGCGGCCGTAACTATAACGGTCCTAAGGTAGCGAAATTCCTTGTCGGGTAAGTTCCGACCTGCACGAATGGCGTAACGATGGCCACGCTGTCTCCACCCGAGACTCAGTGAAATTGAAATCGCTGTTAAGATGCAGTGTATCCGCGGCTAGACGGAAAGACCCCGTGAACCTTTACTATAGCTTCACAGTGAACTTTGAACCTATCTGTGTAGGATAGGTGGGAGGCTTTGAAGCAACAACGTTAGTTGTTGTGGAGCCATCCTTGAAATACCACCCTGGTATGTTTGAGGTTCTAACTTGGATCCGTAATCCGGATCGAGGACACTGTGTGGTGGGTAGTTTGACTGGGGCGGTCTCCTCCCAAAGAGTAACGGAGGAGCACGAAGGTGTGCTCAGCATGGTCGGAAATCATGCGATGAGTGTAAAGGCAAAAGCACGCTTAACTGCGAGACAGACACGTCGAGCAGGTACGAAAGTAGGTCTTAGTGATCCGGTGGTTCTGAATGGAAGGGCCATCGCTCAACGGATAAAAGGTACTCCGGGGATAACAGGCTGATACCGCCCAAGAGTTCACATCGACGGCGGTGTTTGGCACCTCGATGTCGGCTCATCACATCCTGGGGCTGAAGCCGGTCCCAAGGGTATGGCTGTTCGCCATTTAAAGTGGTACGCGAGCTGGGTTTAGAACGTCGTGAGACAGTTCGGTCCCTATCTGCCGTGGACGTTTGAGATTTGAGGAGAGCTGCTCCTAGTACGAGAGGACCGGAGTGGACGAACCTCTGGTGTTCCGGTTGTCACGCCAGTGGCATTGCCGGGTAGCTATGTTCGGAAAGGATAACCGCTGAAAGCATCTAAGCGGGAAGCCCCCTTCAAGATGAGATCTCACTGGACGTAAGTCCCTGAAGAGCTGTTCAAGACTAGGACGTTGATAGGTTGGGTGTGTAAGCGTTGTAAAGCGTTGAGCTAACCAATACTAATTGCTCGTGAGTCTTGACCATATAACACCAAAAAGGTTGTTTAAAACAATCAAGATTAAGATAAGATAAGCCGTATTGATGAAAACACGGGTGTATTACTGACCAATATCACGAATCCGCGGTGAAGACCAGAACAGGGACTTCACCACCGTTTTTGCTTGGTGACTATAGCAAGATGGAACCACCTGATACCATTCCGAACTCAGTAGTGAAACGTCTTAGCGCCGATGGTAGTGTGGGGTTTCCCCATGTGAGAGTAGGTCATTGCCAAGCACTTGATACGAACCCTAATCCTCTGGATTAGGGTTTTTTATTGCATGGAAAATGCTCAGGCAGGCCAGTCAAACCCCAATAACCACACAACACACCAAAGTAGGTACGGCAAACTCAACCAGCAACAATGTGATACATGAATCTGGCCAAGAATATTACGGAAATTGCCAATTTAAGTATGGTTAACTTAAGTGAAGTACAGAATAATCCTTCTCAATTAACCGTCTCACAGTTGAAGCTGAGATCGTATGAATATTCCAAATAGATATCAAAGTTTATCCGGGCTTTACCTTTGACTGCGGTTCCAGTAATGTGTTGCGCTATATAAACGAATTTTGCTAGAGATGCGACAATATAGGTACAAAAGTGGAAAAAGCATACGCTGAAATTATTTGTGAGATTGGTGAAGACATTAACCGTGTGGGCTTGAAAGACACCCCAAAGCGTGCGGCCAAGGCTTTTAAATTCTTGAACAATGGCTATGCAAAAAATCTTGATGAGGTGATCAATGGAGCCTTGTTTCCATCGGATAACGAGGAAATGGTGATGGTTCAAAATATTGAATTATATTCCCTCTGTGAGCACCACCTGCTGCCGTTTATTGGTAAATGTCATGTTGCCTATTTGCCATCAGGAAAAGTTTTGGGCTTATCTAAGGTAGCTCGTATTGTTGACATGTATGCCCGACGTTTGCAAATACAGGAAAATATGACTAAACAGATTGCTGATACCATCATGCAGGTCACTGGCGCCAAGGGGGTTGGTGTTGTGGTTGAAGCTAAACATTTGTGTATGATGATGCGGGGAGTAGAAAAACAAAACGCTATTATGAAAACCTCAGTGCTATTAGGTACTATCCGTGAAGATGCTCGTACCCGAGCTGAGTTTCTGGCTTTGATTAAATAAGCGATATATTCCTGTATCTGATAATTTTAGAACTACAAACTTGCATATCTGAACCAATCCATTCACTACGAATAGACCAATCTTTCTCTAATCAGTTATGGTAGAAGATGTGTTAACGAATGAGTTTTTTACTACCAACTGCGTGCTCTAACTTATTGCAATAAGTTAGAGCACGGCTCTACTGCTGCATTTGTGTGGTTGTATTTCCGAGCATAATCAGCACTCGACCATGTTTTTGCTCATAACTTGTCGATAATCCAAAAGGACCTATTGACAAAATCTCAAAGGGCAAGTTAATGTCCATTTCTTGTAAAGCTTGAGCAACCTGATGAACCAGCTTTTCACTATTTTCAAGCTGCTGGTCTAAATGGCTTCCTCGACGCGATTGTCCTACCAGATATAGCTGGTTCACCGTGCTATTGGCTAGCCATATCCTAAGTTGAGCCAGATTATTAGACCATTGTATTTGCTCCAATTGATGTGAATGGAATGGCTGTATCAATACTTGTTCCGATAAGTCGTTGGTCTGCCCAATCTTTGGTGACACTCCTGATTCACTAATGACATCTACATGTAGATAAATTTTGCGATTACCGCGTCGGGAAGCATAAATCGCATAATAATGTGTCTTAGTACCTATTTCAGATATCAGTGCTGCATAAACCTGTTCCCGATCAATGCCGTATAGTATGGCTTGTTTTAGGATATTATTGGCCCATTGATTGCTGGAACCACACGCACGCCCTTGGCAGGTAAACAATAGCTTTGCGCCATTTTTTTTCAACTGTTTTACAACTTCTTGATGTACATCATCGGTAGCATAGTCTGGTGCTAGCTCCCATGTTGAACGCTGTAGTCGGCCTTGTAGTTGGAGACTGTTTTCTGCCCTAATAACACCATTAACTTTGCGTATGGCTCCCAATGGTAAAGCATAACGTTTAGTTACACTGACTGTCGCTGTAATGGCCTTGTGATCTGGCGGTATCATTGTGTCAAGATCAGGTGCTAATCCAGCGTGAATAGAAACAGTAAAACTAAAACTTAGCAAAAATGCAGTTGTCATAGAGACTATACTTCGCCCAATGATTTTAAGCAGATTGTAGTGCGATTGAAAAACATGCATGCTAATATCCTTAAATACCATGTAATAACTTAGCCCCGTTGCTGTCTTAAAATAGCTTGTCATTAATAGCCCTGCCACAATTGCTTTTGTATAAGCAAGCTACAATACTGAGCTGCTGTATCGAGATGAAGATGATGACTCCCCTCCAATTGGTGTATCTTGATGTCAGCTACTTTGCAAGCCCTGTGCCGCCATAATGTGTGATTAGCGGTTAGCCCTTCACTAGCTATTACTAAATCGACTGGTGCTGCTACGGCCCGCAAGAAATGTTCTACCTGTAGTTCTTGTAAATAAATAGATGAAGTCAGTGTCAAACGCCGATCAGAACGCCAGCAGAATCCACCATCGCATTCTCTGATAGAACGTTTAACCAGTAGTTCAGCAGACTTTCGAGTCAAAGGCCATCGACCACGCATGCGTATTTCCACAGCTTGTGTCAAACTGTGGTATAGCTTAGCTGGACGCACCTCCTGTTGTTCTTGTTTCCACCAATGAACTAACTGTAGTACTGCTGTATCGTGCCCACCGGTTAACGGACCTAGACCCTCAATTAGTACTAGGCCCGTTACCTGCTCAGGCACTATTGCTGCAATTAAGGGAGCAATACCCGCACCCATTGAATGCCCTAATAGTAGATATTTTTTTAAATCAAGCTGTTGTGTTAAATGCAAGACATCAATGGCGTAGTCCCAAATATTATAATTAACTCCCGGGGGGCGATGGAAACTATGCCCATGTCCTGCAAAATCAATACAATAAAGCTGTAGCCCCACTCCTTGCTCAAGCAACAATTCATGTAGGTATTGAGCCATCACTGCAAAACTAGCCCCGTTGTCTAGCCAACCATGCAGTGCAATACAAGTTGGGCTAGTTTTGGTAACCGTGCCGATACCCCAGTACTGGCTAGCCATTCTCCCTTGGGGTAAGGTTAATTCTAATTCTATTGGATCAATTGTGTGCATCAAGGCTACTTTGGATAATTAGCTATACATGTCTAACCCATACTAACTGCATACCATCTGATTCTACCAGTGTTTCTGATAACAAAGCCATCAAAGCTGGATACATCGGTACGTGTGCTGGGTTTCCAGTAGGCATCAAAAATTGAATAAAGTGACTGATAAATGATAAATGGTTGGTGGGTAACTAGCATCAACGCTGAAACAGGTTGATCTAGTAGCCACTTTTTCACAATATCACACTGACCTACTGGAGTTATCAGATCAAGCTTTGTTACATTTATTATCAAGCCTTGTTGCTGAGCACATTCACTCAGCAAATGAGCAGTTTGGTGATTACGCTTATACGGACTAGTCAATATTTGGCTAAAATCCTGCCATTTTAGTGGTACTTGAGCAGCTTGCTGTTGTACTTGTTCTTTTCCTAATAGGGTTAGTGGGCGCTCCTAATCAGTTAATGACGGGTTACTGGCTTCACCGTGGCGCATCAATAATAAATGCATTAGGTGTCCTCATTAGTGGGCTGTTGAGGCTTTGGCCAGTCGGTAAAGGGGTAGGGTTTAGTTTCAGTTTGATGCGTTAAGAATTGATAACTTTGTAATATAAATGAACCCAGACTATTACTGAAGTTCATTAAGTCTGATTGACAGCGCCCAGTAAAAAGCTGGTGAATAAATTGTGTAAGAATCAATAACGCCATTACAGAAGTTGCTATTTTCACTAAAACCAAAAACAGTGCCATAAACAACAGCCTTAGCCAAAATGGTTCGGACATTAAATTTTTTTTCAAAGCTTGCATAATTTTAACTCCTCGGTTTATTGTATTGTTCTCATAGCATTAAGCAGATGTTGATCAGGCAGCAGATTATCCTCATTTTGTTAAAGAGTTAACGCAATAGTATGGTGATGGTATTTGCAGGATTTTTTTGCGATGTGAATGCAGTTCAATACAGCAATATGATCCAGTGATATTAACTCCATCTCAGTTTATCGAATCAATTGGTTTTACTTTGTTAGCTTACTTTTACAGAAACTAAAGCGATTCAGTAATTTAGGAAAAAGTTAAACAGGAATTATACGGTTTGGGTTAAATACCGCAAAATCAGTATATCATAATCATATACACTACAAACCCGAACTTGAAGTTTGGAGCCAATTAATCAGGTATTGGTAATTATTCAGTTCCATATGAACATGCCAGTATCCATAAAATAATTTTATTAAAGTTAATTAATTCAATATTGCTTCTGAATAAAAAATTTAGATATTAATATCTAAATGGTGGTAATGTGATTGAAGAAATAAAACGTGCGGATAATGTACATTTTGAATAGAAAAAGCCGTAAATATTGAATTAGGTAAGTTACTAGATTCGTGTGCTTATTCAGAATACAACATTCTACTTATCTGCCTTAGTTATATAAAATATTGCTTGTGGCACCTTTAAACCACTCCAGTTATTAGCAAATTAAGTAATTTAGCTAATAATAAGGTACATAGTAGGATAAATGGTTAACCGAGAGCAAAGGGTTCAACACCCACAAAGATATTAGTGACTGTTTGTCATATTCTTGGCTTGTCCAGACTGATTTCTTCATAAAAGCGGATTTTATTGAATCTGAAATACATGGCTCCAGCCCCTTTACTGTTTGGCTAAACAATATAACTTCAGCGTTCAATAACGGATTTAGACGATGTTATGAGCTTGGCTAAGGTTAAAAGTGCTTGACATATCCCCATAATAGCCTTGAGTAAATTATGTAATATCTGCACATCTGGATTGATTACGCTACGGTCGCACGATGTGCGAGGTGATATTATGCATTTTGAAAAATTGACCCATCGACTGCAGGAAGCGATGAGAAATTTCCAGTCCCTGGCCCTATCCATGGATCACCAATTTATTGAATCAGAGCATATGCTGAGCGCTCTATTACAGTAATCATGTGGCTTAACTCAAGCACTTTTGTTGCAGGCCAAAGCCAATGTAAAAGCCCTAAAAAAGGCTTTGCAAAAACGTTTGGATTCAATGGCTAAAGTGACTGATGCCAACTATAGTGATGTACACTTTTCCAATCGCTTGATCAGTGCTTTTAATCTAGCTGATAAGGCAGCCAGTAAGCGGGGGGATCAATATATCTCCAGTGAGTTGCTAGTACAGGCTTTAGCAGACGATAAAAAAGGTGTTGGGTTCTTGCTATTGGAACATGGTCTGCAAATTGGTGAATTGCAGGCAGCCATACAACAAGTTAGGGGTGCCGATAAAGTGGTAAGTCAGGATGTCGAAGGTCAGCGGCAAGCATTAGATCGCTTTACTATTAACTTAACTGCTCAAGCAGAGGTGGGTAAGCTAGATCCAGTAATTGGCCGCGATGATGATATCCGTCGCTCTATCCAGATATTGCAGCGCCGTACCAAAAATAACCTTGTAATGATTGGTGAGCCTGGTGTTGGCAAGACTGCTATTATCGAAAGTTTGGCACAACGTATTATCAATGGTGAGGTTCCTGAAGGTTTGTTGGGTAAGCAAGTACTTGCTTTAGATATGGAGAGCCTGATTGCGGGAGCTAAATATCGAGGTGAGTTTGAAGAACGTCTCAAAAGCTTACTTAATGAACTTAGCAAACAGGCAGGTAATATAATACTTTTTATTGATGAAATTCGTACTATGGTCGGTGCTGGTAAATCTGATGGTGCTATGGATGCTGGTAACATGCTTAAGCCTGCACTGGCTCGAGAGGAGCTACATTGTATAGGGGCCACCACTTTGGATGAGTATCGTCAATATATTGAAAAGGATACAGCATTGGAGCGCCGTTTCCAGAAGGTGTTTATTGATGAGCCAACTGAGCAGGATGCAGTTGCTATATTGCGTGGCCTTAAGCAGCGTTATGAATTGCATAACGCAGTTGATATTACCGATGCTGCCATTATTGCTGCTGCACGTTTGTCACAACGTTACATTACTGATCGGCAATTACCGGATAAAGCCATTGATCTGATTGATGAAGCAGCGAGTCAGATCCGCATGGAAGTGGACTCTAAACCAGAGGTAATGGATAAGCTTGAGCGACGTATGATTCAATTGAAAATTGAGCTTCAAGCCCTGTATAAAGAAACTGACCAAAATGCTACCAAACGATTAAAGCTAATTGAAGCTGAATTGGCTGGCTTAGACCAAGATTTTGCAGATCTAACAGAAATATGGAGTGCGGAAAAAGCCAGCCTAAATGGAGTTCAGAGAGTCAAAGAAGAGTTGGATCAGACACAACAAGAATTGGAAATGGCTCGGCGAACTGCTGATCTAGCTGCTATGTCAAAACTTCAATATGGACGACTTCCATACCTGAAGCAGCAGGTGGCCTACGAAGCAGAAGGAATGGAAAAAACTTTGTTGCGGAGTTAGAGTAGGACAGGAAGAAATTACAGAAGTGGTGTCACGCTGGACTGGTATTCCAGTAAGCAATATGCTTGAGGAAGAACGTGACAGACTGCTACGTATGGAATCAGCGCTACAGCAACATGTCGTAGGGCAGGTCGAGGCAGTCAGCGCTGTAGCCAATGCAGTAAGGCGATCACGGGTTGGGTTGTCTGATCCCAATCATCCTAATGGATCATTTTTATTCCTAGGTCCTACTGGCGTTGGTAAAACTGAGTTGTGCAAGGTGCTTGCAACCTTTCTGTTTGATACTGAATCTGCTATGGTCAGACTTGATATGTCTGAATTTATGGAGAAGGCTGTTTCACGATTAATTGGCGCGCCTCCAGGTTATGTGGGCTATGAAGCAGGTGGCCATCTTACTGAAGCAGTCCGGCGACGTCCCTATGCCGTACTACTGCTAGATGAAGTAGAAAAGGCACATCCAGATGTCTTCAATATTTTGTTGCAGGTTCTGGAAGATGGTCGACTTACTGATGGACAGGGACGCACGGTTGATTTTTGCAATACAGTTATTGTGATGACTTCCAATATGGGATCTGATTTGATCCAGTCGATGACCGATATAGACCAATATGATTTTATGAGACAGCAGTTAATGGAGGTAGTGACTACCTACTTGCGGCCTGAACTACTCAACCGTATTGATGAAGTTGTAGTATTCCATCCACTTGGCAAGGATGAATTGCGCGCTATTGTAACTATTCAATTACGCCATCTGACACAACGTTTGCAGGAGCATGAGCTACAGTTGCAACTGAGTCCTTCGGCAATTGATCTATTGGTGGAATCAGGTTTTGATCCAGTCTACGGAGCCCGCCATCTGAAGCGTACAATTCAACGGCAACTGGAAAATCCACTGGCCCAGCTATTGCTAGCGGGGTATTTTAGTAATGGGGAAACTGTGCATGTGGTGACTCAGGGTAACCACCTTAGCCTTGTTAAGATTGATTACCACTATCTTATGGGGGACAGCCCACTCATTGCCAGTTTGATTAATAGAGTGCCCGTTCATCCCTTACTATTTCACATAATAGAGCGAGGAATAGTCTATCGGCATCACTATGTTGGGCTGGTATCTTAATACTGGTTGTTTCAGAGATACGTTGTGCTATTTTGAGATCAGCATCTTCCTCATCCATAAACTCTCTGGTAATAGCTATTGAATCGGTTAGTATATCTGGTTCGATGGTGGCTTTTTTAATTAGCACTTTGAGTTCTTCAATTATTTTGTCACGGTTACGCAGCTCTAGATTAGACATTATCCTACATTCCGCAGTTACACTATTATTGTTTAATCCATTGTGTATGGAAGTTTAATAGATATTAAAAGTTTCTTTATTGTCACCAATGAGCAAACTCAGACTTCTTGCAACACTTTGTATTAGCTTCTCGGTCATCGTTGTTCTTTAACCAATGGTAGTTGCTGCTATCAGCACATAATGCGCTGAGCTTTTGGTCTGATCCTTTATTAAAGATCAATAATCAGCTATGGTTTTTATAACCACATTAATTGGCAAATAGCCAATGTACTTAATATACCACTATTATCTCGATAATCTGTAGTATTTTATGTTGACTTATGAAGTTCAATTTTTTTATGAAAAAATAAGCTGAATGTGTATCACTGGATGGCCTGGATTTTCCTGCATATTGCAACTGAAGGCTTTTATAGTCTGAAATATGTGGAAACTAAATGATAATTCAGCATTACTGCTGTCTAACATGACCTGTATAAGCTTATTTAAAGAGCTGTGTTTTGACTTTAAGCTCGTTCTTTCGCTGTTGTTTCAGAGGTCTATGAGGATGTCTATAGAGCAACTTTAAATCGTGTAAAATTATGCGGTAAAGTCATAATTTTAGCGGCTTTTTTGGGTTGAATATCTAATTAAGGCATGTAAGAATAGATCGCTTAAGTAAACTAATAAGTGAATTTGGTTGTCCTTGTCACAAACATTAATTCAAGCCATTTTATTTGCTTTGCAGCAAATAAGCTTAGGTTAGAAGCATTAGTTTATTTAGATTGACTAACATTATTATGCCTACGCAATGTCTTGCCAACCAGTCAAAAGCGTTGTTGGTAAATATTCTGTTACTTAATATTTAACGTGATGATAATCCAGTTACTATTGGTTGGAGTGGAGATGATATAGTGGAACTTCTTTCCGGCGCAGATATGTTGGTCCGCAGCCTACAGAATGAAAACGTAAAATACGTCTATGGCTATCCTGGAGGCGCAGTATTGCATATTTATGATGCATTGTTTCGACAGGATAAAATCAAGCATATTCTGGTACGGCATGAACAGGCAGCTACTCATATGGCTGATGCCTACGCTCGTGCTTCTGGTATCCCAGGAGTTGTTCTGGTTACCTCAGGACCTGGTGCCACCAATGCAGTTACAGGTATAGCCACAGCCTTTATGGATTCTATTCCTATGGTAGCGATATGTGGTCAGGTTGCCCATAATATGATTGGTGAAGATGCTTTTCAAGAAACAGATATGATGGGTGTTTCCCGACCAGTGGTTAAGCACAATATGTCGATTAAACACCCTAGCGAAATTCCTATGGCTGTTAAGAAAGCGTTTTACCTGGCTACGACGGGTCGCCCCGGACCAGTAGTGATTGACGTGCCCAAGGATATGACAACGCCTACAGATAAATTTAAATATGAATATCCTGCTGAAATCAGGATACGTTCTTATAACCCACCTAGCCGAGGACACAGTGGGCAGATCAAAAAGGCAGTAGAATTGATGTTAATGGCGAGTCGGCCAATAATATTGGTTGGTGGTGGTGTGATTGGTGGTCAAGCATCAGCAGAATTGACCCAGCTGGCTCAGAAACTGAATTTCCCGGTAACGACAACCTTAATGGGACTCGGGGGCTACCCTGCCACTGACCAGCAGTGCCTCGGAATGCCGGGTATGCACGGCAGTTATGAAGCTAACATGGCATTGCACCATTCCGACTTGATTCTCAATATTGGTGCGCGTTTTGATGACCGAGTGACTAATGCCACAGAGAAGTTTTGTCCGACAGCGCAGATTATTCATGTGGATATCGATGCATCATCAATATCTAAAACTATTGCTGCGGATATCCCCATTGTTGGTCCTGCAATGTTGGTATTAAAAGATATGCTAACCTTGCTTGCTAAATATAAGCAACAGCCCAATACACAAATGCTTACCACATGGTGGCAACAGATTAATCAATGGCGTAACCGCCACGGTGGTCGCTATGAAGTTAGCGGTGGTAGTGCAATTAAACCACAACAGGTTATTGAGACATTATACGAAGTCACTCGTGGCGAGGCCTATATTTGTTCTGATGTCGGCCAGCACCAGATGTTTGCTGCCCAGTATTACAAGTTTGATAAGCCCAATCGCTGGATTAATTCAGGAGGCTTAGGCACCATGGGTTTTGGTTTCCCTGCGGCTATGGGAGTCAAACTCAATTTCCCTGATGCGGAAGTGGTTTGTGTTACTGGAGAAGGTAGTTTCCAGATGAATTTGCAGGAGCTTTCCACCTGCAGTCAATTTGATCTGCCGGTTAAAATAGTCAACTTGAATAACCAGTCACTAGGTATGGTGCGTCAATGGCAGGATATGAACTATGAAAGCCGTCACTCACAATCCTATATGCAGTCCCTGCCAGATTTTGTTAAGTTGGTAGAAGCTTACGGACATGTGGCTATAAAAGTAGAACGTATGGAGGATATGAAACCAGCCATGGAAGCAGCCCTTGCCATGCATGATCGCCTGGTCTTTCTTGATATTTATGTTGATCCGAAGGAACATGTATATCCCATGTTGGTGCCTAAAGCTTCTATGCGTGACATGTGGCTAAGCAAGACGGAGAAAGTATGATGCGGCATATCATAGCGGTCTTGATGGAGAATGAATCTGGGGCCTTGTCGCGAGTGGTTGGACTATTCTCACAACGCAACTTTAATATTGAAACACTCAATGTTGCTCCTACCGAAGATCCGACCTTGTCACGGTTGACCGTGACAACCATTGGTAGTGATCAGGTTATTGAACAAATTACCAAACAGCTTAACAAGTTAATTGAAGTGGTAAAGTTGGTTGACTTGACCGAAGGTGATCATATTACAAGAGAACTGATGCTGGTTAAAATCAAGGCTATGGGTCAGCGTCGAGAAGAAGTTAAGCGATTAGTAGATATTTTCCGTGGCCAAATTATTGACTTAACCAACAGAACCTATACTGTTCAGATGGTTGGTGATCAGCAGAAACTAGATGCTTTTATCGAAATTGTCGGCGAAGCTTATGTGATGGAGGTGGTTCGTAGCGGTGTATGTGGCATTGCTCGTAGTGATAAGACGTTATCTATTTAGCAAGGCAGCAATGTCATATCAATCAGTAACGATTTACAGTCATTGAGTTCATGGGTTGTTTGAGCTCTAATTACAGCAGGGGAAAATCATGCAAGTGTATTATGACAAAGACTGCAATTTGTCTGTTCTTCAACATAAGAAGGTAACTATTGTAGGGTACGGATCACAAGGTCATGCCCATGCTAATAACCTAAAAGATTCTGGGATAGATGTTACTGTGGGTTTACGCCATGGTTCATCTTCCTGGGTCAAAGCAGAAAACTCTGGTTTGGCAGTCAAGTTGGTCAGTGAAGCTGTCGCTTCAGCTGATGTGGTGATGATACTGACACCAGATGAACATCAAAAAGCAGTCTACTATGCCAGTATCGAGCCCAATATAAAACAGGGTGCTGCTTTGGCCTTTGCTCATGGGTTCAATATACATTTCGAGCAGATTCAGCCACGAGCTGATCTTGACGTGATCATGATTGCTCCCAAAGGGCCAGGTCATACAGTACGCGCCACTTATACCCAAGGTGGTGGTGTTCCCAGCCTAGTTGCGATATATCAGGATGCTACTGGAACGGCTAAAGATATTGCTATGGCTTATGCTTCAGCTAACGGAGCTGGTCGTGCAGGAATTATCGAAACCAATTTTCGCGAAGAAACCGAAACTGATCTCTTTGGAGAGCAGGCAGTATTATGTGGTGGTGCTACGGCACTGGTTACAGCGGGTTTTGAAACTCTAGTGGAAGCAGGCTATGCCCCAGAAATGGCTTATTTTGAATGTCTGCATGAGTTGAAATTAATTGTTGACTTGATGTATGAAGGTGGTATTTCTGATATGCGGTACTCCATTTCCAATACAGCTGAGTATGGTGATCTTGTAACTGGCCCCCGCATTGTTACAAACGAGACCAAAAAGACAATGCAACGGATTTTGACAGAAATCCAAAATGGTGAGTTCGCGCGTGACTTTATTATGGAAAATCAGGCTGGACAACCTACCTTGTTGGCCAAGCGCCGCATATCTGGAGAGCATCAAATAGAGGTGGTTGGAGCCAAGTTGCGTGCTATGATGCCTTGGATTAAAGCTAATAAAATGGTTGATAAATCTCAGAATTAGCACAGACTATGCATAAACTTTAGCATGATTATTAAATGCATAAGCTTTCTTCTGGACTCCAAGTATGGAGGTACAGTATACGTAATGTCCCACGCAGTGGCCTGAGTTTTTCAGAGCTATAAACTATAGCGCTCATGCCATTAAGGGCATGGTGGATGAATAAAATCTATCGAATGGTCATATAAGCATTAATTAGGCAAGATACGATCTTTATATCACAATGGCAAGTTAGGGTAATGCTGGCTTCATTACCCTAACTATGTTTGCTGTACAGAGTTAGTTGCTATGGAATCATTATTATCGCCATCAATGCTACGCCAGAAAATTAGGCGAAATCAGTTTTCTAGTAATACATCTGGTTATTGTTCTGGCTATGTACAAGCAAATTTGTGCATTCTACCACAGCAACAAGCTCACGAATTCTTGCAGTTCTGTCAACTTAATCCTAAACCATGTCCCTTGATTGGTATGTCCGCTACCCCGGGTGATTACCAAATTCCCAGTTTAGGTAAGGATATTGATCTGCGCACCGATGTCCCGCAATATCGGATCTTTGAATATGGGCGTCCTATTGCTCAGGTGTGTGATATCCGAGATTACTGGCGCAATGATTTGGTGGCATTCGTGCTAGGCTGTTCATTCTCATTTGAAGAAGCTTTGCTGGCCGATGGCCTAGAAGTACGCAACCTTACTGAAGGGGTCAATGTTCCTATGTATCGCAGTAGTATCCAGTGTCAACCAGCTGGAACTTTCAGTGGTAACATGGTGGTTAGTATGCGACCTTTCAAGGCTGCAGATGCTATCCGGGCCATCCAGATTTGCAGCCGGTTCCCAGCAGTACACGGAGCTCCTGTTCACTTTGGTGACAGTTCTGAAATTGGTATTCAGCATCTAAATCAACCTGATTTTGGTGATGCCGTTACTATTCGAGCCAAAGAACACCCAGTATTCTGGGCTTGTGGAGTAACTCCGCAAGTAGCGGTAGAACAATCTAAGCCACCTTTTTGTATTACTCATGCGCCAGGTGCTATGCTGGTTACTGATCAACTAAATAGCCGTCTGGCCATAATGTAGTCGAATTAGGTAAATTAATCATGTTGCTCAACTGTGACCTAGGAGAAAGCTATGGTGCTTGGACCATGGGACATGATGCCCGAGCCATGGCCCATATTGATCAAGCCAACATTGCTTGTGGCTTCCATGCTGGTGATCCACTGGTCATGCAGAACACACTGGCACTGGCCAGCACCCATGCGGTTATGATCGGTGCTCACCCTGCGTATCCTGATTTGGTTGGTTTTGGTCGCCGTTCCCTCAATTGCTCGGTAGCTGAGCTGTCAGCTATGATAACCTATCAAATTGCTGCACTTGATGGCATGGCCCAAAGCATGGGGTTACAGTTAAATTACGTTAAGCCTCATGGCGCTTTGTATAACGATATGATGGCCTGTAAGAAAATTCGTTCAATCATCATGCAAACAGTGTCAACCTATTGGCGTCCATTGCGATTAATGCTTCAATCTACTCCGGAAGCAAGTAAACATCAGACTGAGGCAGATCAATATGGCATCCAATTGTGGTATGAGGCATTTGCTGATCGATGCTACACCGATGATGGTAAGTTGATGCCACGTAGCTGCACTGGAGCTGTGCATAGCCATGATCAGATGATGGCTCAGGTTAAGCAGCTGGTGCAAGATGGCAGCATTACCACCAGCTCTGGGATAATCCTATCCCTTCAGGTCGATACATTGTGTGTTCATGGCGATAATGATGCTGGTATTTCAGCTATAAAGGCCATTCGTCAATGTTTGCAATAAATAACCCTGATTGAATAAGGATATCATCAGTTTTATTTAACTGGGGGTGTTGATGATGATACGTGTTCTTGCAGCATGATCAATTAGCGCAAACTAAGGCGTTAGTCTGGGAGGTATAGGATGAATGTGGCAATAGCAGGTGAAAACAGCTTTATTGTTTACTTTGCTAATCAAGCTAGCCCAATTATATCGGCTCAAATTGACCTGACAATACAAGCAGTCTTAGAAAGGTTGGGTCCAGCGATAGTCGATCTGATTCCCTCCTATACTTCATTACTGGTTATCTACGATCTGGATCAGGTAGATCACTTTTGGGTTCGAAAACAGCTTTATGCTGCCATCAATCAACCAGAGAAAATAACGCCTGGCAGTTCTGCAAGCACCGAACTGCCAGTTTATTATAGTTGTGAATCAGGCCCAGACCTTGAGCTTATTGCTACACGGTCTAAACTATCTATTGAAGCAGTTATTGATTTGCACCAACAAGGCTGCTACCAAGTTTATGCTATTGGCTTTGCCCCGGGTTTTGCTTATCTTGGAGAAGTGGACCCGCGTATTGCTACTCCACGTTTGAGTACGCCAAGACTAAAAGTTCCCCAAGGTGCAGTTGCCATTGCTGATCGTCAAACTGCTGTCTATCCAGCCATGTCTCCTGGTGGTTGGAACCTAATTGGCCTGTGCCCCCTAAAACTATTTAATCCAACAGCAAATCCACCCATGCCGATAAAGGTGGGTGACCAAGTTCGCTTTAGAGCTATTGGCAAGGCAGAGTTTCTGCATCTGGGCGGCGCATTGTCTGATAACTTATTTGGCCACAGTGGTGTGATATGAGTTTGTTAGTCGAACAGCCTGGCATACTGAGTCTGATTCAAGATTATGGTCGTTTTGGTTACCATAACCTAGGCCTTACTACTGGAGGCCCCCTGGATGTCCATGCTTTTAAATGGGCCAATCGACTCGTACATAATCAACTCAGAGCCAGTGCTATAGAAATCAGTATTGGTGGGCTTAACCTAAAAGCTCAAGGAGACATTTATATTGCAGTGACTGGTGCAAATATGCCTCTGACCATTGATGGCCGAGAATGTGACCTTTGGACTAGTCATAGGGTTCATAGTGGTCAATGTATTGCCTTAGGCTATGCTAGTGAAGGTTGCCGCAGTTACCTAGCTGTTGCCAGAGGGCTTCTGATTGAGCCTAGTTTTGGCAGCACAGCTACTGTAATGCGAGAGCGTATTGGTGGCCTACATGGCACCAAATTAGCTCAGGGTGATGTATTACCTTGTGCGGACACCCATAATTTGGAGCGGTTAACTTTGCCGTTAAATAATCGGCCTGTATATCCTAGCCATGCTAGGCTCAGGATGGTTCCAGGTTACCAGTACAGCGCTTTTACACAACTGAAAAAAAGCCTGTTTTTCAGTTCTAAATACCAACTGACTGACCGCAGTGATCGCATGGGCATGCGCTTGCAGGGCCCTAATATAGCCAGTAGTATTAGACAAATGTTGTCTGAAGGCATTTGCCAGGGTGCTATTCAAGTCCCTGCCGATGGACAACCTATTGTATTACTGAATGATCGCCAAACTATTGGCGGTTATCCCAAGCTAGGTTCAGTAATGGCAATAGACTGCGCCTGTCTGGCCCAATTAAGGCCAGGTGACTGGGTACGTTTTAAAGCAGTCAGTATCCATGAAAGCCACAATATTAATTCCGTTGCAGCACTTGCATTTACTCGCCAACACCCACTGCCGGTGAAATAGATGACTTCAATTCAAAGTGCCGTAGAATTCAGGCAAAATCTGAGCCCAGTTATCGAGAATTTATTGGTGGCTCGTAACCTACGAGGCATGCAACAAGTCCAGTTGGCTTTAACACCAGGTTACTGCCTACGGGCCGCACAATTGTTGCAGAACGCGCGAGGCCAAATTCTGATTGGTACTGGCTTTCCAGTGGCTGATACCTTTGAGACTGATGGGCCAGTGGGTGCCATTGCCCTGTATGAATGTTTAGTCAGCCTTGGTGCCTCACCTATTCTGATTTGTGGTCAGCCCTTAAGCCAAGCTTTGTCCAAACGCTACAGAGTCCAAGAGCTTCAGATTAATCACCCTGCCCAACGACATGCAGAGGCTCATCATATATTAAGCCAGTTTGAACCAGGCTTAATAATATCAATTGAACGCCCAGGGTTAACTGCTGATGGTGATTATTATAATATGCGTGGAGAAAGTATCGGTGCCAGATCAGCCTGCTTTGATATTATCGTCGATCAATGCCAATGCCCTACCATCGGTATTGGTGACGGTGGTAATGAAATTGGCATGGGTAAAGTTCAACACGCTTTGCAAAACCTATCCATTATCCCGGCTGTGACCAGTTGCGACGAATTGGTGGTGGCTGATGTTTCTAACTGGGGAGTTTATGGCATCATTGCTTGTTTGTCGCTATGTTACCGACGGGATCTTCTCGCTCCTATCATTCCCTTAACGATACTCCAATATCTATCATCACTGGGTAGTGTTGATGGGGTCACTCGTATGAACGAATTAACTGAAGACAGTTTTCCTGTAACCGTTGGAGAAAACTTGTTGTTGCAGTTACGGGAAGTTTGTGGACTACTTCAGGAGGATTGACCACTATGCGTATCCGTAATCTAAATACTTTTATCCAGGTAGCTACGTTAGGAAGTTTCCATGCAGCTGCCATTGAACTGAATGTTTCCCAGCCAGTTGTTTCAGCGCGGATTGCCGCTTTGGAAGAGGGGGAGGAAGTAATATTGTTCAAACGTGATCAAAGCGGTATCCGTATCACTGCCCATGTTACACAACTGCAACCCTATGCCGAAAAAATAGTGGCTATCAGTACTGAAATGAAAGTCCAGTTACGAACTAACGTGCATAAAAAAGGGATTTTAAGAATCGGCATCGCAGATACTTTGGCTTACCTTTGGTTTGACGTATTATTGCAGAAATGGCGTTAACAGTATCCCCTGATTCAATTTGAACTGACCATTGATCTGTCACTAATGCTATATAAATAGTTTGCAACAGCACCTCTGTGTGACCATGCTCAGAGCTGGGTGACCAGTTTGCTGACCGCGACAAGCTACTACCAATAGCTGATTTAGCACAATGGCCTATTTTGAGTTTTCTACGACATACTAAATTTTGGTATTGCCTGCGATAGTTATTCCAGCCACTGAATATGACGCTGGTATCACCTTGCTGCCTGAACTATTGGTAAAAACAGCGATCAGTCAAAACCGCTTGGTTTGGCTTGGAGTAAAACACCAACCAACTAGTCTAAGTCTTTGCAGAGGCTGGCGTCAGAATGAAGACAGTATATTACCACAACTGTTGACACGATCAGCAAGACAACTAATATATAAACACAGGACTAGCTAGGTATAAGGCTAGGATAATTGGAGAGCATACGACATGAACACGGTATACTTGAATGGTAACTATATGCCCATTACTGAAGCCAAAATTTCTCCATTAGATCGGGGCTTTCTCTTTGGCGATGGAGTTTATGAATTGATTCCTTCCTACAATGGCAATATGGTTGGGTTTAAACCCCATATTGATCGCATGAAAAGCGGTTTGGCTACCTTAGAAATTGCATTAAACTGGAGCCATGATGACTGGCAAGGATTATGCCAACACTTGATACAAGTAAATGGCAGCAATAACTTGGGTGTTTATCTGCAAGTCACTCGAGGGGCTGACACCAAGCGACATCATACTTACCCGAAAGGTATAACACCAACCGTATTTGCTATGACCACAGTAATCCCACCGGCCCCTATACCTTCTCGTGATCAGATCCAGCCATATCGGGTATCTAGTATGCGGGATATGCGCTGGCAACGCTGTAATATTAAATCGATATCTTTATTGGGTAATGTCATGCACTACCAATATGGCCACCAACAGGGCAGTGATGAGGTTCTGTTATATAATCATGACGATGAATTAACTGAATGTGGTGCTTGCAATGCCTTTATCGTTAAGAACAGTGTGGTA
The DNA here is from genome assembly GCA_943787595.1 of uncultured Pseudomonadales bacterium. Taxonomy (GTDB): domain Bacteria; phylum Pseudomonadota; class Gammaproteobacteria; order Pseudomonadales; family Balneatricaceae; genus CALSNA01. Next base: position 185,849 of record CALSNA010000001.1, read on the forward strand.
ATTACACCACCACTGGATCAGCAGATCCTACCTGGTATTACTCGACAGATTGTATTGGATGTATTGCATAAAGATGGTGCTATCCGGGTAGAGGAGCGAGTGGTTACTATGGATGAGGTACGTGCTGCTGATGAGATATGGATCAGCAGTTCCAGCAAGGAAGCTGGAATTGCACCCGTTACTCACCTTGACAATCACCCGGTGGGGGATAGTCAGGTAGGTGCCATATGGGAAACAACCGCCAAATTATACAGTGAAAGAAAATTTGATTACTAAATAGGAGTCGGCGATGGCGCGACCCAGTCAAATCCACATTGACCTGGCTGCACTGGTTGCCAATTATCGATTGGCTTGTTCTCTGGCACCTAAGTCAAAAACCATGGCTATTATAAAAGCTAATGCTTATGGCCACGGAGCTATTAGCTGTGCTCAGGCACTGCGAAATGATGCTCCAGTGTTCGGCGTTGCCAGTATCGAAGAAGCGTTGCAGCTGCGCCAAGCTGGAATTAAACAGCCTATTTTACTTTTGGAAGGATGCTTTACTGCTGACGAACTGCCCCTCATTGCGCAACAGCAACTTTGGCTGATGGTAGAAAACTCACGGCAGGTGGATATGATCTGCACTGCAGATTGCGCTGTTCCACTGCAAACATGGATAAAAATAGACACTGGAATGCATCGACTGGGCTTGAGTCCTGCGCAAGTACCGAGGTTGTTTCAACGCTTGCTGCAGTCTGGCAATGTTGCATCATCAATCACTTTTGCAACCCATTTTGCTCGTGCAGATGAAACTGATAATGATTTCACCCAGAGGCAGATCCGTTGCTTCCAGCAGGCTATTAAAGCATTCAACTGTCCGACTAGTCTGGCTAATTCAGCAGCCATATTAGCTTGGCCAGAAGCTCATGCTGACTGGAATCGAGCTGGATTTATGCTCTACGGTGTTTCACCCTTGAACCATGTAACTAAGGCTTGTCTTCAACTTCAACCCGTGATGGAACTGACATCCAAAATCATTTCACTGCGACAAGTCGAGTCTGGTGATGGTGTTGGTTATGGACAGCAGTGGATTGCTAGTCGACCTTCAACTATCGCTACCATAGCCATCGGTTATGGCGATGGCTACCCACGCAACGCTCCAGATGAGACGCCGGTATTGATCCGTGGACAACGTGCTAATTTAGCAGGGCGAGTGTCAATGGATATGATCACTGTCGATGTAAGCCATATTTCTACCGTTGCAATAGGGGACCCAGTGATCCTTTGGGGCAAACAACTTTCGGTTAACGAAGTTGCCAAAGCCTGCGGTACCATTGGCTATGAACTGCTAACCCGAATTACTAGCCGGGTACCCAGCCACAATTATCCATCGGGCTTCCATACTTCATAAAAGGCTGGTTCGGCTAGGCATTCTGCACATCTTTTAAGAGCAACGCTATCCTTAGCAGCGGTGCGCAAACTGTTGTCAGCATTTAATAGATACAATTAGTTTAGTGCACTGTACAGCTAATTTTGGTTGTACGATTTCTTCTAGTGAGTCAGACTGCGAGCAACTCGTATATCTGGGCCTGAGTACTCAACAGAGATACCCTGAAATACTTGCGTACAGTGTGCAGGCTCCTCAATGGCGTAGTGGGTGACATCCATTTCAATGTTGGGATCAACTCCACTTTTCGTGTTGGGTACCCGTTGGTTTTTATCGAACATTGGCTCAATACGGCCGTCATCAACTCTTGCGATACGATCATCATCCCGCCTAGATATGTCACTGTTGTATGCTATTCAATAAATCAGGTTTGATTTGATTGCACCTTCCTTGATGTTCTAAGAGCCTACAAATGAAAATCTAAACGTCGTCTAGCCTCTCCCCTATCTTGTCATTAAATTCGTGTAAAAGTTCTCTTTTGATACAGGAACTGAAGGCATGTTCACGTAGGTCTCAGCTAGAGTGAAGCCAGTCAGGCTTAGGGTCAGCAGTATTTTGAAAGATTGTGTAAAAGATAAATTTCTACGTTGTGCTGAATATTTTTGTAAAGGTGCAGTTGACCCTATTCGAGTTTGTTCCAGCTATGGCGGCAGTGTGCTGGATTGACGTACTACTAACGTGACGTCTACTTCAGTGTTGGCAGTGGGTTGCCCACCTGCCAATACATCGATTAAATACTGGGCGGCCTTTTCACCCATGCTCTTAAAAGGAATATGCATAGTGGTCAGGCTGGGTGTCAGGTTAGCACTTAAAGGCAGATCATCAAAGCCGGTAATAGACACTTGTGCTGGCACCTGAATGCCTCTGGCTTGGCATTCCAGCAGTGCGCCGATGGCCAGCACATCATTAGTACATATTATCGCTGTTGGTGGTTTTGCCTGTGCTTGTAGTTGGCGACAGGCTTGGCGGCCAGCATTGATGTCGTAAGGACATTGCTTTATTCGTTGTCCGTCTAGGTGAATCTCGGCTATCCGCGCAATGATGATTACAATAATGTCCAGCAAGAAGGTGTGGGTATGTTTCAACTGACAGCACTTCATGGTCGCCGTTGCAGTAGTGCTGTTGCTTATTTAAATCCTGCCCGCCCACGTTCAAATTTGACCATTCTAACCAGATCCTGCGTTGAGAAGCTTTTGCTGAATGGTAAGCGTGTGGTTGGTGTACAAACCAATAAAGGCACTCTTTCAGCTGCCAAAGAAGTAGTATTAAGTGCCGGCGCTATTGGCTCACCCCAATTATTGATGGTGTCTGGTATTGGCTGTGCCAATGAGTTGCAAGCACATAATATCAAGGTTGTGCATGATCTAGTGGGTGTTGGGCGTAATCTTCAGGATCACCTGCAAGCTCGCCCGGTTTACAAGTGCCGTTCCAGTACTATTAATACAGAAATTAACAGTTGGTTTAAAAAAGCTATTATCGGTCTGGAATATCTTGTTAAGCGCACTGGCCCCATGACCATGGCAGTCAGTCTCGGTACAGCTTTTTTTAAAGCCCACCTAAGCCCCAATCGGCCCGATATTCAGTTTCATATTCAGCCATTTAGTGCCGATGCGCCAGCCGATGGTCCCCATAAATTTGATGCATTTACGGCATCAGTATTGCAAATGCGTCCACAGAGTCGGGGTCATATTAGTCTGGTATCAGCCCGTTTTGCTGTTCAACCTGAGTTACATCCGAATTACCTAGCTACTAGGTTAGATCAGGACACCATAGTTGCAGGTATTAAGGTAGCCCGAACCGTTGTTCAGCAACAACCTTTACAGTCGTTAATTGTGGCCGAACATGAGCCTGGGCCCAGTGTGCCACCAGATGATGATGCCGCTATTTTGGCTTGGGTACGCAATACAGCAACTACTATTTACCACCCAACCGGTACTTGCAAAATGGGTGTGGATGAAGAGAGCGTGGTCAATCCACGTTTGCGTGTACATGGTGTTGAAGGGGTGCGTGTAGCAGATGCATCAATAATGCCGAGTATCGTTTCTGGTAATACCAATGCACCGGCTATTATGATTGGCAAAAAAGCAGCTGCCATGATATTGGAGGACGCGCAAGCATGACTATTCCATGGATTGAAATGACTCAGATCGTGTTTGCCGATTTAATTTTGTCGGGTGACAATGCTCTGGTAATAGGTATGGCGGCGGCTGGTTTGGCACCCAAACAGCGCAAACAAGTGATTTTTGTTGGCATGGCATTAGCGGCATTATTTCGTATTCTGTTTGCTGGTGCTTTTGGGGAGAGATTCAAACATTTACTACATCCAATGATGGTGCTTCTGAGTTGGATAATACAAATGCCTCTCCAACGAGTATGGGCAATGCCTTAATCACTATCGCCATAGCCGATATTTCCATGTCTCTGGATAATGTGATGGCGGTGGCAGCTATTGCCCGTGATAACACTCAGCTGCTTATTATCGGTTTGAGTTTCCGAGTATTTCCTATATAGGGCTAATTGTTCTGGTATACCTCACGATAATGATGTTGTATGACGGCACTCTAAATATTCTCAATTACACTGGTTTGGTAACCATAACTTAAAGAATCTGTTTGCCCATCATTGGGTGCCGGGTGATGCCTTCCACGCGGCAAAGTGAAACAGCATAAATGAAGGCGAAAATAAAAAATGGAGGACTTAATATTTCCGTGACTACGAAAGTAAAGTTGTTCTCTGCGCTTGCTGCGTTGGTGTTCAGCTCAACGGTGGCATTAGCAAAAGATGTTACCATTCGGGTGCAGTCTGTCATTCCCTAGAAGGCTGATGAAGTGCATATGCTGAATGAATTTGCCAAAGATGTGCATGACCTGACTGATGGATCCTTAACTATTGAAATCTTACCAGCTGGTGCTGTGGTGGGGGTAAAAGAAACCCTTGATGCAGTGGATGCTGGCCTGATTGATGGACCCATTACTGGTCTGGCAAGCATCCTGCGGCCATGCTATTTGGCTCTCCTGTGGCCGGTGCTGGTGTGGGTATTGATAATATTGCTTTCCTGTCTTGGTTCCAGTACGGCGGTGGTAAGGAACTGTATGACGAGTTGTGGGATCAGATGGGTGTTAATGTCAAAGGCGCTATACTGCAACCTGTTGGCCCTGAAGCTCTGGGTTGGTTTAGTGAGCCGATTAACTCTATGGAAGATTTCCGTAAGTACCGTTTCCGCACGCCCCCAGGTATTCCAGGACAGACCTACAAAGATATTGGTGTGGCATCTGTAGCCATGGGCGGTGGTGATATTCTGCCTGCTCTGGAGAAGGGCACTATTGACGCTGCCGAATGGTGTTGTCCCAAGCCTGATAGTGTCTTTGGTTTCCAGAAAGTGCTAAAGCATTATTACCTGCAGGGTTTGCATCAGGTGGTAGTAAACGCTGATATGTATATCAACGGTGATGTCTATGATTCCTTAACGCCGTTACAGCAAAAAGCGTTGGAAGTAGCTGCCAATGCTTCTCTGTCGAAGGCCATGTCCTATCGTATATATGAAAATGGTAAGGCTTTGAAAGATCTGACAGAAAACCATGGTGTGCAATTGCATGATACTCCAGCAGACTATTTCCCTGCATATATGAATGCAGCTAAAGCGTCTTTGGAAAAGAAAGAAGCTGATAACGCTTTCTTTGCTAAAGTATGGCAGTCACAGAAGGACTTTGCTGCTATTGCTGTGCCGGTGCTCAGCAATCCAATGCTAGTTTGGGCAAAGCCTTTGCTGATTCTGTGAAGTAATGTTCAGGTTATGCTGAATAGGCACTTTGCACGGGAAACCTTATGCAGAGTGCTAACCTTTTAGACTAATAGGGGGTTGCACGAGTCGGAATTTTATTCGTTGACGAGGCAAAAGCGCACGCAAAGAGGAAATTTATATATGATAAATAATCACTTGCATAGCTTTTTAAAGCCGTCACGGGACAAAATAACCAGCGGGCAAAGTTCTCTGATAAAAATAATGGAGAGGGATCTATGGCTAACAAATCACCGGCGATGGAGTTAGATATATCCGACGAGTTGATTGCAGAGCGCAGGGCAGAACAACCAGGTGAGACCCCCAACGATATGCTGCCATGGATGCGTAAGGTTGTTGCAGCCATTGATATTACCAATAATTGGGTCGGTAAGATAACCTGTTTATTACTGATTCCAATTATGGCAGCTATGGTTTATGAAGTGGTGGCTCGCAAGTTGTTTGTGGCACCAACTTTATGGGCTTACGACACCAGCCGTATGTTTTATGGTGCTATGTTTATGTTGGGTGCCGGCTATGCTTTGTTGAAAGGCGTGCATATTCGTGCTGACTTCCTTTACAGAACTTGGTCCCTAAGATCTCAGGCTACGGTTGATGTGGTGCTGTATTTGGCCTTTTATTTTCCTGCCATGCTATTCTTTTTCTGGGTATCGTCTGAATATACCCTCAATGCCTGGGTGCGTTGGGAAAGGGCTATGGATACCACCTTGATGGCGCCATTGGCCCCAGCACGCACGGCTATGCCCGTGGGCATTTTCTTTTTAATATTGCAGGGTATTGCTGAACTGCTGCGTTGTTTTAATGCTATGGGTAGCCATCGTCAGACCGGATTCTTGCGCTTTATGCCTGTCTATATCCTGCTTTTGGCAGCGTTTTTTGTGTTTGTATTTTACCCTGACAGTTTACCAGTAGATAGTCTCTGGTTTGATACGCTAAAAATAAATGCCTTAGCGGAAATCGAAAACGAGATGATAGGCGTGTTTATGATTGCTACCATGATGTTTGCCATTTTTGTGGGCTTCCCTATTTCCTTTACCTTGATTTTTTTGGGATTTGTTTTTGGTGCCTGGGGTTTTGGCACCAAGCTGGTATTCTTTTTACAAACCTTTCAGTTTAACAATGTTATGCTGGAGCAAACCCTAGCAGCCGTACCCCTGTTTGTGTTTATGGGCATTATGATGGAGCAGGCTGGACTCATGGAGCGCCTGTTCAATTCAGTGCAGTTAATGTTGTCGCGTACGCGTGGTGCCTTGTATTTGGCGGTGCTGTTTGTTTCCACTATCTTTGCTGCTGCAACAGGCATTGTTGGTGCCTCGGTAACCATTCTGGGGATTATGGCTTCCAAGACGATGAACAGGTCGGGCTATAATGTGCAACTGGCCGCGGGCACGATAACGGCTGGTGGAACATTGGGTATCTTGATACCACCTTCCATTATGCTGGTAGTCATGGGGCCGGTAATGGAAGTACCGGTAACAGACCTCTTCTCTGCGGCTATTATCCCAGGCATTATGTTGGCAGCCCTTTATGCCGGTTATGCCATGGCACGGTGCTGGTTCAACTCTGATCTGGGACCTATTTTTCCCCAGGGTGAACAACCTGAAACCTCTAATATGTATTGGCTGGAAGCCATACTGGTGATCGGCTCGCTAATTGTGCTATTTACGCTGATTATCATGGGTTTAAACGGCACTCTAGCAGGCTATTTCCCTTTGTCCCGTATTGTTATCCCCCTGCTCTGGGTAGCGATTATGTTCTATGGGGCTACTTGGGTAATGAAAGTATGTCCAGCAGGTTTCTATTTTTCTGATCTGTGGTATGAATTTTTTATGGGCCTGGTACCACCTTCTACTTTGGTAGCGTTTGCTTTGGGTTCTATTCTATTTGGTTGGGCAACCCCGACAGAAGGAGCTGCCTGTGGTGCTTTTGGTTCGTTGTTACTGGCCTTTGCCTACCGCAAATTAACCAAGCAAAGATTATATGATGCTTTGATCAAAACCCTGGAAATATCGGTTTTAATTCTGTTTTTGGTCGCTGCTTCGAATTTCTTTGGTGCAGTCTTCTCCCGCTTGGGGACACCGACTATGTTGACAGAATATCTATTGTCATGGGACCTGTCTCCAACCATGGTGTTGGTTATCATTATGGCACTGATATTCCTGCTAGGGTGGCCCCTTGAATGGGTGCCTATTGTATTAATCATTGTGCCTATATTGATTCCGGTGTTGGTGAAGATGGAAATTAACCTGATTTGGTTTAGCATTTTGGTGGCGATCAATTTGCAAACGGCCTGGCTCAGTCCTCCAGTGGCGCTTTCGGCCTACTTCCTCAAAGGCGTGGTGCCAGAATGGGATTTAAAAGATATCTATCTGGGGATGATGCAGTTTATGGGGATCCAGCTCATTTGCCTGATACTGGTGTTTAACTTTCCACAAATTGCTCTTTGGTTGCCAGAATATTTGTATGGTCCTTAGATACCGACATGATTTTCTGTAATCGTGCTGCTTAAAGCACTCTTTTTTATGCTTGCAAAGATTAGACTTATAAATAAAATAATGTGGCCCTATAGTCACACACCGGGTTTGTTTAAACTGGCCAAACTAGCATAAAAAGCCTGCCATCTGATGGTTCAGGCACTGTTATTAACCATTAATTAGGTATGTCAGTAATGAAAATGACCACAGAAGAAGCTTTTATAAAAACCTTGCAGATGCACGGTATTGAACATGCGTTCGGTATTATTGGCTCTGCCATGATGCCGATCTCTGATCTTTTTGATCTCGCTGGTATTACTTTCTGGGATTGTGCCCATGAAGGTTCTGGTGGCATGATGGCTGATGGCTATACACGTGCGACTGGTAAGATGAGTATGATGATTGCGCAAAATGGTCCAGGTATTACCAACTTTGTCACGGCTGTGAAAACAGCTTATTGGAATCACACTCCACTATTGCTGGTAACCCCTCAGGCAGCCAATAAAACAATTGGTCAGGGTGGCTTTCAGGAAGTGGAACAGATGGCACTGTTCAAGGACATGGTCTGCTATCAGGAAGAAGTGCGCGATCCATCGCGTATGGCTGAAGTGCTAGACCGTGTTATTGCCAATGCTCATCGGGCCTCTGCGCCTGCACAGATTAACGTACCACGTGATATGTTCACGCAGGTGGTCGATATCGACTTGCCAACCATGATTGATTTTGAGCTGCCTGCCGGTGGTGGAGCTGCCATCGCTGCTGCTGCTAACATGTTGTCTAGTGCCAAGGCGCCAGTGATCCTGAATGGTGCTGGCGTGGTTTTGTCTCCCGGTGGTATTGCAGCTTCCATTGCTGTGGCCGAGCGTCTGGATGCACCGGTATGCTGTGGTTATCAGCACAATGATGCCTTTCCTGGTTCACACCCCCTGTTTGCTGGCCCTTTGGGTTATAATGGCTCCAAGGCAGCTATGGAATTGATTCGTGATGCCGACGTGGTATTGGCTTTAGGAACTCGCTTAAACCCATTTTCTACTTTGCCAGGTTATGGTATTGACTACTGGCCAAAGCATGCCCGTATTATCCAGGTTGATCTGAAGCCTGAACGCATTGGTTTGACTAAGCCTGTAAGTGTAGGCATCGTTGGTGATGCAGCCAAGGTTGCCAACAGCATTGTAGCCCAACTAACAGTCACTGCCGGTGATACTGATCGTGCCACCCGTAAGGCTCTCATAGCCGATACCAAAGCCAGATGGGCAGTTGAATTAGCGGCTATGACACATGAAGAGGATGATTCAGGTACTACCTGGAATGAGCGTGCCCGTGCTGCCAAACCTGAATGGTTGAGCCCACGCATGGTTTGGCGAGCTATTGAAGCAGTGCTGCCCAAAGAAGCGATTATTTCTTCTGACATCGGTAACAACTGTGCTATTGGCAATGCTTATCCAACCTTTGATGAGGGTCGCAAGTACCTGGCCCCTGGTCTGTTTGGCCCCTGTGGTTACGGACTGCCCGCAATTGTTGGTGCTAAAATAGGTTGTCCTGATACACCGGTTGTCGGTTTTGCTGGTGATGGAGCCTTTGGTATTGCTGTAACAGAGTTGACTGCTATTGGTCGTGAAGGATGGCCAGCGGTCACCCAGATAGTTATGCGTAATTATCAGTGGGGAGCTGAGAAGCGTAATTCTACACTCTGGTTTGACGATAATTTTGTGGGCACTGAACTGGACGAAAATGTTAGTTATGCAGCGATCGCCCAAGCTTGTGGCTTACAGGGTGTGCAGGCTCGTACTATGAGTGAGGTTAGCGCTACCTTGAGCCAAGCTTTGGCAGACCAGGAAAATGGTAAAACCACCTTGATTGAAATTCTGATTAATCAGGAATTGGGTGAGCCTTTCCGTCGTGATGCTATGAAAAATCCAGTACAGGTCGCCGGTATTAGCCGAGATGATATGCGCCCACAAAAAGGTAGCCCTCATGTTTTATACCCATGATCGTATCGTTAAACACAAGGCTGGCTGACTGAATTTAGCTGGCCAATTAGGCAATATCTCTAAAGCCTGCAAGATAATAAACTGTGCAGTAAAGTTGCTTTAAACACATGGTATTTGCGAGTGCTTTCAAAAAACTATTTTGCAGGAGTTTTATTAGCCGACTCTGAGACGCAAAATCTATGAATTCATTGTGTAATCTCCGCGAAAAACCGGATCAGTTATAAGTAGAAAATACTCGTAAACTAGCCAGAGGAATTTTCTATGAAACGATCACGTCATACCGGCTTAAAGCAAGCAGAGTCAGACCCTGCTGTCACAGACCTGTGCCAAAACACGGCATGAGGAGTGCGACTTTCTACAAATAGCGCACCAAATAGGCCGGTATGGATGCGTCTTTGATGAAGCGCATGAATGAACTTGGGGACGGAAATGCATAAATTACGGACTGGTTGTTACCTTTAACCAGGACTAACAAATGCTGGTGCTTTGGGTTATGTTTTTTATATTTACGTAACATCAAAGGCTATCGCTGGAATCACAAGCGTGTGTACCGTATTTACCGTGAGCCAGAGCTAGACCCAAGGATCAATCCCGGGAGCAGAATAAAACGCGACAAGCCCGATGTACTAAGTGCTCCCACAGCGGTGAACCAGGTATGGTCGATGAATGTTATGAGTGACGTACTGGCTGATGGTTGTCCTTTGCGCACTGAAACAAATCATCGGATGGCGAGGAAAGCCTCATGCGATACGCTGTGATAATGGGCCTGAGTATATTAGTCAACAGCTGATTGGCTGAGCTAATGATAATCACATAACGCTGTTGTATATGCAGCTAGGCCACAAAATGCCTGTATCGAACGATTTAACCGAACGGCTCGATATGAATGTCTGGAGTTGCATCTATTTAACAATATCGAACACGCGCAATTATTAGCGACGCAGTGGCTTTGGGCATACAATAACGAACGGCCACATATGGCAATTGGAGGCGTACCGCCTCGGTGACTACTGGGTGTGGCTTCATCCTCTACTTATGGCTGATATTATTAATGAGGGGATTACAGATCATCGCATGGCCACAGATTTGACTGGCAAGGCCATGATGACAGCCTGTAACCGACGCCAGCCATTTGTTTGTTTTTATTTCGTGTTTATTTACCATCTATCAAGATCAGTAAAACTCTCTTTTTCGAGAAGAGGTACTAGATTTGGTCTGCACTAATTCAGATAATGCTGATACGCATTGGTGGATGCTATTTGATTGAGAACGGTTTTTTTGAAGCAACTTGTTCTCTTTAATTATTGCTTTGCAACTGTATATGTCTATCCGTTCTGTGCCCAAAATATAAATTTTATAGTGGTTGGTGTGGTTCCTAACCTTACTTCTAACACTAAATGAAAAAGTTATTGAAACTTAATCGTATTAATGCGCCATAAAAATGCTGGTCCGCAATGTGTGAGATCTATCCTATTTGGATTTTTCGATAAAAAGGTGGCCACTTATGAATATATGGTTTCGTCTCTATTACTTGAAGACCAGCCTCAACGAACAAGTTCCCTAAGTTCATCGAACTCCAACTGTACAAGTGAAAATTAATATCATTGGGCTTCCATCGATAATTAATACTATCGCAAGGGACAACAAAATGCATTTTTCCACCTTTTTTCAAAAGCGGCAGAAGAGATTTTAGTTCCAAAAGGGGATTTAGAGTATGCTCAAGCGCATTATTTGAAGTAATCATGTCCACACATCCCTCACCTCGCTCATCTAAAAGTGCTTGTGGTGAAATAAATGGAAGAACTCCGTTATCTCTGATTTGCTGATGAGCAGACTCATTAACTTCCACTCCCAAACGTTTTTGACAATCCAGGTTTGCTAATAAGAAACCACCACCATAACCAAAATCTATAACAGTATCGTTAGAGCAGATGCTCCTTTTGAACTTGAAAGCATTAGCCTTTCCACCAAAGACTCCGATTTTTCGCTGCCATTCAAAATAATTAGAATCGTAATGTTTGCTTGCATTTGGGGTAGGCATTTATCTCTCTTAATAATTTTAAAAAATTAGTCTATTTGATTACAATATAATCCTATATCAATTTAAATATTCTTAGATTAAACCTCTTAATCTAAGTCTGGCAAGTCGGTCTTATTGTCGATCAACATCTTACACATAACCACGCACTACGCTGCTTACCTATACTGCGTGAAGTTACTAAACGCAGTAAATTTCCAAGACTTACATCTGTACCCAAAGTCTAGGCCGCTATCAAGCCAAATTTGCAAAATAGCACCATCTGCAACGATTTCTTGCAGTATTTCTAGCGCATCTTCGCAAATGCATTCAAACTGGGTATCTAACTTATACGCTACAGATTTTTTTCATAGTGTTTGAGCTCACCTGGTTTGTCTTTGAGTTATTTGCGCAGTTCTAGCTTTTCTTGCCATTCAGCTTCAATCTGTGCGTACTAATATACACTTAGCTAAGTTTACAGCTGACGATTTTCCACGTTTTTTTCATGCTTAAAGCGTGCTGATATTTCTTCCAGTTTTCCTGGTTGTTTCTCTTCGTCTTTTGTAAGTTCTGCGCGAAGTGGATTAGCTTTATCAATTCGTTCTCGTACTAACTTACGAAAGTCACTCTTTGGCTGTTTCTGGCTGTCGTACCACCCACTCATACATGTATCAACTATTGATATTTCGCTCAATGATCTTAGATATACCCCCATCTGTTAATTCAATTACTCGATCACAATGCTCAGTTGTTGACAGTCGGTGCGCAATAACAATAATCGTCCTTGTACCTTTCAAATTATTGATGGCCGAAACAATTTCACTTTCTGTTTCATTATCAAGTGCGCTAGTTGCCTCGTCGAAAATAAGGGTAGATGAATTACGATAAAGTGCACGGGCAATGCCAATTCTTTGTTTCTGGCCTCCAGACAAGCGAACACCTCGCTCTCCAAGCTGAGTATTAAGACCGTCTGGAAGCGATGAAATAAATTCTTCAAGCTGAGATTCTACGACTACTCCATTCATCCTTTTCGTATCAATGCTGTCTTCGGGCAATCCGAATGCAATATTCCGTCGAATGCTATCATCAAGAAGAAAAATATCTTGTTGTACATATCCAATCAGCTGTTGCCACGCTGTATTTTTTTCATGAATGTTTATACCGTCTACTAGAATTGCCCCTGAACTTGGTGTTAACAGACCCAGCACTACGTCCGCTAACGTGCTTTTTCCTGCGCCACTTTTACCGATAATACCAATACTCATACCTCTTTTGATAGAAAGCGAGATGTTGCATAACGAAAATTCGATTGAGCCAGGATATTGATAGCATAAATCTTGAATTTCGATACTGCGTTCAAATGTCAAAGCGGGAGTATCTGATTGATCAATTATCATACTAGAACAAACCGCATTAGATGTGTTTAGTTGTTCGTTCATGTTAATAACAACTGGTTCAGCAAAGCGGAGCAAGTTGAGTGCAGAAATGACGCGATTAGAAGAAGGTAATAATCTAAATGCAGCTAAACTAAAAACACCTAATGCTGGGATAGCCTGAAGAAAATTCTCATTACTTAGTGTAACAAACAGCATTAGAACTGATAAAAAAAGCACACCAATCGTTTCGAGGTACATCCTGGGAATTTGCCCCAACACATGTTGCTTGGTAGACACAGCTGACAATATCAAATTGTAATTAGAGAACTGTTTTAAAAAATATTCCTCTTTTAAAAGCACCTTCACATCTTTTATTCCACCAAGTGACTCTTGTGATTTTTGTATCAGCATTCCATCGGCATGTAGCCTAACTTTTCCAAGCTTAGACATGTAGTTCCCTATAAATCTTTGAAACCCATAAGAAAATAAGAACATCAAAGTCATAACTACGATAGTACCTACCGGCTCTAAGACGATAAGAAAAATACCTATACAAATGATTACTATACTTTCTGTAGCAATCACTAATAGTGGATTCAGAACGTTATTAACCATTTGATCTGACTCCTTAGTTAGGTTCCGAATAAGTTGGGCTGAGTTTCTCTTAAGATAAAATTCATATGGTGCGCCTAGATAATTCTTCATCAGGTTGTTGCTGATTTCAGCTTTAACAGCGTAAGAAAAACGTCCGAGTATCCATGCGAAAAGCGATAGATAAAGGCCCTTAATTACATAAAATGATACGAAGGCAGCTAGGCTTATTAAAATAAATTCTTTAGTGCTGAGGCCGGGATAAAACGACCCAATGAGCTGTGTTAATATATTATTATTTCGGCCAATAACGGCCTCCATCAAGGGAATAATAAGACTTATTCCGAGCACCTCAAATCCAGCGCCGATTATCATTGCAGCAATGATTAATGGAATTTGCCTTATATATTTATTTGGAATGACCGCAAGTATTTCTGAAAAATTTACCATTTTATGATATCGCCTTCTTCATAGTGCTTGGAGATGCAAAATATCTTCCACAAAGATATTTCATCCCTTCTTCCCCCTCTCAGCAAGCGAACCCTTTAGCACTCCAACAGTAAAGCTAAACCCTTTACAAAGATGCTTAACTTCTTTTAGTGCGTTAGAGTATTATTTTTTTATTATTATGTATTTATATTGCCGTAATAGTGTGTTTCGCTAATTTGGTAGTTTGTACACTTCCTTACGCTTGTGTAACTACTGCAATTCAATAGTTTACGTCATCAGCAATTTCAGCTGCGCTAGCTAGCTCGATTGTATTCCTGCCTTTAGCAAACTCCAAGCGCTTGCTTCTATGGTACAAAACCAGGTTTATCTTTCCATCAACGCGAGTAGTTCACCAACGCTTAAAACGCTTGGAGGCTTCAGTTTTTTTGATTACCTAGTTCTTCGGTAACCTACTTATACTGAGTAGAAGTGAAGTCATTGTTCACTGCAAGTTGGATTTGTTCATCAATCTTTACTACTAGCTTGCGACGACGCACAGAGATAGGATTGTTGTGCAGTGGCTTAAATGCCACAAAGTTAAGTGTATCAAGTACAGTCATAACAGCTTCCTTAATTGTTAAAGGCATTGTGCTGTCACTGTTTGGTGGCGGTCATCTAAAATTAAATCTCTCGTAGTCTTCTTTGTACAAGTTTTGAATCTTCAATATTAATTCTTCACTTAATTCAGATTTTTTTGGTGAAGGTGGTATTAATATTTTTTTAACAAAGCCTTTTATCCCTGCCTGGCTATGCATATTATAACTTTTTACATTTTGTTTCTCCAAAAACTTAATTTTCGTATCAAGTTTTTCTGATAAAGCTTCCTCTAGATCAGTCAGGTTATCTTCCAAGTAGAAAACATCACACGTTTTTGGTACGAACCTATTTGCGGGCAGAAAGTGGTTATCAAATCGAGCTCCAAAAAAATCATTTTTTGATGCAGCGTTTTTCTCCAACTTGGTTAAAAATGATTCGAAGGAAATGTATTTTCCAATTCGTGCGCGATTATAGTTATAGACTGACAGGATCCGCGTCACTGGGTTTCTTACAACTGTAAACGTATACAAAAAAATATCTGATTTAAAGAGTAAATCAAAGTCTTTGTAGGTAATATGTTGGGGGCTTGATTGATACCAGACTTCATGTTTATTCTCCCAAAATTCCAGATCCAAAAATGATAATTCATATCCGCTGTCTACTAGTGTACTTTCAACAGTTGTTCCTCCACACTTTGGTACATGATAAAAGCAAACTAAACCAGAGCTACATTTGAATATGGGCATATAATAATACCTATTTTGTGCGACGCATTTTGCTAGGTCCTAAATAAGCCTTGTATTGCATTTAGAGCTTGCTGATGTGATGTTACAGTGTTGTTGGTCAAACCCTTTTTCCACCACCCCACAGCATCACTATTAATCTGATTGGGCATTGTTCGCTCAGCTCAATAATTGCTTACCAAGCTGCATATGGCGTTTTGCCATCGTCATACAGTGTCCTAACTATTAACTCCGTTAGCAATCACAAAGGGAATTATTATTAAAAATTAGTAGTAAAGTTGGTTTTTTATTTTTATGATCAATGACGAATTACTAAATTATAGTGCATGCGTAACTCATCAACCACTCTGCACGTCTTTTACACTTGTGTCACTATTGCAATTCAATAGTTTATGCTATAAGCACTTGCACAGTGTAAGACGAAGAGCCTGCTTAATCCATACACGTTCTTCTGTTCTTTCGTTCACTTGTTCTTCTATGTCACACGTCTGCCAAACATTGCTTACTGTTCTATTGGTGGATCTAACTCACCAGGTTCAACAGCTTCTTTCGCTTTAAGCAGCACATCAGCAATTTCAGCTGCGCTAGCTAGTTCGATTGCCTTTGCGCACCATATAGACGATACACAGTTGGATTGTCGTCTCAGGGTACTCGGCAGCAATAGCTTCCGGAAAACCTTTGATGCCGTCAAAACAGGCGATTAGCACATCGTTAAGTATGTGATTCTTAAGCTCCGTTAGCACTGACAGCCAGCACTTGGCACTTTCCGTTTCAGCCAACCACAGGCCCAGCAACTGCTTGTGTCCTTCTATATCAATGCACAGCGCCAGATATATCGATTTGTTGATGACACGCTGATTATTGCGGATCTTAAGGACAATGTCGTCCAGATAGAAGATCGGATACAAAGGGTCCAGTCGCCGAAATTTCCACATCGTAGATTTTCTTCAACAGTAGCAGCAATATCCCGTGTACTTTGACCCTTGGTGTACAAAAACGGAATCTTGTCATCAATACCCCGCGTACGTGTTTGTCATTTTGCTATGGCTTTGAGCACAAACGATCCGTTGCGATCTCTAGGCTCATCAATTTTTAGCTTTCCATGCTCGCTGCGAATACACTTTGGGATTTTACCATTGCGGCTCTTGCTTGACTATCTTCGTCTTAGGTACTGCAACAGTGCGTGTCACAGTCTTTGTTTCGGGCTTTGCCATCTTCCTAGCAAGTGCCACCACACTGCTGCTTGTGTCTAGCATCAACTCAAGTGCAGCCCACTTTGTGTCATCGTCAGCACACTCAATTCCACTGCGTATTGCGTTTAGGGCTTGTTGGATATCTTGCAAGGCACTCTTGTTCATACTAATTTCAATATCTGTTACCGCACAACTCATAATACGATATGTTTTCCAACGTTCAAACACAATATGTTATCCCGCTTTTTTTTTATTTTTGTTTAATTATGAACGAGTAAAACTCTAGGGATCTTAGTTACAACAAGCCTTGATCCGCTCTCGAGCTTTTTCTTTAAAATATTCTCGTAATACGTAGCGTCCGCGGCAAATGATTTATCATCAAACCCCGCATTTTGCGCTAACTCCCTTTCTACAATAGCAGCACCTATATCAATATAGTTACGTTTGTATATAACTTCAAAAAATGAATAACTTGGCGCTTCTCGGTTGCCAAAGTTTTTTCGGTTGCCAAGGTTTTTGTGAGAGTGGATCATGTCAAACATTACCACATCAGGTTTCTGAGAAGCATTATAGGCAATTGCATCGTTAATAAACTCAAGAGCTTTAGGGGCATAATAATTATCAGCATTTGTTATCAAAATATATTCCCCAGAAGCTTTCTCTAATCCAATTTCCCGTAAAGAGTGGCCATAGTCATTAAAGCGAATATTAGTACATTCGTAGGTAATTCTTGTAGGGTCATCACGGAAGTACTTTTCCATGATACTGCAAAAATCGTCATTGTGACCATCATGCATGACATGCAATTTCCAATTTTTCTGCGTTTGGTTTACTACGGATTGAACAAAAACTTTTAACTCGCCCAACCTTTCGTAGGACACCGCGACAATGCTAACCGTATGTGCAGTTCCTGTGTGTTTATTTGTTCTTTCATCATTTACATCGCTGCGTGTTAAATGCACAAATTTTCTTGAATACAATTGATAAATAGCTAAAAATAATCTTGAGTTTTCAAGCCATTTAAGCGTGTGAGACATCCCTCTCAAGAAGAGATTTTTATTTTTATTTTTTTGTCCTCCCTCCAGCAAGCGAGCCCTCAAGCATTCCAGCAGTAAAGCCAAACTTTTTGCACAGACGCTTTTTTTCTTCAGTGCATTGGTGCGTTCGCTCTTCTTGGCTTCAGCCATCTGCTGCTGAATAGCCTCCATTTCAGCTTTCAATTCGCCATAAGATTTCATCTCATACTTCCATTGGTTAAGTATCAGTCTTATATTATAGATTTGTTAAGAGGATGAATAGCGCGTTTTTTCTACTTCGACCTGAACGTGTTGTATAGTGATAAAAGTATTTGTGCAGTGTCTCACTATGCCAATCAGCCATAGTGTCAATGATATAGCAAAAGTGCTACAAACTGTGCACTTTTGACTGGTTTTCAGCGCTTTAGTCGGTCACCTTGTTTATTTGGCAACAGTGGTTGTGGACGAATAGGTGTGTGGTCTTTGTTCGCTGCAAGTTGGATTTGTTCATCTAACTTCACAATCAGTTTGCGACGACGCACAGCAATTGGATTGTTGTTTGCAAGTGGCTTAAATGCAACAAAATTCAGTGTGTCAAGTACAGTCATATCAGCCCCCTTGTAAGCTAAAAGCATCGTGCTTTAACTCTTCAAAGGATGTCATCCGAAATCTAGAAGTGCAGAAATTCAACTTCTCCAGAATCTTTTTTTCGAACTGCATGCCCTAAATCGACAACAAGCGTAGATAGTACATGCTTCCAATAAATGCATGATTGCGCCTCGATTGCATTTATATTAATAAATCTGAATTCTTTTTGTCCAATCAAATCGAACGAACATCTATAGAAAGTTCTATCTTCAGAACTAGTTGCACCCTCAACAAGAAACTTAGCTGTCGAAAGCTGTGGTAGGAAATCTAACGGTGTCTTATTAAATCGTTTAGATTGAAGATAATCATCTTTGCGCAAATGACATCAATTAAATGATACATAAGCCGCCTAAATTGTTCGTAATGTCCGCTTTAACAATGCTCTTTAGCTTCAGCATATTCGCACTTCAAGTGCATTTTTGGCAAACTTTGTCCAATCGATAATTATATCATTGGCAGATGGAAGTGCTGAGCTAATGATAGCGTTACACGACTTCATAAAAATATAAGAGATTTCTTTGCTATCGCTGTACTCGTAGCTCAAAAATCGATTAAATGGAGCTTCAATCTTATACATTCAGCATCTCTCTATATTGTTTACTGCACGCTGATATTGACGCTTTTCTTTGTGGTAATACGGCTGTCTTCTCTAAGCCGTTCGTTACTACGTGACGTAACAAGGCTAGGTAGACACACTATGTCTGAACTTAAGTAACTACTAAATTCAAAGCTTATATCCCTATCGAACCAAATACGTAGACTGTTGTCATAATGCATAATTTCTTGCAGCATCTCTAGTGCATCCTCACAAAGGCTTTCACTGTTATTGTAGAACGTCTTAGCTGTCGCGTGTTTACCTCTACTGCTGTAGCCTTCTGCACGGTTATAGTTGAACATAGCTTGCCTTAGCTTTTCTTCATAGCGTTTTGAGTCGCTTAGCTTGTATTTTAGTTCTTCACGTAGTTCTATCTGTTCTTGCCATTCAGCTTCAATCTGTGCTTACTTATCTTTACTTAGCCAAGTTTGCAGCTGACGATTTTGTACGTTTTTTTCCACGCCTTAATTGTTCAGCTATACCTTCAAGTTTAGCTAGGCATTTATTTTCTTCATCAGTTAGTGTACGGCGTAGATTAGCTATGTTTAAGTGTTCTTGTAGTAACTTGCGAAAGTTACCACTTGGTTTCATTTTACAGTCGTACCACTCATTTATCATGTGGAATAAATTTCTATCTGCACAGAGGAATATAGTTTCACTTGATTAAAGCACTTAATTTGTTTGCGACCTGAGCATGTCCATACTCGTTTAAATGGTCATCTATTACATAGAAATAGTCATCCTCAAGACCGGTGCTAACAAAACTGACATTAAGCCTATGGTGTATAAAAGAGCCAGTCCAATTCTGGGGGGTTGGGTTCCTATTGTGCGCACTTGTAAAAAATACAATTACATTCTTATCACGAAGAACAGCTTCATACTGAATTAGTATCGATTCAATCTTTTTTCGATGATCTAAATCAGCATGATTCGTTGCGCTATTTTGACCAATTAAAGCTTTTGAAAGATCTTTAAGATGATATTGTGGTACAAGTTGCTTAAGGGCTGAATAAAAATTTCTGGAAATAACATTAACTTGAGGAGATGAATATGATTTAAGAGCCTCTTGAAAAAGCTTTAAGCCAACACTACGATTAATTGGATAAGATAAATTAGCATTCAAGTCACTATCGCAATATTGAATGATTACCGTGTCGATATTGTGCGACTCGTCGAACGTGGAAAAGCGATCAATTTCTCGTTCAGTAGCGTAGCTGGACACACCTAAATTAAATACACGTCGACCTGTTATCCTTTGAAGTTGAGCACTAAATTTTTCATCATCACCTACACCCCAGCCCATAGCATGAGAGTCACCAAGAACAGCTATAGTTGGTAAGCTTTGGTCAAATTCAAAGTTGTTTTTTCTTCCATCACCTCCGAAGGTAAGCTGCGTATTAAATTCTATGTTGTCAAAGTTACAGACACCCGTTTTGGATTGATATATCATTGCGCCACCAACCTCTACACATTCACTTTGATATTGCCATATATTCCTGAAGCCACCAAAATAATAAGTTCTTTGCATTCCAACGAGTGGGGCAACTTGTGGTACACGGATTCCGTTCTTTGTTAGAAGACCAATGCTTATACTCAAAAGAATTGTTAATAAAATTAGTAGCACTAGACTAATAATAGAGATTTCAAAAAACTTCACATAGAATTTAGTCAAGCTCATAACGTTTCTCATAATTCTCTTTAAGCACTTCGTCTTGCTGTTCTTTGCGCAAGATGTAATTCCCAACGGCTAACACATCCATTTCAGTACCCATAAAGCACTTAAAGGCATCAGTCGGTGTACAAATAATTGGTTTGCCACGTACGTTAAACGACGTGTTTACGAACAAGCGGACAGCCCGTCTTTTCCTTAAACTTCGAAATAACAGCGTGATAGTGAGGATTCGTATCATCGTGGACTGTTTGTATTCTTGCTGAGTAATCAACGTGAGTGATAGCTGGCACAGAGGAGCGTGGTACGTTTAGCTTGTCGATACCAAATAAAGCCCCCTCATCTGGAAGCATTGCACGTCGTTTATCTTTTTGCACATCTGCCACTAAGAGCATGTAAGGGCTATCTGAGTCATGCTCAAACCACTCACTGACATCCTCTCTTAGAACACTAGGCGCGAAGGGACGAAAGCTCTTGCGGTACTTTACTTTAAGATTAAGTTGTTTTTGCATGAAGGGCGAACGTGGGTCCGCAATAATACTCCGTCCACCTAGTGCTCTCGGTCCAAGCTCCCTGAGTCCTTGCATCCAGCTCAGCTTCGATTTTAGCATTACTAAACTCAGGACCAAGGTACGCACCCTTCATTGCATCGCGTTCTTTGGGTGCAGTTCGCTTATTTCCATGATGTAGATACCAAGTTGAAAGAGCAGCTCCAAGAGCACCACCCGCATCGCCAGCAGCAGGTTGTATCCATATTTTTTCACGTAACAGAATGCCATTGGCAACGCAGTTCAATGCAACACCACCGGCTAGACAGAGATTACGCTCACTAGTTTCTTTCGCTATGCTTTTAGCTAACTCAAGGACAATATCTTCTGTTACTTTTTTTACCGAGGCAGCTAAGTCCATTTCACGCTGGGTAAGTTCTGTTTCTGAAGTGCGAGGCAGACCATCAAACAGGGCATCAAATTTTTTGTTTGTCATTGTTAAGCCAGGCGCATAATCAAAGTAACTCATATCCAACTGGAAGCTACCATCATCAGCTACACTACGCTTTGATAACGTGGTTAATACAAACGGTAGTGTACGAGACGAAATGACACTTGATATAGCACGTACCAAGTCAAAACGTGCACGTAAGATATTCTTACCTAAGCAGATGCAGCGTAGCAAAGCATCCACAGCACAGCTATTTTTTCTCTACGCAAAAAGTGCACGGTTTAGTGAAAATGCTGCTACACAGCATCTACAACGATTTGTGTAACCTGATGAAAAAATAATTAAATCAATGATTTACTATAGAAAATCAGATCCTGATCTACAATAGAAACACTGAGATAAGGTTAGAAACTTCCTAACCCCCCTGTTTTGATAATTCAGATAAATTCGTTGTTGCCTAACTTGTATAAGATTGGCTTTGTAAGTTCTGAGAGTGACACCGCTGGCTTTGCATTTGTGACAAAGTTTTCATTTGAAAGATACTTAGCAAAACACTCGTTCAGAAAATCCCATTCTTTGTCTATGGCAGCAAACCACGCTGTATTTCTGTTTCTACCTTTGTTTACTGCCATTTGTCTAAACACACTTTCATAGGATAAAACTAACCTTTGTGTGGCATATCTGCTGTTCTGGTTTAAAGTATTACACTTCCATTCATAGTGTCGATAACTACTGTCAAATGCCCATCTCATCATTAAGTACATCGCCTCTGTGCCTTCGCGTGTCTTTTGAAGCAAAGGAGAATAGTTGATGTGTCCAGCTTCAATAGAGCCATCAGTTTGGCTTATCCATAAGAAACTTGCTATGCCTAACGCTCTTTCATCTGAAAGTCTTACAATAGTGAAAAAGGTTGGTTCTTCTTTTTGTACTTCTTCTGACAGCCAAATTTGATAACTCTCTAAGGTTTCAAATGGTCCATATGGAAGGTATTCCCAGTTTTTTCCCTCAGCATCTATTGGATTTGCTTGAAACAGCTCTTTTGCGTGTTTCTCAACACTTAATGGTTCTAACCTAACGCTTCGTCCATTTAATTGTATTCCTTTTGGATGAGGCGGGGGCATGAATTGCTCAACAAAAAATCGTTTTCCATTGTGTTTTCTGGCAATCAGATATTGAGTCTTAGTAGACAAAATACTAATTTATTAAACAATATAAGTTATTGTTTAATAAAAGTAAGAACTACAATTTTTTCTTCATTTCCACTCAGTAGTAACGTTAGTTTTATTTTTTTAATATCAAATACTTGTTACCGCCTTATAATAAGTGTGCGACTTACTGCACACTTTGCACGTTTTTCTACGCTTGTGAGACTATTGCAATTCAATGGTTTACGCACTCACTACTTGCACATTGTGCGACGAAAAAACCACTCAGATAACTCCTTAATCTAATTGTAAGAATTTATTTAGTAGCTGCTTATCAGAAACTGTATCGCTATCACTAGTTTCTGACTGCGCCTCGAACTTAATAGAACCAATTGCGCGTTTAACAACACTTAACTTTACGCTTTGCCTGCTTGTAAGACGACTATCGTCACTTAATTTTTCATGAATAGGTGACGTAATTAAGCGGAGGCGGGTACAGTGCTTAAACTCAGGCCTTTAGCAACATCAAGCTTGACTTTTCTATACAGCGGCTTGCAGTTACCTTTTAGAATTGTCATAACATTTCGCTTAATTGATGTAATCAAAAGACATAGCCGTCCCTTTTATTAAATCTTTGGTTACTTTTTTTCCTAAAATCTCTACATAATGTTTTGGATGGAGCCCAAATCCTGGTCGAACCGAACGAACATTAACCTCAGTAATCGGCTCGCCTTTTTTGATATTCTCAGCTACATAGAGTGATCTTGAAAAATCTCTTTGGCTCTTCATTTTGTCTGTAATCTTAAAACTGCCTTCGCCAATCATTTTCTCAGCAATTCTGACTGCGTCGACCATTTCCTGAAACTCTCTCTCATCTAGTGAAAAATGAGCATCAACACCACCGTTGCTTTTATCTAAAATGAAATGCTTCTCAATTACTCGTGCTCCATATGCTACGGATAACACTGGCGCAACTATTCCCAAAGTATGATCTGAAAAACCAGCCATTAAATTAAACCGATTTGCAATTTCAGGAATAGTTGCCAAGTTTGCCTGATCAGACGATGTTGGGTAGGCAGAAGTGCATTTTAGAATGATAATCTGGTTATTGCCTTGTTTTTTGCAAGCATCTATAGCCAACCGAATATCATCTTCACCTGCGATTCCTGTTGAAAAAATAACCGGCTTACCTTTAGATGCTACAAGTTCTATTAGGGGAATGTCAGTGATTTCATATGAAGCAATCTTATAAGCAGGAACATTAAGTGTTTCCAAAAAATCAACTGCTGTTGGATCAAAAGGAGACGAGAAGCAAACTAATTCTTCTTCAGCAGCAGTTGCAAACAGATCCTGGTGCCATTCCCAAGGCAAGTGAGCTTCTTCATAAAGATCATAAAGGTATCTTCCGTCCCACTCAGTACCATGGTCGATTTTAAACTGGCTGCTCCTAACATCTAGGGTGATGGTTTCTGCTTTGTACGTCTGAAGTTTGATGGCATCAGAACCCGCTCGTTTAGCTGCACGAACGGTTTCCTTTGCCAGTTCTAAACTTCCATTATGATTGGCAGATAATTCAGCAATTATGAATGTTTTTCTTTTAGAAAAGTCGAATGATCCGATCTTCATTTTAATGTCCCATCATTTTTGTCAAGTCTTTGATTGATAATTCATCCAATGAATTGATTCGGTAATCAGCTTCATACTCGACCGGTACTTCAACATCCTTATGTTCGCCAGTCAGAACTCGCACGGTCCTAAAACCATCCTTTTTTAGATTTACGAAGTCCTTCTTAGGATTATCTCCTATGTAAACCAGGTCTCGTGGGATTGCATTCTCCCATTGTAAAATCTTGTGAAAACAATAGGAGGAAGGCTTTGAATGTTTCAAGCCATAATTGTGTGTGACTATCATTCGCCTAAAGTACTTATCAATTTTGAGCGACTTGACTTTTTTGGTTTGGACGATTTTATTACCGTCGGTTACCAGGTATTTTGGGAAATCCTTCAATCTCTCCAAGCAAGCTAGTCCAGATTCCGATAAACGAATATTAGGATCATGCAATCTATAAACAGCCAAACATTTTTTTACTACTCTTGTGTTTGATAGATTGTGCTTATCTAAAAAACTATCAAACACTTTTCCCCTTCCTTGTTCCTCTAATAGTTGAACAAAATGTCTATAAATAATCTCAGACGTTTCGATTTTATAGTTCTCAGATAAATGGTTCGCAACGGCTTTTAAGCCACCCCTAACAAAGTTGATCTCCTCATATAAGGTATCGTCTAAGTCGAATACGATAATCATAAATAAACATCATTTGCATATCTCACAAGCGTAACCGGCTTGCTTGCAGGTAGGAATGGATATGCACTTAAGTTCTCCCCCAAAGCTTCGGAGTAAAACCAGTAAAAACTGTCTAGCCCGGCATAAATAGAGAGCATGGACGCCCCTCCAACCCTTGGGTTACATTCGATCAAATGAACATTATCTGCTTCATCTATGATTGCTTGCAAAGTGAGGTGGCCGTAAAAGTCAGATTGGTCTCAGAAAATCAAAAAACTTCTTCTGTAAAGACGCATCCTCAAAACTAGTAGTTACCTGGGACTCTCCGTCCACCACCTTAACACGCTTTCGCATTACATGATGCCTTTAACCTCGCCTATCTTTTCGTTACATATGCATCTACCGTAATCTCGTATCCGGCTTGGAATGGCTGATAAATCGGATTTTCAAGAGTTTCTGCATGTAATTGTGCCGCTGCGGGAGTCCAGATTCAGCCCAATGGATATTGAGCCCGCTCCATAGCGCTCTTTCACCACAAACTTCTCTGACTTCAGCCTTTCGATGGTCTGTTGAGGCTGGTATGACAACATCCCGAATGCCTTCAAGTTTAGCGAACGCAAGCTTGTCTAAACATGCCCCAACAGTTGAATAATCTGAAATCATCACGGCAATGCCGTGGTCAGCAAGCGTTGACTTTGTAGCGCGCGAAAGAATTCTAACTCGCCATCTCTGGTTGGGATAATGGCACCAATATTGTTTGACTTACAATAGCATTAAGTCTTCAATCCGTAATCATTTAGTTTGGGCATATGCCAAAACACATCAACGAAATATCGCCCGATACAGGTATCATCCACATCTGCCCCGAATATTTTTGATACTATCCGATACCTTTTGCACACCTCACCTAACCGCTTTTATCAAAGGCACTTTCTTTGATATACTCGTGATTAACACATTTGGAAGAGATAGAGCATTGCTCCTGACCTTCTCGGCTCTTCTCGAATGCGATGATTTCAGGGAATTGTGGTTTCCAGGTCTTCTTCAGGCACCCAATTCATCAGCCTTCCTTAGCTCGGTTAGGTCAGCTTGAGATGCTTCAAACGGTATTTCAGAAGCGCACTTCTTCTGCAGTCATATCTGGAAAATGCTTTCTTAATATCTCCACCAACTTCTGCCACACGCCGTGAACGACCTGTTCCTAAATTTATCACACCCTCATAGTCCGAAAGACCTAATTTAAGCAGCCCTTTGGCTGAGTCTCTGCCATATATATAATCAAAAATCCCTTCAGGTCTGTACACAAAAATCTTTTTTCCCTGTATCAAATCTCTGACCCACCGAGAAATAACGTCCCGAGAGTTTTTGCCGTACCCCCTAAAAATACGCACACATACCGATGTGAAATTATCGTTCGTAAAATGACGGAGGAAATTCAACTCAATTTCATGTGCCAATTTGGCCATCCCGGTTAAGTTCCGTGGATAAATGGGGTCCATTTCTTTAAGGTTTACCTGTTTAGGGGGCGCAGAGTCAAAACTGTATAGTGACTTTTCGTAAATTAAATAACTTGAAGGAAAAACAACCCTTTTAAGACTTTTGACATTACGCATCAAGGTCATCAAATGATTACTTAGACGTACGTTATGCCAGAAGTTCTCTTCCCAATGTTCATATGTTTTCTTGGATCTCTCAAAGGTTGCTGCCAAATGGATAAATATTTCTGGATTGAAGCTGTCCAGTTCTTGTTGCGAGACAAAATTCAGGTCCCCACGCCTGAAGATCACGTCCGCTGTATACTCTTTAGGCATTGCCTGTATGTCACAAGCCATCACGGTAGCACCGTTTTCAACGAGAATAGGTATCATTTCACGTCCAATAACACCTGAAGCTCCGCTTACAAATACCCGTTTACCCGTATAATTCACAAAACATATCCTTTAATAATTCCATGAATAATTGAGTCATAAAACTTGCCAGAGACTAGTATGTGGTCTCTCAAGATCCCCTCTTTCACGTAGCCATTTTCCTCAAGAATTGAAATATGAAATGCTCTAAATGCAAAGGTTTCTGTAAACACGCGGTTGAATTTCATTTCTTCGAAAACCAATTTCTTTATCAGGTAAATAAAATTAGTCATATCCTCTTTATACAGATTTTTCTTGTTAGCTCTTTGGTCGTCCAAAAGAAATGACATTTCAGCTCTTTTATCTTTCCAAGATATATTAACCAAACCTCCGTAACCAATTAAATGGTTATTTTTAATGGGGCTAAAAAGTAACTGCTTTGTTTCTTTATCATCAAACGAAGATTTAATCACATTCTCAAAGTATAATTTTTGATGCCTTGGCGATAATTTGACGGACTGCCGCAAGACGGACATCTGAGCATTTCTCCATTGCCGGATTCTTTCCATATCTTCTTGGCGGATAGAAACCAAAATATAATCGCCACAAGAAAAATCGTTTTGCTTAAGCGCTTTATATGTAATTTCTGAGTTCATTAGCACGTTCGTTCTTTTTTGCTTGAACCATCTGCTGCTGAATTGTTTCCATTTCAGCCTTCAATTCGTCATAAGATTTTGCTGACATATCACACCTCCAGTGGTTAAGTGACAGTCTTATATTATAGATTTGATAAGGGGATGAACAGCACGTTTTTCTACGTCTGCTGTAACGTGTTGTATTTTGACAATAGTATTGGGATAGCGTCTCGCTATCCCAGTCAGTCACTGTGTCAATCAAGCAGTCAAACAGCTATAAACCGTGCACTTTTTTCTGGTTTTCAGCGCTTATCGCTATTGTCTTGTTGATTTGCCAACGGTGGTTGTGGCTTGACAGGAGCATTGTCTGTTGGCGAAGCAGTGTTTGCAACACGCTGTTGTGGTGATGGCTGTTTGATGATTTTGGTCTTTGGCACAGCCACAGTGCGTGTCACTGTCTGTGTATCTGGCTTTGCCATCTTCTTTGCTAGCGCCACCACACTCTTACTTGTGCCAAGCATCAACTCAAGTGCTGCCCACTTTGTTCCATCGTCAACACGTTCAATCTCGCTGCGTATCGTGTTTAAGGCTTGCTGTATGTCTTGTAAGGCACTTTTGTTCATACAGTTATTTAGCAACTAGCAGAAATGGGGTGATGCAAAATCACCACCCCACTCAGTAGCAACGTTGATTTTATTATTTTTAATATCAATTTCCTACATACGCCTTTTATAGTACGTGTTTAACTCACCAACTACTTTGCATGTTTTCTCTACGCTTGTGCGACTATTGTAATTCAATAGTTTACGCACTCGACACTTGCACAGTGTAAGACGAAGAACGTGCTTAATCCATACACGTTCTTCTGTTCTTTCGTTCATTCATTTTTTATTTTGTGTCACACGTCTTCCATAGCGCACTACTAGATTAATCTTTCCATCAACGCTTAACACGTTTAGCAACTTCGACTTTGCGTTGGTTACCGTGTTCATCAGTAACCCACTTGTGCTGCGTAGGGGTGAAGTGTTTATTAGCAGAAAGTTGGATTTGTTCATCTATCTTTGCAATCAGCTTGCAACGACGAACTGCGATAGGGTTATTTTTAGCAAGTGGATTAAAAGCAACAAAATTTAGTGTATCAAGTACAGCGATAACAGCCTCCTGATTAGCTAAAATAATTGTGCTTTCAGAGTTTTGTATCTGTCATCCGACAACTAATCTAAATCTTCATCTTTGTCAGAAAAGCGTTCTACACGTTCACCAAGCGTTTCGCCGTCTTTCATCCAAAATGCCCAGCCGTTTGCTTGTTTCCACTTGTAACCTGATCTGTGCAGAAGCGTAAGTGCAGCTTTTCTTAGACTTACTATCTCACCGTTGAACTCAATCTTTTTGTCAGCAACGACAGTTGCAGTAATTGCTTCGTCTTTTGAATAATAAAGAACATCGCCAACGTGTACGTATGCATCAGAGAAGCTGTAACTTTTTTGCTTTGCAAAATCTCTTTCTAATGCTTTCCTCATCTTCAGCAATATCTGCCTTATGTTTTACGTCTCTTCCATTTTTAAGTTTAACTGCTGCGATTACACGTTGCGCATCAATTTCGAAAAATTCGCGTTTTTTACGCACCCTTACATCTGCAAATGCTTTATGCACTAATTTCTCTACTGCTACTTCATCTTCAACAGAAAACACACAGCGAAAAGCAAGAGGCACACTAGTATTATCTAGCTAATGTAATCGTTGCTCCAAATCTATAGTACGTCCAACTTTTGCATAGTTATCAAAAGCTGGATGACTTAAAATGTAAACAATTCCCATCAATCTCTGACTATCTTTTATATTGCACGTTCCACTACAGCTAGCTTGACGTGTTGCTTATTTTTAATACGGATATCATCACTCAACTTCTCGTTACTGCGCGATGTAACTAAGCGAGGAAGCGAAACAATATCTGCGCTTAAGTCTCCGCCAACTCCAAAGCTAATATCTCTATCAAAAAAAATGCGAAGGCTACTGTCATAGTGCAAAATTTATTGCAGTATATCTAATACATCTTCGCAAAATCTTTCGCTCTTGTTGTAGAACTTCTTAGCTGTAGTGAGCTTAATTTTGCTGCTATAGCTTCAAGTTTAGACAATCGCATTTTTTCTTCGGCTGTAAGTGTACGACGTGAATTAGCTTTATCTATTCGTTCTTTCAGCAACTTGGGCGAGTTACTGTTTGTATTTTTCTTGCTGAGATTCAAATTACTAAATTCGCTTCCTAGAATTGCCAGTAAATATCGAAATGTTCTTTCTTATGAATACGAAGCCTTTGTTCCGCAATTTCGAAGTCCTCAATAGTATCTATATCAACCACATTATTCCTATGGAGTAGCTGCAATTTGACATTTGAATTTGTTAATAAAGCGCCTTTTCGCACAGATTTTGATCTACTAAGGTAAAATTGCCCAGCATCATGCTTTGCCTCAATTAAATCTTGTGATCGAGTAGAGTAATTGCTTGGTTCAAACATCTCTGCGTAGCCATAATCATTTTCGAAAACAGCTCTTTGAATAGGAAATGGGAAGTTTGTTGCTGACATAACCAAATCACAGGCTTCGTCTTCACTTAGTAATACCATCGCAGTACGAATATCTTCTTCACGCAGCAAGACGGCAGTTGGGTAAACTGTTAAAACATAGTCAACTTTCTTTACGTTAGCCTCGTACCATTTGAGTGCATGTTCAACAACTTCTGCGGTACCAGTAAAGTCATCAGATAAGTTTTCAGGTCTCATGAAAGGAACGTTAATACCCTTTCTTTCAACATAGTATTTGATCATTTCAGAATCTGTTGAAATCAAAACATTATCTTTTCTAAAAATGTTCCTTAGCTCCATTAATGGCCAATAGAGCATCGGTTGACCGAATATCTCTTTAATATTCTTGCTAGGGATTCTTTTGCTACCACCACGCGCAGGGATAACTACTAAGGTTGAATCAATATTAAATTTTGACATTAACCACTTTCCCATCGCTGTCTTCTATATGGAGAACAAATCGATCGTCAAAAAATCCTTGCTTATGCGTTTCAATTTTTATCTTGTAATCTTCAATTGCCTCTTGAAGCATCTGAAAAGAATCTTTGAATACATCACCCATTTTACAGTAAGCCACATAATACTTAGCGTTCATTGCTTCTTCCTTCCTTCAGCTAGCGAACCTTTAAGCATCACAGCAGTAAAACCAAACTCTTTGCAAAGACGCTTTACTTCTTTGAGTACGTTAGCACGTTCGTTTTTCTTGGCTTCAACCATCTACTGCTGTATGGCTTCTATTTCAGCTTTCAACTTGTCATAATATTTCATTTCACACCGCCGTTGGTTAAGTGCTAGTCTTATATTATAGATTTGCTAAGGGGATGAAAAGCACGTTTTTTATACTTCTTATGTACGTGCTGTATTATGACAAAAGTATTTGTACAGCGCCTCGCTATGCCAGCCAGTCACTGTGAATGAGCTACATCAATAACGATAAGAAGATTAATATGCTGTGCTGTATGTGATTGAGCAAATGCGAAATAACAAACGGCACAAGTAGTGTTAGCGAAGCTGACACTTAAACATCACTTAAAATACCTAAGAAAATTACAATTACTTACATTTAGATGTAAGTAATTGAGTTATCAAAGGTATTTATAAGGCACATTCTGGTTGCTCAAAACAAACATCAGAAAATACACCATATGTATGAAAACATTACATTTATGTGGTGACATATGGCACAAGCAAAGACACTTAGCAAAACAGAGCTCAAGCAGCTGATAGACGTAACAAATTCGTGCAGTCGTAATCCACTACGCGATGCAACAATGTTGCTGTTCACACATCTATGCAGACTTCGCATCGGCGAGGTGGCTGCACTGCATTTTGAGGACGTAGTTGATGCAAACGGCACAGTACGAGACGAAATGACGCTTGATGCAGCACGTACAAAGTCCAAACGTGCATGTAAGATATTTCTGTCAAAGCAAATGCAGCGTCAGCTACAGGCATACGTTAGCAGCGTTGCTAAGCGCACATAACACGGCTATTTGTTCTCTATATAAAAGAGCGCAAGGTTTAGTGCAAGCGCTGCGACACAGCATCTACAACGCTTTTATGCACGTGCCGGCATTAGTGGTGCTACATCACACAGTGGCAGACGTACTTGGCTTACTGCACTCAGCCAAATGGGCGTTAGTGTGTTCGTGCTAGCTGATATGGCTGGACACCACAGCATTCAAACAACACAGCGTTACGTGACAGTTAACGACGAAATGAAACGAAACGCAGTAGAGTTGATTTAGAGAATTTCAATCGTGCCATCATCTCTACGTCTGTAGTCGGCTACAGCGTTAGTTAAACGTATTGAGTCATTCAAGTGATAATACGTCTTTTCAATCTGTGCCACGCTAGTGCCACACATATCAGCAATCTGTCTAAACGTTAAGCCACTCATAATACGCTGCGTAATCATAAAGTGACACAAGCTGTATAGTACTAAGTCATGTGTTTCTCTGTCAGCAATGTCAGCTAGATCAATCATCTTGTGCTAGTGATAAAGCATCGTACGTTGTGTGATTTGGTTTTTACCATCAATCGTAAAAACAAGTTCGTCTGCGCTTTTAGGCTTAATAATATCGCGTAAGCGTTCGAAGTACTGTCCGTTACCACACAAGAAAGTACGGCTAGTACGCACTTTACTTGTCTCTGCACGAACGTGGATATGTGCTAGTGTTTGTTCACTACCATTAGCTGAGTGTCGCTCTAGTTGCACGTCACTCCATTGCAACTGTCGTTGTTCTCCAACACGCGAACCACTGTTAGCTGCAACTAGCACATAGTGCTGCACGATTTTTCGCACTCTAAGTTCAGCGTTATCTAACTTGTTGTGTTTGGCAGTTTAGGTACACATTGCACGATACAATGCTTCGTATTCGTCGTTAGTGAGCGTTGCTCTACGTATCGATTCGTTGCCTTTGTCCAAGCGTGGCAGCTTCTTAAAGTCGAAGCCATCTATGTGCGTTTCGCCGTTCTTGTACAGCCACTTCATCAGCGCATTGATGGTACTTTGTTCGTTTTGGACAGTGACTTGTTTGACTTTGGTGTTGGTGCTTTTGTGGCGATGGTAGAAGTAGTTTTCGCAATCAGTGCGTTCTAGTTCTTTGAGCTTGGGGTCTTTGCCAATGAAGCTAAGAAAGTGCTGTAGGTGTGTTGCGATTGTTGCTAAGCGTCCCTTAACGATATGCTCTGGTTCAACGTCACGCTTACGGAACGATAAGTACTTCTCAACACCTTCTTTAGTGGTAATAGAAAAGTAACTTTTACCTTGCTGAAAGTTGCCGTAAATCTCTAAGTAAGCATCTTTACCACGTTCAATTGCTGTGCTTTCGCTGCGTGTGCACAGGCTTCAGCAAATAGTGCTATTTTACTTTCAGCAAAGTTTTGTTTTTTAAGTGCCAAGTTTGCTCGCAGAGTTACTATGATTTTCAGTAGTCACACGTTTGTGAAACATCCTGTATAACTGTATGAGAAAACTTCAGTTAAATCAACGATTGATATTTTTTGTGAAACTAATGTGTAAGTAATTAACGTAACTAAATCAATGATTTAAGTTATAATGGCTGCTCCCACTCAGTAACAACGTGGTTTTTTTCTAGTTTAATATCAATCATTTAAGCAGCCTCAGTAATGCGTGTGTAACAAGTGTGCAAGTCGCCAACCACTCTGCACATTTTTTCTACGCTTGCGTAACTATTCGATTTCAGTAGTTTACGCCATCAGCACTTGCACACTGTAAGACGAAGAACATACTGAAACCAACACATTCTTCTGTTCGTTCGTTCACTTGTTCTTTTGTGTCACGCGTCTGCCAAACTGTGCTTGCTTCTCTATTAGTGCATCTAACTCACCAAGCTCAACAGCATCACGTACCTTACGCAGTGTATCTGCTACCTCAGCTTCGCTAGCTAGCTCAATAGCATTCTTACCTTTAGCAAATTCCAAAGGCTTGCTGCCATAGCGCACTACTAGATTAATCTTTCCACCAACACTAGCAGTCCACCAACGCTTAACACGTTTAGAAACCTCTACTTTACGTTGGTTACCATACTCATCAGTTATCCACTTGTGCTGTGTTGGCGTGAAGTCTTTATCTGTAGCAAGCAAGATTTGCTCATCAATCTTTGCAATCAGCTTGCGACGACGAACGGCAATAGGGTTGTTGTTTTGTAGTGGATTAAAAGCAACGAAATTTAACGTATCAAGTACAGTCATAACAGACTCCTAGTTAGCTAAAAGCATTGTGCTTTCACTCTTTGGTGGCTGTCATCCGAAGATTAGTCATCTGTGTTAAGAAACTTATTTAGCTTGGATACATCGTCTTTAGATGCTGGCGCTGCGTCTCTACCAATGTTGTGCATTGCACGTTCTACCACTGCTAATTTCACACTTTGCTTACTAGTAAGTCTGCTGTCATCACTCAGCTTTTCGTTACTGCGTGATGTAACTAAGCGTGGAAGTGAAACAATATCTGCGCTTAAGTCGCCACCTACTTCAAAGCTAATATCTCTATCAAACCAAACGCGAAGACTGCTGTCATAGTGCAAAATTTCTTGCAGTATCTCTAGCGCATCTTCGCAAAGGCTTTCACTCTTGTTGTAGAACTTCTTAGCAGTCGTGTCCTTGCCTTTTCTGCTGTAACCTTCTGCGCGATTGTAGTTGAAAGTCGCTTCTCGTAGCTTCTTTTCGTATCGCTTTAAGTCTCTTGGTTTGTCTTTAAGTTCTTCGCGTAGCTCAATCTGTTCCTGCCACTCTGCTTCTATCTGTGCATACTCATCACTACTAAGCCACGTTTTTAGCTGACGGTTTTGCACGTTTTCTCCACGCCTCAACTTGGAAACTATAGCCTCAAGTTTAGATAATCGTCTTTCTTCTTCAGCAGTAAGTGTGCGGCGTGGATTAGTTTTTTCTAAGCGTTCTTGCAGGAACTTTTGGAAGTTACTGTTTGGTTTTTTTTGACTGTCGTACCACTCGCTCATTTACAAGAGATAGCGTCATATATTTCACCATTATAGAATGGATGTCTCGTTGAGATAGCTTCAAAAATGGATTTATTTGATGAAAAATCAACACCTTTGAATGTCTTGGAAAATGCTTCCAATGATTGCTCCTCGTGTTGCATTATAGATATATCACTACCAGCCAACGTGCTTACGCCAAACACCTCAACTACAACTTGACTATTAAATAATGAATTAAAAATAATTTTGGTTCGTTTTACGTGATAGTCAGATGTAATGATATGCAGTTCTGTTAGTTCAATATCGGCAAAAAATTCTAAACAAAAAAAAGCATCGCCGACAGTATCTCGTGACTTTGTAAGAGTTATTATTGATCCTTCATCGATGGCAGAATGCTCTGCGATGTATTTTTTAACAACATTGGCAATAGGCGTAGTGCTATCGTCACGATATGCCCATCCAATTGTAATTAAGCAACCGTATTCGTTGCTCGAAAACTTATCTATCGCAAGTTTAGCTCGTGCCTCCGACTCGACTTCTAAAATATCATCTTTTGTCATAAGATGAGACAGAACAACTAGAGCTTTCATCTAGTCTTTCCTTATATCAAAATGCTTAAGGGTGACTCTATCACCTCTCTTAGCCGATATAAGACATTTAGCTCCAATAACTAAATCGTAGTACTTTGCCTCTAATCCAAACCCAGGGCGAATTCTTCGTACACAACTCTCTTTGATAACGTCGCCTTCGTTAACATCATTAACAAAGTATAAAGATCGACGAAAAACCTTATTACCTTCTTCAACTGAGGATCTAGCAAATGAGGTAGGACCTAATGCAGAAAAAGCTTCCTTTGTTTCGTTTACTAGCGACTTCATCTCTTCTGGCTCAAGAGAAAAACTACTATCAACACCTCCATCAGATCTGTTTAGAGTGAAGTGTTTTTCGATGGCAGCTGCACCCATTGATGTAGCCAATACGCTCGCAAGATTGCCAATAGTATGATCAGAAAGTCCAACTTGAATGTTGAATTCCTTCTGCAATATTTGAATCATATTTAAGTTAGAGTCAGTTAAAGGCGCTGGATAACTACTGATGCAATGGAACAACAGGATATTATCATTCCCAATAGACTTTGCAGCTTCTATTGCGTCTCCAATTTCCTCAAGAGATGCCATTCCAGTAGACATTAATATTGGTTTTTGTTTTCGTGCGATATACTTAATTAGAGGTAAATCAACAACCTCAAAAGAAGCCACCTTAAATGCGGGAGCTCCGAGGCTATCTAGTAAATCCACGGCTGTCTCATCAAACGGAGATGAAAACAGCGTTACACCAATTTCACTGGCATAAGAAAAGAGTTCTTTATGCCACTCAAATGGAGTATAGGCTTCACTGTAAAGATCATACAACGATCTCCCCTTCCATAACCCATCATTGATGTAAAAATCCGGGTTGTCAGCCTCAATAGTCATTGTATCGGGCGTGTAGGTTTGAATTTTAACTGCATCAACTCCTGCATTTCTCGCAGCACGAATTGTTTCTTTAGCTCGTAAAATTGATCCATTATGATTTGCAGATACTTCTGCAATTATGTATGGATAGACATCTCTTGAAATAATTCGAGAGTTAATGGAAAAATTATTGAGAGTCATATACCAAACCTTGGTTGTCTAATCGAGAAAGTTCTTTAGTGATAACTGAATTCCAACCAGAAAAGTTTTTTGGCAAATCTCTTACGTAGTGATGCGTTCCAATACCTCTTTGTTTTTTTGCAGTCCACGTATCAGTTAGCAGATAAGGTAGGAACTCAAGAAATAGGTCCTCTATGTTCTCTATTAATGCTGAATATGTCTTAACAAATGTGTCATCTGATTCCTGAAAGTTGACATATTTTTGTTTAACAATTGGTCCCGTGTCTACTCCACTGTCTATTAAATGGATGGTAACCCCACTCGGAGTATTGTCATAAAAAGACCAGAAATTTGGATGGGCACCACGATTATAGGGGAGATATGAGATATGCAAATTAAATATCGGACAATCGAAACCATCGATCACGTTCTGCTTTAGAATGTGCCTATATCCATAGCTGACTACGCAATCATAACCTTTGGTTGCTTTAATTTTTTCTTCAGTATGATCAACGATGCAATTGTTGGCGACTAGAACATCAATCAACTTTGTTTGCGATTGACTATAACCTAGAAATAAAATTTTCTTGGTAGGATTTTCGATATCGTTTATGCGTATCATTTTAGCTTCCACTTTTAGGTTTTCGGCCCTCAGCAATTGAGCCTTTCAGCATCCCAGCAGTAAAGCCAAACTCTTTGCAAAGACGCTTCACTTCTTTGAGAGCGTTCGTACGTTCGCTCTTCTTTGCTTCAGCCATCTGCTGCTGAATAGTTTCCATCTCAGCTTTAAGTTCGTCATATGATTTCATCACACATCTCCTTTGAATAAATGCCTGTCTCATCATATAGATTTTAAAGAAAGTTGGGAAGCACGTTTTTTCTACGTCTAGTGATGTGTGTTGTAAATAGACAAAAGTATTTACACAGCGCCTCACTATGCCATTCAGTCATAGTGTCAACCATAGCCGCACACAGCTATAAACTGTTCAGTTTTGACGGTTTTAACTATAGTAACTTACTAGTTTCGTTGATTCGGTAACGGTGGTTGCGGACGAATAGGCGTAAAGTCTGTTCGTTCTGTGTCTTTTGGTGCCGTCTGTGGTGGTGTTTGTTGCTTGACTATCTTCGTCTTGGGAACAGCTACCGTGCGTGTCACAGTCTTTGTCTCTGGCTTAGCCATCTTCTTTGCTAATGCTACAACGCTGTTGCTAGTGCTCAACATCAATTCAAGTGCTGCCCACTTTGTTTCATCATCCAGACGCTCTATCTCGCTGCGTATGGCATTTAAGGCTTGTTGAATATCTTGCAGCGTACTCTTGTTCATACAGTTATTTAGCAACTTGTTTGGCGGGGTGGATAAAAATCACCACCCTACTTCTGTAAGTACTCCACCACAAGAATCCGCTGCACGAAATTTTGATGCTTAAAACCCAATTTCGGATGACGACCTTGCTCGTTTGAAGTTACAGTGTTACTTGTCAAACCCTCACCTCGTCTTTCCACCACTTTACTGCCTCACTATTAATCTGCTCGTGACACTGTTCGCTAAGCTCTATTAATCGCTTTCCTAGCTGCGTATGGCGCTCTGTTGCCCTCATATAACGTCCATAGTGTTGTAACTTGCTTGCGCATATAGCCAAGGTACCAACACTTGGTTTAACACGCTTAAAACGCAGCGTACGCAAGTAGCACTCGCTTCTGCATAGCCAATCTTTGCTAAATTCACTCTCACTGCTCACAGCACCAATCTGCTGCAATAACTCAAATACGTCGTTTAGTACCGTTTTCTGCATCGTTTTTTCCTCTGTTGATAAATAACTATATGCACAGCTTGTTAATATTGCTGTGTATTTATCGCGTATTACTCAGAGGTAAGAAAAACGTGCATTATATCGATGAACTAAAGAAACACGGTGCAACTTGGGTGCGTAAACAAGACTTTTGGTTGTTTGGTACTGCAACGTTCAAAGATGGCAATCAGATTACGGATAGGCAAGTAGTGGCTGACGCTCAACACTTCTTTAACCTTCTTGATAGGCACGTGCTTACACGCAAGCAAACTTTACTAGGCACACGTTTAGAACGATTAGTATTCTTAGAGTATGGAAAATTAGGCACTAACGCTCACATACACTTCTTGATCAAAGGGACAGATTTAAAGCACTTCAAACAGATTTACTATGCAGCACCAAGAATTTGGCAATCACGTATAAACAAGGCACATAATCTCATCATCAAAGACAACATAGGCTTAGACAACACACGCAGTGAATACTGCTGGAAAGAAGTAAAGTCACATAAGCGTGACGTTCTATTAACCGAGTGCTGCCATTTAAATTAACCGTAACAGTACTGAATCCTAACAAAGGCGATGCTTATACTTGGTTTTAGCTGTTATGAAATTATTAGCCACACGTTCACGTAACGTGGCTTGTTATCGTTATGACTAAACACATAACAACTCAAACACATCACATAGAAACAATACTTAAGAATATATAAGAAAAGTACAACTATCATATATATAGACGTAAGTCATTGAGTTATGGAAGGTAATTATAAGGCACATTCTGGTTGCTCAAAACAAACATCAGAAAATACACTGTACGTACAAAAACATTACATTTAGGTGGTTTAGATGGCACAAGCAAAGACACTTAGCAAAGCAGAACTCAAGCAGCTGCTAGACGTAACAAATTCGTGCAGTCGTTATCCATTACGCGACAGCACGATGCTGCTGTTTACGCACTTGTGTGGTTTACGTGTTGGCGAAGTAGCTGCGCTGCGTTTTGACGACATACTTGATGCAAACGGCACAGTACGAGACGAAATGACACTTGATGCTGCGCGAACAAAGAACAAACGAGCACGTAAGATATTCTTACCAAGGCAAATGCAGCGTCAGCTACAAGCATACGTTAACAGCTTAAACAAACAGCCACTGCACGGTTATTTGTTCTCTACACAGAAGCAAGCACACTTTAGTGCAAATACAGCTACACAGCACCTACAACGCTTGTATGCACGTGCTGGCATTAGTGGGGCAACATCACACAGTGGCAGACGCACTTGGCTTACAGCACTTAGTCAGAGAGGTGTTAGCGTGTTTGTACTAGCGGATATGGCTGGACACCGTAGCATTCAAACAACTCAGCGTTACGTAACAGTTAATGATGAGATGAAACGCAACGCTGCTGAGTTAATCTAAACGACTTCAATCGTGCCATCTTCTCTACGTTTATAGTCCGCTACAGCGTTGGTTAAGCGAATTTCATCGTTCAAGTGATAATACGTCTTTTCAATCTGTGCCACGCTACTGCCACACATATCTGCAATCTGCCTAAACGTTAAGCCACTCATAATACGCTGTGTAATCATAAAGTGACGCAAGCTGTAAGGCACTAAGTCACGTGTTTCTCTGTCTGCAATATCAGCTAACTCAATCATCTTGTGCCAGTGATACAGCATCGTACGTTGCGTGATTTGGTTTTCACCATCAATTGTGAACACGAGCTCATCAGCACTCTTTGGCTTTGATATCTCACGCAAGCGTTCAAAGTACTGGCCATTGCGACACAAGAAGGTACGGCTCGTACGCACTTTGCTCGTCTCAGCACGAACGTGAATACGTGCTAGCTTTTGTTCTGTGCCGTTCACAGTATGACGTTCAATCTGCACATTACTCCAACGCAACTGTCGCTGTTCGCCAACTCGTAATCCACTGTTAGCTGCGACTAAAACGTAGTGCTGCACGATTTTTCGCACTTTCAATTCGTCGTCGTCTAACTTGTTGTGTTTGGCAGTGTAGGTGCGCATAGCACGATACAGTGCTTCGTATTCATCGTTAGTCAGTGTTGCACGACGAATAGCTTCATTACCTTTATCCAAGCGTGGTAGCTTCTTAAAGTCAAAGGCATCTATGTGTGTTTCGCCATTCTTATGCAGCCACTTCATCAACGCATTGATTGTGCTTTGTTCGTTCTGCACAGTGACTTGTTTGACGTTGCCGTTAGTGGCTTTGTGACGATGGTAGAAGTAGTTTTCGCAGTCAGTGCGTTCTAGTTCTTTTAACTTAGTGTCTTTGCCAATGAAGCTTAAGAAGTGCTGTAGATGCGTTGCGATTGTTGTGTGTCGTCCTTTGACGATGTGTCCAAGTTCAACGTCACGCATACGGAAGCTAAGATACTTCTCCACACCTTCTTTTGTGGTTATGGAAAAGTAGGATTTACCTTGTTGCAGATTAGCGTAAATCTCTAAGTATGCTGCTTTACCCTTTTCAATTGCAGTAGCTTCGCTGCGTGTGCGTAGGCTTTTACGTGCGTACTTGTTTTCTTTTGGCAACCACATACGAAATTGCCAATACTCACCTCGCTTGTAGATACAAGCTTCGTCAAATATTGCTATTTCGCCTTCAGCAAATTGCTGTTTCTTCAGTGCCAAATCTTAGTCTCTGAGTTACTACGAGTTTCAGTAGTCACACGTTTGTGCAACATTTTGTGTAACTGTATGAAAAAAGACTAAGGAAATCAACGATTGATTTCTGAGTGTGAAAGTAATGTGTAAGTAATAAATTAAATTAAATCAATGACTTGCACAAGAAAAACTACTCCCACTCAATGGTTGATGGCGGCTTGCTGGATACGTCATAAGTCACTCGTGAGATATGCTCAATCTCATTGATGATTCTGTTAGATACTTTCTCCAGTAATTCATAGGGCAAGTGTGCCCAACGGGCAGTCATAAAGTCAATGGTCTCTATGGCCCTCAGGCTAACCACGTATTGATAACGGCGGCCATCTCCCACTACGCCTACAGACTTGACGGGTAGAAACACTACAAAGGCTTGGTTGACCTTGTGATACCAATCAGCTTGGTGCAGTTCTTCAATGAAAATGGCATCCGCTTGCCGCAAAATTTGGACATATTTCGGTTTAACCTCACCAAGGATCCTAACACTCAGTCCCGGTCCTGGGAAAGGATGGCGATAGACCATGGTGTAGGGAAGGCCTAATTCTAGGCCAAGTTGGCGCACTTCGTCCTTGAACAGTTCCCGCAGTGGTTCCACCAGTTGTAAGGTCATATCGTCTGGCAGGCCGCCTACATTATGGTGGGACTTAATCACGTGAGCTTTGCCTGTACTAGCGGCTGCCGATTCAATTATATCTGGGTAAATAGTGCCTTGGGCTAGCCACTTGATATCTTTTAACTGTTGGGCTTTGGCATCAAATACCTCAATAAAGGTGCTGCCAATCACTTTGCGCTTGGCTTCTGCATCGGTTATGCCTATTAGTTTGTCTAGAAATAACTGTGCTGCATTAACCTGAATAACTTGGACACCCATATGAGTGACAAATTGATCCATTACTTCATCAGCTTCACCTTGTCGCAGCAAACCGTGATCTACAAATACACAGATTAGCCGATCGCCAATGGCGTGATGTAACAATGTGGCTACTACTGATGAGTCAACACCACCTGAAAGGCCCAGCAGTACCCTGTCAGTACCAACTTGAGCGCGTACATTGGCGATAGCGTTGGTAATAATATTAGTTGTAGTCCAGTGTTGCTCGCATTGGCAGATATCAATTATAAAACGCTCCAGGATCTGACTGCCTTGTCGAGTGTGGGTTACTTCAGGATGGAACTGCAAACCGTAGAAATTCTTTGTTTTGCAAGCCATCGCTGCGATTGGAGCATTCTTGGTTGATGCTATCAGTTCAAAGCCTAAAGGCAGTTCAGTAACTTGATCACCATGGCTCATCCAGACATCCAGAGTTTGACTACCATCGGTTTTGATGTGGTCCTTGATGCCAGATAAAAAATTCTCTATGCCAACTAGTGTGACTTCAGCAAAACCAAACTCTCGCTGTTCTGATGCCATCACCTGGCCACCCATTTGGATAGCCATGGTTTGCATACCATAGCAAATGCCCAACACTGGGATACCAAGATCAAATACCAGTTGTGACACTTGCGGTGCCAGTGTTGTATTAACTGATTCTGGACCACCAGTTAGGATAATTCCCCGGGGAGCAAGGTCTTGCAATGTATTGTTATTTATATCATACGGATGAATTTCACAATAGACACCGATTGCACGTACGCGGCGGGCAATAAGCTGTGTATACTGTGATCCAAAATCAATAATCAGGATGCCTTGGGCACGGATATCGTAGGTCATATTTTGGTTACGGAGTGTATTGGTCTGTCATTGCTATAGAACTCCAGACTGTGGTTGGATCTACCTAGCCAAATAGAATCTATTTGGCCCAGTAATTAGGTGCTTCTTTGGTAATAGTAACATCGTGCACATGGCTTTCGCTTATGCCAGCATGAGTAATCCGGGTAAACTTGGGTTGGGTTCGCATTTGCTCCATATCGCGGCAGCCCGTATAGCCCATGCTGGATCTTAGTCCACCCATTAGTTGGTAAACTATAGCAGCCATGGGTCCTTTGCATGCAACACGCCCTTCAATACCTTCTGGTACCAGTTTGTGTATGCCCGCATCAACAGATTGGAAATAGCGGTCACTCGATCCTTGAGTCTGCCCCATTGCACCAAGAGAACCCATACCACGATACCCCTTGTAGGCACGGCCCTGATATAACTCAACTTCGCCAGGTGCCTCATCTGTTCCTGCCAGCAGGCTACCAACCATGATCACACTGGCTCCAGCAGCAATAGCCTTGGCTAGATCACCTGAATAACGTACGCCACCATCAGCGATCACTGGAATGTCCCGTTGTGCCAGTGCTGCTGCTACGTTGGCGATTGCGGTTATTTGTGGTACTCCAATACCGGCTACAATGCGGGTTGTGCAGATGGAACCCGGTCCAATACCCACCTTAATGCCGTCTACCCCAATATCAGCCAGTGCCAGTGCTGCTTCTGCAGTGGCAATATTGCCACCTACCACTTTTATTTGTGGGTATGTCTGTTTAATCCAACGCACGCGCTCAATAACTCCAGCCGAATGACCATGCGCAGTATCTACGACAATCAGATCAACTCCGGCTGTAATTAATGCTGCCACCCGGT
The DNA here is from genome assembly GCA_943787595.1 of uncultured Pseudomonadales bacterium. GTDB lineage: Bacteria > Pseudomonadota > Gammaproteobacteria > Pseudomonadales > Balneatricaceae > CALSNA01. The sequence goes on from CALSNA010000001.1 coordinate 228,979, forward strand.
CAGGCGTTTCGTGTCCTGTTCCTACAGCTGCGCCGACCAGCAGACTACCCTGGGTATCCTTACTGGCATTGGGATAGGCTTTAGCGCGATACATGTCCTTGACAGTCATCATGCCTTGTAATGTGAACTGATCGTCAACGACTAAAACACGTTCTATACGATGCTTGCGCAGTAGATTACGAACTTTGTCTTGATCTACCTCTGGCCTAACGGTAACCAGGCTTGTTTTGGGGGTCATAATCGTATCGACGGTAGCTTGAAGGAAATTCTCAAAGCGCATATCGCGACTGGTAACTATCCCAACTAGTTGACCATCGTCCACCACTGGAAAACCGGAAAAGCCTAACCGCTCAGACATTTCACGCAATTGCCCCACGGTGGTGTCAGAACGACAGGTAACCGGGTCTTTGACGACGCCACTTTCGTGCTTTTTGACTGATCGAACCTGTGTTGCTTGCTCAGCAATGGTCAAGTTTTTGTGGATGATACCAATACCACCTTCCTGTGCCATGGCGATGGCTAATCGACTGTCAGTCACCGTGTCCATGGCTGCAGAGGCAAGTGGAATGTTAAGCGATAGACCTCGAGCGATGTGGGTCTTTAGAGTTACTTCCTGCGGCAACACTTCAGAATACCCCGGGACCAGCAGTACATCGTCAAATGTCAGAGCATCTTCAACGATTCTTAACATGCAGCGCATCCTATATAAAAACATCCGATTATACCGGATGGCAGACCAATTTGGCCATTAACGAAAGCGCTTTTATAGTATGCTATAAACTTAGGTTCCAAAAAAGGTTCGGTGCCTAAAGTAGCGATATTAAAGCTGTCCCTGATTGCAATAACAGGCGTGCAGTCACATTGCTTTCTCAAGCTACATGGGTTGGACAGATTCGAGTATTAAACGAACTTAGCAACATATTTTATATACATTTAGCTTAAAGTGCAGTCTATGTTTATAGAGTACACCTAAACTATCACGCCACTGAAAATTTCATGACATGTGTACGTTACCTGAATCAAAAATCTGGCAAGTTAGCGAACTCAGCCTAGCGAGCCGTGTGCTACTTGAGCAAACTTTTGGCGTGGTTACAGTAACCGGGGAAGTATCTGGTTTTACCAAGGCCCGCTCTGGTCATTGGTATTTTAACCTCAAAGATGCTGATGGCCAGGTGCGTTGCGCTATGTTTCGTAATCGTAATCTGTATAGTCGCTATACACCCTTAGATGGTGATCATATTAATCTACGGGCCAAGCTTAGCATTTACCCGCAGCGAGGCGAATACCAGCTGGTTGGTGAGCATTTAGAGCCCGTTGGCTTGGGTGCCTTGTTTCAATCTTATTTGCAACTTAAGCAGCAATTGGAACAGGAAGGCCTATTCGACCCAAAACATAAACGAGGCTTACCATACTTTTGCCAGCAATTGGCGGTAGTTACCTCAGTCGATGGTGCTGCGATCCATGATATACTTACTGTGCTACGTCAACGGATGCGCATGATTATGGTGGATGTATTGCCGGTTCCAGTGCAGGGCCCAGATGCTGCGACTGCGATTATTCAATCTTTACAATTAGTCGATAAACTGAAACACCATGATGCGATCATTATTAGCCGCGGTGGTGGCTCCATGGAGGATCTTTGGAGTTTTAATGATCCTTGCCTTGCTCGTGCTATCCACGTTTGCTCAATTCCAGTGATCAGTGCCGTTGGGCATGAAACTGATTTTACTATTGCTGACTGGGTCGCAGATGTGCGCGGAGCCACACCTTCAGTGGCTGCCCAGTTAGTCAGCATGAATCAGATTGATTTGGTTCATCATTTGCAAAAGTTCCAAAATCAGTTACAACAAGCATGGCAACAATATCAGGCACAACGCAGGCTGTTTCTGACGGGACTGTCATCACGACTACGTCATCCGCGTCAGCGGGTACATGATTATTTTCAGTGGCTCGATAGCCTACAGCAACGTCTATCACAATCTAGTAAGTCACTTTTGGATCATCATCAACATCGGAACAGTCAAATGAAAAATAAACTGTTGGTGCAGCATCCTAAACACCGTATTCAGGCACTGCAGCAACAGTTACAACAGCAACAGCGTCGACTTCAGGAAGCCTTTATGCGCCAGATTCAGGCCTGTGTCCAGCAACTGCGTGTTCAATCTTTACAACTCCATCAACTGAGCCCGCTGAATACCTTTGCCCGTGGCTATACAATAGCCATGGATAGCAATGGCCTTGCCATGCGCTCCATCAAACAGTTACAAGTTCATGATGAGCTTGTGCTCCGGATGATCGATGGGAAAGTGGTTGTCCAGGTCACGGAGTTATCATCCAATTTCAATATAGAGTCTTACAGCTAAATAATATTTATTTTTTAGATAGGGTCGTCAAATACCACATTAAGTTACTTTGATGCTTTTGAATTATGCGTACAGAACTGAAAGGATTGACTCATGGACGTTGCAATCGCCGCAGAGATAAGGAGAAATTGTTCGTATCTGGTGATTGACGGGCTTGGTTTTGAGTGGTAAATTATTAACGTCAGCCATGTTAAGGGGACATTCTCATGCAGGTCAAACCAGTACGTAAATGTGAAATTTAAGTTACAGCATCCACCAAGCTAACATTTGTAAGCATAGGGCAGCTAGCAAACCAGCCAGCAGATCATCAAGCATGATACCCAAGCCACCACCTACATACCGATCCACCCAGTTGATGGGCCATGGTTTGCTAATATCAAACAAGCGAAACAGCAAAAATCCGGTCACTATCCATACCCAGCTTGGAGGTGCAGCAAGCATAATAACCCAGTAGCCAACAAATTCATCCCATACAATCCCACTATGGTCGTGCTGTTATAGATCTTTGGCAGTACGCCCACAGAGATATATACCACCTAAAAATGCCAATGCCAGCATTATTATATAGGTGATTAGGGTGAGTTTAGCCATGGGAATGTATAAGACTACTGTTGCCAGAGTGCCAAAAGTACCGGGAGCAAAAGGTATAGTGCCAATGCCGTAGCCAAAAGCTAGCCAGTGAACTGGGTTTTTTCAGACCGAGTTAGGAGTATGGTTCATCGTCTGTTGTGTGTTCGTAAAAGTGCTGATAGCCTTGTCCAGTGAGCTTTATTTCACAACCATCACTGTCAAAACAGCTATATCCAGGCTGTGCTCGGATGCTACCAATAACAGTGAGTGCCAGGTTTAGATTTTTTGATAATTGCGCAAGAACTGGTTGTTTGTTGGTTGCCAGAGTAAAGCACAACTCAAAGTCTTCGCCACCAAACAAGGCTTTTTGTTGTGCCTGCTCCAGATCTAATTCGCTTTGCAAAGCATTGGATAGTGGCAGCTGTTTCAGTTCTAGGTCTGCACCAAGTTGGCTGGCTTTGAGGATATGCGATAAATCTTGCAATAGACCATCAGAAATATCGATGGCAGCGTGGGCTAGTCCCCGTAGATTCTGGCCAAGCCGGAGTCGGGCGCTGGGATGACAAAATCGTTGCACAAGCCAGCTTTGCTCGTTATTCTGGGGATAACCTTGCTGTAGTAACTGTAGCCCAGTAGCAGCATCGCCCAGACTGCCAGAAACCACCACCAGATCACCGACTTGGGCGCCGCTGCGAGTTAAGGCTTCTCCACGTGGTATCAGACCCATCACTTGGATACTAATACTCAGCGGGCCACGAGTAATATCGCCTCCAAGCAAGCTGATACCCTCGGTTTGAGCCAGGGTGCTGAGGCCGGCTGCAAAGCCTTGCAGGAACTGTGGGCCTGCTTGTGGTAAGGTCAGACACAGGCTGAACCAAGCTGGCGTGGCCCCCATGGCAGCTAAATCACTCAAGTTGGCAGCTAAACAACGAAAGCCTAGGTCATACGGGTTGATCGCATTGGGGAAATGGTAGTCTGCCACTAGGGTGTCACTGCTGACTGCCAATTGCATGTTCATGGGAATATCCAAAAGAGCGCAGTCGTCTCCTGGTCCCAATGCCATAGTTGCGCCTTGTTGTAATTGTGGCTGGTTAAAATAATGCTGTATTATCTCAAATTCGTTAATTCTGTCACCTTCAGGTTAATCAGTTTACGCTGATGTGCTTCTGAACCTTTGCCTCTATACCACGAATCTGGTGGGCTAATTTATCCATAATACTGTTGATATATTTATAACCATCGGTAGCTCCAAATTGCTTGCCCAACTCAATGCATTCGTTAATCACTACCCTATAAGGCGTATTAACCGAGTCACTCAACTCAAAAGCCCCCATACGCATAATATTAAGTTCGACAGGGTCAAGCTCGCTAATACTGCGATCTAGGTAAGGGGTCAGCAATTGATCCAGAGTTTCAGCACGGTTGATCACACCATGAAGTAATTGACTAAACAGGCGTTTATCAGCTTTTCTGAAATCCTGATCGGTTAGAAATTGAGTTTCCACCTTAACTGCACTGTAACCAGTCATATGCCATTGATACAATGCTTGCAGACAAATACTGCGTGCAGCCTGGCGTCGGTTTGTACGGCTCGAGGTTGCTTTACGTTTGGTCACTTAAGTCTCTACCTGGCGTAGCACGCTCACCATTTCCACAGCGCACATGGCTGCTTCGATCCCCTTGTTGCCTGCCTTAGTACCGGCACGTTCCATGGCTTGTTCAATGGTATTGGTGGTCAGTATGCCATTGATCACCGGTATGCTGTGGTTAAGGGCAACCTGAGAGATACCCGATGAGGTTGTGCTGGCAACATATTCAAAATGCGGGGTGTTGCCTCGAATTACTGCACCTAGGGCAATAATAGCGTCATCACGGTTTTGTGAAGCAATCTGTTGTATGGCTAGTGGAATTTCAAATGCGCCTGGCACGCGCACCAGACGAACATTGGCGCTATCTACGCCGCAGCGTTGCAGAGCATCAATGGCACCTTTAACCAAGCTTTCGACTATTAGCTCATTAAAGCGACTGGCTACTAAAGTATAATGGCCATCAACACTGTTAAAATGACCTTCAATTACAGTTATTGACATAGCTTTGTCCTGTATTGATCAATTCGATTAACCGCATGTTATATACTCTACAATTCCCAAGTCAAAACCAGAGATTGCACTAAATTTTATTTCCTGGCTGAGCAGACGCATCTTGCCAACTCCCAAGTCACGCAGTATTTGTGATCCTGTTCCTACGGTCAAATAGGCTCCAGCAGTATCGGTATTGTACTGGCGGGATTGTTCCTCGGCAGCAAAAAAAGCTTCGATGCTTCCCAACACATTACTGTGCTGATTCTTGTCAAGCAATACCAGCACTCCCTTACCAGCAGCAGCGATATAAGCAGTGGCCGAATCAATAGTCCACTTAGGGTGATCTGTTTTAGCACCCACCAGGTCACGCAATGTGTCGGCAATGTGAACTCGCACTAAGGTGGGCTCATCGGCAGTAATATCGCCCATGGTGAGTGCAATGTGAATGCCATTAGCGATATTGTCTTGGTATGTATGTAATTCGAATACACCATGCTGAGTTGGTAGGCTATTATGACTGATTTTGGTAACGGTTTTCTCATTTAGGTTACGGAAATGAATCAGGTCAGCAATGGTTCCAATGCTTAGGCTGTGCTGTTGGGAAAACTCAAGCAGATCATCACGCCGTGCCATGGTACCATCATCATTCATTATTTCTACAATAACGGCACTTGGTGAAAACCCTGCTAAGCGTGCTAAATCACACCCTGCTTCAGTATGCCCAGCTCGGGTTAATACGCCACCTTCCTGGGCCATTACAGGAAAAATATGACCGGGTTGCACGATATCCTGTGCTATTGCGTTGGTAGCGACGGCGGTGCGGATGGTATGAGCTCGATCAGCTGCTGAAATGCCGGTTGTAACACCCTTAGCGGCTTCAATAGACAGGGTAAAGTTGGTGGCGTATTGGGAACTATTGTTTTGTACCATTAGTGGCAGGCCCAGTTGTTGGCAATGGTCTTGCGTTAGTGTTAGACAGATCAGGCCACGGGCGTTTTTGGCCATAAAGTTAATGTTTTCAGGTTGAACCATATCAGCAGCCATAACCAAGTCGCCTTCGTTTTCCCGATCTTCATCATCCATCAAGATAATCATTTTACCTTGGCTTAGATCATTAATTAGTTCAATGGTGCTATTAAGTTGCATGAGTATTAATGCCTACTATGGACATGTTATGGTTCATAATGTAACTATTGCTGAAAATTAAAGAACTTTCTAGTTACGTAACTGTTGATTTCAAACTGCCTGTACCTTTCTATTCTGGTCTTTGTACATTGATCTATCATTATTGGATACGCTAAATATTGCATCAATAACGTTAGTATATTGTGACAGATTTAATATCTAGTTGATAGTTTCGTGCTGGTTTGTGGCAATGGAATTAAATTTTAACATCGTCCCGGTCAGCTAGATAAGATAGAGTAAGTTACTGTGGTGGTCAGCTAAAATTAAACCGGTCGAGCGTCTATGCGCCAGTCTTTGCCAACCGCGCTAATGCTGTCAATATGTAAATTTAATTGTTCCGACATGGTGTCCAATGGCAGGTCAAACATTGGGCGTGCTATGGATCCTAATAGGGCAGGTGCCATAAAAATCACTAATTGATCAAGCAACTGCTGTTTTAACAGCTTACCATTAAGGCGTGCTCCAGCTTCGATCATAACTTGGTTGCATTGGCGTTTTCCCAGTAGTTTCAGCATCATTTTTAAATCTGGTTGGCCATACCGATTAGCGACTAATGGTACAACTTCTGCTCCAGCCTTTTCCAGAGCTTGTCGACGTTGTTTGTCAGTACTGCAGGTTAGCACTAGTAATGAAGCGGGTTGTTGTAAGATCTTGGCCCTGGTTGGCAACCGCAATTGACTATCCAGCACGACACGCAATGGTTGGCGCACGTGTCTCAGCTGAGTTTCAGTGACGCCAGCCTGCAACAGGGCGCTGGTAGTTGCGATCATAGCAGGATTGTCCTGCAGCACCGAACCAATACCGGTTACCAGAGCGCAGCTTTGGGCTCGTAGTAAATGCACCTGGGCGCGTGCTTCGGCTCCGGTAATCCACTGACTCTCTCCCGAAGCCATGGCGGTACGTCCGTCGAGACTAATGGCTAACTTGCTGATTACCAGTGGCTTACCCGTCTGCATACGTTGCATGAAAGCGCTATTAAGTTGCCGGCATTGTGGTTCTAGAAGAGGGCCACTCACCTTGATGCCTGCTTCACTCAAGCGCATTAGGCCCTGCCCAGAGGTTAGTGGATTTGGGTCTACGCAACCATAGACCAGACGGTTTATACCAGCATTAATAAGCGCCTCACTACAAGGTGGTGTACGGCCATGGTGATTGCAAGGCTCTAATGTAACGTAGGCTGTAGAGCCCCGTGCCTGCTTCCCAGCTTTTCGTAGCGCCATTATTTCAGCATGCGCCTGCCCTGCTGGTTGAGTATAGCCTTTGGCAATAACTTTATTGTGCCGTACTAATAGGCACCCAACTGCTGGATTAGGGTGGCTGTTTAGGCATGCTAAGCGAGCTAGTTTGAGGGCTTGAGCCATAAAATCAGCATCGTCTTTCTGCAGAGGTTCAGGTATCAATGTTTATGCCAAATTGCATGGGGTATATTAGTATTATTAGTTTGCTGCTAGCAATTGCGGTGCCATTTTTCTAGAGACTCAATTTCAACTCGAAATTCATTGAGATCTTTGAAGCTGCGGTAGACTGATGCAAAGCGTACATAGGCTACTTCATCAAGGCTGCGTAAGTTGTCCATCACTGTTTCTCCTACCAGTCCGGTGGATACCTCACGTTCACCAGTTGCCAATAGCTGGTGCTTGATATGGGTAAGAGTTGCCTCAATAGCATCAATGCCGACTGGGCGTTTCTCTAACGCACGCAGGATACCAGAACGCAGCTTTTGTTCATCAAATGGCTGCCGGGTACCATTTTGCTTAATTACTGCAGGCAGTAATAACTCAGCAACTTCAAAGGTGGTAAATCGTTCATTGCAAGCTAGGCACTCTCGACGGCGGCGAACCTGATCTCCTTCAGATACCAAACGTGAGTCAACTACTTTAGTTTCATTGGTTTTGCAAAATGGACAATGCATAGCCTGTTTTTCGTGATTATATTAATTATCACATTCTATTATAGCTTGATCATTAGATTAAGCCTAGAATCTGCAGTGGAATACTGACATGGGTTATAATTAAGTATAATTTTGTCAATGTTAAATCATAGAGATCAACTATGTTGACCAATTACTTTGCCGTATATGCAGCTTTGGCAGCTGCAACTTGCTGGGCTTTTACTGGAGTGATTTCTACAGCCAGTGTCCGCTATTTTGGTCCTATGGCATTTAATCGTTATCGGATTGTATTTGCTGCCTTGCTTTTGCTGGGTTTGACCAGCTGGTTTGGGAGTTGGCACACGTTGCCCCCTGGCAGTAGTGGGATATTGGCTTTGTCAGGTGTGGTAGGGATTTTTATGGGGGATACTGCGCTGATGATGGCACTGGCTCGCTTGGGGCCGCGCCGCACAGTGGTTTTATTCTCTACTAATGCACCGATCGCTGCTGTATTAGGATTTTGGTTACTGCAAGAAACTATTCCACTAACTGCATTATTGGGTTGCGGTATTGTACTGACTGGGGTGCTGGTGGTCATTTTGTTGGGACAGCGTCAGGATGATAGTCACAATTTGGAACAAACCACTGGGTCGTTGGGTATTGGTGTGCTACTGGGTTTGCTAGCAGCTTTAGGGCAGGCAATTGGGGCTGTTATGGTCAAACCAGTTCTGCTAGCTGGAGGTGACCCTATTGCAGTATCTGCAGTTAGGGTAGCCTTTGCCGCACTGTGCTTGCTATTATTACGCAGTTGCAAATTGACTTGGGCCAGGGCCCATAATAAACCTATTGCACTCCATGTATGGCGTACATTGGCTTCATCCTTAATAGGTATGGTGATGGGGATGACGTTATTAGTTTATGCTTTGCGAATTGGTGAAATTGGGATTGTGACGACCTTATCGGCGACTACACCAGTTGTCATATTACCAATGGTCTGGTTGGCAACTGGCCAACGTCCTAACCGGTGTTCTTGGCTGGGTGCAATTATAGTGGTTTTTGGCAGTGCGCTGATTTTTTTGGGTTGATTTATTGAGTCAGATAATCAGACAGATAGTCATCAAATGAATCCTGTTGGTTTGCTTCCAAAGCCTTTCTTTGCTCTATTGATTTGTGGCATTGGTTTTCCAGATCCACTTTTGTGGCATGATCCATGGGTTGTCGCAAATGGTGTTCATGTTGCTGCTGTGCTAATTTCTGCATCAGTTGGCTGTAGGACAACTGATGTTCCTGCATCTGGGCTAGTATTTGTGCAGATGGAGTCAAGTCAGGTTGTTTAATGCGTTCTATCATGGCGTCGATTGCTGTTAGCACTGCCTTGGAACGGTTCATGATAGGTATGATTTGACGTAACTCTGACAAAATATTGTTGGCAGCTTGCTGCAGTAGAATTGATTTTCCTTGGCACTGCAACTTCACATCAGGCCGACGCCCTGACTGCACCACCAGATCGTGATTGGCGGTAATTTGTTGGGATAATTCATCGTCAATAACTGGACTGGGACTGAGTAGACACCAGAGCAGGAAGCAGTTTAGAAAATCACATTGTTGCAGATCAATACCCATAGGCAAGAAGGGATTAATATCCAAACTGCGTACTTCTACGTACTCAACCCCATCTGCCAGTAGCGCATGGATTGGCTTTTGACCACTACGAATGACTCGCTTAGGTCGTATATCACTGTAGAATTCGTTTTCAACTTGAAGAATGTTACCGTTTAGCTGACAGTATTTGCCGTCTACTTTGATGCCCAACTTTTCGTACTTGGAATAGGGTGTGTTGATGGCGTGTAATAAACTTTTACAATAGCTGTCCAAGTCATTAAAGCAGATGTTCAAGCTGGCCTGGATTTTGTTGCTATAGCCCAGCTCACTCATCCTTAAGGAAGTGGCCTTTGGTCCAATCAGGCTATTGCAGTTATCTGATTCTAGATACGTTGGGCGCTGTTCGGTAAAGCTTGGATCTAGCGCAGAGCATGCACCGAACAAGTATGTCAGCAGCCAACTGTGGCGCCGAAAGTTCCTAATCAGGTCAAAATAACAAGCTGAGCGAAATTCATTCGGGTCACCTTTAGCACTCCTAATTCGCTGAAAATGGGGCCAAAATGCCTTATCAATGGAAAAGTTGTAATGAATTCCAGCGATAGTTTGCATGATTTTACCGTACCGCAACGTCAGACCTTTTCGATAAATATGCTTTAAATGACCGATGTGGGAGTCACCATAGTGGGCAATAATTATTTCATCCTCCCCCTGCAGATAACCGGGCATGCTGGCAGGCCAGATTTGTTCTGGTATAGGCTGCTGCTGCAATTGCATAGCAGTATAACTGTGCAGGCTTTGCAACATATTTAGGGCTTGCATAGGTGTTGCTGCTACGGGTGTGATCAACTCCAATAATGATTCCGCATAGTCGGTGGTAATGCTTGGATGAGTGAGGCTAGCCCCCAGTTTACCTGGATGGCTTGTTTGCGCTAGTCTGCCGTCAATGGTGATGCGCAAGCCTTCTTTTTCGATACCACATTGTAGATTGGCAGCAGAAATCGCAGCTGGGGAGTTAGCCAGTGCCTCAAGGCTCGCATTAAGAGTTGAGTGCAAATTTAATATCTCCCAATATTTATGCCAGTAATATCTAAAGCCACAGTGGCTTCCTTGTCAGGATAATTGTTGTACTGTTAACTTAGCTTAACTGGATGTTGCTAGAATTCTTGAGGGCCAGCAGCAACGATGGCAGCTGGAACATCAAAGCGTTTAAAATTCTGCCTGAATTTAGCAATTAAGCGCCGTGCTTCAGCATCATAGTCATCTTGTATAACCCACGTGTTGCGAGGGTTTAGTAGATTGTTGTCAATGCCTTTAACAGACTGGGGAATAGTTAGATTAATGCCTGGCAGATGCACAGTTTTGGCCTTGGCAATCATACCGTTCTGAATAGTGGCAATGATGGTGCGGGTGGTGGCAATACTGAAACGCTTGCCAGTGCCATAAGCGCCGCCAGTCCAACCAGTGTTTACAAGATAAACTTGACTGCTAAATGCTTCGATACGTTTCATTAACAGTGCAGCATAAATCTTTGCTGGACGTGGAAAGAATGGCGCTCCGAAGCAGGTGGAAAAGGTGGACTTAATGGCTTTTTCAGATCCCATTTCAGTCGAGCCAACCAAAGCAGTATAGCCACTAAGGAAGTGGTAGGCGGCAGCTTCCTTAGTCAGCACTGATACTGGTGGCAATACTCCGGTTAGATCACAGGTTAAGAAGATAATAGCATTGGGTTCGCCAGCCAGATTGTTCTTTATGCGTTTGTCCACATGTTGCAGCGGATAGGCGCAGCGGCCATTCTCAGTCAACTGCGTGTTATTGTAATCAGCGACCTTATTTTCATCTAGCCATACGTTTTCAACAATCGCGCCAAAGCGAATTGCATCCCAGATTATCGGCTCATTTTCCTGACTTAGGTTAATAGTCTTAGCATAGCAACCACCCTCAAGGTTAAACACCACACCTTTATTCCAGCCGTGTTCGTCATCGCCAATCAGATAGCGACTGGGGTCGGCAGAAAGTGTTGTTTTCCCAGTTCCAGAAAGACCAAAAAATAAAGTAACATCACCCGTTTCACCCACATTGGCAGAGCAGTGCATTGGTAATACATCTTGCTCGGGTAACAGGAAGTTCTGTACTGAAAACATGGCTTTTTTCATTTCGCCCGCATAGCGCATACCAGCCAGCAGTACTTTCCGGTTGGCAAAATTGATCATGACACACCCATTACTGTTGGTACCATCACGTTCGGGGACGCAGGTGAAACCAGATACATTAAGTAATTGCCACTCTTGCTTGGCTTTGGGGTTATAGGTTTCTGGATTAATAAATAGATTTTTCCCGAACAGGCTTTGCCAAGCTGTTTGGGTGGTCATTTGTAATGGCAGGTAATGATTGGCATCAGCTCCTACATGTACTTGGGAAACATATCTGTCTTGCCCAGCCAGATAATTTTCTACTCGTTTCCATAAGGCATCAAATACGTCGGTACTGATGCTCTGATTGACTGGCCCCCAACTAATGGCGTCTGCTGTGCTGGGCTCTGAAACAATAAACCGATCTTTAGGGGATCGGCCCGTGCGGGCACCTGTAATGATTTTCAGAGCACCTGTACTGGTCAATTCACCTTCACCTTTGGCGATGGCATGTTGAATCAAGCTTGTGGACGAGAGTTGATTAAATGTGCTGGGGGATCCAGCAACTGCAGATATGTTCATTGAAAACTCTTTAGCCTCAGTTTCGGGTAATATAAAAAATCATCAATTTATCGCTTGAAATACCTTAAGAAATTAGATGATGAATCTTTTGATACGTTTGTCGACGGTTAATTAAAGTATATATAATAAATTATTTCATCGCGATATTCCGCAAAATTGATTATTTTTGCAGTATGCTTTAGCAATTGACTTAACTAAAATGTATTTTATTTTTGCAAAGAGAGCAATTAACTCAAGCATATCAAGTGCTTCCTGACTCAGGTAAATTTTGTGATATGTGTTGTTTGTCTACATTTGATACATGGTTATGTGGCTATTTTGATACTAACTGGCCAGATGTGATCGCTGTTTTTCAATACAAACTTAGCTTAAAATTTAGTAAAAATTACAGGTTGTTGAATCTAAGACGGCAACTTACGGGTAACTACTTTTTGATTTCCAAAGACGGCGCTCCTTAACTTTATGACTTGGTATCCCAGTACAAAACCAGTTCTCGACTGCGAAGCTTAAGATGCTGATCAATACAATCATGAATTGACAAGCCAGTAGAGTCGTTGTGATTTCAAGGCTATAATAAATATTGGTGTTCTGTTCTGCCTGTTATTCGTCAGCATTGGTTGTCTTGCTGTTAATGTGTATCTAGTAATGTATATCTAGGAGGCATTGGACTTAGATTCAGCACAATGTATTGGGCCAAGCTGCCTTTAAATTTGGAATGTGATTTAATTCGACATGTGTTTGGCCATATGGTTCAGCAAACAGTCCTGAATTATAAAAGCATGTAGGGTTATTACTGGCTGTTGGAGTGCGATTTTCCTATGAAGCCCAAAGCAGTTGTGATTTATTCTGGTGGTATGGACTCCTATACCGTGCTGCACTTCGTTTTGCAGAAAGGTTATGAAGTGTATCCTCTGTCGTTCAATTATGGTCAGCGCCATGATAAGGAACTAGTGGTGGCGTCATATGTGTGTAAAACGCTCAACTTAGCTCAGCAAGTGGTTGATATTACTAATATTAACCACTTGCTAAAGGGCTCCTCATTGACTGATTGTGATCTGGATATCCCCACTGGGGAGTATAGGCTTGACAATATGAAGTCGACTGTCGTACCCAATCGCAATATGATTTTCTTATCCTTAGCAGTGGGCTATGCAGTTTCCATTGGCGCATCCCAGGTCTTTTACGGTGCACATGCAGGTGATCACAGCATTTATCCAGACTGTCGTCCAGAGTTTGTAACCGCTATGAATGATGTGTGCGCTATTGCCAATTATGAGCCGGTGGCTGTGGTTAGTCCTTTTTCACACCTCAGCAAGTCAGAAATACTACGTGTTGGCCTGTCTATGCAGCTAGATTACGTTCATAGCTGGACTTGCTATAATGGTCGTGAAAAAGCCTGTGGTGGATGTGGCTCCTGTCTGGAGCGTCTGGCTGCTTTTGCATCTCAGAATATGATTGATCCACTGGATTATGAGGTTCCCAGCATTGGCGCTAGCTGATCCACTTAGTCGATGAAATGAGTTGTTGCCCATGTACTATTCGGTAAAAGAAATTTTTTATACTCTTCAGGGAGAAGGTCATCAGAGTGGCCGGCCAGCAGTATTTTGCCGATTCTCTGGTTGTAACCTATGGACTGGCAGTCATCGTAGTCGTATTGGCAGTATGTGCAACTTTTGTGACACTGACTTTGTGGGTGTAGATGGTGTTAAAGGTGGTCGCTTTGCAACTGCAGAAGCTTTGGCACAGGCTGTGATCAATGCTTGGCCTCGCCATGTTTTGGGTCTACCGTTGGTTGTTTGTACAGGAGGGGAGCCGATGCTTCAGGTGGACGAATCCTTGGTTCATGCCTTGCATTGCCAAGGTTTGGAAGTCGCGATAGAAACTAATGGCACCTTGCCGGTGGTGCCTGGAGTGGATTGGATTTGTGTTAGTCCTAAGGGCATTGCCCCATTGCAGCAAACTTCTGGCGATGAACTGAAGCTAGTTTATCCCCAGGCCCAAGCTTTGCCAGAACAGTTCAGTACTCTGGATTTTAAGCATTTTTATCTCCAGCCCATGGATGTATCATTTATCGCTAGTAAAGTTGGCGCTGAAGATACAGTGCGCCAGGCGGTAGATTATTGTCTTGAGCACCCCCAATGGCGTTTGAGTCTTCAGACGCACAAAATAATTGGGATTGCCTGATGGAAATATATAAGGATTTCAGTTTTGATGCAGCCCACCGACTGCCTAATGTCCCGGATGGGCATAAGTGTGGTCGATTGCATGGACACACCTTTCAGTTGCGCATTGTGGTAAGTGGATTAGTGTCTGAAGACAGTGGTTGGATTATGGATTTTGCCGATATTAAGGCGCGATTCAGGCCTATCTATGACCAATTGGATCACCACTTTCTCAATGAAATCGATGGTCTTGAAAATCCAACTAGTGAGATACTGGTCCAGTGGATTTGGCAGCAATTAAAGCCAGTAATACCTCAGTTGATTCGTTTAGAGCTGAAGGAAACCTGCACTTCAGGATGCGTTTATGATGGTTTGTGAATTATTTAACAGGCCTTTGCTTCGTTGGGATAATCTGCGTGATTGGAGCTATCTGGTAGCATTACTGTTGAACAACGGTTTTGGTTTTTGGGAATGTATTCGTGATATATGTATCTGTCAGTATCGTTTTATCCCGGTAACAAGCATTAATTGTCTAGAGTTTATTATGCTGGTTTTGCGCTGTGCTTCAACTGAATCATGGCGCAAGCGTATCACCTATAACTTAAGCCATACGAAAGCTAAAATCATCCTGATATAACATTTGCCAAGCATTTAATAATGCCTAAGCGCCTGCCATACTCAATCTTAAAGTTAACGCTAAACTGAATTAGGCTTTAATGACAACATTTTTATTATCTGCTTAGGAGTTGATGCCTATAATTTTGGCTTGTCTGCTGAGCTTAGTCTCAGTAAATATCGAATTTGCCAGACGCTATTGTGATGTTAACTAGATCAAGGCGTTATTAACGCCGCAACAAACTTCAGAAATTTAGTGTTGTATCTGTCTACTACTGCATGAACAAAGTTAACTTATTTGTCACTGCGGACATCAAAAAAGTTGCTCTTGTTTTCAGCTATTGCTCCATAGAGCTGTGCTTGTTGTAGTCAAATCAGTTAAAATAGTGTTTTTTATTGATGGTTAAACCAATTAAACTGCTATGTTTGAGATTAACCCTTATCGACAAACCATTACAAACCTTGCTCAACGTACTGAAGCGCTCAGGGGGTATCTTTGACTATGCAGTTAAGCGTGAACGACTAGTTGAGGTAGAGCGGGAACTTGAACAGCCAGATATTTGGAATGATACTAGCCATGCTCAGTCTCTGGGCCAGGAGCGTGCTCTCTTGGGGGGTGTCGTAAACACTATTGATGCTGTGATGGATGGGCTTGAAGAAGCTAGTGAACTACTCAATTTGGCTGTAGAAGAAAATGATGCTGACACGCTAGCTGAAGTTGGTGTAGAACTACAGCAACTGAACATAAAGCTGGAACAACTGGAATTCCGTCGCATGTTTGCCGGCTCTATGGATGCCAATCCATGTTTTCTCGAGATACAGTCCGGTTCAGGTGGAACTGAGGCACAGGACTGGGCCGAAATGCTGCTGCGCATGTATTTGCGCTGGAGTGAGTCCAAAGGCTTCACCGCTGAGCTAATGGATATTAGTCATGGAGATGTAGCAGGTATTAAAAGTGCTACGGTTCACTTCAAGGGTGACTACTGTTTTGGCTGGTTACGTACAGAGACAGGGGTGCATCGATTGGTGCGTAAGTCGCCTTTTGATGCTGGTAATCGTCGACATACGTCCTTTGCTTCTGTTTTTGTATCGCCAGAGATTGATGATGCTGTGGAAATTGCAATCAATCCGGCTGATTTAAGAGTGGATACCTATCGTGCTAGTGGTGCTGGAGGTCAGCATGTCAATAAAACTGATTCTGCCATCCGCATTACCCACATGCCCAGTGGTATTGTGGTGCAATGTCAAAATCAACGCTCTCAGCACCAAAACCGTGAAGCAGCTATGAAACAACTGCGTGCACGCCTTTACGAGCAGGAAATGCTTAAGCGCCAGGCTGCTGCCCAGGAATTGGAAGACGCCAAGGCAGACATTGGCTGGGGCAGCCAGATTCGCTCTTATGTATTGGATGATCAACGCATCAAAGATTTGCGCACCCAGGTGCAAACCAGTGGCTGTGACAAAGTATTAAACGGTGATTTGGATTTGTTTATTGAAGCCAGCTTAAAAGCTGGATTGTAATCTTAAGTAAAGGTAGTTCATGACTGGTTTAAGCTCAAACAAAAATACTGCCCGAGACAACAATAAATTAATTTTGGAACGGCGTGCCAAGTTAGCTCAACATCGTCAGCAGGGGCAAGCGTTTCCCAATGACTTTCGGCGCCAGCACTATGCTGATGACCTACAGTGTAATTACGGCTCTTTTGATAAAACTCATCTGGCTAGCCAAGCCCTGCCAGTAGTGGTAGCTGGGCGGATCATGCGTAATCGTGGCGCCTTTATTGAGATTGAGGATGTCAGTGGCTGTATCCAACTCTATGTCAACCGTAAAGTATTAAGTTCACAGCAACTGGCTGATATTAAAAGCTGGGATTTGGGTGATATAGTAGGTGCTACTGGCAGTTTACAGAAATCAGGCCGAGGTGAACTGTATGTCGATATGGTTGAGTCGCATCTATTGACCAAGGCGCTACGCCCTTTACCAGACAAATATCATGGTTTGACTGATCAAGAGCTACGCTATCGCCAGCGTTATGTGGATTTAATCGTTAACCCTGAGTCGCGGCGGGTATTTCGTCAACGCTCACAAATTGTGGATGCTATCCGCCGTTATTTACAGAGTTTGGAATTTCTTGAAGTAGAAACACCTATGATGCAAGTGATTCCTGGTGGTGCTACAGCACGACCATTTGTGACGCATCATCATGCTTTAGATCGGGATATGTTCTTACGCGTTGCTCCAGAGTTATATCTGAAACGACTAGTGGTAGGTGGTTTTGAGAAGGTTTTTGAAATCAATCGTAACTTTCGCAATGAAGGTTTGTCTACTCGCCATAATCCTGAATTCACCATGCTAGAATTTTACTGGGCTTATGCCGACTATAAGGATCTGATGGACTTGACCGAAGATATGTTGCGGCAAGTAGTTAGTCAAGTACTGGGTAGCTTGCAGCTTCAATACCAGGGTAACCATTACGACCTATCTAAGTCATTTGCTCGTTGGTCTGTTTTCGATGCTATTTTACATCACAACCCTGATGTGACTGTGGCCCAGCTATCTGGTCTTCAGAATGCCCGATCTTTGGCGGCCAAATTTGGTATACCCTTGCAAGATCACTGGAGTTTGGGAAAAGTACAGATTGAAATTTTTGAAGCGACTGTCGAGCATAGGCTCAACCAGCCTACATTCATTACTCAATATCCTACCGAAGTTTCACCCCTATCTCGCCGAAATGATCATAATCCATTAGTGACTGATCGGTTTGAATTATTTATTGCTGGTCGGGAGTTAGCCAATGGCTTTTCTGAACTCAATGATGCCGAAGACCAGGCGCGCCGGTTCCATGACCAAGTGGCAGAGAGAGATGCTGGTGATGCTGAAGCCATGTACTTTGATAATGACTATATTACTGCTCTGGAATATGGTTTGCCACCAACGGCTGGAGAAGGCATTGGCATAGATCGTTTGGTGATGTTGCTAACTGATTCACCATCTATTCGTGACGTGCTATTATTCCCGCATATGCGCCCAGCAAGATAATGAGCTTTAATGCAGTTATAATAACTGGTCTTGATTATCTATTTTAATTGTATCGAAGCATTGGATTTAACTTACTGCCTATTAAAGCTTCACTGCTGGCCTAAGTTATTCAGAAAGCTGGATGGCTTTAAAGGTCTGTAATTTTGAGTATAAAGCTGATTCTACAACTAGAAATAAACATTCCATGCCGCAATATACCAATTTTATTAGCCGTCTATGGGGTTAATAGTTCCCGTGCCTTGGTGTTAATATGAAATTTGACGAATCTATCTAAGACGGCGCAAGCAAATTATGATTCAAATATCATGAAGTCAGTTAATATCTGATTAACAGGCAATTCTGATCTGGATACATTTTTAACAGGGTTAGTGCTATCGTGAGTAGGCAACAGATAGGCTATGCCGAATATCCTGACGAAAGTCTTGCAAAAATCACCGATATCGCATAGAGTCTAATTGGTAGCCTCTTGAATTTTAATGCACATACATACAACTCGATCTAAGGCAATTTCGGTAAGTAAAAACCGATTAATCGTATGTTACCTTAAAAAAATCATCATCAAATTCTAATATGTTTTCTTAGGAAAGATAAAATAAAACTAGATTAGCTACATTAAAAATGTTGCATAACTGATCTCTTAAAAAACAGGCTGAAGAACAAAATGACCAAAACATCAACAAAAAGAAAATTGCAATCATCTGCTGATGAGAAACGATTGACTTCATCCGTGGTTGAACTTAATTTGTCAACCTCACGGTCCTTATTTAAGTCTCTTGATTTAAATGGAGATGGATTCATTATCAAATCTGATCTAATTAATTCATTGGAACAGAGAGGTATATTGCCAGATGATATAAGAATCAGTGAAACTATAAAAAAATTATCGCCACTTTCTGATGCGGATAAAATTGACCAGCATTTGTTTCACGAGGTTATTTCTCAAAATCTAACCCTGATAGAGCGTTCTCTGAAAGGTGATTTGATTATTCCTGATTTTATAACATTTTCGGATATAGTCACCGATATCTATGAAGCAGTGCGGCCAAATCAAGGTGGTGCCGTAGCAGATTATATTCCACAGTTAGCTAGAGTAAACCCGGAAAACTATGCTATCTCAATATGCACCGTTGATGGGCAACGACTCAGTCTAGGCAATCATGATGTCTCATATTGTGTTCAGTCTACTTGCAAACCTATAAACTATTGCATAGCCATGGAAAAAAATGGCGAAAAGAAGGTGCACCAACATGTTGGCCGTGAGCCCAGTGGTCGTGGATTCAATGAGCTTACCTTGAACAAGGATGGCTTGCCGCATAATCCGATGATTAATGCTGGAGCAATCATGTCATGTGCATTGATACATCCGGAACTGGATGTATCAGAACGCTTTGATAAGGTAATGAGTTTCTGGCAAGCCATGTCAGGCGATGTGCGTCCAGGATTCAACAATGCCGTTTACTTGTCGGAACGACAAACAGCTGATCGCAATTATGCTCTTGGCTACTTTATGAGAGAAAAAAATGCTTTCCCGGAAAATACGGATTTACATGAGATTTTAGAGTTCTATTTCCAATGCTGTTCAATTGAGTTGACTGCTGGAGCTCATGCAAATGTAGCAGCAACACTTGCCAATGGAGGTATTTGCCCTGCAACAGGTAGCAGGGTGATGAGTGCTGAAACAGCAAAATGTTGTTTATCATTAATGTACTCATGTGGCATGTACGACTTCTCAGGTGAATTTGCTTTTTCCGTAGGCTTGCCTGCAAAGAGTGGCGTTTCAGGTTCGCTTATCCTAGTCATTCCTGGTGTGTGCGGTATCACTATCTGGTCTCCTCGACTTGATGAATATGGTAACTCTGTTCGTGCCGTTGATATCTCACAACGATTGGTTGATAGGCTTAATTTTCATATTTATGATAGTTTAATTACCGACAGCAACAAACATGATCCACTTTTACAAAAAAATGAAGAAAAATTAAAAGGAGTTATGGTAGCTAACTATGCGGCTAGTCAAGGAGATTTAAATGAAATAAAAAATCTGGATGCCAGAGGCCTTGATATAGACGTAGCAGATTATGATGGTCGCACACCACTGCATGTTGCTGCAGCTGAAGGACATATTAATATTATTGAGTTTTTTATTGAAACAAAAAGAAACCTTTCTCCAAGGGATAGGTGGGGCGCAACGCCACTGGAAGACGCCAAGCAGGGTAAGCATACAAGTATTGTTGAGTTACTTCAAAGTCATACTAATCATTAAGTTACTTAAAGCATACCGGAGGTAAATAGATATGAAAGATGCAATGGGCCTATGCTGGGCTGCCTATCAAGGAGACTTAAATGAAATTTGTCGTCTTGTAGCAGCAGGTGTTGAATTGGATGAGACGGATTACGATGGTCGCACCTGCCTTCATATTGCTGCAGCTGAAGGTAAAATAGATGTAGTAAAGTTCCTTTTGGCAAAAGATGTTAACGTGATGCCAAAAGACCGTTGGGACAATACTCCCATAGATGAGGCGAAGAGAAGTGGTCATGCTGATATGGTCAATCTTTTAACGAGCAAATCCAAATAAATTAATTTATTCATGGATTAGTCTAAAACGCAAGCTTACTAAGCTTCATTAGAATATGATTCTCACCCTTATACTCTAAAGCCAGTGTCGTTTAGATGCTGGTAGTTTATTTCAATTTGAGCCAAGGTACTTCCCGTACCCTGACTAATAATTTAAATTTCCTACCATTGCTGTAGATAACTTGAGGAATTTATTAATTCAGTAGGGTTATAAGGATTGAAATACAACCATAGTATGTAAATGTAGTTGATTTTTCGTTAAAAATGCTATTACTAAAACAGATAAGTCAGCGTACGATGATTATGAAATCTTGATATAAAATACAAGTAATACGAGTTTACTTATAACCAGCCAATATTACATTTAATATAATTATAGTGTAATATTCATCTAATTCTGCACTGGGTTTTGGAGTAAATAATAGTGCATTAGATTCAGAATATATCTGTAAGTTATAAATATAGCGCTTACTATTTGTCCACTCTATAGATGAATGGTCAAATAATAAGCAGATTATCTTTTACACCCAGCCTCGTAAATTAACACATAATATGGATGCTAGGCGAGTTAATTACACTGCTCACTATGAATAGTTAAGACTGAAACTATTGAACACATACAGGTCTTTGTGGTTATATGGTGAGCAGCTGAAAATAACCAACTCCCCAGCAATACAATTGATATTATGCCATTGGTGTGCGGCATGATTTTTTGTAAATAGCGAATGACTAAAATAAAAAAATTCCGACTGGAAACTTATGAACACGATTAGCTACATTATTATATATAAGTAATATGGAAATACGTTACTTAAGTGATCTTAAACTTAGTGAAATAAAATTTATTGTGCAGGAGAAAGTTCATGAAATTAGTGACTGCAATCATTAAACCTTTCAAACTTGATGATGTCCGTGGAGCTTTGGCTGATATTGGCTTGCAGGGCATTACAGTAACGGAAGTTAAGGGTTGTGGCAGGCAAAGAGGGCATACAGAGCTATACCGAGGAGCAGAATATTTGGTTGACTTCTTGCCAAAAGTAAAACTAGAAATGGTTATATCGAATGACCTTCTGGATCAGGTCATTGACGCAATTTCTATTGCTTCTAAAACTGGCAAAGTCGGTGCCGGAAAGATCGGCGATGGCAAGATTTTTGTCCTGGATTTGGAACAGGCAATACGCATTCGTACTGGTGAAACTGGTGATGCAGCACTTTAAATTCATATAATGAAATTATTATGAAAATCAGCTTATGTTTAAAACCAAACCCTATTCAAGAAATATACTACCGTTTGTTACAGGTTCTATAGTTGAAAGATCAGGTATTACTGAATTCTAATCAGTATGGAATCATCACATATTATACGCATTGATAAGTCCCAATATGAAAAATAATGTCGGCTTCCGCAAGGAAAATTTATTGGGCTTACTGGTGTGTATTCTAGCACTGACACTAGCATTATTCATGCAATATAACATGGGACTGGAACCGTGCATGTTGTGTATGAGTCAGCGTTTCATATATACCAGTGCTGCATTTTTTTTCTTGTTAGCGGCACTTCACAATCCCTATTTTGGTGGCCATCGTGTCTATGGTTTGGTGACCTTGCTGTTATCATTAGTGGGCGTCAGTTTATCTATTCGACAACTATATTTGCAAAGCTTGCCAGCTAAACATGTGCCTGCCTGTGGTCCAGGATTTGATTATGTGTTGGAAGCTTTTCCTTTAACTGAGACGTTAATGTTAATGGTTAAGGGTACAGGAAATTGTTCTGAGGTACAGTGGCAAGATCCTGTATTTGCCTTCTCTATACCTGCCTGGAGTTTATTGTGTTTTATATTTTTGTTATTCCTATGCATGCGTTTGGTTTTTGCTCGGCCCAAACTAATTTTAGTTTAAAACCAAGCTCTTTAATATTAAATTATATGATCTATGACTGTTGCTGATTTATGAGATGGAAACACTATGGTATGTCCAGAGTCTTATTGTTAGCAAACCGTAAGACAACATAAATGGAACACGATTAAATTGATATTACTCTATAACATCAAGCGATATAATCACCTCACGATAATCAATATAAAAATAACTATCTTTTAGTTAATGAATCCCTGGTTAAATTAACTATAAGTCATAGTTATAAGCTGGCAGAAAGTAGCTACTCCAGTAAACCGGTGATGTATTTGAGACATCTGTTTTTTCGTAGAGTCTCTACAAAAAGAAGGGTTTAATATTAGCTATGATTAACGTTCATATGTTTATAAAGTTAACTCTCTTGATAATCAACTGGGTTGCTAAGTTTATCAGCAAATGGTGACGATTGAATTGACACATCCAATCTCTTCTGAATTGGCGAGGTTCATAAGACTAGAGTTAAATCATGCTCAATATCTTCGGACCGTTCTGATCCGATTAAAATGCCCCTCGTTGATAACCAAATAGAGTTGGGTTTTACTTATATGATATTGTTTGTTGACGTTTATTACTTGAAAGGAATGCAAAGCAGTCACAACTGATTTAGAGCAGATTTACTAATTAGTGATTAAAGTTGAGGTTTCCTTGGTAGATTATTTTTAATGCTCTTCGTTAAATAGATATATTTACATAGCTAATGGGCTATATCATTGTGATTAATTACTCGACATTGTAGAAGATAACCTGAACGTCATGCCCATAATTAGCTGAATATGACTGTATTTATTAAATCTTATCGCTGTGCCTATAGATAGGCTGTTAACTTCTTAAGGAGATGTATTTGATGGTTGCATCTGATACCAGGTTTACTTCAAGGCAGTTTCGTGATGCTTTGTCCAGTTTTGTTACTGGAGTGACCGTGGTTACTTGTTTGGACAGCCAAGGGAAAAAGGCTGGGATAACTGTCAATAGCTTTAACTCAGTGTCTATGGAGCCACCACTGATATTGTGGAGTATCAATAAATCAGCCCACAATGCGGCTGTATTTGCCCATGCAGAGCGCTTTGCTATAAATATACTGAGTGATCAACAAGCACACTTGTCAAACCAATTTGCTCGTCCTAGTGCAGATGAATTTGCTGACGTAAGCTTTCGGTCAGGACTTGGCAAAGTTCCCTTGTTGTCGGATAGTATTACTTGCTTCCAGTGTCGTCGTTGGGCTGTATACAATGGTGGTGACCATGACATTATTGTAGGGCAGGTCGAAGCATTGGAGACGTCATTTAGATCAGGTTTGGTCTTCTATCGTGGCGGTTATGCCACTGTTACATCTATTTGACCGCCAATATCTGATCTTTAGATATAATACAGCTATCTTTTAGATTACGATTTGCTTCATATCTATCCAGAGTGAATGACTATATGTATACAGGACTTTAGTGTGCGATAGCAGCGGATAATTTGACTAAAAATCGATGATATATACTATTTAGTCTGCGTAAAAAGATAACTTTTGACTCAAACTATTGTGTTAAACAGGCTTCGATTGCTCATAGAGACCTATTCAAGACAAGCATCCAGTAGTCAAGATTAAGCTATATTCATTTAACTATAAATATAGGGCTGGATTGCTATCAGCTAGGCTAGGATAGAATTTTGCAAGCAGCGTTTAAAAAACGCTGGATACTGTTTGACTTTATTGCAAAAACCTATAGACTCAACCTTGGCTAGAAAGAAAGCTTGTTGGCTATAATCGAATGTCCTGTAGTATTATTAGTAATCTCCCGACCTGTGGTTTATAAGTAACAACCTCCTTTACGCCTATTGGCTTGCTTAATTTTAGGCAGCATAACTTCTCTATAACTTACTATCTAGGATATGATTATGTCAGATACAGTAACTGGAACCGTAAAATGGTTTAACGAAGCAAAAGGATTTGGTTTTATTGAGCGGGATTCGGGACCAGATGTATTCGCTCATTACAGCGCCATTTCTGGCTCCGGATTCAAAACATTGGCTGAAGGTCAGAAGGTGCAGTTCACCATCGCCAATGGACAAAAAGGGCCCCAAGCTGAGAATATTGTTGGGCTTTAAGTGATTTAAATAATCATGTTTCTGGCTATAGCTCCAGACCGTTTGCAACCCATAAGATTAATCTTATGGGTTGCTCTAAGGACAGATCGATAAAAGAGACCTACCTTGTAAATGTTGTTCCCATAATGGCTGGTTAGTCCCCGTAGAAACTGCTGTAGAGGCATCAAGCGTCCAGCGATAATTAGGATCAATCAAGCATAAGTCAGCTTTAACGCCCACTTGGAGTCCAGAACGGTTAATCCCAGCAATACGAGCTGGTGCAATACTGAGACGATCAACTAGTGTCACCCAGTCTATTGTCTGATTGCGTATTAGCTGCAATGCTAAAGGAATCAACATGTCGTAGCTGGCCATGCCTGGTTCAGTAGAAGAAAAAGGGGCTTTTTTTGCAGCTTCTTCATGGGGTTGATGAGCAGAACAGATGCCATCAAGCGTACCGTCAGCTAAACCTACTAATAAAGCTTGCTGATCATCTTCGCTACGTAAAGGAGGGTGCAAGTGGTATTGGCTGTCATAACCTCTGACCCAAGTTTCATTAAACGATAAATGGGCAATGCTGGCATCTGCTGTGATATCTTGTCCTGCCCGTTTGGCTTGGCGGATCAGTTCTACTCCAGAGCCACTACTAACTTGGTTAAAGTGTCCTCTTAAGCCGACATGATGTAAAAGTTGTAAATGTCGGCTGATGGACAGCGTTTCTGCTATTATTGGAATACCATCAAGCCCCATGCGTGTGGCAATGGCTCCTTCATGAATACACCCCTTGCCTAGATGTTTGTCCTGAGCTTGAATAAACACCGGTAAGCCTTGGCTGGCAGCGTATTCATAGCAGCGTAGTAAAGTCATATTTTCGTCACAGTCGCCTGAACCATTACTGACAGCAATGCAGCCTGCATCACGTAATGCAGCCATATTGCTAAGCTGTTGTCCCTCTAGATTGCGAGTTAGCGCTCCAACAGGGTAGACTCTGCAGTGGCGAGCCTGATGTGCCCGATCTAGAATCAGTTGCACTATAGCTGGGGTATCAGTACAAGGTGAGGTACTGGGGCTGGCACATATATGAGTGTAGCCTGATTGTGCTGCTGCCGCAGTTTCGCTGTCAATTGTGCCTTTCTGGCTATAACCTGGTTCCCGTAAGTTACAACTCAAGTCAACCAGTCCAGGGCAAATAATACAGCCACTACCGTCAACTTGTCTGACATGATCGACCTCTAGGTTTGAGGCCATAGCTACCAGTATGCCAGAATTAATGTATAGATCCAGTTGGCTATCCAGATGTTGGGTTGGGTCAATTACTCTAGCTTTCTTAATCAACACATCCATAGTTAGTCTCACGCGATTGACAGGCTTGGCCAGTTATGACCATGGACATAACTGCCATACGGATAGCAATGCCATATCCTACTTGATTTAGAATCATTGAATGCTTGCCATCGGCTACCTCCGACTCAATTTCCACGCCTCGATTAATGGGTCCAGGATGCATAATGATTACATCTGCTTTAGCTCGCTGCAGCCGTTTTCGAGTTAGTCCATAGAAGTTGTAGTATTCATTAGCTGATGGTAAAAAAGCTGATGTCATACGTTCGGTCTGCAGACGCAGCACCATCACTACATCAACTCCTTCTAGTCCTTGGTCTAGATCTCGATATGTGGTGACACCCAGAGTACTGGCATGAGGAGGCATTAAGGTATCGGGGGCAATTAGACGAACATCCGAACATCCCAGCGTTTTCAGAGCTTGTACTTGTGAACGAGCAACCCTAGAGTGCCTTATATCACCAACAATTGCTACTGATAGTTGATCAAAATTACTCTTGTGACGTCGAATGGTTAGCATGTCCAGCATAGCTTGAGTAGGATGGCTGTGGTGACCATCCCCAGCATTGATTATGGCTACATCAGGTGTAACTTCGGCAGCTATAAAGTGAGCGGCACCAGAATCAGCATGACGGATCACAAACATGTCGCTTTGCATTGCCCTCAGGTTACGCAGGGTATCTAGCAGACTTTCCCCTTTGCTGGCTGAGGAAGTAAGAATATCGATGTTAAGCACATCTGCTGACAGGCGTTTGGCAGCCAACTCAAAGGTACTGCGGGTACGAGTTGAATTTTCAAAAAATAGGTTAACTACAGTTTTGCCACGTAAAAGTGGAACATTTTTTACCGCCTTACTACCGACAATGATAAAGGATTCAGCGGTATTTAGTATGTTGTTAAGCAGAGTTTTGCTAAGTCCGTCAATGGTCAAAAAATGGCGCAATTGGCCATCATTAGTCAGCTGTAATGGTCTTTTAAGTTGTTTTACTCGAGTCATGAGAAGACTTTATTGATAACCTGTAATGACAGAGGCTGAGGGCCACTCAGTTGTATATACTGGCCTTGTTTCAGGTTGATGAGCAGAGTGCATAAATCAGGTTGGATGGGCAGTTCACGACTATTGATACTGCATAGGGCAATCAGGTTGACGCTGGCTGGTCGACCATAATCAAAAATTTCATTAAGTGCGGCACGAATAGTGCGACCAGTCATGAGCACATCGTCTATGAGTAACAGGTGACGACCATCGACCTGAAAAGGCAATGTGGATGGCAAGACAGTTGGATTAAGGCCTTGGCGAGAGAAATCATCTCGATAAAAAGAAATATCCAGACTGCCCGGAGCGTGCGCACTATCTAGGTGCTGATGCAGAGCTTCAGCAATCCAAACTCCGCCAGTACGGATACCTGTAATTAGAGGTTGTTTGATGGCTTTTTCTTTTAACAAGGCATCAACTTGAGTGAACAACTGGCTTAAAAGTTGGTAGATATTAGGCATTTGAGCATCAGACTTGCTACAAGGGTTGTTGAGCTAGCTTGTGGTCATTTTGTTGATACCAGCTTTGTAGAATCAAGCGGGCGGCAACGCCATCGATTCTACGATGTTGCCACTTGCCTTGGGTTTGTAATTGTTCTTGTTTAGCTTCATAGCTGCTCAACCGCTCGTCAATTACATAGCAGGGGCGTTGGTAACGGACTCCCAGCCGATTTGCAAATTTACGTGACCGGTATGCCATTAAGCTAATGGAGCCATCCATATTATAGGGAATTCCAACTACAAATGCTTGAGCTTGCCAATGATCAACGAGTTGATCCAGCTCTACCCAACGTGGAATACCATCACGGGCAAGTAGAGGGGGCAGTTCAGTTGGCTGAACATGACTCTGACTGCCGAAAGCAACGCCAATCCGCTGGTTACCAAAATCAAAACACAATAGATTCAAGTTCTTCATTGGCTTAAGCATGACCTACTTGGTTTGATATCAGGTTGATATCAAACCCCAGCTTGGTAGCAGCGGCTGCAAGTCTCTTTTCCGCTGGAATATGGAATATAATAGCTGGATCAAACGGACAGCATAGCCAGTTGTTGTTAGCAAGTTCTGTTTCCAGCTGACCTGGGGCCCATCCAGAGTAACCAAGCGCAATAAGGCTTTGATCTGGACCTACAGAATGGGCAATATCTTCAATGACATCAATGGACGTTGTCAGGTAGAGGTTCTCTTCTAACTGAATACTGGATTGCCATTTTTGGTTCGCCACAGATGTATGAAGTACAAAACCATGTTCTGGCTGTACGGGCCCACCGGTGTAGATTGTCTGGGCTAGGTTAGTTGCATGTTGGGGTGAAATATCCAGTTGTGGTAAGATTTGATCGAACCGGACACTATGGGTTTGATTGACAATCAAACCCATAGTGCCTTGTTCAGTATGTTCGCAAATGTAGATTAAACTGTTGGCGAAGTTTTCATCCTGAAGCTGTGGCATGGACAGCAGCATATAGTGACTGAGACTGGCTTTAGTTTCGCCCATGTTTATGCCCCCTCGAAGCAGATCGGCTTCCAACTCCAATCATTTTTAATCCATTATAATCCATTAAACGCCCAATGGGCAAAGGCGTTTATCTATTTGTAATTGTATAACAAGCTTTAAGCAGCCATGCCATTCAGGATAGCCAATGACCACCGACAGGGATATGGGTCATCTTTTTTATAACTGGCTGGCGATATATTCCATTAGTTGCGAACTGATATCTGTACCCATCTGGCTATCAAGTTCCCGGATACAGGTAGGGCTGGTTACATTAATTTCAGTTAAATAGTCGCCGATCACATCTAAACCCACAAAATGTAATCCTTTGGCTTTTAGAGTTGGCCCGACTTGAGCACAAATCCAGCGATCCCGTTCGCTTAAAGGTTGTGCTACGCCTTGTCCGCCAGCTGCCAGATTAGCTCGACCTTCACCCTTGCTGGGAATACGTGCTAGAGCATAATCAATCGGTTTACCTCCAATCAATAGTATGCGTTTATCGCCTTGGCTAATTTCTGGCACATAACGTTGAGCCATAATGGGCTGCTGCCCATCGTGAGTCAGTGTTTCTAAAATGACATTGAGATTGGAGTCGCCGCGCTTAACTCGAAAAATAGAGGTGCCACCCATACCATCCAGAGGCTTAAAAATCACATCGCCTTGCTGGTGGAAAAATTCTTTCAGCAAGCTAGGGTCCTGCGCAACTAATACTGGTGGGCAGCATTGGGGGAACCAAGTGGCAAAGATTTTTTCATTACAATCACGCAGGCTCTGGGGCTTATTGACGACTAAAGTGCCATTTTTTTCTGCTTGATCCAATAAATGGGTACTGTATAGGAACACGCTGTCAAAGGGTGGATCTTTTCGCATCAAAATCACGTCAAGTACGGCCAGTGGCTGTTTAATGGCTGGCTGCAAATGGTAATAGTCATTCAGGTTACGCTTGACCAGTAAAGGGTGCATCAGCCCGTTGGCTTCACCTTGTACAGCAAACAAATGTCGCATTTCCATATAATATAAATGCCAGCCTAAATCTTGTGCAGCCCAAAGCATGGCAATAGAACTGTCTTTTTTGGGGTTGATGTTGCTAATGGGATCCATCACTATACCAAGCTTGATTGTCATTCGTTTCCCTTTAGTAATCTATAACAGCAAAGGTCTGCAATTGAAGGAAGTTATAATTTCTAATATATTTAAACTGATTTAAGTTTTAAAAAAACCAC
The DNA here is from genome assembly GCA_943787595.1 of uncultured Pseudomonadales bacterium. Classification (GTDB taxonomy): domain Bacteria; phylum Pseudomonadota; class Gammaproteobacteria; order Pseudomonadales; family Balneatricaceae; genus CALSNA01. Next base: position 258,826 of record CALSNA010000001.1, read on the forward strand.
CTAGGTTTACCCAGTTATTACATTTAATATTATTGTCACTATCTAAACTATTCGCGATACTAATTGATAAATGTAATTATTAAATAATAGGCAACTATTCTAGTTATCCTACTTGTAAGGCTTAGGTGGATGTGACGCAACAAACGTTAGTTTTAATTTACCTAAGAACTTCAAGATAAATCCCCCCAGATATACTGTAGAATACTCAGAGCTGTCACTGGCGCTGTTTCGGTTCTCAATATTCGTGGTCCCACTCGCAGGCTATGAAAGCCTGTTGTTAAGGCGTGAGCGATTTCTAACTCTGTGAAACCTCCTTCAGACCCTACAAGCAAGGCTATTTGGGTTGGTTTGACCTGTGTATCTAGGGACGAGTGTTGGTGGGGATTTAGCACCAATTTTAGCTCTGCAACACAATTTTTTAGCCAGGCTGTTAGGTGAATAGGCGGATGAACAGTGGGCACCTGGCAACGGCCACTCTGTTCGCAAGCACTAATGGCGACCTGTTGCCAATGTTGCTGACGTTTATTTTGGCGTTGCTGGTTAAGTCGTACTTCACAGCGTTTACTAAACAAGGGTGTGATAGCATCTACCCCTAGTTCAGTAGCTTTTTGTACCACATAATCCATGCGCTCACCGCGGGAAATGACTTGACCCAAGTGTACGGTGATGGGTGTTTTTTTCTGGCCGATTTTCCAGTCACCAATATTGACTCGCACACTACTTGGTATCGTGCTGATGATTTCAGCTTCAACTTCACCTCCGTGACCATTGAACAGGATTATTTGTTGTCCTGTGATCATTCGTAGCACTCGTGCTATATGGTGGCTTGCTGCTGCTTCGAGCTCAATAATTTGGCCAGTTATCAGCAGTTGGCAGGTAAAAATACGGGGGCAATGCATGGCATAGTCACAGCTATCAGATTGGCAATTTGGACCAGGCCTCTTATCAGAATGGATGGCAGTAGAAGCAAGAGAACGCCTATACGTATTAATGAATACATCCTATGCTAATATTAATACCAAACTACATTAAGAAGTATCCTTGTAATTCAATTCTCTGAGCTTGTTTTAAATTGCCAAACTTAAGATAAAAATAGTCTAACCCACGAAGAATACTATTTTCAAAAGATGAATTCGTATTATTTTTTAATTTAACAAAACTATATTATAGATAGTCATTGCATTTCAATAGCCAAAAAAACTAATAATTAAATTAATTACGCGCAGGGTTTCCTGATTGTCAATATGATTTCATCCGGGGTAGATTGTGTTTGATTTTGGTAAAGTGCAAGCTATAGAAAAATGCCTGCTGGGTAACCATATTTCTCAGTACCACATAAAAACCCTCTTTGATTAGTATTGCAAGTACAGTGATCATCTCCAAAATACTGCCATATTTAGGCACTCATACTACCTACCCCTAAAATCGCTAAAAATTGACCATTTGGCTTCATCACAGAAAAACTTGCTTGGGAGTAGATATTGGGTATATTAGAGTGTTTAGGCAGTGGTTACTATAATGATAGTGTCTACTAAGCTGAAAGATTCCTGCAAAATAGTTATGTTCTGTTAATGAAGCATTAAACATGGACTCAAAATTTCCGTGTATTGTAAATAATGAGCTGTAATTGAACTTTTATTGCCAGTAGTTGTAGATATTGCCCCCTTCGCCATCCCGCTGCCTATACATACAACACACTTCAGAGGTTTTCCATAAAGCCGTATTGTAATCTAATAGGTGAAATGGTGGCCAGATTAATGCTTATAAGTTGGAATTGCAGAAATATTTGTCTGAATTAAACCTGAGGAATTGTGCATTGTTATTGATTAAGCGAGAATACGCATCTGGTTTTTAGTCGCAGTGCAAACTGGTAGATCTTTTATACAAGTTGACTGAAACTATAACTCTACAGTTTGATCCCGCCAGTGTGCCTGGTATATGGGGTTTCAATAAATACTGCTTCTAGGAGTGCATTAAATGTCATCTCGCTTTCAACTCGCTAATGCCATTCGTGCGCTCAGTATGGATGCGGTTCAGCAGGCCAATTCTGGTCATCCAGGTGCTCCTATGGGTATGGCGGATATTGCTGAAGTTTTGTGGAATGATTTTTTGCGTCATAATCCAGCCAATCCGAAATGGTTTAATCGAGATCGTTTTGTTCTCTCTAATGGCCATGGTTCTATGATACTGTACGCTTTACTGCACCTCAGTGGTTATGATTTATCCATTGAGGATTTGAAGCAGTTTCGTCAGTTGCATGCTAAAACTCCGGGCCATCCAGAACTAGGGCATACTCCCGGTGTTGAAACCACTACTGGCCCCCTTGGGCAGGGCATTGCTAATGCTGTGGGAATGGCAATCGCAGAAAAGACGCTGGCCCATCAATTTAATCGTCCCCAGCATCAACTGATTAATCACTTTACCTATGCATTTCTGGGTGATGGTTGCTTGATGGAAGGTATCTCCCATGAAGCTTGCTCATTAGCGGGAAATTTGGGGCTTGGCAAGCTGATTGTCTGCTACGATGACAATGGCATTTCCATTGATGGTGAGGTTGAAGGCTGGTTTGATGAAAATATTCCCAAACGTTTTGAAGCTTATGGTTGGCAGGTGATTTCAAATATTGATGGACATGATGCCAATGCCATTTGTGTTGCCATTGAACAAGCCCAGCGTAATACTAGTCAGCCCACCTTGATTTGTTGCAGAACTGTAATTGGCTTTGGTTCGCCGAATAAGCAGGGCAAAGCAGATTGTCATGGAGCTCCGCTGGGAGTTCTGGAGACTACCCTAACTCGTGAAGCCTTGGATTGGCCTTACGATGCCTTTGAGATCCCGACGGATATCTACAAAGCATGGAATGCTAGAGACTCCGGTGGTCAGGCTGAACAGGATTGGGATCAAAAGTTCGAAGCCTATCATGCAGTCTACCCTAAACTAGCAGATGAATTATTACGTCGTATCAGGGGTGATTTACCAGTTTGCTTCAATGCTGATGCGGATGCTTACATTGCTGAACTGCAATCAGCTAAAATAAAGGTTGCTACTCGCAAAGCGTCTCAACATACCCTCAATACCTTTGGTCCGATGTTGCCTGAGTTATTAGGAGGATCGGCTGACTTGACAGGTTCTAATCTAACTTTGTGGCAGGGATGTAAGACTATAAAAAAGACGGATTTTAGTGGTAATTATATCCATTATGGAGTGCGTGAGTTTGCTATGTCCGCCACGATGACAGGGATAGCCTTGCATGGTGGCTTTATACCCTATGGGGGGACTTTCTTGGTGTTTATGGAATATGCTCGCAATGCAGTGCGTATGGCAGCACTTATGCAGCAGAGAGTCCTATTTATCTACACGCACGACTCCATTGGATTGGGTGAAGATGGGCCTACCCATCAACCAGTAGAACAACTGGCTAATTTGCGTCTTACCCCTAATCTGGATACTTGGCGACCCTGTGATACAGTGGAGTCAGCGGTAGCGTGGAAATTCGGGTTGCAGCGTCGCGAAGGGCCAGTAGCTCTGATATTATCGCGCCAGTCTATATCTCACCAGCAGCGCAGCCAGACTCAGGTTGCCACCATCGCACAAGGTGGCTATATATTAGCTGATTGTGATGGTGTGTTGGAAGCCATTATTATTGCCACTGGCTCTGAAGTTACCATAGCAATGCAGGCAGCTGAAGAACTAGGGCGGCAGGGACGCCGTGTGCGAGTGGTTTCTATGCCTTGCACAAGTGTTTTTGAACGTCAATCAGCTGCATACCGTGAACGGGTATTGCCTGCTGCGATTACAGTCCGAGTTGCGGTAGAGGCAGCCCATAAAGATTACTGGTATAAATATGTTGGGTTGCAGGGCCAAGTTATCGGTATCAATGAATTTGGAGCATCAGCGCCAGCAGATCAGCTGTACGCATGGTATGGGATTACTACAGCAGCAGTAGTAAATGCTGTGAATGAGTTAGTGTAATTAAATAATGCCAGTTCGAGTTGCTATTAACGGTTATGGCCGTATTGGTCGTGCTGTCTTACGGTCTGTTTATGAACGGCACTTACAAAATCAGATTCAAATTGTGGCCATCAATGACTTGGGTATTCCCGAATCTGTTATTTATGCTACCCACCGTGATTCAGTGCATGGGCCCTGTCCTGTTTCCGTTAATGCCTGCGAAGGAGGAATGTGTGTTGGTACTGATGTCATCAGATTGCTGCAGCAGCCTAAATCCTGGTGTTTGCCTTGGGCAGAATTAGCTATTGATATCGTACTAGAATGCTCTGGTAAGCAAAATAATCGTTGTGGCAGTCAGCGCCATTTGGATGCTGGTGCTGACCGGGTTTTGATTGGCGCACCTGCAGGTGATGATGTCGATTTGACCGTAGTGTATGGTGTCAACCATCAGGCGATTACACCAGCTCATCACATTATCTCGAATGCTTCTTGTACTACCAATTGCTTGGCTACATTACTGCAGCCTCTACATCAGGAATTTGGTATTGAAGATGGGTTGCTGACCACTATTCATGCTTATACCAATGGCCAAGTATTGACAGATACAGTATTACAACAACATGACTTACGGCGTGGCAGGGCAGCTACCCAGTCCATGATTCCCACCACTACTCATGCAACTCAGACCCTCGGTTGGGTAATACCAGAACTAGCGGGTAAAATCACTGGCTATTCGATGCGAGTCCCTACTATAAATGTATCGGTGGTAGACTTGGTGCTTAGACTTAGCCGATCAGCGACTATAGCGCGAATCAATGAAGTCATGGCCCATGCTGCAGCGATATCCTTGTCTGCTGTGCTGAGTTACAACTCTGAACAACTGGTATCTATTGATTTCAATCATCATTCAGCTTCAGCTATTTTTGACGCGACCCAGACGCTACAGCAAGGTGAATTGTTCAAGATACTGGCTTGGTATGACAATGAATGGGGTTATGCCAACCGAATGCTGGATGTCGTTCTATCCATGATTACCCCAGCATAAAACTTGTTTCAACACCATATCATCCAGATGAATTGATATTCAAACGTCATAATGCCTATATTTAGGTAAAGTCAAATTTACTGTAAAACGAATATTGTCAATCAGTCTAGCTTTGCCGAGATATGCTGCGGCCAGGATTACCACATCCCGATCTTTAATTGTTGCAGGTTGCAGGTCCTTCTGCCGGCAAATACTGAAGTAGTCAGGTTGGAAACCAGACTGTTCTAATTGGCGGCTAGCCTTGACTGATAGTGCGTCATAATCACAATTACCATTTTCTATGGCTAGTTGAGTCTTCACTAAGGTACGGTATAGGCCAGCGGCTTTTTCTTTCTGGGTAGCATTGAGATAACCATTGCGCGAACTCATAGCCAAACCACTCTCAGTTCTAGCAATGGGGCTACCAATAATCTTGACTGGTAAACATAAGTCATCAGTTGCTTGTTTGATTACCAGAAACTGCTGATAATCCTTAAGGCCAAAAATGGCTGCATCGGGCTGTACGATGCCAAATAGTTTGGTAACCACTGTGGCTACCCCTGTGAAATGGCCTGGTCGCGATGCACCGCAGTGAATATGGCTAAGGTGGGGGACTTTGACCACTGTGGCACTAATGCGTGTCTCTGGATACATGTTTTCGATTTGAGGGCTAAATAGAATATGGCAGCCGCGCTTCCGTAGTTTTTCCTGGTCTTGCGAGAAACTCCGTGGATAACCTTTATAATCCTCGCCAGGCCCAAATTGCAGTGGATTGATAAAAATACTGACGACTGCCAGTGTTGCTACTTTCTGAGCTTGATCGACTAGCTGCAAGTGCCCTTCGTGCAAGTTTCCCATGGTGGGTACCAATGCGATACTTTTTCCTTCCATGCGGGCTTGATACAGATATTTGCGCAGATTGGCAATGTTCTCGAAGGTCACCATAACGCTATAGCTCAGTTGAAGCAGTGTTCTGGGGCTGGGAAAGTGCCATTTTTTACTGCTTGTACGTAGGCTTTTATTGCATTTTCAATACAATCTTGTCCAGCCAGGAAATTTTTGACAAAGCGGGCTTGACGACCGGGTGTAATACCAAGCATGTCATGTAAGACCAAAACTTGCGCATCGGTACTTGGCCCAGCGCCAATGCCAATTACGGGTACATCAACAGCTTTACTGACGGCCTTGCCAACAGACTGGGGGACACACTCAAGTAGAATCATATTGGCACCAGATATTGTAAGATTACAGGCATCATCAATGATCTGTTTAGCTTGCTTTGGTTCTTTGCCTTGTAATTGATACTTACTCAACGTATTGATGGATTGAGGGGTTAGCCCTAGATGAACACAAACAGGAATACCCTGTTGAGTCAGTTGCTGGATAGTTGGTGCTAGCCAACGTCCACCTTCTAGTTTAACTATATGTGCTCCAGCCTGCATAAGCTGAGTTGCATTCTTCATGGCTAAGGTTGCACTGCAGTAACTCATAAAGGGCATGTCAACCATAATCATGGCACGGTCATTACCAGCACTGACACAAGCGGTGTGATAAACCATCTGCTCCATCATCACAGGCAGGGTAGATTCATGGCCCTGTAGAACCATGCCCAGGGAATCGCCTACCAATAGTAAATCAATGCCGGCAGTATTTAGGCGTTGAGCAAAACTGGCATCATAACAAGTCAGACAGCTGATCTTCTCACTATTTTTTTTCATAGCTAGCAATGTTTTTAGTGTTGTTTTGGACATAGGTCGATTCCAGAGATTATGTCAGAAGGTTATGCGAGCTGTATTATATTATAAAACGCTCTAAAGTTCCCATGGGACAGTCAGACAGTAAATCTTTCAGTGGCTGGCCATCAGGTAAGTGCAGTTGTGGAGCAATTTCAAATAACGGATAAAGGACAAAGTTACGTTGTCTCATTTCCTTGTGTGGGACTTGTAGACGTGCTGATAAAATAGTTTGGTTACCATATAATAATAGATCCAGATCCAGTGTACGTGGCCCCCAGTGTTTGATGCGCTCGCGTTTATGGATTTGTTCAATGGTTTGTAACTGATTTAGTAACTGGATTGCAGTCATTGTCGTGCGGATGTAGGCTGCTGCGTTGATAAAGTCTGGCTGATCCGAGGGACCCAGCGGTGCTCCGCGATATAGGCTGGATACCTTAATTAGCTTCAAATTTTTCCAATTTGACAGATAGTTTACGGCACTTTGTACCTGCTGAATTGGATTTTGTAGATTGCTACCCAAGCCAATATAGCATTCAATCATTGTTTTCCACGAACTGTTTCAGTTTTTTTGGTATTGCGCTTACGCTTTTCTTGCAGCGCTTTTACTATTTTTTCTTGGCGCTGTTCACTGGAATGTTGGAACTCAGTCCACCATTCTCCCAGTTTCCCCAGATCTTCGCCACTAGCTTGTCTTATTAGCAAAAGATCATAACTTGCACGGAAGCGTTTATGTGCTAATAATTGTTGGGCTCTATTGCCGTTCCTACGTAGAAGCCGCAGTTGTAGATGCCAGATTTCTTTCATGGGCGTGCTGAAACGCCGTGGAATAGAAGTGCTCTGTAATTGTTTTTGAATCACATCTTGAGCAGCTTGATGTAATGCTGGGACAGGTGCCATATTGTGAAATTTTGCCAAACATTCCTGTAGTGGGTACCAGAGTAAAGCAGCAAATAAAAAGGCTGGAGTAACTGGCTTTCCTTGCGTGACACGTTCATCAGCATTGATCAATGTCTGCAGTACCATATTTTCTGTCAGGTTATGCGTTGATTGGCTCTGTTTGATGCTGTGGTCGGTAGCTGGGAATAAGTATTGGAACAGACCATACTGACGCAGTAGCCGATAGGTCTGCTCTCCTTGTCCAGTCAATAATAATTTGATTACTTCCTCAAACATGCGAGCTGTTGGAATGTCAGCTAACAATATGCCCAATTCTTCAATGGGAGCTGCTGTATTCTGATCAATAGTAAAATTAAGTTTAGCCGCAAATCGCATTGCCCGCAACATTCGTACCGGGTCTTCCCGATAACGGGCAACTGGATCTCCAATCATACGAATGACACGTTTTTCTATATCCTGCAAGCCATTGGTAAAGTCATAGATACAAAAATTGTTGATATTGTAATATAACGCATTAATGGTGAAGTCTCGCCGTTGTGCATCTTCCTCTATAGTGCCGTAGACATTGTCTCGTAACAACATACCTGATTCAGATTGGTGCGAATTAGATTGGTTGTGTTGATGACTGTGATTGGCTCGAAATGTAGCTACTTCGATAACTTCGCGGCCAAATCGCACATGGACCAAACGAAACCGGCGACCAATGAGTAGGGCATTTCGGAATAGTTTATGTACCTGCTCAGGATGTGCATTAGTGGCAATATCAAAGTCTTTGGGTTGGTTATCAAGCAATATGTCTCGGACTCCACCGCCAACCAAAAAAGCTTCAAACCCACCAACTCTAAGGTGGGAAAGGACCTTCAAGGCATTTTTACTGATGTCACGGTTTGATATGGTATGTTGGTCACGAGCAATAATACGTGAACTATGGTGTGTAAAACTAAGTATATGATTCTTGATAAGATACAATAGCCGGGGGAAAAAACCCATAATAAATTACTGGTTAGGTTTGTATGATTAAAGACAAAAATGTAATGTTACTTGCCATTGCAATGTGTTGCCGTTTCATGTAGTCGATTAAGTAAAATGATAGCCTTCAGCGATTAAAAATCGATATTTATTTTATCATTGACGCTACGTGCTTGGAAATGGGTTATTAGGCTTTCACGATCTTTGTCCACATAGGGCTCAGGATCGTTCATGGTAGCGGGTATATGCTGCATATCCCAGTTTTGTATGGCCCAATCTAACAAAGTTCTAGTTCCTGCTCCTAACAGTCTGGTAGGTGGTGAATGTCCCAGCCGTTGTAATGCTAGAGTCATTAACTCTGGAGCTTGGTTATTATCGATTCCCCGTGTTAGATTTTGTTTGCTGAGTTTTTGCCCTTTAATATTTCTAATTAGAGGGATATGGGCATATCTTGGAGTCCTGAATCCTAGGCATTGCTGCAAGTAAATTTGCTTGGTAGTGGATGTAAATAGATCGCTGCCACGCACCACATGAGTTATGTCTTGGCTGGCATCGTCTACCACTACCGCTAACTGATAGGAAAATAATCTATCTCTACGGCGTACTACGAAATCGCCCACTTCTTTGGTCAAATATTGGTGTAACCAGCCCAGTATCCGATCATTAAAGCCGATACCTGCATGGTTAACTCGCACACGCGTAGCCGCAGGCTGGCAAGCTAGCGCCTGTTGCTTGCGGCATGTGCCTGGATAGATGGAAAACTGCTTCAGTTGTTGCCTTGAACAGTGGCAGTAGAAGATCAATTCCTGCTGCCTTAATCGTTGCAAAGCTTCTTGGTAGCTTGCTTGACGCTGGCTTTGGTAAATAACTTCACCGTCCCAATGTAAATTGAAATACTCTAAGGTAGAGAGGATATGCGTGGCTGCTCCAGCCATTTCACGTGGTGGGTCTAAGTCCTCTATACGTACTAACCAACGCCCATCGTGTGCCTTGGCATCAATATAACTGGCGACAGCAGCAACAAGCGAACCAAAGTGAAGATGACCTGAGGGAGAGGGGGCAAAGCGACCCACGTAGGTCATAATCGGGCCACTTTCAAGATTTACTTCCCGAGCTGTTTTTCTTTGATTTCGGCTAGGGTTTTACAATCTATACATAATGATGCAGTTGGTCTTGCCTCCAACCTACGAATACCTATCTCGATGCCACATGTCTCGCAATATCCATATTCTTGAGACTCAATTTTCTCTAGGGTTTCATTGATCTTGTTAGTCAGTTTGCGTTCCCTATCGCGAGTTCGTAATTCGAGTGAGAACTCTTCTTCTTGGCTGGCACGGTCGCTGGGATCAGCAAAATTTGCTGCATCTTCCTGTAAATGGTAAACAGTGCGATCAACTTCTTCCATCAATTCTTTCTTCCAAGCAACTAAAATTGCCTTGAAGTGCTCCTGTTGAGCAGAATTCATATAAGCTTCATCTTTCTGAGCTTGGTATGGTGTATAGTGTTTCAGTAATGATTCATGGGTATTTTCCATATCCTGCCCCCATCATCTGTATTTACAATTTGTTATGTTACGCTCTGAAATTGCAAAGGCCGACAAAACTACCAGAAAATGATCGTAAATGCTAGTGATCTATTATCATTTTGGTGAAAAGGTAATCCATGGTATAAAGATGGATTTGCTCGCATAGAGTTAGGCCTACCTAAAGTTTTGCATTTTTTTGCTAGCCCTTCTATCAAGTGCTACTGATTTAGCCTGGTTATCTATTATGGTTCCGTTATCTTTTAGTTGTTAGTTGGGATATAAAATCTATACATTGATGAAGTCGGTTTGAGTTGAATTGAGTGAGCAGTCAGAGGAATAACATGCAGTTTGAACCAGCGTTGCAAAAGGGTAGATTAATACGGCGTTATAAGCGCTTCCTTGCTGATATAGAGACAAAAGACGGCAGCATGCTGACCATTCATTGTCCCAACACGGGTTCTATGCGAAATTGTGCGCAACCTGGCAGTTCGGTATGGTTTAGTCATTCAGATAATCCAAAGCGGCGGTACCCATATACTTGGGAACTGGTGGCAGGATCACCGGATTGGTTGGCCTGTATCAATACTCAGCGTGCTAACGGGCTGGTGGCAGAGTTTATTAATGATGGTTGTATTGAATCACTGCGCAAGTATGACCGCATAGTTTCAGAGGTGCGTTATGGGTCTGAAAAGAGCCGCATTGACTTGCTGCTTCATGGCTCCGATGCCGATTGTTATATTGAGGTCAAAAATGTAACGCTGCTGGAACGTGATAAACTGGGATTGTTCCCTGATGCAAAAACAGAACGTGGCCGTAAGCACTTGCGTGAGTTAGTGAAGGTTGTTGCAGGAGGGCAACGAGCAATATTGTTATTTTGTGTTGCGCATACTGGTATTGAGCGGGTCAGCCCAGCTTGGGATATTGATCCGGCATATGCCGAGATGTTATTGTCGGCTCACGCACAAGGAGTGGAAATATTAGCCTACAGGGCCAATATCAGTCCGCAAAAAATTTGGTTGCAACAGCAACTTGAGGTGATTTTGTAACAATACTGCTAAACAACCCACCATTAGTAATGTACTGGAGGCCTTGCTAACCAATACTTAGGCCGATTATTGTGGTGTCTAATCTAGTGTAGCTGTTTTATAGGAGCAGTGATTTTGATAATTATGGCGTTTGCCTTGATGGTTCACTTGAAAACAGTATTTACTCTGCCTATTAGCCAAATGATTGCTGGACTTTAATAATTGACCCAGAATAATATTATCTATGGTTCGAGCAATTATTCTTTAAGTTATCTTAAGCTGTGCCATGAGTAGTCATACAAATTATCAGTACTATATCTATGGTTGATTATTAGCTACCACGTTAACTCAATTTGGTGACAGCAGGAATTGTTATGGCAAGTATACTCAATAAACGACTACATAGAAGATGGCCATGGTTCAGGTTACTTGCTGTCATGCTAGTGCTTAGTGCCATGATATTGATATATTTGGATGCCCGGATTCAACACCGCTTTGAGGGTCACCGCTGGTCCTTGCCTGCTAAGGTCTACAGTCGCCCCCTGGAACTGTTCTCTGGTCAGCATATCGCCTTAGAACAGGTGCTATTTGAGCTTGAGCAACTGGGTTACCGCCGGGTCAGTCAAGTTAACCGAACTGGGCAGATGCGTGTTCGTAATCATCAAATTGAAGTTTTTATCCGGGGGTTTCGCTTTGCTGATGGTAGTCAATTGGGGGATAAGATTACTTTACAATTTTCCTCTAGTAAGTTGCTGTGGCTAAAGGGCTCAGCGAATCAACCCTTGTCGGTGCTGCGTTTGGAGCCTAAGCGCATTGGTGGTATATATCCATCCCACCAGCAGGAGCGGGAATTGATTCAGCTGCATGATTTGCCCAATGGCTTTATTGAAACTCTGGTGGAAACTGAAGATCGCAATTATTTTAACCACCATGGTCTGTCCCTGACTGGCATTGGTCGTGCTCTGTGGGCCAATATCCGTGCTGGTAAGGTAGTGCAGGGAGGCAGTACCTTAACTCAGCAACTGGTTAAAAATTTCTACTTGACTCAAACTCAGTCTTGGTGGCGCAAACTACAAGAAGTGCCTATGGCGCTATTGCTGGACTTTCATTATGACAAGGATGAAATGCTTGAAGTTTATCTTAATGAAGTGTTTTTAGGACAGTCAGGCCAACAGGCTATCCATGGATTTGGTCTGGGCAGTCAGTTTTATTTTGATCAACCAGTCCATGAATTAAAGTTACATCAGGTTGCCTTGTTAGTGGGTTTGATTAAGGGACCGTCCTATTACAATCCACGATACCATCCGCAACGTGCTAAACAACGGAGAGATTTAGTACTGAATTTATTGGCCTCCAGAGGTGTGATTACTGCTCAACAATCTGAGCGGTCTAAGGCCTATTCTTTGGAGGTAGTGCCCATGCACTCCCTGAATCTGGGGCATTATCCAGCCTATATGGATTTGGTCAAGGCGCAATTGCAACGAGACTATCGGTCACGTGATTTAAGCACCCAGGGGCTCCAAATTTTTACTAATCTGGATCCTTGGGTTCAACATCAGGCTGAAACCAGCTTAGCCAAAGTTGCTGCACAGTTAGAAGCAGACTATGCAGATCTGACGCCCTTGCAAGGCGCTGTAGTGGTTAGCCATCGGGACAGCGGAGAATTGTTGGCTGTTGTTGGTGATCGCAATAGTCGTTATGCTGGCTTTAATCGGGCTCTCTATAGTCGACGCAATGTGGGTTCTCTGATTAAACCAGTGATTCATCTAGCTGCGCTGTCTCAGCCACAAAATTACAATCTGGTCAGCTTAGTTGATGATAGTCCCTTATCAGTAAAGCTGGCTAATGATAGTGACTGGTATCCAGAGAATTATGATCAAAAGTCTCATGGTCAGATACCTCTTTATAAAAGCCTGGTGCACTCCTATAATATCGCTAATGTTCGTTTGGGTATGGCTGTGGGTGTTCAGCAAGTGCTTAATACCCTGGGTAACTTAGGAGTTGCAGTTGATCTTCAGCCTTATCCCTCGATATTGTTGGGGGCAATTCCCATGTCGCCCCTAGATGTAACCCGTGTCTATCAGACTATTGCTGCTGAGGGGTTTAATAACAGGCTTCAACCTATCCGTTATATAACCCGTGTTGATGGCCAGCTCTTGGAACAATATCACTACAAGGTGAAACAAGTAGCGGGATCGCAGGCTACTTATCTGTTGCAGCATGCATTGCAGCGCGTTACACGTGAAGGTACGGCACAAAATATTTACCGTTACCTTCCTAAACAGCAGACTGTGGCAGGTAAAACTGGTACTACTAACGATCAGCGTGACAGTTGGTTTGCTGGCTTTACAGGTGACTATGTAGCAACGGTGTGGATGGGGCGAGATGATGCTGCTCCCACCCAGCTGACTGGCAGTAGTGGTGCACTTAAGGTATGGGGGCAGATGATGTCACATCTGTTATTGCCTGAATATGGTGTCAATATTCCTTCAGGAATTACGTATTTAAACATCCACCCAGACACAGGGCAAGTTTTGGCTCAGGATTGTGCCGCAGGGGTAAAACTTCCTTTTGTAGAGCGTTTTGCCCCACAGCAATCTGCAACAACTTGTGATTAAATTGGATCGTTAGACTGAGAAAATGTATTGTGAACACACGCGATTTCCGTATCGTTGTTGCCTTATTTATGTTGTTGCCTGCCTGCTCTGAAACCAGGTATTATCCACAGATTGATGACCGCAGTATTCCAGCGCAGTACGACCAACGATTACCAAGTCCAGCAGGCGTTCCAGTTAAACAACTGAGTACCGCCACTCTAGCTATTGTCCCGGTTGATGAAATGTACACTGGCCGGAAGCTGCCCCAGCAGATAACCAAAATGAATCCCCAGGCATTTGATTCAGAAGAGCCAACTGCATTTAAACCAGCCATTGACGCCAGTTTGCAGGAGTTAGGTCAGCCGGCAACTCCGCTAAATCGAACTCAGCCAATAGCTGACGATCAGCAGGCGGTGAATCATATATTGCAGCAGGCAGATCTGTTGCAGGACCAGCCTGGAGCAGCAATTCTGCTGGTACAGCGAGCTATGCGAATTGCACCTCGTGATCCTCGGGTCTATGCTCGCTTAGCAGTATTACAGTTCGATCAAGGGCAGACACAATCAGCGGAACAAGTAGCTCGCAAGGGGTTGAGGATGGTGGCTGGACAGGCAGATTACCAGTACTTCTTTTTCAAGTTGATTGCTGCTTGTAGACGTCTTCAGGGTGACCAGATTGGTGAAGATCAGGCCATCCAGCAAGCACAACAGTATCAGTTGCAATGATCTTGTTTGTTTGTCGGTTAGCCGCTAGCCATGTTGGCAAAGACTTGCTCTGCTGCTGCGAGTGTGTGCTGCACTTCTAGTTCACCATGGGTTGTGGAAACAAATCCGGCTTCAAAGGCTGATGGTGCCAAATAAACACCAGCATCTAACATAGCGTGGAAGAAGCGACTGAAGCGCTTACGATCACACGCCATAACATCAGCAAAACAGGATATCATTGGCTGGGTAGTAAAGAACAGACCAAACATACCACCTACTTGACTGGTTGTAAAAGCAATTCCAGCAGCATCGGCTCGTGCTTGAAGACCGTTAAGTAATGTGGTGGTGGTGGCTGTTAACTGCTCAAATACGCCAGGCTGATTGATCTCCTCCAGCATCACCAGCCCAACAGCCATGGCTATTGGATTACCTGACAAAGTACCAGCCTGGTAAACTGGGCCCACTGGCGCCAATTGTTGCATGATGTGATGTTTCCCGCCAAAGGCAGCGACGGGCATCCCGCCACCAATAACCTTGCCTAGAGTAGTTAAATCTGGAGCAACATTAAAGAGGCCCTGAGCACAGTCAGTAGCTACCCTAAAGCCAGTCATCACTTCATCAAAAACTAACAAGCTATTGTGTTGATTGCAAATATCTCTCAGGCCTTGCAAAAAACCATCTTTGGGTGGCACACAGCTCATATTGCCTGCAACTGGTTCAACTATAATACAGGCGATCTGATTTCCTAGCCTAGCGAAGGCTTCCTCAACACCAGCCAAGTCGTTATAAGTCAGATTAATTGTATCCTGAGCTATTGTTGCAGGAACTCCAGGGGAACTGGGTACACCTAGAGTCAGAGCGCCTGAGCCTGCCTTTATCAGTAAAGAATCACAATGGCCGTGATAACAACCTTCAAACTTAATGATTTTATCGCGTCCAGTATAACCGCGGGCCAGTCGGATCGCACTCATGGTAGCTTCAGTACCTGAGTTTACCATGCGCACCATGTCCATTTGTGGCAACAGTTGGCACAGTTTTTCTGCCATGATATTTTCCAATCGATTGGGAGCTCCAAAGCTTAGACCATTTTGTATGGTTTTATTGATTGCAGCGAGTACTTTTGGGTGCGCATGGCCCAATATCATGGCTCCCCAAGAGCCTACATAGTCTATATATCGATTATCGTCCTCATCAATCAGCCAGGCTCTCTGTCCTTGCTTGAAAAATAGTGGCGTTCCACCAACACTTTGAAATGCCCTAACTGGTGAGTTAACGCCACCTGGAATATTTTGCTGGGCCGTCTTGAATAATTGTGCAGATTGCAGCTTTGAATTGGACATTGTACATTACCAAGCTAGACATATAATTTTAGCTTCATTATCCATATAATAATGTGTGTATACCACTGTTCGGTGCTTTATTAAGAATGTTCTTTTGGCTCTTATTGAGATTTAGCTTGAATCGTGTCTTTTGGGTTGGTTATGAGTCCCTTAACCACTCTGATCAGTCAGATTTCAAGTCATTGGTAGTTCGTATCAATCAGAAGTACTTTCGAGTTAGATCTTCTTTTGGTCATCGAAGTAGGTAAACCATTGTCAGGGTCTTTGAAATTATGTAGTGGAGGGCATTAGGAGAGCAATATTTGAATCAGAGTTAACGCATTTTGACTTCGCGATTCAGGCTGTATAAATTTAAGGTTACCTAGTGAAGAAAATGGCCACCCAGTTGAGTATCTAATGGTTTCGAGTGTTGTGTACTACTCTGATGGTCGGTGCTGAAGTGAACGAGCAACACCTTCCGTTGTAAGGTTTAGAGCTATGCCTTGAGGCTAGCTTCAAGGCATTCATCAATGCTGATAATCTGGTTCATAGCAGTCAGTATCTGAGCTAGTATTTTGGGTAAATCATCTCGCCATACTGAGTCAATTCAGCCAACACTGCTTGACTTTCACGATCCACATATTGTTTGCCAAGTTGTTGTAAATCAGTCCTAAAATCACTGTAACTTCTTGGTCGTGTTCCAGATTCTCCTTCTGGTTCAAGCAAACGTTGTCGTCGAAAAGTTTCCCAGGTTTGTTTTTCAGTATCGCTGAGTTGATCTAGGTGGTTGCGCGCTTTCATACGCAAGAGCATTTCATTCAGCCGATGGTCAGAAAAATTAAATTTGCCTTGCTGCCAGGATTTTGGCCCATTTCTGTGTACCTGCATCATCGCATATCTATCTGAATCACTAAAAAAACCACCACTATAAAGGTCAGCATCCACATCACTAGCAGGTTGGTATCTCCGTTCAGAAAAGGCTGCAATAATGCGATTGCGGAACTCACACTGTTGGCGTAACCAATCCAGATTCTGTTGACAGCGTTGTCGATTTATACCGTATCGTTTAGCATCACTTGCTGTCAAGACTTTCATTGGTGTTACCACTGGACACCGGTTGAGGTGTAATTGTTTGACTCTCAGGCGTTGTTGACCTGTTGGCAATGTCTTCTGCTGGTTAAATAGGCAGCTTTGTAATTCTGCAACTGTATGATTTGCATAAGTTTGTGGATCTTGTTGCAAATCATACAGCAGTAAACTGTTTTTATTCGTAGGGTGTATCCCTAAGGCACCCACTAAAGTTAGAAAACCCTGCCGTTGGCCATACATGCCACTGATATGTAAGCTGGGCTTATTTAAGCTTAGATCCAGTTGCGCACGTACTTGCCGTTTGTCTTTCAAGTGCAACAAAAAGTTGAACAGACGAGGCTGCTCCTTGCGGATTAGACGGGCCAAATCAATCGTAGCTGCTACGTCTGCCAAGGCATCGTGGGCGTCACTATGTTCAATGCCGTTAGCGGGTGCTAATTGATCCAGCTTTAGTACCAGTTCATCATTTTTATTGCGAGGCCATACAATACCTTTGGGCCTGATACTGGATGCAGTGCGTACTAGATCAATTAAATCCCAGCGCGAGTTGCCCTGTTGCCATTCACGGGCATAGGGGTCAAGCAAGTTGCGGTATAGTCCGTAGCGGGTGAACTCATCATCAAAACGCAAATTATTATAGCCAACCACACAAGTTTCAGGTTGGCACATTGCCGCGTTGATGCGGCGCATAAACTCAACTTCTGGCAAGCCTTTAGCAAGCGCTTGCTGGGGTGTAATGCCAGTGAGTAAGCAAGCCTGTGGTTCAGGCAGGTAGTCGTCTGCTGGGCGACAATACCACATAATCGGCTCTTCAATCTGCTGTAGTTCTAAGTCGGTGCGTATGGCGGCAAACTGAGCCACCCGATCCCAGCGAGGATCCAAGCCAAAGGTTTCGTAATCATACCAGAGAAAACTGGGTATCTGAGTTGTTCGGTTAGTCATCATTTACCTGTCACTACTCATTCAACAGCATTACTATATAATTATCAGGTTAAAAATCAGACTTATCACTACGCTTTCAGCTTAGCTGCGATGATAGCGGTGTGGCACAAATGGCATGGGAGTAATTTTGCAGGGGCGTTGTTGTCCCCGTACTATGGCATAGACTTGGTTACCTACCATAGTGTGTTGAGACATCACATAACCCATAGCGATTGGGGCATTAAGGGTGGGCCCAAAGCTACCGCTGGTGACTCGACCTATTATAGCTCCATTGTTTGCACATAATTCAGACCCCTGCCGAATTGGAGCACGGCCTTGTGGTAACAGGCCAATCCGGCAATGAGATGACCCTGATTTCAGTTCAGTAAGAATGTTATCAGAACCCAAAAAGCCACCACTGCGATCGCCACCTAAACGGCGGTTTGGCTGGATTGCCCAACTCAGGCCAGCCGCTACTGGAGTCGTATTGCTGTCCAAATCGTGCCCATAGAGGCACAGGCCTGCTTCTAAGCGTAAGCAATCACGTGCTCCTAATCCGATCCATTGTACTGCGTCAAATTCTAGTAGGTGTTTAACCAGTTCGGGTGCCTTATCTGCCGGTAGAGAAATTTCGAAGCCATCTTCACCGGTATAGCCGGCTCGACTGATAAAACAATGGGTGCCGAGCATAGATAAGGCTTTTCCCTGCATAAATTTCATCTCGCGTACCACGGGCGTCAATTGTTCCAGTACATTTACAGCCGCAGGTCCTTGTAGGGCCAGCAGAGCTTGGTTATGCAGCGTCTCAAGGGTAATCGATTGTGGCAAGGAAGCCTGTAGGTGAGCTATATCGTTTAGTTTACAGGCGCCATTGACGACCATAAAATAGTGATCGTCGGCATGAGTGATCATCAGATCATCCAGGATACCGCCATTGGCATTGGTCAATAAACCATACCGTTGACGTCCTGGTTGCAGCGTTAAAATATCCATTGGCATTAAGGCTTCTAAAGCTAAAGCAGCCGTAGCCATATTATTTGCTCTTAGACGTAGTTGGCCCATATGAGAGATATCAAATAGACCAGCTTGATTGCGACAGTGTAAGTGTTCATGCTTGATTCCCAAAGGGTATTGGATCGGCATATTGTAACCTGCAAAAGGCGCCATTCTAGCTCCTGCTTCAAGGTGCATGGCATGCAGGGGCGTATGTTGTAAGCATTTAGACATATGAATTCCCACAAGGTGGATTTAAAAGTGGTAGGCCATGGTTTAATGGCAGGTGCTATGGAGACAAAGTTAGGCTATTGTAATATTTTCTATGCGCATCAAATATTGGTTGACATAAAATTTCTTAAATGTTCATCCACGATAATAAAATTATGCAGCTAGCTGATCAAGCGATTATCAGCAATCAGTAGTTCACAACCCACATGGTTGAACTATTTCGTGCTTCCAGAATGACCAACGCGTGGCCTAATTACATCATATTACATACTGTGCCCAGCACCTGCATCCATGGACTTATAGATAGAATGCAATATACAGGTCTAATTCGCTTGCTAAAATAAATAGACAATCTGCTCTTTATGGTTCTCCCAAACTAAAAAATCATGAAACCCTAGGAACAAGCTGGATTATAAGGGAGTGTGCTTTCTATGATCCAACTCAGTTCACAAGAGAGAATGATACTGGGTACTGTTTGGATAAGACGAACTTTGCTCAGAGGAAATTATGCCACAATATCTGGAACCATAGTTTTATGGTGAGCTTAACAAATAGTTGAACAATATCACCATACGCGATGATTAAACGGATAATCGTCCTACTAATAAGCTTTTTGGTCTAAACTGTGCATTTGTACACTGCCCTGATTAAGCAGTTAGCACACCCGGTCATTTTTAAAGTATTTCATTGCTGTGAATTAGAACGACGACATCATTGTTAATCGGTTCTAGGAGTTGAATGTGTAATATCAGATCTGAGGATAACAGGTAGCACTTGTTTAATTAATATTCCTACGCACTATAATTGTGGACTATAGTAAAACTTGCTACCATGCGCGATGAATTACTGAATGATTATAATCCACTTGATAACAGCCAATAAACATTATTTGTAATTAAATTTTACAGTCCCCACTGATGTGCAATACGCAGTGCTAAAGTTTTGGCTGACCTTACACTCTGCTTGATGGATAATTTCATGAACGATACAACAAGTTTGGCGCAACTATTGCATCAGGATGACTTTGTCTCCCGCCATGTGGCGTCAAATGACAGCACTACACAGTTAATGCTTGACTACTTGCAAGTAGACAGTATTGGACAATTGCTTGATCAGACAGTACCTGACAACATCCGCCTTGATAAGCCATTGGATTTACCTGCTGGCCAAGCTGAAGCTGATGTCCTGTCACAATTACAACAGGTGGCTGGTCAAAATAGTGTTAATAAATCCTACATTGGAATGGGCTACAGTGATACCCGAGTCCCGCAGGTTATCCTTCGCAATGTGCTGGAAAATCCAGCCTGGTATACAGCTTATACCCCCTACCAAGCGGAAATCTCTCAGGGACGTTTAGAGGCACTGCTCAACTATCAACAAATGGTTATGGACTTAACTGGCATGGAACTGGCTAATGCATCCTTACTGGATGAGGCCACTGCTGCAGCTGAGGCAATGGCCTTTTGTAAACGGGTTAACCGCAAGCCAAGTACCACCTTCTTGGTAGATCGCAATACCCACCCTCAAAACCTTGATGTCATACGCACACGAGCAGAATTTTTTGGCTTCCACGTTGTAGTGGGTGATCCAGCTGTAGATCTGGATAAGCATGATCTCTTTGGCGTTCTGGTACAGTATCCTGGCAGTGACGGCGACATTTGTGATCTTGGTGCCATTGTTAATGCTGCTCACCAGCAGCAGGCTTTAGTTGCAGTTGGCGCTGATATTATGAGCTTGGTACTACTGACATCACCCGGGGAACTCGGTGCTGATGTTGTGTTTGGAAACAGTCAGCGGTTTGGAGTGCCTATGAGCTTTGGTGGTCCGCATGCTGCATTTTTTGCCAGCCGGAACCAGTATAAACGTGCAATGCCTGGTCGCATTATCGGGGTATCTGTTGATAGCAGGGGACGACCTGCCCTGCGCATGGCCATGCAAACCCGAGAACAACATATTCGTCGGGAAAAGGCTAATTCCAATATTTGTACAGCCCAGGCTCTATTGGCTAACATGGCTGCTTTTTACGCTGTTTATCATGGACCTCAACGCCTCAAGGCCATTGCTTGGCGCATTCAATGTCTTACCGCCATATTGGCCCAAACACTGGCACAGTTAGGTTTTAGATATGTCAACAAGTATTTTTTCGATACCCTAACTCTATTAGTCGATGATCAGCAAGCTATTTATCAACGTGCTCTGACAGCAGGGTGTAATCTGCGTTTGGTGAACACAGACATGCTTGGGGTTAGCTTGGATGAAACGACCACAGTAGCTGATGTTGAGCAGTTGATCAGTATATTCAGTGGGCATACTCAAAAGCTTGATTTAATTCGTCTAGACCAGCAAGTACAAAACATAGCACATATACCAACCAAATTGCAGCGCCAGGATGATATCTTGACCCACCCCGTTTTTAACAGTCATCATAGTGAAACGGATATGTTGCGTTACCTTAAAAAGCTAGAAAATAGGGACTTCTCTCTGGTGCATGGTATGATTCCATTGGGCTCATGTACCATGAAGCTTAATGCCAGCACTGCAATGGCTGCCATTACCTGGCCTGCATTTGCGAACCTGCATCCCTTTGCTCCGGTGCCACAAACTGAGGGTTACTTGCGGTTGATTAGGTCCTTAGAAGCTCAGCTTATGGAGATAACTGGCTATGATAAAATATCTATGCAACCCAATTCTGGTGCCCAAGGTGAGTATGCGGGTCTTTTGTCGATCCGTAAATACCAGCAAAGTCTAGGGCAGGCGCATCGCAATATTTGCCTGATTCCTACGTCCGCTCATGGTACCAATCCGGCCAGTGCTGCTATGGCGGATATGAAGGTAGTGGTGGTGGCTTGTGATTCTCAAGGTAATATTGATCTTGATGATCTACGTCACCAAGCTACCAAGCATTCAGATAATCTATCTTGCCTAATGATTACTTACCCCTCCACTCACGGGGTATACGAGGAAACTGCTATTGAAATATGCCAGTTGGTGCATGACAATGGTGGCCAGGTCTACATGGACGGCGCTAACATGAATGCTCAGGTTGGCCTTACCAAACCTGCATTGATGGGGGCTGATGTATGTCACTTAAATCTGCATAAAACCTTTGCTATTCCTCATGGTGGCGGTGGCCCTGGTATGGGGCCCATTGGCGTAAAGATTCACTTGGCACCCTTTCTACCTAACCATCCGGTGGTTGCCGTGCACGGTGCACAAAACTGCAATGGCGCTGTTGCAGCCGCCCCTTATGGCAGTGCTGGCATCCTCCCTATTTCTTGGGCCTATATTACTTTGCTGGGCGCGTCAGGACTGCGTCATGCAACCACTATGTCCATCGTCAATGCAAATTATATCTCGGCTCGTTTAAGTGATCATTATCCAATCTTATATCGTGGCCGTAATAACCGGGTAGCTCATGAATGTATCATTGATATCCGTCCTATTAAAGAACGAACTGGTATCCATGAAGAAGATATTTCCAAACGATTAATGGATTACGGTTTCCATGCCCCCACCATGTCATTTCCAGTAGCAGGCACTCTGATGATTGAACCGACTGAATCAGAGCCATTGGCGGAAATTGACCGCTTTTGTGAGGCTATGATTGCCATCCGAGCAGAGGTAAATAAGATTGAATTAGGTGAATGGGATGCTCAGGACAATCCGCTCAAGCAAGCCCCACATACCATGGCTGACTTAGTTGATGAAGACTGGGCACGTTGCTATAGCCGTCATCAGGCTGTATTTCCCACGCCACATGTGCAAGCCAGTAAATTCTGGCCTACGGTTAACCGCATCGACCATGTTTACGGTGACCGTAACTTGATTTGCTCCTGCCCACCAATCAGTGATTATTGATCATAACTATTGGCCATAGAGATATGGCCAGTAAAAATACTCTAATCAATCCTAAAGATTGGCCTACGACTTCTCACATTCTTGGCTCAATAAGTTAAAGGGAGTGTTTAAAACAGACACCATAGCATATGGTGTCCTGTCAATTCATTGACCTTTATCTTTGCAGCAACGCAAATCCTGGTTATGAATAACGTCTCAAATCACGTATTAAAGAACAGGTGATGAGAGAGCAGTGACTGAGAGCTTTAATAAAAAGAATAAAAAAAATGACCTCATCGGTTACAGTCTCACTCTTGCCGAGTAGTCATTTAGGTGCAGGCTAAGCCAGATCTGACCATTTCCAGCATGGGTAGCCCTGTAGTATACCTGAAAAAAATTTTAGTACGGAGCGTTTTTGAGAACATTAAACCACATTGAATTTGCATTATCTCAAAAGAAGGTCGCCGCACTATACATCTGTCATGGGCTCTTGCTGAACTTATCGACAGAGCTACCTTCTCGAAGTGCTTCACGAAAATTCGCCTGATCGCTTTCCAGCTTTTAGGAAGAGCCACACAGCGATGTGTCTGAAAGTTGAGGAAATACTCACACTGATAGAAAATGACCTGCCCAGTGGTTTTGTTGTCATGGCAGACAATGGTGCTACGTTGACCCGAGAGAACCGAATTACGTTTGATCCTCTTGCTGATAGCTTCACACAAAGTAAAGTCGCAAACACCTTCAGTGGTGATTGGGTAGTCCATCCGATAAAGGATGATTTGCAAAAGTGTACGCAGAATCTCTTGGAGATGTTTAAGATGTTTGCCAAGATACAAACTCAGTGAGTTGATAAAGCGACGGCTTAATCTACAGTTTGTTAAATTCAATATTTAATACTTATGCAATAATTATTCATGGTGTAAATTTTATGCTAACTTCTGCTATATTTTTGATATCGTATCGGTGCAATGGACAGCAATTCAACGGCTTGGTTAGGATAATAGTAGGTTGCACACAAGTTACTGTGTTGTGACGCATCTCCCCATAGGTCAGTCGACCTTAGGGTGATTCAATTTACATTATCCACATTGGTTTGTAATGAATATTGGTCACTGCATGAGTATGCCACACTGTGAGACTAACCCTAGACTATACCGTTCGGTGATGCATAATTGCGTACTATAAAACAATTCCTGCCTTTGTTTGTCAGTTGTTTCCTGCTACTTATGGGTAACGGCCTGATGTTTATCATCGTGCCAGTGCGAATGAATATTGCAGGATTACCGACCGATACTATTGGGCTAGTCATTTCCTTATATTTCCTAGGCCTTCTAGTGGGCGCTCTCTATGGTAGGCATTTGATTGCTCGGGTTGGCCACATCCGAGTTTTTGCTGCCTGTGCTGCCCTGGCGACAGCCAGTACTATGCTGCATACCCTTTGGAGTGATACTCTGCTATGGGGTGTGTTAAGAGCTATAGTTGGTTTTTGTAATGCTATCTTGTTTATAACCATGGAAAGCTGGCTTAGTGAAAGCTCAACCAGTGCTAACCGGGGAAAGGTGCTTGGGTCTTATCAGTTTGTCATCTACTTGGGTTTGGCAAGTGGTCAGATGCTGATGAATGTGTCCAATCTGGATAGCCCTAATCTGTTTATCATTGCCAGTATGTTACTGTGCTTATGTATGATTCCAATCTTAATGAGCCGTTCTGGGGGACCGCGTTTGACTGAGCAGGAAACTATGCCATTTAAGCGCCTCTATCAAACCTCGCCCCTTGGGGTTGTTGGTTGTCTTATGGCTGGTATCACGCTCAGTGCTTTTTACAACATGGGTGCTGTATACGCTGCCAAAATCGGGTTGAACACCACGCAGATATCATTATTTATGGGTGCTGCTATGATTGGTGGACTTATATTACAATTTCCCGTAGGAAAATTATCTGATCGATTTGACCGTCGTACGGTGCTAGTGATCACACTGTTATCCAGTTGTTTGTTAGCTGTTATTTTACCATTACTAGCAGAACACCAGCAATTTTATTTGATGCTGATCTGTAGTGCCCTTATTAGTGGCACACTTGC
Organism: uncultured Pseudomonadales bacterium; assembly: GCA_943787595.1. Classification (GTDB taxonomy): domain Bacteria; phylum Pseudomonadota; class Gammaproteobacteria; order Pseudomonadales; family Balneatricaceae; genus CALSNA01. The sequence continues at coordinate 283,724 of CALSNA010000001.1, forward strand.
TTGCATTTATCCCATTGCTCTCGCTGATGCATTTGACCGTCTAAAAACCAGTGAGATGGTGGCTGCGAGTGGTAGTTTGGTTTTGGCCTATGCCATCGGTGGTATCTTGGGACCTTATAGTGCTTCGATCCTGATGGAAAAATTGGGTCCTAGTGCACTATTTGGCTATTTATCAATCACTAGCCTGTTATTGATTAGTTTCATCATGTACCGCATGAGCAAGCGTGCTGCGGTACCAGAAGCGCTTCAGGAAAGCTTTGTTATGCAAGGAGTTTCTCCTATGGTCACCGAACTTGATCCTCGTACAGATTACCATGAAGTTTTCAGCTTCAGTACTACTGCTGAAACTGCCATAGTCCTAGTTGAGGAAAACCCTGAAAATGCTGTTGAAATTGCTACTAATGTGGCACTGAGCCAGCCAGAATGTGCAGTAGAGATTGCTCGCGCCATAGGATTTTATTTTCCTGATTTAGCCCAGGAGTTGGCTCAATCAATGGTTCAGACCTTGCCAGAATATCATATTCAGCTATTAGCAGTGTTGTCCGAGTCATCTCCAACAGCAGCTCCTTTTTTGGGACGTATGGCAGCTCAGCGTGTATTGGAGCTTTCAGGCAGTTCCATTGAGATTGAGCATAGGCTACTGCATCTAGCTCATGAATGGGTGGATAAGGCACCTCAAAAAGCAGCTGATATTGTTGCAACTATTAGCCAGATAGTGACTGAGCCTACTGCTGAATTTGTTACCAAAATGATATCGCTTGCTGTCGCAGCAGCACCTGATCAACGTATTGATGTGGCTACTGCCATGGCTAATGCCGCGCCTGATGCCAGTCTGGAGGTGGCCACTACCATTGCTGTCACCATTGCCAATAGTCCTGAAGATGAATTGCATACTTTCTTGGCCCAGGAATCTGATGCCAGTTATCCAGGTGAAGGGGTAGAGTTGGTTGTTAATATGGCCCAGGCTAATCCTGACCGTGCAGTGGATATTGCTGTAGCAGTAGTGGGAATATTACCCCAAGAAGCGTCTAATGTAGCAGAATCAGTAGTCCAAACAAACCCAGAGCAAGCTGAAAGACTGGTGGAAACTATTACTGAAGTGGTTCCTGAATTGGCTGATGAAGTGGCTTTAGTAGTAGCCGGTCTATCTGATTAAGTGACAATTTTGCGTAATAATGTTTTTGTTGAGTCACAGTCTATAACATAGAAAACTTAAGTCACGAGCTTGTTATTTAGATTTATGGTTATACTCCTACAGCTGGATAAGCTTTATTTTAATAAACGCAAATTTTTGCACCTAATGCTTTAACCATGTAGTGGAAGCTGCCACATACATGTAATGTGTTTTTGATGAAACCACCGGTTTTTTTCGTTGACTTTTACGGTTATATAAATTGTCTAACTATGTATAAAATTTCTTCGCAACAGATATGGCTGGCGCATTGTAGTCTTTCATGGTTCATATGCCCCAAAAATACTGCACTAACATCACAGTACACTTGTGTCTGAATGGCCTTTGCTAAAACTATTGCTTCTTAATGGGAGTAAATTCAGGGTGGTAAAGGCGCAAACCATTTCAAGCTCATTATTCAATCATGTCCGTACGTTGATCAAAGCAGGCAGGGCCCATGGCTACAACTGTAGGTCATACAGAAACTAACCATTGGATTAGCCACGCATAAGATACACCTGCCTTACAAACCCACTTGCATCCAGATACACAATGGTTCGACTTTCTGACTTATCGCGAGTCATATCAGAGGTCATTCTTAGTCAGTGAAGCAGAGCGCTTATAGGCACATCAAATGTAAGGTTACACTTCTCTGTTGTGGCGAACACTTTTTGTCGAAATGTTATCAGGTACGTCATACCACAGATTATAGCCTAACCTACTGTTTTATCATGATTGGCAGACGTCATGTCTAAATCCTTTTCCTGGAACTTCAAGGTAACCTATTCTCAAGTTACACAGTATGAGATTGTATTTAATCTATATGTTGATAAAACTGTCATGTACTGATGGATATTTAAACGCTGCCCATGTGACCGCTGATCTGCCTGGCTAAAGTAACTGCATATTGGTCAGTCATACCCCCAATAAAGTCCATAGTACGGCATAGCGCTTCGTAGGGCGTAACGTTGCCATAGGGTCGGTGTGGTCCCATCAGTGCTAGGCTTTTTTCCGCTTTAAACGAAATGGGGTCACCAAAACTGACTTCCAGAGCTGCATTAACAAAGCAATCCAACAACTTTTCTAAGACAGAATAAGCACTCATTTCTACCCTAATCCTTGCTTGGGTGTTGAAAATCCGATTACGTGCTAATGATTTAGCGGCCGAAACAATCTGGTATGTATTGGTATCGCAGTGACTAATCAGGTCCCCAGCCAAACGACCCTCAAGTAATAGTTGCTCTTGCTTGATAAAAGCATTGGTAACAGCAGTTACTAAATGATCAATTACTTTACCTCGTAATAGCGTTAGGCGTCTGGTAGCATAGTTTGCATCTACCAGTTGAGTTCGGTTTGGCAATGTTGTATCGCGAATTATTGGGGCTAATAATTCCAATACCTCTTGTTCTTCAAGAATGCCCAGTTCCACACCATCTTCTAGGTCTATAATGGCGTAACAGATATCATCTGCAGCCTCCACTAAATATACTAGTGGATGACGACACCATTCATGATCTTCCAGTTGCAGTAGCCCCAACCGGTCAGCTATTTGTACCAACACAGCCTGTTCTGCCTGTAAGCAGCCAAATTTCTGTTGACTGGCAAAATGTCTGGAACTGGATAGCCAAGGATACTTGATAAAACTGCCAAGGGTAGCATAGGTAAGGCGCATGCCACCATTAAACTGGTTGTACTCAAGTTGTGTAAGAATACGCAGTCCTTGGGCGTTACCTTCGAACCCAGTCAGATCTTGCTGTTGTTCGCTAGTGAGTTTGGAGAGCTTACCCTGGTCTTTGAATTCGGTATACCAGTGACGTATGGCAGACTCACCAAAATGCCCAAATGGTGGGTTGCCAATATCATGAGCCAGACAAGCTGACTGCACTATGGCACCTACATCATGGGCTTCAATCCAGTTGGGCCAACCAACACGCCGTTGCAGGTGCTGACCGACCCGAATACCCAGGCTACGACCAACACTACTAACTTCAAGACTATGGGTCAAACGGTTATGCACATAGTCATTGGGAGAGAGTGAATGGACTTGAGTCTTGTAACCCAAACGTCGGAATGCAGTGGAAAAAATTAGCCTGTCGTAGTCCTTATGAAACGGTGTGCGTCCTGGATCTTGCTGATCTCTTTTTGGTTCACCAAATCGCTGATCATCCAGTAAAGTAGACCATTTCATGGTTGCCATTGTGCTCTCCAATCAATACGATTAGTTTGTATGGGTAATCATTCCGGTATTGCTACTCCAATGTGATTACATCTTTGACTTGTGTGAGTATAGTGTTACCAATTCCTTTAACTTCAACTAAGTCATCCACTGAGGTAAAGTTGCCATAAGCTTCCCGGTAAGCCACAATTGCTTTGGCCTTATGAATGCCACTTCCTTGCAAAGCATGGGCTATTTGGGTGACTGTTGACGTATTAATATTAATTTTGAGCGGCTTCTTAAGTGTTAGTGTTGTAACCTTAGTGGTTGCTATTGGGGGTGTGGGTAATGCTTGGATATTCTGTTGTCCAGATGGGGAACTGAATTCAGAACCAACCACAGCTGCCGTACTTTCAGCTTTTGGGGCAGCAGCAAATAACCAGAAGGAAAGGCAGCCAAGCATTGTACTAAACAGTAGTTGATGGATTACCTGCATGATTTTCTCCATAGATAATGCCAGTCTATTTGGAGTCTGCCAAGCTATATATGAGGTAAAGCCCATATATGCTGCAAACCGCACGCATACCCTGACCTTTGTTGTCTTTTAATGCGTCACTGGCTGAATTAATGTTTATGGGCTGGTGCCCATGAGAAAACTAGCACAAATCTTGTTTTTGGGAACTTCAGTGTCCATTTGGACAGTTTAATTCTTCTTCAATTAGACTTAAAGCTTGTAATGGATCATCAGCCCCGGTAATAGGACGACCGATTACCAGATAGTCACTACCGGCTGCTTGTGCTGCTGCTGGTGACATAATTCTTTTTTGATCATCACAGATGGTTCTGGTCTGGCGGATACCGGGTGTAACCAACCTGAACCTAGAACTCAGTTGACGTCGTAACAAAGGTGTTTCTTGGGCTGAACAGACCACACCATCCAGTCCCGCCTGATAAGTTAACTGAGCCAATTCAACTACCCACTCAGTTGTAGTTCGGTAAATGCCAATCTGCTGTAATTGCTTAGTATCCATACTGGTAAGCACAGTTACACCAATTAGTAACGGCTGGTGACTGCATTGCTGTAATGCATGGTAGGCAGCTTGCATCATCATCAACCCGCCACTGGCATGTACATTGACCATCCATACTCCAAGTTCAGCGGCTGCTGTCACCGCCTTGGCTACCGTGTTGGGAATATCATGGAATTTAAGATCTAGGAAGATCTCGAAACCTTGCCTTTGTAGCTGCTGAACCAATTTTGGCCCTGCACAGGTGAATAGTTGTTTGCCAACCTTGAGACGGCAACGACTGGGATCAAGTCGTTCAGCCATGGCTAGGGCCTTGTCGCCATGATCATAGTCAAGAGCAACGATAATACCTATTGTGGAGGTCAAACTTATTCCCCTTCCAGACCATAAATTGGTTTAATGGTTCGACATTGCTGACAGCCTGAGCATTCCCAGTGATTTGCCAGAAAAACTACACTGTTGATAAGGAAACACTAGCTTACTCTACTCCAGTTTTTGCATTAGTTCATGTAATAACTGGAAACTTTCCCAAGCATTTTTAGCCGTATGGTTTAGGTATTGTTCAACCAGGTAATTAAAACCTTTTAACGAGAGCTATTGCTTGAATTGATTAACAAGGTAATGGATGGAAGCACGGTTCCCTTCAGTCTGGGGTAAAATGTTAGTTAGGGTTAGCATGATACTGATCGAAGGGCTTTGTTGCATGGGTCCTATCGCTGCTGATAACAGTTGAGCATCCAAATTGGCTACTCTCTCTAAACATCTAACCGCTGGCTTTTAATTACTCTTGCTAATACATAATTCTGCCTGCTGCAATTGAATGCGGGCCATATTACTGTCATGTTGGTGCAAGGATTCAAGCGCTAACTCACATCAATAATATGGCATGGAATGGTTTAATTTAGCCATATTATTCTTGCCAACATAAACTTTACCTGCCACTAGTGCTTTGTTACAGCACCCTTCTCCACGGTGACTAAATAACCCTGCTAGTATCATATGGGGATCAAAAGCTTTAGCATTAACGACAAACGCATCAATGAATATGTCCAATACTTCGTTCGTCTGCTGGTTCAGCGGGTAATTAAAGCCATGCAAATAGTCATGCTACAGGCCTGATTGCCAACTGCTATTTATATTGCCCCATTGTCTGTTTTCAAGCCACCAGCCAATTGTAAAAGTGCTCACTAATAACAGCATAAAATGTGTTAGCTGATGGTTTACTGCTTGTCCTGAGATTGTTGTTTATGAGTCTGTATTAAGCGCTTGAGCTGCCCCTGTAACGAGCGGTGACGAACTTTCAACTGGATTCCCAATACAGTATAAATAACACCGGCCATCAGTGCACCAGCCAAAAAACTAAGTAATAGATATATGGATATACTGGCAGTTGGTAATTGTAGCAACAGCAGGTCAATTTGCACTTGCTGCGTGTTTCGGATGCTAAATAATATCCCTGCAGTTAGTGCCACTGGGACCAATAACAGCAATGATAAGACGTTAATGAATTTCATGCTGATACCCCACTTAAATTCTGCTAAAGGCAGTGTAACAATAAAGGAAATCGTTGGCTCACTAGCCGTAAATTTAAGATTCACAATTAAACTCTGATGGTATTGCAATCCTGAGTTTGTCATTAAACATTAGGTTTGTGTTGAGTGATTCGAATATAATATCACTATTTTCTGATAATGGTTCTGACATCTCGATTGATGTTGCAACTATGGAGGTTTTCTGAGTATCGGTGCAAAACGATTGTGTGAGCTGATGTATGTTAGATTAATTGTATGTGGCATGGCCACTGGGTTTCGACACACGATCAATTAGGATAATATAATGATAATCATTGATGTCTGAGCAGTCATCTAAACACAAACTACAATGGCTGTTTCTTGCAGCTCATAGTAAATCAGATAATAATGCATTATTAACACTATTCCTTAGCTCCCTGCCAGGTTTGAAATGGGGCACATATTTGGTGCCTAAGCTTACAGATTCCCCAGTTTTTGGATTACGACCTGTACGTGGAGCTCGATAATGTAGACAAAAACTACCGAAACCGCGTATTTCAATTCGATTATCCATGGCCAGTGATTCCGTCATATGCTCTAGCATGATCTTGACAGCTGTTTCCACATCTCGTACCGACATATGATCAAAACGTTCAATCAACTCATCTATCAGTTCTGATTTTTTCATAGCCCAACTCCTGCAACTATAGTTACTTCAGCTATTACCAGCCTGAAAAACTACTTTCCCATCTGTTCTTTGATCAGGTCTCCCAGCGTACTGGGCCCGTCTGAAGCCATGGATTGAGAGTTCAATTTTTTCATATCATATCCACTTTTTGGCAGGCTTTCTCCATAGCCTTGATAAAAATGCTAATAGAGCGTTTCTCCCGATCCATTAACAATATTTGAGGCCTGCTAGTTGCTGGCCATAACCCAATTCAGACTGTTTGAGGAAACCACACATCCCGTCGGGCAAAGCGACTGCGATGGCTTTATCAGTAATTTTATATACTGGCCTATGTGTTTAGCAAAAGTAAGCCATGAATTTATCCTGCATTGTTTCATGTCCAGTGACAAGCATCGTTTTTCTAGACTAATATTTAGCAGTATCATTTCAATTCGCTAACCTTGATATACTAATTTATTTAGCCTTAGACTACGTTTTATCCAACTTACTAACTTCGGTTTTATCTCCCAGCGACAACACATCATTTGGATGGCGAGTACTCTTCCAGATTATATCGATAATGTGAAGTAGCCCATCCAGGCCAGCTAGATCAATAAATGCACTGTAATCTGTAAGGTTTTTAACAGTGCTTTTGAACCTGTCTGCAGATTTGCCAGTAAAGATCCTTTCTATTTCCAAATTTCCGATTATTTTGTTCTAATAACGCCCACCGTGAAACAATGATATTGTCGCGTTTAGCATCAAGTTTGAGTAGTTTGTATTACAGGTTCTGCCCTATCAGATGGGAGATATTATTCAAGGGGCGCATATCTACTAATGAGCCGGGCAAACAGTCCAACGGGTCGCCCTTACCAATACTGGGGCCACCTTTGATCGAAATCATAATCGTACCTACGAGCATACCATCAGCGTAAGATCGCTCCAACAGTTGCCAGCGTTCCAGATGTTATGCTTTCTCCCACGATACCTGAGCGTAATCCAGACTTTTTTCAATTGCTTCAAGGACCACTGTGATCACACCACCTAGGCTAACTTCCAGTTAACCGTTGGTATCAAGAGATTGTTGACAAGATGTTGCGCATTCAGATTTAAGCTCAACGTCAACAATTACCATGTCACCTTCGAGTGCTATTCCAGTTTTGCAGTCCCTGTTCAAATAAATCTGCGAAACATGCGGTCATGCTTGGTTAATCATTAACAAGACACTGTGTTATTTGATGGAAGATATCACTGTACAACAGGCAATTGCTATCCTTGAGTTTTAAAATCTTGTATTTTTATTAAAGATCGCAATTGTGCAAAAACTTCGCTGATACTCATGCCTGTACAGTCCAGCAGGGTTGCATCCTGAGCGGGCTTTAATGGTGCAATACTCCGCGATAAATCTCGTTCGTCTCGTTGCTTAATATCTGCCAATACATCAGGCAGACTAGCATTTATACTGTTGTTTTTCAACTGTTTATACCGTCTGTTAGCTCTTTCTTCGGCACTAGCAGTAAGAAAAATTTTTAAATGTGCATGTGGGAAAATTACTGTTCCCATATCCCGACCATCAGCAACCAATCCTGGTGATTTGGCAAATGCACGTTGTCGGGCTTTCAATGCTTTACGTACCAGCACATGAGTGGCAATTCTAGAAGCATTCATGGCGCACTGTTCAGAACTTATCGCTAGGGTTACATCCTCACCTTCGAGTACGATCTGTACAGTGTCATCTAGAGTGTTGAACTGAACATCAAGGTGGACTGCTACAGCTGCTATTGCAGCCCCGTTGGTCAGATTGATTCGGTGCTGTTCTGCAACCAATGCCACCAGGCGATATAGGGCACCACTATCGAGTAAGTGCCAATTTAGATGTTTGGCAATTAGCTTGCTTATAGTGCCTTTCCCAGAACCACTGGGACCATCCAGAGTAATAATCGGTATATTATGCATAACTTTACTTTCCGTAATTAGAATGCGTTTAGCTCACATTTTGAAATGAAATATAAAGTTTAAAAATTTTCATTAAATAACCTATGAAGTATAAACTCACTAATTTAGCTGCCTAAAGACAGTTGTTCTTCTGAACTAGTAATATGTCTCTACCTCTAGTTGGATGCCGACTTGACACGCTAACTCAACAAAATTAGGAAATGATGTGGCTACATGTGCGCAGTCCAGAACCCGAATGGGTGCATGGGCACGTAGTGCTGCAATACTGAAAGCCATGGCTATGCGATGATCATTGTAGGTAATGATATCACCACCACTAAATATGGCACCAGATGTCTCACCACCGCCCGCAATGATTGCACCGTCTGCAGTGCCTTTGATATTCACTCCCAATACTTGAAGCCCATCAACCATGGCCTTAATGCGGTTACTTTCTTTAACCTGTAATTCTTCTGCCCCGGTCACTCTTGTGGTGCCTTGAGCGCAAGCAGCGGCTATAAACAGGGCAGGGAATTCATCAATTGCTAATGGCACTTGCTGTTGTGGCACATCAATACCCTTTAAGGGAGAGTAACGAATATGTAAATCAGCTACCGGTTCAGAACCAATCTGCCTCAAATTTTTAATAACCAGATTAGCACCCATGGCTTGTAAGATATTGACCACTCCAGTGCGCGTGGCATTCATACCCACATGTTCAAGGACCAAATCAGAGCCTGGGCAAATAGCGGCTGCTACTAAAAAGAAAGCAGCAGACGAAATATCGGCGGGCACGTCAATATCGACAGCGCTTAAGCGACCTTGGCCACGCAGAATACAACATGACCCCTGACGCTCAATGGGATAACCAAAAAAATGCAGCATTCGCTCGGTATGGTCTCGTGTTGGGGCAGGTTCAGTCACACGGGTTGTCCCTTCAGCATAAAGACCTGCTAACAAGATACACGATTTGACCTGGGCACTAGCCATAGGTAGTTTATAGTCAATGCCCTGTAACGTTTGATTCCCTTGGATACGTAGTGGTGGGCAACCACTGGAAGCTGTTTCCACTTTAGCACCCATCAGGCGTAGTGGCTGAGCTACCCGCTCCATAGGCCGTTGGCTTAGGGATGCATCACCAGACAGTTCCACGGCAAAGTTCTGTCCGGCCATCAAACCCGATAGCAGTCGAATTGTGGTGCCAGAATTACCCATATAAAGAGATCCCGGTGGTGCAGTCAGACCATGTAGGCCTACGCCGTGTACGGTTACTCTCCCATGTACTGGACCTTCAATTACCACCCCCATGTCGCGAAAAGCCTGTAAGGTAGCCAGGGCATCTTCACCTTCCAGAAAACCACTGATATGCGTAATTCCATCAGCGAGTGAACCCAGTATAATGGAGCGATGGCTGATTGATTTATCGCCTGGAACACGGATGCGCCCTTCCACCTGCCCACCGGGTTGAAGTTGAAAATGAATTTGCTGAGTCGCAGTGCTTGTGTAGGCTGTCCCAGCCAGTATTTTTTCAAAATGATGACGTGCCACCTGGGCTCGAGTAAACACACCCAACACAGCAGTGCTATCGCCAACTAAAATAGCCTGTCGCAAACTGTCCAATCCATCAGTAAACTTGTCCAACATTTTAAGGCTAGCTTTCTGATTGGCCAGAAACACATCACGCCACATAATGGGGTCGCTGCCTGCCACACGGGTAAAATCACGGAAGCCGCCTGCGGCATAGCGGAAAATATCTTGGTTGTCTGCATCGTTAGCTAGAGTATCCACCAGCGAAAAAGCCAATAGGTGTGGTAGATGGCTTGTTGCAGCAAGTACTTCATCATGCCGGTCTGCTGGCATAGTCAATACCTCAGCACCTACTGCCTGCCACAAAAGGGTCAATTGAGCCACTGCCTGCGGATCACTCTCTGCCACTGGTGTCAGAATTACCTTGTGGTCAATAAACAGTTTTGCATTAGCAGCTTCAATACCGCTGCGCTCAGACCCAGCGATGGGATGGCCGGGCACGAAGCCACTGGGTAATTGACCAAAGACCTGTCTGGCAGCAGTAATAACATTACCCTTGACGCTGCCAACATCTGTTAGCACTGTATGGCTACAAAGATAGGGTGCAATGAGTTTAATAACCTGCTCTATGGCTTTTACAGGCACTGCCAATATTACGATGTCAGCGTTGGTTACAGCGCTGGGTAAGTCATCAGCTATCTGGTCAATCACCCCAGTTTGCTGTGCTTTTTGTGCCACATCAAAGTCCGTGTCGTAACCGGTTAATCGAGCCAATCCACTGAGTCGCAAAGCCCAGGCAAGTGAACCGCCAATTAAACCTAGGCCTACTACCAATATTCGATTCTTACGGTGGTTTTGGTTGGATATTTTAGTATTAGTCATTTATAAAACCGCCTGCGGATAGGAGCCCAGAACTTTTAATTCAATGGCTTCTTGCTGCAGATCTTGCAGTAATTCTTTGACTTTGGCCTGGGTATAATGGCCCTCAAAATCAATATAAAAAATATGGTCTTGCACGCCTGGATTAGAAGAACTTGAGGCAATGCTTGTGAAATTGATTTGATGCTGGTGGAAAGGTGCTAGGATTTTATACAGGAATCCCGGCTTATTACAGCTCCATATCAGCAGGGAAGTTTTATCCTTATCGCTTGTAGGTACTGAATTATGGCCAATGATGAGAAATCGAGTAGTATAGTTAGGCTGATCTTCAATATTTTTATAGGCTAGGTGCAAGTTATAAGACGTTGATGACATTTCACTAGAAATTGCCGCGGTTGCTGGGCTGGTTGCTTCGGATACTTGGTGGGCTGCTTCAGCGTCACTGCAAACAGTAATTCGTTCGGCCTTGGGGAACTGGTTATCAAGCCAGGTCTGACATTGCACCAGAGATTGTGGGTGGGCGTAGATTCGGGTTACTTCACCACCCGTGTCAGCCTTAATCAGCAAGTTGTGGTGGATACGTATTTCTACTTCACCACAAATCACCAAATCTGAGTTACGAAGATTATCCAGTGTGCGGTTGATCATATTGTCAGACAAGTTTTCAATAGGCACCACCCCATAATGGGCACTGCCTACTTCAATTTCACGGAATACCTCAGTAATCGAGTCCAGTGGCATGCTTTGCACTGCATGGCCAAAATGTTTAAAGATTGCTGTCTGGGTAAAACTGCCCGCAGTTCCTGGGAAAGCAATTCGCATGACTTGTTCATGGGCCAGACATGCTGACATTAGTTCCCGAAACACCCGTGCCATTGCCTTATTCTCCAGGGGTCCCTGATTACGCTCCATTATATGACGTAGGATCTGGGCTTCACGTTCAGGCCGGTAATACACAGCAGAATCAACACCTTGGTATTGCTGCTTTACCTGAGCTACTCTTTTAGCACAGGTAGCACGTTCATTAATCAGGATTTGAATCTGCTTGTCAATGGCATCGATTTGTTGACGCAGATGATGTAATTCCTGTTCCTGAGTCGGAACTGCTTGACTCATAAGCACTCCTACAGCCGCTAATTAATGTCGACGTTCAAAATCTGCCATAAACTCGATTAACGTTTTCACTGCAGCTACTGGCACAGCATTGTAGATACTGGCCCGCATCCCTCCAACAGCACGATGCCCTTTAAGGCTTAGAATGCCAGCGGCTTCTGCCTGAGCCAAAAACAGTATTTCCAGGTCAGGATTATCCAGTGTGAAGGTTACGTTCATCATTGACCGGCAGGTTGGTTTAATGGTGTTGATATACAGGGTGCTGGAATCAATTTGCTCATATAGCAAACGAGCCTTGAGCTGATTTTGTTCAGCTATGGTGGACAGCCCACCCTGCTCCAACAACCATTCGAACACCATTGCAGCTAGATACCAGGCCAAAGTAGGTGGGGTGTTTAGCATTGAATTCTGGGCGGCCTGTAAGGTGTAGTTGAGTGGCCCAGGCGTTTCAGGTCTGGCTCGGCCCAACAGGTCTTCACGTACAATAACCAAGGTCAAGCCAGCAGGACCAATGTTCTTTTGTGCTCCAGCATAAATCAACCCAAAACGATTTACTTCCAGTGGTGTTGATAACAGCACTGATGACATGTCAGCCACCAAGGGCACTGATCCAGTATCAGGAACATAGTCAAATGCTAATCCACTGATGGTTTCGTTAGGACAGTAATGAACATAGGCTGCTTGCGGGTCCAATTGCAATTGTGTTTTTGAGGGCACTTGGTTCTTGCCAGCGAAATTGGCAGCTAACCGAGCCTGGCCAAAGGGCGCCATAGCCGCAATCGCTTTGGCTGACCAGATTCCTGTATCCAGATAATCAGCACTAGCTAAATCAGCCAGTAAATTCATAGGTAATACAGCAAACTGGGTAGTAGCACCACCTTGTAAAAATAACACTTTGTAATGATTCGGAATGTTAAGTAACCGGCGTAAATTGATCTCAGCAGTCTCAGCTAGTTCCATAAAAGCTGGATGCCGATGACTCATTTCCATTACTGAAACACCGCGCCCTTGCCAGTTCAATAATTCATCTTGCGCCCGTTGTAATACTGTGGTGGGTAGTGCCGCCGGACCAGCACAAAAGTTATAATACTGTTGCTGCAATTTCTAGCCCTCTAAGATCACTGTTGTTGATTCATTAGCAGTCTCTTCAGGGCCAATAGATTCAGTCACTCGTTCTACCTGGACCAATTTTTCTCCTTTAGCGATTTTTATTAGGGTAACCCCCTGAGTATTGCGCCCTAATATTGGCACTTCATCAGTACGTGTTCGTACCAAAGTGCCCTGATCACTGATTAAAATTGCTTCATCACCTGCAAATACCTGTACAGCACCGATTAGAGCACCGTTACGGCTACTAACTTGCATGGCAATCACTCCTTTGCCACCTCGGCCACGCACTGGGAAATCGTCATTAATACTTTGTTTGCCATAGCCATTTTCACTAGTAGTCAAGATCAATCCACCAGCTTGCGGTAAGATTAAACTGATTACCTGAGCATCTTCGCTCAGACGAATGCCACGTATCCCGCGTGCCGTACGCCCCATAGCACGCACTTCAGATTCGTTAAAACGCACTGCTAGACCATTGTTGGCAAACAGCATAATATGCTGACTACCATCAGTGATTGTAGCGCCAATCATGGTATCGCCTTCATCTAGTGCTAGGGCAATTAAACCGCTCACACGAGGCCGGGAGAATGCAGTTAGCGGCGTCTTCTTTACTACACCTCTGACGGTGGCCATAAACACATAATGGCCTTGGGGGTTACCACCTTGTGGCAAGGGTAAAATGGTGGTGATCCGTTCACTTTGATCTAGGGGCAGCATATTAACCAAAGGGCGACCACGAGCAATACGACTGGCTTGAGGGATTTCAAACACCCGTAACCAATAGACCTTGCCATGATTGGTAAAACACATCATGGTGTCATGCGATGAGGCTACCAGCAGATGTTCAATAAAATCTTCTTCTTTGACTGTCGTCGCAGCCTTGCCTCGCCCACCGCGGCGTTGAGCCTGATAATCGCCGACTGGCTGAGTTTTGGCATAGCCACCATGGGAAATGGTAACCACTCGGTCTTCTTCTGGAATAAGATCAGCCACACTTAGGTCTCGGCGTGATGCTATAATTTCTGTACGGCGTTGATCACCATATTGATCTAGGATTTGTTGTAATTCTTGCTTGATCACAGTCATTAGAAGCGTACTAGAACCTAGAATAGCTAGTAATTCAGCGATCTTAGTCAGCAGTTGACGATATTCGACAATTAATTTTTCGTGCTCTAATCCAGTTAAACGGTGTAACCGTAAATCCAGAATTGCTTGGGCTTGGGCTATCGACAGGAAATAATCATTTTGCTTTAGGCCATACTGGGCAGGCAGGTCTTCTGGATGGCATATATTGCTATCTTCACCTTCAAGCATAGCCACGACATTGTCTGCAGGCCAACTGCGATCCAGCAATTTCTGTCGTGCTTCAGATATTGAAGAGGATGCCTTAATTAACTTTATAAAAGCATCGATACTGGCCAGTGCAACGGTCAATCCCTCTAAAATATGGCCCCGCTCACGTGTCTTTCTCAGTTCATAAAGGGTTCGACGGGTTACCACTTCACGACGATGCCGAATAAAGGCTTCTATCATCTGTTTCAAGTTGAGAGTGCGCGGTTGACCGTCGACCAGCGCTACTGCATTGATCCCAAAAACTGTTTCCAGTTGGGTTTGGGCATACAGGTTATTGATTACCACATCGGCCATTTCCCCTCGGCGTAATTCGATAACCACGCGCATACCATCCTTATCTGACTCATCACGTAGTTCAGTAATCCCCTCTAGTTTCTTTTCTTTGACTAGTTCGGCAGTCTTCTCTAGCAGACGCGCTTTATTAACCTGATAGGGTAGCTCAGTGATTATGATGGTGGGCTTGCCTGTCTGATGATCTACTTCAACCTCATGGCGAGCCCGTATGTAAATACGTCCACGACCCGTGCGATAAGCCTCCAAAATGCCAGCCCGGCCATTGATGATCCCTGCAGTAGGGAAGTCTGGTCCGGGAATGTAATCCATCAGTGTATCGATATCTATTTCTGGATTTTGAATTACTGCTAAGCAGCCATGTACTACTTCGGATAGGTTATGAGGGGGTATATTAGTGGCCATGCCTACAGCAATGCCAGAGGAGCCATTGACTAGCAAGGCTGGCACTCGGGTTGGTAGCACTTCAGGGATCTGCTCTGTACCATCATAATTGGGTACAAAGTCAACCGTTGCCTTATCCAAGTCAGCCAGCAATTCATGGGACAGACGTTCCATACGTATTTCGGTATAACGCATAGCAGCTGCCGAGTCGCCGTCGACAGAACCAAAGTTACCTTGGCCATCTACCAGGGTATAGCGCATAGAGAATGACTGGGCCATCCGGACAATGGCTTCATAGACTGCACTATCTCCGTGGGGATGATATTTACCAATGACATCACCTACCACACGGGCAGATTTTTTATACGCTTTATTCCAGTCATTGTTCATTGCACTCATGGCAAAGAGGATACGTCGATGTACCGGTTTAAGACCGTCACGTACATCCGGAAGGGCACGCCCAACGATAACGCTCATGGCATAGTCAAGGTAGGACTGCTTTAATTCATCTTCAATATTGACAGGCAATATTTCTTTAGCCATAACTGATATAGTTTCCTTAATGCGTTTGGCAACAGTCAACGATTGCCTGTTGCAGCCCTAACCTTTCAAAAACCGCACCTTACTTTGTCTTTTAATGGCGCGTCTGAAGGTCTGTTTTGAAGGCCGTAATTGTAGCATGAACGCTTCTTCCAACCTAATGAAATAAAAGCCAATTTGACAGTTGTCTACATGTTCCGCCAGACTCTGGAAAACGCCCTGTGATCGCATTTGTTAAACTGAATATCAATGTCTGTGCCGGTTTTTTATATGTGTTTTGTAGAGACCTCAATAACTATAATTTTAACCTCATTGCTGCTATATATACCCAAGAATACAAATCAGATTAGTAGTGAAAAAATCCAGCGGCAGGATGTTCACCATCACTGAAGTGTTTATAATCATGACTTTAATAACAAAGGACTCATCACCATGTGCTATCCATCCAATCAAGCGGACAATCCCAATATGGATGCCACTGAAATCGCTAAATTTGAAGCCCTTGCTAACCGCTGGTGGGATCGACAAGGTGATTTTAAGCCGCTACATGATATTAATCCTCTGCGAATCAACTGGATTGATGAACGGGTTGAATTGCACAATAAAAAAGTAGTTGATGTTGGTTGTGGTGGTGGTATTTTAACTGAAGCTATGGCTCAGCGTGGCGCCCAAGTTACCGGCATCGATATGGCTACAGCGCCACTGAACGTAGCCCGACTACATGGCCTGGAATCTGATGTGGAAGTAGACTACCGTCAATTGACCGCGGAACAACTGGCAACTCAAGAAAGTGGTCAATATGACGTGGTGACTTGCTTGGAGATGCTTGAACATGTCCCTGATCCAGGGTCTGTGATCCAGGCTTGCTCTAGGCTGCTTAAACCCAGTGGCCAAGTCTTTTTTGCTACAATTAACCGTAATATTAAATCCTGGCTAATGGCTATTGTAGGTGCTGAATATATTTTACAGTTGTTACCTAGAGGTACTCATAACCATGACAAATTTCTGAGACCATCTGAACTGCACCGCTGGCAACAGGAAGCAGGATTAAGGCCGCTGGAAATAACAGGCATGACTTACAATCCGATTACTGGCCGTTATAAACTTAAACCAAATGATGTTAGCGTCAACTATTTGATGTATGCTCGTAAACAGCAGAAATCATAGCCATCATGGTCTATCATTATTACCAACCCCATTTTGGCACTAGCGTTTGTGCTAGTTAACCTAATACAGGAGGTGATTATGTTTGATTACCAAGCTCCGCAACAACTGTTGCAAGAACGTATTATTTTAGTCACCGGTGCAGGCGATGGAATTGGCCGTGCTGCTGCTTTTAGTTTTGCTGCTAAGGGGGCTACTGTCATCCTTCTAGGGCGAACGCTTAGTAAGCTGGAAGATACTTATGATGCTATTGAAACTGCGGGCTATCCACAACCTGCTATTTACCCACTGAATCTGGAAAGTGCTGCCCAAGCTGAATACGCTGGCTTAGCACAGATACTAGGCCGGGAATTTGGGCAGTTACATGGTCTTTTGCATAATGCTGCCTTGCTGGGTCAGCGTACTCCGCTGGGGAACTATGACCCAGCAATGTGGAATCAGGTTATGCAGGTGAATGTCAATGCTAGTTTTATGCTGACTCAGGAGCTTTTGCCATTGCTGACCATACCGGTTGATGCCTCAGTATTATTTACCTCCTCAGGTGTTGGGCGCGTAGGTAAGGCTTATTGGGGTGCCTACGGTGTATCCAAATTTGCCACTGAAGGCCTTGCTCAGATACTGGCGCAGGAACTTGAAAAAACCAGTAATATTCGAGTAAATGTGATCAATCCAGGTGCCACCCAAACCCGTATGAGAGTTAAAGCGTACCCCGGAGAAGACCCCTGCTGTAATCCGGCTGCGGCAGATATTATGCCCCTTTATCTTTACCTTATGGGACCAGATAGTATTGGAACTAATGGTCAGAGTCTGGACGCTCAGTAACAGGCATACCATTTATGAGCGTATTGATATAACTACTTTTTTCCCAGATTCAGATAGCTTCCAATATAAAAATTGTATTTTCCACTCAGTAGATCTTGATATGATCTAAGTAACTGAGTATATCCTTTTGTTTTCATTCTCCTTAAACGGCCTACATCCCAATTTTTTTGAGGCAACATAGGTTCACTAAAATAGCTAATAGTTGTTCCGTTAGTGAGGTATTTTTATTTGTTAGAAAATATCGAATGATACTGATCCAATATGCGCCTGTATGGGAGTTAATGCGGTGGCTTATCTACAAAAACTAGTGTTATGAATTGGATGAAATTTGGAGTTAACTGAGTACAAAATCAATGCCAGTATTTAACCCTTTCTTCACTGGAAAGATAAAGATTATAATCTGTAATAAAATATGAAATCAGCATTATTTAAGTTACATCTTACGTCAGTTAATTTGTATGACTGCTCAGCGCATAAAGTTATGCTAGATAAACGCATAGTGTATTGGTATGTCGCTAAAAATGTGTGATTATTCTATACTTTAGTTATAGTTTTTTCATGGTTCTATTTTTTTAAATCGATTAGTCAATAATTAATATAAGAACACATTAAATTAATAGAGCTTGCTTAAAGCAGTAATATAAATGAGCAATTTATGTTGAAAAAAATCCCGCATAACATATATATAATTCAAATATGTCAATGAGTTAAGCTTATTTTTTAAAATTAAAATTGGTTGAATTTTAAACTATATCGAGAAAAAAGCATGGAATTAATAATAAATAGTACAGCACTACTCAATGAGTTGATTAGTATTAACGAGGAGTGGATATCTAACTATTTTGAGCTTGAAGACGCTGATTATGCTTTAGCAGCTAACCCATATCAGATCATCGAAAATGGTGGCTACACTTTTAGTTTGGTTGCAGAGGGCGAAGTCCTGGGTGTATGTGCTTTATTCAATGAGGGGAATGGTGTCTTTGAACTAGCCCGAATGGCAGTTTATCCAAAGCATCAAGGTAAGGGATTTGGCAAAAAACTCATAGTAGCTTGTTTTGCAAAGCTATCCGAAATTCGGGCTAATAAGGTTTATTTGTTATCAAATATAAAATTAAAACCAGCAATTTCATTGTATAAAAAGTATGGGTTTAAAACAGTATCACAAGGACAACATTCAAGGTATTCTAGGGCAAATATAGTCATGGAATATCATGTTTAATAACAATGTTATTAAATCGGTGGTCAAATACTGTTAAGCATGCATATGCATGTGACCCATTACTGTTTTATTAAGTTACTCCTGATTACAGGTGGGAATTGTGTATTTAATGCCAGCTTTCAGCCCTCATCAAAGCATCCATCAGTGTTTAAACCAGGTCAATAGGCAGGTAAATAAAATATCTCTATTGTATCCCTATGACGGTCCAGCCAGCCTTTTACCAAACTGGCATGGGCATCTTTAGGTGGTCTAAAATGAAACACATTTTCTGATTTGAGTCCTTGACCAATTCCTGAAAGAAACGAAGTAATATTCGGGCAGTCATTGTGCATCATAAACTGAATAGTGCGATGATTGTTTTTTGCGAAACGCATTTCCCCGACGCAATCACTACTGGTGTCCTACTCTTTACAGTTCAATAATGACGATGTTGACATGCATTTCGAATGCCTGTCTTATTAACCTGGTAAATATCTCTACTACTGGCTTTGGTCAGTTTTTTGATTACTGGATAATCCTCCTTCACCTATGTTTGCACAAGTAAGTACAATTGCACTGGAGGCCGTAAAGGCGTGTGTAAAGGTGGTCCACGCTCAGGAAGGTAAAGCAGTAGCTAAGATGATGCAGGCGGTTATAGCCGATCTGTGGGTCGTGAAGCGCGTCAGAGCGGCGCAACTGCTCGACCTGGAAATACATGAGCATGACCCCGCTATTCGTGGATCAAACATAAGGACTGTCGTCACGTGTAAACCAAAAATGCGAAAGATATTTGACACTACCGAAAAACAGAAGAACAATGGTATACGTTGAAACTCAATAATTTATTCAAACTGATGAGTATCTGTAACAGTCTATTTTTTGCAGAGGTACCCAATTTTGCAATTAATCGCTGCATATAATCTCCCATATCTTGCTACAATCATGGGTTATTATTAGTTTGTAAGTTGGTATTATCAACCAGTATGCAATTATCTGACTACCAGCGATTAAGTTTATGGTGGCCGGTGAAAGAGTATATAGTTTGGAAAAAATTTGCATGGAGATCAAACGACCGATGGCAAAGGCCCCCCCAGTAAAATTCATAGCTAACTTTGGAGATAGCTATGGGTAAATATAATGCCTTGAGCATTTTCTGGCATGCCCTGTGTAGACATAAATATTGGCAGCGTGTCTGGCGAGATCCACAGCCCAAGCTTGGCTATGATGCCATCATTGTTGGCGGTGGTGGTCACGGGCTGGCCACAGCCTACTATTTGGCCAAAAACCACGGAATCACCAATGTAGCTGTTCTTGAAAAAGGCTATATTGGGGGCGGCAATGCAGGTCGAAACACCACGATAGTTCGCTCTAACTACCTGCTTAGTGACAATGCTCGCTTTTATGAACATGGTATGAATTTGTGGCGAACCATGAGCCAGGACTTGAACTTCAACGTAATGTTTTCTCCTCGAGGTGTACTCAATATTGCACATACCAATGCCCAATATGATGTCTTTGCCCGAAGAGCCAATGCCATGTGCCTCAATGGTATTAATGCAGAGTTGCTGAGTCGCGAGGAAGTGCTGGATCGGGAACCCATTATTGACGGCAGTGCGACTACCCGGTTCCCGGTTTGGGGCGGCATACTTCAACCTCTGGCTGGTAATGCCCGTCATGATGCGGTGGTTTGGGCTTATGCACGCGGTGCTGACCAGCTCGGAGTGGATATCATCCAGAATTGTTTAGTGACAGACTTTATCCATCATGGTGAACGGATTGTTGGTGTAAAAACGACTCGCGGTGATATCTATGCCCATAAGATTGGCTTGGCAGTTGCTGGCAATACAAGTTGCTTGACCAGTAAATTGGGTGTGCGATTGCCCATTGAAAGTCATGTATTACAAGCTTTTGTAACAGAACCATACAAGCCACTGATTAACGGTGTAGTAACTTTTGGTGCAGGCCACTTCTATGTATCCCAGTCTGACAAGGGAGGAGTAGTTTTTGGCGGTGACATAGATGGTTACAACACCTATGCTCAACGGGGCAACCTGCCAGTATTTGAAGATGTAATTGGTGGCGGTTTGGCCTTAATGCCGTGTTTGTCACGACTAAAGCTGTTGCGCAACTGGGGTGGAGTAATGGATATGTCAATGGACGGTTCTCCTATTATTGATATAGGTCCGGTGGATGGTATTTATCTGAATACAGGTTGGTGTTATGGTGGATTCAAGGCAACCCCGGCTTCAGGCTGGTGCTTCGCATATACTATTGCCAATGATCAGGCCCATAAACTCAATCAGGCTTATACCCTCAATCGATTTGCCAGCGGTTATACTATTGATGAAAAGGGTGCTGGCCCTTACCCAAAGGTCCATTAAGGTGATCCGAATAAATTGTCCTTTTTGTGGAATGCGCGAACACACTGAATTTACTTATGGCGAAGATGCAAACCGTCAGAAACCTGAGATTGATGCGCCTATAGAAGATTGGAACACTTATATCTATGAACGGGATAATGTGGCTGGATACCATATGGAATATTGGCACCATGCTTTTGGTTGCAGGGCCTGGATCAAAGTAAAGCGCGATACGCAAACCCATGCCATACTCTGGGTCGGTTTGCCTCAGGAAAATCCAGAGATTGCCCTATGAGTGCATATCGCATTGGTAATGGTCGTTTGGGAGAAGCTGAGTTCATTTTTACCTTTGATGGTCATAAAATGACTGCTAGGGCAGGTGATACTGTAGCCTCTGCCCTGCTCGCCAACGGGGTTGAAGTCATTGGTCGTAGCTTCAAGTATCATCGTCCGCGAGGTGTAACTTCCAGTGGTCCTGAAGAAACAGGGGCGTTGGTGACACTTGGTTCAGGAGCCCGGCTTGAACCTAATGTCAGAGCTACTATGGAACCTGTGAGTGAAGGGCTAGAAGTATTTTCCCAGAATTGTTGGCCAACTCCCACGTTTGACCTATGGTCTGTCAATAGTCTGGTTAGCGGGCTATTGCCTGGTTCCTTACTATCTGCTGGATTTTATTACAAGAGCTTTATGTGGCCAGCAGCCTTTTGGCATCGCCTCTATGAACCAGCCATCCGCCGGGCTGCCGGCATGGCAAAACCACCCAGGGAGGCTGATCCAGACCTGTATGACCGGATAAATAGTTTCTGCGATATTGCTGTTGTGGGTGGGGGTGCAGCAGGTCTCTCTGCAGCTTTAAGTTCAGCTCAGAGTGGTCTACGGGTGATTCTATTTGAGGAAAATAGTGATCTCGGGGGGCAATTGTTAAATGAACCACCTGATGCTATCAATGGAGACTTAGAACAATGGCGCAAGAGCGCGGTGGTTTCCCTGATGGCAGCACCGAATGTAACTATACTGACTCGCACCATATGCTGGGGCTGTTTTGATGGTAATACCCTGGCTGCCCATGAATGTATTGATGGTAAAGTACGTCAGAATTACCATAAGGTTCATGCCGGCAAGATCATTATTGCCGCGGGGGCTATCGAACGGCCCATGGTGTTCGCTAATAATGACAAGCCAGGGGTCATGCTGGCCGCTTCCGCTCGCCGTATGCTGAATCATTATGGTATCGCCGCTGGCCATACCTTAGTTGTATTCACCAATAATAATAGTGCTTATCAAACAGCCTTTGATTACCGGGCTCATGGCATCAGTACTCTGGTGGTAGATAGCCGTTGTAAACCCCCGGCCAAGCTAGTAGCAGCCTGTGCTAAACAGGGTATCCAGCTACAGACTGGGGGGGTGGTGATTCAGGCTAGGGGCTGGCATGGAGTGCGTAAAGTGGTATTGGCTGATCTATCGTCTGACGGTAAGAGTATGACCCGCAAACGGGTTGTGGCCTGTGACCTGCTGGCCCATTCTGGGGGCTGGACACCACAGGTGCAGATGGCGGCTCATGGAGGCATGGTACCCATATATAACCAGAAGATCACTGCCTTTTTGGTAGATAAACTGCCTAATGATACCTGGTCTGTTGGTGCGGCAGAAGGTGAAAATAGCCTGTATGCCGGTATCCAGCAGGCACTGACTGCTGCTCGGTTAGCCTGTGATGAACTTGGGCAAACTGCAGGTGAAATAGTGCTGCCACCACGTGACTTGGATGGAGAGCTCAATATTGAGCCTCTGTGGCGAGTGCCGGCAGCAGGCAAACAAATGGTGGATATTCAACATGATGTCACGACTGACGATATTATGCAGGCCCATCTGGAAGGGTATGTATCTGTTGAGCATCTGAAACGCTATACCACTTTGGGGATGGCTAATGATCAGGGTCGGACAGCCAATGTTAATGCTCTGGCTATTATGGCGCAGTGTCGCAACCAAACCATTCAGGATACTGGTACAACCCGCTTTCGGCCACCTATTGCACCAGTCACTATGGGTGCTTTTGTTGGCCGAGCAGTGGGTGAATATTTCCAACCAGTACGTCGCACTCCCATGCAGGCATGGCATGAGCGGTTCGGTGCTGTATTTGTGAATGTTGGACTGTACCGCCGACCCCAGTATTATCCTCGGGTAGGCGAGACACTGGATGATGCCTATAAACGGGAAACGACCCATGTGCGTCAAAAAGTAGGTATTTGTGATATAACGTTTCTGGGAAAGATTGAGGTGGTGGGACCTGATGCGGCAGTATTTCTGGATCGTATTTATATCAACATGTTAAGTACCCTTCCAGTCAATAAGGCTAGGTACGGCATTATGTTGCGGGAGGATGGTTTTGTTTATGATGATGGAACTACCACTCGTCTTGCTGAAGATCGGTATTTTATGACCACTACCACCGCCAAAGCTAGTTCTGTACTGGCCCATCTGGAGCGTTGCCTGGAAATAGAATGGCCTGAACTCAAAGTCCGGGTCAGTTCTGTCAGTGAACACTGGGCGGCCATGTCTGTAGCCGGACCAGCATCCCGAAACACCTTACAAAATGCCTTTGAAGATATTGACTTTGCCAGCGAGGCGCTGCCTTTTATGGGAGTGGTGCATGGTCAGTATAAGAACATCATCCTGCGCATTTTGCGTATCAGTTTCTCTGGCGAAATTGCCTATGAAATTTATGTGGGTGCTGATCATGGTGAGACCATCTGGGAACGTATTATGGAGGCGGGAGCCAAATTCAACATTATTCCCTATGGTTTAGAATCCCTGGGTGCATTACGTATCGAAAAGGGCCATGTTACTGGCTCTGAACTGGATGGGCGAGTGACATTGGGTGATGTCAACCTGGAGGCTATGGCATCTCGTAAAAAATGGTTTGTGGGTCAGAACCTGATGCAGCGACCAGGGTTGAAGAACCCGAACCGGCCGCGGTTGGTTGGCCTCAGGTCCGTTGATCCTAAGGTTCCCATTGCAACTGGCTCTATTTTGGTAACCGATGCCAACACTGAGGCTAGAGCCAACTCGGAGGGTTGGGTTTCCTCTATGACCTACAGCCCCGAATTGGACAGTTTTATTGCCCTGGGTTTTTTATGTAATGGGCTCAATCGTTATGGTGAGGTTATTTATGCAGCCTACCCAGTGAAAAGACGGATCGTAGCCGTTGAAGTGGTCAGCAACCACTTTGTTGATCGACAAAACCAGAGGGTGAAGGGTTAATGTCTAGCGTACTTTATGAGCATTTCCAATTGCCTCAAATATTTACTGCAGTACAATTAGATGTTACAACCACGCCAGCTATGTGGCAGCTAGAGGGCTATACAAATATTGATCATCAGGTGCAGGCCCTTGTGGGTATGACAGTACCAGATCGGGGCCGGGTGACGAAGCTGGGCACGGAGCGCCTAGTTTGGTTTGGCCGGGATCGCTATTTTCTGACTACCCAACGGCAGGATCTGCACGATAGTGATGGCCTTTACGTAACTAACCAGACCTACAGTAGAGCCCAAATTCTGATAGAGGGAGAAGCTGCCCGATCCCTTCTGGCTCGTGGCTTGCCCATTGATGTCGCTGATGCAGCCTTTGCTGTGTCAGATGTGAAACACAGTCACATCAACCATATTGGGGTTACAGTTATCCGCAACCATGATAATGCAGGCAGTCCTATTTTTGAACTCTGGGTAATGCGTGGCTTTGCCAAATCCCTGATGGATTTTCTCCTCCGTTCAGCGGCAACCCTATGCTGACAGTCTGTACAAAAGGCTTTAAAAAATAAAATATATGTTGGCATTTCCTTTCCGTCAAGCCAAAGGAAAGGTGATTTTTTAACTTGCATTTAAAGTGATCCACTTGTAACCCTGTATGACCGTTTGTCAGGTGATTTGCAACCATGCAGAACAACTTATTCATGTTATTGCTAAGCGCAGCTGGAAACTCTCAGGAGTACTACCAGTTATATCTAAAAAGGCTGATACAAGCGAGCTAGAAGTTAACAGTAGTCTGGATAATTTGGTGCAGAAAGCACGAGACCAACTGGCTTGTTTGGCTATTGCCCGCTGTACAAGTCACGGTATGGCACATCTGGTGAGACTGTTCTAAGGACTTAAGGGTATACGATCTATTTAAGCTCAGCCCGTCCAGACCCGGGTATTGGTATTGACATATTAGTAGTTCCAGGTTTTGTCGGGTTTGGAGAACCACAAATTTGTGCTCAGATAGAATTTAGAGGTTATCCACTGGACTAGCTGATTAGTGTTATGCAAAATATCATGGATTCCTGGCATCGTGAGTTGGTTTCAAAAGCAGCCTGTAGGCGAGGTTAATATGGCTAAAGTCAATGTAATGCCCTGGATTCAGATGCGTGGCCAATGGCTGGAGCAAATCAGGTTTATATTGATACACCGATGATCTCCTTACGGCACAAAAGCTATTTTAAGCAAAAAAAGGAACATTTAAACCAGCTAATTCTGTTACTCGATTAATACAGACTATCTTTAATAGAATGAGCAGTAGATTATTCTTTACCAACAGAATCAAATTTCTGTTTTAATAGCTGCTCCGGTTAAGCAAAATTCTTTCCTGGTCGGTGTGGCAAAGTCAGTTACTGATTTACCAGTATTTGAATTGCTCAAAATTATCAATAATGTACCATCAGTACAAGTAATTCTTATTGAACAGGCTATAATGCCTGCCTCTAATTGGCGCTAATCATTTGTTTCTTTATATGTGGTTACTGAGGCTCGTGTGCTAGAGCTGTCTCGCTAATGCTGCTGGGTGACAGTCTTTACGTCTTGATGCATGCCAATCAAAGTACTGTCGTGTCTCCTGCCGGGGTAAGGTGTTACTTTTGTTCGCTTCGCCACAAACTGACTGGAATTCTATTTAAAAATACAAGTGATTGTCGATTGTCAGCACATAGTTAAAACTGTTGTAATGCTGGTTGTTGTAAGGTCCACTGATAAAAAATAGCTAGAGTAAAATGCAATGAATTAATGGTGAAATAGTTGGGTACGTTGAAGTGTCAGGCCTGACAAAGTAGTGATTAGCCTGTGATAGTATGGTAATCTCATGCTTAAATAAGACTGGGAAGCTTAGTTTAACTACTAGCTAGATTCAGTACTTGTTGCCACAATTCGGCATCAATAGTGACATGATTCGGCCAGTTTTGTCTGGCTCCTGGTAGACGAGCCCCAGGCTGTTGGGCCACCGCTTCACTGATCGTATCCAGTCTTTGCCAGAAAGTTTCGCCTGCAAAGCTAGTCGGGTCAATCAGAAAATAAAATTGACCAAAATCTTGGGCAGGCCCTTCTGTGGCTTTAACGGGGGAGGCGGTAATACTGAGATCTGAACCAGTTACTGCTGCGGCCAGAATTTCAGCCATGAGTCCAAAACCATAACCTTTATATCCGCCTGATGACGACAATGAACCACTTTGCAGAGCAATATTGGGGTCATCTGTGGGTTGGCCATCACTATCTACTGCCCAGCCCAAGGGTATTTTTTCACCATGGGCAGCGGCCATGCGGATTTTACCAATGGCAATGGCGCTGGTGGACTGATCAAATTGTATTGCAATGCCGCCATTACGGGCTGGTATCGACATAGCAATGGGATTGGTTCCCAGAAGGGCGCGGGTGCCTCCTGGGGGGGATACACAGGCGGGGGCATTCGTTGTGCCAACACCAATCATTCCAAAAGCAGCAATCTGGGCAGTAAAGTAGCCCATGGACGTGCATGTGTGGGAATGACAAATGGTAAAGGCACATATTCCCTGTCGGTGAGCTACCGAGGTCGCCAGCTCAATGCCCTGGGCAAAGGCCGGCTGGGCAAAGCCAGCCATGGCATCCACCTTTACGGTGGCAGGTTTTGGCTGGCTAACTTTTGGTTGCACTGCGCCTTTAACCCGGCCACTGTGCAACTGGCGACAGTAGCTGTCCAGATAATAAAGTCCGCAGATGATGTTGCCCGTGGCTTCAGCTCTGCGTACAGCCTGGGCGACGCTGTCGGCAATCCATGGTAGGGCCCCGTGAGCTTGTAGGGCTGTGCTAGTCTTTTGTTCTATGGTGTCAAGGCTAACGGTTACTGTATTCATGTCAAAATACTCTACTTAATAAGAATGCTTTATTGAATGGAAATCAATGCTTTCAAAACAATTTAAATGTTTTATCAAACACGAACACTGATTCACATAATACATTTATAGAACGTCTCTAACTATTTAAACCGTATGCATACCCTATTAGATAGTAGGCTTTTATTTAACTCCTTATTTGTATTGATTATGCCATACCATAAGGCCTGTGCACAAAACGCAAAATAGAAATATTCCGTTTGGCTTTTCCATTTTTTATTTTTCTCAGCAGTCAGGATCAATATTGACCATCATAGTAGTGTCTGTAATCAGATAGAATGTTTTAAACTTAACTGGATCATTTATGTATCACTCACGTTATTAATGGTTTTAACAAATGTTAAGTACACCAATCTTGTGATCGTTCTAGCCAAAGCTTTTTACTACACCAAGGTAACGCACCTGTTGCATGGTTTGACGATTCCACAGGGCAAGAGGACATTTAATCTGTGCTGAATGTTTATCACACACCTACTTCATTAACAGGCTTTCTTGAGTGTCATGTAAGCGGTTTTGATCATCGTTCTTTCGGCTTTTCCAACCTTTTTCCATGGCTGTTTTATCGCCGTTTTCCCAAGCGTATACCCAACGATAAAATCAAGCCTGATTAAGCCTAATAAATCGGCTATTTTAAATCCGGAAAACCCTTATTTGCGCAACCGAATCGCTTTATAGTGGATTTGTTGCCAGGCTTCTGAGGATGGTTTTCTAGTCTCTGCTTTCATCAAGGATAGTATATATCCTACTATGAAATCATCGGGTTAATATCTTGCATCAAGCTAATATGCTATGTGAAATGAGTTATATGATCAATCATATAATAAAGTGATTGATTTAAAAATAATGTTGTAGTGTAGCCCGCTTATAATAAATCTTTTTAAATAACGATATTTTAATGATCAAGAATTATCCAAACGACTAAAGGTTTCATGAATTAAGTCTCTTACATGCTGGTTTGCTGCTATGATTGGGTTGCATTAACAGTGCTTTCGATTAATTTATTAAAAAGAAGCCACTTTTCCAAAAATAGTGCATCCCTGATGCCTTGGAGATGAATACATGTTTAGTGTAATACCCTGGGAGTGGGTTAAATTAATTTCGTATCAGTGTGCATAATCATTTTGCAGAGGTAGTTTGATTTATGAGTATATTTGATCAGATCATTGACCGTAATAATACCCATAGTTTGAAATGGGATAAGTACCGAGGCCAGGATATTCTGCCTCTGTGGGTTGCAGATATGGATTTTAAGGTTGCTCCAGCTATTCAGGCAGCCATTGAAGAGCGTTCTTGTCACCCTATTTATGGTTACACTCGTGATCAAATGGATTGGAATCATCAGGTTGTTGAACGCATGCAATATAAATATGGCTGGCAGATTAAACCAGAATGGGTGATATGGGTACCTGGAGTGGTGCCCAGTATGCATCTTGCCTGCCGTTCATTAACACCCAATCATACTCATGTACTGACTCCAGAAATTATTTACCCCCACTTTACCAGTACTCCATGTTTATCTGGTAAGCAGGCTACGACTGTGGCCATGACCTACGCTCAGGGACGTCTGCGAATCGATCTGGATAAGCTTGGCAGTAGCACCCCTACTCAGAGTCGGCTACTACTATTTTGTAATCCACAAAATCCTGGTGGTTGCGTTTATACAGCTACTGAGTTGACACAGTTGGATCAATTCTGCCAACAACATAACTTGTTGGTCTGTGCTGATGAGATTCATGCTGATCTGATCCTGGATCGCCACAAACGCCATATCCCCTATGCTTCTGTTAGTTCATATGCCCAGCAAAATTCGATTGTTCTGCATTCGCCTAGTAAGAGTTTTAATATAGCCGGTTTGGCTTGCTCAGTAGCAATTATTCCTAATCTAGAGTTGCGTCAGACCTTTAAACGCAGCATGGAAGGTATTATTTCGGAGATTAACCCGTTTGGCTATGCTGCAGCTTTAGCTGCTTATCGTAATGGTGAACCTTGGTTACAGGAATTACTGAGTTATTTGTGTGGTAATCGTGATTACTTAATTGATCAGTTTTCTCAGATCAAAGGTATTGATATGTTGCCCCTTGAAGCCACCTATCTAGCCTGGTTAAATGTTGCAGAACTGGGATTAAAGCAGCCTACCCAATTTTTTGAACAAGCTGGCGTTGGGCTTTCTCCAGGTACAGTTTATGGCGACGCTAATTTCTTGAGGCTCAATTTTGCCTGTCCACGTAGCGTACTAGAACAAGCTATAGGTCGCATCCGTAAAGCGCTTTATTGATTGAATGCTTCACCCAAAGGAGATGGCAATTTGTAATGAGGTAGCGCCTGAATGGGATATTTCATATAGGGTTTGACCACATGACATAGTATGTTTAAGAGTATCTGGATGCTTGAATAATATGTAACGTTTTAAAGGATATAGTCCCAGATGTAATTAACGATATTTTTAGAAAAATATGAACCATAACGATAATTATTTACTTTATAATTAATCGCTCAGGCATCACAGTTGGGCTTTTTATATGAAATATCTGAGTTAACCCCTCAGCTTGATAGTGCAGTAAAGATCAGGCATTCTGAAAGTTTTCTTGGAATATAATTATAGTAATCAACAAAAATAGAGCTAAGTTAATTTAAATTGACATGAAGCAGTGGTGCGCCCTAAATGGAGACTTACATTGATAGACTTACATTGTCATACCAATTGTTCTGATGGCACCCTTACACCCTTGCAACTCTTGCAGTTGGCACAGGAAAGTGGGGTGCAAAAACTGGCTATTACTGATCATGATACCGTAGCTGCTTATTCCCAGTTAGAGGATATAATACAGGGTAGTGCAGTTGAATTAATTCCTGGAGTTGAGTTTTCGTCCCAATGGGACAAGCATTCTGTACATATTGTTGGGCTTAATATTGATCTACAACATCCAACTTTACATACAGCTGTTGCGCATCAGTTTGTAGTTAGGGGCCAAAGAGCCATGCGTATTGGCTTTAAATTGGCTCAATTGGGCTTTGGTGATGCATATGCTGGTGCACTGCAATTAGCGGGCGACGCAGTAATATGCAGACCTCATTTTGCTCGCTATCTAGTACAACAAGGTGTGGTAACGAGTCATGCAAGTGCTTTTGAAAAATACCTTGGCGCAGGTAAGTTGGCTGATATTCAAAATATTTGGCCAGAGTTAACAACTGTGATTGGATGGATTTTGGACTGCGGTGGTGTACCGGTATTAGCCCACCCTAGCCGTTACAAAATGACCCGTAGTAAACGCATGAATTTGATACGTGATTTTACTGAAGCTGGGGGGCTTGCTTTGGAGGTTTGCTGTGCCAACCAGGCTCATGGAGTAGCAGAGCATATGGCTGATATCTGTGAGCAATACAACCTACATGCTTCCGTGGGCAGTGATTTTCATTCACCAAATTATCACTGGGTGAAATTAGGAAAATATCCACCCTTACCTAAACGCTGTCTTCCGGTATGGCAGTTATGGCAGTAAGATTGTGTTTGAGCTACGTTAGTAATAATTATTATAATAGTCGTATAAACTATACAGTTTACCAGTGGCTCTGACAGATTTTTAGCTGGACTTTTTATGGAAATAACCTTTGAAGGGCCATTGGATCTGTTGCTTTACCTGATCGGATAATAAAATCTAGATATCCAGAAAATCCATGTAGCAGATATCACCTGTCAGTACATTGGCTATACTGAGCTTATGGGAGATAGTCAGTTTGAACTTGCTGGAGGATATCTGGTCATGGTACCCATGTTGGCAGAAATTAAGAATCTTAGTTTGTCACCATAATCTCATAATGAAGTAAATGAGGATAAAGACTCTCGAGTTACTTTTGTCCGCCAGCTATAAGTATATGAACGTTTTAAAGAAGCTGTAGAACGCATTGATGCCTTACCCCAAATAGAGCGCGATACCTATTCTGATTGCATGGGTATACCTAATGTTGATTGTGTATATTATCAGCCGACAGAGCAACTTGATGCACTGTCAGGCGCATATCGCAATGTATTGAGTCATTGTGATTCATATGAACACCACTTTGTGGGTTTTTACACACTAGGTTGTCCTTCTGAAGGTCGCATAGGTGTAGATGTGACTTTCCTGGCCGTGCTGTAACTGGTTAAAGATCAGTTGGTGAATTTATTACAAGCAAAGGACTGTGGTACCATCCATATTGTTCTGGTAAAGGATCATGATGTGGATACTACGCAACCATAATATCAGCCTGTACAGACCTTACAGGAGACGCTGTGATTATTAACTTAGTTACCATTTTGGAAGCTTTGCTGCTGGCTTCGGATAAGCCCCTAACCCTTTTAACATGGCATTCATGCACCCTAATGACACCGCAATTTTCACTGTATTGCCTGAAATTATTGTAAACCATTATATCATGCAGTTATACGTAGCATGCCGATAGAAAGATATCATGTTAAATATATAGTTAAATAATACCTAGCCTTACAGCCCGATCTTTGTAGTTCAATTTTAATATTTAATTACATACTTTTGATCACGATGATGTGTCATTCCCTACTATGGGCCCAACATCATGTGGTAATTAGCCAGTTGTGTTAAACTTAAGTCATGATTGTCTTGATGGAATCACCATGAAAAACCTTAAAAATACTTGCGCTAAAACTGTTCCTCCAGGGGAAAAATTACAAAAAGTCCTTGCGCGTGTTGGTCTTGGTTCACGCCGACAAATGGAACTCTGGATCAGTGGAGGTCGTGTACAGGTTAATGGAACTTGTGCTAGTCTAGGATGTCGGATCCGTGGTCATGACCGCGTTAGTGTGGATGGAAAAAGCATTGATTTGGCTACTAACGGGTCAATAAAACGCCGGATTTTGATTTATAATAAACCAGCAGGTGAAATTGTGACACACAATGATCCTGAAGGCCGCCCCACAGTATTTGACCGTCTTCCTCAGGGTGAACGCTGGCTCTCCATTGGTCGCTTGGACCTTAATACTGCTGGTCTGCTGATGTTTACTAACGATGGCGAATTAGCTAATGCTCTGATGCATCCATCTGCCAACATTGAGCGGGAGTATGCGGTGCGAGTGATGGGGCAAGTCACTATTGCTATGGTGAATGCCATGCATAAAGGTGTATTGCTGGAGGATGGTATTGCTAACTTTACCGACATTCAAGAGTTTGGTGGTGAAGGCATTAACCGTTGGTTTCATGTAGTGATTATGCAAGGTCGAAATCGTGAAGTTAGACGTCTTTGGGAATCACAGGGATTACGAGTCAATCGCCTTAAGCGAGTTCGATTTGGGCATGTGTTCCTACCGTCTCATTTACGTTCTGGTATGTGGATGGAAATGCCTCAAACCGAGATAAATGCATTGTTAGCTTTAGTGGACATGCAATCTAAGCATCGTCCACTTGAGCAGCGATGGAAAACTCGTCAATACATGACTTGATGTTAGCTTGGTTTTGATTTTGAATATAGATGTTCTGTGCGTTTTCTGTAAAATATGACCAACTAAGGTCAGCAATTGCTAACCTTAGCGATTAATTATAGTTTATCCACAGTACACGGCAAATCTTGTGCCAATACTTAACAGTGTGTCAGTCCCTGTCATTATCTTAGTGTGTGCCTCAAGACTAAGTCAGTTATTAGAAGGGGCAGATAGTGTGGCGATAATACTTTAAGTTAAGGTTAAGGGAATTTTATGAAAGCAGTTATTCCGGTCGCTGGTCTAGGTACTCGCATGTTGCCAGCTACCAAGGCAATACCCAAGGAAATGCTATCCGTGGTCGATAAACCCATGATCCAGTATGTCGTTGAGGAAATTGCAGCGGCAGGGATGACAGATATTGTACTGGTAACCCATGCTAGTAAGAATTCCATTGAAAACCACTTTGATACTCAGTTTGAGCTTGAGTCTACTCTGGAAAAAAGGGTTAAACGACAGTTACTGGAAGAAGTGCGTTCCATTACACCCCGGGGCGTGAATATTATGCATATTCGTCAGGGGCAGGCTTTGGGGTTAGGCCATGCTATTCTGGCAGCTCATCCAGTTGTGGGTGATGATGATTTTGTAGTGGCTCTGCCTGATGTAATGATTGGACAGCAGCGCAGTGATTCAACTTGTGATAATCTGGCTGCGATGATCAGGCGTTTTAATATCAATGCTGCTTGCCAGATTATGGTCAACTCTATACCAGTGAGTCAGGTCTCTAAATTTGGTATCGTGGATATTCAGGGTAATAACCTCAATCCAGGCTCATTTGCTCGTGTAGAGGCTCTGGTGGAAAAACCGGATGTTCAGCAAGCACCAAGCAATCTGGCAATTACTGGCCGTTATGTCCTGCATCGCAATGTTTGGAAAATACTTCAACAAGTTCAACCTGGGTTTGGCAATGAAATTCAGTTGACTGATGCAATTGACCAATACTTGGCTGCTGGTGGTTCTATTGAAGCCTATCATGTTATGGATAGGGCTTATGATTGTGGCAGTAAGTTAGGGCTAGCTGTAGCCTATGTAGAGCATGCCTTGCAGCACAAAGATATTGGAGCTGATTTTGCAGTCCATTTAAAATCATTGTGCAGATCAACTGATTGAGGTCTTATCACTATGATTATTATCACTGCTGCGCCATACTAGATAAACTAGTATTAATTTTATTAAAAAGGAATTTTTATAAAGTTTCAATTACTATATTGAGTCAATTTCACCTCAATAAATAACTAACCACGTGGTATATTTAACGGTTAAGCAAGATAATGCAGTGTTTAACCTTTATTCATGAGTTCAAAGGTACAATATTGAGTGTTTTTAAGCTGTTAGCTTTACGCTAGCAATTGGTTTGGTCAACCAGGGTTGACAGGATAATCAGAATTCATGTAAAAGCCAGTTAATGATTTGGATGAAAGTGTCATGTCAAAACATAATGAATTTGATGAAATTCCCAGTCTGATACCAGACTCAGATGAGATTAAGTCATCTAGATCCAGGCTTCCTTCTCAGGATAAGCACTCAGCTACGCGTCGATCTGTATCCGTTGAGCATAGGCAGTCGCCGGGTAACTTGCCTCCTCGTGCTGCAAACTATGGTTCTCAATCTAAACGGCAGGAATCTCAGGTAAACCGTAGTGGAGGACGATTACCCCTATTGCTGATATCAATACTAACGTTGACTATAAGTGCAGTTGGTTATTGGTATCATAGCCAACTGGAAAAAATGGATATGCTGCTGGCTACAACTAAGGGAGAGCTTGATCATTCCCTTAGACGCATTGGTGAATTGGAAGCTTTAGTCGTAGAAACAGATGCGAATGCCAACCAATCAGGTAGTGTGATGTCAGCTCGAGTTAAGATGTTAGATGAACGCAGAAAAGCGCGTGCCAAGTTGATCGACTCGGAGCTTAACAAGTTATGGGGAGTTGCCAATCAAACTAATAGACCTGCAATCACTGAAAACCAAAAAGCCATCGAAAATAACTCCGCTGCAATTAAAGAACATGGTCGTCAGGTTAATGATCAATCTCAATTGATTGATCAGCAAAATACTCTGATTGAGACCCAAAAAGGTAAAATTGAAGACTTCATCGAGGTTAATCAACAGGCTAGTGTGCTAATTAATCAGCAGCGAGAGGAATCGAAGCTGCAATTAGAGGCTTTACAGAAACAACAAAACCAAGTTAATGAACTTATTAACCAGATGGAAATACAGCAGTCGACTGTTAACAGCAATATATCTGAACAGTTGCAATTGTTTGGGCAACAAAATCGTAATCAACTTCAGAGTATCAATAATTTGCAAAGCGAGCTAAAAGCGACTATTGATGAAAGCACTGCATCACGAACTTCAACAGATTTGATGAATACCAAAATTAGCCAATTGCAGGCTGAGCTTAAGCAGTTACAACCGTTACGCAATATAACTGACAAAAATGTCCAACAGTTGGTTCTACTACAACAAAAGCTATCTAATTTTAATAAGTTGATGGCTAGTCTTGATCCGATGATAGCTAATCTTGATCAACAGATTGTTAATATTGATCAGAAGATGATCAGTGTTGATCAACAGGTTGTCAGTTTAGGCCAGCAAATGGTCAGTGTTGATCAACAGGTCACTAGCTTTAGCCAACAGATGACCAGTTCTGACCAACAGATGGCTAGTTTAGGCAAACAGGTGACCAGTTCTGATCAACAAGTAACCAGTTTAGGTCAGCAGATGTCTAGTTTAGGGCAGCAGGTGTCCAGTTCTGATCAACAGGTGACTAGTTTAGGGCAGCAGATAGCTAGTTTAGGCCAACAGGTGACCAGTTCTGATCAACAAGTAACCAGTTTAGGTCAGCAGATGTCTAGTTTAGGGCAGCAGGTGTCCAGTTCTGATCAACAGGTGACTAGTTTAGAGCAGCAGATAGCTAGTTTAGGCCAACAGGTGACCAGTTCTGATCAACAAGTAACCAGTTTAGGGCAGCAGGTGTCCAGTTCTGATCAACAGGTGACCAGTTTAGTGCAGCAGATGGCTGGTTTAGGCAAAAAAATGGCTAGTTTAGGCAAACAGATGACGCAAGCTACGACTGAAGCTAATGCTTTGAAGCGCCAGTTGAATGCTTTTTCAGTGCTTGAACAAACCACTGGACAACTGGATGAAAAGATTTATGGACTAGAGCAAGATATTATGGCAATCAATGGTTTCCGGAGCGACACCAATGCAACTATTGAGCAGTTCCGTGCGCAGATTACTGCGTTACAGTACCAGTAACTAGTGTATTTGGTTGGCTAAATTGGTCTATATAATTGGTAGAAATTGTCCAGCATTCTCCCTTTATAATTTACTTTCGTACGGCTGATGGCCGTGAGTTAAATGATATATCCTGATATGATGTTGTGATTCTGTTTTTAGCTATAAGTGACTGCATATTGGGTTGGTAGGTTCAAGATTTACTGATGAGCACTGCAAATGCTGGTTGGTTATATTCTGTCCGGAACGGTTCTTGAACCGAATTGTGTTGATAATTATCCGGTTTAATCTGCAAATGGTTTTGTAAAGTTAATGTACATGCTCATCTACTATTGCTGATATTGCGCAAACTCTAAATATTTATTTAGAGTTTGCGCAATATTTGTAGTGGCGGTGTGACGATGACTTGTCGGTTGGACCACCAGCCAGTGAAACCAATCAGTCCCATACCAAACAGTGGCGCCATAACCCACAAAGGCCAGTGAAGGCTAGTTGGAACATTAAACACTTGAGTCTGAAGCAACATAATCAATGCTTCGGCACCTAACCCAGCCAGTAGGCCGGCCATAGCGCCAAGGCTGGCATACTCAATAATAATCAGTTTGCGAATCATTTGGCGACTAGCTCCAATGGTACGCATAATTGCACTTTCGTGCAGTCTTTCGTCTAGCGTAGCTTGCACGCTGGCTACCAGTACTATTAAGCCTGCAGCCAATATCAATAATAGGATACTTTCAACAGCCAGAGTTAACTGCCCAATAATTTTTTGGATTTGTTGAATCAATTGATCTACATCAATAACTGATACTGTAGGGTATTGTCGTAACAGTTGGGTGAGTAGCGGGCGTTTATCAATTGGAAGGTAGAAACTGGCCAAGTAGGTACTGCTGCCAGCAGATGTTATAGGCTTGGAAAATATATAATAGAAGTTAGGTTGCAGGCTACTCCAATCTACAGCTCTTAAATTAGTAATGGTTGCGATATGTTCTAGCCCTCCTACATCAAAACGTAGTTGATCACCTACTTTTAGGTTAAAGCGCATTGCATAGCTGACTTCTAGTGAAACCTGCAAGTTTTTTGAGTTTGGTTGCCACCAATCACCTTCTACTAAGGTATTGTTGGCCGGTAGTAATTTGCTCCAGGTTAGGTTAAGTTCCCGATCTGCAGGTGGTCCACCGTGACGATTGGCCTGCTGATCAAGTTGTTGGGGGTCGGGATTGACAAGACGACCACGGCTGACGGGGTAATAGTTCAGGCCCGTGTCTTGAAAGTCATGTTGTGCCATAAACTTGTCAAGGGTTAGGCGCTGTTCATCAAAAATATTTAGCAGAAATATGTTAGGGGTATTTTCGGTCAGTTGCTTTTGCCAGTCAGAAAGTAAGAATGAGCGTACTGAAATCAAGCTGAACAATAACATCAAGGCAAGGCCAAAGATAGCAATCTGAATTTGATTTTGCCATCGATGCCGCTGTAGACTGGCCAGACCCAATTGCCACTGAGTGGGCAAATGTGAACGCAAGTGACTACTGGCGTATATGAGGCCCCATGCTAGTAACAATAGGAATAATATCACGATTAGGCTGGCTGCTAATAGGCTCAGTGTGATGGTCACAGAGTTACTATGCCAGTAGACTAGGCCAATAATAGCTACCAGCCCCAGTACATTATGCCACCAGGGTTGAGTGCTATTAGCTTGGTGAGCTTGGTGGCATACTTGTGAAGGAGCCACCTGAATCAAAGATAGCAGCGGTGGTGCTATGAATGCAAACAAGCATAATAGACCGGTCACAGTACCTAAGGCGAAAGGTCGCCATGGTATTTTAGCATCACTGACTTGAACATAATCGACCACTAGCCACAATAATCCTTCGTGCAATAACCAGCCTAGTGGCAGGGCAACTAGCATGGCCATAAAGGCTAGTAATAATAACTGTAAGCTATACATCAGATGTAGTTGTGCCGGTTTTAGACCTAAGCATTTTAGCAAGGCAACATGATTCAGTTGGCGCAGGGCATAACGGCGAGCAGCTAGGGCTAATGCAATGCCAGATAGCACTACAGCCAGTGAACCGGACAGTAGCAAAAACTGTTCTGCTTGTTCCAAAGAAGCTTGCAAATTTGTGTTGCCTTGGCGTGGTGTCAACCAGCGTTGACCTGCTTTTAACTGATCGGCCAATTGCTTTTGCAATTGCTCCAGTGATGCACTGTCACCGGCCAATAACCACCTATGGCGAATGCGGCTACCTGGCTGAATTAATCCAGTGGTGTCTAGGTCATCCATGTGCATTATGGCACGTGGTGCAAAACCGGCAAAACCTCTAACTTGGTCAGGTTCAGAAATCAGTACTTGACTGACACGCAACGGGGTCTTGCCAACATCAACTAGATCGCCAAGTTTTACTGCTAGGCTGGCCATCAATCTAGAATCGAGCCATATTGTTCCCAAGGTTGGGCCTCTGGCTGTTTCTTGACCAGAACTAAATGGTACCTGACTGACCATTAACTGGCCTTTGAGCGGATAAGTTTTTGTTACTGCTTTGATGCTTGCTAGCTGCATTTCCTGTGGGCTAAAAAGCATTGCTTGAAAGCCACTGGTGTGGGCTTGCTTTAATCCCAGTGTCTGAGCCTGCTGTTTCCATTTCTCACTGATAGCATAGTTGCTATTGAGGCGCAGATCAGCAGCCAGTAGATTAGCACTTTCTACGGTCATAGACTGTTCAATGCGGTTAGTAAACAGGCTGATGCTAGTCAAACTGCTGATGGCTAATATCAGTGCCATCCATAGCAGGCGCAACTCGCCACCCCGCCAATCACGCCAAATCAGCCGCAGAGCTAGCTTAAACATATTGAGAGCCTCTGGTATCAGCTTGCAGATAACCACTATCCAGGATCAAGCAGCGTTCGCAGCGCCGCGCCAGTGCTCGATCATGAGTAACTAGAATTAGGGTAGTTTGGTGGGCTTGGTTCAGTTCAAATAGTAACTCACTGATTATATCGCCAGTTTGTGAATCTAGGTTGCCAGTGGGTTCATCAGCAAATAGAATAGGCGCCTGAGTGGCAAAAGCTCGAGCAATGGCTACTCGTTGTTGTTCGCCACCAGAAAGCTGTACTGGATAATGGCTGCCACGCAACTCCAGACCAACTCGCTTTAAATAGTTATTGGCTTGGGTGGCAGCATTGCGTTCACCTTTAATTTCTAGTGGCAACATCACATTTTCGAGTGCTGTCAAACTAGGAAGCAGTTGAAAGTTTTGAAAAATAAACGCTACCTGATGTTTACGAATTTCTGCTCTGGCTTCTTCATCTAGGCCAACAATCTGTTGGCCAGCCAGAAAAATTTCACCTTCACTGGGGGTGTCAAGACCTGCTAACATGGCTAGCAGGGTTGATTTGCCTGATCCAGAGGCGCCAATAATCGCTACCGATTCAGCATGCTTGATGTTAAGTTCAATTTGATTGAGAATTGTCAGTTCTCCACTAGGGCCAGTAATGGTTTGGCTCAAATGCCGGGCAGCAATATAAGTATGGAATTTGGACATGGTATACAATAACTCGTGGTTGACAGGTGATTCCAAGAATTTAGTGGGAATTATGCTTAACTTAATAACCAGGCCTCACTACTTCTGGGTTTTGGTTTTTGCATTTTTTACCTCTATTATAGATGAAGCGAGAGCCAATACACTGTTGGTGTTTGGTGATAGTATCAGTGCTGGTTATGGCATTAATTCTAGTCAGACTTGGCCTGCTTTGCTACAACAAAAACTGTACCAGTTTGGAGATTGGCAGGTAGTCAATGCCAGTGTCAGTGGTGAAACCACCCAGGGTGGTAAGCGGCGATTACCAGAATTGCTACAGCAGTTGAAGCCAGCCTGGGTGTTACTAGAGCTGGGCGGTAATGATGGTCTGCGGGGCTATCCACTCGCTCGCATTACCAATAATTTAGCTGCTATGATCAAACAGAGTCAGAGTGTCGGTGCTGAGGTCATGTTACTTGGTATGCGCGTACCACCCAACTATGGACCGCGCTATACGGAACCCTTCTTTCAACAATACCAGATTCTGGCAAAAATCCATGACACTGCATTGGTGCCATTCTTATTAGACAACATTGCTACTGACCCAGATCTGATGCAGGCTGACGGCATTCACCCACGTGCTGAGGCTCAATCATTGATTACGGATAAGGTGTGGCAAGTACTGGAGCCTCTGTTGACTTCAAATACACAATTATTACCCTGAGTGTGCTCAGGGGGATTTGAACCATAACAACTGCTGTATCTTTTAAACGGCCATGGACAGTTTGATTTTTTGCATGGCATTTCTTTCTAACTGGCGAATGCGCTCGGCAGATACCTGATACTGGCTGGCTAATTGATGTAGTGTTAATTTTGGTTCATTGAGCCACCGCTGTTGTAGAATGTCACGACTACGTGCGTCCAACTGTCCCATGGCTTGTCTTAGACGTTGCCTGGAATCCATCTGCCAGTCCCTTGTTTCTAACAGTTTGGCTGGATCAGAGGTATTATCTTCCAGATAGTATGCGGGAGTCTGATAACTGCTGTCGTCATCTCCTTCGGGAGTGTCAAACGGAATATCCTGAGCACTCAGTCGGCCTTCCATCTGTTGTAC
This sequence comes from uncultured Pseudomonadales bacterium, assembly GCA_943787595.1. Classification (GTDB taxonomy): domain Bacteria; phylum Pseudomonadota; class Gammaproteobacteria; order Pseudomonadales; family Balneatricaceae; genus CALSNA01. The sequence continues at coordinate 324,458 of CALSNA010000001.1, forward strand.
AACTTTGGTATCAACACCTAGATCTTTGGCTATTGCATTCGTTTCATCATGAGTCAACCATGCTAACTTCTTTTTTGCACTCCGTAAGTTAAAAAATAACTTACGTTGGGATTTGGTAGTAGCTACTTTAACAATTCGCCAATTACGCAGAATATATTCATGTATTTCAGCTTTAATCCAGTGCACCGCAAATGATACCAACCTAACACCCAGCTCTGGATTAAAGCGTTTGACTGCCTTCATAAGTCCTACGTTACCTTCTTGGATCAGATCACATTGAGCTAATCCATAGCCAGAGTAGCTTTTGGCTATATGTGCGACAAAACGCAGATGTGACATAACCAACTGGCGCGCTGCCTCAAGGTCATTCAAATAGTATAGGCGTTCTGCTAGGCTGCGTTCTTCTTCTACGCTGAGTATTGCAATGGCACTAATTGTTTGCAGATAAGCCTCGTGATTTTGGCCGGGAACCATTACATCAATGGGTTGTAGCGCTTTTCCCATAATTTTTCTCTATTCTCTCATCTTGTTTTTGATATTGTATCATAAATAGCGATGTTCAATTGTTTTGAACAGTTTATGTATAAACTTTCTTAAGTCCAAGGAACCTGGTCCTGTCACTTTTTGGCCATGTTAGTGCTAATTAAATCAATGATCAATGTTCGTTGGAAAAAACCATGTAAAAAGATATAAAAATCAGTTTTAGAAGTTAATAAATGATAATTCTATACTAATTATATTCATATGGTCACTTAAACTGTCTAATACTTGCAAATACAGATAGTGTCCTTTACCCACAATTTTTCTAGCCGCCGGTGCGATTCACAAAATAGCTCGTTTTAAATTTTATGTGTGCCTCGTCATCATTTTTTTCATCACGCCATATTGAATTATAAAACACACTGAATCTAGTGTAATACATTGTTTCAGTTGGCTTCCTTAGTTAGGTATTCGATCATATTTGTGCTGGTCAAAAAACGCTTTACATATACATGATTGCTTTGTATCGCTACTGACTGATATTGGACTGGAGTGTGTTGGTTCTGAATATACTTCACCACCCATAATATGCATATTGATAACCTCGATCAGAATGGATTAAAATTCCAGTGTGATACCCATACCCTCACCACGAAAAACAAGAATAGCTCAATTTTTCTTGAGCCCGGAGGCCTGTGATGTCAGTTACTGTTGGTGACATTGGGTTAGAAATCTAAAATATGCGTGTCAAATAATGCCTTGCCATCATTCAGAGCCCTCTAGTTGAAATAATTTAATTTAGATTTTAAATAATCTAATTTGTTTCATGGAGGCTGTATAGGCATAGGTTGAGGTATGCTTCTATTTTTCTAGCTACAGTAGCTTTTAGCTGCGTTACTAGTGTTTTAATTAATACTTTCACTAATGCACTATAATGCCTAGTAACTATGGTGGGGTTTTCAGTTTTGATATTGACTATGTCCAATCAGCGAAGCGATACGGTAAGCCCGACCGTAAACATATCAGCACCTGATTACGTTGAACGATAAAACTTAAATATGAGAACCTGTATGAGCTAATTTACATGTTCTAATGATAGCTTTTGTGGACGGCTGTAAAATCACATGCATACATTACTTTTGTGCTTTGTATACCGTAACTGTTTCATGAAATACCTGTAACTGGTTATAATTGCACCAATTAGCATAGATGGCCATTTTAATTTCCAACTTTATCTTAAGCTAAAGGAATATTATGATGATCGCTGGCAATTCAGTTCCTCAATCCGTTACTCTGGCAATTACGGGTGCATCAGGTGTGCAATACGGCCTGCGTTTGCTTGAATGTTTGGTCGCCGCTGAAGGATCGGTAGCTTTAATGGTATCCAATGCAGCCCAAGTAGTATTCGCTAGTGAGACTAAACTACAAGTGCCTGGACAGCCTAAGGCGATGGCTGCCTTTTTCACTGAACTTTATTGCGCTGCTCCAGGACAGATTCAGGTCTACGGCAAGCAACAATGGTTAGCGCCGGTTGCGTCTGGTTCTGGACGACCACGTTCCATGGTGGTGTGTCCCTGCAGTACAGGTAGCCTGTCAGCTATCTCGATTGGCGCTAGTAACAATTTAATTGAACGCGCAGCTGATGTGGCTTTGAAAGAGCGCTGGCCTTTAATTTTGGTGCCACGGGAGGCTCCTTACACCGAGGTCCACCTGAAATGCATGTTAGACTTGACCCGCATGGGAGCAGTGATCATTCCAGCTAGTCCTGGTTTTTATCATCAGCCAAAGACGGTGGCAGATTTAGTTGATTTTGTAGTAGCACGTATCCTCAAGCAACTCGGTTTTCCACAAACTTTGTTACCATATTGGGGTGAAGCTGGTTTGAGCCCTCAGGAGAGTTAAAATGTATCTGGGCTGGGTGTTGCATTAACTGGACTTGAATCAGGAATATCAATTCGTTTGTGTAACTCACTTGTCTTTGATGGCTTTTATTTTTTGCTGCAATCTGATGCGCTAAATTCACGTTGTGATACCTGGCTGGACTTTATCAATTTAACTGCCGTAATACTGGGCTGATTCAGGCTAAACCGCTATAATTGCATACTACTCTTAATAGGCGAGCTAGACACAGAATGACCACCGCTGAATATATGCGTGTCATGGGGCAGCATGCTAAAGCTGCGTCAGTCCTGATGGCTCAGGCATCAACTCAGACTAAAAATGCTGCTCTATATGCAATGGCCGAAGCACTGCATCAGCGTCGTGTCGCGCTGTTACAGGCTAATGAGCATGATATTCAGAAAGCCACAGCATCAGATTTAGCACCTGCGTTATTAGAACGTTTGGAGCTGACTGAAGCTGGCATTGTTGCTATGGCTGAAGGCTTAGCGCAGGTGGCGGCGCTAGTTGATCCAGTAGGGCAGACTACTGAGCTTCACTACCGCCCATCTGGTATTCAGGTGGGTAGGATGCGAGTGCCCCTGGGGGTTATTGGCATTATTTATGAATCGCGGCCTAATGTGACCTTGGATGCAGCCAGTTTATGCTTGAAGTCTGGTAATGCTGCCATTTTGCGGGGTGGTTCCGAAGCCGCAGCCTCTAATCAGGCCATTGCAGATTGTATCAGTGTTGGCCTGCAGCAGGTTAATCTGCCGACATCAGCTGTGCAAGTTGTTAACACAACAGACCGGGCTGCTGTGGGTGAGTTGATCACGATGACTGAGTATGTGGATGTAATTGTCCCTCGTGGAGGTAAGAGCTTGATCGAACGCATTAGTCGAGAGGCTCGTATTCCAGTTATCAAACACTTGGATGGCAACTGTCACGTGTATCTGGACGACGAAGCAGACCCTGTTAAAGCCATTGATATTGCTATTAATGCCAAGACTCGCCGTTATGGTGTTTGCAATGCGATGGAGACCTTGTTGGTGGCGTCTGCCTGCGCTGACCGCTTGTTACCTGAGTTGGCGCAGAATTTACAGAAGTTTAATATTGAATTACGGCTGTGTGAGCGTGCCATGCTGCTACTGCCTGAAACACTGGGGCAGCGTCGACAGATTGCTGTAGAAGCCGACTGGTTTACTGAATATCTGGCACCAGTCCTAGCAATCAAGGTAGTAGATAATATATCTGCTGCCATTGATCACATTAATCACTATGGTTCCCATCATACTGATGCCATAGTCACAGAGAATTACAGCAAAGCACAAGCTTTCCTTACCCAAGTGGATTCCAGTTCAGTAATTGTCAATGCTTCCACTGGTTTTGCTGATGGTTTTGAATACGGGCTTGGTGCCGAAATTGGCATTTCAACTGATAAAATCCATGCTCGTGGGCCGGTTGGCCTAAAGGGGTTGACGTCACAAAAATATATTGTGTTGGGTAATGGGCAGGTGCGTCATTGACTGGTAAACAGCGGTTCAGCTGGATCAACACGGCACCATGAAAAATCTGCCACTGCGCTGTATACCAAGTGGTCATGATTCTGAATGGTGTATTGGATAATGACGCCTCTGGTATTATTTGGAGGAACCTTTGATCCAGTCCACCTGGGCCACTTGAAATCAGCTCTGGATGTCTGTGAGCACTTGCAATTGAGCCAGATTCACTTGGTGCCCAATGGCCAGCCCCCGCACCGGCAAGCAACTGGAGCATCTTCACAACAACGTCTTGAAATGCTTGAGTTAGCTGTTGTTGGCTATGATAGGCTGGTTATTGACCTGCGCGAAGTACAGCGTCAAGGTAACAGCTATATGATTGATACCTTGCAAGAACTGCGACAGTTGCATGGACCCCACCAAGCCTTTATATTATGTATGGGCAATGATGCTGTTATGCAGCTTACTAGCTGGAACAGATGGCAGCAACTAAGTGATTATACTAATCTGCTGATTTTGCAGCGGCCTGGAATGAAATCATCTGCTAACTTGGAATTGATGAGCTGGCAGCGATGTGATGATCCATCTCAACTGATGCACTGGTCGGCTGGTTATTTTAGTTCGATTACATTGGGGCAATATGACATTGCTGCTACGAACATTCGCACAAGCATTGCTTCTGGTCAGTCATTACCTGAACATTGGCTGACACCTGCAGTAGCTACATACATAGCAGAACACCGTTTGTATAAAGATTAACCAAATTTTTGAGCAACCATATGCCTATTGAAGTTTTATTGCAATTGGTCATCGCTACTCTGGATGATTTGAAAGGTCAGCACTTGGTAAAACTTAATGTGCGCAGTTTATCCAATATAACCGATTTTATGATCGTTGTGACTGGAACCTCAGACCGGCATGTTAGAGTGTTGGCTCGTGAGGTTGCACTGCAGGCTAAAAAACATGGTATATCGCCATTGGGGGTTGAAGGTGGACAAGCGGCTGACTGGATGATAGTGGATCTGGGTGATGTGATTGTACATATTATGCAAGCAGAAGCGCGCCAGTTTTATGATCTAGAACGATTGTGGAACCCAGCTTTACAGAAAGCTGATGTCCCACATGTGGATGTTATTGGCGCAACTCCCAACGAACCGATTAGTTGACACACGGTAGGTTGTAGTAAACAACACTTTAAACTAGTTGTGAGATTATGGTGGATGAATGCTGCAATGCTCTGATTTATCTTGTCTGAAGACAAAACTACTGATAACAAATACCATCGTGGTATCTTTCTGGTTCATCATAAACGCATTGTCTAACAACAGGCTTTAGGATGAAAATTCGCTTATTAGCAGTTGGCACCCGAATGCCGCAATGGATTAATATCGGGTTTCAGGAGTATAGCCGCCGTTTACCACCGGAATTCCAGTTACAATTGGTTGAGTTACCTCTTGGCCCACGTGGTCAGGGACTCGATTTCCAGCGAGCCATGACCAAGGAAGGACAACGAATGTTAGCTACTATTAATGCTGTAGAGCGGGTCATCGCTTTGGATGTAAAGGGCCAATGCTGGAGCACTGAGACATTGTCAGAACAAGTTTGGCAATGGCGCATGGATGGACGCAACGTCAGTTTGTTGGTGGGTGGGCCCGATGGTCTGGCGGATATTTGTCTAGCTAGAGCAGAACAGCGTTGGTCTCTATCGCCTCTAACTTTGCCACACCCGTTGGTTAGGGTTTTGCTGGCAGAGCAAATTTATCGTGCGTGGAGTATACTAGCACGTCATCCTTACCATAAATAAATTGAATAACAGTGTGATGAACGCCTGGTCAAACTTACAGGATAAGCGCACCGAATACGACAAGTATATTGGACGCCTGTGGCTGGCTGTTGGATTGATTATAGTGACATTTTTAATGTTACTGTTGCAACTATCTTGGTTACAGATATTTGAACACGAGCGTTATGTGACTGCGTCTGAAGACAATCGTCAGCAGTTACAGCCGCTAGTTCCTACACGGGGTCTGATTTATGACCATAATGGTGTATTGCTGGCTAATAATAAAGCTATTTACAATTTGACTCTGGTGCCTGAGCAAGTGCCGGGTAGTAAGTCTAATTTACAACAGGTTCTGGATCATATCGAACAACTGATTGGCCTTAATGAAAGTGATCGTCAGCGTTTCTGGCAGCGTCTTGATCAGTATCGTCGCCCTTACAGTGCAATTCCGTTACGTTTTCAGCTTAATGAACAGGAAGTAGCTGTGATTGCCGTTAATCAACACCTGATCCCAAGTGTCAAAGTAGTAGCTGATTTAGTACGCCATTATCCTATAGATGGCAGTATGGTGCATGCCCTGGGTTATGTTGGTCGCATTAATGAACGAGACTTAGCACGATTAGATGCTGACAACTACGGTCCGACTAACTACATAGGTAAGTTAGGCGTAGAAAAATTTTATGAGCAAGAGCTGCATGGCAAGGTTGGTTTTCAAACAGTAGAAACTAATGCTCGAGGTCGGGTATTGCGGGTCTTGCAGCGTCATGATCCAGTGCCAGGTGCAACTCTAGTATTACATTTGGATGCTCGGTTGCAACAGTTGTCTAATACGTTGTTACGAGGTCGACGTGGTGCAATTGTTGCTATTGATCCCCGTAGTGGTGGTATCTTGGTCTTGGTGAGTAGTCCCAGTTACAGAGCTAATCAGTTTGTTACCGGTATCAGCAATAAGCATTATGCTGCGTTGCGTGATTCACTGGACTTGCCTTTATTTAACCGTGCACTACAGGGCCGTTATCCACCTGCTTCTACAGTGAAACCTATTATTGCCTTGGCTGCCATCAATTCAGGCAGAGTTGGACGTGGGTATACCATTTGGGATCCTGGCTATTATCAATTAACTGAGGGTGGACGGCTTTACCGTGATTGGAAGGACGGCGGTCATGGATGGGTTAACCTGCATAAATCCATCGTTGAGTCGGTAGATACCTACTATTATGACTTGGCTCATCGCATGGGTAATAAAATCATAACAGACATGCTTGGTAATTTTGGTTTGGGTCAGGTTACCATAGCTGACCAGCCTGATGCGATTGCCGCGGTGTTGCCTACCCGAGATTGGAAGCGGGCTTGGCGCAATGACTCTTGGTATCCTGGTGACTCCCTTAACTTAGGTATTGGCCAGGGATTTTTATCAGCCACGCCATTGCAATTGGCAACTGCAACAATGGTTCTAGCCAATAAAGGCCGCTGGGTTCAACCGCGCATGCTGAAACGTATTAATGACCAATTACTAACTAATATTACTGACCTGGGTCGTGAAACAGTTCCAGTGCCTAATGATGTTAAACTAAAAAATGCTGCTGATTGGGATCGAATTCAAACAGCTATGATTGATGTAATGCACGGTCAACTGGGTACAGGCCGATCCAGTGGTATTGGCAGTATTTATAAAATGGCGGGTAAAACTGGTACAGCACAGGTATTGGGTATCAAACAGGATGCTACCTATGATGTAAACGAAATTGCTGAACGTTTCCGTGATCACAGCTTGTTTGTGGGTTGGGCACCAGCAAATGATCCACGTATTGTTTTAGCCATAGTAGTGGAAAATGGTGGGGGTGGTGGTGCAATTGCAACACCTTTGGCTAGACAGATTTTTGATTATTATCTATTAAATTCAGATGGACAGTTAAAGAACTTCTGAAACATCATGTAAGCAAAGTTGAGTCATTTTTTGACGCGGTATCCCAAGACGTAACAATTTTTCAGAGTTCCATTAACAGTAGTCGGAGTTTGCAACATGGAATACCGCGAATATCAGCATATCCTGCCGGGTGCAGGCCGGCATCTCAATAAGAAGCCAAGTTGGTGGCAGCGTACTCGTATTGATTTTATGCTGCTACTACTGATTTTTTTGATTATGAGTTCTGGTCTAGTGGTACTCTATAGCGGTTCAGGTGCCAGCTTTACTGCTGTGGAAAAACAGCTCCTGCGCTATGGCCTAGCTATGGGGCTAATGATATTTTTAGCACAGATTGACTTACGTAAATTTAGCCGTTGGGTGCCAATATTCTATTTATTAGGCCTGCTATTGCTGGTTGCGGTGCTGGTGTTGGGTTATGGTGCCAAGGGGGCGCAACGTTGGCTCATGATTCCTGGAATAACTCGCTTCCAGCCATCGGAGTTAATGAAATTGGTGTTGCCATTGATGTTAGCTTGGTACTTGTGTAGGCAGCCTTTGCCACTCAGTTACCAGAGAATTCTAGTTGCGCTGTTATTGATTATTGTCCCAGTACTGATGGTTGCCCGTCAACCTGACTTAGGGACTGCGCTGTTAATTAGTTGTTCTGGTATTTTTGTATTATTTTTTGCAGGCATTAGTTGGCGTTATATTATTGGTGCGATTGTATCTGCTTTATCTGCGTTGCCACTGTTGTGGATGAATATGTATGCTTACCAAAAACAGCGGATACGTGTATTTCTAAATCCTGAAAGTGATCCGCTAGGTACAGGCTGGAATATCATTCAGTCTAAGATTGCCATTGGTTCTGGTGGACTTAAGGGTAAAGGTTGGCTGGCTGGAACTCAATCTCATCTCGACTTCCTGCCTGAAACCCATACAGACTTTATTGTTGCCGTGTTAGCAGAGGAATTTGGTCTGCTGGGTATGGTGGCATTACTGAGCCTGTATTTATTGCTTCTGCTACGCTGCCTATATATGGCAAGTCAGATTAATTTGATCTTTGGGCGTCTATTGGTGAGCAGTTACAGTCTAACTTTTTTTGTTTATATTGTGGTTAATATAGGTATGGTTAGTGGACTATTGCCAGTGGTTGGCGTGCCATTGCCTTTGGTCAGTTATGGTGGTACTTCTGCAATCACACTATTGGCTAGTTTGGGGTTGATTATGGCAGCTTATGCTGATCGTAGAACTAAAGTGGAGTATTAGATAGATATGGCCTTGGTGATCTCAATACACAATGATAAATGTCAAAATAATCCATTCGGTTGTTATTGATGCTGTCAGTCATGTGATGATGATCTTTTAGTAAATGGTAAAATTGATGATGAATACGGATATGGACAAAAAAATGCTGAGTATATATTGAGCGGGGATTACATTTTCTTGATTCTTTGAGTAGTTCACTCCGTAACCAGTATTTAGATGATGTATTTCATGAATTTTTTACCAAAATTGATCTGGATGGCGTCTGTAACCTAGGTTACACCTGAATCCAATGGCAACATATTAATCATAATAGGAACAATGGTGTCGATTGCTTATCTTTCTCATCCAGCTTGCCTTGCCCATGATGTTGGTGAATTCCATCCTGAATGCCCAGCTAGATTATATGCCATTGAAGACGATCTTTCCCAATCTCAAATAGCATCGCGCATCAAGTATATTAAAGCTCCCAAAGTTGATATGGCACATCTAATTCGGGTACATGATCAGGAATATATTGATTCATTATTTGAATGTTCGCCCCAATCAGGCTGTATTGCCTTAGATCAGGATACTCTTATGATGTCGCACACATTGGTGGCAGCTTTGCATGCCGCTGGGGCGGTTGTGGAGGCAGTTGATCTGGTGATGAATGCTGATTTTATACGGGCATTTTGTGGAGTTCGTCCACCTGGTCACCATGCCAAACGAGACCAAGCTATGGGCTTTTGCTATTTTAACAATATTGCTGTTGGTGTTGCTTATGCATGTTCACAATATGATCTGAAACGAGTTGCCATTGTGGATTTTGATGTACATCATGGTAATGGTACAGAGGACATCTTCAAGTCTGATCCTAGAGTGCTGTTATGCTCCAGCTTTCAGCATCCGTTCTATCCATTTACTGGTGCTAATACGACAGTTGAAAACATTCTAAATATGCCACTAATAGCCAATACAAATGGTACTCTATGGCGGGCTAAGATAGAGCAGCAGTGGCTACCAAAACTGAATAACTTTGCACCACAACTAATCTTTGTTTCGGCAGGCTTTGATGCGCATTGGGAAGATGATATGTCTCAGATTAATCTGGTTGAAGATGATTATCAATGGCTGACGCAACGGTTAGTAGCTTTGGCTAGCCAGCACTGCCAGGGGCGCATTATTTCTGTCCTGGAAGGAGGTTATGCACTAAAAGCATTGGGTCGTAGTGTTTTAGTCCACCTTAATAGCCTCCTGAGTGATCAATACTAACCTGATTTTAGCTCACACACTCAATAAATATGAATGATGCTTACAATGGAACTGTGATTTAGAAAAATTGAAAGTAATCCTGTGTCAGACAGATGCTACTGTTTATTTGTCAAAGCGAGTGAATTTACTGGCATGGTAAAGCCCCTAGTAATCCTTGATGCCATCATTGCAGTTATGATCACCATTGTTTCTAACTTGACTATTGCTATAATACTGGCGTAAATCAAGTGTGCGCTCTGTTTGCCAAAAGACAGTCTTTGGTTGGCCAGGGGTAATTAAGACTCTCAATTTTTTGGTCATGTCATCACTCTAACGCCATCTTGACAAAAGTTTTCAACGCCAATGCAACGGCGGTATGGTTACTCTCTCGACAATTCCATTAGAACAGATTAAGATTTGCAGGGTTAGCTCAACATTTAAATACTGAATTAAGAGTGCTTTACTGATGTATATTGGTAGTATTTTTATTTGTAATACGCATTTGAACGATAATGTGATGTTTGGCAAACTTAATAAGTAATATTATTGTATTGTAAGGTCAATTTGCTTCATTCTGGCCGATTTATACAGGGCTCATCCTATATCCTGTCAAGTCAATGCCAATACCAACTTGATGTGTTGTGGGTTAGATTTAGAATATGCTTCCTAATCTTGGCAAACTTGGTTTTGTACAATCACATTGGCGCCGAGTTGAAAAAATAAGTTAAAGCCGGTTGGTTTATTTGGTGTGCTTTGCAATTAAAGTTTGTAGTGTCAGTATTTATTTGGAGCTGGTACTGACACAATGCCTCAATCGGCTGTATATTGGAGGCTTTGAATGAACCTCAAGCACCACATTTGGTACAGCCTGTGCATTAGTTTCACCATAATGACGATGCCAGTTTCAAGCTGGGCAGACATTGCTCAACGCATAATTTCTCTTTCCCCTTCGGCTACAGAAATTTTGTTTGCCATTGGGGCGGGTAAACAAGTTGTGGCAGTAGACAACCACTCCAATTATCCTCCCCAAGCACCTGTGATGAAATTGTCAGCTTACCAACCTAGTTTGGAAGCCATTGTTAGTTATAAACCTGATACGGTGGTTATTACCTTCGATGTCATTGGCATTAAAGCTGGATTGCAAACGATGGGGGTTAATGTTGTCCATCATACTGCTGCTACTAGCTTAGATGACATGTATCGGCAAATTGCTGAACTGGGCGCAGTAAGTGGACATCAAGCTGAGGCTGCTCAGTTGAGTGAGCAGATTAGAACCGATTTGGCTCAGGCTATGGAGCAAATTCCAATCCTAGATGATCCGTTGCGCATTTATCATGAATTGGATGCTGCTTATTACAGCGTCAGCAGTGCCAGTTTCTTAGGTCAAATATATCAACAAATGGGTTTGATAAATATTGCGGATGCCGCTGATAGGCACAATTCTGGTTACCCACAGTTGTCAGTGGAATATATATTGCAGATTAATCCGCAGTTGATTGTCATTACCGATCAATCTGGTTACAACCGCGCTGATGTGTTGCGCCGTCCTGGTTGGCAGTTTTTGGATGCTAGTCGACAGGGTCGTATTATTCAGGTCAATGCTGATATTGCTTCACGCTGGGGGCCACGTATTGTTGAGTTTGTTCGCCTGATTGTTGCCAACATCCAACCTTAGAGTTTTTATATGGCCAGCATCACCAAATCATCGGCAGATTCGATCCAACATGCTACTTCCCAGGCTTTTCGTCTACCACGTTTTGCCACTTTACTTATAGCGGCTTTACTACTCGGGTGTGGCTTAGCCAGTATGCTATTGGGAGCAGCCCAGATTCCAAGCATAGCGATTATTGCTGAATTGCTGCACATAGATAGTGGCTTGACTAAAACTGAAGTCACTATTATTTGGCAATGGCGCCTGCCACGAGTACTGTTAGGCATGTTGGTGGGTGCTTCCTTGGCACTTGCCGGGGCAGCTTATCAGGGTGTTTTTCGCAATCCTTTAGCTGATCCGTTTTTACTCGGTGCCGCCGCTGGTGCCGGACTTGGGGCGACCTTGGCTATTGTCAGCGATATTCCTCAAGATGTAACACCTTTGGGCACAGTGCCAGTGGTGGCTTTTATTGGTGCTCTGGTTGGAGTATCGTTATCTGCTGCGCTTGGACGCGCTGCTGGACGGTCAACCGCTGCTTTATTATTGGCAGGGGTAGCCACTGCTGCATTCCTAACTGCCTGCCAGACTTTTTTAATGCATCATTACATGACATCCATCCAAGCAGTCTATAGTTGGATTATTGGCCGTTTAGTAACATCTGGCTGGAATGAGGTCAATTTCATTACACCATATTTTGTGGTGGGTTTTGGGATTATCTTGCTACATCGTCGAGAACTGGATCTGTTGCGTTTAGGTGATGACGAAGCTGTCAGTCTAGGTGGTCATCCACGTCGTTCCAGATTAATTCTGATTTTAGCAGCATCATTGCTCACAGCCAGTGCAGTTTCAGTCAGTGGCCTAATTGCTTTCGTGGGAATTGTGGTACCACACCTGATTCGTTTAACCCTGGGTTCCAGTTATCGTATCATCGTGCCTTTAAGCGCTATTGCTGGAGGTGCTTTTTTGTGTTTGGCAGATTTATTGGCACGTAATATCCTGGCTCCTGCAGAATTGCCCATTGGTGTTATCACAGCTTTTGTGGGTGCTCCCTTTTTTGCCCTAATCTTACGTTTATCGAGACAACTACTTTAAATTTCATGACTGCCCTTGCCATTATCGTCCACAACCTCTCTGTTAGACTTAGTCGTGGACTAGTAATTAGTCATATAGACCTGTGTATTCGTATTGGCGAATTGGTAGTCATTATTGGCCCCAATGGTGCTGGCAAATCAACTCTTTTGCGTTGCTTGGCTCAGCTAGTACCGCATCAAGGTGAACTGAGTTATTTTCCAGATACACGAAAATTACTTAATCTGGCTTATGTGCCACAACGTCCAATGTTACCCACTGGAATGACTGTTGCTGAATATGTTTTACTGGGACGCAGTCGTCATTTGCATTGGTTAAGTGCTGAAACTTATCATGATCGTTATCTGGTAGCTCAAACTTTGGAACAATTGGATCTGGAGCAGCATGCTGGCTATCTACTTGAGGAGTTGTCTGGAGGTGAGGTGCAACGGGTAGTTTTGGCTCGTGCTCTAGCCCAGCAGGCCTCCATATTGGTGCTTGACGAACCTACTAGTGCACTTGATCTTGGTCACCAAATGCAAGTTATGCAATTGATTGACTCATTGCGTCACCAATATAAACTAACTATTGTCATGGCCTTGCATGACTTGAACACAGCAGCTCGATTTGCAGATCAAGTGATGCTGTTACAACAGGGTTGCTGTATGGCTACTGGTTCACCTGATGAGGTTCTAACCGAAGCTAAATTAAGCAGGCTATATAATACACCCATACAAGTATTAACCGGTGCTGATGGTCATCTTGTGGTTAGCTTGGCTATGGCTGAGATATCCTGATTAGGTTGAGTATTATGTGAATGTCATGACAATTACTATTGCCAAGGAGTGTTATAAACATTACCGTCAAAAATAGATTTCTATGCCCCAGAAATTTTTGTTATTCCATCCACATGATTGTAGAGATTAACTGGTGATTTGATAATCAATTAAGCTGTTTGTTTTGTCTTCGTATCAAATTGCATTCAAAAGCAATTCACCTGTGAGTGCTACTTTAGTGCTTGTTTCTGTTTCTATCTAAAGCGATACGATTCATTCTGGGTTTCAATAATTGGGTAATGGTACGCGACTTATAGAAAATGTGAGTGATCATAAAATATTGGCAAGTGATTCTTTCATGTAGCGTTAGCAGAGAGCACACACGATTATAGTTATTTTTGTAACTGTTTGGGTAGTTTGGCTTTCACACATCAAATTTTTTATTAATTCATTGTGTTATCAGTGTAATTAGGTGTACTTTAACCTACCGAGAGATATTATTTTTAATATAGGTTGTGTTGTGTTGGGGTTCAATGAAAATGTCAGACTTTATGAACTTTATTGATCCAACACCACAGCAAATTCTGCTAATTGAAAAACAACTGGGCCGGCCACCCCGTGGCATACGTGCTATTTCTTGTAGTCATGATAACGATGTTCCTCTAGTCGTTAAAATGGCTCCACTGGTTGATAAACAACCATTTCCCACCTTATTTTGGCTCTGTTCTAAGGACTTACACAAGGCTATCAGTCAGATTGAGTCAGAGGGTTGGGTAAAGCGCTTGGAAAAACAGATAGCCAGTGATCCTGTTTTGTGTAGCGCCTACCAAGAGAATCACCGAAGCTATATTGCAGCTCGTTGGCGCAATTGTAGCCACACTGAACGCCAACTGTTACACCGCCTTGGCTTTGGAGGTTTATTTGACCATTATGGTATCGGTGGCTTACGTGATTGGAACCAAGTGCGCTGCCTACATATGCATTATGCACATCACTTGTGTGGTCAAAATGTGATTGGTCAGTGGTTAGACCGCAAATTTGACTTACATCATTTGAAGATTACAATTTAGTCCAAGTCATTGTTCGTATCACAAGGCTAGCGTACCAGCATGACGAACAATACAAATGTTTTTGGCATGTATCAAATAAATATTGTAGCAAAATGTAGGCTAGTCTTTAACAGCTTGCTATTCATAGTAATGATAAATCAGATCCCATATGCCATGTCTCTTGTTTTCTGCTCGTCGCTGAAACTTGGTAGGGGGTCTGAAACTTGGTTGGGCTGCGTACTGGCCGGCTCCCTGGCTACTGGAAAAACCCTCGGCTGCCTCCATAACAGTCAGCATATGCTCAGCATAGGGTTGCCAGTCAGTTGCCATATGAAAGCTACCACCTACTATTAGTTTAGTGCGAATATCCTGCACGAAGGGAGCTTGTACCAAACGGCGTTTATGATGTTTTTTTTTGTGCCACGGATCTGGAAAAAATAATAGTACTTTGGATAGGCTGTGATTGGGAATGCATTGGTGCAACACCGTAACCGCATCGTCACAAAAAACTCGTATATTTTCCAAGCCAGCCGCAGTTGCTCGATTCAATAACTGACCGACTCCAGGCTTATATACTTCTACACCAATAAAGTTATATTCCGCCATTGTGCTAGCCATGGTGATTAATGAATCACCCATGCCAAAACCAATTTCCAGAATCACTGGATGGTTGTTACCGAACACCTGTTCTAGCTTCAGCAAGCCTGCGTTAACCCGTAAACCGTAGCCTTCCCATTTTTGTTCAAGGGCTTTCTTTTGGGCTGTTGTCATACGTTCAGAGCGTCGTACAAAACTGCGAATTCGGCGCATGGGATAAATAATGCCATCAATTGGAGAAACGTGGTTATTAAACACAGCCTAGATACTCGTCCTATAAAAATCAGTTATTGGTACTTATGCTATCGTAAAATGAACTGTTATATATAGACGATAGTACAAAATTGTCTATTTTTTTAACATAAATCTAGATGGTGTCGTTAAATACTGCATTAAGTTACCCTGATACTTTATTGGACCACGAAAAAACCAGAAAAAATGACGTGACCATGATGGACATGTTGATAAAATCAGCCGTTTTGTCTAACGCTTAAGCAGTAGCGTGGCGTTGTCACATGCCATGCTAAAAATACCCGCTGTTTCCTTGCAGTCCTACATATTTGTTGTTGCATTATGTGGGGCCAAATTGTTCGACAACAACATCTAGTCTGCTTGTACAGCAGCCGACAAAGATAAGTAAATTATGTTAAAATTAAAGCTTTAAGAATTTTAATTGATGTACATAATGCTAAGGTTTTCTATTACAGTGAAAAAAAAATTACTTGGAGAACATGTAAAATTGTTCTTTGTGGCTAATGCGTTAATTTCAATTATTGCTTTTATAGCTCCAGCAGCCAGTGTTAATTTGGCCGATGGCTTATATTTTAGTGCTATAACTTTGGTTTTTTTGAGTCTTTTAATGCTACCTTGGTTACATGTTGGCCATAGTTTCTCAACTGTGGAAAAAGCCATGATATTTTTCTGGCTTTTTTATTTTACTTTTACCTTGCTAGATCTATTGCTGCGTTCCAAATGGGACCTGGGTGAATTACAAGAACCCAGCCGCTTTTTATTATTATTACCCGGTTTTCTACTTATTCGTCATGTAGGTTACTCCGAGAGAGGGTTACGTTATGGCATACTTGCAGGTGCTATTTTTGCTGCACTCTGGGCCTATTACCAAAAAGTACATCTAGGGCTATATCGAGCTTGGGGAGGTACTTCTAGTTCACCAGCTGCTTTTGGTAATGTAGGTCTAATTTGTGGTGTCATGTGTGTGGCATTATTACAGCCTCTGTGGCGTGAAAAAACACTTTGGAAATGCATTGCGCTGCTCGGTTTCCTGGCCGGGTTGTTTGCATCTCTGTGCTCTGGAACCAAAGGGGGTTGGTTGTCTCTGCCATTGCTAGGTTTGGTGCTGGTTGAACTGACTGATGAGCCATCTTATAAAAAGCGGTTTGGAGTGCTAGTCTTTGTAATAAGCATGGCTACATTAGCTTATCTTTTGTCGCCATTTATTCAGGAGCGTATGAACGTTATATTGCCGGCAATCTATGAGTACATTGTCAATGGTGTGGTGTATGATAATTCAGCAGGTCTCAGGTTAGCATTATGGCATGGTTGCCTGCTAATTTTCTGGGATAATCCATTATTTGGCACGGGTCCTGGCACGTATTGGCAATATCTGATGCACTATGTTGAAATTGGGGCTCTATCATCTGACGTAACATGGATTAATGGGCCTCATAGTCAGTTGTTTAATAGTTTATATGAATCGGGTATTTTTGGTCCGTTCATGGTGTACGGTATTTATTTGTCGTTTATTTTGCACTGTAAACAACATCTTAAGCAGAATAAATCCCTAGCGACAGCAGGTATGATATTGGCGGTTGGTTTTATAGATTTTGGTTTGGTAGAGGTTATTTGGGCAATTAATAATGCGGGTGTATTTTTTACTATGATGATGGTGCTGATTGCTGGGTTACTCAGTTACCAAGGCCGTCAGCAGGTAAATACCAAAATCAGACGTGAATGGTAGTAAAGGGTTTTTCATTATCTATATTCATTTAGAAAACCCTTTTAGTTTCTCTATAGTTTTAAAACCTAACATGAGAAAGGCTATTCCATCACAGCATCTGTTGGCATTTCAGATCAGGCATAATCTACCGTAGCATGGGGTTTATAGCAAAATATCCAAGGCAGAAAAAGCCAGGCACCTGAGACAAACCAATTGTGGTGCCTGGTTTTAATCCACATATTTTCTGCTTGGATCAGAGCGTGCCTTATCGCTGATCTTTGTTTAATGTCTTCAGAGTATGCTCTTTTTTAATCGCTCGTATATCATTTATCTATAATACAACCAGCAGTTTCAACCGCAGATGTTGTTCTACCATCTAACATCTTTTTAAAAACCAATTACCTCATATCGTCTGGCTTCACATCACCTATTTTAAGGTAAAAATTGTATCCTGCCCCCAAACATGTTTTCACACTAATCTTTGAGCCGCCTTGGCTAGCTCCATGTCCATCAGGTCGACGATGACTATCTGTATCTGTTCAGTTGTGGTTTTATGATCCTTTTGGACATAGATCGCCCTTGCTGAAAACAGCTCGGTAGAAGTGAACGATGCTGGGTTAACACTGTGCATCGGCAAAATCATCACCGGCACTTTCTAAGAGCCTCCTGCGAGCATCTGAAACGGTCAGCTGCTCGCCTTATAGCTACCAGTATGGCGAGTATCAGAGGAAGCTCGGCCAGCCAGACTTGTCTTTCTGGGTGCCTCAGAGCGCCTTGGTGGTGTCCTCGATCTGGCGCATAGAAACGTCTACCAAGTACAGCCCGATCAACACCGCTTTGACCGAATTTTCGCGTCGTCAGTATTGTTCGATGATTGCTGTCTCAACAGCTTGCTCGCGCAGTTTTGCTTCATCGGCTCATTCTTCTGTCTAGGGTTCGTTCGCCGGCTCACAAGCGTGTTCTTACGGCCTTTGTTAAATGGTTGGTCTTGGCATCAAGCATCCTGTTCAGCGCTATTTAATAGATTCACGAAGAATAAACTTATTGCATTCTTAGGCGATCATCATGGATTTGGCGGAATGATTAGACTTAAACTAGGCTTATGGAGCAACGCAAGAGATAATGATTGACAACTTTTAATAAGACTAATGTGTACCCAAAAGATCTAGGTTTGAGGATTACGGGTTTGGCAAGGTTTTAGTTTATATATCAAAGTTTGGAGGCTGAGGTCGGAATCGAACCGGCGTACACGGAGTTGCAGTCCGCTGCATGACCACTCTGCCACTCAGCCTGATTGAGTGCCTACCTTATTGTAGGTTTTATGATTTGGAGCGGGAAACCGGGTTCGAACCGGCGACCTCAACCTTGGCAAGGTTGCGCTCTACCAACTGAGCTATTCCCGCACTGCATTTGGACGCAAGATCATACGAAGGTTTGATAAGGATTGCAAGTATAATCTTGCAGGGTTTCCTGAACATGGATACGTTAATGTATTTGAAATGTGAACATACAACGCTTTTTACCCATGTTATTGTCCTGCCATAAGATATCTAGGTTTGGTCTTCTTTCAATTTAAATAGTTAAATATTATGATAGTTCCTTTTAAAATTGATGTTATATGAACCACTTTCACTAGCAGCTATATCCTAACAATAGTGGTTGTTAGTGTACGGCTATCCCAATGGTACGAATATGGTGGCGTTGGTTATCGAAGACAGTACGTAGATGAGATAATTGTAACAAATTATGGTCAAGGGGATCTGCTGGCAGGTCTAACCAATTAATGCTGGTAATGCGGGTCATAAGGTCGTATTCACCTAAGATTGCATCCAGCAACATCATTACACCTTCCATTCGCGGATCTTCATTAAAAGCGTTTAGGTCTTCCAAATAAATATCTAGATGCACGGTCTGCCCTTGTTGCCGCAATTGAAAGAATGGATCTTCTAATGCCACCCAAAACTCACCCATATCAATTAGTTCAGGTATCTGTACCGCCCTGGCATTAAAGGCTACTGGGCGTAGCCCTTGTAACTGAGGCGCAGCATTGACAATATCCAATACTAAATCAATCCGGTTAGTATAGCCATCACAACCAAACACCAGATCTACATAATCACTTTGCTCATTGCGAACAAAGTGAAAGGTAAGGTAAGGATCAATATCAACTAGGCGTTTCTGGATGCTTTCAAGCAAGTTATTATTCAGTGGAATTTGATTCATACCTAACATACGAATTGCTTCACAATGCTGCGTTACTTGCCACCAAAACTGTTTAATGAGCTCATCAAAACGATTCATGGATCAGAGTACTCAGATGTCAGCGGAAACTAAATATCCGGCTCTGCTATGGACAACCAAAATTTGGTACTTTAGTCACCAAAAAATGCAAAGTTAATGTTTGTCCAGTTGTTGCTTGATGAGATCACCAACGGTCATTGGTCCAGAAGCAGTAGACTCCAGGTCGCGAATTTTTTTCATGGCTTGCTTTTGATCAGATAAATCTTTACTCTTAACAGATAAATTGATGCTACGGTTACGATGGTCAATTCCAATAATTTTAGCTTCAACTGTATCACCTTCGTTATATTTTTTACATGCATCTTCGACTCGGTCAAGACTCATTTCAGATGCTTTTAGTGTTCCTTCGACATCCCCCTGAAACGCCACCAAGGCTTCCTTGGCATCAATAGATTTGACAGTGCCAACCACTATGGAACCACGTTTATTAGCATTAACGAACTCGGTAAACGGATCAGCCTTAAGTTGCTTAATACCTAGAGAAATACGCTCTTTCTCAGGGTCTACAGACAGAATAACAGCTGCCACTTCTTCGCCTTTATTGTATGCCCGTAGTGCTGTTTCATTATCAGCTTCCCAGGTTATATCGGACATATGTACCAAACCATCCAGATTGCCTTCCAGGCCCACGAAGACACCAAAATCAGTAATGGTTTTAATCTTACCCTGAACTTGATCACCAGGGGCAAATTTCTCTGCAAAATCAGTCCATGGATTACTGAAACACTGTTTGATCCCAAGAGAAATACGGCGGCGACCCTGATCTACATCCAAAATCATTACGTCTACTTCATTGCCGACTTGCACAACTTTGGAGGGATGGATATTCTTATTAGTCCAGGACATTTCAGAGACATGTACTAGGCCTTCAACTCCATCTTCAATGGAGGCAAAGCAGCCGTAATCAGCCAAGTTAGTTATTTTAGCCTTGACTCGAGAACCATTTGGATAACGAGCTTTGATGGATGCCCATGGATCTTCTTGTAACTGCTTCAAGCCTAATGATAGGCGACCATTTTCTTTATCAAACTTAATAACCTGAACGGTAATTTCATCACCTGAGGATAGAATATCGCTAGGATGAGAAATCCGCTTCCAGGCCATATCAGTGATGTGCAATAGGCCATCAATTCCACCCAAGTCAACAAAGGCACCATAGTTGGTTAAGTTTTTCACAAAGCCAGAAACCTGCATACCTTCTGCGAGGCTGTTCAGCAATGCATCGCGTTGAGCACTGTTGGCTTCCTGTAATACAGCACGGCGCGAAACAACCACATTATTGCGCTTGGAGTCTAGCTTGATCAACTTGAACTCCAACTTTTTGCCTTCTAAGTGATCTACATCATGTACTGGGCGCACATCAACGAGTGATCCAGGTAGAAAACCCTGGATATTATTGATGAACACTGTAAAACCTCCCTTTACCTTGCCTGATATAACACCAGTTACATTGGCTTCTTGATCAAAGGCAGTTTGCAATACTTCCCATGTTTCTGCACGTTTGGCCTTTTCGCGGGATAACTTGGTTTCGCCACAGCCATCGGCTACACTTTCCAGAGATACCTTAACCTCATCACCTACTTTGACTTCAATCTCACGGGTATCACTGAGAAATTGCTCCAAGGGGATAATTGCTTCGGATTTCAGGCCAGCATTTACGGTAACCCAGTCATCATCAATATCAAGCACTGTCCCGGTTACTAAAGTTCCAGGACGCATTTCTACTGCACTGAGGGATTGTTCAAATAGATCAGCAAAGCTTTCGCTCATGTTTCTTACCATACTGTTGCATGGATCTTAGGACAAGAACCATGACACCATTCCTAATTGCCTGTAAGCCAGTTATTACAGGGCCGTTAATAGTAGAGTTGCGATGTGTCAGGAACTGACTCCTTCAGTGACACCATTGATTCGCACAAGAGTTAAATATTATACTCCTAAACCAATAGGAGTGCGAACTTACAGCAGCCATTTACAAAATGGGATGGAATTTCTGAAATATGTTGTGAATAGGATATAAAGGTTGTGTTTAGAAATTATATTGTAGGAAAAATAAGTGAACCTAATTCAAATATCCTTATTTTCCAATCAGAATTAATGATTGTTTCTCCTTACAATGATTTGGTTTGTTAACTAACCTCAGAAGCACTGTCCTGGAAGTTTGATATTAGTTTAAACTTCCAGGACAGTGCTTTCCCTAAGCATATTGCTTAGCTTAGAGTATACATACTCGTTGTCGTTTTATATGTGTGCAATCCATGAATCTAGTGTTTTTACTCAATCAAAATTACAGTATTTTCGAAGGGTATTATGAGCCCTTATTACTGTCTAAGGTATATTTCCACAGTTCTAATAAGCTAGGTACAATTGAACACCCACAATGCACAGTATGATCCCTGCAATATTATCCTTATAGTTACACTCCATTGCATTGCCAAATATAATCTAGACTGCATAAGTTATGCTAAATATCCAATTATTATTGCCCAACCCAATCAGTGCTATGGTATGGCTTATCATAGGGCATAGTCAGTGAAAAATACGATCTTGCTATAGGCGTTGACAAATTTTTTCTGATGAATTTCACCCATAACTGTTGTTTATGTTTTTCTCAAGGTTGTAAACTGTGTTCCGTTGAATATAACGCATTAGCATCAGCAACGATAGCCAGTTTAGTGGGCTCATTGATTCAACTTTTCTAATTTGGAAACCTCCGATTTTGTTCTGATCCGGCTGTGGCTAGGCTATGTTAAGTCTGATGTGTTGTCAGTTGACATAAGCTTGTGTGCGTTTACCTCCTGTATTGTTTGCCTCTTGTGTTGAAATGCTCCTATAATTCAGGCAAAAATATGTGGAGGTGTATGACTATCGAATAATTTTCATTATTCTAAAGTACTACCATGTGTACCAAACAACTTAGGCTGTTCCAATATAGGGTATCTTTTAGTGATAAGGTAAAAGATATGATCTCTGATTCCATCTTATCAATTGTTAGCCGAGTACTTGACCTGATCGGAATAATTCGTTCCTGGTTTATACAGGACTTTATTTGTGCTCAAACCTTTTGCCATAATTGCTTATTGATCTAATGATCATAAATATGAGAATGTTGCCATGACTATAGCACTTTTTTTCGGCTCAACGACTGGTAATACAGAAGACATTGCCGAACAAATTTGTGATCAATTTAATAACCAGATGGTTGAGTTATTCAATATTGCTGATGAACCGCTTAGTCTGGTTGCAGCTTATGACAAGCTTATCTTTGGTATCCCTACTTGGGACTATGGTGAGTTACAGGCAGATTGGGATGATATCTGGGATGAGATTGATGCACTGGATTTTACCAACAAACGTTTTGCTTGCTTTGGTTGTGGTGATCAGGTTGGTTATCCCGAATGGTACCAAGATGCCATGGGCTTATTACATGACAAATTAATTGCCCTGGGCGGTTTACCACTAGGCTACTGGTCAACCAACGGTTATACCTTTTCAGCGTCCAAAGCTACTACAACTGATGGCAGTCATTTTGTAGGCTTGGCACTGGATGAAGACAATCAACATGAATTGACTAGTGCGCGAATAGTTGGCTGGTGTCGGCAACTGGAACAAGAATTCATCCAGTGAATGTAACATTAGCATTCGTGCTAAGTTCAATCATCGTTTATCCTGGGCTAATTGTTTATCAATGAATACATTCAATCAGTCAACCCCAATGGGTCGTTAAGCTGGAGTATTTTGGGATTACCAATGACCATATATCCCAAGAGCAGTAATTAGCGGTGATGCTCACCATTATTTGGCGTATCAGTCAGCTTTGGATAACCTGAGCTACAGCCGCTTCAAAGCGCTCCAAGCCAATATTGATTTCGGACTCAGTAATAAGCAGAGATGGGGTCATACGCACTACATCTGGCCCAGCAATTAACACCAGTAGTTGTTGGTCTTGAGCAGCATGCATAAAATGATGAGCAAAGCCTTGGTAAGGCAAATTGAGTGCGCAGCCGATTAATAACCCATCACCACGAATTTCACTACAAAAGTTGTATTTGGCATTGATCGCGGCCAACTTTTCTCGTATAAGCTGATGCTTATACCTGACGCCAGCTAACACTTGTGCGTCATTGATAATGTCAAACACAGTTTCGGCTATAGAACATGCCAAAGGATTACCACCAAAGGTACTGCCATGGGTTCCTACAGCCATTGCTGATGCAATTTCAGCTGTAGTCAACATGGCAGCAATCGGGAAACCATTACCCAATGCCTTAGCAGTAGTCAGAATATCTGGTGTTACCCCCAGTTGTTGGTAACCATAGAGGCTACCCAGCCGACCCATGCCAGTTTGCACTTCATCCATTACCAAGAGGGCATGATACTGATTGCACAGTTCGCGGGCCCGAACCACAAAAGCTGGATCAGCACTGATTACGCCACCTTCGCCTTGCAATGGTTCCATAACAATGGCACACGTGCGTTCAGATACAGCCGTTTCTAAGGCAGTTATATCATTGTAAGGTAGGTGGGTGATGCCAGTTGGTGTTGGTCCAAAACCTTGCCGGTATTTTGGTTGTCCGCCCACGCTGACTGTAAACAGAGTCCGCCCGTGGAAAGACTGATCAAATGCGATTATTTCATGTTTTGTATCACTATATCGTTCGTGATTATAGAGCCGAGCTAGTTTAAATGCTGCTTCATTAGCTTCACTGCCTGAGTTGGCGAAAAAAACACGTTCTGCAAAAGTTGCAGCAGTTAATTTTCTAGCCAGTCTCAAAGCTGGCTCGTTAGTCATGAAATTGGACAAGTGCCAGATGCTATCTCCTTGTCTTTTTAGGGTGCTCACTAGTTTGGGGTGACAGTGGCCTACACCAGTTACGGCAATGCCACCGGCAAAATCAAGGTACTCGCGGCCATCTTGATCCCATACTTGGGATCCTCGACCACGTACTGGAATAATTCTGGTTGGGGCGTAATTAGGCACCATGACCTGATCGAATAGACTGCGGTTTAACGGCTGGTTTAACATGGTGTTAATGCCTCATGAGTGCAGTTTGGCAACTTCCCGGACGGCTACAGATAGCATGGCTAGATCAATCTGTTGACTGCGTTTAAGTTTGGCGAATAAGTCGGAACAGCGACTGAACATGTTTTGGTGGCACAGTTTCCAGTCCTCGGTGTTGAATACACCATCATGATCTTTGAGTGCTAAGATAGTGAGCTGTCGCAGACTGGTTTCCAGTTCCTGTTTGAGGCCAAATCTGGCCTTACGCTGCCAAGCATCATGTGCTGACAGATTATGAATAGCCCTGGTTAGCCAGTTAAGTTCCAACAGGTGATAGAGTCCAAACCAAGTATTTATTATGGGCTCTAAAGCCATCTGGCTCTGTTGTGCAGTAAGCGCGATATGTAGGCCATGGTAGCAGTAATTGAGGCAGGCTAACTGGTTGCTAGTATTGGGCTCAATACCAACTGCTGTTAATGGTTGGCTGCATTTGTCAAACTGTATCAAGGTGTTTGCATCAAGGTGTTGGTCTAATTGTTTCAGTAGGGCAGATACAGCTGGCTTACAGGTTGTAACCATAGTTTTAATAGTGATACTACGCTGGTGTTGTAATAGCCACAAAGTGGTATCTTTTACCAGATTTTGGATATTTTGTTGCAGTGTTAACAGCTGGCGATGGTCCAATGCCATAGCAAATTGATCCAGCTCGTGCCACAAGGATTCGATGTTCATAATTTCTCTGGCGGCAAAGAAAGCCCTAACCACATCTGTTGTATCGGCACCACTTTCATCACTGATACTATGACAAAAGGTGGAACCCATCCCGTTAATTACTGTATTGGTCAGATGAGTGGCAATAATCTCTTGTCGCAGGGGATGCTTATTCAGTGCTATTGCATAATTTCGGCGTAGTTGACTGGGAAAATATTCTAACAGCATTTGGTGAAAGTATGGATCATTACTAATACTGGCTGTGTTGAGTTGGTCAAATAGACGCATCTTGCTATATGCCAATAAGATGGCAATTTCAGGCCGAGTCAAGCCTCTGTGTTGTCGGGAACGCTCGGCAAGGGTCGCATCATCTGGCAGGTATTCAAGAGTTCGATTGAGGCTGCCTTCCTGCTCCAAACAGTGAATCAGTCGAATATGGTTATCTAGATCTTTATCAGCATGGCTGTTGGCAATACTCAGTACTTGGCTCTGGTAGTGGTTATTGGCTAGAACTAACTGGGCTACCTCATTAGTCATACTTGCGAGCAGTTCATTACGTTGCTTTAATGTCATATCTCCATTAGTAACTAATTGGTTCAGCAGAATCTTAATATTGACTTCGTGATCAGAACAGTCGACTCCACCTGAATTGTCAATGGCGTCGGTATTGATCAAACCACCATGTTCAGCAAATTCGATTCGGCCAGCTTGGGATAAACCCAGGTTACCACCTTCACCCACGATCTTGCAGCCCAGTTGGTTGCCATTAATCCGAACACTGTCGTTGGCCGGGTCACCAATATTGGCATGGCTTTCACTGCTGGCTTTGACATAGGTACCAATGCCACCGTTCCACAGTAGATCTACGGGCATCTGCAGCAGTTTCTGGATCAATTCATTGGGTGTCAGTCGGTTTGCATCAGTTTGCAGCATATGCACCATTTCCATGCTCAGTCTGATAGACTTTGCTCCACGACTGAAGATGCCGCCCCCTTTGGAAATCAGTCCAGTATTGTAATCTGCCCAGCTGGAATGCGGCAGTTCAAATAGCCGCTGGCGCTCAGCCAAACTAAGACTTGCATTGGGTAAAGGATCAATAAATATATGTTGATGGTTAAAAGCAGCTTGCAGGTGGATATGTGGGGACAATAGCATTCCGTTGCCAAACACATCACCCGACATGTCGCCAATGGCCAGCACTGTAAAGTCCTCTTTCTGAATATCACGATCCAATTCCATGAACAGATATTCGACCGATTTCCAAGCACCCTGGGCGGTAATACCCATTTTTTTATGATCGTAACCATTGGCCCCGCCAGAGGCAAAGGCATCACCAAGCCAGAAGCCATGATGCAAAGCAATTTTGTTGGCAATATTAGAAAAACTGGCTGTGCCTTTATCAGCAGCAACTACTAGATAGGGATCACTGTCGTCATAGCAAACCAGGTTAGCTGGTGCTTTTACCTGTTGATTAACCAAGTTATCAGTTAAATCTAACAATGCTTGGATAAAGGTGGAATAACTGCGTACTGCTGCTTTTATTCGTGTTTCTTGGTTGCTGTTTTGAGCAAGCTGCTTGCAAATAAAACCACCTTTGGCACCTACTGGCACGATAACAGAATTTTTGACCATTTGTGCTTTGACTAAACCCAACACTTCGGTTCGATAGTCTTCTTTACGGTCAGACCAGCGCAATCCACCTCGCGCTATCTTGCCGCCGCGTAGGTGAACCCCTTCAACCCAGGTAGCATAGACAAAAATTTCATATTTTGGTACAGGTAATGGCATCCCAGGTATCTGACATGGGTCCAGTTTGAACGCTAGGTAATCTGGTGTTGAACCATTGATGTCAGTTTGATAATAATTGCACCTAAGCATAGACTGTATGATGGTTAGAAAGTGCTTGATAATACGATCTTCATCTAGGTTTTTAACCTGATCCAAAGTCTGATGAATTGAGTCCAGCAATAGAGACTGGCGTTGTTCATCCGCTGTTTCGTCTGGATTAAAGCGGGCGTCGAATAAATGCATTAATGACCGAGTCAGCTGTGCATTACCAGCCAATGTCTCCTGCATGTAAGCTTGGCTGAAAGGCACCTGTATCTGACTCAAATATTTGCCAATGGCTCTGATTAAAGTGACTTCACGCCAATTGAGTCCAGCCAGTAAAACTAGCTGGTTATAGCTATCGTCATCAACTTGTCCCTGATAAACCTGGTTGAAAGCTTCCTGGAAACGTTCCTTAATGGCATAACCTTCCAGGCTGACATTGGTGTCAATCGTAATAACAAAATCAATAATCCACTGGCCTAAGCTTCCAGTTTGATGGATAACGTATGGGTGGGCATGAATAACTTTAACTCCCATATGCTCCAATATGGGAAGTACTTCAGACAAAGTGCGAGGCTGGCCTTTACCAAATATCTTAAAGCTGAAGGTCATTTCAGGCTGATCTTTAGCACGGTATAGGTAAGTTGACAATATCGCGGTTGTAGAAATTTGTTCCAGTCGCAGGATATCTACAGCTGCCACCTGTGGTGAAAAGTGATCTTTATATGCTACTGGAAAAGACTGTTTGTATTTTTTGAATAGCACATTGCCGCGAGCTTCCATGTGCTTGCTCTGTAAGATTTGGAGCAAATGATCTTCCCATGACAACATGGCATCACGCATCTGCTGTTCAATATCCTCTAGCCGAAAGATACGATTATTCATTTGTTTGCCATGTACGGTAAAGTGTACACGCACTAGGGGTTGTTCAGAAAATAGAACTCTGAAATCAGTACTTTGGCCATTAAATTCTTGTAATAGTATTTGCTGCATGTGTATGCGCAATTGGGTATTAAAACGCTCTCTAGGAATATAGACTAAGGCAGTTACAAAGTGACCATAGGTATCAATACGGATAAATAGCCGCAATTGGTGAAGTTCCTGAGTTTCCAGAATCCCCTGGATCATAGGTAACAGTTCATCTACACTAGCCTGTAGCATTTCATCACGAGGAAAGTAGTTAAGTACATTCTGTAGCGATCTACATTTATGACTGTTAGGCAAGATTTGTATGCGATTAATTAGTACTTCCACCTTGCGCCGCAGTAAGGGAATTTGGTCAATTTTGGCAGTGTAGGCAGCGGAGGAATAGAGTCCGTAGAAACGATCTTCACCAATCACTTGGCCTTTGGCATCAAAGCGCTTCACGCCAAGATAGTCTAGATTGACCAGTCGTTGAACCGTTGAACGTTTGGAAGATTTAGTCATCACAAGTAACTTTGGTTCGCGCGCCAGCTTTAATTGGCAGGGGTTCAGCTTGATAGCTTCCAGGCTACCGGCATTGCCATAACGCTCTTTTAGACTACCCAGTCCGGACTCCTTGATAACACTGAGTTGGTATAGATCGTTTATTTTATCTGCCACTAGATCATAGGATTGGTAACCGATAAAAGTAAAATGGCTATCAACCAACCAGCGCAAAAAGGCCAGGCATTCTTCCTTATCTTCTTTATTGATTGGTAGCTGTTGATTATCAGTATCTTCGATTACCTTGATCAGTTGCCCACGCATCGCTTGCCAGTCTTTTACTACCCGGTGTACATCCCTGATAACGTTACGCAGTGTTGTGGTAATAACTCGTATTTTATTTTCGTTACTTTCACGGTCAATTTCAAACCGCATTACTGCTTCTAAGGGCGTATTTTGACAACGACCAGCGAATTCATAGATCTGTTTGATATTTCCTTCAGGATAACGCTTAATAGCTATAATTGGATGGGTATTGCGGTGTATTTTATACTCTAGCTGGGCTAGTGCATTGGTGATGGACGATACCAGAAATGGGCTGTCGTCGCAGACAATATCAATGACTGTATGAGACGATTGCCACAGATGCTCGGCATGGCTGGGGTTATAGATTTTGATATTGCACCCACTACGTGATCGCTGATAGACATGGTGCCATAAGCTAGTAATGGCACCGTAAAGATCAGTAGCGGTAGATCTCAGCAATTCTCTAGGCATAATTTCACTGAAATACTGCTTGGCCAATTGCTGCAGATTATTTACTTGTGCTGGCGGTTGATGTTCTGCAATCAGTTTGCAGACTGTTCTGATGGTGTCATGTTTTTTATTTAACGTATTTTGCATAAAAAAGTCCTCTGTACTCCTGTACTGTGGGCTTTGAACATTTCCAATCTAACATACGTGGTTCGAATCATCTCTGTAAGCTGTTATTCATAGTTCACCCAAATATCAGCAATTCATAATCATTCTACAGAAGCAATTGCACCAAGGGCTAGAAAAATTCTTTATGGATACTATGGATTAACCTAAAGGTAATAAAATAGCTTTGCATCGACTTTCCTAAAGCAGATTAGATTTTTTAACCTGAAACATCTCTGGATACTGGGTCTGTGCTTGTAGATTAGGTTACAGGCTTAACCTGAATATAATATGAGGCGTTTGATAATTAGGTTGCTTTAGTTGAGTAATTGGTATGTTCATCAGAAATGTCATCGTGATGCCTGATGTAAATCTGATCCTGTAACATAGTCTTAAGTTGAGTTGAATTGAGCCGGTTACACTGTTATGAAAACATCACATATAATTATTGAATGCACAAAAAATATGAATATTCATGTATTTTAGTAAGTAGTGGAGCTCAATATAGTTCAATCTCAGTACCTAAATTCAATTTAGTGGTCCCGGTTATGCTGAGTTAGGCTATAATAGCATCTATCAGCAATCTAAAGGAAACAGGTGGGTATTATGAAAATCTCTTGGGTCCATCTATGCACTGCATTATGTTTTACAATCCTTAGTGGTTGTGTATCTACTGGCCTGCTTACAACTACGGCCGGAGTCGGAGCGACCACAGGCAATGTTCCTGTGGTCGCTAACTCATTCGCTGATATACCCATTGCCCCATCAGATTTTGTTGATGTACAACGCTCTTTATTGCTCAACACTGGTGAACAATGGATTGGTCGGGCCGTATTGAAATCGAGCCAAGCTCTGAGTGAGGCCTTCGACTACTATCAAGCTAATATGAGTCAGTATGGCTGGATTGCCATTACCAGTGTACAAGCTAATATTTCTGTCCTGACATTTGAAAAAGGTCAACGGGTAGCGACAATACATATTGAACCTAATACGTTACTTGGCAGCGTGATTTCAATTACTGTTACACCACGAGAAACCAGCCGATAGGCAGGGTAAACTAAATCAACCTGTGGTTTAAATATCCAGCTTACTCCACATCTGGTCTATTTTGTCTTTAACCTGCTGATCCATAACAATAGCTTGGCCCCAGGATCTATTTGTCTCTCCAAGCCACTTGTTGGTGGCGTCCATACCCATTTTTGATCCCAAGCCGGATATCGGTGATGCAAAATCAAGGTAATCTATAGGTGTATTTTCCATCAACATGGTATCACGGGCTGGGTCCATGCGGGTGGTTACTGCCCAGATTACATCACGCCAATCCCGAGCATTAATATCTGCATCAGTGACTATCACGAATTTAGTGTACATAAACTGGCGTAGAAATGACCAAACTCCCATCATTATTCGTTTGGCATGCCCTGGATACTGCTTGTGGATAGTCACTACAGCTATGCGGTAGGAGCAACCTTCTGGCGGTAGGTAAAAGTCAACAATTTCAGGAAATTGCTTTTGTAAAAGAGGTATGAACACCTCATTAAGGGCTATTCCAAGGATAGCCGGTTCATCCGGTGGTCGGCCAGTGTATGTACTATGGTAGATAGGGTCATTACGGTGGGTAATACGGGTGACTGTAAACACAGGGAATTGACTTACCTCATTATAATAACCAGTATGATCTCCAAACGGGCCTTCTGGTGCCATGTCACCAGCTATAATATAACCTTCAAGGATATATTCCGCACTAGCTGGAACTTGCAAGTCACTGGTTTGGCAGGTTACCACTTCGGTTTTTTTGCCTCTCAGCAGACCTGCAAATGCATATTCACTCAAGCTATCTGGGATTGGTGTAACTGCTCCCAGAGTGGTAGCAGGATCTGCACCCAACACAACAGCGACAGGAAAATGCTTGCCTGGGTGGGCTTGCTGCCAGTCGCGCAGGTCTAGGGCTCCACCACGGTGTGATAACCAGCGCATAATCAATCGGTTACGGCCAATGACTTGTTGTCGATAGATGCCGAGATTCTGGCGTTTTTTGTGAGGTCCGCGAGTAACTACTAGAGGCCAAGTAACCAACGGGCCAGCGTCTCCAGGCCAACAAGTCTGGATTGGCAGTTGATTCAGGTCGATGTCATCACCATCTAATACATTGGCCTGACACGGTGCACGCTTGACTTGCCGTATCCCCATATTAAGCACTTGCTTATAGACCGGCAGTTTATGTAGTGCATCCCTAACCCCTTTTGGAGGCTCAGGTTCTTTAAGTGCTGCCAACACTTCACCAATTGCCCGTAGGCTGTCAACATTCTCAGCCCCCATACCCAGTGCTACCCGTCTGGTGGTGCCAAATAGATTAGCAAGTACTGGAGTATTAAAGCCTTTGGGGCTTTCGAATAACAAAGCGGGCCCATTTTGGCGTAGCACTCGGTCACAAATTTCTGTGATTTCTAAGTATGGATCTACAGTTACTGAAATACGCTTTAACTCACCTAGTTTTTCTAGCGTATTAATAAAGTCTCTCAGATCTTGGTACTGTAAGCTCATGGGCAGGAACTGCCACTTAGTAAATGATTATTTACGGCGCATGGACAAGAAGAATTCTTGATTAGTCTTGAAATCTTTTAATTTGTCCACTAGGAATTCAGTTGATGCGGTGTCTTCCATAGGGTCCAGTAGCTTGCGCAAAATCCACATACGCTGCAATTCTTCTTCACTCGTGAGCAATTCTTCACGCCGAGTGCTAGAGCGCCGGATATTGATTGCTGGGAAGATACGCTTCTCGGCAATACGACGGTCTAAGTGTACTTCTGAGTTTCCAGTTCCCTTAAATTCTTCGTAGATTACTTCATCCATCTTGGAACCAGTTTCGGTCAGAGCTGTGGCTATAATGGTTAAGCTGCCTCCTTCCTCAATATTACGGGCGGCACCAAAGAAACGTTTAGGACGTTCCAATGCATGAGCGTCTACACCACCGGTAAGTACTTTACCAGAAGATGGCACTACGGTATTGTAGGCTCGGGCTAAGCGGGTGATTGAATCAAGTAATATCACTACATCTTTCTTGTGCTCAACTAGACGCTTGGCTTTCTCCACCACCATTTCAGCAACCTGAACGTGGCGGGAAGGCGGTTCATCAAATGTGCTTGCTACTACTTCACCGCGTACTGAGCGTTTCATGTCAGTTACTTCCTCAGGCCGCTCATCAATCAATAATACAATTAAATAGCAATCTGAATTATTGCGGGTGATAGAGTGGGCGATATTCTGCAACATCAGGGTTTTTCCAGCTTTAGGTGGTGATACCAGTAAAGCCCTTTGGCCGCAGCCCATTGGAGAGATTAAATCAACCACTCGTGCTGTTAAATCTTCTGTAGAACCATTACCAATTTCCATACTCAGACGCCGTTGAGGGAACAGCGGAGTTAGATTTTCAAACAAGATCTTATTTTTTGCTTGCTCGGGCGGCCCAAAATTAATGTTAGATACTTTTAACAAGGCAAAATAGCGCTCGCCATCCTTAGGTGGGCGAATTTTGCCTTCTATGCTATCACCCGTACGCAGATTAAAGCGTCTGATCTGACTGGGGGAAACATAAATATCATCTGGGCCTGCTAGGTAGGAAGAATCTGCTGAGCGTAGAAAACCAAACCCATCTTGCAGAATCTCCAATACTCCGTCACTATATATATCTGCACCACTTTTGGCATGACGTTTTAGAATTGAAAAGATGACATCTTGTTTACGAGAACGAGCCAGATTATCTAGCCCCATGCCTTTAGCAATGTCCAGCAATTCAGGCATGGACTTGGTTTTAAGATCGGTAAGATTCATAAGTACAATCGCAGCTTAAGCTGCCTTAAGAAAAATCATTGATTTTGGTGGGGTTAATTTTGGACGCAATCATTGGATGAAGTTATTAGCGCCCAGCGGCAGGTCAGAAAGCGATCTTATGACATAAAAAATGTATTTAAAACTATATTACATTATTTGATATAGTTTAGATGCCCTTGGGTAGGCCTGTCAATGACCTATATCACTATATTACACTTGTCGTCCCAGCTTCGCCACTAGCAGCACGAAAATAGTTCAGACTCTGCTGTGTTTCACCCATCTGATCTAAAAGTGCTGCTAGCTCTAATTGGACTTCACGATCAGTCTGTAAGGCTAAACTGGCTCTTAAATAGTCACATGCTTTACCCCACAATTGCAGTTGTCGACACAAACGTCCTAGAGCCAACTGTAGGGCAGCGCTTGCTGGGGCTTGTTTTTGCCATGCTTCAGCCACAGTTAGGGATTTTTGTACATTAACCAAGGGTAGATTAGCATATAATAGCACTAGATCATCTTGCCACTGCTTTTGTAGGGCAGATTGGATAAATCTCTCAGTGATCCCATGATGACCGTTGGCTAACTCTGTATATTGTAAAGCTTTAGCGTATTTCTTACGTAGGAGTGGCTCTTGTATGACATGATTAGGTGCGTTTCGCCAAAATCTCTGCAGAGCAGTTAGACCTTCCTGTATATCCCAATTGCTTATGGCTTGATCATAAGCGAGGCTTTGTTGAGCAGCTAACTGGTTAGTTGGTAACTGTTTACTTCGATCTAGTTGCATTAATAATACAATCAAATCCTGCCAGTATTGCAGGCGTTGTAGTACGCCGAGCAAATGCTGGTTTGCATCAGCATGTGTTTTGTCGGATTGAAGGATTTTCTTCAGCAATGGTAGTGCGGCCATGTCGTTACCGCTTTGTAAGTAAAGCTCAGCCCGTTTGAGCAGTGTCAGGCTAGTGGTTTTTGGATGTTGGTTTGCTAACTGTTGTAGTAATGACTGGGCTTCATCCATACGACCTTGGCGAGCCAAAGCTTGAGCTAAACTGGGTTTAATTACAACGAGCATTATGTCCTGCTTGGCAAGCATTACCAAACGTTTCTCAGCATGTTGGTAGTAGCCACTGGCTAATGCTAACAAACCTTGGTGTAACTGGTTTTGTTGGCTCCGGAGACGGTTTGAAATAGTCCAGCGATTAAAATACACCCATGGTGTTTTGATAGAAAACAGGAGCCACATTAGGAAATAACTCAATAGCCCAGCTATTAATATCAGTAGAAGTAATACCCAAACACTCATTTCCAATGTCGTATTGCTCCATGATATAAGCACATAACCAGAATCATGGTACATGAGGGAACCCAGCCAAGTGCCTAACAACATGACACCCAACAAAATCAGTAGCATCCGATGCATATCACTGTGGTTCCTGTACTAATAGGCTGTTTGCTGATGCATCAATAATAGGTGTATTGATCTGGTTTTTGGTAGCCTGCCGGGATGAGAGATTCATATACTGCTGGAAGGTACTCATGGAAGCACTGATATCTGGCAAATCTATAGTAACTGGATGCTGTTTCAGGATATGTATCTTTTCTGACATTGCTTGTACTGCTGGATCATCAATGCGGTAATAGGTATGTAGCAGTTTCTGCACTTGATCTAGGCTGGCATAATAAAATTCTTGTTGTTGACTCAGTAATGCTGCCTGAGCCTGGCTCAGTGCCAGTTCAATGTGCATGCTTACCACCAGTAAGGCTTGGGGTGATAACAACTGCTGTAGTGGCTGAGTGTGTTGTCGTATCACAATCAATTGACGCAAATCCCACCATATTTCAGAACTAAAGTCTTTAATTTGCTGCCAAACCCAAAAGGCAGTATCGGTTTCAATTGTGGTTATTAGTTCAGCTGTTTTCTCTGGCTTTATATTGGTGACCAATGATTGGTTTGTCACCATATCTGGCCAGTACGCTAATGCCTTACTCTGTTTAATCAAGGCACTCAAGCTGGCATAGACACCATTGATATCTTGTTTAGCTACCGATTGTAAGGCCATCATATCTGCTGCAATGGCTTGTCGTACCATATCAGTATCAATATTTTCATGTGCACGCACAAGCTCATCAGCTGCTTTTAATAACATCAAGGCGCCTTGGCTAGATCGTTCAATCACTAGTCGATGGTTGGCCAGTCGCAACAGGTATTGCACTTCTTCCATTGACCAGTCAACTGCAGTATGTCTCATTGTTGCTTGAGTCAATTGTTCAAATGCTGTATTCGATTTTTCTTCTATTTTCAAAAGCTTGGTTTCAATACTCTGTTGCAATTGTGCTATATTTTTGCGTTGTACTGTCATAGTTTGGTTCAAGCTAGCTTCCATCTGCAGTTGTTGTTGGGTCTGCTGTAATTGATCTGCTTGCAACTGCTGGTAGTCAATCAATTGTTGTTGTAGTTGCAGTTGTTGCCAACCCAGCCATGACAGGATTAAAATCAAGGTAACGGCATTTAGCCACAACAGTGCTATGGGCCAACGCCGCCATGCTGACCGGGCAGTTGCCGTATTGGCTGAATCATTTGGGGGCGCAACATTGAGTTCATGTGGCGCATCAGTATGGGAAGTGGTTTGATTCATTTACTTAATAATCGTTATTGAATGCCAGTTAGCCAGGATACACAAGACCATACTTACCTTATCAGTCATTATCTTTACTTCTATCTGATAAAAACTATCATTATTTTAAGTTTTAGTGCGAAGATATTAGCATGAATGTATATGCTCTGGTTATGGAGAGTTACATTTTTTTGTGAATTCTGATGTATGGTCAACTATTGGTCAATCATATTAACATTTTAATAGAGAATTGAGAGTGTGCTACCACCATCACATTAGTTAACTTGATGTGAGGAAACATAATAATATTCATCCAACGCGTTGCACATGGCTTGATCTGATGCTCCGACACTGATCTTAACACGCCTGAACCCTAAGCTATAAGCTAAATCAGCCACTCGTTGACTCGGCGCTACTATCAGGATTCGATGGCGTTTTAACCATAGTTGTGCGGGCATGAGGTGGTTGAAATTGATCAATGTTTCACCACTTTGGCATAAAACTGCCGATGGGTTGTAAGATGCTACTTGGGCGATGTCTGCCTTTGAGGGCTTAGTCCTTTGACGAATGTAGCATTCAGCATAGTCTACTTCTGCTAGATGGGCACGACAGGCTGCTGCCAACGTGTCCCGTCCACCTACACCTCGCACAATCAATACCCGGTCACGGGCTTTTAATTGTGGTAGCAGGCCAGCCAGTAAGGCCTCACTATCACATCCCTGATGTGGTCGCTGGGCGTGGATATCAAATGCCTGTAACCGATAACCAGTTGCCTCTCCTATTGCCCACCAATGTAGGGTTATTGGCAGTTTTATCCAGTAACGATTAACCCAGGGCAGCCAGAAGGCTGCTGCATTGGCACTAACCACGATAATATGTTGGTAACGGTCAATTTCAGTGGCACGGACACTGCATTGTTGAGCCATAGCTGAATCAGCACTGATCGGTTCAATGGCCAAACAGGGAAAGGCCATTGCTTCATAGCCTCGATCCTGCAACTGCTGTAGCAATGGTTTGGCCTGTTGTTGAGGTCGAGTCGCTAATACTCGTATCTTGTGATGACCAACTTCAGCAGAATTGTCCACACTGGTTAACTTAACGTTCATCTTTTGTAAACGGATTACAGGTTCATGCTAAACCATCAGTCTTCAAGGCGGGCACAGTAGCAATATATTATTTTTCATATACATTGTTTTTTCAATTATTCAATTTATATTTAACTGGTGTGTACCGATTGCAAGATTGCGCCAGCACCTTGTGACAGTAGCGCTTCTGCCAATTTTATGCCAAGGGCTTCTGACTCCTTTCTAGGTGCGTGTCCCTGGCTGCGCAATAATATGGTGCCATCTGGCTGTCCCACCAGAGCACGCAAAAATAACTTGTTATCTTTAACTAATTGCGCAAAACAGGCAATAGGGACTTGGCACCCTCCCTGCAGGTGACGATTGAGGCTGCGCTCAGCCATAACACAGTCAGCAGTATCAGCATGATGAAGCGGCTCCAGTAGTGTCTGTGTGACTGCATCATCCAGACGACACTCTATACCTATTGCCCCCTGACCAGCAGCTGGTAGACTCTGGCTATCCTTAAAACGATAGGTAATACGGGACTCCATTTGCAAGCGCAGCAGGCCTGCACTGGCCAGAACAATGGCATCGTATTTTCCAGCATCAAGCTTAGCCAGTCGAGTATTGATATTACCTCGTAAATTGCGAATAGTTAGATCTTTCCTCAAGACATGTATCTGCAACTGACGCCTTAGACTGGAAGTGCCGATACAAGCGTATGCTGGTAGCTGATTTAGATGGGTGTAATGATTGCTGACCAAAGCATCGCTAGGATCTTCTCGTTCACAAATAACGGCTAAACCAAGTCCTTCTGGAAAGGTCATGGGAACATCTTTCATGGAATGAACAGCAATGTCAGCACGTCCATCAATTAGCGCTTGTTCCAGCTCTTTTACAAACAGCCCTTTGCCACCAATCTTTGCCAATGGCGCATCCAGAATTTTATCTCCCTGAGTGGTGATGCCAATCAATTCGACTTCTAGCTTTGGGTACAAGGCTTGTAGATGACCACGGATATGATGGGCTTGCCACAAGGCTAACTGGCTTTTCCGGGTAGCAATGCGGATAATTGGCATTAGATTATCACCTGCTCATTGGCTAACGGTATAGCCAATAGGTTTGAAACTTATAGGATACCTCATCATACAGCCTTGGCACAATTTGATAGCTGTTTGATAATATGAAGGCTTTCGTAATTTGCGGCCAGACTACGCAACAATAGCTAGGTTAACAATCTGTTGCTTTAATCGTAAGCATAATGGAATAGATTGTGTAATGCATGGTATTATTATGGCTTATGGTTTAATGAAAAAAATGCATACGCATCATGGCGATTTATTTTTTTAACTATATTATTCACACTATTTAATCAGTTACTTGTCTGTTTTTATAATGTACATGAGTCTTATCGTACTAAAGTTATGTTGTAGGTATTAGGAACTTCCCGCAATGTCGTATTTGACTCAAGCCCTGAACCCATGGATTCAAGGTGGAAGCTACTGTTACACGGAAGGCTTTCCACAATTCAGTGGACATGCACAAAGTGTAATTTTTCGGCCTCCAATACTGGCATATCGGCTCGAGGGACGTAGCCAAAACTCAATCACTGCAGGAAGTCTCTTGTAAGTATACTCATTTTAGTGAATTTTTCATCTACTTTGGTAAAAAATTTCCTGGCACATTAACTGGAATCAAGTACTTTGCCAATACACTGGTCAAGCTGTTGACAGGTTATTTGAGTTAGTTTGGCAAATTCCCTTGCTTCAACTAACTCAGCACTAATATTAAGTGCGGCTATAATCGCTGTACGTTCCGGCTTTTGCAACCGATCTGAATGACGCAAGCTATCTAATTGCTGGTTAAGAAGTGTGGCCGCCTGGTGCAGGATTTGTTCATGTTCTGGGGCGCAACTAATTGTATATGCCTGCCCTAAGATAGAAATGCTTGTGGTCTTATTGTTGGTCATTCTATTGCCCTGTCTCAAGGTTTTTAAGGGCTAATTTTAGTAATAGTTGCAGTTCTTGTGTCATCGTTTTAATTCATCAATTACCTAAATTTGTACTTTAGCAGCTATTCCAATTAACATGTTGCCGCACTTAACTTGCACATGATGAACTGTGTCAATATTATCAAATCATTATAAAAATACTACCATTGCAGGTCAATTTCCATGATGGTCAGTATCATGATAATGATTTTATACTATGTTGATTATAAGGGGTTAGTGCTATGATCGAATAGGTCAGATACAGGCTGGTTGTCCCCATGCGCTAAATTCAACCTTTCTCCTCTATGTAGAACACTTGAAATAAAGTCCTATTCTCTTAACTACCATACTGACTGTAAGGTACGCTAATCAAGATGATAAATTGTGTGTTCTATGCAATTGTAGCTCTGGGTGCTATACGATATATTGGTGCCGTATAGGGTCGGATGTGCTTGGTTGAATACAACTGTGTGAGCAGTGTTATAGGACGACAACAATGTTGTATGTAATGATACATACCGTTTTACGGTACAACCATCAATATGTTGGTGCAATCTATAATATATTGGCACGTAATGTACGTACAACGACTCTTGCTAAGCCTACCGATGTATTAGAGGCGTAAGGTATAGTAACGCAACCTAAGGCTATTTTTTATTGTCTACTGCTGTCGTGGGTGACTAATATAGCGATTGGTTTTTTAATTCTGGTGTAATTAGGGATGTATGCTGGTGTGTCTAACACTATTAATCACCTGTCATAACAATTTCTCAATAGCGCTTGAGAGTGATTGTGATTCGGGTCCGACCCAACTGGAAAAACGGTTAATAACTTGTCCCTGGCGATCCACTAGGAATTTGTTGAAA
This sequence comes from uncultured Pseudomonadales bacterium, assembly GCA_943787595.1. GTDB lineage: Bacteria > Pseudomonadota > Gammaproteobacteria > Pseudomonadales > Balneatricaceae > CALSNA01. The sequence goes on from CALSNA010000001.1 coordinate 364,127, forward strand.
TTCCAGCTGGGTTCACCCACGTGTGATGCTAAATATTGAAAAATAGGATGGGCCTGTTCACCGGCTACTGAAATTTTTTCTGTCATTAGAAAGGTAACACCGAAATTCAAGTAACAAATGCGTGCAGTTTCTTTTGCGGTAGCAGCCTCTTGATTGAAATCATTGGAAGGGAATCCGATTACTACTAGGCCACGATCGCGATAGCGTTGGTAAAGCGCTTCCAGGTCACCAAATTGGCTGGTAAAACCACAATGACTGGCTGTATTAACCAACAATATAGGCTTATCTGTGATCTTTGCACAAACATCAATCATCTGATCACTGTGTAGCTGCTGCAAGGAATGATTAATCCAATCAGGGCATGCTGTCTGTGCCTGTACAATAGGTAATATCAGCAATGTCACTAGGAATACATGCAGGCGCCTAAAGGTTGTGTTCATAAGAGAAGCTCCAGTTGCTTATCCATATGTTGTAGTTTATTTATGTATCTTAGCCCTTACTACCTATATACACTACATGCTACCATCAATAAGTATAATCTATTTTAGATTGATAAATAGTGGCTTGCAACTCTTCGTAACAATGTATTTTTCAAAACCTGATTACAGGTCATTCCTCAACTCAAGTTGCTAGTTAATTTAAGCAGTATCATTGTGTTTTTTTTAGCTGATCAAGCGTAAAACGTCACTTGAGTGTTTTACTTCTTAGGGGAGCAAAGTAGAAGTTGCGTGTTTTTATTCTTAATAAAGCATGCAGCAGATCGATAACTGCCAGGGTGGTACGCTGCCAATAGCTATGTGGGGTCGCATTAGCTATTGCAAGCCCTTAATCATTTAGTCGCCAGATCTTGTGCGGGTTCAACTGATTCAAATCAGTTCGTATCTAGCCAGAATGACCTCTTAGATGGATTGGCTGTGGCTAAAATTCTAGCTAGACCATCTAATAAGTCTTAATAATGCTCAGATATGAGGTCATGCCCATCCCACTGTTTTATGAGATTCTAGTTAAGAACAAACATCAGCCACACCTGCCTGTAGTTTGCCCTAACTGATCATAAGCTTGGCGTCTGCCCCATTGATCCAGTTGCAATTGATAGCAGCTATGGTCAGCAGCTTGCAGACCAGTCTTGCGTATTTCAGCATGTAGAGTATAGCCTTGTTCGTTTAGTTCAATACGGTAGTGGTAATACTCATCCAGGGGTTCTTGTATATCTGCACTGGCGAAGTCAGCAAAATAGGTATGGTAACGGCTATACCATACTGATTGAGCTAAGCCGATTTGTTGTAAGGTCTTCCATCCCTGTTGTCGTCCAGCGTGTAGCAGATGCTGATTCCATACAGGTAGTGCTAGATTTAGCAATAGCCCTAGCAGTATTAAGACTACTAGCACTTCCAATAGACTGAACGCTTGTTGATGGTGTTTTGATTGAGTAGTTATGGATTGATCTAGGTATCAAATTGGAAATACACTCTTGGCAATGAGGCCAGATAAGCTTGTCGTTGCTGATGACTGTCGCCAGCAGCAGTCAATAGGTAGCTGCTCTGTTGCAACATGGCAACGGTAGTTAACATCATCAGCATTAATATGACCAGTGCCAGTGGTAAGATCCACCCCTGTTGTTGTTTAGATTGCTGCACATGCAGGCCGTGGATCAGGAATGGGCCAAATACCAATAACTTGGGTATGTATGGTTGATTGACTTAACTGCATTGTTTGAGTTGAGTCTACCCTATTAGGCAGTGCCAACAACTGACGCCAGTTGCCAGACCAGGTTTGCAATTGTAAAGTCACCTGCACCTGTCGTACTTGCCATTTATCATGAGCTGGCATGGTTGCCAGCCAGCCAACGATCTAGTTGGCAATCACCATCACTGTCTACGCCGAAGCACAGTAACATGGAGTTAATATCAGCTAGCAGTGAGCTATTTGTCAAACGTCGGCGTTTAATACTTTGTTGATCAGCAAAAAAACGGTATTCATAACCTTGGCAGCCTTCTTTACCTTGACGTTCTACCTGCAGCCATACTCCAGTTTTTAAATTGCTTTGTCCGGCCAGCAATGCATTACCACAACTTTGTCGCCAGTCCTGTAATAATACGGTCAAACTCAGGTCAGTGGCAACTTTCAGGCTGAGTTGGTTGTTAATCATTCGTTTATGCCTCTGTAAGTGATCCATATACGTCAGCAGTCCTGCTATCAATGCAACGCCAAGGGCCAGGCTTATCATCAGCTCCAGTAGCGTATGACCACTACTGAAAAAGGGCTTTCTCCATTGATCAAAGTGGTACATTGACTGATAAACAGTAACGTTCTATTTCACCACAGCTCCCTGTAGATGGTAAAAGTTGTGATTGCCAACTAATTTGTATTACTAGGTATTGACCAGCACTGCAATGGGTTTGGCAACTAACTTGGAGCTTAGATAATGGCAATTGTTGCAAAGTTGATTGCCACTGCTGATTCCAATAAGCCAGCATTTGTACTGCTTTGCAGTATTGGCCAGCGCCGCAATGCGTTGCAATCGGCAAATTTGCAGTGTTGGTATAAAATTGCGCTAGTTGCTGTGGATATTCGCGTAAGGTCAGAGCGATTTGTTCTAGTAACATGCTGGCTTGACGTTGTTGTAAGCCTAACTGTGCTGCTTGGCCAGTGCTTTGTTGAATCATATAGGTAGTGGCCAGAGATAGATTAACCAGTCCCATAACGAGCAATAGTTCAAGTAGAGTTACACCCGACTGTGACTTATGTGTGATGGATATTACGCATTGCATGGCTGTTCCTTTGCATGATTAATGCGTCCACCGCTGGATATTTTGATGCTGGGACCATTGTAATGATAGCGAGGCTCACAGATCACGAAAGTTCCTGTTCGGGCTGTTGTCTCTGCTGGAGTAAAGTTTAACCAGTTGCCACGGTTAAAATGTAGCCCCAGACCAGCAGGCAATTCCCAATATTGTAAAATCGGTTCCTGGGTTTGGCGCTGGTGGTCGCTGTTATAATCCACAAAAACCAATACATTGTTATAGGGGGGCTGAGCATGGGAGTGGCTTGTGTGGCAGTCAACAGATGTTGATCCTGCAGCCTGCCCTAAACATATGGTCACTGAGTATTGTTGCTGTATTGCCGCAATTCGGGCAGCCTGTAGATTTTGTTGCAGTATCTGGCGTTATTCTAGCAGTTGCTGACGACTCAGGGCATGTTGCCAAGCAGGCCAAGCTATGGCGGCTGTTATACTAATAAGTACTACAACCAGCAGCAACTCCAGTAAACTGGTGCCTAATAATCGTCTCCGAATATCACAATGATTTTGATTGATTAGCCTACAAGGATACCGGTGGCGGCTGATTTTTACATTGAGGTCAATCGTTACAGCCAGTGCGTGTTTGTCGGTTAACTGCTCAGATAAATACTGTATCACCATGAAGTTATACTATAGTCACTGTACGTCATAATATTATTTTTTAATTGGTTTTATTTTTTGCTATAAGTCAGATCTGCCTGGCTCAAGCTTAAGTGCTTGACTATGTAGTGTTTTGCCGATTACCGGAAGGATTCAGCGAAATCTAGATTCCTTGTGGAATATTAGTCATACCCCACGGCTTTTTTGAGCCAGCCACAGAGTTCATCTAGATGTTTATCCAGCATCTACTTATGACAATAGTTTAGGCGCTATAATCATAAAATGGGTGGGGATAGCAGGGTTAGTGTCCAAAGGGACAAGATTCGTTTATGTTTCTGTAGTTCTGTGAATTAATCAACCTGAACAATTTTGACTTCAAAGCGTAATTCTCGACCGGCCAGGGGATGGTTGAAGTCGACGATCACCTGATCTGAGGTAACGGCTTTGACTACACCGGGCACTTCTCCTTGAGCTGCATCGGTAAAGTTAACCACTAGGCCTGGTTGTAGCAATATATTGGAGTCGAATTGTCGACGTGATAAGGTTTGCACATTATTGGGGTTGGTTTGGCCAAAGCCAGTTTCAGGCAGAATCCTGAAACTACATTCTTGTCCTGGCTTTAAGCCTAACAGTAATTTTTCAAATCCGGGCAGCAGATTGCCGTCACCCATAGTGAAGCGGGCAGGCTGACCAGAAAAATTCGAGTCGATGGTATCGCCATCAGTAGTTTTAAGGGCAAAATGCAGAGTTATACAGGATTGTTCGGTAATCATCTTCAATGCTGTTGTAGTATGTTTGTATGACGTTAGTAACGTGCTCTATCCCACATATCAAAATCAGGCTTTTTTAGCTAAATTGTTTAGCTGATCATCTAATATTGAGTTTTCGAACTTTGTGTTGTTCAATTGTGTTGAGAGCGTTGACTCCAGGCATCCAGCAATAAACCAATGGCTCCAGAGCTAATGGCAGCGTCAGCCAGATTAAAAGCTGGAAAATAATACTGTTGGTAATGCAGCGAAATAAAATCGATAACATATCCGTATAACATGCGATCTACTAAATTACCTATGGCGCCAGCCAGCACTAATATTAGGGCTAGGCCTAGTAACCATCGTTGGCGTGGTAAGCGCCGTAACCAGACTACTAGAACCAAGCTGATGCTAATGCTAATGGCGGTAAATAACCAGCGCTGCCAGCCACCTGCATCGGCCAGAAAGCTGAAAGCTGCCCCGGGGTTATGGGCTCGAATCAGATCAAAAAATGGCCATACAAAAAATCTCTCCCCAAGCATAAAGTTACTTATGATCAAATGCTTGAGTATCTGGTCAGTGATCAGCAGTAGTAAACCAAGCCACCCCCAACGTTGCAGAGCTGATTCGTGCAGCAAAAGTTTGGCTTCAGGCAAAGTACCGCACCTCACCTGCACCGATCATGTTTTCTACACAACGCCCACACAGGTCTTTATGATCACCAATAGTGCCCACGTCTTTGCAGTGGTGCCAGCAACGCTCACATTTTAGGTCTGTAGATGCTGATATCGACAGCCGCAGTCCATCAATATCAGTAGCATCACCAGTATCGTCCACTAATGGTAATACAATAGCTGTAGAGGTAATCAATACAAAACGCAATTCATCTTTTAGTTTACCTAGCACTTGGGCGATGTTGGTATTGGAATATAAAACCACTTGCGCACTGAGAGGAGAGCTGATTCGACCCGCATTACGTTGATTTTCAAGAGCTTTATTGACAGCTTGTTTGACCGTTATAATTTGCTCCCAAAAAGCGGTGTCCATATCTTCTTGTTCCGTTGATGGCAAGATATGCCATGTTGATAGTTGCACCGACTCAACACGCTTACCGGGTATGTATTGCCAAATCTCATCGGCAGTAAAGCTGAGTATAGGTGCAATCCAATGGCACAGCGATTCAATGAGATGAAACATAGCTGTCTGGCAGGAGCGCCGTGCTAGGCTGTTTACGCCACAGGTATATTGTCGGTCCTTGATAATATCTAGATAAAAGCCCCCTAAATCTCGTGCACAGAAGAGTGTTATTTGTTGATAAACAATGTGGAAATGGTAATTGTTGTAAGCTTGTTCAATATCGGTTTGCAATTGTGCTGCCCGTTTCAACACCCAGCGATCTATTGCCAGCATAGCCTCACTATCCACCAGATCTGTTTCAGGGCAAAAACCATTCAGGTTTGCAAGTAGGAATCGTGCTGTATTACGGATCCGGCGGTAGGCATCTGAGGTGCGTTTGAGAATTTCATCAGATACTGCCATTTCTGCGCTATAGTCAGTAGAAGCAACCCACAGGCGCACAATATCTGCTCCCAAGCTATTGCAAACTTTTTGTGGCGACAGCACGTTACCAAGAGACTTGGACATTTTGTGGCCCTGACCATCAACAGTGAACCCGTGGGTTAATACTCCCTTGTATGGCGCTACTCCGTGCATGGCTATAGCCGTTTTTAGAGATGACTGAAACCACCCTCGGTGTTGGTCTGAACCTTCCAGATACAGATCAGCAGGAAATTGTAATTGTGGGTGGGTTGTCAACACAGCAAAATGGGTTGAGCCAGAATCAAACCAGACATCCATAGTGTCTGTGACCTTCTGGTAGTCAGCTGCTTCATTGCCTAGCAGTGCTTCGGCAGATAATTCGAACCAGGCATCGATACCACCTTTTTCTACCTGCTGTGCTACAACTTCAAATAATTCTGCGGTGCGTGGGTGCAGTGTTTGAGTTTGGTAATGTATGAATAGCGGTATGGGTGTTCCCCAAATTCGCTGACGGGAAACACACCAGTCAGGGCTGGCGTTGAGCATCGCAGTCATGCGGGCTTGACCCCATTCAGGGTGCCATTTTACATGTTGAACTGCTTCTCGAGCTTGTTCCAGAAGATTATTTTCATTCATGGAAATAAACCACTGCGGTGTGGCACGGTAAATTAGGGGGGTCTTCGTACGCCAGCAGTGGGGATAACTGTGTGTTAGTTGTCCTTGACAAAGCAGATTATCATTGGCCTGAAGCCGCTCTACAATAGCTGGGTCTACTTTGTAAACATGTTGTCCAGCAAACTCTCCCGCAGCATCTACAAATACACCATGATTATCGACCAGATTGAGGGTACCAATGCCATTGGCACGTGCTACATTAAAGTCATCGACACCGTGATCCGGTGCTGTATGCACTGCACCAGTACCTGTTTCAGTAGTCACATGTTCGCCCACTAAAATTGGTACTTGTCGATCCATCAAGGGATGTTGTAGCAGTTGCCCTTTCAGAGCCATGCCTTTACTGTAGCCAGCCAACTGGTAATCGTCGATGCCATAGCGGTGCATGGCGCTGCTACATAAAGTGTTTGCTAGCACCAGATATTCATATCGACCATTGCGTTGGTATTGAACTAGGCTGTAGTCTAGTTCAGCATGCAGACAAACCGCTTGGCTGGCTGGCAGCGTCCAGGGCGTGGTAGTCCAGATTGCCACTGCCACTGCTGCACCATTAGTTTGTACTCCAAAAGTAGCTGCTACAGCCTCAGGATTGGTTGCTAAATAGCGTACGTCAACCGCCAGTGAAACTTTATTTTGATATTCTACCTCGGTCTCAGCTAAGGCTGAAGCACCAACTACACTCCAGTAAACTGGCTTATACCCCTTGACTAGGTGGCCATTGGCGACAACCTTACCCAATGCCCGGATAATGTTGGCTTCAGTTGTAAAACGCATGGTTAGATAAGGCTGATCCCAATCTGCTATAACGCCCAAGCGCTTGAAATCTTGCATTTGGCCATCTACTTGACGCCTGGCATAGTTACGACATTGAGCACGAAAATCAGCATCACTGACTGTGGTACCTGCTTTGCCAATTTGTTGTTCCACTTTGTGCTCAATGGGTAATCCATGACAGTCCCATCCTGGAACGTAGGGTGCATCATAACCACTCAGGGTTTTTGACTTGATGATGATATCTTTGATGATCTTGTTGACCGCATGGCCGATATGGATATCCCCATTAGCATATGGAGGGCCATCGTGCAGGATAAACTTTTCTCGCCCAGCTCCAATCTGGCGCAACTTAGTGTACAAACCCATTGCCTGCCAGCGCTTTAGTATCTGTGGTTCGCGCTGGGGTAGGTTACCTCGCATAGGAAACCCGGTTTTAGGTAAATTCAAGGTAGATTTGTAATCACTCATGTGGTGTTGTTACCGTTAAATATCAGAGGCAGTGCTGTTATGGTCAAAATAGTGTCGTGCGACAGCAATGTCTTGTTTGATTTGTTGTTGTAGTTCGGTCAGGGAATTAAATTCTTGTTCAGCGCGGATAAATTGACACAATTCTACCTCAATACGATATCCGTAAAGATCTTTTTGTAGTTCAAATAAATGCACTTCCAATTGCGCTTGCCGGCCCTGTAATGTGGGCCGATAGCCAATATTTGCAATTCCTTCCTTGATCCCTTCAGCCAGGCCATAAGTACGGGTGGCAAAAACACCACGCACCACTGGCCGTGATTTTGGCAAACGGATGTTGGCAGTTGGCACTTCCATTTTACGCCCTAATTGCTGACCGCTAACGACTTTACCCGAGATGGTAAATGGCCTGCCCAGCATGTTTTGCACATGGTGAAGATCATATCCTACCAGTGCTTCTCTGATGCGCGTGCTGGAGGCTCTAATGCCATTCACCAAGTGAGTGTTTGTACGAGCGACTTGAAAGCCGTAGATTTCCCCAGCCTGCTCCAGCAAACTGAAATCGCCAGAGCGTTTATAACCAAAGCGAAAGTCATCACCTACAATAAAATGTTTCACTGCCAGTCCGTGCACCAACAGACTGTGGATAAAGTCTGTTGGCTGCATGTGCAACAATCGATGGCTAAATTGTAGGCACACAACCCGATCTATCTTGCAGGCCGACAGCAACCGTAATTTGTCTCGCAAATGAGTCAACCGTAACGGCGCTGAGCTACCAGCGACAAACTCTAATGGTTGTGGCTCAAACAACACGACAACTGCTGGTAAGTTGAGGCTATCTGCTTGTTCACGCACCTGAGACAGGACTTGTTGATGACCCAGATGTACTCCATCAAAATTGCCTATGGTGGCAACACAACCACGATGTTCTGGTTTTAGATTATGTAGGCCGCGCACAAAGTCCATAGCACTATTGTTACCAATGCATAAATAAACAAAAATTAATCCGAAGAACTTGATTCAACGTAAAATGGATCAGCCAACATTGATGTGGTCTACGACCTGTCCGCTGATGTATATGGAGTAGCTAGTGAATCGCACCCAGCATTTGCAACGGAAATCTTATATAACAACTTACGATTATACACCAACTAATATAATGATAGCGACTTATGTGGGTTAAGGTCCAGGTTTATACATTGCCTGCGGGTTACTCTCTTATCAAATCATCCTATTTGCTGGTATAACAGTAAAAATGAACGCAAAATAATCTATTCTATTATAGATAAAATTTACCACAATCTGTCTATTAACACTGTTAATAATTTGATTTTTATGAAAATATTTTTCTGGTTCTGGTTTATCAGAATATGTTTAAAGATCTCTTAAATGATACAACCGCAATCCGAATAACCACAAGCAGCTTACGTAGACCAGACCGCCAAGGATAGTCAGTTGAGCAAGCTGCCAGACTCGTTGCCATAAGCTCCATTCCAGCCACTGCTGTAAAGGATTTTGCAGCCAGAGTATAAAGCCAATCAAGGCAGCATTGGCTATCAGTAGACGTAACCACCACAGTAGCCAGCCTGAACTAAATCTTAATATATTCAGTCGATACAGACCCCAAGCCAGTAGGGCTGCATTAACAAAGGCTGATAATGCAGTGGCAAGCGCTAGACCTACATGTGCTAAATCCCAGTTATAGGTGGCTAGATACCATACGAAAATCACATTCAGGATCATATTACTCAGCATTGCCCAGATGCCAATGCGTACAGGTGTACGCATATCCTGACGAGAGAAGTAGCTCGGAGCTAATACCTTAATGAACATAAAAGCTAACAGGCCGAATGCGTATGCCTTGAGACTGGCAGCACTGGATACCACATCTCGAACAGTCATTTCACCGTAATGAAACAAAGTTATAATTAGTGGTTCAGCTAATAGCTCCAGTACCAGTGTTGCTGGTAAGCCAATCAGCAATACCATGCGTAGCGCCCAGTCCAAAGTGGCAGAAAAGGCTTGTTTAGAAGCTTTGGTGTATTGCTGTGATAGACTGGGTAGGAGCACCGTGGCAATGGCAATGCCAAAAACACCTAAGGGCAACTGCACCAGTCTCTCTGAATAATATAGCCAGGAAATACTGCTAGTCTGCAATAGTGATGCCAATACCGTATCTAATAGCAGATTGATCTGGCTAACTGATATCCCAAATAGAGCAGGCAGCATCAATTGCATGATTTTTCGGATATGATGATTATTAAAATCAACTTGAGGCCAGGCCAGTAACCCCAGCCGAGCTAGAAAGGGTAACTGGAAAGCTAACTGCACAAAGCCTGCCGCTAAAACACCCCAAGCCATTGCCATAATTGGCACTGCTAACCTTGGGGCTAACCATAGGACAGCAACAATTAAGCTCAAGTTTAGTAGTACAGGAGTAAAAGCGGGTACTGCAAAACGTTGATGGGCGTTTAATAGACTACCGGCAAATGCAGTTAGTGAAATCAGCAATAAATAGGGAAAGGTCAATCGTAACAGTTGTACAGTGAGATCAAATTTAGCAGGTAAAGCAATAAAACCAGGGGCAAACAACATAACCAGCAATGGTGCTAACAATATGGCTGCCACGGTCACCAGAATCAGTATTAATCCTAAATTTCCAGCTACTCGACTTACTATGGAGCGCATCAGATCAGTGTTGGACTGTTGTACTTCAGCTAAAATTGGAACAAAGGCTTGGGAAAAGGCCCCTTCAGCAAACAGCCGGCGCAGGAAATTGGGGATCTTGAAAGCCACAAAGAAAGCATCAGCACTGGCTCCAGCACCGAAGCTGGCAGCGATGACCACATCTCGCACCATCCCCAGGATGCGTGACAGAAGTGTCATGCCACTGACCACTAAGCTGGAAGCAAGCAGACCTTTACGTGATTTATTATTAGTGGATTTTGTTTTAATCATATATCCAGTATCAGTTTAGCAGCATAGTATTTAATGGCATTGTATTGTCGCACTTATCTTGTCTTACTGGCATCAATACTGACGTCAAAATCGTCTTGTCCTGTGGCAGTACACAGTCCATTATAACCTCAAACCTGAATTTAATGATCTAAAAGCATGAGGTTATGCGTTGGATAGAGTAGGTGTTCATCCGTTATTTCCTGCATATCACACATACTTGTTATAATAAAAAATAGATCCCTAATGATGATATTGCATTCAAGCACCTTAGTGTTACAGTTTTAGTGTTGTGTGACAGACATTTAATTCACAAGAAAATGTTTTCTAACTTTTTCAATTGGTTGTTTGCTTAGTTCATGATATGTTGACATCAAACTCATATTTAAAACGTTCTAGCCAACCTACCAACGTACTCAAACTAGTATGCGCTGTTTTACGTAGTGGAATAATGCCAGTACCTAACGAAGGATTTTAGGTTGACAAAAGCGCTTTGAGAAGGAATAATCACTTACCTCTTAAATGCATTAGTATAAAGTTAGACCTACAGGAGCCAGATTGTGGCAAATACCGCTGGATCAAAAAAACGAGTTCGTCAGGCAGAGAGACGCCGCAGCCATAATGTCAGTTTGCGGTCTACAGCTCGTACTTACCTCAAGAAGGTTGTTGTCACCATCGATGCTGGTGATAAGGAAGCTGCCCAAAGCGCCTACACTAATGCTGTGTCCAAGCTTGACAAGTCGGTTAGCAAAGGTATTTACACAAAGAACAAGGCAGCCCGTCATAAAAGTAACTTGAGTGCTAAGATCAAGGCGCTATAATAAAGTACTATCTCACAGAACAAAATCAACTCAATGTACGTCGCTACACCAGTATATTTGGATCATTTGTAGAGATATTGTCTGCTAACACGACCTGGATTATCAAAACACCAGATCATGGTAACAACAGGTTAGCTAACGCCGCCAAGGCTAATAAATAACTATAGTTGCCAAAACCACCAATGACGCCAACACATTCAGATGCTACGATCGACTGACGACTGTGTGCTTCGTCTGCACCAAAATGACTAATAAAAACTTCTATACAGGGAACTTTTATGGATCTTAGAGTCCTGCATAGCGATTGACTTTCCAATGCTAAGTCACCTGTATTGATCAATATACCATCAACCTGGCCTGCCTGCTGCAGGCAGGCATTAATATTGGTTCGCCAGCACAGTACATCAAGTGTATATCCTGATTTCTCAGTAAGATTGGCTATTGGGCCTGAAAAAACCAGCAATTGTTGTTTTTTCAATGCGGCTACTCCAGTTGCTAGTTTAGCTTTGTGCTTCGTTTACATTGTGCTGTAGAAGAGCACGTAGGGCTAGAACGTAACCGTAAGCACCTAAGCCACAAATTTGGCCAATGCAAACTGGCGCAATAACTGAAATATGGCGAAACGACTCACGTTTGAAAATATTGGAGATATGCACCTCTACAACCGGTAATTGAGCTGCAGAAACAGCATCTCGCAAGGCAATTGAGTAATGCGTGTAAGCCCCAGCGTTCAGTACAATGCCCTGTAATCGGCAGCGACATTGTTGAATATAAGTTACCAGTTCCCCTTCTGAATTAGATTGGAAAAATTCTAGTGACACACCCAATGGTTTTGCAGCGGAGGCAATTTCAGAATTCATATCGTTCAAGGTTTTGCATCCGTAAATGCTCACTTCACGTTGGCCTAGCATATTTAGATTAGGGCCATTAACGATGGCGACTTGATGTTGCACGCAATCATACTCCATAAAATAGCCATGCAATGACTTTGCTGCGAATTTCGATATATGGTTAATGGCATTATTAAATGCCATTAACCATACCAGTATTCACTCTAGGGTGCTAGGTAGCCTGTTACTAAGCTTGATAATTACTTGCCATAATCTACTTTTGGATTCGTTCGCTGTTATCGCGATTTAAACATCCGTGCCTGCCTCTCCAGGACTCTGCTAGCCGGCTATAGTAAAACCAGATTGTCTCGGTGCACCAGTTCCTCTTCTCCAACATAACCCAGGATAGCTTCGATAGCATGACTGGGCTGGCCCAGAATACGAACTGTTTCCTGAGTATTGTAATTGATTAAGCCATGAGCTAGGATTTTGCCGTCAGGGTTTTTAATTCGTACCATTTCCCCACGACTAAAACTGCCGTTGACCTGGGTTACACCAACAGCCAGTAAACTTTTACCCTGATCACACAGCATGGTTACTGCACCCTGATCTAGTTTCAATTCACCTTTAGCTTGTAGATGACCTGCTAACCATTGTTTACGAGCTAGAATAGGTTCCTGGCTGGCTACTAACAGAGTCCCTAGTATTTCACCCTGGCGCAGTCGGTGTAATATGCCGCTAGTCCGGCCATTAGCAATAACAGTATGTGCGCCAGACCGAGCAGCCATTCGTGCTGCTCTAACCTTAGTCAACATCCCCCCTTGTCCTAGGGTGCCAGATGAACCACCTGCCATCTTTTCTAGGCTGGAACTGCGAGCCTGTATTTGGCTCACCAAACTAGCGTCTTTATACAGCCTGGGGTCTTGGTTAAACAGACCATCTTGATCAGTTAAGATGACCAGCAAGTCGGCTTCAACCAAATTGGTTACTAGGGCGCCGAGGGTATCGTTGTCCCCAAAACGAATTTCTTCAGTGACTACAGTATCATTTTCATTAATTACAGGTACTACACCATAATCAACCAGTGCTCTCAAGGTACCACGGGCATTGAGATAACGCTCCCGATTGGACAAGTCATCATGTGTCAGTAGTATCTGGGCGGTGTTTAATTGATAGCGCTTAAAGTTACGCTCGTAACATTGTATTAATCCCATTTGACCAACGGCTGCTGCTGCCTGCAAGCGGAATATTTCTCGAGGTCGACTTGATAAGTGCAATCGTGCCATACCTTCAGCAATTGAACCAGATGATACCAGCACCAGTTCGATGCCAGACCGATTCAGGCTGGCCAGTTGGTCAACCCAGTCGGCAATAGCTGCCTCATCCAGTCCAAGACCATCATTGGTCAACAAAGCACTGCCAATCTTAATAACCCAGCGACGGCTTTGTTTAATCGGAGCACGTTCAGTCGTGCACATATTCAATCTCTACATTATTATCATCATCAAAATCAATGTCCTGATTAGACGTTTCATGTGTCTGTAGACGCCTTTGATATTGCACTAATCGAGCTTGCTGAACTTTTTTTCTGACTTCTGTTTCTAATTCCATCAGCTCGACTTGATGCTGTGTAGCCAAGGCTGCATCAGCTTCTTGTGCTGTTGTCTGTTCCTCAATATGGGTCATTATGGTATTTGCTAGTAATTCAGTACCTTGCCCGCTGATAGCTGAAATCTTAAATACTGGGCCTTGCCACTGCAATGCATCGATGACTGCTTGGCAGCGTGAGGCCTGTTCTTCAGTAGGCAAAAGATCAAGCTTGTTTAATACCAGCCATCGAGGCTGTCTTGCCAAGGCGGGGCTAAATTTCTTTAGCTCTCGCATAATGATTAATGCAGCTTCAATGGGATCACTACCATCGTATGGTGCTATATCTACCAGATGCAGCAACAAACGAGTACGAGTCAGATGCTTAAGAAACTGGACTCCCAGTCCTGCACCTTCAGCAGCGCCTGCGATCAAACCAGGAATATCTGCCATAACAAAACTGCGGTGTTTATTTACTGATACTACCCCAAGATTGGGGGTCATGGTGGTAAATGGATAATTAGCCACTTTTGGCTTGGCTGCTGAAACAGAGCGGATAAAAGTAGATTTACCGGCATTTGGCAAGCCCAATAAACCCACATCAGCCAGTAACTTAAGTTCTAGCCGTAAATTGCGCGACTCGCCAAGTGTGCCCTGACTGGTTTGCCGAGGTGCCCGATTAATGCTGGATTTAAAGCGGGTATTACCAAGTCCATGAAAGCCCCCCTGGGCTACCTTGACACGTTGCTCAATCCTGGTCAGGTCAGCCAGTATCTCATCCGTATCCTGATCAATGATTGTGGTGCCTACTGGTACAGTTAACACCAGATCCTCACCTTTGCTTCCTGTACATTCCCGACCACTACCCGGCGCTCCATTTTTTGCTCTATGATGTGGTTGGTAGCGGTAGTCTACCAGCGTGTTAAGGCTTTCTTTAGCAATGATATAAATGCTTCCACCGTCGCCACCATCACCGCCATCTGGGCCTCCCTTGGGGATGTATTTTTCCCGACGAAAACTAAGACAGCCATTGCCACCTTTACCTGCTTCAACCACCACTTTAGCTTCATCAATAAATTTCACAATTGCCTCCAATTTACGAGCAGAGCCTTAACTTTATAATTCGTCGTTGAGCATGGGGTTGTGGTAAAAGATAAGCCTAAAATGTTGGCATAGCAACAACGAACAGCAACTTGATAGCTAGCAGGGAAACAACAGAATGAGCCTTAATATGCCAGCTGTGAATGAAGATTTAATACATACAACAAATCCAGTGACCGGCCTATGGCCACAGTACCGGCATTATACTTGATGGATTCAGTAACAGTAATGAAGGGAAGTTAAAGGGAGCCTCATCAGCGATAAGGCTTCTGGTGTTGACAAAATCCTTTTAGATGGGGACCACATTAATGTATTTGCGTCTCTTAGGACCCTTTACAGTGAACTTGACCACTCCGGTAGTAGTAGCAAATAAGGTATAGTCTTTACCACATCCAACGTTTGCTCCAGAGTGAAATTGGCTGCCACGCTGGCGTACCAGAATGTTACCAGCAATAACATGTTGGCCACCGTAACGTTTGACGCCAAGCCGTTTCGACTCTGAATCGCGCCCATTACGGGTGCTACCACCTGCTTTCTTGTGAGCCATGAGTTATCTCCTTAGGTATTAGGCACTGATGCTAGTAATCTTAACTTCAGTAAACCACTGACGATGACCAGCTTGTTTCATGTAATGCTTGCGGCGTTTGAATTTCATAATGCGGATTTTTTTGCCACGGTCGTGAGATATTACTTCAGCTGTTACTTTGACACCACCCACATTAGGGTTGCCAATCTTAACACCATCACCGTTAGCTACAAGCAGCACTTGGTTAAATTCGATGTTGCCACCAACTTCAGCGTTAATTTTTTCAAGCTTGATGGTTTCACCCTCTGTCACACGGTGTTGCTTACTACCACTTACGATTACAGCGTACATTTTATTCTCCAGTGTGTGCTGGCTTGGCTACTAAAAATAGATGACCTGCTGCTAATAGCTTGGCCTCTGTTCATGAATGTAAACAATTCAGTTTAGATTATTCATGCAGTGCGTGTTTACGCCGACCATTAGCCATATGACAGGGAGCAATGTTGAGCTAGTCACAAGGCCAGCAATTCTACGACATAGATATTTACAAAACAAGCGCTTCCAACAATAAACTGGCCTTAATTGAGTCCAAAACTTGACACCGAAGGCAGTGCTATCTAGCATGGCTCTCTTGAGCCTACCTTTGGAAACCAACTACTTTACATGCAAGCCACAAATCTATATCAACAAGCTGTGGAGCAAGATTTTGCTGATGTCAATAAAACGATTGTTAGTAATTTAAGTTCGGCAGTTCCAATAGTCGAACAAATTAGTCAATATCTCATTGACAGTGGTGGTAAACGCTTGCGCCCTATATTAACGTTATTATCAGCAAGGGCGAATGGTTATCAGGGGTGCCAGCACATCACGTTAGCTGTGGCCATTGAGTTTATCCACACAGCAACACTATTGCATGATGATGTTGTCGATCATTCTGCTAGCCGTCGTGGCCGTCAAACTGCCAATAATAAATGGGATAATGCATCCGCGATATTGGTAGGTGACTTCCTGTATTCCAGAGCCTTTCAAATTTTGGTGGGCATGGATCATATGCCAATTATGGATATCCTTTCAAAAGCCACTAACCTTATCGCTGAAGGTGAAGTATTCCAATTGCTGCATACTAGAAACCCGGATACGACAGAGGATGACTACCTACAGGTTATATTGGGTAAAACTGCAATGCTGTTTGAAGCAGCGACTCACACGGGTGCACAGCTGGCCAATGCTTGCCATGATCAAATTAAATCCATGTGCGACTTTGGCCGGCATCTTGGACTAGCATTTCAGTTGGTTGATGATTTAATTGACTACACTGGCGATCCAGCTATCATGGGAAAACATGTGGGTAATGATCTATCTGAAGGTAAACCCACGTTACCTTTGATTCACGCGATGCGTGTGGGCACTGATGAACAACGTAAATTGATCAGCACTGCTATCCGCCAGAGCAGTGCTGCTGAAATACAGGTGATTGGTGATATCATCCAAACCTGTGGTTCAATTGATTACACCTTTGCTATGGCTACTGCAGAAGCCAATCATGCCCTCAATTGCCTGGTTCGTGTGCCTGAATCACCCTATCGAGATGGCCTTGAAGAGCTTTGTAATCTGGCACTTAAACGATATCGTTGAACTATTGCCGCCAGTACTGCTTAGAGATAAACAGGTCTGACTTGATGGCCCTAATACTGTTATACTAGTACTGGTAATATATACCTAGAATATGGATAGTAATAGCAATGATAAGCAGACCCAATTCCTTTAATCGTGATGAACTGATTTCTTGCAGTTTTGGAGAAATGTTTGGTCCTGGCAACGCCCGTCTGCCAGTTGGTAACATGTTAATGGTGGATCGCATCACCCACATATCTGATCAGGGTGGTGATTATGGTAAAGGTGAAATTATTGCTGAACTGGATATTCGTCCTGATCTTTGGTTCTTTGAGTGTCACTTTATCACTGACCCGGTCATGCCAGGCTGTCTGGGGCTGGATGCTATGTGGCAACTGGTGGGTTTTTACTTGGGCTGGAAAGGCAATAAGGGGCGGGGACGAGCATTGGGGGCAGGCAAAGTGAAATTTTCTGGTCAGGTTCTGCCTGATGCTGACAAGGTCACTTACCATATCAGCATCAAGCGCTGTATCGAGCGCAAGCTGGCTATGGGTATTGCCGATGCCACCATGTCGGTTGACAGGCGTCAAATTTATGTTGCCCAAGATTTAAGGGTTGGTCTTTTTACAGCCCAAGATGATACGTTTTAGCCAATTCATTCGTACAATGGCAGCCATTGTAGCGTGAATCAATAACAATAGTTTTAAATAGACATTTTATGAGGCCAATTATGCGGCGAGTCGTTGTTACTGGTTTGGGCATTATATCCTGTTTAGGAAATGATAAAGATACAGTGCTTGATTCTCTTTGGCAGGGAAAATCTGGTATTAGCTTTCAACCTGAATACCAAGAGATGGGGTTCAAAAGCCAAGTTGCAGGTTCGATAACGTTAGATCCTGCTGAGTTAATAGACCGGAAACTGTATCGATTCATGGGTGATGCAGCAGCCTATGCCTACCTTGCAATGAGGCAGGCTGTTACTGATTCTGGTTTGACAGAAGCGGCAGTATCAAATCCACGAGTGGGCTTGATTGCTGGCTCTGGCGGGGCTTCTAGCGCTGACATTGTTGTTGCTGCAGATGGTATGAGAGCAAAGGGTTTACGTAGAGTTGGTCCTTATCGCGTGACTCGTACCATGGGCAGCACGGTATCCGCTTGTCTAGCAACCGCATTCAGGATTCAAGGGCTTAATTACTCTATCACTTCAGCTTGCTCGACGAGTGCTCACTGTATTGGTAATGCCATGGAACAGATACAACTAGGCAAACAGGATGTTGTTTTTGCTGGTGGCGGTGAAGTATTACATTGGACCCAAAGTGTGTTGTTTGATGCCATGGGAGCGCTTTCCAGCAAATATAATGCACAGCCACACCAGGCATCCCGTGCCTATGATGCCCATCGTGATGGTTTCGTCATTGCCGGTGGTGGTGGTATGCTCGTGTTGGAAGAATTGGAGCATGCCAAAGCGCGTGGTGCCCATATTTATGCTGAATTGGTTGGTTATGGTGCCACATCAGATGGTCATGACATGGTTGCTCCATCTGGTGAAGGTGCTATCCGTTGCATGCATCAGGCTATGGATACGGTAGATGGCAATATTGATTATATCAATTCACATGGCACCAGTACGCCAGCTGGTGATATACAAGAATTGCGGGCAGTAAAAGCAGTATTTGGTGATCAGGTGCCAGCTATTTCGTCCACCAAATCGTTGTCAGGTCATTCCTTAGGCGCAGCAGGTGTGCATGAAGCAATTTATAGTCTGTTGATGCAAGCTAATAACTTTATTACTGCATCAGCAAATATTGAAACCCTCGATGCAGGTGCTACTGGCATTCCAGTGATTACGCAAATCCAAACGAATGTTAACTTACAGCATGTGATGTCAAATAGCTTTGGTTTTGGTGGTACGAATGCCAGCCTGATATTCGCTAAATACAACGCCTGAAAAACTCTAGGATGATATAATAATTTGGATTAGAAATTTGACTGAATTATCCGGGTAATTACTAACCAGTAGTATTCAGTCATTTAGCTTAAATCAAACATTGATCATTGTGCTGGTTGCAGAAGATTTACCATAATCTGACCGTAAATCGCTGTCAATTGTCCCAAGTCTGCCAGTTTTATACACTCATTTAGCTTATGTATAGTGTCATTACATGGCCCAATTTCCACAACTTGAGCCCCGGTAGGCGCAATAAAGCGCCCATCCGATGTTCCACCAGCTGTAGAAAGCAATGGCTCAATGCCAGTAAACTGTTGAATAGACTGTTGGCAGGCTGCAATTAACCGGCCATAGGGAGTAAGAAAAGGAATTCCGTTAAGAATCCACTCAATCTTATAATCCAGTTGGTGATCGTCTAGTATAGATTCTGTGTGCGTGATTAACTGATTTTCCGTCACAGCAGTTGAGTAACGAAAGTTGCACTGTAATTGTAATTTTCCCGGTACTACATTAGTTGCCCCGGTACCTGCCTGGATATTGGCGATTTGAAAACTGGTTGGAGGGAAATCATCATTACCCTGATCCCATGTTGTGGCAGCCAGTTTGGCTAGTGCTGGAGCTGCTTTATGAATGGGGTTATCAACTAGGTCCGGATACGCGACATGGCCTTGTACACCGTGAACAGTAATTACTCCTGTCAATGAGCCACGGCGTCCATGCTTGATAGTGTCACCGACCTGGTTGCTGGAAGAAGGCTCACCAACAATGCACCAATCAATTTTTTCATTGCGTGCTTCCAGAGTATCTATTACCCGTACTGTGCCATCCACAGCAACTCCTTCCTCGTCACTGGTAATCAACAATGCCAGACTGCCCGGATGATTTGGATACTGCTCAATGAAGTTCTCCAGGGCAATCAACCACGCAGCCAGACTGCCTTTCATATCAGCTGCACCACGTCCATACAGGTAGCCATCTTTGAGTGTTGGTTCAAACGGTGGTGTATGCCACTCCTGCTCAGGGCCACTGGATACCACGTCAGTGTGTCCAGCAAAAGTCAGTAGAGGTGATTTTTGACCACGTCGAGCCCAAAAATTATCCACTGCTCCAAAGCGCATGCGCTCAATGGTAAAACCAAGTGCCTGTAAACGCTTAATCATAATCTCTTGACAACCAGCATCTTCAGGTGTTACCGAAGCTCGACTGATCAGCTCACAAGCAAGTTTTAGGGTATCAGAGCTAGTCATTTTAGTTATGGCTATGCAGGTCAGTATTTAGCTCGACTGCCAAGCCATTGGGCTTGCACTCGATACGACCATTTTGTGAGTTACGTCGGAACAGCAAGTTCGAGTGACCAGCCAAGTCGGCAGCCTTAACCACTTCAGTCACTTCATTGCTATCGTTTAGTACGGCTATCTTGGAGCCGCCGGTGATATAAAGACCTGCTTCAACAACACAGTTATCTCCCAGAGGGATACCTAAGCCAGAATTAGCGCCAATCAAGCAGTCCTTGCCCACGGAATTGACAATTTTACCACCGCCTGAAAGGGTGCCCATAGTGGAGCATCCACCGCCAAGATCACTGTTATGACCAACCACTACTCCAGCGGAAATTCGTCCTTCAACCATACTATGGCCCAAGGTGCCAGCATTAAAGTTGACAAAACCTTCGTGCATGACAGTGGTCCCGCTGGCCAGATGCGCCCCCAGGCGAACCCGTGATGCGTCACCGATACGTACCCCGGCAGGAACTACATAGTCCACCATACGGGGAAACTTATCTACTGCATTAATATGCAGCCAATTGCCGCGCATCCGCGCATCCATTTGACGCTGACTAACATCTTCAATAGCCACAGGTCCTTCATTGGTCCAGGCGATATTGGGTAACAGGGCGAAAATACCATCTAAATTGACACCATGAGGCTTGACTAAGCCGTGGGAGAGCAGGTGTAGTTTCAGATAAACTTCCGGCGTGCTAACTGGAGGACTATCCTGTTCCACCAAAGCTATTACCCGAGCTTGCTGACAGTTACGACTTTGCATGAGCAATTCTGCCTGTTCGATATGTCCAGCAATTCGTATGGCAGAAGACAATTCACTTACCTTCTGGTCATCCAGTTCAAGAATATGGTTACCAGTGGCATACTGGTTGCCCAGCGTATCGGCTACTGCATCAATCAGACTGATCGGTGGGTGTAGCAAGGGCTTTGGATAAAGTATTTCCAGCCACTGCCCATGACTGGACTGGCTGCCAATCCCAAAGGCATAACTAAAGTAGTTCATTAATGGACTCTCCATGTAAATTGGGCATGTACAGATTCGCTGGATCTAACTAAGAAATTACTTACATCAGTCAGTATCGCATATCATCATGATAGGTGTTAGCTACACTAATACTAAAATCAATAATTTTATAAGAATCGAGCTATGTCAATCGTCAGCGGTGATTTCAGTTAAAAGATATGGAATCCACTAAGACATCAATATTATCAGACAATAACTTACCTTACAGTTCAGAAATACCAAATTTTATTATGGCCACGAATATGGCTCTAATCAGTCAATATGCTAGACTATTCGTTTAAATGGGCTACCTAATTGTCTGGTGGCTGTCAAGTTGTTCACAAATCCTTTTTTTGATGCGGTTGATGATCTCCTGATCGGTAATTAGTTGGTTGTGAGCATCAGTAACAAAGAATACGTCTTCTGCTCGCTCGCCTATTGATTGGATCTTGGCTCGATGTACTTTGATCCCTTGTTGCCTAAAAACCATTCCAACTCGGGCCAGTAATCCAGGCCGGTCTGCGGTGATAAGCTCTATGATGCTATGGTCACTGCCAGGCTTGCTATTTATCATTACCTGGGTGGTTACATTGAACAGCTGGCTTGTGCGTGCAATGCGGCGCTTAATGGTATAGGCGAATTTTTCCAGATTGTTTAGCGCCTGTGCCAGTTCTTGGCGCAGTGTTTTCAGTAAGGCTGGAATATAGTCGATGCTATCGCCATTTGGATCAAGTACTACAAAGGTATCCATGCTGTGGCCGCCATCTGCAGTGATGATACGTGCATCGTGAATATTCAGGTTAAGCTGGCCTAAGATAGCACACAAGGTAGCAAACAAGTTCGTGTAATCCTTACTGTATACAAATATCTGGGTGCCGCTATCAAAGGTATGATGGGATACTTTACTGATAGCTATCAAGGGCGTATCTTGATGATGCTCCAGTATAGCCTTGGTATGCCAAGCTATATTGCTAGCTGTTTCTCGAACAAAATAGTCATCACCAAGTGTATTCCAGAGGTGTTTTGTTGTGGTTAAGTCAATGCCTGCCTTTTCTAACAGTTCACTGGCATCATTCTGGTTTTGGTTAATCAGGGCATGATGATCTGGGGTATCGAGGAGGCCCTTGCGTAAAACCCGCTGGGTTTTGTTATAAAGCTGCCGTAGCAGTGATGAACGCCAATTATTCCACAGTTTTGGATTAGTGCCATTAATATCGCATATTGTAAAGGCATAAAGATAATCTAGATGTAACTGATCTTCCATTTGGTGGGCAAATTCATAGATAACATCTGGATCATCAATATCACAGCGTTGGGCTGTCATAGACAGAAGCAAATGGTGGCGAATTAACCAACTCACCAGTTGTGTATCCCATGTCCCGAGGTGATGCTGACGACAGAATTCGATGCCATCAGCAACACCCAGTTTTGAGTGGTCACCGCCTCGGCCCTTAGCAATATCATGGAACAGGGCTGCAATGTAGAGCAATTCCATTTTGGGTAATTGGCGCACCAAACGACCTGCTATAGGAAAATGTTCCTGTTCATCCGCATGACGCAACTGACGCATTTTTTCAAGCACTTTAAGGCTATGCGTATCAACAGTATAAAGGTGAAACAGATCATGTTGCATTTGTCCGATAATTTTGCCAAAAGCTGGCAAATAGTCCCCCAAAACACCTTGGTTTTTCATCTGCAGGAGACTGGAATGCACACCGGAAGGTGAACGTAGTAATTCCATAAACAGGCTATTAGCTAGGATATCACTGCGTAAGTTGTCATCAATCAGATCGCGGTGGTTATGGATCAAACGCTTTGTACTAGCGCTGATACCAATACACTTGGTGTCTTGTGCCAGCACCACATAAACTTCTATCAGTGCATAAGGATGCCTTTTGAATACACTATCATAACGGGCCGATACCATCTGGTTGCGAGTCTCAAAACGACGGTTGATCGGAGTAATCACTACTGGCTGTTTATTTTGCAATATGGCTTGATCAAAATGCTGTAGTAACATTTGGTTCAGTTCTGCCAGATGCATGGCCGTTCGGTAATATTTATGCATAAATTGTTCTACAGCCAACTGTTGTTCGTTATCCAGGTAACCAAAATAAGTTGCCAGTTGGCGCTGATGGTCAAATAACAATCGTTCTTCTGCTCGACCACTGATCATATGCAGGGCATAACGCAGGGTCCATAGATACACCATACCTTGATTAAGAGTGTCCAATTCATCTTTGGTCAAATACTTGTATTTGACCAGATCACATATAAAACGGGTACCAAATTGACGCTTACCAATCCAGCTAATGATCTGTAGATCACGCAAACCACCAGCAGAATTTTTGATATTGGGTTCTAGGCTATATTCGGTATTATTGGTTCGGTGGTGTCGTAGTTGCTGGGCCGCTACCTTTGCTTTGAAGAATGCCTCATCCCCCCAGGCGTCGTCAGAAATTACCCATTTGTAAACGATATGGAGTAATTCCGTATCGCCACGTAATGTACGTGCTTCAAGCAAACTGGTCGCAATGGTTACGTCGTCGCGTGCTTGTTCATAGCAATCATTCAGATTACGAACGCTGCTAGCCAAACCGAGTCCTATATCCCACAGGAGAGCAACCAGGCTTTCTATACTTGGATGCCAATCATCTAGGGTAACTGAATTATCAAACAGAATCAGTAGATCAATATCGGAGTGAGGGTGTAGTTCCCCCCGGCCATAACCACCAACGGCGATCATTGCAACTTTATCTGGCCATTGCTGTATTTCCCAGGCCTGGATAAGCACTTGGTCTATCAGCCAAGCTCGTGCATTGACTAATTCCTGAACGCGTTTTTCCCGAGATTGATTAAATAATTCATCTAACTTTGCCTGTCCTTCCTGTAGGATTTGCTTCAACACTACTGCTGGCCGCTCTTCGCTCACTAATTTGGCGACCTTATTTGGTTCAAACAGTTGTTTCTGTAAAGTTGTACTAATGTCGCTCATCGAATTTATCTACTATTATGATGGTGCTGTTAAATGTGATACTAAATCAAGCATAAACTAGTATATGTCTTAACACTACCCAATGGTAAGGCACTAATGCGACATTAGACACGGAGAAAAATACCTGTATTCAACAATAGTTGGCTAAGGCTTTCCTTTTTCATGGTATTTTTATATAACTGCTGTTCAAGCGCCATTTGCAGCATCACTAATAATTTCTTCTTCACGCTGGGTGAGGTTCTCATAACCAATAGGAGTAACCAATAAGGTATGCTCAAATTGTGCTGACAAGCGTTTATCTACAGTCTCTACGGTCCAATTGTCCCGTTTTAATAATTTTACATAACGCTGGCCTGCATTGATCATTGGTTCAATGGTAAAAATCATACCGGGTTTAAGGGTCAAGCCAGTATCCGGTTTGCCATAATGCAGGACTTGAGGTTCTTCGTGAAAGCCAACGCCAATGCCATGGCCACAGTATTCTTGTACCACTGAATAGTGGTTGCTTTCGGCATGTTTCTGGATTACATGGCCGATATCTCCAAGACGGGCACCAGGCCGTACCATTTGCATACCCAGGTACAGGCATTCTTGAGTGATATCAATTAGCCGCTGGGCATGCTGAGCTATGGTGCCGACCGCAAACATTTTGCTGGTATCGCCATGGTAACCATCTTTGATAACGGTAATATCAATGTTGATGGTATCACCTTTTTTCAGTGGTTTGTCATTGGGAATGCCATGGCACACTACATGGTTTACAGAGGTACAGATGGACTTGGGAAAGCCGTGATAGTTCAGGGGAGCTGGAATTGCTTGTTGCTCATTAACAATGTAGTCATGACAGATTTGATTAAGCTGGTTTGTAGTGATACCAGGTTTCACATGGATTTCTATCATTTCCAGTACTTCAGCTGCCAGCCTACCGGCTGTGCGCATTTTTTCAATCTCTGTTGCTGTTTTGATAATTACATTCATAATCGATTAGATAATACTTGAAGCTATTTCAACAAAGCTCATTTAGTCCATATTGACATAATTCCGGTTCAGAACATTCGGCTTATTAGCCCACTACTTCGTATTAACCGGTATTGTAGCCATCCATTAGTTAACTTTTGATAATACTATAGACACATTTTATATCAAACGGAACTTGCCACAATGGCCAAATTTTTCACCATGCTTCCAGAGTAATCTCATATAATATTCTACCAGTGTTACATACCAACTTTTAACCAATTTTACCATATCGACAAGCAGAATCAGTTGGCAATGATTCTCCAGATGGTAGAGTTGGACTGTCGAGAGACTATCATGTACTGTTCATCTACGTTCGACAAGTTCTACTTCAACGATTTCTGCTCATGGTGCTGCGATTTAACAGCTTGAGTCAGTTATATCGTAGTGGGATATTTTTTCTTAAAGTTCCATTTTGGTCTCTTCAAGGAAAGCATTATCAGATTAAAATGACTCCTATCGTCTAGGCAAGGTTATTGCCATGTATCATAATTTGATTCCATAAAATCAGCAGGCAATAGGTGCTAGGTATTGATTGTAAGTCAGTATTCTCAGACAGTAGTTGCATTAAACACAGATAATGGATGCAGGCCAGAAACAAAATAATAATCATCTAACAATAGCAAGTGCATTTACGCAACATGCTCAGGTATAATAATATCTTAGCAATACATGAAGTGATTGCAGCTAGTAACTGAGCAATAGGAGTCTTGAGACTCTGTAAATAGTCAGCATTAGCTTACAATTAATATGCTGCCCGGATGGTGAAATTGGTAGACACAAGGGACTTAAAATCCCTCGGCCTAACGGCTGTGCCGGTTCGAGTCCGGCTCCGGGCACCATTAAGTTGTTGTAATTGATCGTATTTTAATACGTTGTATGACTCCTTTCTCTCATTGTCAACGCCGTGTCAACGGCGTTTTTTTT
Source organism: uncultured Pseudomonadales bacterium (assembly GCA_943787595.1). Classification (GTDB taxonomy): domain Bacteria; phylum Pseudomonadota; class Gammaproteobacteria; order Pseudomonadales; family Balneatricaceae; genus CALSNA01. Next base: position 390,336 of record CALSNA010000001.1, read on the forward strand.
GCCTGAAATAAACCCTTTGTCAAAAAGTGTCACTTGTGTCAAAAAGTGTCAACGACAATCTGAAAAACACACCAGCCGACAACCCCCGCCAAATGGGGCTTTGAGGCCATTTAGAGCCAAATTCTATTTGCAATGATTTGCAAACATCGGCAAACATCTGCACATTTTTGCAATATCAATCATCATCATGGATACTACTTGATCGTTGGGACGCTTGTCCCATGGGGTCTGGCAGGTATATTACTCACCTATTGCAGACATGATTTATTTGCAAAAAAAACCATGCACACAAACCGCAGGTGTGGTGGGAGTAGTGATTTTTTCAGGGGATAATTTTTTTTTGGCCGATAGTTATAGGCCAACTTTCATAAGGACAAAAAAGAGAGTAGAGTTATGTTTGTTCAAAATAGTATGAGTAGCACATGGCAAAATTAATATCTTTATACAATCACAAAGGTGGTGTCAGTAAGACAACCACAACATTTAACCTAGGTTGGGCACTGGCAAATCTTGGTTTCAAGGTTGGGATTGTTGATCTTGATCCACAATGTAACTTAACAGCACTTGTTCTAGGTCTGAATCAAATAGGTGATTTTGAGAATTTTTACACAAAGAAAGGTAATGAAGATATTTTTGAAAACCTTCTACCCTTGTTCGAAGGTAAAGATGTATCTATTAACCCAGTCAAGTTGACAAACACTGGTCATAAAAATTTATTTCTTCTTGCTGGGAATACCAGAATATCAGAACTGGATATACAGCTGACCCTCGGATTGGCAAGCACTCAATTTCAGATGTATCAAAAACAGTTTGTTGGCGCTTTAAATGCTGTTATCAGAAAAACAGCGGATAGAAATAGTCTAGATATTGTCCTTCTAGATTTAAGCCCTAGCTCTGGTTGGTATGAATAGAATAGTATTGATGGGAAGTGACTATTTCATCGTACCAGCGTCCCCAGACTTTTTTTGTTATCAAGCAATTCAATCACTTGCAACAATGATACCAGAATGGTACTTACAGACCGCAAATTTTAGGGAAAAGGATGTTATAAACTACTTGCCTCAAGTCCCTCCTAAGTTTCTGGGTGTTATAACTCAAAAATATAATAAGTATGCAAAAAAAATGGCTAAATCATATGAACAATGGGCGGATAAAATAGAGAATGCTACAGCTGATGTGCTGGCAAAAAAATTATTAGATGTAGACCCACCTTTGTGTATCCCAGAAAAAATTTTCCGCCAGGCAAACCCAGAAAATAATCCATATACGATTGTCAATGTTCCAGATTTCAATTCATTAATAGCTATATCACAAGAAGAATCTATCCCTGTATTTGAGATTGATGAAAATATATTAAGAAATCACAAAAAAGCTGGTGCAGCAAAAGAAGGCATGTACAATAATGCAAAAGAATTTAATGATCTTTTCAAAAAATTAGCCAATTGCATTTGTGTGATGACTGATACAACATTGCCAGCATCTTTTCATGTTGTAGCAAGGATGGGTGTTCAGGTTAAATCAAGTATTAGCTAATACCCTCTTTTGGCTATATACCCTACGAAAAACCCGCCTGATGCGGGTTTTTTACTGCTGGGGATCTTACCTGGCCCCTGACCCCGGCTTGCGGTTGCGGGCCACGGCCGGATCTGCATGATCGGGCGGGTTGCGCACCAGTCTGGACAGGGTGGTGGCCATCACGCCTACGGTGGCCAGCAGCAGTATGTGGCTGATCGCCAGCAGGGCCTCATGCCAGTGCCGGTGCTCATGCCCAAACTCACCCAGCCACAGATGCACCACCGCAAACAGGATGTAAAACGGCAGCAGCACATTGAGTGACACCCACACCCTGTGCAGATCCGGGTTGCATCGCAAGCGGTAGACCTGCCACCATCTTGATAACAGCCAGTAAATGGAGATCAGGCACACGCCCCGGGCAAATCCGGGCACCAGGTCCGGGTTGATGGTCAGTTGATCGAGCATAAGCATGTATGGTCTCAGCCTAGTTAATTGATCTGAGGATGGACTTGATATTATTGATCACCCAGTTTTTTAACAGACGCGGCCCCAGATCCAGTAATTCACGACTGTAAAAGGTGCAGGCACACACCAGGAAGTATTGCAGGTTGCCTTCAATCCCGTAATGGGTGGTTAAAAATCCCGAGGTGATGGCCACAAATCCCCCCACAAAGGCATAGCTAAAAAAACGGTAAAAACTGAACTGGCCCTCGTGCATGCCGTTTTTAAAGATGTACCCGGCTGCGCCAGACACCATGCCCAGCAACAGCACGATCACAAAGGTGCTGTTGAGCAATGTAATGATGATATCGGCCATGGTCAGGGTCCGGGGTAGTGGTTTACTGGCGCTCGTGTCTTTCGATCCGTCGCTGCAGCTGGTTCTGTTTGATCAGCGCCCGGCAGGTCACCTGGATCATCATCAGCAATGCCGCGATAAACAGCAGCGCCATGGCGGACCAGCCAAAATCAACCCAGGGCCGATAATGGCTGACATCCAGATTGAACATGGCCTCTGATACATAGATCAGGGTGAGTCCAGTCCACAGGGCAATGATGATGGCCACCACGACCAGCAGGTCATTAAGCCTTGGGTGCTGGTGCCACAGGCGCCGGTGCTCGGTGCCGGACTGGTCAGCATCTTAAACCAGCCGGTCCAGCCCAGGGGGATGGTCAGTAAATACAGCGTATGGGAGATGCCCTGTAAAAAGTCGGGGCTGAGTGTGGGCAGGGTCATGGCTCGGGGTTTCTCACGGTTTGGTCATGGGGTCAAGCTGGCCGGTTTTAGTGGTGTTAATGGCACTGGCCTGACTGCTTAATGTACTGGCACAACTGGGGCCCTGGGTTGGCCCCATGGAGTGGTCATGGTTGTGACTGGCCAGGGCCGAAAGTGCAGTAGCCGTGGCGGTGGCCAGTTGCTGGATGATATTCAGCAGGTTGTGGTCCTGATTGCCGATCCACCACGTTTTTGCCTCGCAGTGGCGGCTGCCGGTGGTGATCTCGTGGGCGTTGCCAGCGGTGAGATCCTGGCGGTTGCCCGCCACGGTGGTGCTGAAATTGCCCCCGGTACCCAGCTGGATGTGGTGTTCTGCGAGCACGTTCAGGGCACCACTTTCCATGTGTTTGATGCCGCCCACCTGTTCGGTGCTGTGCTCCTGGATCTGGCGCAGCTCATTGAGCACCCGGGTTAAACTTTCCTGAGCCTGGGTGATGCGCCCGGCGCTGATATCCGTAATACCGGCATCGGTGGTGCGGCTGATATTGCCCTGGGCATCCATTTTTTGGGATACATTTGCCCGCTGTTGCCAGACCTGCTCATCGGGGCCACAGTCAGGCAGGCTCTGCCGGGTGGGCAGCACCGAACGGATAAACGGCAGCCAGGGCCGGCCGTAGGCCCAGGCGATCTCAACCACTGCGCCTGGTTGGGGCAGGCAGGCCAGCCCCCGCTGCGGTCCCGCGCCTGGGAGTGAAACGGGAACCGCTTGTAGCAGGGGCTGGCCTGTATCAACCTGGCCATGCTCATCGAGCAGCCGGACATCGACCGCATAGCGGGGCCGGAAAGGATCAGCCAGACCGCCGTCGGTGGGGGCTTCGGTGTGGCGTTCTACCACCGCGAAGGCGGGCAGGTGATGGCCGGCCCGTAATTCGGGATATAATCTTAATATAAGTCGCCGCACGGTTTCAATGATCATGCCGCTGCCTGTCGCTTTAAGTGGCGGGTCCAGGGGTCACGCTGCCAGGTCAGCACCATATTAACGCCGCTGGTCTCCACCTGGGTGATGATGACCGGCTCGGTGCTGCCGATCTGGATCTGCGCCCCGGGCCGGATGGCGGGCACCACGGGCAGGGTGGCCCGGTTGGCTGTGGTCAGTCGGGCAAACTGGCGCGGTGGTATGGTCAGGGTTTTGCCGGCCCAGGGCATGTTGTCCCAGCTGCCCACATACACCCGGCCGTCCACCTGCTGCTGCCACACATAACGGGGCAGGTTAAAGCCCGCCCCCAGGTTATCCAGGGCCAGATAACCGCCGCCGGTGTGATGGAATACCGGCAGCATCGCCTGTTGCCAGTCACCATCCCCCAGCACCCACTGCAGGGGGCACTGGGCACTGATGGCCTGCAGAATATCTTTGGCCCGACAGTGGCGCAGGGCCAGGGGCACCCGCTGGTTGAGCACGGCGGTCAGCTCCCGGGCCAGCACCCGCTGCTGCTGGTCATTCATGGGGTAGCACTGTTCCACATAGCCCACGAACACAATGGCCATCGGATCACCATAGCCGAGTGAGAACTGCACCAGACCGTGCACGGGCTTTTCTGACTGGATTACCAGCATGGCTCTGCCGGGCGTATTGAGATCAAGCGTGACGGTTTCCTGAACCAGTTTGTATTCCGTCTGGCCAATCATCAGCCGTTTATGCAGCCGCATTAGCTGGACTCCCCTGATGGGGCCAGCAACTGGTCGACCGCTTTTAATATCTGTTCAAAGCCGGTCAGGGTTTGTACATCCTGAGCCTGGGTAGCCTCAAGGGTCACGGCCTCACCGGCTGTGGTGGTGGCGACCACCTTTGGCTGCTGGCTGCGTTGTTCACGCTGCTCGGGGACACTGAACCTCTGGCGCAGGGCAAAGCGCACCACCCAGGCTTGCTTCCCGGACAGTACACTGACCCGCAGCTGGTCGGTGAACTCCACCTGTCTGATGTCCAGGGACTCGGCCAGGGGATCGGCAATGGTGTAGATCAGGGGCTTGCCGGTGGCGTCCACGGCTTCGGCCACGCCGGTCAGGCCGCGCAGCTGCTGTGCCTGGTCAAACCGGATATGCACACTGACACTGAGTTTTTTACCCTTGTTGCCGGTGGTGACGGTATCGGTGCCGCTGGTCTGGCCGCTAATGTCCTGGCGGGCCAGGGTCATGGCCATGGCCACCTGCAAATCCGTGCCGGGCACGGTGTAGTCAGTGGTTTCATGGCTTAACATCATGAGCGGTACCCATCCAGGGCGCCATCGGGACCGATCATCACGGTCAGGGCGGTCAGGGACGCCACGGTATCGGGCATCTGCTGCTGCAGTTGACCGGCCAGATCCCCGGGGCCGCTGCCCTGCAGGTCAATGATCGGGACCGGACGCGGATTCAATCCGGCCGCCCAGGTGTTAAAGGCCGTCAACCGGGTATCCCGTTCACTTTGACGCCGGGTCATAAAATCCTGTAATGCGGTGACCGGGTCGGGTTCGACCGTGGCACTCATTTGGGCCAGTAGCCCACCCCGGTGGCGGCGCTGATCGGCGGCGGTCTGGATCTGGTGTGGTTGCCGGGCTTTGAAGTGCGGGTACATGGCTACTGCCGGCGTCTTTAGCTTGTCCTGTTTCAGGGTGTGCAGCTGTCTGGCCCGGGTGTGGCAGAACTGTAGCTCTGGCAGGGGTAACCATGCCAGCAGGCGCTCCAGTTCACTGATCCAGGTGCCCAGGCTGTTGGCGCTCACCAGAATGGCCAGCAACTCGGTGCAGCCGGCTGTGGCCGGATCGTGGGGGTCGCGCAGTTTGTTGACGGCGGTGGTGATGGCCTGGGCCGGGCTTAAATATCCGGCACTTTGTTGTGACAGGATACCCTGGCCGGTCTCTGCACAGCCCTGGGTCCAGGGGTGAATGGTGAGCACCTGGCAGGTTTTCGCCTGGGTTTGTTTGAGTTGCTCCAGGGTGTCTGCACTGGCTGTGGCGTCGCTACTGATGGGCGTGGTTTGCCAGCGGGATCTCGCGCCCAGACCATCCAGATCAGCCAGCTGCTGCCGGGTTTGGGTTGCCATGGCAGCCAGGGTGGCGGTGGGGTCGGTACCGGACCAGGTCATGTCAGTTTACCAATTCAGTGTCGGTGCTGGTGTCAGCCAGATCGGTATCCGGTGCCGGGGGTAACGCGGCTTTGGCCTCGGCATGGGCCAGCACAAAGGGGTCCACGTCGCCGGCCCCGGCTTCGGTGTTCAGTTGTTTGGGATCGACCCACTCGATGTGTCCCTGTTGCCCGTCCCACTGAATGGCCCAGGGCTGGCGCGGGTAGTTCCTGCGGGCCACGATCGCCGTCATGTCGACCGGCAGACACAGGCCATCAACACAGATATAACCATCTTCAAAACTTACGCTGACTCTGGGCATGGTGACTCCTTATACTTCCAGTTTCATAATAAAAATCAGGGCAAAAAACTGCGGCCGGTTGTCCTGGGCCGTGCCGGTAAAGGTTCCGGTGCCCCCATGGGCGTGGGCCTCGCCGCCCCCGGCACCGCCCGTGTTGACGTTGCCATCGCCGGGCTGATTGGAGGCAAAGATCCGCGTAGGGCCTGAGGCCCCTCGGGGGCCATACCAGCCGGACTGGTGCACATGCCAGGGCATCTGCTTCTTGCTCAGGGTGTGGGGCTGCACCGTGACCTGGACGCTACCGGCCGGGGTGATTTCATTTTTGCCCCCCTTGTCGCCGGGTTTTGGGTCGCCATCACGCTGGCCCGCCCCGACAATAAATGACCCGCGCAGGTCAGGGGTGCCCTGGGTGCCATCACACAGGGCCCAGCCGGCGGGGATCTGGTCCAGGGTAATGCCGTATTTGATCTTGATGTCACCCGGCTGGTACAGATCCAGCTGCTCCAGTTGTTCCCTGAGGTATTGCCGGGTGACCAGCTCAAAATTTGTGGGTGGCTCAACCACCACGGCACCAGACGCATTGACCTGGGCTAATTTAGTGACATAGTGTGGCCGGCCATCAGTGTCGGTGTAGTTGTGCAGGGTATCCTGTTGCCAGCGCCAGTCCAGGCTGACCACCTGATTGCCGGTGGCATCGCCTTGTTGTAAGACATCCAGCCACAGGCAACAGGCCGTGCCCCAGTGGGCCAGGGTGGCCGGGTTGAAGGTGCGCCCGGTGGTGGTGACCCGGATGCCGCCGACGTAGCCTGCTCCAGGAGTGACCCGGTACTGGTTGCCCTCGCGCACCAGGGCAAAGGCCCCGTCAAAAAAAGCCGACTCGCCATAGATATCCAGACTGGCCAGGCGCTGGCGCTCGTCGATGCCGGCCAGACGGGCGGTGAAATCAATCTGCCAGCTGGCCGCACTGACGGTGATGCCGGTGGCCCCCTGCGCTCCGTCAAAGGCAAGCATAAAGTTGCGGGTCAGGGTGTTGCCCGTGATGCTGGCCGTCGTGGCCCGCTTGGCCTGGGTGGGCACGTGGCTGATCGCGGCCAGCGTGTTGTCGGTACTGGACACCAGACCGATCCAGTTGAACTCAAAGTCCCCCAGGGTGCTGGGTAATACGGCTGAATACACCACCAGGCTGGGGTTGACATAGCCGGTCTGACTGACCGGCATCTGGTGCACAATGCGGCTGGCTTCAGGCAGCCCTGCATTGCGGTCGATGGCGGCCAGGTGATCCTGCCCCGGAATGTGGGCAAACACAAACCGGTCAATGATCAGGCTCTGGCCCCGGGCCTGCTGCCGGGCGATCAGTGTTTCACCGGCAATCGTGATGATGGACATAAGCCCTCCTCTGGTAATAATCATTCATGGCAGCATGGCCACCGATTGCTGCTGCTCGCTGCCAAACTCAGTGTGCAATACGCGGACATCTATGGGTTCGTTGAGGGCTGCCAGCCGGTAACGGCGGCAGGTGCGGCCATACCGCTGGATCAGGGCCATGAGCTGGTCCATGTCCCTGCTCAGATGTTCATTGCTCAGATACAGGATGATGACATCCCAGTCCTGACCGTAGGGGCGCTGCTCGATCTCCACCTGACCCAGCCCAAGCCGGGCCATGATGCGCCGGAACCCGGCCACACTGCCGGCATCCAGGGCATTGCTGTAGGCGTGCTTGACCCGCTTGCGGTAACGGTGTTCTGGCTCACGGGGCAGCCGGTCAAGACCCCGGCCCCAGGCGATCAGATCCAGCAGGGCCAGCTCACAGGTGTCCGGGTCTAGCTGGCCGCTGGGCCAGCTGCTCCAGACCTGCACCTGGTCCCACCACTGATCCAGGGCCTGACGGAACAGGTCCAGGCTGCCGGCACTTTGCCAGAAGGTCAGGCTGATGCGCGGGCGTTGGGGGTTGTTCATGTGGCCTCCGGGGTCCAGGTCAGGTTAAGACTGGCCAGCCGGGCCACGGCCAGGGTGGTGACCACGTCGGTCTGGCCCCAGGTAATGGAGATCAGGCCGGTACAACCCTGGTGCAGTTCCTCACCCAGTCTTGAGAAACTGAACCGGCTGTAGTGCCGGGTCCGGGTCATTTTAAAGGCGCTGTTCTCGCGGAAGGCACAGCGGATCATCTGCTCAACCCGCTGTTGCAGGGCGGTCAGTTCGGTGCTGATCAGGGTATTGTTATAAATCAACGTGGCACTGACCGGGGTGGCCTGCTCGGGCATGGCCAGCACCAGCAGGTCGTCGCCGTGGCCGTGGTTCTCCCGGGTGGTGATGTACTCGTTGATCCGGTCCAGGTAGGTCTGGCTGACCACGCCGCTGTCAAACAACACATAGGCATTGGCACTGCCCGGGCCTCGGGGCGCATTGTGCTCAAAGTGCACCTGGTCGGGGGCCAGGGCGATCTGGCGGGCAATCATGGCCCGGTATACGGCATCGGTGTGGAACTGGTTGACGGCGGCAAACTGGTCCCGGATGCGCAGGCGCAGGTCGCCGTCGCTTTCCAGATCGGCTCCCGGGGTGGTGATCCAGTTGCCGGCATTGGTGACCGCATCCACGCCGGTGACGGGCTGCTCTAAAATGGTGAAATACCCCGCCGCCAGATTGTAGGCACTGCCAGGATGTTCAGCCACGACGGCCACTGTCACGCTGGTGTCAGTCTCGGTCAGCCCGGCCACGGCCGTGGTGCTGACCTGATAGGACGTGCCATTGATGGCCACGGTTTTGACGGGTGTGTTAATGGGGATGGTCAACCGGGGGCCGGGGGCAGCACGGCTGAAGGTCAGTTGCCCCTGCAACCGGCTGGCCGGCTTGCGGGCCAGGTTCACGTTGGCGGCATGCTCATCCAGAAAGTTGCCGGTGGCGGTGGCGACAAACTGCTGCGGCATCAGGTGCCTGACCTGCAGGGCGACCAGCCACAGGACGGGTGCGGTTACCGTGGCCCTGAGCAGACGCCAGAAGGGGGAAAAGGCCGAGTCGTTGGAAAACCGGATCTCGTGCTGGTCGACCAGCTGCTGGAACTGCTGTTGCAGGCCCGTATCCGTGGTGGGCATGCCACTGGATTGCAGGGCCGTTAAAAAGGTCTGTTCCTGAGTGGTCAGGCTGGTTAAATCCAGTTTGGTATCAGCCATGATCGGTCCTCAGATTAACGTTGATGGTGCCAAATTCCAGGGTACTGGCCTGTATGGCCCAGATGGCGGTGTTAAGGTCATCGGTACGCTGCGCAATCATCACACTGCCGGGCATGATGCGGGTATCGGCTTCAATGACCTGGCGGATCTTTTGCAGCAGCAGCCGGCGGATCTCACCACAGCGCTCGCCCACCATCTGCATCAGGTGGCCGCTTTCCAGAATGGCGTGTTGCACGTCCTGGGCGATGCTTTCGCCATCACAGACCCGGTCAGGCTGGCCGGCGGCATCGAGGCGCAGGTCGCCCTCAATGATCAACAGGTCCTCATATCTGGCATCTGCCATGACTAGCCCCCCTGTCCGGTGAACCATTCAAGCATTGACTCCATGACGCTGGGTTCCGGGTTGTTAATGTGAATATCCCCCACACTGACCTGCTGGCTCTGGGTTTTGCTGTTATTGATTTGTTGCAGCAGCCCGCCCCGGGGCACGGTACTTGCCGGAGTGGTGGCCAAAGCCGGTGCAGTGTTCAGGGTCGGTGTGGTGGCCAGGGTCGGTACGGTGGTCACAGCCGGTGGTGTGGCCAGGACGGGTGCCGTGGTCACAGCCGCTGGTGTGGTCACGGTCGGTGCCGGCCGGATGGCCGGTGTTGTATCGGCAAATGACAGGGTGTCAGTCAGCCAGCTAATATCTGGCAATAGACTGCTCCAGTCCAGGGCCGACAGGTTGTCGGTGAACTGGTCCCACAGGGCGGGCAGGCTTTCGATCAGGCTGGCCAGCGCCTCAAACGGGGCCATCAGGGTATCCAGTGCGGTCATTAGGGAATCGTGCCAGCCCAGCTCCAGCCAGGCAGCCTTGAGATCGTCCCACCAGTAGATCACGGCGGCGACCGATGCGACCAGGGCAGTCAGGCCGGCAATGACCCAGGTTACGGGATTGGCCCACAGGGCGGCATTGACCAGCCAGATCACCCCTTTCCAGGCCAGCATGGCGGACTGGATCAGCCAGACAATGCCCTTAAAGGTCACCAGGGCAGCAGTCCAGCCGACCAGTCCCAGTTTGGCCACGCCGGACACGATGGCCAGCAGGGCCACAGCCCCGGCCATGCCGGTTATACCCAGCACCCCCAGACCCACCGCCCGGGTGAGGTTGGGAAACAACTGCGTCCAGCGGGTCAGTAACATGGCCCCTTCGGTCAGGGTATCCAGCATGGGGATCAGTATGGGTAATATGGCCTGACCCAGACTGATGCGCAGGGCGGTCAGGGAGGCAGCCCCCCGTTCAAGGGGATCAACCATGGCAGAAGCCATCTGGCGGGCTTTATCCATGCCCGTGACCTGGCCCAGGGTTTGCATGCTGCGGGCCAGACCGTCGGTATCTTTAAGCAATAGTTTGATCAGGGCCACGGCTTGCATGCTGCCAAAGGCTTTTTTTAGTGCATCGCTTTCGGCCACATCCAGGGTGCTGCCAAACTTGCCCTGCAGCTGGGTGAGGATGTCCAGCATGGGCAACATCTGGCCATGGCTGTCGGTAAAGCTCAACCCCAGCGATGCCTGGGCCTTGCCCACTCCGGCCAGAAACGCCCGGTATTTGGTACCGGCTTCCGAGCCGCTCATGGTCGCCTGTAAAGTGCCTAAAATGGCTATTTGCCGGTCCATGCTGATGCCGGCACTGGTGGCATCGGCCCCCAGGGAGGCAAAGGCGGCTGACATCCTGGCCCCGTCGGTTTTAAACAGCTGTACGGCCGTAGCCGTTTGCCCGGTCAGTTGTTCGACCCAGTTACTGCGGCCCATGGCATTGGCCTGCTGGCCAAAAATACCATACATGGTGCCCATGTAGTCGGTGATGGTCCCGGCACTGGCTTTGGTAGCGAAGGCCAGCAGGTTGCTGGCTTCGGTGAACCGGGCCAGTTCACCCTGACCCAGGCCGCCGATGGCTGACTGGATATCATAACTGGAACGCACCACCTCGGTGGCGGCGGTGCCGTAATTCATGGAGAACTGCAGGGCGGTGTGACTGAGGCGCTGCAATTCCCGATCGGCGACCCCCAGGCTTTTGACTTCCCCCAGGGCGCGATCCAGGGCAATGGCCGGCTGCAGCAGTCCGGTGATGGCCAGCCCCGTGGCAGCCAGACCCACAGCCCCGCCGGCAATCTGGCCAAAACCTTCGGTGGCGCTGCGTCTAAGGCTACCGATGGCCCGGTCAATACTGCGCATGGGGGCGCTGACCTGATCCATCAGGCCAATGCTGAACATGAGTCTTTCCAGGGCGGTAACGCTCATGGTGCTGCTCCAAATGCTATGGCGATGCCATTGGCGGTGGCTCGCTGGTGTTTTTCCCAGTAATCCTGTTCCAGCCAGATGGCCTGGGTCATGGTTTCAGTGGTGACTGGCTCCCCGGGTAACCACTTTTTAACCAGGATCATGGCCTGGCCCAGTTCATCATGCTTGAGCCGGTCAACCCCGGCGGTTATTTTTTTACGGTAATGGTCATCCTGGGTCGGTAGCCTTCAATCAGGGCGGCGGCCAGCTCCATGGCATAGCCCTGATTAATAACATCGGTTAAAAACGGCTTTTGTTCAGGTTCTACGGTGCCGGTCAGGAAATTGCTGGCCGGTGATACCTTGTCATCAGCTGTCACACTGTTCACAAAGCGATTGTAATGGGCCAGGGACACATTAAAATTTAACTCCTGATCATTGATGTCCAGGGTCACGGTTTTGCTCAGGGGTCCTTTTTTTTCTGCTTTGGTCATGGTTGCTGCTCCTGTGTCAGTGTTTTTTGTAACTGGTTCAGCTGCTGGCTGATTTTCTCCAGCTGGTCCTGGCGTTGCTTTTGTTCGGCAATCCATTGCTCCACATGATTCAGCCGCCGGCTGTTGATCTCAATGTCATGCTCGATACCGCTGCTGTACTGGATCACACCCACGATCATCACGATGATGGTCAGAATAGTGGTGATCCATTTGGGGATAAGCCCCATCCACCGAAAAGTGTCTGTTTTTCGTAGCCTCATGGGCCGGTCCCTCAATGGTCAGGGACTACACCCCATGTTACACTTGACCTGCCGTAAAGGCCGGGGGCCTTTGGTCGCATAACAGGGGTAGTCCTGTTTTGACAGCTGGCCGGGGGTGTGAGAAGTTTCGGCCAGCTGCCCTCGTTTTTATGTCACTGTATTTTGGGTACCGAGTTATACACCCGGTCCATATTCTCCCGATCCTGCGGTGAACCCCCGAACCAGAATTTTAAAATGGTCGGAATACCGGCACTCAATGCCCCCACCAGGGTGGTCAACACGGCCGTCACGGTCGAGTCCAGCATCAATGAATCCCGCATGGCGACATACATCAACCCCACCAGGATGCCAAAATACCCCAGCGTATAGACCACCGATAACAGAATCTGGGGCCAGACGTTGTCCCGGGCCAGATTGCGGGCCGATTTGCGATCGTCCACGCCAATGCGCTCCAGGTCGATCTGCATCTCGCGCATGCTTAACTTGAACCCGGCATCAAGTTTTTTTAGCTCGACCAGCTGATCCGGTGAAGCCGTCAATATCATATCCTTGATGTCATCCTCACTGGCATCGGGTTTGCCCAGCAGTTTTTGACCCAGTACATTGATTGCCGTACCGGCCAGGGGGCCACCCAGGGCGGTGCCCAGGGCCGGGGCTACGGCGCTAACAATCTTTTTCCAGTCCATGGCCATGATCATGTCTCCTGTAACACCGCCCGGGGCAGGGTGCTGATGGTCAGGGTCCAGTCGCCCTCGCCACAGATTTCCAGCAACAGGTCGCAAGCCTGTTTGCTGTTACGGACGCCAGCCATAAAATTGCGCTCCAGATCCATGCCCAGGGCAATGCAGCCCTCCAGAATCCGGCGCCCGGTTCCAGGACTCAAGACCCGGTTGGCCGGATGTATTTCAATGTGGGTGCGGCCGGGAACGTCCTGCACCCCGTAATATCTCCACCGGCCGGTCGTGTTGCGTTTGACCGTGTAGGTGCCTTCAGGAATGCAGCTGACGCTGACCCGATTGTCGCGCCAGGGCGGCTCCAGGGTGTAGATCGTTCGCTCAGGCAGGGCCAGCCGGCCCAGGGTGCCTTCAGGGGTATAGGCAAAGCGTTCCAGATAAAGGGCTGTGATCCTGGCCATGATTTTGTCCTCAGTTCAGGCTGGGCAGGTTGTCCTGCGCCAGATACGGAATGCCATTGATGCGCACAAAGTCGCTGGCGGTCACCATAAAATCCACCTTGACGGTGCTCTGGGTCGGGCTGTTGCTGTTGTCAATGTTCAGCAGACTGGTCAGCACCAGTTTGCAGCCGAACACCTCAATGGTCGTGTTTTCGGCCCCTTCACCCAGGCCCGCCTGGCCGAAACAGGTGATGTCAAAGGGGTCCAGACCCTGCCAGCTGCCGGCCTTTCTGGCTGCCTGCTGCAACAGGTTAAAATATTTCTGGTTCAGTTCCAGTTCGCCCTTGGCCTCCACATCACCGGTAATGTAGCCATCGGGGATGCCCCGGGTTTTGGCCACGCTGGTGTTGTCGGTGATGTCCAGGGTCAGGCGCGTCACATTCACGGCAATGTCACCGATGGTAATGTCAAATGCCTGGCTGCTTAGTCGCTGGGTGGTCATGGCTGGGTTACTCCGCTGCAGGGGCTGGGTTGAGATCCAGCATCAGGTTGATGCCGATGTCTTTGGGGCAGTTCAGGGGCCGGACTTTAATATAGATATCCACCTTCGTCTGTGTTGCCCACGTGATGATCAGGTGCTCCGGTTGCGGTGATTGAATCAGCCCGGGGAAGGGTTCACCGTCCACGATCACCTCGTGGCTGGCCTCCCGCAGGGGCCGCATGAAATAGCTGGTATGGAACGCCATGGATTTAGGCGTACCGTTCAGGCTACGGTCGCCAATTTTGGCCAGGGCCAGCACCCGCACCCGCCGGGCCACATAGTCCAGGATGCGCAGGTGTTCATACACCTGAAAGTCGCCTCCAGCCTTGTCCAGCAGGGGATGATCAGCCCAGTATGTGCCCGGTTGGCCGGCATGCCACTGGGGCACCGAGATCCGGGCCGTGGCCAGATCACTGATGTGGGCCATGGTCAGGGGTTGCTGGTCCTTGTCTACCGGGCTGTCACCCAGATTAACCAGCGCCCCGGTGCGGTTCCTCATGGGGGTGTCGGCTATCCGGGCGCCCGTATGACACAGGCGTCCGGCAACTACACCCAGATCGTTGCCGTGCAGCAGGGCGGTCACTGATACCCGATGGGACACCAGGCCATTGACCACCGCCTTGATGCGGGCCAGGGCCTGGGACCAGCTTTCACTGGCGGCATCAATGCCGGCGATACACAAATGAACCGTTAAAAACAGGCCGTGTTTGAGATTGACGCCGACCATTTTGGCCTGTGCGGCCGTGATCTGGCTGGCTTCGGTCACGGGGGTGCAGACCACCACCGCCTCCGGTTCCAGATCGTGGGGCTTTTCCAGGGCCAGACTGACGGCATCGGCCCAGTCGCCGGCGGTGGGTATGGCCCAGGCCAGCCACTGATTGCCGGCATTAACCCGGGCTGCCAGCAGCTGGGTTTTAAGTAATGATGCACTGGCTCCGAGCAGGGCATCCAGATCACTGTCACCATTGAGTGACAGCACCTGGTCGTCGTTGTCGCTGCTGCTCCCGGGTCCGATAAATAAAAACTTCTTTTCCACCCCGGCAAAACTGCCCTGGTTGCGGTTGGTGTGATTGATTGTGACTGATCCGATGGCCATGGTGTTACCTCCTGTGCCGTGCAGCCTGTTGCATCCTGTTAAGTACCTGTTGACCCACCTGGCGCCGTTCCTCCCGGGTGAGTCCCAAAAATGACCGGGCCGGCAGGTCAATGGTCCACTGACCCTTGCGGCCGTCCGGTTCGTCCCGCAGCAGGCGCAGGATCAGGCCCGCCTGTTTTTGGGTCATGTGATCCATGATCCAGCGCTGGGAAACCCGCCCCCCGTGGGGTTTTCGGTAGCCGGCATTCAGCAATGCCCTGGCCTGGGACCGGGTGGCCTGGCCAGCGTCGTCCTGTGGTTGCGGGCCTGCAGTGCGCGGGCGGTGACAGTCTCGCTGATGCCTTCCTGTTGAGCTCGGGCAATCTGGCCAGTGCGCCGGATGCCCCAGCCCACGGTGGCCTGGTGGTGATTGACCGTGATCTGGACCTGGCGCATGATCCTGCGCAGCAGTTTGCCCTTGCCTTTTGCTCTTGGGGCAAAGGGCCGGCCGGCCAGATCCCGCTGCTGGCGGATGCGCCGTTTGATCAGTTTGACCGCCTCACGCCCCAGATAGCGGTGATAGCGCAACCGATCTGCCCGGGACAGGCACAGGGCCTGTAACTGGCGTTGCAGGTTTGTGGCACCACTGATGCTGATGGTTAAACTCATGGGCGACACTCCGGTCATCGGTAATACATAAACAGCCGCAGGGCCACATTTTTGGGCCGGGCCTCATCACCACCGCTGATGCTCAGGGCATCCGCTTTGGCTTGTTCAGGATCAGCGGTATGTACGTCGGTGGTCGTCAGTCTGGACATACCCGTGGCGATCGCGCCCGCCGTTATTCTCCTGCTAGAATCCCTGTTGATGGTGTGGGTGTGTTTGCGGTTCTGGTCATCCTCAAGGGTGCCGGGCACATCGCCGGAATTGCCCTGTGGTCTGGAAACATGGCCAGCCGGTCGCCGGCATCGGGGGCGATACCGGCCCCGTCATCGACCATGCGCACAAACCGGCCCCGGGCATCCAGAATATGAAAGGTGGTTGAGCCATTGCCCGGTCCCAGGATGTTGGTGCCATCCGGGCCGTGCATCATATAAATGGTGCGATAGTCACTGCGGCTATACTCGGCCCCATCACAACACAGGGCGCTGGGTTCGTCACTGGCGCCCAGGGCGGACCAGAAGAAACGGCCGATCCGGTCCTGGCGGCTTTCGGCCAGGATATCCTGTAGGGTCTCGACACAGAACTGCAGGGCCACCATGGTGTGCTGGCGATAGCCGTGGCGCAGGGCCTGGCAAGTCACGGTATTGCCTTCAATCGCCGTGCATTTAACCACCTCCTTGTGGCCGTCGGCCTGGGAGCCGATGGTCAGGTTGCACCAGTCGCCGGCCTTGAGTGCCGGAAATGCACTAGCGTCATCCAGCACCAGCCGGGTGTCACCGGGGCGCACCGCCTGGGCCAGATAGGCCACGGCGTCGTTGGCGATCCTAATCTGACCCATGCTGGAACCTGATTTCCCAAACGATATCCATGGCCATGGTGGCGCTTTTGTTGACCACCCCCTCGACCATGCGGGCGATCATGGTGCCGCCGGTAGCGGCATCAAACAGGCCGTATTCGGTAATGGGTCCCGTGGCCTGCCCTTCGGCCAGTTGGACGGTAAAGGTAATGGTGTTGTTGGCCACGGTGGCATCGGCCTTGAGTGACTGGCGGTGCAGGGGTAACTGCAGCCGGGTGTCGGTGCTGGCCACGGGCGAGCTGCCGGTGCCCACTTCGATGTGGCTGACAGGATTGCCGCCGCCGATGATGCGGGTAGCGATCCAGTGCTGGCCGGTATTGACCACCTGGTTGCGGTGCTGGTTGATCACGGTACCATCAGGGCCATAGAGTTTGACGGTGACGGTGCCGATGGTTTTAATAATGGATGGCATAAAATCTCCTAGCCCAGGGTGGCGGTGTTAAAAGCAGTGGTGTTGGGCACCGGCCGGGGGTACTGATGCGCCCACAGGGTGTCATAACAGCCGGCGGTGTTGTTCAGGGACACATGGCCCTGCCGGGTAATCCGGTCAAGGGTCTGGATGTCATCCGGGACCCGCACCTGCGGCGATAACACCAGTTGATCAAGGGTGCTGTTGTGGCTGTGGGTGACTACCGGCACCTGCCGGGGTTTGTGGTCCAGGATGTGCACCACATTGTGCAACTGGACGTGCAGCTGCACGTTGATCTGATCACGGGCATGGATCGGTGAACCGTGGCGGTGGGTCAGGTTCATGTGCAGCTGGTCACCATTCGTGACCGACTCGCTATGGTGCACCTGGATGCGCCGGTGCAGGCGGTCGTCGGTGACGTTGCGGTGCTGCACGGCGGCAATGCCACGGGTGACCGTATCGCGGATCTCGATGCGGCTGTGCAGGTGGATGCGGGGCATCGGGTTATCCTGCAGGCTGCCCACATGGCCCAGGGTCCGGGCAATGGCCAGGTGGTGCTCACCAAAGCCAAAGCGCTGGCCGGATATTTCGATCGGGCCAGCGGCCTGGGGCACCAGGTACAGTTCATCCATAAAGGCCAGTTCAATCTCCACCGTCACCACATGGCTGTTGCCGGTTTCGGGGGTTACTTCAATCTCTGGCCCGTCCAGGCCGTACTGGTCGCGGTTATCATCATTTTCATCCAGCCACACCTGCAGCAGGGTCAGCAGGTAACCGGCTGAATCAGCCGGCAGCCCCTCG
The DNA here is from genome assembly GCA_943787595.1 of uncultured Pseudomonadales bacterium. GTDB lineage: Bacteria > Pseudomonadota > Gammaproteobacteria > Pseudomonadales > Balneatricaceae > CALSNA01. The sequence continues at coordinate 408,103 of CALSNA010000001.1, forward strand.
ATGCGAATGCGGTTGTCATTCAGCCAGCCGGCCACGTGGTGGCCGCGCTGGATATCCACCTGCCCGCTGCCTGGTTGTAATTCGCCGCCATCCGGGTGCACCTGGACCTGATGGGCGGTAATCCCCAGCAGGGTAAAATGGTGGGTCAGGTACTGGTGCAGCCGGGTTAGCTTGTTCATATGAGATGCACCCCACAGGTGGACTGGTCCATGATCCGGGCCAGGGCTTCGTGGGCGCGGTGGTGGTAGCGCTGTTCGGTTTCCGGGCTGGTCTGGGCGGTGTGTTCGGCCTCGGCCCGCTGCTGCAGGTTCTGGTTGACCAGCAACAGACTGGACATGGCCAGATAGTAAATTGCGTCCTGATACCAGCGCACCCGCACGGATTCGGCTTGACCCTGTGGTCCGGTTTTTTCGGCCGGGACAGCGGCCAGGGTGCGGTAGCCAGACTTCACCTGACTGGTGCGCCAGACCAGCAGGGTCACATGGGCGCAGGCCATGGCACCCAGCAGGTGGTCATTGATCAGCTCAAACGACGACTGGATGCCGTGGCGGGTGACAAAATCCTGGGTACTGATGGCCGGATAAAACCCGTCATCACTGGTCAGGGTCACACCGGGTTCGGCCACGGTTTGGGTACCGGAAAAACTCACACTCATGGCATCACCTGATTGATAGAGCCGCTGGGGTCACCGGCAGACTGGCCGGGGATGTGATGACACATTCGGCCCCCTGTCGGTGTCCAGCGGGATGGTGGTAGTCGGTTAACTGGCCGGGGCTGCATGGGCATCGGCCTCGGTATCGGGTTGGTCGGTTGCAGTGTCGTCGGTGGGTTCCGGGGTATCGTCGCCCGGTTCCGGCTGGTCGGCTTTGGCCAGCGCCTTGTTAATCCTGTTTAGCTTGGTGGTGACCTTGGCCTTTTGGGGGCTTAATGCCACGGCCTGCAAAAAATGGTCCCGGGCTGTTTCCAGTTGCTCTGCCTCTAGAGCCAGATCACCGGCCAGCTTGTGCAGGTTGCACAGGGCCATCCCGTTGACCGGCCACTGTTCAGCCAGGGCAAATTCCAGGGTGTCGCTGACATAGGGTTGCACCGCCCGGTCACGATCTCGCTGCTGCTCGGCCCACAGACGGGTGGCATCCACCACATAGGTGGGCAGATCGCGTTTAAAGCGCTCGGGCATGGGCTGTTTTTGAGTCACGGCATAGCGGCCCCAGTCCAGGGCAGCCTCAATGTTCCCCACGTCAAACAGCCAGATGACCAGCTCTACCAGCACCTGATTGTTGTAGGGGTCCTGGCCGTCATCACAGGCTTGCCGGTAGGCGTCAGCGATGGGCAGATAAAAGGGGATTAGCTGATTCTGCTTGTATTCGATTTTGGCCGGAATATTGGGCAGGTTGCCCAGTTTTTTGAGATCCTGGTCCAGAGTCTGCAGCAGGGTTTGGTGGGCCTGATAATCACTGGCCACCGCCACCAGGGTATGTTGCTGGCGTTCGGCCAGCTGCACCTGCTGTTGCGCTGCTGCACGTTCAGCATCGATGCGGGCCTGATGAGCCATCATGGGGGTGGTCACGGCGGGCGTCTCCTCTCCAGGTGGGTGATCTAGCTGACCAGTTTCACATGGGCAGCATGCACAGCGGCCATGGCTTTGGGATTTTCAATCATGTAGGCGTCGTTCATGGAGTTGTAATCCTCAATGCAATCACGCCTGGGGTTATCCTCGCTTTTGCGTCGGACGCTTTTGTTCTGAAAATAGATGGACAGGTTGCGCAGGTCGGTGACCACCACGCCCATGTCCGGGAAGTGGGGCACCATCATGGCCGGCAGGCCACCGTAGGCTTTATCCAGTAATTTAATGGCCACTTTTTCTGTAGGCTGTGCGGCCCAGTCCTCCAGCATCTTGCCGGTGGCAAAGGTCACCAGCTTTTGGCCAATGATGGCCACTTCACTGCCGGTGCGCTTTTCCTCGGCAATGGCGCTGTAAACGTCGTACACCATCTGGTCCAGGTTCTTGTAGTCGCCGCTGGGTCCCAGTTTGATTTCATTTTTAGTTTTACCCTCGGTCATGTAGTTGCTGGCATGGCGGGTCTGTAACTGTTTGATCCAGCCGATGTTGATGTCCTGCAACAGGGGGTGTCTGGTTTTGTCGCTTTCCCTGGCCACCTGCTCACCGTGCCAGCCCACCATGATCCGGTCCAGACCGATGCGCCGGTAAACCTGATTCATGTAGCGTTGCTGGAAGTCGGGGTAGCGCGCCCAGGTATCCAGAAGTGTGTAGGGTATATCGACATCCCAGTCGGTCTTGACACATTCATAGCGGTAGCCATCGGGATCGGCCAGGGTGGTGGTTTGCCGGTCGTTCTTGCTGGTATCCGTGCGGCTGGCCAGGGGACCGCCAACGGCATCAACCAGCACCGCCTGGCCAATTGAGTCATCAACCGGGATCAGGTTAATGCGCTGCAAAAAAGCGTTGCTTTGCTGGATGGCATCGTTGAGTCGGGTGGCCATGGGGGCATCTACTTTAAAGCTTTGGCTGACATTAGTGACACGATAGCTGGCCGCCATAGCGGCCTGCAGTGCCATAAATAGTACAGTGGTTGACTCATTCATCAGGTGTTATCCTCTGTGCTGTGGGGTCAATGGTCGTTAAACAAAGGTGTTGCCGTCATGCTCGCCGGTGCCTTTGGGGGTCTTTGTGCCAGAGGCTTCCTGTTCCAGTTTAGTGAACTTCTGATCCAGCGCCGTCATACTCCCCTGCAATTTAGTAACCAGCCCGGTCAGCTGCTGGATGGGGTCAATCTGGGTCTCGGTGGATGCCGGAGTCTCAGTGGAGGCCGGTTTTGTGGTAGACAGGGCGTCTACCTTTTTCTCCAGGGTGGTGATGGTTTGCTGCTGGGTTTCTGCCTGTTTTTGTAGTTTTTCAAAGCCGTTGGTCATGGTCTTAAATTGCTGATCGTTCATGGTGTTGGGTCCTGGTTCGGTTTGGGGATCTGGTTTTTCAATGGCCGATGCGCCATTAATTAACTGCATGATCTGGGCCAGTACACCGGGCTGATCCGGTGCAGCAGCCGGCAGGGTGAATTGATCCGGGGTGCCGTGCGCAGGATCTCGCTGGCGGGTTTGTCATCGGCATCGCTGCGGTTAAAATTCAGCTGGCTGGTGCCCAGGCTGGCCGGGGTATCAGTGATAGCCAGGCCGGTCAGGTACGCCTCGCCGGTATCGGCAAACTCGGGGTGCAGCTCCATGGATAAAAACTGGCGCTGTTTGCTCTGGTTCATGGCCAGCAGCCGGAAATTGGGGGCCAGCTGACCCTGCAGGATGGTGTTGTCTTTGCTATTTTGCATCGTGCGCAGGGCTGCGACGGTGCCAAAATTACCAAACCAGACCATGTGGTCGGCATTGATAACCGCCGTGTAGGTATCCGGGTCATAGTTGGCCGCAGCCTGTTCCAGGGCTTTGGCCGAGATGGTGCGGCCGTCAATGGTGGGGCCGGCGGTGCCCAGGGTGACCCAGTCGGTCAGGAGTGTGGTGCGCTTTGCCATGGCGTGATCCGGTGCAGGGGTTGGGGACGTGTTTTGACTGTAGAAGCCCAAAACAACAAAAACAATCCATTCCATTCCTATGGATTCCGATAATCGCATTATCGGAACGCACAGGAATGAAAGTTGTTTTTTTTGGGTGGTTTTTTCTTAAACTGCTTGCATGAAGGCCATAAGTTTAGAAATAAAGGAAGCCGCCCGGCTCATGCACCAGCAAGGTCACACCCTGCAGGCCATCGTCAAGCGCCTGCAAGTGGTGAGCCTTCGGACCGTGTACTACTGGAAACAGACCGAAGCCTGGCCAGATCCCCCGCCGGTTGACGACCCGCAGCGGGCCATTGAACAGCGCCTGACCCTGCTGGCTGGTGAACCCGGAAAGACCCGGGTAAAGCTCAATGAAATGGACCGCTTGACGGACATGCTGGCTAAACTGCGCCGGTCAAAACACCCGCCCCCCATCCAGACCATGGCATCGGGCCAGACGCCGTCCCGGGGCAAATCCTCCGGCCAGCCCCGCAAAAAACCCTCCGGCTCAAACGATTTCACTGGCATCAAACACCAGACCATCCTGGACAATTTTAAACAGGGCCTGTTTGCCTACCAGCGGGCCGAGTGGGACCGGCGTGACCTGCGGGTGCGTAACCACCTTAAAAGTCGCCAGGCGGGCTTCACCTGGTACTATGCCCGGGAAGCCCTGGCTGATGCCCTGCTCACCGGCCGCAACAAGATCTTTTTATCGGCCAGCAAGCGCCAGTCCCTGATTTTTAGGGACTATATCGCCGGCTTTGCCGCCGAGTGGTTTGGCAAGGACATCAAGGGCCAGGACAAAATCAGGCTAAACACGGATCAGGGCGAAGTGCAGTTGTACTTTTTAAGCACCAACAGCGCCACCGCCCAGGGCTACCATGGCGATGTCTATATGGATGAGTATTTCTGGATTCCTGGGCATAAGTTCAAGGCTCTTAACAAACTGGCCAGCGCCATGGCCAGCCAGAAGCAATACCACCGCACCTACTTTTCTACCCCGTCGACCACCTCGCACCCGGCCTATGCCCTCTGGTCCATGGCTGACTACAACACCCAGATGCGCCGCAAGAAAGCCCCGGAGGTCATCCTGCCCAAACGCGAGATCCTGCGCCAGGGGGTCCAGTGTCCCGATGGCCAGTTCCGCCAGATCACCACCCTGGATGATGTGATCGCCGGCGGCTGTGATCTGTTTGACCGGGCGCAGCTGGAACTGGACTACCCTGATCCGGCTGAGTTTGGCCAGCTGTTTGATGTGGAGTTTATGGATGACCAGAACAGTGTGTTTAACCTGGAGGCCCTGCAGCACCTGATGGTCGACAGCAGCCAGTGGCGCGATTTTCACCCCGAACTGGCCCGGCCCCTGGGTTATCAAAAAGTGGTCATCGGCTACGATCCCAGCCGCAGTGTGGACGGGGCCAGCATCGTGGCACTGGCCCTGCCTGGCAAGCCGGGTGGCGTATTTCGGGTGCTGGAGGTGTTTAACCTCTACAACTGCGCCTGGGATCACCAGGCCAGCACCATTGATGACCTGACCCAAAAATACGATGTGGCCGGCATCTACATCGACCGCACCGGCAACGGCAACGGGGTGTATGAAACGGTCAAACAGTTTTACCCGGCGGCCGTGGGTCTGCATTACAGCGTGACCGTTAAAACGGATCTGGTGCTCAAGGCCCAGCAGGTCATTGGCAACCAGCGCCTGGCCTGGGATGCCAGCCACACCCGCATTACGGCCTCATTTATGAAGATCCGCCGCGCCCTGACCCAGAACAACAGCCAGGTCACCTTTGTGGCTGACCGCAGTGCCGAGACCGGCCACGCCGATGTGGCCTGGGCCATCATGCACGCTCTGTGGCATGAAGGGCTGCCGCCCCCGGACGGACGGCCCGGATGCACGGTGGCTTTTTCCAAAGCCGCTTAACTGGAGGATGGTACCATGTCTGAACCCGCACAATTTAGCTTCGGTGATCCTGAGCCGGTAGCCCTGCAGCACCTGGCTGATTATCAGGAAATCCTGTTTGATTCGATGGGCCAGTATTACCACCCGCCGGTGCCCATGGCGGCGCTGGTGCGCATGTCCCGGGCCAATGCCCACCACGGCAGTTGTGTCGGCTTTAAGGCCAACATGCTGGGCCGGTTTTTTAAGGCCGGCCGGCACTTGACCATGCAGGACTTTAAGGGCGCCGCAGTGGATTTTGTGACGACCGGCAATGCCTACCTGCAGGTGTTTCGCAACCGGCTGGGCACCATCACCCGCCTGGGCCACCTGCAGGCCCTCAACATGCGGGCCGGACCCGATGACACCTATCGCATGCTGACCGGCTTCAACCGGCCGGATATTGAGTTCAGGCCGGGGGAGGTGCTGCACATCCGGCAATACGACGCCCTGCAACAGATTTATGGCGTCCCGGACTGGCTGGGCGGGTTACAGGCGGCCCTGCTCAATCAGGACGCCACCCTGTTCCGGCGGCGCTACTATGCCAACGGCTGCCACCTGGGGTTTATTCTGTACACTCAGGGTGCCCACATTGATGATGTTACCGAGGAAGAAATCAAGCAGAAGATTGAGGCCAGCAAGGGGGTGGGTAATTTCAGAAGCATGTACCTGAACCTTAAATCAGGCGGTGACAAGGCGGTGCAGGTGATCCCCGTGGGCCATGAACCGCAGCGGGATGACTTCCTGCGTATCAAGCAGGTCAGTGCCGACGATGTGATTGTGGCCCATCGGGTACCGCCGGCGCTGGCGGGAGTCAAGCCAGATAATGTGGGGGGGTTCGGTGATATCGAAAAGATCGCCCGGATCTACATTCAAAATGAATTGATCCCCCTGGCGCAGCCGTTTGAGCATTTGAATCTGGATCTACCGGCGTCAATGCGCCTGGTGTTTGACTGGCCCGATCCGCTGATCAAAAAGTCGGGGCAATCCTTAAATAATTAATCTATTGACAACAGCTTAACCCTTGTTAATATTGATATAGCCGAGTTTTTTATATAAATGTCCCCTGTATATTGTATTAACCAATACCATGACAACATGTTTTTAATCCAGTGCCCACATTGTAAGACCAGGGCGATCACCACCAGCTCTGATCAGCAGACGGATACGGTCAAGCGTTTGTATTGCAGCTGTAGCAATGAGAAATGCCGCTGGAGCGGGGTGTTTAATCTGAGTTTTAGCCACGACATTAGCCCGCCGGTGGGGTCAGATAAGGCCCAGGCGCAGGCTGTTCTGGCCAGATTGTCGCCTCAGGATCGTGCCGAGGTGGTGCAGCAGTGTACGCCAGAATCAGCGGCCGGCCGCTGAGCGTCGTATACCCTATTGACGCATTAAACTAGTCAGGCGCCACAATTGCGCATAACTGCGCGATGAGTCAAACCGGGCATTACTGTGTGGTATGGGTCTCAATCAGTCCAAGCAGGTCATACAGTCCACTGACTTCCACAGCTGTCAAATGCACACCGTCGGGTCCCACTTGTCCCAGTAATGATCGCACCAGGGCCAGGATGGTCTGGTGTGAATATTGCTGGTCGCCTGCGGCATGCTCCGATATGGCATCCAGCATGTCTTGCTCAGTCATTTTTTTTGATTCACGCATGGTGACTCCTTTAGGTTAAATAGTTGATTTTAAAATGGTATTCGACCTGCCGAAGCTAGGATATTGTACGGCTTAAACGCCATCAGTGCACCTCGCCATCAACGGTACTCACTGAGGTGTCCCGGTTGATGGCAGAGGCCATCACCGCGCCCATCACATGCGTGTGGATGAATAAAATATCCTCCAGCGTCATATTGCACAGTAAATCAGCCACATAGGCGCGGGGATCGGTGCAGTATTCTTCGTAATCACTGATGGCCTGCTGCAGCACTGACCAGCCAAATACCATCACGCAGTCATCGCTCATGGGTGCTTGTGGAACCCCATCATAAGACATCAAAAATCCCATATCAGTGGGCCATTCAGGATTGCGCGCCAGCCATTCCTGCCGGTATTGTTCCTGCCTTAATTCGTGAGCACACAGGATGTGCTGCAGTTGCTCCAGGCTGTACAGTTCTTGTGGGGGGGTGATTTCTTTGGGGGATGTTGGTGATGCCATGGTGCCTACTCCTGCTGTTGTGATACAGAAGCCACCGCAAACAAATGAAGGGTGGCGAGCCATACAGGATTCAGAACTGCCGGTCAATAGCACCCGGCGCGCATACGCGCTCCTGTATGGCCCGCCATAAACTGCGGGCACAAAAAAAGCGCCTATAATTTAGCGCCTCCGTTGTGACGCTATTGATTGAGTCAGGGTTCTGAATCCTGCCGCTGGATTTTGCCAGCGAGGTTTAAGACTAAACTGACCCTGTGCGCCTTGTCAAGTTTTGTTTTACTTCGTGTCTCCTGTGTTACCGATGTGCTCACACACAAAATCTGGGGGTAAGTCTGTGGGCAAATCACCCGATCGCTTGCCATGTAGGTCATCAACCCACCTGCCTGTTTTTTAGCCAGTGGGCGGATTATTTTTGATCCTGATGGTAAGTATTTGAGTAGGCCAATAATGCCTGGGCCATCAGCTGGCATTGCCGGGCCGGCAAGTGCACTTTTTTGATCAATTCACCAGTGATGGAATACACCATCAGTTCGGCTTCATTAGTGCCAATAGGCCGGATGGTCAGGGCCATATTCTGGCCGGTATCTTCAATGTGCAGTGCCATGGTAAGTTCTCCTGAATGAGTAAATCTGATATGGGGTATCGGCAACACCCTAACAATCTAACAAATAACCCTTTTATAAAAATAAAGCATTGATTTTAATGGTATTTTTTCATTTAATGAAAATCTAACATTGACCTAACACAACCTAACAGGTTTTCATAAATATATGATTTATAAAGATAAAAAAAACTAACACAATCTAACACCCATCTAACAGCGTTCTAACATTTGTTAGGTTAATGTTAGGTGAATGTTAGGTTTATAAAATCATCAAAAATAGCTGTAATACATTGTTTTTAAATAGTAATTATTTTATAAATTAAATTTGTTAGGAATGTTAGGACGTTGCCGAACATACCCTCTCATTTTTTACTATTCTATCCATTTATATTAAATATTATATAAAGTAAATATCTTTCTCTATCTCATATATACGCTAAATGATGCTTAAAAGCTCCCTAAAAATCCTTATATGCCGCTGGCCATATCATCATGGTTGATACCTCCAACACTCAAAAAAAGGCTTTTCAAAACACCATCGCCACGGCGTGGGTAGCCAGGGCACACCACCGACACGCACACCCCAGTACATGACCGTCGCCATGGCTGGATAGCCACGGGCAGCCACACATTGCTCCAGTGTCTGGTCGGCCAGCAGCCGATCTGCAGCCGATCCCCCGATGGCATAGGGCTGATCATGCGCGTCACAGCAGGACTCCCAGGGTGGGTTGTGACCTGTAAACAACCGCCATGCGGGTGACATGCCACCGGAGCAGCCATCGTATTTAGTCAGGGCTTCAGCAAAGCCCACGGTTGGGCATAGGCACAATATTAATATTATTCTGTACATTTCCTATTCCTCCAGTTCAGCCATAAATGTCTTAATTACTTTCATTTTCTTGGCTTTTTCTGTTCCTGTCGTGCTGCGGGTGACTGAAACACCCAGCAGTGCACTACCTTCTTGTTTAAAATCTTGCTGCGTATGTTCTGTTGTCCCAGATAGGGGTGGGTCTGGCAGTGTGGCAATAATTCCTTTAGTCTCTGGGTATCGAGTTGATCCGCTCCATATTGACGTGCCTCCCTAAAAAAATGCTGTAGATTGATCGCAATGCGGTCATCCTTGCTACTGTGATTCAGTCTTTCCTTATTGTCATAACTGTTGTTATTGATCAGCTCGTAGATCTCCCAGAATGTGGTCACCGTGGGGTCATTGGCCTGCATGTGTTTTTGTTGACGAATGACACAGCGTTGCCAGATTTGCTGCTCCAGTGCCTGGGTCCAGCCTTCGTTCCAGTGGTTTTTAAACAATTGCGGCAGACACTGGCTCCAGGCAACCACCTGGCTGTGGCATTTAATCAGGCGGTGATCAATGTTTTGGGCCTGGCCCATTTTTGCAAAAATACCTGCAATTTTCTCGAAGCGTTCCTGGTACAGATCCATTAAGTGAGGTTCCAGACGCAGGGCGGTGTCCATCCAGCCGCCCAGCTGGGCACTGGTCATCTGGCTTAATTCATGGGCCAGGCGGGTTGATTGCAGCGTGAACTTATCCTTGGTAATGTGGGCATGCACGATGCGGGACATCAGTGCCTTGGTCCCACTCACCGAGGCATTTTGACTGATGACAATGCCGCCCCTAAATGCGGGGTCATTAGTATCAACCCCACTATTTTTAACCCCTGTGGTTCGTGCGGGCCGGCCGTTGTACAGTGTTTTCAGTTCTTCAAAGTCAAACTTACTCTGATGTATCCGCTTGCTGTCCTTGATTTCGTCGCGGTCACTTTCGATCAGTACCACTGGTAGATTAGCCACCTGCACCATCCGTCTGGCCCGACCGGCTGCAGTTGCCCTGGCGGGGTCAAAGCCTTCCTCATTGTCACGGCCGCAACAGCGCCACATGAACTCAATCTGGGTGCTTTTCCCGGCGTTAAATTCGCCGGTGTATTCCAGGAAGGTCCACGACTGCTGCATGGCCCGCACCTGCTCGGCAAACAGGGTGCCCAGCCACCACGACATCAGAATCAATCCATTCAGGCCAAACACCTCTACATAGGTGGTGATCCAGGCCGGGTCAAAGGTATCCGGCCGCACAATGTCGATGCTTTTAAGCCTGGTTTTAATGCGGTGTTTATCAGTGGTCAAGAATTTTTGAGCATTGAGTTTGAGCAACCGGCCGTCCTGATAGCCGTGGGTGGGGAATATGTAGGCCCCCACTTCCCGGTGGTAGCCAATGTGTGGAATGACCTGCACCGTGTTAGTGCGCTTACCCATCCATCGGTCCCGGAAGTGGCGCATATCTTTAGCATTACCATCAAATCTACCAGTATTGCTTTCATTGAGCAGGGCATTATCAAAGGTTGTAGGCGTATTGAGTGCACCGCCTTTCAGACCCACCAACTCGGTTGGGTTGCCATTGGCGTGACACACCTGAAAAAAATAATGCTGATCCCCGGTGTACTCATCCTTTTCCAGGTACAAAAGCTCTGGATGGCAAGGGGCAATGCGCTCGTAGCTGGAGAAACTGTCAAAGTCTTTTTGGATTTTTTCAATGTAATCATCACTGTTCGATAGCCAGATCTGATGCTTTGCCACGGTGTTACGCAGGGTTTCGATGGATTCGGCCTTGTCTTTATCCCTGTCATTGAGGGTGCAGCGCCACAGGCTGGATTGATGCGGAAAGCGCAACACCGTGCGCGGTTGTCTGACCCAGCGCCAAAAGGCCGATGTTCGGGTTCTGGTTGCCAGACGGATGGCACCATAGAGCAGCGATTGTTCCAGATACTCTTTATCAAGCACCTGGTTGCGCCACTCGTCATCCCAGTCGGCAGCGCCACGGGGCAGGGCGATCCTAACCCGCTGCCCCATGTCGGTCAGTTCTTTTCTGAACTTGCGGGCGCTGTTGCGGCCAGCCCGGTCATTGTCAAAGGCCAGCACCCAGGTGATGTTGTCCCCGGCATGTTTACCAATTAGATCACGGGGCAGGTTGGTGCTTGACAGGGCGGCGCAGACTTTGGGGGGTTCCGGTGTGCTATGACTATCACCATTAAGTGGCTCAAACTGGACGTGCATCAGGGCCAGGCACTTGAAAACCCCCTCACAGATCCAGACCCAGTCGTCCGGGTCGATAGTTTGGTGATGTGGCATCCAGCAGCCGTTTTTAAACACCGAACCATCAGGCTGACGCTTGCCGCCAAAGTTTGCCTTTTTGCCGGCCTGGCGCACGTGCTCGGATACAATGATGCGTTCCCACCACCGGGTCTGTTCGTGATCAAGAAAAAACCGCACCGTGGGTGCGTTGATGCCAGATCCTTTAATGTAAATCTGGCCCTGGGTGTACAGTTGCTCGATGACGCCGGGAGCAAAACTACGATCCTGGACCAGATAGGCTTCAGCGGTAGCGTTGGGATCTTGAGGTGTAGCGGGGTGACGTTCGCTGTGGTTTTGCCACAGGTGTGGGTACAATGCCCGCGTTTTTTGCGTATATCCGCAGTTGTTGGTCCGGTTGCACGAAATTTGCCAGGGTTGCAGAGTGGAGACAAACAACTCGCGCTTGTTGCAGTCTGGGCAAACGCCCTTTTGTAAAAAGCGTCCTGTTGGTCCCTTAAACTTGAACCGGGCATCATTTTTTAAAGCCTGGACGACGTCGGCGGCATTGGGTGCCGCAGTCGACACCATCACTTACCCCGGGGCTTGTTTTGGTCCGTATGGATCGAGCGCACCAGTTTCTCAGCCTGGATCTGGTCATCTGATTTGGCTTGTGGTCCCAGAACCGGGTATTTTTCGTGCAGCCAATGGTTGAGCAGGTGGGTTGGGAAAAGCACTTTACTGCCGACCTTGACGTGTGGCGGCGCATTGCCCTTTCTTATCCTTAATCTTAGGGTCTGGGGTGTCATCTCCAGTAGCTCGCATATTTGATCATAGTTAAGGAATTTATCCCTTTGAACATCAAATCCTGGTGTGGTGGTTTTTGACATGTTTTGTTTTACCCCTGAATATATTAAAATCATGCTAATAAGTATAAATAGTGATATTCAATGATAATTAATTTATCTAATGTGATAATAAACAGATCATAAGTGATAAGTCAACCTCTGGGTTAGGTTGTTTTTATGGATCAATCGCGTTTTACAACTGTCGGCAGACGGATCAATTTTGCTAAATCTTTAGTGGGTGATGGCACTATCAAATCCCTGTCTGAGGCCACGGGCATCTCCATGCCACAAATCAGTCGCTATATCAGCAACACCTCTGAACCCACGTTGACCCGGGCCGTTGCCATTGCCAACTCAGCCCGCCTCAACCTGTTGTGGCTGGCCACAGGGGAAGGTGAGGTGTTCCAGAAGTCCGACAGTTAAATGTCATCACGCCAGCTGTACCACACCAAGGGTGATAATGTGATCGGGGAGTGGCCAGCCGATCCGGCTTTAGGCTGGCCCAAAGGTGGCCGTGGTATACGGCGTAAACTGTGCACAGTGGCCTCACTGGATGGTCTGACCCTGGTCGAGCAGGCCGAGCGTATCCAGCTGTTACGGCAGGAAAAAATGCAGGCGTATTACCAGGAAAAGGAAGCCGAGAAAGCCCGGAAGTTACGCCGCAAACAGGAACAAAAGCGTATTTCAATCAGTCAGGCCATGGATATCTGGCTGGATGAGACACAACAAATGCTCAATGCCAATACTGCATCGGTATACCAGCGTTCCAGCAAATTACTGCTGCAGTGCTGTGGTAACATCCGTCTGGCTGATTTTGACCGGCAACACAACATCCAGTTGCTCAATTACCTTAAAAAAGTAACCAGCCCGCGCAGCAGTAGTCGTCAGGGAACTATTGGCACCGCCACCCAGCTGAAACACATGCGCCATCTGCAGCGGTTTTTTAAGTGGGCGCTTGAAAATGATTATCTAACCAAACCCGTCAAACTAAAAAAACCCACGGCACCACGCCGGGACCCGGAAACGCTATCTATCAAGGATCTGAAATTATTGCTTCAGGAATTGCAGACCATGCAGGCACGTGCCACTAGCGGGCGGGAACAGCTCCACGCGGATAACCTGTTGCGGGCCTACTGGATGTGTACACAAGCCCTGTTCCGTGTCGGTGCCGTCTGGTCACTGCGGCTGGATCACATCAAGTTGTCACGGCGTATCATTCAGATCCGCGATAACCCTGATCTGAACTGGACCAATAAGGCATATAAGCAGCCAGACAAGCCTATCAATGACAAGCTGTACAAGATTTTAAAACAGGATCTAAAGAACCGGCCGCCTGAGCACGTTTACTATCTGGACAACGGCCGTGGCCAGCCCTGGTACCGTGCTACAGGGGAGATGGGCCGTGCCATGAAGAAGGTGCAGCAAAAAGTGGGCTTGCCGGATGTTAAGCCCTTTCACGAAGCCTTTAGAGCCACCATGATTACTGAGCTATTGGTGCAGGGTACCAGCCCCCTGGCCGTGCAGATGTTAGCCGATCACTCGGACCTGTCGGTCACGCTGATGTACCTGAACCGCCGCAAGATTGACCAGCATGCAGCAGCTCAGGATATACCGTCGATTGGTTAATTAAGGAGCATAAACTGGATTAAGTCAGTTAATGGACTGTTGGAAAATATTGATAGGAGTGTTTGTATGGCCGATTACGTAATTCCACCAAAAATTCCATCTACCCTTCATCGTCTCAGTGCTCATTACAAAAATAAACGTAAGACGCAACTTCACGGTATCATTAACAGTATTATTAATAATCCTGACTGTTTTCGTATTCAAAGCAATCCTGGACACCCAATTTATGAGGGTGCAGAGTTTATTTACCACCATATCTATATTTATTTAGAAGAAAACATACTCCACAGTATTGATATTTATGATCAAGAAAATTTGGAGCACACAATTCAGGCTGATATGGCTCAATTAACAACCTCTGTAGGATTATTTGAAGAGATTAATTCAGTTACCTTCAAGCCATTGCTTGAGTCAGCAATTCCTTACTCAAAAGAGCCTCCAATCATTCCAGAAGATACAGCAGGCTTATGGAAGCCTGATATGCTCCGCCTTTTCATTAGCCACAGAGATAAACATAAAGAAACAGCACATTTCATTGCTGAATCCTTGGAACCATACGGAGTATCATCCTTTGTTGCCCATGATGACATTCAACCATCGCGAGTATGGCAAGGAGAAATCCTCAACGCTCTAAATACTATGGAAGCTATGTTGGCTCTGATAACAGACGACTTTCATGACAGCAGTTGGACAAATCAGGAAGTAGGCTTTGCTCTCGGTACAAACATCCCTATTCTTTCCGTAAGACCTGGCGAGCATAGACCCTCAGAAGGATTTATTAGTGCATCGAGCAGGCCCTAAAAATTACATTACCAGATGAAATATCATTTCTAGATGCAAAATTATCAAGATTATACAGAGATCATATCTCAGAAATATTTCGCGTACTAAGTAGGGAAATTGATCAAGGAGACCGACTTAAAGATATACTTATTGAAGCTTTTTTGTCATCTCGCAGTTATATGGAAGCTGATGAAGGGCTTTCACGTCTAGAAGCAGTGGATAAATTGAATGAAAAACAATTTAATCGAATTGTAAAGGGTTTTTCTAAAAACCATGAAATATACCAGTCTATTAAAGTCCGTAAGCGGAATAGGATTATCACATTTCTTGAAAATGCAACTGGTAAGGAATTAGAACTTGAAGGTACAAAAATCATAGAGGTGGAGGAAAATTCTACAGATGATTCAACATGGTAAAAACTGAATTAGACTATTACACATTTATTTTATACAGCTTTTTAAAGTGTTTAACTATCAATTTCTAATTCTAAAGATAATGCTAAGTGTTCAATTACCTCTTTTGTCAGAGGATATGTTGTCATTAATAACTTCTTGCAATGTAAGCGTAATATCCCTAGCCTGATTCGTATCACCATGTGCAATGATATGCCTTGCGTTTATAAGTGAATCCCAAGCCAATGAATACTCATTATCATTCACTTTTTCTCTAAAAGAATCGTTGTAAGATTTATCAAATTTTTTGAGAAATGTAGAAATTTTATCAATCTTTGGATTTTTAAGTTTACGATAAAAACTATCTTTAAAGTAGTTAAATGAGTATGTATCATTGCAATCTTTTTCTACACGCTTTACAAAAAAATTTTCTATGTATTCTTCATATTCTGACACGATTAATAAAATAAGACTACAAGTTAAATGATATTCTATCTCTTTACTTACAATGCCCTCTCTATTTAAGATTTCAATATGATCTAAACACGTTTCTATGGCATTATCTATCTTGCTATACATCAGTCAACCAGATAATTTTTTGCTAAATTCATTCTACGTTTAACTTTAACGTCATCTGATGTTCCGCTCTTAATGCAATCAATAAAATCATCTTTATCTTTTAAATCTTGATAACATTCACGGATATTATCCTTAAAGCCATTTTTAGATTTAGCTAGTGCAGTAAATACTGAATCATAGGCTGATAAATTAATTCCCCTATGGATATGGAAAGGTTTTTTCCCCTAATGAACTTAAGACATTATCACA
>CALSNA010000002.1 GCA_943787595.1 uncultured Pseudomonadales bacterium
TACTAAAACCAATGTCGATGATATGCTAGACATTCCGCTGTTAGGAGATAGCCAACTGACTGTGGCTGAAATCCAAAAAGAACTGGATAATAATGTTCAGGGGATTCTTGGTTATGTCGTGCGCTGGATTGACCAGGGTATAGGATGTTCTAAAGTACCTGATATTCACAATATCGGGCTAATGGAAGATCGTGCGACACTGAGAATATCAAGCCAGCATATTGCAAACTGGATATGTCACGGCATCTGCACTAATGAACAAGTGATGGAGACTTTAAAACGTATGGCGGCTATTGTTGATGATCAGAATAGCGCAGATAATCACTATCTCAAGATGAGCACCGATTTTAATAATAGTGTGGCTTTTCAGGCCGCTTGTGATCTCATTTTTAAAGGTGTAGAGCAACCCAACGGCTACACAGAGCCACTGTTACACGGTTATCGTGCTCAAGTAAAAAGTTTAATGGCATGAAGTCAACGCCAAGTCTTTGTGATGAGTATCCCGATCTTGTCAGTGTTCTAGAACCCATACTATTCAATTTCGGTGGCAATGAGCAATTCTCGGGTGGGATCGTAACAGTTAAGTGCTTTGAAGATAATTCTCATGTCAGGGAATTAGTTAGCCAGTCTGGCAAAGGCCGAGTACTCGTTGTGGATGTTAGTGCCAGCATGCGCTGTGCTTATCTTGGAGACAGGCTTGCCCAGCAAGCATCCGATAACGGCTGGTCTGGCATTGTGATATATGACTGTATTAGAGATATTGATGAAATACGTATGATTGATATTGGTGTTCAAGCCCTCGGTATACATCCCATGAAAAACACAAAAGAAAGGTGCTGGAAAAATCAATATGCCCATCACGTTTGGCGGTGTGATCTTTAATCCAGAAGATTATCTATATGCAGACAATAACGGTATTATCGTGTCCAGTATCCCACTGGGCCAAGTCCCGATTGATCGGAATATTTGATATAAATATTTATACTGAATCTGGTATCTAGCAAGAGTCTGTCAAGTCAGGTTCAGCTAGCGAAGTATCCCGTTAAGATCCGCTAGCTATAAAAAAACACTATCATTGACGCCTTACCATAGCACTGTTTGTATTGATGAACTCACCGTACAGCTCCATGTACCGTGGTGTCTGGAGCCATCTACGACCCGGCAAAAAAAAACCGTAGTTTTTATGCTGCCCATACAGTCAGGAAGACCGCTGAAGACGCAAAATTGTCTTTTAGCTATACTAACCCATGCCGTTTATTTAAGAGCACGGCCCTTGCATCAGATATGCTCTATACCTTAATTGCCAAGTACAATAGGTACTTGTGAATGCCCACTTTCCCAAAGTACACTTTAGCTTGCTTTGTTAGGACGCATGGCACATACCTGTTTATTCTGCATAAGATAACAAAGCCTATAGCTAAGACTTGTTATCACTGTAATAGGCACTTGCAAAGGGATCTTTACAACCACCTTTTAACAAGCTTAGCCAAAAACTGGCTCACCAGTGACATACGCAATAATAGCTGATTCAACGTGGAAATCAGCCAAATTCTGTAGGTTGTAAACGCAATGATTTACCAATTTCAAGGGATTTCCCCAAGTCAGCACCATCAGTTTGAACAGGCTATAATTTATGGTTTTTTTTGCCAGTTTTAACTTGAAAAATTTAAACATTAAGCAACTCTGGCAGAGCTGCTGTGTGTCATCGCCCCCTGTCCCAGACATGAGACAACCAGTATCAACCACCATTCGATAAAGGGAAACCAAGCTCAGCAGGACAACAATCAACACTCCTAAAAGGGCCACTTTTAACTGGTGCAGCCAATGGACAGAAACCGTCCAAGACAGCAACTGGCAGATGCGTGAACCAATTAGATAGCAAACCCATAGCATAACCCAGAAAACCTGCCAGAAGGGCCATTAACAGCCATATCGGTATCAGGATAATACCCACTACAGTTAATGCAGAGACTACCACTGCGCCAAACAAAAATGACCACAACATGAAACCTCGGCCAATGGATCTCCAGAAGTAGTTTTTCATGTACATCACCGCACTTTGAGTCCGTTTTGGCAGTATCGCAACCAAAGTCATAATGACCACAGTCAGCAAGCCAACCTGAATCAACATGGAGAACATATCAGGACTCCCATCGACATTCAATTGGCCAGTATTCAAGTCTTGCTGGGAGAAATTACTCAGGTCTAACTGGGTAATGCGTTGTGCCGCAATAACATCATTGGGAATATTGAACTGACTCGCATCACCGTAGATGGTCAACCGACCATTAATACGAGCATTGGGGCCAAACGATATGGTCTCGACAGCTAAACCAACGTTACCGGCCAAAGCCGCATCAAGATAAACATCATCGGCGGCAATCAATACAGAGCCGGTGACTGGGGCATGGATACTGACAGTTGCAGAGGCAGCACGCAGGTCTCCTGTTATGGGAGCCTTGATATTTATTGTGTTACCAGCCAGAGAACTATCCCCAGCCACAGGGGCATTGAGAGTCAATCCATTACCAAAAGCATACAAGTCACCACCGACTGGAGCATCTATAATAATGGTATTAGCCGCCAGAACATTATCGCCAGTACTCTGCTTATGCAAAAAAATGGTGTTACCCGCGGCAAATATATCATCATACTGCCGATCTGCCAGAGTGATGTGATTACCAGCTGCAAATACATCATCGTCCCAGCTAAATAAAGGTTCTTCAGCATACGCCATGCCAGGCAGAATAAAGCTAATCAACACTAAAGATATATTACGGTACCACATGATATTCATAACCTTTGGTTAAATTGTAAAATAAACCTTATTTAAGGGTAACCCGTTTTATTCTTAATTTTATCAAAAATGAACAATATATTCGTCGGTTTCAAGGTATATTTACAACATATAGTCTTGTCTCGCGCTTGTATATTTTTTGCACCAAGATCGTATTATCTTTATTAAACTCTTTACCTAGATCAAAAAAAATCACTGTCAGAACACTGTGATGTTGGACATAAAAAACGTCCAGCTCTGTGAGCTTTAACAGGATAATCCTTTGCAGCCATTAAATTATAGTGGGCCTAAATTAATTAGGTACCCAAACCATTCTTTACCATCGCTTAAATCACTGAACTTGCAGATGATCACCAATGATAAGACTTGTTAATACTCACCTCTAGAACATACCCATAATCATCACCTAATATAAAAACAACATATGCCATGATCAAAGAAAAATGTACACATGTATAATGTTATTGTAGGTGATAAAAACAGGCTTTTCTGGCATCCGTTCAATATTGAATATTTGATAAAACAGCAACACTTTAATGAATAACTCTGACTGGCAATATCATCCAAGTATGTTTTGTTAAGCCAAAACACATTGCACAGCATACTTAAAGCAGGGTTTTATCGACATCATGTATAACAATTATCTGGATAAAGATTCGGCTCAAAGCCTTATACCAAGTTGATAAAACCATTCTCCGTTATACTATTGGTGAAAAAACAGAAAATCACACTAAATATTTAATTGATTACGTTAGTTTAGTGTATGTTTAAGCAAATTAGTCAAAGCCGACTTCAGATTACTGAATGCAAAACAAAATTCACTGTGCAGCAATTTCTGCGGCAAGACTTTCTGACTGTCCAGCAGCAGACAGGCTGATTCACCCATGGCCCACTGCAGAATAACTTTTGGTACAGGTAAAATGGCTGGCCGATTAAGTACCTGAGCCAATGTTTGAGTAAATACACAATTGGTCTGACACTCTGGTGCCACTAGATTGATCACGCCATCAATACGTTTCTCGGTTAAGAGATAGCGCATGGCACTGATGTGATCCTGGTAATGAATCCATGACATATACTGCTGGCCTTGACCAATACGTCCCCCCAAACCCCATTTGAATGGTAACAGCATTTTTGCTAGTGCTCCTCCACGCGGATCCAGCACAATACCAGTTCGTAACAGTATCACGCGGGTGTAAGGATCAGCCTGCTTTGCAATATTCTCCCACTCAATACATACCTTTGCAGGAAAATCAGATATCTGGAAAGAGGATGATTCAGTTAGCGTTTCTTTACCCCTGTTACCGTATGCCCCTATGGCTGAGGCACTCAGAAAAATTTCTGGTGGGATGTGACTGAGTTTAAATAACTCAACCAACTGATGGGTTACATGCCAGCGACTCTGGCAAATAACCTGTTTCTGTTGTTCGCACCAACGCCGGCCTATTATAGGTTCACCCGCTAAGTTAATAACGGCATCGAAAGCATCCAGGTTTGGCAGCGTTACCAAAGAATCGATCAATTTGACAGATTCAGGCAATATTGCCCTGGCCTTTGTCATAGATCGAGTCAACACTGTAAATTGATTATCGTTAAACTGGCGAATAAATGCCTGCCCGATTAAACCTGTTCCACCTGTCATTAATATGTTCATGGATTAACTCTCTACGTCATGACGCTTATCAACTACCCAAGAAACGGCTCAGATAGCTTTTCAAAGCGTCAAACACATGTGATTGTCAGCTTAAATTGGTAGGCTCTGGTACTTTGTACGGATAACCAAGCGTTCATTTTCAAGCATCTCAGTAACTGCCAATTGCTGTTACTAATTTTTGCACATACTATCCCAATAAAATACAGTTATGCATGTTTCCACAGGAGCGATACGGATTTACCCACTTAATTCTGGTATGCAGATCAACCACTCACTTGTCTGCTTTAGACTTGACATAATTTAATACTCAAAAAATTAACATGGCTTTTATAAGTAACATGCCTGATACAAGAATCATTATAGTGAATCAAACCCTTATAAAACTTAAGCAGCTTATTATAGGCTTGAAAAAAATACCAAATGAGAATTCTAATTTTTCAATACGTTGAATAGTAAGATAGGAATACACATCATCTACTTTATGGAAATATAAAACATCGGGTGGTCCTTGTGATTCTTGTCTAGCAGGCTCTGTTTTATTTCTAATAGATTGGAATATTTCATAGCAATATTTTGATCTTTTAAAGATTTTCAATAGCTAATCAAGATCGCTTGCATCATGACGTTCAAGAATTGAATTATCATCAGAACTTGGGGCTCTGTTTACCCTTGAACCTCTTTTGTAAGCAGGTCGCTCTGCAATTTCTTCTGCCCAGCGAACAACATTCTTATAAGATGCTAAATCTAAGAAAACTGAAGCATCATATAAATTCCGCAAGATCAGTGTTCCGTACCATGCATGAACTGCTATATCAGAAATATTAAACATATTTCCTGATAAATATTGTCTTGTAGAAAGGTTTCTATCAAGAACATCTAATTGACGTTTTACTTCCATAGTAAAACGATTAATAGGGTATTCAAATTTTTCAGGCGCATATGCGTAAAAATGCCCAAAACCTCCACCTAAGTATGGAGAGCTACCGATACCCCAGAAAAACCATGACATGCACTCAGCTTTTTCTGCAGGATTAGTTGGAATTAATGCTCCAAATCTTTCAGCCAAATACAGCATAATTGCACCTGACTCAAAAACACGGGTGGATGGTTTAGTGCTCATATCTAATAATGCAGGAATTTTAGAATTTGGATTAACCTCAACAAATCCGCTGCTAAACTGTGCACCCTTACCGATATTAATTATAAATGCATCGTATTCTGCTCCCTCATGACCTAATGCTAGAAGCTCTTCTAACAAAACTGTAATTTTAATTCCATTTGGAGTACCCAAAGAATAAAGCTGAAGAGGATGCTTGCCTACAGGCAATTCTTGGTCATATGTTGGGCCTGAAGTCGGCTTGTTGATATTGGTAAATTTGCCACCACTTTGATTTTCCCACTGCCAAAATTTTGGTGGGGTATACGTTTGTGAGTCACTCATACTGCTCCTTAGATTAATTATTTTTAAGCATTTATGTTTTTATTATAGTATTGTCATATATTGTGTCGATATACCTACAAAAAATAGATCCAGATAAACGTTTTATACCCAAACGGTGCAGTCATTGGTCATTATAATACCTGAACCAAAACTTCAGGGGACATCTAGTTTGTTGAAAGACCAGAAATAAATCAAGACCTCATTATTGTAGTTTGACCACATGGGTTAATTGCACAACGGTGCCATGTTCTTGCCGTGTTTAGGTACACATAAACTGTTGTTGCCAATTGTACTGATGTGAATATCAATTGCCACATCGTGTAATCCAGTCTATTAAACAAGCTCAAGCAGGCCCTGGGAGCATATTGTGTTTAAGACAGAGACGATTCAATCGATATAAGCAGCACAGTTATCCATAAAATGCCTGGCTCAAGTGGTTCAATATGCATTTACTCTCGATCACTCAAGGTTGCAGAGTGAGATCATTTTCCATCATTTCAGCACTTGCCCCGATCATACAAAATCAGAAAAAAAGTCTAGTAATTTGATCACTAATTTTTCAACTGGTTGTAATAACAGTCCAACGATTATTGTCGATATAAGCTGAAAAACGGGTACGCCTCTGGTTAACTCAAATAGTAATGGGTCAATCAATCTATTTAAAAAATCAAAGAGAATTATAATAACAACAAGGGTCATAGAGGTTGCTATTCTTTTTGTCTTTGAATTTTTTTTAGAAAGTAGTGTAATTAAAATCAGGATTAAGAAAAATATTAATTGTGCAATATAAAAATAATTTTTCTCCCACCAAGGAGGCTTTATTTCAAATAAATATTCATAAGGAATCAATTTTTCACCTCTAGAGTTAATTCCTTCTACAATAAAATTATACTTATTAGGAGGCAGGTTGGTATAAGTTAATTCTTTATTTGTAGTATATTTTGAAAAATTTTTACCTGATTTTGTTTATTTTTTCATTTGTATAATCCGTCATTATGATTTTAAAGTATATTTGATTTTGATCATATTTAAAAACCTTATCTATTAAAATATCTGAACCATTTAATGTGATTTCCTTATTAACAGAAATTTCTTCAAGTAATATTTTACCATTATTTTTAACCGGTAAATATTGCATCGGGATTACCAATACTCCAGAAGAACCTGACATTAGAACTAAATTATCATGCAAAAATAATTTAATCCTGGAAAATTTTTTTAGAACATCATTATCTACAAATACTCTCTTAAAACTAAGGTCTTTATGAAAAATATAAATGGATACATATCTTTTATTTTTTTTATTTCTGAAAATACAGCTAGGTAATCTTTATTTAGAATTTGTATAATTGATTCAAGATTCTTTTTCATATAGTTTGGAATTTGTGAAAACCTCTTATCAATTTCAAATTGATTATTTGCTTTATTTAATTTGTATATACCACTATATGTACTTAGTATAGTGTCTTCATTATATAAGTTTTGATCTCTATATGAACGACTTGGTATCCCATCATCTGTCGTGTATTTAGTAACCTCATAATCCAATTCATTTATCAAAACGTCATCGAATTTTATTTTATATATTCCTTTATTGGTTTTCCTAATCCAGATTTCATTATTATTTTTATCTTCATAAATTTAACTCCATAATATGCCTTTTTCTATTTTCGAGAACCTAATTATTTTATTTGGCTGTAAAAAACTTACAAGCCCTAACCCTCTTGATCCACTAATAAAAAAATGATCTTTGAAAATTTTACTTTTCGTCATGTTCCAGACTGATCCAGTATACTTATATTCAGAAAATCTTTTATAAACATCATTTTTATTTATATGGCCCAATCCCCATCGAGAGGCCACTATTAAATTTTTGTCATCAAAGTTTAATAGTGACCATGTTTGACCTTGTATTTTATCCCTTTCTAGTGGCAAAAAATATTGACGAAATTTTTTATGATTTACAAAAGATTTATTAATGCCTTTAGAAGTCGCTAAATATAAATTATTATTAAATTTTCCTATATAATTAGTTATAGAATCTATTTTTGATTTTATTTTTTCAAATTGTTTTACTTTAGAGCTAAAGTTAATTTTACTTATACCATCATTCAATCCAAGCCAAATATTTCCCTGCATATCCTCATGGATACTTCTTACAAAGCTATCTTGAAGGCCGTTATCTATTCCAAAATGTGATATTATGTTGAAATACTAATCAAAAACAAATAATCCATTAATAGTTCCAACAGCATAATTTCCATTTTTAAGTTTTTCGCCACAGTATACTGGAGATCGGTTAAAAAAATCATTTTTTATATCAATTTTTTTAATTTTATTATTATGTAATTTGAATATTCCATCGCCTCTAGTAACTAAAAAAATAACTTCTTTTTCTTTAAATACTTTAATTATGCTTTGATCTATACTCTTAAAATATTCTGTGCCTTTAACCAGAACTATTTTTTTATTTTTTAATAAAAATAAACCTTCATGTCGCACCGAAATATAAATATCATCTCCTATCTTATTGACCCTTTCATACTTATTTCTCCCTAATTCAAGCCTTTCCATTTTATTATCCCGAAATAAATTAATATATCGAAAAGTTGTTATCAGATATTCATCATTTTTAGATAGCTCAGTAATTCCATAAGGAGTTGAACGGCGGATATTGGAAATTTCTTTATAAGAATTTTCTCTTTTTTCGTTTTTTACTAACTCTCCAAAACTTCCAGAATAACTTATTAGAACATTTTGTTTATCAGTTACTTTAACAGAACGTACTGTTGCTCCTCTGGTTCTTACTAATTCCCATTCAGACCCATCATATATTAATAATCCATAAGTGTTTGCAAAATATAATATACCATTTTTATCTTGTGATATGTCCCAGGTAGCTCGCACACCACCATGCACTTCTGAAGAATAATTTTCTATTTTAGAATCAGGATATATTATTAATTTGGCAACAGATCTTTCAGGTAAAAGTAAAATAATAAGAAATAAGAATAATATTTTTTTCATTTTATACGGTTTCCTAATCCATAAAAATCAATCTATAAATGATCGAAATTTATTTACATTTATCACCATTAAAAAAAGTTTTATTATTTTTTATTTCGGCCATGTTAAAAATTATTAATTGATAAGAGTTTTAATGTGGTATTTTTAAATTTTATAGGACTGTCAAAAATTCACGGATACTTCATATAGTCATAATTACCCTGATTTTTTAGGATTAAAATAATTTTTAAGAATATTTTATCTGTTAGGAACTATATTTAAAAATAAAGATGTTGGACTGGCAGGGGCATTTGGATAAAAATACAGCATTTCAGTATATCATTAGATAATGAGCCCCATAAAAAATGAGGCAATGACAGGCCGATAATTTTGTTAAAATGAAAGTAACGTGTGTTATGTGAGATGATCAAACAATACTGCTTTTGTTAAGATAAAAAAGTACATACCCTAGAAGAAAATAGGCACTATTGGCTAATTTTTTTCTCAAACTAATTCCAAACATAAGAAATACGTTTAACGATATGGATATGTTTATTATCGATAGTTTAAATATGAATGATTTAATTTATAGTGAATACTGTTGAGTAGTGGAACTTATTTTTTTACTATTGTATGTAATATTCTTCCAATGCTTTCTTATCAATAAACGTTAATGCCTTCTCATGTGTAGCTTCAGGTTTGATTGGAGGTGCTACACCAGCATCATAAGCCTCCTGCCAACGCCGGGCACACAGACACCAGCCATCACCAGCTTTCAGGCCCGGAAACTGATATTGTAAACTTGGAGTACTCAGATCATTACCACGTGACTGGGTAAATTTCAGAAATTCATCGGTTATAATGGCACAGACCACATGGGTACCATGATCTATTTTATTAGTATGGCAATAGCCATCCCGGAAGAAACCCGTGATTGGGTCAACACAACAGCATTGCAGTGTAGTCCCCAGAATATTCCTTGGCTTTTCTTTTAACATTACATTTACTCCAGCAATTTTGGTGGTGTCATTGGCATAAATTTATCCATCATTGCTTACCCGCCAAAAAACCAGATATCACTAGCAACAACCATGCCGTCATTATTGTCAAACCACCGACCGGGGTTACATTCACAAGACCGGGAATATCGAGTGATACAGAAGCATAGATACTAAAGCTGAAAAGTACGGTACCAATGATGAATAATACAGCACTGCAACGCAATGCCAAAATGGCAGACAACTTCTGGCTACCCAACAGAGCTAAACCAATTGCGCTAATGACTGACGCATGTATCTGATTGTATAGCACTGCTGTCATGAGAAAGCGAAAGTGTTCTTCCGTAACCTCTTTGCCTCAACCCATGCTCAGCAAATGCAGCAAAGGCCACAGAAATAAATCCTAGCAATGCACCCAATATTAATATCATCACCTTTATTCCTGTTTTATAGCTAACTGACAATGCTCCAGTCGACTGAATCGCCAGTGAGCAAATATTCTGTAAACAATGTCTGCAATCTGCCAAATCAGTGGCAAAGCGACTAAGGTTGCCAATACTCGCCACCACCGAAGTTGCTTCCAGATTAAAATGAAAGCATCGACACCTACATACAATCTGCCATCATGATCCTTGGCGTGGATTTGCTTTAGACCCGCCGATAGACTAATACCCTGTTCGTTTAGATCATCCAATGACTCTGTAATATCTTGCCAATCAAACAAGCCCGGGGGAGCAATCTTTTTATAGTAGTTGATTTCCTTCCTACAAAGACCGCATTTTCCATCATAGAATACCATGATCATTTTATTTCCCTTGTTTTATGTTGTGATATTTGTTGGATGATATTTAATTTCGTACAATATTTTTTTACATGGCTTGCATTACACAATATATTAGGACACAAACGGCAATCTTTTTAAGCAAGCACTAAACTGTTCATGCGCAAAAAATATGCGAAAATTATTTCATGCACTTAGATTTACCCGCTTGAATTTGTAATATTTTTTAAGGTTTGACATAACTAAAGACCATTGCTCAACCCGTAACATGCTCATGAGCTCAGCTTTTTTAGAGATTGAAATGCCGTCAGAGCCAGATTACGGGACATCTTTAAATCGACAATAGCCTTTGGATAGGTAATGCCAAGTTCTACACCGGCAGCTTTTAGAATATGTTCTGGTGCTTCCCAAGGATTAAATAGATATTGATTCGGCAAGTATGCAATCTCGGGGATAAATCGCCGCACATAACAACCATCGGGATCAAACTTTTGTCCCTGTGTAATAGGATTAAAAATTCTAAAGTAAGGTGCTGCATCAGCACCACATCCAGCCACCCATTGCCAACTTGCACTATTATTAGCAAGATCAGCGTCAACTAGTGTATCCCAAAACCACTGCTTGCCATTATGCCAGTGGAGACGTAAATTCTTGACTAAAAAAGAGCCAACAATCATTCTCACACGATTATGCATGTATCCTGTTTGCCATAGCTCACGCATGCCTGCATCAACCATGGGGACACCAGTTTGACCTTTTTGCCAAGCTCTAAGGCTTGCCTGATCCTCTACCCATGGGAAGTTGTCAAATTTTTGCTGCAAATTTTTAGTCGGCAAATCAGGGTTATGATAAAGCTGACTATAAGAAAATTCACGCCAGCCTAACTCTCTGCAGAAATGCTCAACATGCTGATTATCTGCTATGCTACGGACTGTATACCATAATTGATGGGGTGAAATTTCACCAAAATTCAGATAGGGTGAAAGCCTTGACACGTAAGGTTTAGCAGGTAAATTGCGGCCATCTTTATACTCAGATAAGCCTTCGTTTATAAACTGCCTGCAGCGCGCTTGGGCACCTTCCTCTCCAATTATCCAATTTGCTTCTAGCCCTTTGCCCCACTGGGTATTAGGCAATAATCCCAGATTGTCTATACTAAGGGTAGACTCCGTATCATGATGGTATAGCGTTGCTTGAGGGATAGGGACTGGTTGACGTGGCACTTCTGATTGCAAACACCCCTGTCGATAAAAAGGGGTGAATACTTTATATGGATCACCGTTATTTTTTTTAACTGTCCAAGGTTCCCAAAGCAATGCACCATTATAGCTTTCTACTGCTATGGCACGGGCCTGCAAACGGGCCTTGATCTTTTCATCACGATGCATAGCCCAAGGTTCATAACAGCGATTCCAATAGACGGCTTTAACATTACAACGTGTAATAATATCTACTAAAATTTCGATTGGGTTACCACGATAAATTGATAACGAGCTGTTTAAAGAGGTATTCAACGACACTAACGAGTGATGTAACCACCATCCACTCGCGGCACCCATCGCATACTCACCAGTATTACTGTCATCAAGAATATAGATGGGTAAAACCCGGTTGTGCACAGAGGCAGCGGTGAGTGAAGGATTGTCGGATAAACGTAGGTCCTTTCGGAACCAATGGATGGCGAGGGAATCAGACATGATGTATAACTCAAATATTGGGATGAAAAATGATTATTTTGTGATCATTTAAGAGAGAAACTGTCGTATGTCGTTCAATAAGGTATCTCACTGCCATCCCAGGCAAAAAACTTGCCACTATCCATTGAAGAAAGCCCTTCCAAGACCAGGCACATCTGTCTTACCGAGTAGTCTGCACTGAATAGTTTGTCAGTCGGGACTCGTTTTTGAAAGGGCTTTGATAAGCCTGTTGCAACAGTACCGGGATGCAATCCCACCACAATAACGCCTTTTTGGCGTCGGGCAATTTCGATGCTGATGGTTTTTAGCAACATATTCAGAGCTGCCTTGGAGGCGCGATAAGCATACCAGCCTCCGAGTCGATTATCCGCTATGCTACCAACACGGGCCGACAATACGGCAAAGACCGCACGTTTTGTATGTTGTAGTTTAGGCAAAAAGTACTTCGCAACCAGAGCAGGTCCAATCGTATTAGTTAAGAATATCTGCTCGAAATTTGTACAATTCAAATCACGAAGACACTTTTCTGGCATCAAGTTATTGCCGTGTAACACACCTGTAGCCACAATCACTAAATCCAGAGGCGCATCTTGTGAACTTTGTATTGCAGCTACCTTGATGGATTCTTCATCCACCAAATCAACGTGATCATAGTATACATTAGCCAATTCTTTTTTCATGCCAGAACGGGAAAATGCATGCACAGTGTTGGAGGGATCTTCAGAGAATAACTTGACGAAAGCAGAACCAAGTCCACCTGAAGCGCCAATAACCGCAATGTTTTGATCTGACATTTTTGTATACTATTAATTTTTTAGTAATCAGTTAAGCATAGATCCAACCCATTAAGGATTTATCAATACGCAAGGACTGTGCATATGTTTCAGTAATTTGGGGCCATCATCTGGTCTAAAGTATATCTTATCATCGGTGATTTATTAGATTGAAGCACTCTACACAACTGAATACAGGTTGTGAGTCTCATTAGTGTCTTGTTGCGGCTGCCTAGTAAATAACATAGGAAATTGTATATCAGGAACCCTTTTCAGTGACTGGCGTTTTCTAAGCTTCCTGATCAATTTGCCATATACATATGAGGCTGCGGCTTAAGGCAAATGTGATCAATTGTTGCTTGGCAGTTAAATTTTTCCTACTTCAATACATGGAGATGATTTAAAAGACTTGACCCAATCTTAATTACTTTTAGTATTTGCACATGTTTGGTCGATAAAATTTATCATTATACGATATTTATCGTGTTTTTTTATATTTTTGTACTATTATCATCTACAATACATAGTCATCGTATTTAAAAATCATTTTTACAGCCAAAAGGATAAACATATGGAACAGGCTAGAATGAGCATTGGTGTTGCCGCGAGAATGACTGGCATCAACGCAAATACCCTGAGAATGTGGGAACGCCGCTATCAATTAGGCCCATCGCAACGTGGTTCAGGGGGGCAACGAGAATACAGCACAATGGATATTGATCACTTAAGACTAATCAAAAAGCTTATGAATAAGGGTGTGAGGATTGGCGATATTGCACAATTATCCACCAAGACACTGACCAGTTTACTACTTGATTCTGGGGATCATAGTATCAGCGATGTTAACTTGGCGGAGCCAATCAAAACACAAGTAGTTGGAACAACGTTGAGTAATTACTTTAAAGCTCATATAAAGCGTTACCCAAAACTTGCCATCCAATGCTCAGACACCCGTACTGAAGAATGGATGCACAATCCAGAGCTGCACCAAAAGGACCTACTGATATTGCAACAAAGCTCCCTCAATGGCAAACACATCGAACCATTAATCAATATAGGCAAAAAAAAAGTTCATATCATCGTCTTGTACTTGTATTGTAACCAAGAAACTATTGAAAAGCTGGAGCACGAGGGACTTATCCTAATACAGGGCGATATTTTATCATCGCGCATAGATGAAGCTGTTAATAAAGCACTCAGATTGATCAGCAATGCCTCTGAACTTGATAAAAGCAGCCTGGCATTTGACATTTCACTACCCAAAAGCCAGCCACGACATTTTGATGAATCAGATCTAATCGCAGCAGAAGCCCAATCGAGTAAATTTAATTGTGAGTGCCCCCAGCATTTAAGCAACTTGATTCGACAGCTCAGTGCCTTTGAGGAATACAGTAAAACCTGCGAAGCTGAAAACTGGAAACAGGCCGCAGTGCATGCTTGCATCTACTCTTATGCGAATCAAGCCAGATACTTGATTGAGAAGGCCTTACAGGCCGCATTAGATGAATAATACCAGAATTAGCGACACCCCAGAGTATCGCATATTTTTAGACAAACAAAGCATCCGGGATTAAGCGGTCCAATCACATTCAATATCAATGATTTCAGCACGCAACGTAATCCTTACAAGCTGGGTCATCAACAGACAAGACATATTGACCAAATATTGGACGCTAATGACATTAGCCGAGCCTAGATAGTTATTGATTACTGAAATCAATCCAGCCAGGAAAGTTACTGCTTTGGCTCGGAGAAATGTATAAAGCAGATACTGAATAACATGCTGGTTCGTCACTATTCCCCTAAACATTTTCTTCAATTCGTCGTGCTGTAGCTCAAGCACCTGCACTGACTTGAAGGAATACAATCCAATGTTGCTTTACCTAGCTAGATAAATAGCGATGGTTTCAGCAAAGTGTGGGGTAAAGTTCAACAAAAATCTAAAGATAAGCCATCTAGTGCTGCTAAAATTCTGCTGTTAATCACAAATTTTTACCAGACCCTAGGATTTTAAGCTTCGCCATCGAAATGTTGTAACAGCACATAGACTGCACCATTACCACCGTCTTTTTGTTGTGCAGAACAAAAAGCCTGCACTTGATCAAGCAGCGGCAACCAATAATTAACATAGGACTTGAGTATAGAATGGGCAGGGCCTTGCCGAACCCCACTAAGATTACGAGATACACCACCCTTGCCATGAATAATCAGCATACAGCGATCACCCTCTCGCCGCGCATCGACCAGTGCTGATAGTATATCACTATAGGCTTGTTTCACTGTGCAACCATGTAGATCAAGTTCAAAACTGGGCCTGAGTCGTCCTGTACGCAATTTTCGCACAGTATGTGCAGACACCATGTAACGCTGAAAATACAAGCGCTGCTCAATATCCACCATAACTGGTTCAGAATTAGTGTCAAAAGGTGTAGCAATAGTTTGGGTGGCTGCCTGTTTAGCATAATCTAGGCTGGCTCTGTTACACTGCTTCTGAGGTTTTTGCCACCGCCGTCCAGATGGACGTAACGGGATTACATCTGTCATTAAGCTGCCAAAATCCTGATCTTGATTTGCCATGAGGTTATTCTCTATGGATTCTGAAATATCTTGAGAAATTTAGTTTAACATCAAATTTGTACTGGATGCTGCACTGGAATTATCAGATGTGCATTTTAGTCCAGCACCCTTAATACACTCAACCGCATGCTGGCCTGGTTCATCATATATTGACATTTAATCAGTATTAAAAATAATTCCATTAAGCCAATCGGTGTATCAGTCAACAGATACGATAATGAAGCGCAGTAAAAGTGAACAGCAAGGTTGCTAAATTGTGGTCTTAGCACATAATTCAGATAGTATAGCAGGTTGTCTAGGCACGATTAGGCGGATGTACAATATTTGATTTAATTTTATATTTCAATATGTTATAACGTGACAACACAATTATTGAAGACTTTAGAATGAGTTACTGGTGTGGCTATTCAATTAAAATGTACACTTAAGTCGTTAATCTACCGGAAACGTTATGTCAGGCAATAGTATTGGGAAATTGTTTACCGTTACTACCTTTGGTGAAAGCCACGGGCCAGCCCTTGGTGCCATAGTAGACGGTTGCCCAGCTGGCCTGGCACTTACAGAAGCCGACTTGCAGGTTGATTTGGATCGCCGCAAACCAGGTAAATCACGTCACACAACACAACGACGTGAAAGTGATCAAGTAACGATTCTCTCGGGTGTTTTTGAGGGAATTACCACAGGCACACCCATTGGGTTGCTGATCTATAATACGAATCAACGGCCCAAAGATTACCATAACATTAAGCACCAGTTCCGTCCTGGCCATGCCGACTACACCTATATGCATAAATATGGCCATCGTGATTACCGTGGAGGAGGACGGTCATCAGCACGGGAAACAGCCATGCGGGTGGCAGCCGGCGCTATCGCTAAACTCTGGCTAACCCAACAGAAGGTAACCATCCAAGGCTATTTATCTTGCCTGGGACCTCTACACCTGAGTTGTCCCGCACCTGACACCATTGATAATAACCCGTTTTTTTGTGGTGATCCTAGCCGTATTGTTGAGCTGGAAAACTATATGGATCAATTACGCAAATCAGGTGATTCCATTGGGGCTGAAGTAACGGTTGTAGCAAAGGGTATAATGCCTGGTTTGGGAGAACCCGTATTTGACCGTTTAGATGCAGAACTGGCTCATGGGTTAATGAGCATCAATGCGGTCAAGGGGGTAGAAATCGGAGATGGATTTGCAGCAGTGAACCAGAAAGGTAGCCAGCACCGTGATGCAATGACCCCGGATGGTTTTTTATCCAACCATGCTGGTGGTATATTGGGAGGTATTTCCAGTGGACAGGATATTGTTGCACGCATCGCCCTTAAACCAACCTCCAGCCTGCGCCTGCCAGGACGTAGTATTGATGATGAAGGCAATGAGATGGAAATAATCACTAAAGGACGCCACGATCCCTGTGTAGGTATCAGGGCAACACCCATCGCCGAAGCCATGATGGCCATTACTTTAGCAGATCATTTTTTACGTCAACGGGGCCAGCATGGCCAACCAAATCATAATGTGCCTGATATTACCAGCACAATGGATTAAATAACCTATGTTTCCAGTTTTGCCACGCCGCCACGATGTACTGCTAGTTATTTTGCTAGTCTGCACGGTTATGACCACATCCAGTACATTAGCACGGGAATCAATCAAGCTAGCCATAACCACCTCTACTTATCATTCAGGTTTAATGGATATTTTGTTGGCAGAGTTTGCTAAAACGGATGATCTAGCCGTTCAGCTGCTTGCTGTAGGTACCGGCAGAGCATTAACCATGGCCCGCAATGGTGATGTGGACGTGGTGATGACACATGCACCAACTGCTGAAGCACGCTTCGTCAAACAAGGTTATGGCATTGACCCAAGAAATGTGATGTATAATGATTTTGTGATTGTTGGACCTGCCTCTGATCCAGCAGTAATTGACGGTTTAGATGACGTATCAGAAGCACTAAGTCGCATTCACAATACCCAGCAGCGATTTATTTCCCGTGGAGATGACTCTGGCACTCATAAAAAAGAAGTGAGCTTATGGCAGGAAATAGGTAAAACTCCAGTCTATTCTGATTATCTGGAATCAGGCCGCGGCATGGGACATACCCTGCAGATGGCAGGTGAGCTAGCCAGCTATACAATGACTGATCGTGGCAGCTGGCTGGCTATGGCAGACAATTCACCCCTTAGGTTACTGGTAGAGGGGGATAAAAAGTTGCGCAATCCATATAAAATCATCTTAGTTAATCCAGAGAAACACCCCCATGTTCGTATTGCTAACGCACGCCGGTTCCGAGATTGGTTGGTATCGGACATTGGCCAGGCAGCCATCAATGATTTTCAGATCAATGGCCAAATTTTATTTTATTCTGCAAGTACACCTATACCGTAAGGCTGTTTATGACTGAATTTATGGCGATCTTTGCCAGTGCAGTGCAACAGTTGCTCAGTGGTGATCCATTAATATGGCATATTGTCGGAGTCTCGTTTAGTGTATCTTTGTCAGCTATACTGATAGCATCTTTACCAGCATTGCTCATCAGCTTTAGCCTTGCCTATTATCACTTCCCTGGTCGCTGGGTCATAATCAGTCTGGTTAACAGTCTGTTAGGCATTCCCACAGTGGTGGTTGGCCTGCTGCTATATCTGTTGCTATCCCACAGTGGCCCACTGGGCGAACTGCAATTACTGTTCACGCGTCCAGCCATGGTGATTGGCCAAGTATTGCTATGCTTCCCTCTATTGGTAGCTATGAGCTTAGTGGCTTTTCAAGCTGCCGATCAGCGCGTGCTGGAAACCGCACGCACTCTCGGCGCTACCCGTCTGCAAGCATTTTTGACCTTATTATATGAAGTGCGTTTCGCACTTATAGCAGCTGTTATTGCTGGTTTCGGACGCATTATTGCTGAAGTTGGTTGTGCTATGATGGTGGGTGGCAATATATTGCACCACACCCGAAATATTACTACCGCAATAGCACTGGAAACGGGTAAAGGGGAATTTGTACAAGGCATTGCCTTGGGCGTGGTATTGCTGATGGTGGCCCTGATGCTTAATGTATCCTTAGGCTGGATACAAAGCCGCACCCGAGTATTGCAACAGCTGTAGGTTAGTCTTGATGCGTATTGAGCTAAAGCAAATCTGTCAAGTGTACCATGATCAATTATTGTTCAATATTGATGATCTAGGCTGGGAATCAGGCGACAGTATTCACCTTTATGGTGCTAATGGCAGTGGTAAATCAACCCTGATGAAAATCATCGCGAGACTGCTCAAACCAACCCGAGGTCAAGTGCGTTATCTTAGCCATGAAGAACAAACCAAGGGATCAGTGATTTATTTACACCAGCATGCTTACTTGTTTGATACCACTGTACGCGGCAACCTGGAATACGGCCTGCGATTGCAGGGACAAGCCGATGGCGCCAGAGTTAATAACATATTAGAGCAGACTGGATTAACAACATTGCAACAACGTTCAGTACACAATTTATCCGGTGGCGAACGTCAGCGCCTAGCTATGGGGCGAGCTCTGATACTACGGCCACAAATGCTGTTACTGGATGAACCGACCAGCAATCTGGATGCTAGTTCTGTAGAACGCATGATAAGTATCTTGCGCCAGCTGCGACAACAAGGCACAGGACTGATGCTAGCTTGTCACCAAACCAGTGCCCTGATGCAATTGTGCCACCAACACTGGCACCTGATTAATGGCGAAGTTCAGACTTACGCCTGCGGCGATAATGAACATTAATAGCCTGCTCTTTACGCTTACTATTGGCAGGCTGCTCCTGTACACCAGGCACCCTAAACAACAGGAATAGGTCTTGCAGTAATTCTGGAATCTGTTCACACATCTGCTGGCAAAGACGGTCGTTTTGGCGCAAATCGTCCAGTTCATCATCCTGATCCAGATTAGCCGCCAACATGAACGGTAACAGGCATTCAGCAACCAGCAACTCATGTTCAGCAAACCAGTCTTGTTCTTGTTCAAATAACAATGACATAAAACCACAGGCCCAGTCCTGCAACCAGTTATCACCGTTTGTATCTTGCTCCAGAGTTAGATCGCAGGGCATTTCGATGCCACACCCTAATTCAAAGCATTGACAAATGTAGGCATAATCCTGTCGAATCAAATTCAATGCTTTACAGTAATACTCATTATCAGTCTGGCAGGCAGGCTCAAGAACCTGGGCAAGCCATTGTTGTTCCGAAACAGTTTTTGGACTTACAGCCAAGGCACACATAAAGCCGTGTAAGGAAATATAGTCAAAGGATTCGTTAACAGAGTCAGATAAAAGGTAATTGTCAAGCCAATCTAGCTGAGCGCTACTTAAGGGTTCTATGGAAGTAAACATAATCAGGGTTACAGGTCATTGAGACTGTCAAATTGAAGTTTGATTTTACATCAATGGTTATCTTTTACCAAGCGCTAAGGATGCTGCAAGTGATTAGTTGATGACAGCATCATTTACTTAGACGATAATAATCTGCCATGAAAAAAACCCCCTTGGCAATCCTACAACATATATTTGGCTTTGAGCAGTTTCGAGGTGATCAAAAAGCCATTATTGAACAGATCTGCTGCGGTGGAGATGCACTGGTATTGATGCCTACCGGTGGCGGTAAATCCCTTTGTTATCAGATTCCCGCCTTGATTAGAGATGGGGTTGGAGTAGTTATTTCACCCTTGATTGCCTTGATGCAGGACCAAGTGGCTGGTCTGCAACAGTTGGGGGTCAAGGCAGCCTGCCTACATTCTGCTATGCTGCCAAATAATCAGCAACAAGTTGAAACAGCATTACGTCAGGACCAACTGGATTTGCTGTATGTAGCACCTGAACGCCTGCTCAGCAACCGTTGTATGAAAACATTACAGGCATCCAGACTTGCGCTACTGGCCATTGACGAAGCCCATTGCGTATCCCAGTGGGGCCATGACTTTCGTCCTGAATACCTACAGTTAGAATGTCTGCAACAAGCATTTCCAGGTATCCCACGAATAGCACTAACTGCTACCGCTGATCAGCCCAGCCAGACTGAAATCATCAAGCGTTTACAACTACAAAAGGCCAAGCATTTTATCAGTGGTTTTGACCGGCCTAATATTCGCTATCGCATTATGCAAAAGAAAAATGGCCGGCAACAATTGCTGCACTTTATCCGTCAATACCATCTGGGTAATGCTGGTATTATTTATTGCAACTCCCGTAAACGAGTTGATGAACTAGCCCGTTGGTTATGCCAACAAGGTCTCAAAGCCCTGCCATACCATGCCGGTTTAAGTGGTCAATTGCGCAGTGACAACCAGGCTATTTTTCTCAATGAAGAGTCTATCGTGATGGTGGCTACAATTGCCTTTGGCATGGGTATCGATAAGCCTAATGTACGCTTTGTGGCCCATTTAGATTTACCCCGTAGTATCGAATCCTATTATCAAGAAACTGGTCGGGCTGGACGTGATGGACTAGCAGCCGATGCGTGGATGCTGTATGGACTGCAAGATGTGATGTTACAACGTAACCGACTGATGGCATCAACTGTGGACGATCAGATCAAGCGTATTGAACAGACCAAGCTGGATGCCATGCTGGGACTGTGTGAGATCACAAGCTGCCGCCGTCAAGCATTATTGAGGTATTTTGACGACTCTGCTTCTGAACATTGTAATAACTGTGATAACTGTCTGGAGCCAGTAACTACATTTGATGGCACCGAAGTAGCACGTAAAGCGCTTTCTTGCGTGTATCGCAGTGGCCAGCGCTATGGTGTGGCACACCTGATTGATATCCTACTTGGGAAACCGACAGCTAAAGTATGCTCAGTAGGTCACCAGCATTTATCAACATTTGCCATTGGACAAGAACTAGATCAGCAACAATGGCGTTCGGTATTTCGCCAGCTATTGGCTCAAGGTCTGTTGAGCACTAATGATGAAGGCTATGGTGGCCTGAAGTTGAAGCCTGTCTGTCGCGCTTTGTTACGAGGAGAAGTGAAGTTACAGCTACGTTTGGATCGCTGGGCAGAAGTGAAGAAAAGCCAGCTCCATGACTCAATTCCTGCTACTGATCAAGGCTTGTGGCAAGCCCTGCGAGCACAGCGTATACGCTTGGCACGTGAGCAAAAAGTACCACCCTATGTTATTTTCAATGATGCCACCCTGATGGAAATGGTACACCACAAACCAGACAACCTTCTTAAATTGAGTAGCCTCAATGGTGTGGGGGACAAAAAATTAACCCGCTATGGCAGCCAATTCTTAGTGATTATTATTGCCCACTCGAAAAAATCTGAAAATATTGTAAATAAAAGAAAAACCCGGTAAAAAATTGCAGTACATCACCACTTATCCATAATGGATGCAGATTTAAACTAATCTACACACCTTGTCATAAATATAATCCTTATTACAGAGTTCTTCTGAGACAACCTTGTGATAAGATTATTAAATAGTGTTTATAGA
Source organism: uncultured Pseudomonadales bacterium (assembly GCA_943787595.1). Classification (GTDB taxonomy): domain Bacteria; phylum Pseudomonadota; class Gammaproteobacteria; order Pseudomonadales; family Balneatricaceae; genus CALSNA01. Next base: position 22,192 of record CALSNA010000002.1, read on the forward strand.
TATTGAAATGACCATGACCAGTTTGCAAGATCAATTACTAAAAGCCGGCCTAATCAACAAGAAACAAGCCAAACAGGCTACCAAGCATAACAAGCAGCAAGCCCGCAAAGCACGTAAGGGCGAAGTAACTGATGCCAATATCCTCAACCGGGTAAAACAAGAACAGGTACTAAAAGCACAGCGCAGCCGCAAATTGAATGCCGCTAATCAGGCTAATCAGCATGCCCGGGAACTACAGTATCAGGCACGACAGATGATTATGACTGGCCGAATCAACACTGATACCGGGACGCTGGCCTATCACTTTGCACACAATAATAAAGTAAAACAACTGTGTGTAACCAAAGTGCAACAGGACTCTCTCAGTCGCGGTCATCTGGCCATTGTTGAATTAGAACAGCGGTACCATCTACTGCCTTCTGCTCTGGCTGAACGCATCCAACAGCGTCTACCCGAAATATTCGTTGTACGGACAACAGTACAATCAGAATCAGTGGCCGATGATCCTTATGCCAATTACGTTATTCCTGATGACCTAATGTGGTAATGACAATCCCGATTGACACAAGAGTCCGGCACTGGTTGATAAATCAGATACATACTCATGACTTGCTATAGCCTATATAACTGTCTGTTCACAATACCATACTGAACCCCACCATTTATCTGGGTTTCAGGTAAGAATACCTGGCTGCAAGAGTAAGTGACTTGAACACCATATTTTGCTGAAAAGCAACCACTCAACCTATGTTAGAAAACCACTGGATTACCCCCATGGATAGATTATTAAAGTCGTTCTTTAATATCAACGATCTTGACAGTCATTGCGCCCTCACTGGCATGACACACTGATTGCAACTGGCCAGGGAAACAACCATTGTCAACAATGCCTGGATAACTCAGAGTACTCATTTTATTCTAGACATATCCCTATCAGGCACAGTTGGCAGATCAACCGTACTACGACTTAACCATAAGGCAGATAGCAGTGCCTTAAAAAGGCCTGTAACATTTTACCCATACTTAGTTCATCAGTAGCATTCTGCACTTTCCAGTTCGGTTAATTCAATTGAGATATGTTTCAACCATGCACTCAAGTACAATGGTTTGCATCGGCTACTAGAGAGGCCGCACGCATTGTCAGACCAGTGGCTGGAAAAATATAGTGGCATTTCAATGTTCTGAAGCTGTATAGTCAGCCCGGTTAATTGTCCATATTCAAGGGGGTATCTGAACAGCACAAGTTATAAAAATAAAAATATTACATGTAGGGATTAGAATGGCCAACCAGACACTAATGCTTTAATAATGGTCGCATTAGCCTTCGGGAACTTATAATCGTTCAGTTGCTGATGGTGAATCCAGTACACAGGCTGGCCTTCACAACCTATAGCTCTACCTAAATAGCGGCGCACCAAAAAAAAATTCAGATTGACGTTCAGATCTCTATAGTGGTGGTCTATATGCTGATAGAAAGAATAGTCAACAACGATAATCCCTAATTCTTCCTGTAGTTCCCGCACCAGAGCATTGGTCATACTTTCCCCAATTGCCACCTTCCCTCCAGGAAACTCCCATTGATTACCCTGGTGACTAGCAGTAGACCGTTTAGCAATCAGCACCTGGCCCTGAACGTCACCCACAATACCTGCCACCACGGTTACTGAAGTGGTAGGCATGGTCGCCATATCAGGTGCGGTACTCAGCGTTAATGCGAATGTAATCGTATGATAGATCAGTAGTCCATATGGTTGTTTTGGCTAGACCACGACGCAGATCAACCCGGATAACAACTTCATCCTGTTCCATAACTGCCTGCCCAGCAACTTCGGTGTAATCCGGTGACCGACCACCGTCAGTAACCAGCAGAGTATCTCCAATGTGAATGGTCAAACGGTTTATATCCAGCTTTTCAACACCGGCATAGCCAACCGCGCATAAGATACGGCCCCAATTAGGGTCACTGGCAAACAGGGCTGTCTTGACTAACTGTGAATGGGCGATGGCATAGGCAACTTGCAAGCACTCCGTCTGACTTAATCCACCAACAACCTCAATGATGACAAACTTGGTAGCTCCTTCGCCATCACAAACAATAGCCTGGGCTAATTGTTGCATCAATTGCAACAAAGCAGCATTGAATGAAGCCAATAGTTCAGGTTGGGCAGTATCTACTGTAACTCCGGAGGCACCTGTTGCAATCAGTATACAGGAGTCATTTGTAGACATATCACCATCCACGGTGATGCGGTTAAAGCTTTGCTCAGTAGCATGTAACAGCAGCTCTTGTAGGCAGGCTTGATCCAGACTAGCGTCCGTAGCTATAAATGCAAGCATAGTAGCCATATTTGGACGAATCATGCCGGCACCCTTTGCAATACCGGTTAAATTCAGTGTCTGGCCCTGCCATTGCCATTGCACACTCGCTCCCTTGGAACGCGTATCTGTCGTAAGTATGCCTTTAGCAGCACGGCTCCATCCATCATTAGATAAGTCTGCCAATGCCTCTGGTAAAGCAGCTACTAGTTTATCAAGTGGTAACTGCTCACCAATCACTCCGGTGGAAAATGGCAATACCTGACTAACACGCAAGTAAGTCAGAGCAGCTGCCTGAGTACAAGTGGCTAACGCATCTGCATTACCTTGAGCACCGGTCCCAGCATTAGCATTACCTGTATTGATAACTAGCAGCAGAGGCTGGTCCTGACGCAGATGGTGTCGGCATAACTGCACTGGTGCCGCACAAAATGCGTTATTGGTAAATACACCCGCCATGTTACTTCCCGGCACTGCTTTGATTACCACCAGATCCTGCTGATCCGGGGTTTTAATCCCTGCGCTAGCGCTACCCAGTGACAGACCAGCTATGGAATTGTATTCAGTTTCTTTATAAGAGCCACGCACCATGAAAAACTCCTATTTGACACATCATGGATGTCAATCACAACGGCGCTATGCCAACTTACCATGACATTGCTTAAACTTCTTACCTGAACCACAGGGACATGGCTGGTTACGACCAACTTTTTTATCGATTCGAGTATAGGGTTTAGCTGCTACTGCACTAGCAGCCTGTTTTTCTTCTGTTGCTGGCATATCATTGGTCTTGACATGTTGATATTCCATAGCCCGTTGGGCAGCCTGTTCTCGTTGCTTATGTTCCAGCGCTTCAGTCTCTTGCGGTGAGCGTACTTGCACTTGAGAGATAATGCGCACTACATCACGTTTAATATGGTCAAGCAACTGCCGGAACAACTCAAAGGCTTCGCGTTTATATTCCTGTTTAGGGTTCTTTTGTGCATATCCACGCAGGTGGATGCCCTGACGCAATAAATCCATGGTGGCAAGATGCTCCTTCCAGCGGGTATCAATGACCTGTAGCATGACCTGCTTTTCAAAGGTTCGCATGGGGGTTTCACCCATTAACTGTTGCTTAGTCTGATACTGCGCCACTAAATCATCAAGAATCTTTTGCCGCAAACTTTCCTCATGCAATGTATCGTCTTGGTCTAGCCATTCATGAACTGGCATAGTACGACCAAATTGCTGTTGTAGTTCAGCTTCCAGGCCGCTAATGTCCCATTGCTCAGCCAAACTTTGGGGAAATATAAATTGGCTGATGGTCTGGTTTACCACAGTCTGGCGAATGCTAGTAATGGATTCAGAAATATCATCAGTGGACATAAGATCATTACGTTGTTGATAGACGGCACTACGCTGATCATTGGCTACATCATCATATTCCAGCAATTGCTTACGGATATCAAAGTTGCGACTTTCTACCTTGCGCTGGGACTTTTCAATAGCGTTGGTAACCATACGATGTTCAATGGCTTCACCGTATTCCATACCTAATTTCTGCATCAGGTTTTTAATTCGTGCGGGAGCAAAAATACGCAATAAGTTATCTTCCAAAGATAAAAAAAAGCGTGATGATCCCGGATCACCCTGGCGTCCCGCACGCCCCCGCAGCTGGTTATCAATGCGCCTTGATTCATGTCGCTCCGTACCAATAATATGCAACCCTCCAGCAGAAATAACCTTGTCATGGCGTTGTCGCCAATCATCTGTGATCGCATCGATTGCTGTCTGATCTGATGAATTGATAGCAGCCAGTTCAGCAGTCAGTTTGCCACCCAGCACAATATCTGTTCCCCGACCTGCCATATTAGTAGCAATAGTGACTGCGCCGGGACGTCCGGCTTCAGCAACAATTCCAGCTTCTTGTGCATGATGTTTGGCGTTCAGCACCTTGTGACTAATGTTAGCTTGTTGCAGAGCTGCTGAGATTTGTTCCGACATATCTATGGATGCAGTTCCTACCAATACTGGCCGACTGGCCTCAACACAGGCTCTGATATCAGCAATAATGGCAGTGAATTTTTCATCCAAGGTCAAATATACCAAATCGTTGAAATCTTGGCGCTGAATTAGAACATTGGTAGGAATGACCAGCACATCCAGGCCATAGATCTGGCGGAGTTCAAAGGCCTCTGTATCAGCTGTACCTGTCATACCAGACAGTTTTTCATAGAGACGAAAATAATTCTGGAACGTAGTGGAAGCCAGAGTCTGACTTTCATTTTTAATTGCAACCCCTTCCTTTGCTTCCACAGCTTGGTGAATACCTTCAGACCAGCGTCTACCTGGCATAGTCCGTCCAGTATGCTCATCCACAATAACAACCTGACCATCTTGAATAATATAGTCAGTATTTTTATGAAATACCACGTGTGCCTTGAGGCCAGCATGCACATGATGCAGCAAGGTCAAATTACTAGCCGCATACAGGCTTTCCCCTTGTATCAACAGTCCCGTTTTGATTAACAGTTTTTCAACATACTGATGGCCTGATTCTGTCAGCTCAACACTACGTTGGGATTCATCATAGGTGTAATGACCTACAGGCTGATCATCGCCTTCTATCTGTAGTTGCTGTTGCAGCGCAGGAACAAGTTGGTTAATTTTACGATACAGATCAGTATTGTCTTCAACAGGGCCAGAAATAATCAGCGGAGTTCGTGCTTCATCAATCAAAATTGAATCCACTTCGTCAACGATGGCATAATTCAGTTGACGTTGAACTTTATCGGACGCATTAAACGCCATATTGTCACGCAGATAATCAAAGCCAAATTCATTGTTAGTGCCATAAGTAATGTCACAGCCGTAAGCAGTGCACTTGCCTGCGTGATCCTGGCCTGACACAATAACACCTACCGAAAGACCAAGTTGCTCATACAGCGGTCGCATCCATTCAGCATCACGTTGCGCAAGATAGTCATTAACGGTCACGACATGTACACCCAAGCCTGGAATAGCATTTAAGTAAACTGCCAGGGTTGCCACCAGGGTTTTTCCTTCACCAGTGCGCATTTCCGCAACTTTACCCTGATGCAGCGCCAAGCCACCCATGAGTTGCACATCAAAGTGACGTAGTTTCAAGCTACGTACTGATGCTTCACGGCATACTGCAAAGGCTTCTGGCAATAGCTGCTCGAGGGTTTGGCCTGCATCAAATCTGGATTTAAATTCATCCCGCTTAGCAGCCAACTCAACGTCAGTAAGTGTTTGGCAAGGAGATTCTAATGCATTGATTTTTTTAATTATTTTACCGAGACGCTTAACTTCTCGGTCATTTTTACTACCAAATAGGGATTTAAGTAATGGAGCCATCAGTTGTTCTTTATCAGGCTTGTTATGCCTGCTAGGACAAGGTGCCTCTAGCAGGATAAGGAAACCAAGTGCCAGACGCAACTAAGCTGAATGATACTTGGGACATAGGTACTTATAGTATGAGAGCCACAGACATTTTAAAAGTCCATCACTCAAATAATTGATATAATCAGGTTAGCTTGTTTAGTAGCCGTGGCCCGAAAAACATCTGCTACAGTAATGGCATGCGTCAATGCAGCGTAGAAATCGGCGTGGTTTCATTCACAATATCTTGCAAAAGTGTTTTAACTAGCCATCGCAACTGGTGAAATATATGCAATGGGAGTGTCAATCAAATCATCAAAAGTAATAATTTCCCACGCGTCCTTCTGACTCAGTAATGCACGCAACAGCTTGTTATTTAAACAGTGACCAGACTTGAATCCATGAAATTCACCAATTAAGCTTTTGCCCAACAAATACAGATCGCCGACGGCATCCAATACCTTGTGTTTAACAAATTCATCCTGATAACGCAGACCATCTTCATTCAAGATACGATGATCATCTACCGCAATGGCATTATCTAGACTGCCACCTAATGCCAGGTTCTTGGAGCGCAAATATTCAAATTCCCTCATAAAACCAAAGGTTCGTGCGCGACTGACTTCCTTAACATAAGAGGTGCTGGAAAAATCCAGGCTGATAGCATTGTTGTGACCTGCAAATACAGGGTGATCAAATTCGATTGCAAAGCTCACCTTAAAGCCTTCATAGGGCTTTAGGCTAGCAACCTTGTCATCTTGCTTCACCATAACCGGCTTTTTGATGCGAATAAATTTCTTCGGACAGTTTTGTTCCTGAATACCCGCCGATTGCAGTAAAAAAATAAACGGAGCTGAACTACCATCCATAATGGGTACTTCTTCACCACTGAGTTCAACATAAGCATTGTCTATCCCTAAACCAGCAAAAGCAGACATTAAATGTTCAATCGTACAAACACGCACGCCATTCTTTACCAGATTGGTTGATAAAGTAGTATCTCCAACATCATCAGCAAGAGCAGGTATAGTGACTACAGGATCTAAATCAATGCGACAAAATGTGATGCCTGTACTAGCTGGTGCCGGCTTTAATGTCAAGTAGACTTTTTTACCCGTGTGCATGCCAATGCCAGTTGCTCTAATAATATTCTTCAGTGTACGTTGCTTAACCATGGCTAACCGATCCCACGCCCAAAACAGCGGCGTATCATAGCATATATTTTATACATTATTATAAAAAAACCATACGATAAATGAGCTATCATCACTCCAGACTGATAACTTTTCAGCCATTAGACTGTAACCCATTTTTAAACTGCCACACTAGTCTGCCTGACGGCGCAAAAAAGCGGGTATATCCAGATAATCAGCAGTTTCAGAGCCAACAACCCGGCGCGCACCTTCATCTTGTACTGTCTGAATAGATGACGTCGCACCAGAACGTAGATTCGACAAATCGCGCTTTTCTCCAGTCTCATGACCTCGGACTGTTTTTCTCTTACTATTGACCACAGACTTGAGCTTAGGTTCACTTTTATTGCCTAAGCCCGTTGCCACCACGGTGACCTTAAGCTCATCTGTCATATTTGGATCAACAACTGTTCCAATGACAACTGTGGCATTGTCAGAAGCAAATTCATCTACTGTGTTACCAACTTCTGTAAATTCTCCCAGATTCATATCCAATCCAGAAGTGATATTAACTAAAATACCACGCGCTCCCTGCAAATTAACGTCTTCCAGCAAGGGACTGCGAATTGATGCTTCTGCAGCATTTCGGGCACGGTCTTCACCCTTAGCCAAACCGGTCCCCATCATAGCCATACCCATTTCAGACATGACTGTACGCACATCAGCAAAATCAACATTGATCATACCCGGCCGAATAATCAAGTCAGCAATGCCTTGCACGGCACCCAATAAAACATCATTGGCACTACTAAAGGCATTGAGTAAGCTGGTATTTTTACCCAGTACCGCCAGTAATTTTTCGTTGGGGATAGTGATCAGCGAGTCTACATGCTCAGACAATTGCTGTAGGCCTTGTTCAGCAATCGCCATGCGTTTACGGCCTTCAAATGGAAATGGCTTAGTAACCACTGCCACCGTTAATATATCCATTTCCCGGGCTACTTCCGCGACAATGGGTGCAGCGCCAGTACCTGTGCCACCACCCATACCCGCAGTAATAAACACCATATCCGTGCCCTGTAGGATATCACCGATCCGGTCCCGATCTTCCAACGCCGCCTGACGACCAATATCAGGATTAGCACCAGCGCCCAATCCTTTGGTGATCTGACTACCTAACTGAAGCACAGAGCGTGCTTCTACAGTCTGGAGTGCCTGAGCATCGGTATTGGCATAGATAAAATCCACTCCATCAATTTCACTAGACATCATATGACTGACTGCATTACCACCACCACCACCAACACCAATTACCTTAATAACTGCATGCTGGGGAATATTATCAACTAACTCGAACATAATATGGCTCCTTAGTTAAGCTAATATTACTCAAATTGTATTCAGCTGCCCAATTACAGCTACCCACAATTAAAAATTTTGCCTGATCCAGTGCTTAATACTCACCAGGACTGAACCCACTGAATGGTTGTCTTCGTGACCCGAAGTACGCCCTTCCGATTGTGCTTGACTAGCGTAATGCAATAATCCAACGGCACATGAATAGACTGGATTATGCAGCAGTTCACTTAAACCGTTGAAACCTTGTGGACGAGCCAGCCGAACGGGCATGTGAAAAATTTCTTCAGCCAGATCCACGGCACCTTCCATCAGAGCAGTACCACCAGTCATCACCATTCCAGCTGCAATTAGGCCAGCAAATCCACTACGATTTAACTCTTCCTGCACTAAGTCAAACAATTCTTCATAACGCGGTTGCACTACATCTGCAAGTGCCTGACGCGATAATTCCCGAGCTGGTCGATCACCAACACTCGGCACCTTAATAGTCTCGCCGGCATCCGTCATCTGAGTTAAAGCACAGGCATAACGAATCTTAATTTCTTCTGCATGCATGGTTGGTGTTCGCAAGGCCATAGCAATATCATTGGTAATTTGATCGCCGGCAATGGGAATAACTGATGTATAGCGGATAGCGCCACCAGAAAAAACAGCAATATCAGTGGTGCCGCCACCAATATCAATCATACAGACGCCTAGCGCCTTCTCATCATCTGTTAATACAGCATAGCTAGAAGCCAGTTGCTCTAATACTAAATGATCCACATGCAAATTACAGCGACCAACACATTTCTCAATATTCTGGGCAGCATTCAAGGCTCCGGTAACCAGATGAACCTTAGCTTCCAGTCGTACCCCAGACATACCAAGTGGTTCACGAATACCTTCTTGGTAATCAATCACATATTCCTGTGGCAATATATGTACAATTTTCTGGTCAGCTGGAATAGCAACTGCCCCAGCCGCATCGATAACCCGATCAATGTCACCATCAGCTACCTCCCCTTCCTGAATTGCCACGATACCATGAGAATCCCGACTGCTAATGTGTTTACCTGCAATACTCACCGTAACCGAATGAATCTTACAGTTGGACATTAATTCAGCTTCTTCCATCGCTCGCTCAATAGCATACACAGTGGAATCAATGTTCACCACTACACCGCGCTTAAGACCGCGGCACGGCTGGCTGCCGATACCCAATATTTGCAATGTTCCATCAGCATTCAGAGCTGCAACAATAGCTACCACCTTAGAGGTACCAATATCTAGACCAACTAACAAATTTTCGTTTGTGGTATCCATTACACTCAGTTCACTCCAGCATTCCAGTGATCAATTACCCTAGGCCAAATTACTATCAGGCTTCTCCGATAGTAATTATCAATATCCATGCTTATAGTTAATATTATATCTATTCAGGCTTAAGCTATTACTGCCAAGTCACCGCTACTCCATTTGGATAACGAGCATCTATTTGCTGGATCAAGGGAGCTTTTTGCACTAGTTCACTATGGTAAACAGCAATCATACGGCCCATCCGTTTAAGCACATTATGGCGCCCCAGCAAAACCCTGATGCCATTATTAAGCTGCAATACCAATGTTCCTCGCTGCAGTAATTCTAACTGAACGATTTGCAACTCCTGGCGACTGAGCAATAAACTCAGTTGTCGGTAAAGACGCTGCATCCGCTTGGCATATTGTGGTAAGCCTACTAACCTAGGTAGCCCTTCAATAACCTTCAAATTCTGAAGGGACCAATCAATGATCTGTCCCTGGTGGTTTAAAAAACCAGCCTGATTCCATCTAGCAACAGCTATTTCACGCTCAGCCTGAACCAATAATAAATCTGGCCAAATACGTTTTACTAACGCACGGTGCACCCATGAATTTTGTTCCATCAGACTACGAATAGCTCTTAAGTCAAGTTCGAAAAAATGCTGTTGGTAGTAGGATCTAAGTTGGCCTTGTAACTGGATGCGCTGCGCCTTGGACAAGTCTCCTTGCACTATCACTTGCTGAATCGACTGATTGACCCAGGGTTGTGATATTTGCCAGACGATCAGTATGATAATCATCAATATTAGCAGCAAGAAAAAACGCTGAAACAGTGCTTGAAAGTTCATCTGGGCAGACTGAATTTCAATCATATACCCTTTCCCTATTAGTCAGGGCCTGATTAAGGATAACCAATACCAACTGGCTAAAATCTAACCCCACTTGTAATGCTGCGATCGGCATCAAACTATGGTCTGTCATCCCCGGCACAGTATTGACCTCCAGTAACCAGTTTCGGCCCTGCAAATCACGGATGAGGTCAACGCGCCCCCAACTACGACAATCCAAAGCTGTAAAAGCCTGCAAACAGTCACCTTCCATGTTGACTTGTTGGGCGGCTGTCATAGCGTTATCAAATAGATAACGCGTGGTAGTAGAGTAATACTTGGCTTGAAGATCATAGAAACGATTTTCAGTTTGCAATCGAATGGCTGGCAAGGCTTGTCCTGCCAATATAGCAACAGTGTATTCATCGCCATCAATATATTTTTCAGCCATAACTTGGTGGTCATAGACAGCAGCCACATGATATGCATCTGCCAAATCAAACTGGTTTTCTACCAAGCTAATACCCAGACTTGATCCTTGGTGTACGGGTTTAACCACCAATGGCAGTCCCAGCTCATCAACCACTTGATGCCAGTTGCTGGAAGCTGTCAGTGAGCAATAAGCTGGTGTTACTAAGCCCTGACTCTGCCAAATCTGCTTGGTCATTAGTTTATTCATCCCAAGACTGGATGCCAGTACGCCGCTGCCAGTGTAGGGTATACCCCTCATCTCCAAAAGTGCCTGCAAACGGCCATCTTCACCACCACGCCCATGAACAGCAATAAAGGCTCCATCCATTGAGTGGTCTTGTAACTGGCTCACGACTTGCTGACCATCACTACCGAGATCAATACCAAAGGCATCAACACCAATCTGTTGCAGACACATCAATATTTGTTGACCACTCATCAATGAAATGTCCCGTTCTGCTGAAATACCTCCGTAGATGACGCCATAACGACCACTGGGAACTGATAACCAATCTTGCCAATGTAGAGAATTCAATAGATTATTCATGAGCTTGCCCTGCTGACGTTGAATCAACTGTTTGCGCCATCAAGGCTCGGGATATCTGGCCAATATCACCTGCACCCTGAGTCAACAATAAATCCTTATCCTGAAGGATATCTTTTAAAATAACTGCAACATCCGCATTTCGATCCACAAATACTGGCTTAATATGTCCCTGCATACAAATACTGCTATTTAAACTATGTCCATCAGCGCCTTGAATAGGCTGTTCTCCAGCTGGATAAATATCCATTAGCACTAATACATCAACCTGTGATAGCACATCGATGAAATCTTCATAAAGATCACGTGTGCGGGTGTATCGATGGGGTTGGTAAACCATCACAAGTCGACGCCCGGGCCAACCTAGGCGAATGGCTTCAATAGTAGCCGCTATCTCCCTTGGGTGATGTCCATAATCATCGACCAAGGTAGCATAGCCCGTACAGGCTGGATACTGGCCCAAGACCTGAAAACGCCGGTTAATTCCGGTGAATTGATTCAAGCCTTGATATATAGCAGAGTCTTCAACACCAAAATCCATGGCTACGGCAATGGCGGCCAAAGCATTGAGAACATTGTGCCGTCCTGGCATAGGCAAACAAATCTGCAAATCTGACCGATCTGGGCGTTGTACTCGGAAATAAGTCTGCATGCCATACTGTTTTATATCAAGAGCACAAATATCAGCTCCTGTAAAGCCGTAAGTAATCACTGGGCGGCCAATAAGGGGTAATATGTCCTTTACCACTGGATCATCAATGCACACAACCGCTAAACCATAAAAAGGCAGGTTATGTAAAAATGCCACAAAGGCTTGTTTAAGGCGGTTAAAATCACCTGAATAGGTGCACATATGATCAGCATCGATATTGGTCACAATGGCGGTCAGAGGCTGCAAATGCAAAAAAGAAGCATCACTTTCATCAGCTTCAGCAACTAGATAAGCACTAGCACCAAGTTTCGCATTACTATCCGTACTGGTAAGTTTGCCACCAATCACAAAGGTTGGGTCCAGCCCCCCAGCCGCCAGAATTGATGCAACAAGACTAGTAGTGGTGGTTTTACCATGAGTACCTGCTACCGCTATACCATGACGGTAACGCATCAGTTCCGCCAGCATTTCTGCCCGCTGTACAATGGGAATACGTAATTCACGGGCTGCCAGCAGCTCTGGATTATCTGACTGTATTGCAGTTGAACTAACTACCACATCTGCACCTTGAATGTGTTCCTGAGCATGGCCGATAAACACGGACACTCCCCGCTCAACCAGGCGTTGAGTTATTGCGCCATCATGCATGTCTGAGCCAGTTATCGTATACCCTTGATTACACAGCACTTCAGCAATACCGCTCATGCCTACGCCACCGATACCAACAAAATGAATCTGATTAATACGACGCATTTCTGGAATGACATATTGTTTAATATAGTCAGTCTTAACCATAAGCAACCTCTCGACATACATCAGCCACTGCCTGGGCTGCTTGTGGATGAGCGTATTGTCGAGCCCTTTGAGCCATAGTAAGCAATGCACTACGCTGACCAAAATAATCACTTAACAAGGTGGCCAAATGAGCCGCCGTTAACTGTTTCTGAGGTAGGATCCGAGCTGCCCCAGCAGCTACTAGGGCCTGCGCATTGGCAGTTTGATGGTCATCCACTGCAAACGGATAGGGAACCAGCACTGCTGCTAAGCCCACACTGCCCAATTCACTCACTGTCAGTGCTCCTGCTCGACACAACACTAAATCAGCCCACGCATAAGCTGATGCCATATTATCAATGTAATCACAAACTCGAGCTTCAACCTGTATGTCAGCATATGCCTGGAGAGTGCTGTCCAGATGTTTGGAACCGCACTGGTGCCATAATTGTGGCCGTTGCTGCAACGGCATGCGGTCTATGGCAGCAGGCACAACTTGGTTGAGAGCCAAGGCACCTAAACTGCCACCTATAATCAGCAGCCTAACAGGCCCAGTACGGCCAGCTAAACGCTGACTTGGCTGAGGCAATGCCATAATGGAACTACGAACCGGATTACCGGTACAAATGACACCACTACCCTTAAAACTGCCTAAAAACGCTTCCAATACTTGGGTAGCCAAAGGTCGTAAAAGCCGATTGGTCAGCCCTGGGATAGCATTTTGTTCATGAATAACCAGAGGTATACCAAGCATGCGTGCTGCCAACCCACCGGGGCCAGAAATAAATCCCCCCATACCCAAAATACATTGAGGCCGCATACGGTGCAATAGCCATAGCACTTGCATCCAAGCCCTTAATAGACGCCATGGTGCCAACAACAGCTGACTAAAGCTCTGACCCCGCAAACCACCCAAGATAATATTGTGCAGTGGATAACCAGCTTGCGGAACCAATCGAATCTCGATAGCACGGCCACTACCCAGCCACTCCACTTGCCAACCCTGGCGGCATATCTGTTCAGCTGTAGCCAGCGCTGGATAAACATGCCCTCCGGTACCAGCTGCCATAATCAGTAACTTTGGCGTATCAGCCATCACGGCATACCTCTTGCTGAATATTCTCTATGCTCTTACCGTGGTCAGGCGATAATGATGCTTCCGACTGACCAGACATAACATCGGTAGCTATTTGCTGCTGGTTCTCTAAATCAATACGCAGCAGGATGCCCAAACTACAGCAACAGGCAAGCATGCTGTTGCCGCCATAACTGATAAATGGCAGCGTTAAGCCCTTGACAGGTAGCAAGCCCAAGTTTACACCAATATTGATAAAAGCCTGGATTGCAATCAACAGCACTAGACCATAAGCCAGATAACTGGCAAATAAGCGATTCAAACGTTCGGCTATCTGACCTATCAGCATACCTCGAGTAATTATAATGCCATACAGTGCAACAACAACTAATACGCCCAAGGCACCTAGTTCTTCAGCTAAGACAGAAAAAATAAAATCGGTGTGAGCTTCTGGCAGGTAAAACAGCTTTTGTATGCTATTACCAAGACCTTCTCCAAACCAACCACCGCGGCCAAAGGCAATCTGGGCCTGAGTCAGTTGATATCCACTACCAAATGGATCAGCCCAAGGATCAAGATAAGCTAACCAACGCTGTAGGCGATAGGGCTCAAGACGCACAGTTTGATAGGCAATAGCCAAGGTACATGCTAGCACCACAATGACATGTACAAAACGCATACCACTGAGGAAGAACATACCCAGCACTGCTGCCATCATTACCACTGCTGCACCAAAATCTGGCTCTAGCAATAGCAACACAATAAAAACGCCCAATACCAGTAGTGATTTAAGGAAACCAGATATTTGTGTGCGTACCTCAGTCTGACGACGCACAAGGTAGCCTGCTATAAAGATCACCACAGCCAGCTTAGCTAATTCCGATGGCTGTAGCCCAAAGCCACCTATTGGCAGCCAACGGATACTACCATTCACCTTTCGGCCTAAACCTGGCACCAGCACAATCGCCAATAAAAGAGCTACTAACAGAAGCAAAAGAGGACCATAACTCTGCCACTTTTGAATCGGAATAAGTAAACACAACCATAATGTTACTCCTCCAAACAATATGAACATCAATTGGCGTTTACTTTGATAAAAAGCATCATCATGGCTCAGTGCTGCCATATCAATGGAGGCTGACGTAATCATTACATAGCCGAGCAAACACAGGCAGATGGCTGAAAGCAGTAAAGTCAAATCTAGTTTCTGACTATTTATTTGCACTGGTTGAGTCATAACATTACGTATCATCAACATCACAGAGACTTGGCACAGGCGGTAAAAATATCTCCGCGCTGTTCATAACTCTCGTACATATCAAAACTGGCACAGGCTGGCGAGAATAGTACCAGGTCTCCGGGGCAGGCCAACTGCCAAGCACGATTCACTGCCTCTTTTAAATCTATGGCACGGCAGGTTGGAACGTGGGGAGCAAGTACAGTTTCCAAGCGTGGACCATCGCGGCCTATTAATACCGCAGCCCTACCCCAACTGGCCATTGCCCGACCCAAAGGGGAGAAGTTTGCTCCTTTGCCATCACCACCTGCAATCAGAACTACCTTACCTGAAAGGTCCTGCATCAAGCCATTTATGGCCGCTAAAGTAGCGCCAACATTAGTGCCTTTAGAATCATTGATGTACGTGACCTTATGCAGGACACGTACCTTTTGACAGCGATGCGCCAAGCCAGTGAAAGAACGCAGGCAGTCCAACATGGGGGATAATGGTAATCCAGCGGCTGTTCCCAGTGCCAAAGCTGCTAACGCATTGGCAATATTATGCTGCCCAAGCATAGCTATATCTGATACCGGCAACAGATGTTTATGGCCGAGCGCAAGCCAGGCCTGACCTTGATATTGACAAATACCGTAATGGTTCAGGTCGGGGGTTCCCATAGTAAAGCCAGTTACTTTCACTGCTGTTGGCAATAAAGGCCGTGTTAAAGCATCGTCCAAGTTGATCACAGCGTGTTTACAACCTTGGAAAATGCGCTGTTTAGCAGCATGATACTCACTCAAATCGGTATAGCGATCCATATGATCTGGGGTTATATTCAATATGGTCGCAACACTTGCCTCTAAATCTGTAGTGGTTTCCAGTTGGAAACTAGACAATTCCAGCACATATAGGTCAGTTTTATCATGCTCCAATAAGTCCATAGCTGGACAGCCAAGATTACCACCCAACGCTACTTTTAGCCCAGACTGGGCAACCATGGCACCCAATAATGAAGTTACGGTGCTTTTAGCATTAGAACCGGTGATAGCAACTAGCGGTGCCTCTAACTGACGAGCAAACAAATCAATATCACCACGTATCAGCACTCCAGCCTGCTCTGCCGCTAGAATGGCAGTTTCCCGGCGACTGACACCGGGACTGACGATCAACTGGCTGGCACGACAGAATAAATCTGGATCAAATGCCCCAAGATAAACGGGAACATCAGGCATTGCCTGCTGCATAGTTGCAAGTAAAGGCGGTGTACAGCGACTGTCAGCAACTGCAAAATACTGGCCTTGAGCTGCTAAATAACGAGCACAGGAGTAGCCGGTTTTACCTAACCCAACGATTAGACTGGGACGGTCACTGGCAAGCGGTCTAGGTATGTTCATCTCAGTTTCAAAGTAGCTAGCCCAATCAGCACTAAGATTACAGTTATAATCCAGAAGCGCACAATAATGCGTGGTTCAGGCCAGCCTTTTAGTTCGAAATGGTGATGTAAAGGTGCCATACGAAATATTCGCCGGCCAGTCAGCTTGAATGATACCACCTGCAATATTACTGATAGCGTTTCAGCCACAAAGATACCACCCATGATCACCAGCACTAATTCCTGCCTTATAATCACTGCGATAACTCCAAGGGAAGCACCCAAGGCCAGCGAACCCACATCTCCCATAAATACCTGTGCAGGGTAGGTGTTAAACCAAAGAAATCCCATACCTGCACCCACTATTGCCCCACAAAAAATAATTAATTCACCAGAACCACGGATATAGGGAATATGTAGATATTCAGCAAAACCGATATGACCCGAAACATAGGCAAAAATACTCAAAGCACCAGCAATGAGCACTGTAGGCAATATAGCTAAACCATCAAGCCCATCGGTCAAGTTAACAGCATTAGAAGTTCCCACAATAACAAAATAGGTTAATACCAGGTAAAAAATACCGATATCCATACTTACGTGCTTGAAAAATGGCACATTCAAAGCTAATTCCTGAGGTGCTGAGGCGGTGTTATACAGAAACAGTGCTGTACCAATACCTGCTAATGACATCCAGAAATATTTCCAGCGGGCACTTAAACCACGAGAACTCTGTGCCATGACTTTGCGGTAATCATCAATCCAGCCCACAGCACCAAACATTCCTATCACCCAAATACAAACCCAGATATAACGGTTACTCAAATCGCCCCATAACAGGGTACTAAGCAATATGGCTATTAGCATCAACGCACCACCCATGGTAGGCGTACCCGCTTTAGCCAAGTGCGTGTTTGGACCATCACTACGAATAGACTGACGAATTTGGCGATATTTAAGGTGTTCAATCATATAGGGACCTATGAACATAGCAATAAACAAAGCTGTCAGAACACCCAGAATGCCACGCATAGTCAGGTAATTCAGTACCGAAAAACCTATGTAATATTGGGATAAATAATCAGCTAACCATAACAACATGACTATTCAATCCCCATGGACTAATAAAGATTTCACGATTCGTTCCATCCCTGCACTGCGCGATCCCTTAACCAGATAAGTGATATTAGGTTGTCTAAATTGTTTTAGGGCAGGCACTATTTCGACATTACTTTGCAAGGCCATACCTTGTTTACCACCGTGTTCAATAAAGCTATCCCCCGCTTGAGCCGCCAAAGAACCAACTGTAAAAAAATATTCAATACCCGCTTCAGCGACTTGTTGCCCAATCTTTCGGTGCAGGAGCTGAGCATCAGAGCCTAGCTCAGCTAGATCACCTAAAATCATACAGCGGCCTCCTGGCTGTAATTGCAGCACCTGGATCGCTGCCATCACCGAAGCTGGGTTAGCATTGTACGTATCATCAATCACACTGCAACCGTCACTGAGCGGGTGATACTGAAGCCGACTATTAAATGGCACACAATGGCGCAGCCCGTCAGCAACCTGCTGCAGGGATAGACCACTAGCCAGTGCTGCTCCAGTGGCAGCCAGGCTATTGGCTACATTGTGACGGCCAATTAAGTTCAACTCCACGGTTACTTTGTTGAGACCATAGCAGATTTCAAATTGACTGCCATAAGCACCTAAAGACATATTTCTGGCATGTATGTCCGCTGCTGTATCAGTCAAGCTAAAACTAATCACACTACGGCTGCCTGCCAGTGCTTGCCAAACCCCAAAGTGAGGGTCATCCCAGTTTAGTACAACTGTACCATCAGACCGCAAACCAGAGACAATTTCACCCTTGGCCTTGAGCACTCCTTGCAAACTACCAAAACCGGATAAATGGGACAAACTTGCATTGGTCAATATTGCAATGTGAGGTTGCACCATAGAATTGGTAAATGCGATCTCGCCGACATGATTGGCACCCAGCTCAAACACGTGGTAATCTGCATTCGTATCCATGTTCCACAAGGTCAGTGGCACACCAATATCATTATTGAGATTGCCTTCAGTAACTTCGACCCGACCTGATTCAGCCAGTATTTTTGCCAGCATTTCTTTAACAGTAGTTTTTCCACAACTACCAGTCACTGCAATCACCTTACCAAGCAGACTTTGGCGTCTGATTTTTGCCAGTTGTCCCAAAGCGTAGCGCATATCACGTACCACTAGTTGAGGTAGGTCACACTCTGCCTCAGTGGTTACGAGTGCTGCGGCAGCGCACTTAGATTGGGACTGAAGAATAAAGTCGTGACCATCAAAATTAGGCCCTATTAGGGCTACAAACAAGTCACCAGCCTGCAGCGTCCGGGTATCAGTACACAAACGACTGAAGCAAGCATCATCAGTAAACCGAATAGCCCCCAGTTGAGTTGCCAGTTTAGCCAGGCTATAGCTTGTCATGCTGACTTTTCCCAGCATGTCAGTGCAGCTTCCACTTGCTCCTGATCACTGAAATGATGGCGTTGCTGATTAACTTCTTGCCAAGTTTCATGACCCTTACCAACGACCATCACCAAGTCCCCAGTCCCGGCTTCAGCAATAGCTTGGTGAATAGCTTGGTTACGGTCAGGCTCATAGTTAACTTCTTTCGGACGGATAAAACCAGTTCGAATATCAGCGATAATAGCAGCACTGTCTTCTGTGCGGGGGTTATCGTCCGTAACCCAAACTTGATTTGCTAGTTGCTCAGCAATACGTGCCATCTGGGGACGTTTGCCTTTATCTCGATCACCACCACAACCAAACAAGCATAACAACCGGCCACTGGGAATATGTTCTCGGGCTGCTCTCAGGGCTTGTCGAAGGGCATCCGGGGTATGGGCGTAATCAACCAGCACCCGAGGCTGTCCTGATATACCAAGTAGTTGCATCCTGCCAGTTACAGGATGTACATGCTCCAAGACCTTCACAGCAGCATCCAGTGACAAACCCTGAGATAATAAAACCGCTAGTGTAGCCAGTAGATTACTGACGTTAAATCGACCTAGTACACGCACCTTCAACTCTGCCTTGCCCCAGGGCGTGACTAACGCCATAACCAGCCCTTCAAGATCAAGTTGCAAGTGCGTGAGCCCTATCTCAACATGAGCAGATTCACGAACTAGTGCACTATAGGTCAATAATTGCACAGAAGGGGCAACGCTGTTGATTAAACCACGACCAAAGTCATCATCATAATTAATCACTGCTGTCTTCAGGCTAGGCCAGCGTAAGAGCTGGCTCTTAACTTCAGCGTAAGCTTGCATGGTGCCATGATAATCCAGGTGGTCACGAGTCAAATTGGTGAATACAGCAGTACTGAAACGCAAGCCATCCAACCGATTTTGCTGTAATCCATGGGAAGATACTTCCATTGCTACATATCTGGCTTGTTGAGATAGCATTACTGCCAAATGCCGATTTATAGTAACTGCATCTGGGGTGGTATTGATAGCAGGTTGCAGATTATCCAGCACTCCATAACCCAAAGTGCCAATTACTCCACAAGGTTGCTTAAATCGTGTAAAACACTGCGCGATAAAGTGACTACAACTAGTTTTGCCATTGGTACCAGTAATACCAATTAACTCCAGTTGCTCACTGGGATAATCATAGTAAGCAGCACCTATAGCGCCTTGCTGCTTTGCTAGTGCAGGATATGGAATCAGAGGCAGGCTAAAACCAGCCAGATCAAGTGCTGCCATCTGGTCAACATCCACAGCTATAGCAGCAGCATGGTTTTGTTGTGCCTGCATAATATACTGGCGTAATTGTTGCGTATTAGACGTACAGGCAAGGTACAGGTTACCTGGCTCTACCTGACGACTGTCAGCTGTTACGCCAGTTAAAGCCATATTGCTCCACGAATAAATCCCAGCCACCATAGGCAATACCTGGTCTAGACGCTTACTAGTTAAGCCAAAACTCATTTCACAACCACACCATAAGCCCTGTTATCATAAGATTTTGAACTAATCCTAAGTGCAAATATATATACAACTCGCTACAACGCATCTGGAACCACATTCAGCAACCGCAGACTTTCTGACATAATTCTCGCAAATACAGGCGCTGCGACTTCACCACCGTGGTACTCTATGCCCTGAGGCTCATCAATTACTACCACGCAAACCAAATGCGGTTTGCTAGCTGGAACCATACCGGCAAATATTGCCATATAGCGATCATCCTGATAACCATTTGAGCTAACCTTATGCACTGTTCCCGTCTTACCGGCAACGCGATAGCCAGCTAATGAGGCCAGAGTGCCAGTACCACCTGGTTGCGTGACTGTCTCCATCATTGTGATCACTTGACGAGCCAAACGAGCAGGAATTACTCGCTCTGACTCAATTTGAGTGTCTTGACGTACTAAAGTCAGGGGGTATTTGATGCCATAACTAGCCAAAATAGCATAGGCATAGGCTAACTGCACCGGAGTAACCGCCAAGCCATAGCCATAAGACAATGTAGCCAAATCAATTGGACGCCATAGACTATGCACAGGCAACACACCACTACTTTCACCAGGAAAGCCACTTCCAGTTGACTGACCTAAACCCAGACTGGTAAAGGTACGAGTTAAGCTCTGGCGAGGTAAACTCAGGGCTAGCTTTGCAGCCCCAATATTACTCGACTTCGTGATAATACCAGTGAGATTCAGTTCACCATAGTTACGATGGTCACGAATAGTTTTGCCATTAATACGCAAATAACCGGGATGCGTATTCATTTTCGTTTCAGGTTGGTAATGGCCATGCATTAAAGCTGAGATAATTGTCAAGGGTTTAATAGTGGAGCCAGGTTCAAACTGATCCGTAAAGGCTCGATTACGCAGACTTTGAGGTGGCATTTTACTGCGGTTGTTAGGGTTATAAGCCGGCTGGTTAACCACGGCTAATACCTCAGCAGAATTAACATCAAGCACTACAACAGAACCAGATTTAGCCTGATGTTGCTGAACAACTGCCTTTAATTCCCGATAGGCTACATATTGCATGCGCAAGTCGATACTTAATTGAAGATCCTGCCCTGGCCTGGCATTTGCTAAAATCTGCCAATCCTTGACCAGGCGACCTTTACGATCTTTCTGAACCAGCTTGAGCCCCGGGTGTCCCTTTAACCAATCTTCATAGGCAAGCTCTAAACCCTCTTGACCCTCATCATCAATATTGTTGAATCCCACTAGATGAGTCGCCACTTCAGCTGCTGGATAGTAACGCTGAAATTCTTGTCGACTATAAACCCCAGGCAAATTAAGAGCCAACAGGGCATGGCTTTCAACTGGACTCATATTTCGTTTCAGGAACATAAACTCTTTGGTCTTCATATTCTGCAAACGCTGTAGCAATGGCGCTGGATCTTGGCCTAAATGACGGGCTATACGTTCAACATCAACAGGGCTAATTTCTTGGGGATTAGCCCACAATGTGAAAACTGGTGCACTGACTGCTAGGGTCTGACTATGACGATCAGTCACCATGCCACGGTGCGCAGCGATAGGTACCTTACGGATCATCCGAGCATCGCCCTGGCGCAGTAAAAAATTACGTTCATGCAGGTTTAGCTGTAGCAAACGACCAATAACCAGCGTCATGCCAACCAATAACAGAAACCATACCCAGCGCAAGCGCCAAGGGTATTCTGTCACAGTCATTGCTTTATCATCCTGATTTGTTGGGGTGCAGGGACCTGCATATACAACTGCTCCCTAACCATTGTTTCAATCCGGCTGTGAGCCGCCCAAGAACTTTGTTCTAGCAACAACTGTGACCATGTAATCTGCAAAGCATCATGTCTTTGTTCTAGCTGATGGAATTGGTTAACCAAGCTACGCGCCTTAAATGAACTGTACACCACCATTTGTGCACTACCAACCACCAACAGTAACAGCACCAACATTGCCAGCAGCCGGTAATGAACTAACTGGAATCCAGTTTGGTTAATTCTTTGCCTTAATCGCACACCCAAATCGTCCATCAAGCAATTTTCTCCGCTACTCGCATCACGGCACTGCGTGCACGGGGATTGTGAGTAACTTCTGCAGCACTCGCTCGGTATTTTTTGCCAACTAAACGCAAACGACGACACAGTTCGCGCTCGGTAAATGGCAATCCAGCAGGTAGGTTCTGATCGCCTTTTACATGAGTGCGCATAAAACGTTTTACCAGACGATCTTCCAGAGAATGGAAGCTAATCACCACTAGGCGACCACCAACTCGCAATCCTTCCAGAGCCTGTTCCAGCACTAATTGCAATTCATCCAGTTCACCATTAATCTGGATACGAATACCTTGGAAAGCTCGAGTCGCTGGATTTTTTCCCTGCTCCCAACGGGGGTTAGCAGCCGCGACAATAGCCGCTAACTGGGCAGTACGTGTAATTGGCTGATACTGCCGTGCAGCGACGATAGCTCGAGCCATACGGCGTGCATAACGCTCTTCACCATAGTGGTAAAGCGCATCGGCAATTTCCGCCTCCCTAGCTTGGGCTAGCCAATCGGCTGCGGACAAGCCAATCTGTGAATTCATGCGCATGTCTAATGGACCATCCTGGGTAAAACTGAAACCACGTTCAGGATTATCCAATTGCGGTGATGAAACCCCTAAGTCAAGCAAGATGCCGGCAACTTTACCGTGCCAACGACGCTGTTGCAATACTGAAACTAAACTCGCAAAAGACTGATGTTTAATAGTAAAACGGCTGTCGCTTTCCCAGGCTACAGATGCTGCAACAGCCTGAGGATCCTTGTCAAATGCCAGTAATTGCCCAGTTTTACTGAGTTGGTCAAGAATCAGGCGACTGTGCCCTCCTCGCCCAAATGTAGCATCCACATAGTGTCCTGCCGGCTCAGTTATCAATAAGTCTACAGCTTCATGCAACAACACTGTTTGATGTTGATAATCATCGTTCATGCAACAAACCCAGCTGCTATAATCATATCCATGTACCTAGAGCGATAGGTTTTGCATCATGTCAGGCATTACAGCAGTATCATTGAATCCCTGCAGGTAAGCATCGCGCCTCATGTGCCACAAGGATTCACTCCATAATTCCAGTTTTTTACCCTGACCCAACAAAATAGCCTTCTTATCCAACTCAGCATAATCACGTAATAATGCCGGCAACAGAATTCTGCTATTACTGTCTAATTCAAGGTCAGTTGCATGACCAATTAACAGACGTTGAATACGTCTTGCAGCCGGATTAAAGCTAGGTAACTGCTCCAACTTTTGCTGGATCAGGTCCCACTCAAGCAATGGATAAATCATCAGACATGGCTCTTCGGTATCAATGGTGACCACTAACTGACCATTACAGACAGCATTGACCTGATCACGGTAACGTACAGGCAAGACCATGCGCCCTTTGGCATCCAAATTAATTGCCGCTACGCCTCTAAACATTGCTTACAAAACCTGATTAAACTTGAAAACCACTATTTAACATAAAGAACCACTTTTACCCACTTTTACCCACTTAGTACTATAAGTAGGTCAACAGTATATTGCAAGTGGCAATTATTGGTACGTGAAAAAAGCTTTTTCATAAGCAAAGTGCATGGCATAACAAACCGCAATTGTCGATGCAGACTAGTCCATATTTTCTGTTATGCGGTCCGAATATCCAAACCAGAAACTGATGTGATCATAGTTCCATATCAACATCAAGCACTTCATCTACTTTGGATACTTGAGCAGGAGGCATCTATCACTTATTTTACTAACGTGATCCATTAGATAATTTATAAGCACAAGTGATTTTGGTAGTGTCAAATATCTTTAGAACTTTTGGTTTTCAAGCGACGACGTATCTCTCGTATTGTGTGCTCCAGAGGATTATTCGTGTGCAGCTTAATCCAGCGACCATCCGAAAAACCGTAATCGGTCAACATCTCATGCCCGCTCTATTTGAATAGTTGCACTGTCCTGACAAGCTTCATAGCCCACAGGTCAGCGATGATTACCAGTATCTTCTCAGTCACTGCTTTACGATCCTATTGGGCGTGGATCACCTTGAACATTTTAGTGACATTGCGTACCTTTGCGGATGACTCTTGGCTGAAAATGGTTTAGCAGAATTGAACGAAGCAGCGCTACCATTGAGCATCGGCAAAATCCTCACCAGCACTTTTTACTAGCACCTGCCAACATTCAAAAAGATCCGTTGCGCGCCTGATAACCATCGGTCGACCATGAAGCTTGACCAGCCGGAATTATCTGCTCTAAGACCTGTCATGATACCCAGATTTTCGCGCTGGCCATTGGAGATGATACTGATAGCAACGACACATTCCGTATCTCGCTTACCCAGCTACGCTTGATAACGACCGCATTAAAAAAGACGTAAGGATGATCTACTTCAATCATGCACTGTTGGCAATTATAAATCTTCTTATTCAGGTTCGATCCAGGGCCATGGCTGAATCACTAGCCAATTAATATTGAGCAATATTGCAGTGCATAAGCATCAGACTTGATATTAGAAATTGAGAATGTCTGTCGGGAGAGGAATAAATGTAACTTTGGTTTCAGAGCAATAAAGACATACTGTGCAATGCTATAATGCGCTAAACAGGTCACTAAACATGATGTACGTTAGCACTGTTTATCTAACTGCTGAGAATTAACATGGGCTTTCATTTCATATCAGCAATAATTCTACCTTTATATAAATATCTAAGTTCCATGATTGAACCTTTGCCTGGATTTATCGTGTATTGCAATTGGGTGAAATTTTGGGTGAGCCGGCACAATAAATACGACCAAGACATAAAAAATAATGTTCCTAGCATCAGTAGCAGAAAGAAAGCTCAGGCATACTGCACCGCAGCTTGTAGCAGCAAAAGCATACCTACGTAATATAAGTAGCCAACCACAAACTACTATAATTACTGGATGATAATATATATGTAAATATAGACGAAAGCGCTAGTATTAGTGCGAATTACCAAATACTTTTGCTAAATGTATTAGTCTGCCCAGAAAATAATTTCTTGGTACAGTATTAAAAAGACAAACGCAGAACCAAACCGAACAAGAACACTATCCAAATACTGAGGGTAATAAAAACACCAGATAACAACCTGATCTATGAGCAGCTCATGGCAGTCATACCAGAGCAGCTCTTGCAAGCCAGGCTTTTCAAGCAGCTAACAGACAACCTCAAGGGTATGCTCAAGATTACCCTAATTCCTTGTAGAATGCTCTTTTGTTATCTCAATCATATCGTCACAGGTTACGATACAGGATGGCAAGATGCTCTTTATAATTATGATATTTACAAAATTTATCTTATAAATATTGTTATATGATACCGAAGGTACAAAGCAATACTAATCTGACACATAACAAATAAGCCTGCCCACAGCCCATCCTATCACAACAAACTGGGAGAAAGCAGAGCACTATGAATAGATTCAGGCTTCACTGGAAAACCATCCGATGATGGTTAGCACAAAATGCTATCACCTACTCCGACCTTAATACACCGTAATAACAAAAAAAGATGAATTTATACGGCCTTTTTAACACAAATTCTACGGCACTAATTCGCTGGTAAAGCATGAGTCATTAATGCTGTGCTTAATTTCACTGGCTAGCCAACAGATGCTATCAGTGGGCGATTTCCGGCTGGCCGATAATAGTATACCTAGAAAGTGCAATAATAGAGTTTGATTTGCATCAAAAAGTCATGGGAGCCCACCGATAAGCCGGGTTCTGTCTTGGGCAGCCATTCATCTTGGACCTGCGTCACCACAAGCCTCCAGCAACCTACCCGAACCCAACGCGGGCAACGCCAACGGGTTCCTATTTGGTCTTGCTCCAGTGGGGTTTACCATGCCACAACATGTTACCACGCGCGCGGTGCGCTCTTACCGCACCCTTTCACCCTTACCGACATAACTCACGAGTTATATTTAGGCGGTCTTCTCTCTGCTGCACTAGCCGTAGGCTTGCACCTCCCAGGCGTTACCTGGCACCTTGCCCTGTGGAGCCCGGACTTTCCTCTACTTCGAATCATACTGAAGCAGCGACTGCCTGGTAGACTCCCAAGCCAAACAGCATACTATCACTGACTTTTAAATTCAAGCTCGTAGACAAAGTCGAATTAGTCTTGGCCAGCCTTAAGAGCCAAAGCCAGTTTATAAAACTTATTCTTTTTGCCTCCAGTAATTTTGGCTGCCATAGCTACCGCTTGTTTGACTGGCAAGCTTTCTAAGAGGCAAGTCAGTAAATGAGTTTCTGCAACTTCTGATAATGGCGGAGTGTCGTTGCCTGCCACCAACACGACAAATTCTCCCCGCTGCTGATTTTTATCCTGCCGTAACCAATGTAGTACTGCCGGGGCTACATCACCATATACTGTTTCAAAGACCTTAGTCAGTTCCCGTGCAATGACTACCTGCCGATTAGGGCCACAAATGGTAACCAAATCTTCTATAAAACTGACAATCCGATGGGGGGATTCATAAAAAACCTGAGTCATAGGCTGGTTACACGAATATCGCAGCTGTTGCTTTCTAGCATCAGATCGCGTTGCCAGAAACCCATTAAACGCAAACCGGTTGGTAGGCAAACCAGCCACACTCAGAGCGGCCACCAAAGCACACGCACCTACCACTGGTACCACTGGATAACCGGATGCCCGGACTGACCGCACCAGAAAAAACCCCGGGTCAGCAATTAGAGGTGTGCCCGCATCAGCAACCAAAGCCACCTTAAGGCCATTGTGTAGCTGTTGCAGTAAAAATTCAGATCGTTGGCGTTCATTGTGGTCATGGAGTGCCAAAAACTGAGCTTTAATGCCAAAATGGTTCAATAAACGACCCGTATGCCGTGTATCTTCAGCTGCAACTAAGTCCACCAGACTCAATATTTGCAACGCCCGTGGAGTAACATCATCCAGGTTGCCAATAGGAGTTGCAACCACGTACAGCACTGCATCTGTCATAATCTTAACAACCAATTTTATGCTTTCATATGCTTTTCAGTTATGCTTACTCTAACAATTGCTGCAAAATGCTGTGCATTTGATACAGTCATTGTTAGTCTTATCCTTAACTGCACTAAAACCTATCTGGCCTTATGCTTTTAAAGCCAGTGATGACAAGGATGCAACGTGAACTATTTTTAGGTTAAACTGCTGTATGACAAGTTTACTTAATTATCTAACAATCCGTACCTAAATGACAAACTGACAGCTTTAGAATCCCTTTTGGGAAATTTTATCGACAGAATTGAGGCCTGACAGAGACTGATACAATATCGAAATCATACATGACAATACATGAGTAGGTAAGATGGGCCAAAGTAGTTACATTGTTTTAGTATCTGTCTAACATAACACAAACCGTTTAAGTTGATGGTTCATGCGAATGGAAAATTTTTTACAGTCATTAAATCGCAATGCATTGATGACATCAATAACTTAGTGATTAGAACATGTGTATCTAGCGATGTCTCAAAAATGATCAATCAAAATAAAATGCTGCAAAAGTGCATGAATACAGACAGAACAAGCTATACTCTGATTAGCGAAACGTTAAACCTGCCAACAACAATTGATTCTATAGTCAATTCCTTAAGGGTATAGGTCTTTTTAAAGGATATGCACAAATTATATCAAGAGCTAGCTATTGCAAGTTCAACCTTCTGAATATGGATAAAACCAGTTAAATACGGATTACTTTCCATGATTAACAACAGATTACGTTTATCATTCTATCTTTGCGCTTTATTGATACTCAGCGCCTGTCAGCAATCCACTAAGCCAACCATAGGTGCCAATAATAACGTAAAAGCAACCAAGTCCTTACCAATAAAAGTTCCTAAAACTTCGGCAAACATAGATAGTGATACATCAGCTGACCTAACTGCTATGGGGGTGCTGGAACAGCCATTAGTAATTAAACTTGACCTCACTCAAGCTGATTTTAATCACCATAAGGATAAGTTTGAAACCCAGTCGGCAGATCCTTATGGCAGTCAAGTATATCAGCAACTGCCATTTGATATGATAAACACAAATCAGGGTAATATGATCCCACATGCAATGGCAAGTTTTGGCCAAGGCGAGGCAGCTATAGGTGAACCCGGGTTGGAAAACCCAACTCAAATACCTTTGCTAGCCATGCGCCGACCTTCTTTGCCCAACGAAGAAGACGAGTATTATTATGGCTTCATGCAAGAGCAGCTTCATGATTCTGATGCTAAAAAACCCAATGCTTCAGCTGAAGCATTGCTACAACAGGCAAAGCAGTTCCCAACTCGTGAACATCAACACTTGCTGTTGCAAGCAGCCAAGCTATTATTAGAGACAAATCACGATCAACAATCAGCCAGCCTGTTAGCACTTATAGAGCCTGCTTGGCTATCGCGCCTGCAGCGAACAGACTATATGGTGTTGCAAGCCATTATAGCACTGAAACAGTCCCACAGCCGCCATGCACTATTCTGGCTGGAACGCCTACAATTGCTGCAGCTAGTTCAGACAGAATCTCAACTACATCAACTTCAGTCACTGCTAGCGGAAGCCTATGGTGCCAACGGCCAACCCATGGCAGCAGCTGATGCCTATATTACTTTAAGCCAACAGCAGAATAATATCCCAATAACAGTGATTAACGGACAAATCTGGAGCCAGTTAAAACAAATTCCAGAGGTACTGCTGGAGGAACGAATCAAGCAAAGCAATGATGATTTAAACAAAGGCTGGTACGAATTGGCTTTACTGCATCTAAAATACCGGGACCTTAAGCAACAGT
Source organism: uncultured Pseudomonadales bacterium (assembly GCA_943787595.1). GTDB lineage: Bacteria > Pseudomonadota > Gammaproteobacteria > Pseudomonadales > Balneatricaceae > CALSNA01. The sequence goes on from CALSNA010000002.1 coordinate 51,415, forward strand.
TGCAGCAGTTGGAAAACTGGCGTCAAACAAGATCAAAACACCCGGCAAACCAATCCCTACCTGAAGAGTTGCAGAGTCTAGCTAAGCTAAGCCAAAAGCACCCAAGCCGAATTGGTCTGGCATTACCTATGCAAGGCAAGCTTGGTAAACTCGGACAGGCGTTACGTGATGGTTTCATGAGCGCCTATTATCAAGCCATGAAAAACGGAGAAAGTCTACCTCAAATCACAATCTACGATACCAGCCAATCCAGCAATATGAATCCGATATACAATCAGGCTCTACAAGATCAGGTAGACCTTATTATTGGCCCACTGGACAAGCAGCGGGTCAAACAACTGGCACAAAAAACTGATATCCCTATCCCAACATTAGCAATGAACTATATTCCTGACATGCCTGAGAACCAAACACAATTACTACAATTTGGTCTGGCAGTGGAAGACGAAGGAATCCAAATTGCCAACAGAGCTTACAGGGATGATTACCGCAATGCACTGGTGATATTACAGGATGCTCCTTGGGCTGCAAGAACCTTGGCAGCTTTTGCGAAACAATGGCAGCAGTTGGGCGGGAAAATCGTTGGCCAAGTCCGCTTTACTGGTGACCGTGATCACTCTAGCCAGATCAGCCAACTATTACTTATTGATCAAAGCAAGCAAAGAGCTAAAGAGATGCAGTTGATGCTGAAAGAAAAAATCAACAGCATACCCAGACGACGTCATGATGCCGATTTCATATTATTGCTGGCACTACCCAAAGATGCACGGCAAATTAAACCGATCTTAGCATTTCATTATGCAGGCGACCTGCCAGTATATGCGAGTCACCATATTTATGAAGGCACTGAGCAACCACAGAAGAATCAGGATCTCAATGGTATTGCTTTCACCGATCTGCCATGGGTGCTGCAGGTGTCAGGACAAAGCCAACAGTTGCAAAACGTTTGGCCTGAACGGAAAAAATACACCCGGCTACATGCGCTTGGATTTGACAGTTACCGACTGCACAACCGGCTACATCAACTGCAAGCAATTAAAGGCAGTCGACTTCATGGAGCTACTGGAGTGCTGAAAATAAATGAACAGCAGCGCATTCAGGCCCAGCTGAATTGGGCTAAAATCAGTAATGGCAAAATCCAGTTGGTTCTTGATAGCCAATGAATATAGGTCATGAAGCTGAAACATGGGCCTGCCAACACATACAACAACGAGGCTGGCAAATTATCACACGTAATTTCGGCTGGTCGGGTGGAGAAATCGATATCGTTGCTACCCAGGCAGATCAATTAGCGTTTATCGAAGTACGATATCGACGCAATCAAGTCATGGGTGGCGCTATTGCCAGTGTGGATTTGGCCAAACAAAGACGTATCTTGAATACTGCCAAGTTTTTTTGCAGCAATATATCCGTTATCAGAAATATCAGTGCCGATTTGATGTCGTAACTATCAACGGCATGCCCGGCACAAAACTTAAACTAGAATGGCTACAGAATGCTTTCCAATCGATTAATTAAAATCATATCTACATGATTATTTATTGTAGTAAACACTCATATTCATCTCACCAACACAGCCTTTTATGTCATTCAGGCTACGACTGTGGACGATGATAGGCTACCATGGAAAATCTTCATCTTCCCAATTGATAAATACCTATTTAAATACTGGCATTGTAGCAACCATTCGCCTTCGTTACTGTTAGTTCTTTTACTAGGGGCTAGAACTGTGTGTATTAATCAGGACTTGATGTTGAAACTGTTTTTCCATAATTACAAATTTTAAATTTAGTCTATAATCAGGCAGGTATCCATGAAATTTCAAGAACGGGTTATTGATCAATTTCACGAGCATATGGGATGCATGGCAGAAAGTGCAGAAAGACTGACACCTGATATTGCCATAGCCAGTAGTATGTTACTTAACTGTTTGCTTGATGATGGTAAGATATTGGTCTGCGGTAACGGTGGCAACGGCGCCAATGGACAACACTTTTGTGCCGGCCTATTAAACCGATTTCAACAGGAACGGCCAGGTCTTCCAGCATTAAATTTAGCGGCTGATAGTGTCAGTCTGATGGCCATTGCTAAAGACAGCACCCTGCAAGATATTTTTGCCATTCAAGTTAGAGCATTGGGGCAAGGTAATGATATTCTGTTGGCCTTATCTGATGAGGGTAATTGCGCTAATGTAGTGCAGGCTATGCAGGCCGCCCATGATCGACAAATGCGAGTTATCATTATTACTGGTGAGTCAGGCGGAAATATGACCTCTTTACTGTACCCCGATGATATGGCCATATTAATACCCACCACTAACAGGCCAATTATTTATCAGCTACAATTGGTTATTATACACAGTGTATGTGACTTAATTGAGTTTCAACTTTTCCGGAGTAATGAGTAAATGCAATACCCACCCCTTATTAGCCTGTTTATGGCGCTTGCCTTAACGATGGCCAGCGCCTGTACTCCCACTCTAAGCAATCATCTTATTGTTGATCAAAAAGGGCAACGAACACTGGGGACCATGTATAATGACCAGCTTATTGAAATTACGGTTAGAAACCATGCTGTTAATTCATCACTGCTGTTAAAGGCTGCTCATTTTAATGTGACAAGCTTTAACGGCATTGTTTTACTTACCGGGCAAGTTCCTTCAAAAAACGCAAAAATTCTAATTGCATCTAAAGCAAGGCAGATTAGCAATGTGCGTGAGGTACATAATGAAATGACAGTTTCCAAACCTATTAACCTATCAGCCAAGACTAAGGATTCACTGGCCACCACCAAGATTACTGCTCGAATGATGCTTGAAAACAACTTTCCTGTTTCACGTATTAAAGTTATTACTGAAGACAGTGTAGTATATTTGATGGGATTAGTAACCAGCACTGAAGCAAGCTGGGCCGTTAACCTAACTCGTCGTAACCGCGGCGTTCAAAAAATAGTCAAGGTATTTGAATATATAAACTGATGTGTAGTAAGCACACTATAGGGTAAAGTCGTAAGACTGGTTTGATATTGTAAACGTTATGGCTGAAGCCATCTGTTTTGAACCATATTACTTACTAAAATAATGCCTTTTTGCTAGATACAAGAGCTTTCACTTTTTAATGTTGCAACGTTCCACTTCAAAACACGTTATCAAATACTTACAGCACATCGGACTTGCGTATTGTGACCTCACTAACAGATTAAACCATGTGAATGGCTATTTTACCACCTTGAGTGTGGGCCTTGGGGACTTTACACTGGATTTAGCAGTGCTTATCGGTGTAGACTGAATATGTCCAGGCGGCTTTAGTCCATCTGGCTCAGGGATACCAGGCTCCATACCAAAACCCATCCCCTGTCTGGTTTCACGGGCATAAATGGCTAGTACAGACATTACTGGCACATAAACATTCATAGAAACACCACTAAACCTAGCATTGAACTCGATGGCTTCATTACCTAAATTGAGTGCTTGAACTGCTGATGGCTTAATATTCAATGTGATCCGACCGTCTATAACGTAACGTTCAGGTACATTCACATCATCGGTAGTTGCATCAACCACTAATTGGGGGGTAGCACCATGATCAAGAATCCAGTCATTGAGGGCACGAATCAGGTAAGGTCGACTAGGTCTCATAAAGAATTATTTCTGGGTAATCATCAGGATATTTCCAATTAATCGCATAGCCCAATCTATACAGAAGTTAAGGAAGCACTATAGGTGCATTTCTCGTTCTGTTTCAGACAAGCTTTCCTGAAAGCTATCTCGTTCAAATAGACGCGCCATATAACTCAACATAGGCCCAGCTTGCTGTGATGGCAATGTTATACCAAGTTGCGACAACCTCCAAAGAATGGGAGCAATAAAGCAATCAACAAGTGTGAAATCTTCACTCATAAAGTAGTCTTTTTCAGCCAGTATCGGTGATATAGCAATCAGGCCATCTTTTAGCTCTTGTTGAGCTTGAGCAACTACTGAATCATCTTTAGAACTGAGTATCAAGTTGGCAAGACGACACCAATCGCGTTCAATACGATAAATAAGTAGTCTGCTTTCTGCTCTAGCCACTGGATAGACTGGTAATAAGGGAGGGTGTGGAAAACGCTCATCGAGATATTCCATAATTACATTTGACTGATATAGCACCAGATCCCTATCGACCAAGGTCGGTAGGCTGTTATATGGATTAATATCTGCCAACTCTTCGAGCTCATGGTCAGTATCTACATCAATAATATCAACAGTTACACCCTTTTCAGCTAGCACAATACGAACACGGTGACTATAGTGGCTAGCGCCGTCTGAAAAGAAGCTCATTGAAGAGCGCTTAGCTATGACACCCATGTAAGTTTACCTCAATAATTAATTGATCAGTTCTATTACAGGAAGCTTAAACATGACATATCTAGTGATATGGTTTAGCTACATGCAAAGATTTATAGGAGATATCTGTAATACTATTGTACCCAGTGGTAACAAACTGGCAACATCTTTATGACGCACCAATCTGTTAATAACTGGATTTTGGATTATTAATGAACTCGACTAGAAATATTATCGTGATTTTCTACTTAATATCTCGCCAATACTCTTTGTAAAGAAAATAGAACAAGGTCGTCAGCAAGAGTAGAAATAAAATAGTATAAATACCAATACGCTTGCTAGCAGCAGCATTCGGATTAGACATATATACCATAAAGTTAGTTAAGTCACGCACAGTTTCTTCAAACTCAACTGGGGTCATAACACCAGTATCTGCCTTAACCTTTAACTGACAGCTTATTACGTCCGAGGGCTCATTATTATGTTCATCTTCGTTAGGTGTTGTCTGACAAACCCGTTCCTGAATACCCTGCAACTTAGACAGCACATTAGGCATGCCAACGTTCTCGAAAACGGTATTGTTAACGCCATAGGGTCGATCACTATCTGCATAAAAACTTAGTAAGTAAGAATAAACCCAGTCAGAACCACGCAGGTTTACTGAATTAGTAAGATCGGGAGGGGGAGCACCAAACCACTTAGCAGCTTGATTGGATCGCATTGCATTGGTCATATGTTCACCAACTTTTTGATCACTAAATACTAAATGTTCTAATACGAGATCTACTGGCATACCTAAGTCTTCTGCAGCGCGCTCATAGCGCTGGTATTGAGCGCTGTGGCAACCTAAACAATAGTTAACAAAAGTTTTCATGCCTTTTTGGCGTGACTGTTGATCTTGAATGTCAATATTAGCATCTTGTAATTTTACACTCGTACCGACGGCAGCTATTAGTGAGCTAGAAACCAGTGTAATGAAGGCCATCAGGATTAGTTTTTTCATGTTATAGTAATCCTCTCTGGCGGAGTTTTGGTTGCTTCTATGCGGGTATAAAACGGCATCAGAATAAAAAAGAGAAAATATATCCCTGTAGCAATCTGGGCGAGTAAAGTACGTTCTTCTGTAGTGGGAATAGCTCCGAGAATTCCCAAAGTAATGAAGCATACGACAAACGAGGCTAATCCAATTCGGCTGAGCACGCCCTTATATCGCATGGAACGTACTGGACTGCGATCTAGCCAAGGCAACACAAATAAAATGGCTATAGAACCAGCCATCACTATTACTCCAAAGAACTTTGCATCAATCATGCCCCAGAAATTAAAGGTGCAAGCACGCAACATCGCATAGAAGGGGGTGTAGTACCATACTGGAGCAATATGTTCTGGAGTCTTAAGGGGGTTAGCTGGTTCATAGTTGGGTTTCTCAATAAAGTAGCCACCCATTTCAGGAAAGAAAAAGATAATCAAACAAAACACGATCAGAAATACACCGATGCCAACCAAATCCTTAACCACAAAATACGGATGCATTGGGACACCGTCCAAAGGCACACCGTTAACATCTTTATGATTTTTAATCTCAACCCCATCCGGGTTGTTGGAACCAGTTTCATGCAAGGCAATCAAGTGTAATACCACTAGTCCTAACAGTACAATTGGCAAGGCAATTACATGCAAGGAAAAGAAGCGATTTAAGGTAATACCGGATATCAGGTAGTCACCACGAATCCACTGGGCTAGATCTTCCCCAATCAGGGGAATGGCACTGAATAGTGACACAATAACCTGAGCACCCCAGTAGGACATATTACCCCAAGGCAGCAGATAACCGAAGAAACCCTCAGCCATCAGCACGAGATAAATGCACATGCCGAACAGCCAAATTAATTCTCTGGGCTTTTTGTAAGACCCATACATCAAACCACGGAACATGTGCAGGTAGATTACAGCGAAGAATGCTGACGCACCGGTGGAGTGCATATAACGGATAATCCAGCCCATCTCAACATCACGCATAATATATTCTATCGAAGCGAACGCACCTTCAGCAGTCGGCTCATAGGACATCGTCAACCAGATACCAGTTAATAGTTGATTAACCAGTATAAACAAAGATAGCACGCCGAAAAGATACCAGACATTAAAGTTCTTTGGCACATAGTACTTAGACATATGATCTTCCCACATCTGGGTGAGGGGAAAACGATCATCAATCCAGCGCATAATACCCGTTTCAGCTTTACTCCGATCAGGATTACCGGCCATTATACCTTACCTCCATCTTTACCAATAACAATAACGGTATCATTGACGTAGTAATGAGGGGGAACCTCCAAATTGGTTGGGGCAGGGAAACCTGCATAGACACGACCAGACAGGTCAAAGCGTGAACCATGACAGGGACAGAAAAAACCACCTTTCCATTCAGGCCCTAAGTCAGCAGGCGCTAACTCTGGGCGATAAGTTGGCGAACACCCCAAATGAGTGCATAAGCCAGTCATCACCATAATTTCTGGTCGCAAAGAACGGTTTGGCCCTACAGGAATGTAGTCTGGCTGCTTGGAGTTTACTGATGCAGGATCAGCTAGTATACCATCTAGTTCTGACAAACTATTTAGCGACCCCTGAGTACGACGCACCACCCAAACTGGCTTGCCACGCCACTCAACAATCATCTGCTGTCCTGCTTCTAGCTTGCTGATATCTATCTTGACTGGAGCGCCTGCTGCACGTGCTTTAGCACTTGGAGTCCAAGAGGCTACAAAAGGTACGGCCACTCCAATGGCACCGACTGCACTGACTATGGAGGTTGCTCCAATCAATAACCGGCGGCGGTTTTTATTTACGCCATCATTCATAATTTATTTGCTCTCCAGAAATTGTAATCAAGCTTAAACGAGCATAGCAAGAAGTTTTGCAAGCATAGCTAGTTAACGCTTGGAGAACTGTGGCCGTTTGCGTGCTTTGCGGAGCCCTACTTTCTTACGTTCAACGGAACGCGCATCACGTGTTACGAAACCTGCTTGACGCAATGGGGCACGCAATGTTTCATCGAATTGCATCAAGGCTCGAGTAATACCATGACGGATAGCACCAGCTTGGCCAAAACTACCACCACCTTTCACAGTTATCATAGCATCAAATTTATCGTTATTATCAGTTAACTGGAGTGGCTGACGCACGATCATTCGCGCAGTTTCACGACCAAAGTAAACCTCTAAGGATTGCTTATTAACCGTTATATTTCCTCTTCCTGGAGTCAAGAAAACACGCGCTGTAGAGGTTTTACGACGACCTGTACCATAGTATTGAATAGCGGACATGATAATCTCCTTACAGACGTAAAAGCTGTGGTTGCTGTGCAGTGTGGGGATGTTGACCGCCGGCATAAACTTTCAGCTTATTGTACATGAGCCGGCCCAAAGGCCCTCTAGGCAACATACCTTTGACTGCAAATTCAATCGTACGTTCAGGCACATGAGCAATCATTTTGCCAAAAGAAATACGGCGCAAACCACCGGGGTAGCCCGTATGGCGGTAATATATTTTGTCCCTAGCCTTGTTACCGGTTACATGAACTTGTGCGGCATTGATAACCACAATATAGTCTCCAGTATCGACATGAGGAGTATACTCAGGCTTGTGCTTACCACGCAAACGACGGGCAATTTCGCTGGCTAGACGTCCTAGCGTTTTGCCTGTTGCGTCAACGACATACCAGTCGTGTTTGACATCAGTTGGTTTAGTGCTCAGGGTTTTCATTTTAATTAACCTTAAATCATTAAATCGAGCATGCCACAGTTAAGGCTAAACCAACTGCTCGGGTGCTCCCTTACATCAATTAATGCAGCGAAACATGCGTTTTGACTGCAACTCAAGATATTTATTGCCATTTTTTAGTGAATGATGAGGCGCGAATTATACAGGAAACAATAATTCCTTGCTAAGAAAATTATGTTATTTTTTATTCTGGTAAGGCTAATTGCCATTAATTGATCAAATGCTCTTGAGCTAGATATTCATGGGACTGCATCTCAAACAAACGACTCCAAGCACGCTGGAAAGCAATGTTTGGGCTAGACTCACAATATAATTCTGACAATGCTACAGTTGCCGAAATGATTAGTTTAACATTAGCTTCATAACAAACATCCACCAAATTGATAAAACGGCGTGCCTGATCAGAATGCGTCCTCGACATTTGCGGCACCCCGCTGATGACTAAAGCATAAAATTCACTAGCCAACTCCAAGTAATCATTTTGTGAACGAGGCCCATCACACAACTCAGCAAAGTCAAACCAAACAATATTATGTGCGATCTGCCGATAGTGAAATTCACGATTATTGATCTTTAATATTCCCTTGTATCTTATATCCTTGGGCAAGCTTGATAAATTTGTAAAATTAGCCTGCAGGCTAATTTCAGCTTGTTCATTCAGGGGGAAATGGTATAGCCCAACCTGCTCCAAATTGCGCAAGCGATGATCAATACTGCCATCGACATGAACCACTCTGGTGTGCTTTTGTAACAAATCTATAGCAGGAAGAAAACGTTGGCGCTGCAAACCATTTTCATACAGATGTTGAGGTGCCATATTGGAAGTTGCAACCAAGACTAAGCCACGATCAAACAAGGCCTCCAGCAAACCTGCCAAAAGCATAGCATCGGTAATATCAGAAACGAAAAACTCATCGAAACAGATGACCTGCGCCTGAGTAGCCAAGTCATCAGCAACTTTCAGTAATGGATTGCGTGCGCCCTGATAGTAAGTTAGCCTTTGGTGCACATGACGCATAAAACGATGAAAATGAGTACGCAATTTGTTTGCTTCCGGCAGGCAATCAAAAAAAACGTCCATCAAGTAGGTCTTGCCACGACCCACACCACCCCATAAATAAATTCCCTTAATGGACAAAGGTTTCTGCCGCAGCCAGCCGAACCAACGGCCATCTGATTGCTGAGATCGGGCATCCAATTCCAAATACAATTCATTTAGGCAAGCCAGAGCGTTTTGTTGCGCTTTATCGGGGTAAGATATGTGCAATAACTGATCTGCCTGGTATTTTTCCAACGGCGTGGGCATAAAATAATAGTCACTCGTTTGGTTGCAACTGCTCTTGGCAGCACACAGCATCTAGTTTGAGGAAACTACACAAAACAAACTGCATAACCAGGCAACCGTATACGAAATAAATTTTCATAGCCATATAAAGCGTTTTTCCGGCAGTTCGGCTAGTGAAATTTGGACTCCGATGCCCAGCAACACCAAGCTGCTTTTCAGAAAAAATCGAGGAGCAAAATTGAGAAAACATGTATGGGTCAAGTACTGATTTGTGTGCGATACGCATGAAACTTTACCAAATTAATTTTATCAGTGTGCATTTTGAGCCAGTTTTTCATAACGTATCGGCAAACATCATAATTATTGCAGAGAGTCTCTAACGATGAGTACTAAATTTGCCGATTAATTATTGCTATTTAGAGTCACAGCGATTGCAAAGGCAAGGTAACGGAAATCTACCTGACATGGCTAAATAGATACAATGTATAAAAGAGTCACGGGTTAGGCTTTCAATATTTACCTGATCCGTAAAATATAAAAAGTTAATGAATAATTAAAATTTTTTCATAACCACTATCGGAACGTGCAAATTCGTTTCGCCATTTTAGATTGATACTAATGAAATATGACGCTAACTAACATTCTATCAAAAAGTGTTCACCACAAATAGAGAAGGTTAACCTAGCCTCCTGTATGATTCGCAATAAGCCAAACGCCAAACCAGATATGAGCTAACTCGGCAACGATGTTGAACTCAACTCCGATCAGTGCCAATGACAACTAGCCAAACTATTAGGCGTTGCCGAAAAAACTCATGCAAAATGGCCATAAATCCAGTCTAAAATGCTGTTTTAATTGCTGTTTTGCTTTACAATGAAGGTTGAATTAATATGTTATAGCGTTTATTTAAGGAGTAATTCAGGTGGATTTATTGACCAATGAATGGCTGTTTTGGCTGGCTGTACTGCTGTTGGGACTGGGCATTGGCTTTATTCTGGGGAAAAGCAATAACACTCCTGCCCCCCAGCAACAAAATTTGCGTCAACAATTGATGGAAACTCAGACCCAGCTTATGACCTACAAAGAACAGGTTAACGAGCATTTTTCCAATACCGCTATCCTGATTAATAACCTAAGTGAAAATTACCAACAGATTCACCAACACCTTGCCAGCGGTGCTCACTTGTTGTGTGATGATCCAGATACTGCCCGCGATATTGCTCACGCTTCAGATCCATCTAGTATCCAAAATATACCTGAAAATTTTGACGAGCAACAACTAGCGACGATCACCGCGCCCATGGATTATGCTCCAAGGAAAACATCGAACTCCCCAAACACCCTAGCAGAAGACTATGGCCTGCAACACTCAGGAGAATCGCGTTATGATATTTCTGAGCACCGGGCCAGATCATAATCAAGCTGGATTGTCCAAGTCGACAAAATCGCACGATAAGGGAAACTGCTGTTGCAGATGATTAGCCAGCGCTTGAATTCCATAGCGCTCAGTAGCATGGTGGCCAGCCGCAAAATAGTGCAGACCATTCTCTTTCGCTACATGTACAGTGGCTTCTGATATTTCACCTGAGATATAAGCATCCAGTCCTAATTCAACCGCCTTGTTAATGTAACCTTGTGCTCCACCGGTACACCAGCCAAGCGTCCTGACATGTTTGGGTCCGCTGGCAATATGCAATACCCGGCGATTCAGGCACTGACTGATGTGATCTGCTAGATATCTTGCATCGGTTGATTCCTTCAGATAGCCATGCTGTCCCAAGGCTGTGGCACCACTACCATATAACGGTCCGGCCACAATAAACCCAAGCTGGCGGGCCAACTCAATATTGTTACCAAACTCAGGATGGGCATCCAGTGGCAAATGGTAGGCAAGCAAATTGATATCGTGCTGTAATAGAGTTTGTAAGCGTTTCTTTTTCATACCAACAACGACAGCTTCTTCATTACGCCAAAAATAGCCATGATGCACCAGCACTGCCTGAGCGTTAACAGAAGCAGCATAATCCACCAGCGCTTGACTTGCGCTAACCCCAGCAATTAATTTGCGTACGACAGGCGCTCCTTCTACCTGTAATCCATTAGGACAATAGTCCTGGAATAGTTGTGGCTGTAACAGTTTCTGAAGGTAATCAAGTAATTGTTTGCAGGTCACTGTCATACGCTCATCCGGGTTATTAGGTCGGTAACACAATGTTTGGGTGCGCAAATGTAGATTTTAGCCAAACATTCCATCACAATAATTACTACCAGACAACTACTGCTACTTCTAATGCGGGTTTATCGGAGCATTATTTTCAGCTGTCTGGCGCAACCAAATCAACAGTTGCCGCTCCAGATTTTGTATGCCATCACCTTTAAGAGCAGAGAAAGCTTGTAGAGAGATCAAATTTGCACTATTGCTCGGCAGTGACTGACGAACTTTCAATAAGATTTGATTAATAGCCCCTCGCTTAAGCTTATCAGACTTGGTTAATAGCAAGTGCAAAGGCATACCCGAAGCGATTGCCCAATCAGTCAATATTTGGTCAAATGGCTTCATAGGATGACGAATATCCATAACTAATACCAGCCCACGTAGACTAAGGCGCTGTTCAATGTATTCAGAAAGACGCCGCTGCCAGGCTTTTTTCATGGCATCTGGAACCTTGGCATAACCATAGCCCGGCAGATCAACCAGACGTGTCTGGGGCACATTGAGGTCAAAAAAATTTATCAATTGAGTGCGGCCTGGGGTTTTGCTGGTGCGAGCCAATCGCGTATTACCGGTTAGGGCATTGATAGCGCTAGATTTGCCAGCATTGGAACGGCCGGCAAAAGCTACCTCATTGCCATTGTCCATAGGACATTGACTCATGCAACGAGCACTCAAAGTAAATTTGGCGCTTTGAAAACGAATATGTTCAATAACCATAAAAAATCATTACGACCATGACAACCAAGCTGGATTAACCAAGTGCATTTAACCAATTGTGGTTATAGTGCCACATCTTATGACATTGCAGTCATAATTTGACCGATTTATAATGCCCTATCTTTTGCTGGCAATCTACCCATTTTTTAACTTTGGACAATATGCGCGTTTAATGACTGTGTCAAGAAACTCTGAAGATACGGGCGCATGAGCTGAGACAGTAACAAAATCAAAAGAGTGTCAACATATCCATTAATTAATTGCTCAATGCTTTTTTGCAAGAAATTGCCAAAAAAGCATAACCAAAAATGCAATATAATGGTTAAAATGTCCAGTGATACTAAATAGGACTTATAAAAAGTGTTGTTAGCCAAGATAAGTCAAGACGATAACTGATAGAATACTCAAACTATTGATGATGGTCATAAGTTAGGATCAGCCAAGATTAGTTAATGATCAGTACACATTTTTAGGCTCATGTTTAACTTCGTACCAACAAATGCAATTATTTTACAAACTTTGCATGAATAGTCTGAACCAAAAGTACATTAACGTTAGCTGCCGACAAGCAGCGATATCTTGAACAGTTTTCAAGGACAAGTGAATGGTCAAACTGATGAAAAAAGTAGTGGTAATTTTGATGCTCAGCCTAGGCTTTGCCAATGGTGTTTTTGCTGCGGGCGATCCCGCTGCAGGGCAAGCGAAGGTAGCCGTGTGCAGTGGCTGTCACGGCACTGACGGTAACAGTATGATTGCGAGCTTTCCCAAATTAGCAGGTCAAAACGTCAAGTATTTGTTCAGGCAACTGCAAGATATTCGCTCTGGCAACCGGGTCATTGTTGAGATGACCGGGTTACTGGATAATTCGTCTGACGCTGATCTGACTGATATTGCCGCCTACTACGCATCCCAGAAGAGCAGCGTAGGTGTCGCTGATCCTGACCTGATCGAACTAGGTCAAAAAATTTACCGAGCAGGCAACACAGACAAGGGCGTCCCTGCCTGTACCGCATGTCATTCGCCCATCGGTGCCGGTAACATCCAAGCTGGATTTCCAGCCCTAAGCGGCCAACATGCTTCTTACACCAAACAACAATTAAATGCCTATCGTAATCAACTTCGCACCAACGCGTCTGCCTCCATCATGCAAGACATAGCAGGCCCATTAAGTGATCGAGAAATTGCTGCCTTAGCCAGTTATATTCAAGGCTTGTCTAACTAGTTACAGGATCATTTGGGCTGAATGCTGAAAAGGTGGTAGCGATTTCTTGTTTTAGAACTTACCCACTGGCTTTACTACTTCAAAACCCAGATATTTCATAAGAACTCAGATTAGCAAAAGCCATCAAAATAGTTAATCGGGTAAAGCGTGATAAATTAGTAAAAATTACGCAACTTTAAACTTAGAATCGATTACATAATGGAACTTGAAAATGAGAATGATGAAGTTGATTTTTGTAACAAAAACATGCGGCAACCTATTACTGAGCATGCTGCTGATGCTCAGTTCCTGGTCAACGAATGCAGCAGACTATCTGGCCGGCGAACATTACCAGATTTTAACCCAGCCCATTGCTGGCACCAATAACGGTAAAATTGTTGTAAATGAGTTTTTTGGCTATACCTGTCCCCACTGCAACGAATTTGATCCCTTGCTGCACCATTGGGCCAAAACACAGCCTGAAGATGTCATATTGGTTCATGTTCCGGTAATATTTAATCGTAGTTGGGAACCATATGCCAAAGCCTACTACATATCTCATCAACTGGGAGTATTTGAACAGGCTCATCGGAGAATGTATGATGCTATTCATATAGACCAGCGGCGGATAGCGAATCGCCAGGCTCTGGAGCAATTCTTTACAGATTTGAGTGTTACAGTAGCAGACTTTGCCACAGCCTATGATTCTTTTGACCTTAAGAACAAACTACGCAAAGGACGAAAGATGGCTCTACAAGCCAATATATCTCAAGTGCCATCCATACTGATTAACGGTCAGTACCTAATTACGGCTAAGATGGCCGGCAGTCAGGCCAAAATGCTGGAAGTCGCTGACTTCCTGATCATGCAAGTCAAGCAAGCAGCAGCCAAGTAACTGCCTAAAAGAATTTCCTGAGCACGCTATTGACTACTGATACCAAGACAATGCAACTTTGATAGAGAATAACATTAACTTGATTACACTGCTTTGACAGTCACTTATCTTAAGCTAGTTGCGGCATTCAGAAGATTGCACTATGAATGATCAGGATTCTTTCAATTCCACCACCCATTTCGGCTATAAAAAAGTTCCTGTGACTGAAAAGGCCGATTATGTGGCGAAGGTATTTCACTCCGTGGCCGACCGCTACGATATTATGAATGACCTAATGTCCATGGGCATTCACCGGATCTGGAAACGATTGACACTGGAAATGAGCGCTGTGCGTTCAGGCCAACAAGTACTGGACATTGCTGCCGGGACAGGTGATTTGGCCTTACACTTTGCTCGTCTAGTTGGATCTGAGGGACGCGTGGTGTTGGCAGACATCAATGATTCAATGCTTAAGGTTGGGCGTGATAAATTAATCAACCATGGAATTATCAATAACGTAGCCTATATACAAGCAAATGCTGAATGCTTGCCATTTTCCGAAAACACCTTCGATTGCATTACCATTAGCTTTGGTTTGCGTAACGTCACGGATAAAGATAAGGCATTGGCATCTATGTTACGCTGCTTGAAGCCTGGTGGTTGCTTGCTGATTCTGGAATTTTCCAAAACCAATAACTCATTACTAACCAAATTCTATGACCTTTATTCCTTCAAAATTCTGCCACACATGGGTAAGTGGGTGGTAGATGACCCAGATAGCTACCGCTATCTGGCTGAATCCATTCGCATGCATCCCGACCAAGAAACATTAAAAGGAATGATGGAAGCCGTCGGATTCGTCAATTGCCGTTACCATAATATGAGCGGTGGCATCGTGGCGGTTCACTACGGCACTAAGCCTTAAACCTGTACAGTTCATTGCCAATAGTCAGTGCTTGAAGCCCAGTCAACTAAGGGATAATAGCACCGGTAAATTACTTTAAGGTCAATACAATTTAGCGAGATGTGATTAACTAGCCTAGTTAGGCAATCAAAATTTTTTATATTTTTATTAAATTTTAATATATTTTGAATTATATTAAAGGGCGACTCTGCAATATTTCATAAATACGGCTGACATTCAGGCAACAATTGGCAAAACGAAGGTTAGTAAATAACACATAAGGTCGAGCCAGTTTTCAACATTGTATCAGTAGTAACTAATAATTTTGCATGGGTCACTTAGCGTTTAACGACACAAGTTAAATGCAATCAAACATACCAGGTCCATTGCCCATGTCCGTACTATTAAGAATTCTGGCCATTTTATGGGTGGCCTGCCGACATAGGCTTGACCTACTACTACTGCGTTTACCACTGCCAGGTTTAATACGTCTGCTATTCTGGTTAATGCCTTGGCGCTACCTGTTTAAGCCGGTTGGCAATTCAGGGGGACGCCTGCGCAAAGCCATGATCGAACTGGGACCAGTATTCATCAAGTTTGGGCAAATGCTGTCAACCCGTAGTGACACACTATCACCAGAACTGACTGTTGAGTTAACCAAACTGCTGGATCAGGTACCTCCATTTTCGAGTACCCAAGCAGAAACAATGATTGAAGCAGCATTAGGGCAATCGGTCAATACCGCTTTTGCTGCATTTGAACGACAACCATTAGCATCTGCATCTGTATCCCAAATCCATGCTGCGCAGCTAAGCAGTGGCGAAGCAGTAATCGTGAAAGTGATACGCCCTGGCATTCGGGAGGTTATACGTCGCGATATCGGGGTACTCAGATTATTAGCCCATATATTGCATTGGAGAACATCGAATCTGCGACGTTTGCGACTGCAAGATGTTATTGATGAATACGAAAAAACCATTATTGATGAGCTAGATCTGCGTCGTGAGGCCGCTAATGCCAGCCAGATGCGACGCAGTTTTGCAGATTCAGAGCTACTTTATATTCCAAAAATCCACTGGGCTCTGTGCAATCGCCAAATATTGGTGCAAGAACGCATCCAAGGTATTCCCATCAATGATCTCACAGCACTGGATGCCGCGGGTATAGACCGGGCTAAGCTTGCTAGCAACGGTGTGGAAATCTTTTTTACCCAGGTATTCCGGGACAACTTCTTCCATGCTGATATGCATCCTGGAAATATTTTTGTTAACCCAAAACAACCACACCAACCCCAATATATGGCGGTTGACTTTGGTATTATGGGCAGTCTGGAAATTTCTGATCAAGCCTATTTAGCACGCATCCTCTTAGCCTTCTTCAAGCGCGATTATCGCCAGATCGCGCAATTACACGTAGATTGCGGCTGGTTACCGAAGGAAACACCAGTGAATGAGTTTGAAGGCGCAATTCGCACTGTCAGTGAACCTATTTTTAGCCAGCCACTGGGGCAAATTTCCTTTGCAGAAGTATTACTGGGATTATTTCATACAGCTGGGCGCTTCAATATGGAAATACAGCCTCAACTGGTACTATTGCAGAAAACACTTTTTCATATTGAAGGTTTGGGCCGCCAATTGTATCCACAGTTAGATCTATGGAAAACTGCACAACCAGTATTGGAACAATGGGTCAAACAACAGATTGGTCCACCCCAGGTATTAAAACGAATTCGCCAGCAATGGCCAGATCTAGCCTGGCAACTGCCACAACTTCCCGGACTGGTTTATCAGGTTCTAAACGAACAACAGAAAGCCAGGCCATCCCAATCAGGGAAAAAACACATTAGATCTACCTCGGATCTTATGCGTATGGCACTGGTATTCGGCTGTGTTAGTACTAGTTTGTGGTTAATGCCAGTCAGTATTACGACAGCCTTTGTGGCAGCTCCCTATAGTTTGATCTTATTAGTGGGAGCACTGCTGATATTGTGGCGTAGATAAACAAGAAACCATTATATTATCTCAAATAGCAAATTAATGATTAGAGGAAACTGTGGATATTAATCAGCAAACAAGATGGCTTGATACAGTGAAATGGGATCAGAATGGACTGGTTCCTGTTATTGCACAGGACGAATCCAGCAATCAGGTGTTGATGATGGCATGGATGAATCGTGAGGCTTTGATGTTAACCTGTACTGGAGGACAGGCAGTATACTGGTCCCGCTCAAGACAGGTATTATGGCGCAAGGGTGAACGCTCTGGAAATCAACAGCAGGTAAGTGAAGTCCGCCTCGACTGTGATGCTGACGTAGTGCTATTAAAGGTTAAACAGATCGGTGGTATTGCCTGCCATACCGGCCGACCTCACTGTTTTTTTAGACGCTACATCAAGGGCAATTGGATTACAGAGGATAACATGCTCAAAGATCCACAAGAGTTATATGGTCATGAGTGATATTTTGAACCAACTAGCGCAAACCCTAGAACAGCGCAAACAGGATGGATCGGACCAATCCTACGTGGCCCGTTTGCATGCTCAGGGCCTGAACGAGATTCTAAAAAAAGTGGGTGAAGAAGCCACGGAAGTAATATTAGCTGCTAAAGATGCTGAACGTAAACATAATAATCAAGGGTTAATTGCTGAAACTGCTGACTTATGGTTTCATTGTATGGTGATGCTATCATATCTTGAAGATGATCATCAGTCTGTGCTGAAAGAATTAGAAAGCCGTTTTGGTCTATCTGGTCTGGTGGAAAAATCGTCTCGTTCCCTAGTATAGTATAATATTGATTGTGTTTATAATTTAAGGTTTATCATAAGGTATATAGATATGGGTTTAGGTGGTATTAGTTTGTGGCAGTTGTTAATCATACTGCTAATTGTATTATTGCTTTTTGGCAGCAAAAAACTACGTAATATTGGTGGTGATCTGGGTAATGCAGTTAAGGGGTTTAAAAAAGCCATGCAGGAAGCACCAGAGGAGACTCAGCAAATTAGCCAGCAGCAGGCCAGTTTCTCTGGATCGCCTGAACAGGATCACAAACAGACAAAAAAAGTTGAGCAGTAACATCAATCAGGATTAAATCATGTTCGATATTGGTGCCACTGAAATGTTGCTCATTGGTGTAATCGGGCTTATTGTGCTGGGGCCGGAACGTTTACCAGTGGTAGCACGTAACGTAGGCTTGTGGTTCAGCAAGATCAAACGTACCTTCAGTGGAGTGAAACGGGAAATCGAAACAGAATTGTTGCTTGCAGAGATGCGCCAGAAAACGGAACAGAGTCAAAAAGAACTTGTACGAAAACTGCAAAAGTTGAACGAAGATATTATGGCCAAAAACAGTATTGGCAGTAGCCTAGTCGAGATACAAGACTCCAAGGCAAACACAGATTTAGAGCTACGGACAGTAGCTAAAATCGACTCTAAAACCCCATAACAGTATTTATTAAGCGATCTAATGAAGCATACTAAAGATGAGTTGCACCCAGAGGGTGAGACAAATGTCAATGAGCAGCCGTTAATGGTTCATTTGCTTGAGTTGCGTAACCGTCTATTGAAGGTCACTATATTCATAATTCTGATATTTATTGCCTTACTACCTTTTGCTAACGACCTCTACATATATCTATCAGACCCGTTACGTAACTTGTTGCCAACTGGATCAACAATGATTGCCACCCAGGTAGCTTCTCCCTTCTTAGCACCATTCAAACTGACACTGGTAATAGCTGTATTTATGGGAATGCCATTGATCTTGCATCAGGCTTGGTGTTTTATTGCTCCGGGGCTGTACAAAAATGAAAAGTATCTGGTCCTGCCCCTACTTATTTCAAGTATCTTACTGTTTTATATTGGTGTTGCCTTTGCCTATTATGTAGTGTTTCCATTGATCTTTGGTTTCTTTACCGCTACCGGGCCAGAAGAAGTGGCTGTTATGACTGATATTTCAGCTTATCTTGATTTTGTTCTGAAGCTATTTTTTGCTTTTGGAATAGCGTTCGAGATACCTATTGCCACCTTTCTATTGATTCGATCCGGCATTACGACACCGGCAAGCTTAGCGCAGAAACGACCCTATGTGATCGTATCCTGCTTTGTTATTGGCATGTTGATAACACCTCCTGATGTTATTTCACAAACGCTTTTAGCTGTACCGATGTGGGTATTATTTGAGGTGGGTATCTTATTGAGCTATTTGACCAATTTACATGGTGACAATAGCCGGTTAAAGCAAGATAGCACAGTGCTTGAAGAATAAGACCCAAGAAAAATTGACAGGCATATGCAATAGGCTATGCACTCTAAATTTAGCTATAATACAGACTAAGACATTATTATAGTGAAACTCAGTGAGCTTAGATGGTGTAGGCAATTAGATAATTTTTAACATTGATGCTGGTTTATATAACTTCTCCAGAACCGACTTAGGCGTTACTTTAACCGATTTCACTATGAAAAAAACCCCGATATTTGAAAATAGTTATAGTCAACTACCCAAAAAATTTTACCGAAAAATAGCCCCATCATCGGTTAAAGCACCGTCTACAATAGTGCTTAATTACCCGTTAGCACACCAGCTCGGACTAGAATATAACTGGTTTGATTCGGCAGCAGCACTAAACATTCTATCTGGAAACCACATTGCTTCTGGCTCAGAACCCATATCACAAACCTACGCAGGACACCAGTTTGGTCACTTCAATCCCAACCTAGGGGATGGGCGAGCCGTATTACTTGGCGAATTTACGAGTCCAGCAGGTAACCGATACGACCTGCAGCTCAAAGGTTGTGGGAGAACACCTTTTTCCCGCCAGGGTGACGGACGTGCACCCATAGGCTCTGTCATACGAGAGTACATCATAAGTGAGGCCATGGCCGCTCTGGACATACCAACTACCCGTAGTCTGGCCGCTATCGCCAGCGGTGAATCCGTGTATCGCCAACAGTTGCTGCCAGGAGCAATACTCAGCCGTATTGCGCCCAGCCACATTCGCATTGGCACCTTTGAATATTCTGCCCTTAAAGGCGATATTGAATCAGTACGCTTGTTAGCCGATTACACTATAAAACGCCACTTTAAAACACTACTACAGAGCCAGAACCGCTATCTGGGCTTGTTACAGAAAACCATCGAACTACAAGCACAACTAATAGCCCAATGGCAAGGCATGGGCTTTATCCACGGTGTTATGAACACCGATAACATACTTATTTGTGGTGCCACCATTGACTATGGACCCTGTGCATTTATGGATCAATACAAAGCAGATCAGGTCTTTAGCTCAATTGACACAACAGGTCGCTATGCCTACAACCAGCAGCCCAGTATTGGTCAGTGGAATCTGGTTTGCCTAGCCCAAACGATGTTGCCATTAATACATCAGGATATCCACCAGGCAATAGATATGGCCCAACAAGCCATTAATACCTATCCAGTTCAATACGAAGATGCTTACCAAAAAATAATGCGTAACAAACTTGGTCTTGCCCAGAAGCGACCTGAAAACCAACAGCTCGCCAGCGAACTTCTGCATATCATGGGCCAATATCAACTAGATTTTAGTCTTTGCTTTCGTTATCTAACTGATCTGATTGGACAAGATAACCCCAGCCACGAACCGCAAACAGGATTATTTCAACCCCCAGCGGCATTACTAAAATGGATTGAAAAGTGGCAATGGCTTTTACAACAAGAGCAAGTTCAACAGTCGGGTCGGAATACAGAAAGACTGGTAAAAATGAAATCTGCCAATCCAGCCTTTATTCCACGCAACCACCAAATAGAAATAGTCATTCGTGCTGCTGAAGATCAACTTGACTTTAAACCCATGCACCAACTACTTGCAGTACTTGCTGAGCCAAAAGAATACCGTGCTCAAAACAAAGATTACGCGTTAGCCCCATTGCCTCATCAAAAAATTGTAAAAACTTATTGCGGTACCTGATAACGATCATACTGAACCGGGTTATTTAGCTAATATTCACCCACCAGCGGCTCCTTAAAAGATTTTGTTTCATCACCTAAAGCAGGCTAGCCTTAGCAACCAGACCACGTTACACAATTGAGTAACAAATCTGCAGTGAACGGAGCAATTTATAGATTTATAACTGGGGGTAACCACACAACAGATGCCCCACAAGGATACCAAATTTACAGGGGCAGTCATCCATCTGGATACGTGGTAACGCACTTGTAGCGCTTTTTTATTAAAAATGCAGTTTATCGATTAACTGAGACAATTAAAGCCTTGGCTGAAGGAATAGCCTGGCGACCCAAAACAACCATATTGCTTAACCTGACCAGCTAATAAGCCACCATCACCTCATTACGCCGCAAAAATGGCAGTGACCAAGGTGCATTATATCGAGCCAGTATAGGCTGGCCAACTGGTGTAATATTCCGGTTATCTAACCAGTTGATCAATTCAGTCGTCCTTTTTGCAATTACCACTTCATCAGCAAGCCCAGAGAAACGAATTGCTGCATAATGGCCTGCGGGAATTTCGCGCAATGTAACTACTAAATTATTTGGCGTCGGTAAGGTCTCTAAAGTAAATTGATTGGGCATCAGAAATTCAACACGCCATTGTCCATCAGACTGACTTAAACTGGCTGATGTTATCATACTAATGTTTTCAGATTGTGGTTGCAGAGTTACAGGCACTGTCATGCTGACTTTCTGCTGAGTGCCATCATCGGTTCTATTATTGCCAAAAATATAGTCTGAGATGCGGCGAAAGCCATCATTGGATGCCTTATCCATTGAACCGGATACCAAGGTCTGCGCTACGATGCGTGGTTCGTAGGATCGCAATTCAAAGTTGTCCAGTTTTTCTATAATCGCATAGTTTGGTTCTTCAATAGCCATAACAAAACCCGCAATAAACAGACTACCTAGTACCATTATAACTGTGTAGCACTTCAACAAGCCATTCATCAATTTATAACCATATGTTTAAGTAATAATATTTTAATTGTATCTGGGTAAACACATTACCGCATTTTTTTATTCCAGTATTAATAAAGGCCATATTCTAAAAGAAACCAGAGCGTTAAAGAGTTCTCCAGAAATATCACCCAAAAGCAACCACATTGGCAGAATTTGATTGCTATAAATGACATTGGGCCTGCCCGGCCATACAGCTTCATCCCCCATTGATCACATTGACGATAGCCAGTATAGCGATCCCACGACCAGCGCGCCACTGATTGAGTGGTGGCTTTCACCTGATAAAAGCCCAGGCTCATCGCTGCCAGTCATGATTTTTGTTTTGGGCATAGGCCTCAAGCCTCTGAATAAAACACTGAAAGGCGCCCTACTCCTTTGTGATTGCTGCAGTATTTTGTGCTAAACTGCATAGATACCATGTTCTGGCATTAAATCTTTTAACGTATACCAGCGATGGAGCGCTGCCGCCTGGTGGAATCGATAGCAGTCACTAATATGATCAGATGACACCGTTTTATCAAAGTCATCTTTCTGATTACCCCAGTCCTTGTGACTATATTCGACAATATGTTCCTCAAAATGATTTTTTAAAAACTGCTTCCAGCTTTCAATTCTTTTTGCGCTATGGCCTTCAACAGCAAGTATCATGTTGATCTCACCATCGGGGAACCTTTGAATACCAAGATTTGAATACTTATTTCTTGCAGCACGGGACAATTTTTTATGCAGTGCTTTTAGTCCCTCTAAATAGGTTTTTTGATTGTTACGTATACCGCTTTCCACACCATTACCATACCTGCCTTTTTGATATTTAAAATTCCAGGATAAATAAGGGCGATCCGGGTATGTTGCTACCGCTCCGTGTCCTAATCCCTTTGAACCCCACTCGCCAATTTCTGATTTATATTTTCTAAAGAAATCATTCGCCTTGTCGATGATATCTTTGTGTATACTGTTGTCTTGGACATGTAATTCGATCGAATCGTTGTGAATTCTATTAAGGTCCGAACAAATACCAGAGAAACCATAATGGGAAAAAGTGTCTAAATATACATGTGCGGCAATGCCTAACAAATGCAGATAGAAAGGCTTATCCTTTAAAGCAAGATGGCTATCGAACATTTTATTGACGAGAGGCCCATTCTTGATACACAGTAATTGTTCTTCGAATGTGTTGCCTTGACCACCTGGGTAGAAATGAAAGGGAATCCAAACTAACCGGTGTTCCTCCGGAAGGGTAAAACTTTTTACTGCTGCACCAACTGGATGATGTGCTGTAGCAATGCTGAACAACATTTCCCCATCATTGTTCTTTTCACTATTGTTATCAGTTGAATCATCAACAAATTGTGCTGCAGTTGCAATAACCCTGGCATCTTTTGCCTCAAATCCCGCAAGCCGCGCTATTGTATAAGTGCCGTAAAAGTGCATATCAGTTTGCATATTGAGTTCCTTTTGAGTCTGTGATTTTTTATTGTACTGTTGCAAAACAAAAACACTGTCCTGTACATGCAAGAACCCGACACAGTGGTCAGGTTCAATGTTTATATCGCAGCTTTAACGTTTAATCCGATTACCTCATAACAACTGGGGCATTACAACAGATGCTTTGTCTGTCTTTACAGGGTGGTGCTGTTTTTATTAACACATAGCCTCCGGCGGTTAAGAATTCTCAAGGCATTGTTCAAGTTGCTGGATATCCTGATGTTGTTCAAAAAACGCCATTAGACATTCTGCCTGCTGCTGCTGTCTATCAAGAGACTTTTTAGCCCATGGTCGTAATAACTCAAAAGAGCAATTAAAATGCACTGTTTCATCCAGTGTTTTAATTGCACTGACTACTGACTGGAGTTCGCGAACACCCACAAGCCATTGCAGAAAAGTCAATGTAGCCAATCCTGGCATATTCTTTTCAACACGCAGCATAGCCTGGTCAATCGCCTTAATCACGTCCTTGTGCCTATTCAGCGATAAATAAAGTTCGGCAGCATTTCCTAATGCTGTTGCACACAGCGCTCTTAGCTCGTTATTGTCGTAGCGTTTGATGATGTCGTCATAGACTGCAATTGCTTCATTGATCCTTTCAAGTTGTGTTAATGCGTAGCCTTTGTTAAACAGTGCTCGTGAAATTTGTTTCTTTGAAGCGTTTGATAGCTTGGTTGCTTTATCCCAATAAAAAGCAGCATCGTTAAGCTTCTGCCCATAGTAGGCTGAGAATGCTCTGGTATTCCAGTCATTAAAAGTGTAACTGCTTTCTGGCTTGCTCTGAAGTTCAGTTTCTGAATCTGACAGCGTTTTAGATTCTTTATCAGTCAAGGCCACTGTTTGATCTGATTCTTTAGAATTAGGGTCTATAGTTTTATTAGCTAGATCTTTTTGTAGTATCTTAGACATTTCAGACATTTCGTCGGATACTTTTTCTGCATGTTGTTCTGTTTGCTTTTTCAGTAAATACAATTCTTGCTCAAAAGAATTGATCTGTTTTTTAAGATCATCTGCATTTTTATCGAACCATTTTTCGGAAGCTTCTTCTGTTTGGCTTCTAACTCGCCCTGAGATGCTAAAAATTCCAGCAATTCCAATAAAAATGCCTAATACAGTAAAAACAACTCCAAATGTTTTCTGATTACTATCCATATCCCTAATTCGAACATTCTGCTGTCCTAAAGCCCTATCAAAATTAGCACTCATGGCTTTCAGTAAACCCTTTAATGCATCCATATCCTTTTGTGATACAGAGTTACCAGCCTGTAATCTGCGAATCGTTCCTGACTCACCTCATCAGCTGCGAATTGATAAAGCTCATCTTCCTCCAGATATTTTTCAATATCAGTTAGCCTGGTCTCCAGGAACTGCTGATGATTTACGAGGGTAGTCCAGTCAATTTCAGATTGATCGGGTTCAGCAGCTTTTAGGGGTAGTGATATGCCAGAACTAATCGATAGAATAACCAGTAACTTGAATACAGCCCTAAATGCAATTTGGTATGTCATGGTATAAATATCTTGGTGTGTACAGTGCTTCTGATTGTGTTTTTAAACTCGGTTATCTATTCAGAGTCTGGACTAATTGAGGTGCTGGGTAAAGATAGATTTTGAGTCGGACAATAAAAAACCCGACGCAGTGGTCGGGTTAAGCGTTTATCTCACAAATCGGGCATTAACATTGACTAGATCATAAAAAATTACTGTTGTCCGTTCCATTTTAGAAAAATTTTTTTAAGGTATTATATATGGTTTATACTAGGTCACCGCCAAACGATACTCACAGCAGGAATTTTATCTGGTATCGCTTACCTTGCGTCAAAGGCACAAGCCTAGATGATCTAACTATTGGTTAGCTCCTATATAGCGTAATGATGATATTATAAAAACTCCCTCACTGGCCGCCGTCATGCAGAAACTGCCTTTAATGGTCCCTGACATATGCGACAATGATATCTAGCTTGGCCTGCTGCAATTCTGCGATGACGGATCAACGTTAATTGGTGCACTTGACAACCACAATAGTAGGCAAAGCGTTGGTACTGTTTCACTGGAACGCCGGTTAAATCGTAATCTCCAGTTACTTTAGGCAACACACCCAGCGCTTTCATCACAGATTGCCACTCGCAGCCATGAGGCTTGATTCTTGCTTTTGTCCAAAGACAATCTGTAATGTAATGGGCAACTTCATGGGGCACTTTTTCCTCTATGCTCTACTGAAAATCTTTGGCAAACAGCCAGGGATTAAAACGAATCTTTTTTTGATTGCCAGCGCGCTGATAGATTCCAGAGGATTTCCCACGCAGATCGAAGCATATTGGTATAACTGCAAAGCATGTGCTATATAATTGAATGGCCTTTTCGATATAGCCAAGGGTAACATCGACAACCTCAGCTTGCTGGATTTCTGAAATAGGTTCGACTTGTAAATACCCATCAATTTCCTTCACAAAAAAGTACCTCAAACGAGAAATAAGAGCGCAGATTGTTGATATTATCAAGAACATAATAGCCCTTTATATGGGCTAATTCGCTTGTTTTTTGGTCTTTATAAAAAACCGGCTATTTTTCTCAATCAACAAGCTTTTAATAAAACAGCCAGTCTTCATCGGAATGAAAAAATAAATAGATGCCCTTGTCGTGTCCATGTGCTATTAACTGAGCCTACTGGTATTTGTACCAACAAGGATGTTGTCATGCTGACGGTATTTGAGACATGTCACCAAGTTATAAACAACATAATAACCGCCAGCACCCGTGATTATCT
Source organism: uncultured Pseudomonadales bacterium (assembly GCA_943787595.1). Classification (GTDB taxonomy): domain Bacteria; phylum Pseudomonadota; class Gammaproteobacteria; order Pseudomonadales; family Balneatricaceae; genus CALSNA01. Next base: position 77,922 of record CALSNA010000002.1, read on the forward strand.
GGTAGTACCGCAATTCATGTGAAACCACAACGGAGTTAAGAACAGGGGCAACTATCAAATCTTTTGCAGCCTTGTTAAGGATCATGGTGTCGCCACCAGCGATATTTTGTACAAGGACAGCAGTAAAAGACGACAACTGGCTAAAAAGCGGTGGATACCGTCTATGCTCACAAGTGGCGCATGCTATTTAATTACCTGTGCAATGCAGTGCTGGCACAGTATTTGAAACCGCAGACAGTGCGGCTAAAGCCCTTTCAAGTTTAGTAGTGCACCAGACCTCATCCTGATCGCCAAACGCGAAGTATCCAAACGAGTTATCAATGCTGAAAGTTATTTATGCAACCGATATTTTCTGGCATCACTTTAACCTTTGCCTCAGCTGGCTGATCTGAGTTAGGGTTTGGATCGTTAAAATCAAAAAGATTCGATAATTGGTCATCATATAGAAAAACATGCCATACAGCAGTATGCGACTGATTGAATATGGAGTGGTGCTGTCCCATTGTGGTTATTGGTTACAGTTTAATCCAACTGGCTAACATCCCGCACAGCACCCTGATCTGCACTGGTTGCCAGTTTGGCATAAGCACGCAAGGCGGCGGATACTTTTCGAGACCTGGGTTGTGCCGGTTGCCAGGCTGCCTTGCCTTGGGCAATCATGGCTTGGCGACGCCCAGCCAGTTCAGTATCGCTGAGGAGTACGTTAATAATGCGATTTGGAATATCAATACGAATACGATCCCCTGAATTTACCAGGGCAAGATTGCCTTGGGCCGCTGCTTCAGGGGAGACATGACCAATGGATAGGCCAGACGTGCCACCTGAAAAACGTCCATCGGTGAGTAATGCACAAGTTTTACCTAAACCCTTGGATTTGAGGTAGCTGGTGGGATAAAGCATCTCCTGCATGCCGGGGCCACCACGGGGGCCTTCATAGCGAATCACCAACACGGTTCCAGGTTTGACACGGTCATTAAGGATATCCTGTACAGCGCTATCCTGGCTTTCACAGATATGTGCAAGGCCTTCAAAAACCCATAGGTTCTCCTCCACGCCAGAAGTTTTGACCACGCACCCATCCGGAGCCAGGTTACCCTTAAGGACAGCTAATCCGCCTTCCATAGAAAAGGCGTGTGCCAGATTGCGGATACAACCATGAGCCCGATCCATATCCAGGCTGGGCCAGCGAGTGGATTGGCTGAAAGCGGTCTGAGTGGGAATACCTGCTGGGCCGGCTCGATAGAAAGTTCTAACAGCCGGGTCAGAAGCAGTAATGATATCATATTGGGCCAGAGCTTCAGCCATAGTTAAGCTGTGCACGGTAGGAATATCGGTGCGCAGCAAGCCTGCCCGATCCAGCTCAGCCAGAATGGCCATGACTCCTCCAGCACGATGTACATCTTCCATATGGTATAGTGGCGTACTGGGAGCTACTTTACACAGTTGCGGTATTTTGCGAGATAGTGCATCGATGTCATCCATATTAAAATCCACCGCGCCTTCCTGGGCGGCCGCTAGTAGGTGCAAGATCGTGTTAGTCGACCCTCCCATGGCAATATCAAGGCTCATAGCGTTTGTAAACGCCTGGCGGTCGGCAATCTGGCGAGGTAAAACACTTGCATCGTCGGCTTCATAATAGCGTTTGGCCAACTCTACAATCAGCCGCCCTGCCCGCAAAAATAGAGCTTCACGGTCAGCATGAGTAGCCAGTAAACTACCATTGCCTGGCAGAGATAGACCTAGCGCCTCAGTCAAACAGTTCATGGAATTGGCAGTAAACATGCCAGAACAGGAACCACAGGTGGGGCAAGCTGAGCGTTCGTAGGCATCCACCTTGGCATCATCTGCATTGGGGTCAGCCGCAATTACCATGACATCAACTAGATCTAAGCGATGTTCAGATAACTTGGTCTTGCCGGCTTCCATAGGGCCACCAGAAACAAAAATGCAGGGAATGTTAAGGCGCATTGCAGCGATGAGCATGCCCGGAGTGATCTTATCACAGTTGGAAATGCATACTATGGCATCAGCACAGTGGGCATTGACCATGTATTCTACTGAATCAGCAATAATATCCCGTGATGGCAGGGAATAAAGCATGCCATCATGACCCATAGCGATGCCATCATCTACAGCAATAGTATTGAATTCTTTTGCTACACCACCACTGCGTTCAATTTCATGACCTACCAGCTGGCCCATGTCTTTCAGATGCACATGGCCAGGAACAAATTGAGTGAAGGAGTTGCAAACTGCAATGATCGGTTTGTCAAAGTCAGCGTCAGTCATGCCAGTGGCACGCCAAAGGGCACGGGCACCAGCCATGTTGCGGCCAGCAGTGGTGGTTTTAGAACGGTATGTGGGCATGGCTATCCTTTATAATAATTGGTTTTAGGATTAACGTAACAGCTTAAAGAATACCTTGGAGTTACGTTGAAGATTGTATAGTGATTGGCGCTCAACAGGCAAGTCAGCAACAGGTAAATTGATAAAGCCATGTTCAATAAACCAGTGAGCAGTTTGAGTTGTAAGGACAAACAAACTAGTCAGACCTAGCTGTTGGCACTGTTGTTCAATATGCTTCAGCAGCCTCTCACCACAGTGACTACCTCGGTAGTCGGCAGCCACTGCTAAACAGGCCAGTTCTCCCTGGTGTTCATTGGCAAAAGGATACAGAGCAGCACAAGCGATAATGGCACCATCACGTTGAATAACACTGAAATGGTGTATTTCTGATTCCAGTAATTCGCGGGAACGACGCACCAGAACACCATTTTGTTCCAGCGGCTCAATCAAGACCAGAATACTGGCAGCATCATCAATAGTCGCACAACGGATTTTTTCATAACTTTCACGGATCAGCATGGTACCAAAACCATCACGGCTGAACAGTTCTGATAACAAGGCACCATTGATCTGGTAACTGATCAAATGACCTCGACTAACCCCGGCATCAACTGCGTGGGCCAAGACGTCCAAGTGCATGTGTAGATTTGCCTTCTCCCCATGGGATTGCTCTTGGTATTGACGAACCAATTTGTGAGCAGCACCAGTGAGTAACTCTGTAACTCGTTCACCACAAGCGTTGACGAGGCCATCATCAGGACCGAAAAAAATCAATTTATCAGCCTGTAAGGCAGAAGCTACCGCGCCTGCCACCTGGTCGGCAGCCAAGTTAAAAGTTTCTCCAGTGGGGGAATAACCCAGACAGCTCATTAATACCAGATTACCCTGTACCAAATGTGCTTTGATGGCTACTTCATCAACTCGCCGCACAGTGCCAGTATAGGCATAGTCAATGCCATTTTTCACACCAATGGGTCGGGCGGTAATATAATTACCGCGAACAGTACGAATTCGGGACCCCTGCATAGGTGAATTAGCCAAACCCATTGAAAATCGTGCTTCTAACTGGCTCACCTGGCACCCAACGACCGCTTGGATAATCATTAACTGTTTGATTTCAGTAATGCGCAAGCCAGCATGAAACTGGCTCTTTATTTTACGCTGTTGCAGTTCCTGGTCAATTTGTACACGACTGCCATGCACCAGTACTAACCGCACCCCCATACTGTTGAGCAAGTTGATGTCATGCACCGTATTGGCAAACTCGACATGGGCCATAGCCTCACTGGGCAGGTAGATAACAAAAGTCTTGCCACGATGAGCATGGATATAGGGGGCTGAATGGCGGAAACCATTAACATATTCTTGATTGTTTGCGATCACGGTATATCCTTGTCGCTGGCAATTTGACCTAAAATACTGGATTCCACGTCAAAGTGATGTTCCAAGTCTAGTGTAGAATATGAATTTAGCTTGAATTGGTCAGCGGATAAACAGAAAATTTTTGCATTTTTATTGAATAAAAATATATTGTAAATCCTATTATAATTCAACTAAGAACACTGAACGGATGAAAAACAACCACTGGGTACTTCATGATACCCATAACATCAATACCTTAAATCACTTTCTATTGACAACCTGTCAATTGGTAGGTGCACTGAGTAAGGTGTTACTGCATATGACGAAATTAATATGATAAATCATAATCTACCCCATCGAGCCATTAAAGCACTACCGCAGTTGTTGCAAACTGAAGTTACTTTAGCCTGGCAGGCTCTGCAAACAAATGGCAATGCATTACTAGCAGAATTGACTGAAATCCGTCAGCAACAACTAGTACGAGTACTGGCGGCTAGCCCCTATGTAGCACGGCAATTAGCAACCAAACCGAATTTGCTGGATTGGGGTACTCTGAACTGTGGCTTTGAAGCAGCACAGTTACAACAGCAATTGCGCACCTTGCTGGCCTCAGTTGATAGTGAAGTCAACTTGATGAATCGCTTGCGCCAGTTTCGTCATCGGCATATGGTGCGCCTGATGTGGCGCAATCAATTGCGTCTGTGTAGCAGTGAGGCTCTGGTTACGGAATTGTCACACTTAGCAGATTGTTGTATCGAGCAAGCCTTGTCTTGGTTACACAATGAGGCGGCCAAGCAATGGGGACATCCTCTAAATGGTAAAGGCGAAAAGCAACAGTTGGTGGTATTAGCACTGGGAAAGTTGGGTGGGCAAGAACTGAATCTATCCTCAGATGTTGATCTGATTTTTGCCTTTACCAACGCTGGCATAACTCAAGGCGGGCCACGCTCCCTGAGCCACCAGGCATTTTTTATTCGCTTGGGGCAGAAATTGATCCACGTATTAAACCATACAACAGCAGATGGTTTCGTATTCCGCGTAGATATGCGGCTGCGGCCCTATGGCAACAGCGGTGCTTTAGCTTTGGGATTTAACTCCTTGGAATTGTATTACCAGAAACAGGGGCGAGAGTGGGAACGGTACGCCCTGATCAAGGCACGGGTGGTTGCCGGCGACCAGCAGGCTGGTGCTGCATTATTGCAACTACTGAAGCCGTTCGTATACCGCCGTTATCTAGACTATAGCGCTATAGAAGCTTTGCGCAGCATGAAGCAAATGATCAATCGTGCAGTAAAACAACAGGGGTTAGCTGATAATGTTAAGCTAGGCCACGGAGGTATCCGGGAGATCGAATTTATTGTCCAAGTTGTGCAACTAATTCGTGGAGGTCGTGACACGCGACTGCAAACAGCCAGTCTGATGGCTGTACTGCAACAGTTGTCAACATATTTGGGAATGACTGAGCTTGACATTGCTGAGCTACGCCAAGCCTACTGGTTCCTGCGGGATCTAGAACATGCCTTGCAGGCTGTTCAGGATCACCAAACACAAAAACTGCCTACTGATACCTTAGAACAACAGCGTATTGCCATAGCACTGGGCTACTGCAATTGGCAAACATTGCAGAATAACTATAACCATTGGCGAAATCGCGTACATCACCATTACCACCAGATTATAGCTAAACCTAGAAATTCTACAGACAAAGCTCTGTCGCAGCAGGAAGAATTTTTTACCGAACTTTGGCAACTATTGGAACATCCCCTGGATCAAAGCCAACAACAAAGCCACTTGGAATCGCAGATTAATAAACATGGTTTCCAGCAGCCACAACAAGTGATTAAGTGTCTGCAAGATATTCACACCAGCAGGGCTGCACGCACGATGCAATCTATTGGCCGACAACGTTTAGATCAATTGATGCCACAACTGTTAGTGCTAGTGTTAAAGCAAACCCAGCCAGAAACCACCCTGATGCGATCATTAGTGCTGGTAGAAGCAGTGCTGCAACGATCTGTATACTTGGTGCTATTGCTGGAAAATCCAACGGCGCTAATGCTGTTAGTGCGATTATGTGGCAACAGTGCCTGGTTTAGTGAATTTCTGGCTCGCCAACCTTTGTTGCTGGATGAACTACTGAACGTAAACAGCTTATTTCAGGTGAATAACACTCAAGAGATGGCTCAGGAGTTAGAACAACATTTACTGTGTCTGCCAATGGCTAATCATGAACACATCATGGCAGCTATGCGATATTTCAAAAATGTTAATCTGCTGCGTATTGCTGCCATGGAAGTGACTGAGCAATTGGCTCTGACACAGGTCAGTGACCAGCTGACTCAGGTTGCTGAAATCTTGTTACAGGAAATATTGCAGCAAGCTTGGCAGGAGCTGGTTACTTTACATGGGCACCCCTGTAATGAGATGGGTCCTTGCGATCAGTTTATTATTGTTGGCTATGGCAAAGTGGGAGGTTTGGAACTGAGTTACAGTTCAGATCTAGATTTAGTATTTATTTATCAAATGCCCGAAACACTGATGACAAATGGTCAGCGACCGATAGCTAACACTGTATTTCTCACCCGTCTGGGGCAACGTATTATCCATCTACTCAATACCATGACTGCAGATGGTCGGTTGTATGAAGTAGATATGCGGCTAAGACCCGATGGATCCAAAGGACTGCTAGTAACCTCCTTGGCTACATTTGAACGCTATCAATTAAACGAAGCCTGGACTTGGGAGCATCAGGCGCTGACCCGCGCTCGGCCCTTAGCTGGTTGTGAACAATTACAGCAGGAGTTTCGTCAGGTACGACGTCGGGTTTTGGGCCAACCCAGATGTTTAACTAAACTCAAGACTGATGTGGTAACAATGCGTAATCGCATACGAAAAAGTTCAGGCCGCAAAGCCAATTCAGGAAGCCACGCTGCTGACGTCTTCCACCTGAAACAGGATGCAGGCGGTATAGTGGATATTGAATTTTTGGTACAATATGCTGTGCTAGCTTATGGATATCAATATCCACAGTTGCTCACCTATACAGACAACATTCGCATCTTAGATAATTTACAGCAGGTTGGCTTGATTACAATAGACGATGCGCAGGATCTTTGTAATGTCTACCGCAGCTTGCGCTCTATACAACATCGCCTGACTTTGCAAAACCAAGCAAACCTGGTTGTCCCTGAGACACTGTTACAACAACGTCGTCGAGTGCAGTGTATCTGGCAGCAGTTGATAAATCTGGCATAAATTGAAATTGTGAAATCAAAACCAGACTAATATGCCATATAAAGTAATTCAGTTTGTTTACTTATAAAAATCAATGGCATCACTCGGTGGCCGAGTTTTAAAACGTCGATGTAGCCATAAATACTGTTCTGGACATCGCCTAACCTCAGCTTCAATAGCTTTGTTCAATTGCTTAGTATCTATCTGTGGATCATCACTGGGTATGCCTTCCAATGCATTTAGACGCAAGGTATAAGTCTTATTGTCTTGATTGCGGTGATGACTGAACAACAGTACTCGGGCACCAGAACTGCGAGCCAGTCGACTTATAATAGGCGTAGTAGCAGCGTCAATACCAAAAAACGGGGCAAACTGCGAACGTTCTTTGCCCATATCCTGATCTACAGCCAGCCAAACAATCTGCCCTTGTCGCAGTAGTTTGACCACACTACGCAGATCATCTCGTGTTACCATACCTGGTAAATGGCGTAACCGACCCCGCTGGATTATCGCATCAAGCAATGCATTATTATTCGGTCTATAGGTAGCATGATAAGGGTAACTGTGTGACAGTAGTATACCGCCAAGGTCCAAGGTGCTGTAATGAGCACCTGCCAAGATAACGCCCTGACCTTTTGCTTTGGCCTGCTGGATCAGTTCGACACCTGTTAAGGTAATACATGACTGCAATTGAGTTAGGGGGCACCACCAAGTGACGGCACTTTCAATGATACCTATACCATTGGCAGCAAAAGTCTGTTTGGCCAGTTGTCGTTGCTGTTCATAACTCAACTCAGGAAAGCAACGTGTAATATTTCTGTAGACAATATGCCGACGCTGACCTGACAGCTGATATAATAATTGGCCAATCTTACGACCACAGGCAATTCGCCAGTGCCAGGGCAGTAAGGTAATCAGTCGCAATAGACCCAAGCCCAGCCAGATGAGCCAGTAACGGGGCCAGAAGTAATGCATTAAGGAGATGTTTTGACGGTTAATCAAGTTTACTTAATTACCTTAAATCAACTTATTTTACACAGTTGACCAGCCGCATACCAGTGCATGTAATTGATTAAATCAAATCTCGACTAGACAAAACCAGAACCTAATAATTTAAAGGTTATCTCAGTTGAACACATCATCCAAATCAGCTCAGGATACCAAGCATACAATGAAATCCCAAAATCTTTCACCCTGGCAAGCCTATCGGCGACTAATGGGCTATGTGGCTATCCACTGGGCAATATTTGGCACCAGTGTGATCGGCTTTATGCTATTTGCTGTCACTCAACCAGCTTTTGCCAGGCTAATGGAATACATAGTTGACAGTCTGTCTCAACAAGATAGTAGTGCTCAGTGGCTGATCCCAATGGCAATGTTGGGTATTTTTCTAGTTCGTGGCATGGGTTTTGCTATTGGAAATTACAGTATCTCCTGGGTGGCTCGTCAAGTTATTCATCAACTGCGACTGGATATTTTTGATCAGTTACTAGTGCTACCGGCTAGTTATTATCATCAACATGCTTCCGGCACACTGCTATCCAAATTAACATTCAATGTTGAGCAGGTGACTGGTGCTGCCACAGAGGCACTCAAGATCTTTATTCGCGAAGGGCTCACAATTATTGGTTTATTGGTTTATTTGTTCTACCTCAGTTGGCATTTATCGTTGGTTTTCCTGCTGGTAGGGCCTTTTATTACATCGGTGGTAAGTTACGCTGCCCAGCGTTTACGGCATATCAGTAGCAACCTGCAAGAATCAATGGGCCATGTCACCAGTATTGCAAATGAAGTTATCACAGGTCATGAAGTAGTGCGGTTGTTTGGTGGTCAAGAACATGAACGCAAACGCTTCTGGCAAGCCAGTAATAATAATCGTCAGCAAAGCATGAAGCTCGCACTAGCGGAGTCCATTACTACACCTCTGGTACAGATATTGGTGGCTTTGGCTCTGTCAATACTAATATTCATGGCGTTACAGCTAAATGTTACCGGGATTATGTCTACTGGACAGTTTATCGCCTTTATAACTGCTGCGGCATTACTCACTAAACCACTGCGCTCAATGACCCAAATAAACAGCATTTTACAACAAGGTATTGCGGCTTCCCAAAGTATTTTTGCTTTGCTGGATGCTGAGATAGAACCAGATCAGGGACAACAGCGGTTACAACGAGCCCGAGGTTATTTGCAGCTAGAGAATGTACAGTTTGCCTATCAACAGGAACCCGTTATCAAGAACTTGAACCTAGACCTGCCAGTAGGGAAAACCATCGCCTTGGTCGGAAGATCTGGCAGTGGCAAATCAACCTTAGTTAATCTACTGCTACGTTTTTATGAACCACAACAAGGATCTATCCTGCTAGATGGAATTGACTTAAAGGATTGGCAACGGCGTGATCTACGGAACCAATTCTCTCTGGTTAACCAGCAGATAGTTCTGTTTAACGGCACGATTGCAGAAAATATTGCCTACGGTGCTTTGGCCAATGCGCCAAGCACCGCTATCAAGGCAGCGGCTGATGCTGCTCGGGTAAGCCAGTTTGCCAATGATTTACCAGCCGGCTTGGATACTCAGATTGGTGAAGCTGGGGTGCGCTTATCGGGCGGTCAACGCCAGCGTATTGCTTTAGCCCGCGCCCTGTTGAAAGATTCACCTGTATTGGTGCTAGACGAGGCCACATCGGCTCTGGATACAGAGTCGGAACGTTATATTCAGACAGCCTTGGCAGAAGTCATGACTAAACGCACTACTTTAGTAATCGCACACCGATTGTCAACTATTAAACAGGCTGACATGATTTTGGTAATGGAGAAAGGCCAAGTGGTGGAACAGGGTAATCACCAGCAACTATTGATCCAAAATGGTCTGTACACGCATTTATATCATTTACAGTTCAAGGACCATGAGGATATCTAATCATTGGATTATCAATCTAGATCAGTAATAGACCAGTAAAATTAGCATGAAAAACGTTAACAAATACATGCCTCTCTGGCCAATTGGACATTGCTTGAACCATCCGGACAATACCGATAGCAACTAATATTAGTACTAGCTATAAAATCACCATTTGAGGTATGACCATCTTAAACAGTGGTTTATTATTAATAATATCAATAAGAGAATAGGCCATGGTGGGGTTTCATATATACCTGATACATATATCAGAATTTGAGCTCAATAGTGTTAGTCATGTCGTTTAGAGCATGATTATTTTTGTATAAACAACGATTGTGGGGCATCCAGTCAAATATCGGACTGATACAATGTATCACACAGTGGTTTTAACTTATGATGGCTAATATATATAACGGTATGCTACTAGGGGTTTATCAAGCCATTGTTGCAGTTATGGTATGTTTCTATCGTTTAAGGGTGCGTATCAATCCCAATCACCAGTGTGCAGCTCTATATGCTGAGCGATTATTACATTGCTATCGCCATAGGCGACCAGAAGGAATCTTGGTATGGCTGCATGTGGCTAGTCTGGGAGAGTATCACGGCATCAAGCCCCTACTGTCACATATGCTGCAAACTAAGCCAGATATCCACTTGTTGATCACTTCATCATCGCGCAATTCTGCCAATTTTATCAAAGCTAACCTGCCTGATCGTTGCCAACATATCATGCTGCCATTTGACAGCCAAAAATTAATACAACAGTTTATCAGCTACTGGCAGCCACAGGCTGTGGTTTGGACTGAATCAGAACTGTGGCCCAACACACTCCATTGCATACAACAACATGCCCTACCGCTGACTTTGGTCAATGCCAGACTATCAGATCGGGCAGCTCAGCAATGGACATGGTTAAAATCTTATATAGTAAGATTACTAAATTGTTTTGATTGGATATTCGTGGTTGACCAGAATACCTTTAATATGCTGCTTAAATTTGGCTATTCGCGGGACCGGTTACAACTAACTGGCAGTTTAAAGCGCTTTGCTGCCCCGTTGCCCGTTAATATTAATGAGCTGGATCAGCTGGATCAGCAGATTTCAGGACGTTTAGTATGGGTAGCGGCATCTACTCACAGTGGTGAAGAATCAACCGTTCTGAAAGCTCACCAGCAGTTGCAGTTTAAATATCCACATGCCCTGTTGATTATCTGCCCACGGCGACCGCAGCGAGGTAATACGCTAACCCAACAGGTTAAACAGATGGGCTTTAGCGTTGCTCAACGCAATCATCAGCAACCCTTACAACCTCATACAGCTGTCTATATCGCCGATACTCTGGGAGAACTGGGGCTTTGGTATCGACTAGCCAATATGGCATTTTTGGGTGGTTCTCTGGTTCCTGTAGGTGGACACAACCCATATGAAGCTATCAGACTAAATACCCAGGTCATGCATGGCCCACAAGTGGCAAACTTTGCCGATGACTACGCTCAACTCAAAGCTGTGGGTAACGTATATGAGGTCACTTCAGCTAATGATATATGCACTTTACTAGAACAGCAGCACAAAAAAAATTCGAGTTCGCAACGACACTTAGGATTAACATCAATTGCTGCAGAAAACACTTTGGATAAAATTATAGCAACTGTGCTCAAGCGTGTAATCATTCCCCAAGACCCACTCACTAAAGAACAAAATCAATGAAACCATTACCCTCTGTTGTGGTGGCTAATATACATCGACGTTTTACTGGTGTTTCCGCTACAGTAGCCCGTCTGGTGCCTCAACAACAAAAAAAAATTGATATTGCAGTTATTGATACCGGAAAATTAAAGCTGGCAGGTAAGATTTCCCTACTATCGCTGATATTGGGGGGGTTCACCAAACCACCTATTGGGAAACGACGGATATTTCATGCTCGACGCGATATTGAGATGATTCTAGGACTGCTGCTGAAATATGTATTCAGACAACAATGGTGCTTGCTCTTTACTGCAGCATCCAGAAAACCACCTGGTCGAGTGCTCAGTTGGTTAATTCGTCAAATGGATGCCGTAATCGCTACTTCAGAGCGTTCAAAATATTTTCTCGGTTTACCCTGTATTATTATTCCTCACGGCGTTGATACTGACACATTCATGCCTGGACCACGAGACAGGCAATCTAATATTCATGAGTTTGGTGGCTCCTATCTAATCGGCAGTTTTGGCCGGGTCAGGCATTCAAAAGGAACCGACTTATTTGTCCACGCCCTGCTTGCAGTGCTGCCTAACCATCCTGGTTTTTCAGCCTATTGGGCAGGGCTTGTAAAACCTAAAGACAAGTATTTCCTGACTGATTTGAAACACCAAATTAAGGCAAAGGGCTTGGATGACCGGATAACGTTCTTAGGTCATGTTGAACCTGATAAAGTAGCCAATTTATATCAACGTAGCCACTTGGTAATTGCCCCATCGCGTACTGAAGGATTTGGCCTGACGCCACTGGAGGCAATGGCCTGTGGCGTTGGGGTAATTACCTCAGACGAGGGAATTTGGCCTCAATTAATCCAACCTGGCCAGCAGGGTCACATTTTTTCTAACGGCAACCTAACACAACTGATCACTTGTTTGGACTCATTACTGGGAGATATAACCAAACTGGAGACCACTGGTATTCAAGGACGACAAACCATCCTGCATAAGTATACCTTGATCCGAGAGTCTGAGTGTATCTGTAATCTATACAGAACTTTAATTCATACCGATTAAACTACACCAGAACAGCGCATACCTAAAACCATTTTGGTATTACAATTGTAAGCGATATTGTTGAGCAGTAAATTGCACTAATTGCCTATACAAAACGAGTATACAAATTGATGTTTATACTGTACGTGGCACTTAAGCTATTTCAGGATTATTTCACTGTAGTCAACAACACAGGCTAAAGAATATTTGCCGTTATATTCAGTAACCCTTCGTTTTAATGTTTACCAAATCAAGGTATATATAACGCTATGGCTGACTCATAAGATTGATCTTGATGTTTCACATGAATTAGCGACGGACTGTATTGCTAAAGCCAAGATTCACAACACTATGAATCAATCTGAAACGATGAAAAATTGATACAGTAAAACTTAGTTAGTCTATTCTATATAACTAACTATTAGCAATTAAAAACTATGGAATAGCACTAATTTAATCCAGCAAAATAGCCAAGCCCTAGTATACCTAGAATTTGTCTGTTGTAATATGTGTACACTCATGAAATCTAAAGCTGATCCTCATTTCATCCGTAAAAATCAATACCCATTGTTCAACAACAAAGGACAATTTTAGCCAGTTTATCAACCTTAAATATCCGCTGGTATGGTTAGCACAGCGCATTGACCAGTATCGTTCCGAACCCGTATTTCATCAATGCCAATAGCCCCAAAGGCACTTCTGTAACCATGGCTTGCGATTTTCTGTTACTCAAACATATGGCAGGCTCATCCGATAAAGAGGTAATGGTAACTTGGGTTTACCACCCTTGCTATCAGTACTTGTACAGTGAAACTCATGCTCAGCGTCGACTACCAGTCAGCCCCATTATCCTGGGAGACTTGCATGAATTATTGGGTAGGGAGCAAGTTTCCAATACCTTTACTGTGCTGGATACAGCCTTAAGAGTCGGTGCTACACAGTTGAAGATTCTGGCTCAGGTCTGTGTTAAGCATACTGCTGACCTAACAAGCAGCAATCTATTGCTCAAAGCACTGCAGGTAATCGTGATGTCCATGCTAAACAATTCAAACCTGTGTGTGCTGCCGTAAAGTAATGTGTGTATCTTGAAGTACTTTGGGCCAGGCATACACAGTTACCCAAACAATCCCTACGATGGATATACATTGGATGACTGCTGCAACAGGCTATGAGTATTACTGGCTTTTGTAGAAATTAAAGGTGCTGTCGTTGATCTGGACTATAGCAGCAAATATCAAACCAAGATCAAGGTTATTCACTGGGAGTGCGTAACCTTAGTAACTGGGAAAGAAAACGATTAAGTTCCAGACCATACCCGGGGCCTATGAACAACGACGGCATGATGATGAGTCTTTTGTACACAAGATAGGGTTGTTGGTGAACTTTATCAGAGAGAGTGCAACTACAGGTTTTATTATGCGCTATATAGAGTGGAAAAAGCAGGTCGTATTGCCAAAAAAAACCATATCAAATAGTATAGCCAGCTTCATGCAAAACTGTTGAGGCATCAGCTAGAATTTCAAATAAATGAGCAGGCACGACTAGTCTTTAATACCAACTCAATGTGACATTATTATATAACAATTTGTTACAACAAATAATATCACATATTTGATTATAAAATAATTAAAAATAGATTAGCAATATGCAGAACAAACTAAAATCAGGAAACATTAACTTATAAAAATAAGTCAATCCTATTTATAAATATATGTAAAACTTACTTACGATATCTTAGTATTAATCTCAGTATATGAATCGAAAATTGCTAAAGTATGAATTACAAATTACAGAGTTAACTTATCTATATAAATAGACTTAAATTTAAAAAATATATTGCCAGATTGTATCTAGTAAAAATCTGAAAAATGATTAAAAACATCAATAAAATTCAGTCAAATAAACATCCTATAGGCTATATTTTTTTATATTTACAATAGTTGTAATATTATCTAGCTTCTCTTAAAATTTTTTTTTATATCATCTTTGATAACTGATAGAAAATAATTTTTATCTTGAATTAGAAATTAAAAACAGTTATCTGGCAAGTTTAATTTCCAGATATTAATTTTATACCCTACTAAGCTAACTCAGACTATTTGCTATGAATAATTTAGTCATTGTAATGATAATAAAAAAATAATGCTTTAAAAACACAATAAATTGACTATAATTAGGTTGGTGGTCAATGATGGCGTTTTAGAGTATAGGGTTACTGAGTAGTAATTTTTCAAAACACCAATTACAAACTAAATTCTAGTATGAATTCTACTAGAGTCCGATCACTATTTTAAGCCAGTCACTAATGCAGCCATCATTGTCTGATAATAATAATTATGCTAATTTTTTTAAGTAACCCTGTAGTTCTAGCTATCTGCAGATCAAAGAAAATGAGATTAATATGACCAATTTTTTTGAAGTTGTAACCAAAAAAAACACGATTCCGAGCTGCCTGCAAAGATTTAACAGTCAGCGATATGAAGATTATGGCCATAAATTTAGCCGAATTTATTGAAAAGCCGCGTGAAGCAGGAAAATGAAGACCAAGCAGCACAGGCAGCACATTTAGCCAAGAAGCAGGAAATTCTTAAAGCCATATCTGCTGCTGGCCTATCCATTGATGATTTTTTTTACCATGGATGAGCCTAAGTCCAAAAAAGATAAGAAATCAGTGATTGTACATTATCGCATTAAAGATGATCATGGCAACACACATGAATGGTCTGGTCGTGGCCGTCCACCTAAAGCATTTGCTGATTTCTTTAACAAAGGTGGCAGTAGGGACAGTTGCCGAATTTAGCCCGTAAGTAATATCAGTGTTTTAGGATTTTTTACACAGCAAGGATGGATCAAAGGTTTTTATCTTTAATCTATCCTAGGTTCTTGATTAACATTTGAAAAAATTTCAAATAGATTTTATACCAGATTATTCCTGATCCTAGTATTTATATGCTGACGGCCTTGGTAACTGAGTAACCTGGAAATCAACACCATCGCCATAATGCTAACCTGAGACCTGCTGAATTATCATACACCACACCATTGACAATGTACTCATAGATTGCAGGCAGTGTAACGTTCATACGCTCCTGAATAAATGGCAAAAAAAGATAAGCTCAAAACTAAAAAACCTTAGCATTATGTACATCAATTTGAATTTTTAAACCTCTATTCATAACATAATTCAAGACTTCATATAAAAACCCTTACTATTAAGAGTCAGAAAAAAATTAAACAATCTTTCATTGAAAATGAATATATCTTCTAAATTAGTCATTGATAACTAGCCTAGTAGAATTATAAAAAATATAGTCTGGCTAAATAGAACAAAGAATCAACAAAGACATGATAAAGCCAGTGATGCTAATGAACATTAATAGTAAATATTAACTACACTAGAATAAAATCAAATGAGAAAATCGTGTTAATGAGAGATGGCAAAACATTGAGCAGTTTGTATCAAAATCTGCAATAATTTTACCATTTTGGGTTTTTCCAGAGGCCAGGTCAGATCTTGCAGAAAAATTTCAGCTAGCTTGGATAGATGGCTATATTATAGTAAAGAATGTCAATGCACATAATCGTTATTTTTCAAACGTCTTACAAAAAATAAAATCGTAGCTTTAGAATATTAATTTTTGCTTACCGGTAGTAGTGCAATCGCGATTGTAACCATAACTTTAGCCTAAACCATGGGCGTGCTATTTCCTGTTTCAATTTCTTAATATTGGGTAATTGCTTTGCTTGAGAAATTATAGACCCTCCAACTTCATTACTTAGTTCTCGTACCAGACGAGGCTGGACAACTTGTAGATCGATGCCAAATTTCCACCAATATTGCAGTGCAACATCAACCGGTTGATAGAACTTCGAAGTTTTCGACAAAAAAATTGTCGCTGAATTACGATTCCACATCTGTGCCTGAGTACCTAGGGGAGCCAATACTGGCTTCACCAAGTGTACAGATGAGTTGGCAACTTGCAATAAGTTACCCGAAACAGTTCTTTTGGCATATAGCTTAACCAGCACGGATCCATTATTAGCAACTCTCATCGCCAATGCATTCAGATTTTGGCGTAGAGCTGGACAATTTAAAAACGCTACGTCATCTTCCAATAAAATTAGACAGTCCTGCTTACCTTGCTCAAGAAAATAACTTAATGCCTTTCTATGACTTAAAAAACACGCAATTTCAGTCATTCTTAAAGGGGCAAAATAACATCGTCTGTTTTCAATAGCTGCATAATGCCGGTTTATAATCTGATTCGATATATCATTGCCATCTATTGCAGTAATCCGCTGGTAATCAAACCCCAACTTATCCAGATGACCCGACATATGCTGCCAACGGGCATAGGATCGATCTAAATTTATAATCAATAAATCAAATAATTGTGTAGCAGTTGTCATATCATCCTTAGTTTTATGTTTCTAACCGTATTGCTAAACCGATCTAAGCACACTCGATCATGGATTATATTCGTTGCAGATACCGCAGAATACTATAATGAATCATGATTAACCTGATCACCCACTATTTTATAATAGAAGCCGCTAAATTGACGACTTATTTAGGCATACGTAGCCAACCGTGTGGTATCAGATCTTTATCTGAAAAGCCTGAATCATCAAACCAGGGGGCTGGTGAAATGACAATTTTGTCTGGTTGCTTATTCAGCCATGCACTCCACCAGCTAAAAGTACTGTTGGCAATAATCTGATGATGACAAAAGCTCATCAACATTAAATCCTGTTCTGGGGATAAATTTAATTCAGACCCAAGGATATAATCCTGACCCAAGTCTAAATGGCTGCGCACCCATTTGGGATCATCGGTAAAAACAATAAATTGTGGCTTAGGTATGTGCTGGCGCATATGATTCACCGCTGCCTGATAATAGCCTATGGAACAAATACCAAAGCGCTCCAGGGCTTTGGGATGGGACTGGTAGTCTCCTCGACGAATATGCACCGAAATACTAGTTGGTGACTGCACTGCGCCCATCAAATCTTTGGCTTTAACATCAAAGTCAGACTGTAATTTTAGATCCTGTCTTAATGCATCAGAGTTGAAAAAATAACGTTCTGACTGCCAAAATCCACACAGCAGCATAGCAGCTCTCGCAGACTGTATCCCTGCATCGTAATGAAATGAAGATTCCCACAGAATGTTACCTAAGGGGCGCTTATAATGCCTGAACAAACGTGCTACGCGTACGATTGATTCACTAAATAGACTGTGTTCCACTGGACCAGCCAATTGTGCACGAATATTAAATAGGCCGATTGCCAAGCCGGTATGCTGGGATTTGCGCACAATATAGCGATCATCAAGAACCAGATCCAAACCCAATTGATCCGCAACTGAGCGAGCCGTAGCGTACTGAAACAGTTGATTGCCCAAACCACCCATCAATCGTACATAAATTGCTTGATTTGACATCATTAGGTTGCCTGTAACTGGCACATGGTCTGTTCCCAAGCCCAGGCATGGGTAATCATCTGCTCTAGGTGAATATACTGCCCCTGCCAGCCAAGCCATTGCTGGGCTTTATCAATATTGGCAACCAACACTGCGGGATCACCTAGTCGACGCTGTTCAGCAACTACCGAGACAGATCTGCCAGTTATATTATGTACAGTTTCTATAACCTGAAGCACAGAAAAACCAGCCCCATTACCCAGATTAAATACTTCGTAGAGCCCCTTTCCAGCACTGATTGCATTTTGCAGCCATTGCAATGCTTGAGCATGAGCGTGACATAAGTCAACGACATGAATATAATCTCGCAAGCAGGTGCCATCAGGTGTGTGATAATCGTGACCAAAGACTTTAATATGCGTTCTACGACCCGATGCAACTTGCAGTACTAGAGGAATCAAATGGGTTTCTGGTTCATGGCGTTCGCCCAAGATACCATTTGGATCAGCGCCAGCAGCATTAAAATAACGTAAACTAACTGCTTGTAAACCGTAAGCATTAGCATAATCTTCGAGCATCCATTCAATTGCCAGTTTAGTCCGGCCATAGGGATTAATAGGAACCAGAGAATGGGACTCATCAATTTTTGCTTTTAATGGCAAACCATATACTGCCGCAGTAGATGAAAAAATCAGCTGCTTTACCCCAGCTTTGATCATACTATCCAGCAAATTTTGGGTATTGGTCACATTGTTGCAGTAGTATTTAGCTGGTTCAATATTGGATTCACCCACCTGACTGAATGCGGCAAAATGAATCACCGCAGTGATATCAAATTGAGAGAATAGCCGCGCTAATAAATCCCTATCAGCTAAATCACCTACCACTAACCTGACGCCATCCGCCACGGCCTGTCGGTGACCAGTGGACAAATTATCCAAAACCAGCACCTGCTGTAAGCTACTGCTGAGTAACGCAACCATATGGGAACCGATATAGCCAGCACCACCAGTTACCAGAATCACACTGATTTCCTCCACCAGACAAAATAATATTATACTTCAATAGTGAATAAAGCGATTGCATTAACTGGAGAAGTTTAGATCTAATGTAAAGCTTGAGCCTGGCAAGAATAACGTTAGCTGTTTTGCTTAATTTAAAGACAAAGCTTATAGTCTGCATACGCCAAAACCCAACCTAACTCAGGCCAATGGAGGCAATGCTATCGAAAAGCTTTGGATGCAAAACAATTGAGTACCCATCTAAGCAAATACGTGCTTTAAAAAGATCGGTGACTATTAGATCAAGCCTGAACTTCTATATATTAAGATCTAACAGGCAAAGCCAATCATCCTGATTTACAACTGAATTACCTCAGCTTTATGTCTTAGCCTATCTTATTTTATAAGCAACACCTTTAATTGAATGTCCATACACACCTGAACAATCATAATTGAAGCAAATTTTTCCCTGTCTGCATAAATTTGACTACCTGAAAAAGATCATAACTGGAGTACAATTCAAGGGTGGTATTGAAGCAACTGAGTTAAGCCGAAGCACAGGGTCATGACAGCCTCGGCCATCAGATTTGACAATATGCTTTTTCAAAATCAGTTCATCAAGTGGCCATGGCTTAGAGCTGATGCAAACCTTAATTAGACTGATTACTGAGTAGACCATAACACTCAATTAATCAGCTGGGTTACCAGCAGCGTAATACATCAATAATGTAAAGCCTTAGCCAGCTATTGCCATGACAAAATTACGCTCAACGTAGTGTGTTTGCTGCTAAAAGCCCAGCTGTAACCATACATGATATATCTATCATAGCAATGATAACTCCGACTCCCAGCAACATGCCGCCTATGAGCCACAATTTTGTCCTGTTTGGAACGCTGGGGGATTTGTCCATGCGCAAACTAGTATCTGCCTAGTACCAGCTTGAACATACAGGGCTATTGGCTGCGTCCCTACAAATAATGTTGGGTATTGACCTATTAGACTTAACTACCACCCAATATCGTCAACTCATACAGTCCAGCCTAGAGCGATACCTCACAACGACAGTTCTAAAACTGGATATATGTGCCAAACTACAACAACACTTTACTTACCAACGCCTTGATCTGTATAACGACCTTGCTTACCAACAACTGCAACTGTTGCACTGGCATCGAATAGTAATCTACTATCTGGCTACTCAGTCGAATCTATATTGCATTATCTACTATAATCTGTATCAAAGTGATGCTATCAGCCAGCACAACAGAATCGTGTTAGAAGAATACATCGGGTATGACTTACAGTCTACATAGCAAACTAATGACCAAGTAGGACGTTATTTTACTAAGCAATAAATTTACCGTATCGACCATTACCTCGAAAAGGAAACAGTGCAAAACCATCTACTATTAATTACTATGCTTGGTTACTATGGAGCCTCCATCAAAACTGGATGCCAATATGGCGTAGGCGAACACCAATCAGGTTATCTTGAGGAAGTCAGTGGCAACCTTCATAGTCATACGGAAACCTTTTTAGCCCTAAAAGCCAAGATAGCTAACTGGCGTTGATTTGGCGCACCTTTCTACCTGCGCACAAGCAAGCGCATGCGTGAGAAACTGACAGAAATTGTCACCCACTTCAAATCCAATGCACACTTTGTATTTGATGCAGGCCAGCAAGACATCGCCAATAACAAACTGGTGATTCGTCTATGACCTTACTAAGGAATCTCCTTACAGGTGCTTACCAGAGAGCAATAAATTAACAAAGGCATGCGGTTACGTTGTGATCCCTTACAGCTTGACTTTGGCCAAATACAATACCAAAACCGCATTCCTGATGCTTATGAACGTCTGCTCTTAGAATGCCTGCAAGGTAACCAGAACCTGTTTGTACGGCCTGATGAAGTGGAAGAAGCATGGTGCTGGTGTGACCATGCCGTCCAGAACCGGCCGCTATGGACCTGACCAATCCATAACTTTGTCTGGCAACCCGGCCAACAACCACATAACCTTCATCTATACTATGCTAAGTCAGGCACGCCAACAGATATTGCACATCTGCGGTGACGATAAATTGGCTACCTTAGCACAGGCAATGACCATCCAAAATATCAGGACTGTGGGGCAATGGGAGCTGATTTTGTAGTTTCCCCAGACAATACCAATAAACTATTACAATATTGCCAAAACCACCAAAATCCCTTATTGTCCGGGGTATCTAGCGTCAGTGAATCCATGCAAGCAATAGCTATCAGACACCAGCGACTAAAGCTATTTCATGCAGCAGTGCTAAGCGGTGTCAAATGGCTACAGGGACTTCAAAATCTTTTGCCTGAACTGAAATTTTGACCCACTATGAGGTGACCGCAGACAATGCCACACACTACATATACACTTGCCCAACATCATGTGTGTCAGTGATCCCTGGCTGATGCCAATAGATGCTGCTCGATAAAAAATGGTTAAGAAAAATCATCGACTTTACAAAACAAGTGCAATAACCTATTTGTAAAGTGCTCCAATAGTCTGCCATACAGTTTTAGTAGGCTTTGCTTAATCGAATTTGCCATTGTAGATACGTTTTTTATTCAGGCTTGCTTATCTGAAACTCAGATGTTTATCTTGCCGACTTAAATGTGTAGTTGAGTTACTTGGAGAAAACACCATGAATAAAACCACAACCAATCCTGTAGACCCGCCACTGACCACTGCTAGCCAGCTTGATGCTGAACGCAGAGCCATCTGGTATGAACAATCTATGCGAGATCCTGATGGATTTTGGTCACAACAGGCGCAACGGATTGATTGGCTTAAACCATTCTCCCAAGTAAAAAAAACCTCTTTTACACTGGGCGAGGTATCCATTGAATGGTTTGCAGATGGCCAGCTTAATGTGGCCGCCAATTGTTTAGACCGACATTTGAATCAGAATGGCAATACAACAGCGATTATCTGGGAGGGCGATAATCCTGCCGAAAGTCGCCACATTTCTTATCGCGAATTGCATCAAGAAGTATGCCAGTTCAGCAATGCCTTGCTTGATTTAGGTGCTTGTAAGGGTGACGTGATTACAATTTATATGCCCATGGTACCCGAAGCTGCAGTAGCCATGTTGGCTTGCGCACGTATCGGGGCAATACACTCGGTAATCTTTGGCGGATTTTCCGCCGATGCGATTGCACGTCGGATTAAGGGATGTAATAGCAACATTGTGATCACTGCTGATGCAAGCACACGAGGCGGTCGGTTAATTCCCCTAAAGGCACATGTTGATGCTGCTTTAACTCAAGTGGAGTGTGTCGACAGGGTGGTCGTCCTGCGCCGTATGGGAACAGATATTCAGTGGCAAGCCAGACGTGATGTCTGGTATCACACCATAATAGCATCAGCTTCCACGCAACACACACCAGAGGCCATGTACGCAGAAGAACCATTATTTATTCTGTATACTTCAGGCTCGACGGGCCAGCCCAAGGGGTTACAACACACCAGTGGCGGGTATCTGGTTTATGCTTCCATGACCCACCAATTGGTATTCGATTATCAGCCCGAGGATATCTTCTGGTGCACTGCGGATGTAGGCTGGATTACCGGACACAGCTACATTATCTATGGCCCACTAGCCAACTGCGCCACCACCTTGATGTTTGAAGGCGTACCCAATTACCCCAACTATGCTCGGTTTGGCCAAGTTATTGCCAAGCATAAAGTGAATCAGTTCTATACAGCACCAACCGCCATTCGGGCGCTAATGCAGCAGGGTGATACAGTGTTACAAGGTGCTGACCTGTCAAGCCTGAAATTACTCGGCAGTGTAGGGGAGCCTATCAATCCAGAAGCTTGGCAGTGGTACCAACAGGTATTTGGCCGGGGAACCGTGCCCATTGTTGATACCTGGTGGCAAACTGAAACTGGCGGTCATATGATTACCCCACTGCCCGGGATCGTGCCTACCAAACCCGGTTCTGCCACCTTACCATTCTTTGGAGTGCAGCCAGCACTGCTTGACAATGACGGCCAGGTGCTTGAAGGGGAAGCTGATGGCAATCTAGTGCTTGCCGACAGTTGGCCAGGACAGGCTCGCTCGATTTGGGGTAACCATGCACGATTTGAGGAAACCTATTTCTCAACCTTTCCAGGCTACTACTTTACAGGTGATGGAGCGCGCCGTGATGCCGATGGTTACTACTGGATTACAGGGCGGGTGGACGATGTCCTGAATGTCTCTGGACACCGTATGGGTACTGCAGAAATTGAAAGCGCGCTCGTGGCCCATGCTGCAGTATCCGAGTCCGCTGTAGTGGGTTACCCTCATGCTGTCAAAGGGCAAGGTATTTACGTTTATGTTACCTTAATACAAGGCTATCCGCCCAGTGATACCTTACTGAATCAATTATACCAGTGGGTGCGCAGCCATATTGGCCCCATTGCCTCGCCAGACCTGATCCAGTTTGCAACCGATTTACCGAAAACTCGTTCTGGGAAAATCATGCGGCGGATACTACGCAAAATTGCTGCAAACGATTTTGACCAACTCGGCGACACATCTACTCTCGCTGATCCTACAGTCGTGGATGAGTTGATTGCTCAGCGTTGTAACCAATCTAATTCGTAAGCTGTGTGATAACCATTACTGTAATTTAACTCACGTGTAATGGATTGATTTGAACAGACTACATTGCCTTAATTATGTCTAAATCTGCACCATTGAATTAAATTTTGTGAATGCCCGCAGGAGTAAACGCAAGACCAAATCATTACTAAATTAATTGTGGATGATGAACTATTTAGACAACGTACGGGTGAATTTATTTTACAGCCCAAATATGTGGATCATCTTGATATAACTGAATAGCCATAAACTGGTATAATCCTGAACTAGCTGATCAACAGAATATTTGTGTAGGACAGTGCCAAATCAAACGGATTGATTGTTACGCCATAAATCCTGGCCTGTAATATTGCCAATAATCATCAGTCCGCCACCGACGACCACCCACCAGTCAAACTGCTCACCGTAAAGCCACATTCCTACCAGCGCAATAAGTGGCAAACGTAAGAAATCCATGGCTATAATGCTGCTCACTTCCACTGTTTGCATGGCTTTGGAAGCACAGAAGTGAGCACTAATTCCCACACAGCCGGTAATGAATAACCAAGCCCACATCCAGCGATCTGGCATAACCCAATCGGCCCCGGTCAAAATAGCATTGATTGGCAATTGTGTTAATGACATATAGAAAACAATGGTTAATGGATGCTCGGTGGAAAAAAGTTGTTTGTTAAACACAATGGCCACCGCAAAGCCAATGGCACCACACAGCATCACCATTGCACCAGTTGAGGGAATACCCGTATCTGGTCTTACAATTAACAGCACTCCAGCCATACCTAAACCAACTGCAAGCAGCTTTTTCAGGGTAATACGCTCAGCCAGAAGTATAGCAGCAATAACCAGCACCCAGATTGGCACTGTAAATTCAATCGCAAAAACGTGTGCCAGAGGAATCATACCAATAGCAAAGAACCAACTGGCCTGACCGTAGAAATGAAATAGATTGCACCATAGGTGGGTATACGTACGCTGTGTCAGAAATAATTCAGGATGGCGGCGCCAGTAGATAATGATTATGACAATAAGCAGGCCGATTAGGCTACGCAACGCAACGCCAATACCTCAAAGGTATTCAGATGACCACTTAATTCACGCGCACTCACCGCCATCACATACAAGGAAGCAATAGCTCCAAGCATCCACAGAACAGACTTCATAGTATGGACCTCTATTGCGTACATCACGCTTTCTATGCAGTAGCGGTAGCGAAATTCACACCAGCAAATCCTATAAAAACTGCAAAATCTGGATAACCGATCTTATTTCGGGTTTAGGACCGGTCTTTGCCAAAAGTCCATACTTATACAGTCATAAGTAACTATAACCATGTTGGACTAAAGATAGATCAAACACAGAGCAAGTCTGATTCGATTATGAAGTGATGCACTGCTGGACACAACTATTTACTGGTACACCTATTATAATCTTATCAACCAGTTCCTAGCAGTATCACTACCAATAAGCAGAATGTCTTAAATCAGTATTATGCACTGTCTTTAACAACACATTGCCCAACCAGAAAATAGCGCAGCTAACAGACAGAACTGCATTTAGGAAATGCCATTCAAGACACGAACCTCAGATAAAGCCTCCTACTATCTTGATTCGTTACAGGCTTGATGCAGATAGCTTTTCAAAGGCAATTTAAGATATCGTTTACCATACCGCAGTTAGCGTTAAAAAAATTATCAAAGTAAATATAATGATGGATAGCTCTATTTCAAATTACATCGATGTGTTGAACATTCTTGTCACTGCCTGCTTACCTAACGAAAAGAAAATAACCAGCCTGAATTAGTTAATGACTTCAGAGATCAACAACAGCGAAATTATAACCAGCTTGGCAAGCATAATGTTGCCATAAGGGGTGGCTATTAATGATAAAAACCCAACAAGATATAGGTAAACACAATCTCTGCCATGACCAATACGCCAACATAACTCATCGTATAAATCCTGAATCGAGGAGCAATAACCTGAGGGTTTTGTAACATTTGCATGATACATAGCTTACAGCGGGGAAGCAAAGAGCCAAGCCAATGGGAAAATTCTACTAAATGCACAATCTACCAATACCTGACAGGGTATGCTCCTGTTGCAAGCTTAGGTAACAAAGTAGCATGGTGCTCAGACAGCTTCATCAGCGAAGCTTTAGCCATTAGTACAGGATCATTTTTCTGGTCAGACAAGTGATTCAACGTCGAACCTGTATATTTCCAATAAGTTTTACCGAAGATCTGAAAAAAATATCTCTATTTCAGTGAGCGACTGTTTCAGTTTTGCACCATTTTTTGGTACTAAGGACACAAGATTTGCATAGGTAAGTGTTGAGAACATTAGCGGAAAAACCCAAAATCCTGAAAATTTTTTAATGTCTAGCCATCTTCTTTCTGAGCGTTGGCACGCGCGTTTATCTGGTCATGTTGGCGTTGAATACGTCTAGGCCAAGTGCTTTTGACATAAGAAAGAACAGCTATTATCTGTTCATCAGTCAACTGGTCTTCATAAGCCGGCATGTTGTTTGGGTATTTTTTACCAATCATCTTTTCAATTCCATATTTGGTCATTGAGAAAAGATAATCATCAGAGTGATGCCAAGTGTGTCCTGTCTTATCATGAGGTGGTGCAGGCATATAGCCATTAGAATCACGCTGATGCCAGCTTAGTTGCCCTTCCAGTTTGACACCATGACAAGCAGCACATTTCTGTGCATACACCTGTTGACCAAGAGATACGACGTCTTTGTCATCTGGCTCGAGAACAACCTTGATATGTGCCTGATCACCGAAGGATGCCAAATAGTAAAACAATCCGAGAATAGAAAGTAAAAATGCTCCAACAATGCCAAACAACAGAAACTTGTTAGCTTTTGTCTTCATAGTTTGTCCTTAATAACATACCTTGCCCAGCACCTTGAGCCGCGATTGATTTTAAGGTAGGGCGTAAAAAGCCAGCAAGTAACGTTAAAAAGATCACTTACCATGCAAGTATAGTAACAGTAGTTAGTATTATAGCCATGCATAGTGGCGCAACTCAAGGTAACAAGGGCTAGCTGATCATACAGTGAGGATCTATAATCTTGCTGGCCAAGGCGGTAGCACTTAGCGGTGTAATGCTTTGAGGTCTAGGAAAAGTCATAACCTCCCTAATAATTTGGGCCAATGCTCGTGGAGAAATATGGTTCGGCGATACAACTGTGGCTTGGCCAGCCCGTTCCAAATCTGCAGCGTTAGCAAACTGGTCTGTTGAAAAAGGCAATACTATTTGACGTACCCCCATGCCCAGAGCTTCCTGTACACTATTATTACCGCCATGATGTATGATGATATCGCATGCATGCAACAGTGCCACTTGGGGTAACCTTGGTGCCAAAAGCCATCCTCTTGGTAAAGGTTCAAATATCGAGATAGGAGTTGAACCAATAGCCATTGCCACACGGACAACCACTTGTTGCAGGGCGACTGATAGATTGGTCAATACATCTGTCCTATGAGATAGGAAAGAACCTAAGGCAACATACACTATAGGTCGGCTATCCTTTTGATCAAGCCATCGGCGATAACTGGGCGTGAGCGGTTCTCCACGTATCAAGGGACCAATAAATTGATGATTCATTGGCAGGTGCTCTGAACGTTCAGTGGCGTGATACTGCTCTAGGCTATTGTAGAGTACCTGATCGCCGTGGACACGAAAAGCATCTCTGACTGGCCGCATGTTTGGTGCAATAGAGAACAGGGCCGTATTCCAGCGGTCTGTGAAGACAGCGGTAACACGATCAGTAATGTCTTCCAGTCTAGTCAATGCTGCAAGATCAGGCAACATACACGACGGCCAGATTGAGGGGATACCATAACGCTCATTGCCAACAGGCAATTGACTTGGATGACCTGGAACAAGGGTTGTAAAGGATCTTCCCGTTGCATATACACCCAAAGTTGACCCAAAAGATACATGATCAAGCAGGATATTATCAGGATTTATTTGGTCGCATAGTTGTGCTATCTGCCTTGCTACATGCTCAGGTTGCCAGAGTAAATCCTTTTCTCTATCCAGAGCCTGGCAACGGAGCGTCGCTATAGGACCACCATGAGTGGCGTTTAGAAAACGTCTAATTGCTACGTCCTTACTGGCAATGCCATCATTACTCTGCTGACTTAATTGTAATGATACCCATTCAAAACCTGCTGCGTGTACGTGTGGTGCCATATTCATCCCTGTGGCAATAATAACGCGTTGCCCTACAAGTTTTGCAGAACCCGCAATGACGGCCAAAGGACTATAATGGGAAATAAAGTCAGGGCTAATCACAAGCAATGTCATGGCTGATCACGCCCAGTCAAATATAACGATGCCAGCTTTTTAGCCATAGTATCAATCGTGTATCGTTCTGCAACCATCTTGCGTACTCTGGAGATCCTTCCAGGATTATTAACCAAACCAAATCCCTGATGAATTGCATATCCAAGATCACGCTGAGAGTCTACAAGGATACCTGTGTCACCGTGCTCAATGTAGGTTAACGGCCCTCCAGCACTCGGTGCAACAACAACTAGACCTGTAGCCAGTGCTTCAAGTAAAGCCAAACCAAACTCCTCTTTCGGGGCACCATCAACATAAATACCACCACTCGCCCAGTACCCTACCTGACCTTTCATGGTCGCTATCATTAAGCATGCAACATCAGAATGAGAACGCCCACCTAATAGAGTAAGGCCAGAGCGTCGAGAATCGTTGAGCGGTACAGCCTTATTAATTGCACTAATAACACCCATTTCGATACTTGACGGGCAATCGAGATTACCGCCTGCAATTACCAAATTACAGCGATTATATAAGCGGGGATCACCAGCCCAAGCAATCACGACACGTTCCATCCCCTTGCCTGGATGAAAACGCCCGACGCTCAGTAATATGGGTAGATGCCGCCGCGTTGTACAAATTTGCCTAGCCAAATCCCCAATAATACCTTGTTCACGATTGTGATGTGTTACTGAGTAATTCTGTGCAGCTTGGTGGATTAGCCCAATATCAATGCCTTCCGCTATAGTCACAGAGCGCTGCTTATGCTGACGCGAACCCTTACGGATATCTTGTAGTAAGATACGACATTTCGGTTGAGGGAAAACAGCCAACTGACTGGCATTTCGAGCCATATGCTCAAGCATGCGAGCCCGAAACCAGAGGTTATTTTTAGCATCAGCAGCCAAAAAAGAAACTCGATTTAGTTGTTTGCTAGAACATAATGATTGCACTAAGTTATGAGGGTCTGGTGCAAAGCTAAAGCATATAGGAATCGCCAGATCATTGGCCACCTGCGAAGCAGCAAGGGTAGCCACATCAAGCATTCGTAGATGCATTAAGTCAATGGATCCAAAGTTAAACAAAACGCGTTTAATACCACGTTTAATAACAGGCAGATGTTCCCAGGCATTTGTACTGTTCATTGGTCGGGCTGCATCACCAGCAGCAATGATACCGTATGACAGTGGAGTATTGCCACAATCTGTAAGACTGGCAATGGCATCAACAATACTACCAACACCGATGGTAATCACCTGACTGATGCCAGGTTGGCGAGTCAGTGCTTTGCCCAGTGAGACTAATAAACTAGCCACACCTCCAGTTTCACCACGCCCCCCAGAGCTGAGGTTATGATCTACCTTTGCAAGCACCAATTGACAGATGCGCATGGCAATATCGTGCTCAATACGTGGCTTTTGATACAACGTTTTTTGATCGTTGATAGCCAAAGTTGCATACGTACCGACTTCATTATCACTATTTGCTAGCTGGTTGAGTAAAGCATCAAATGAGCCAGTTCGACTACCTATTGCACTGATGGCTGCCAAGCGTACCGGCAAAGATTCATCAGTATCAACAGCTAGGCGAGAGAGTATTTCACTAGCATCTGGAGTAATCAAAACGCCGATAAGATCAACCAAACGGGCACGCATTGCATCATCATTATCATTGGTTGCTAAAATCTGGAGTACCATCTTGGTAATCAATATAGGTTCAAGATGTGCCCAATGGCTTAGTGTTTGATGGGCATGCATGGTATCAATGCCGCCCACAGAAAGTTGTTCTATTAGCAACGGCAAGGCAGCTGGAATAGGATGCCGGCGGGCCAATTTCCAGGCAACCTGGCGCCGCACACTGATATCTGGGTGTGTCAGGCAATCAACCAGTGCTTTATTAGTGTCTTTATGCTGCATCTCAGACAGGGCTTCAATAGCAAACAGACTACTTAAAGCATCTTCTTTAGCCATTGCTACCAAATTTTCCAGCAAGGTAGTGGAACCAGACATGTTTTTGGCAAAACCAGAAAGCCGGGCAGATTGATTAAGCATCTGGGTGAAATCAGTCAAATCAGCCGCCTGATTAAGTTCATCGATCAGCGTGCGGCCATTACATTCCAGGCAATGGTAGGCTGAATGCATTGAATGGTAACTGATGTTCTGCTGTTGTATACTCAAATTTTCCACATATTTTCCACATGCATACCAAAGATATATGTCAACCCAGTAAGTTGTATAAAGCCCAGGTTAATATCCTATTATTTTGTTTAAGAGTACGTTGTATCTAACGCTAATCCATTGAGATCAGTATTACGAATCTTCCGCGCTCTGGGGCAAAGCATGACCTTTGTTAGCGAAGATGCAGCCACAAATGACGTATTCGGATATGTAATTGGTATCATATCACTGCCTATATCGTGAGGTTGTTGACATCATCTGATTTAGATGCATCCCACATTATCAATCTTAAGCCCCTAATTTAATATCAATATCAAGCGCCTCACTATTAAAATAATCGGCCACTTTGAGCCTTCTAAACGGACCCTAGTATTGTTATACATCATGTCTGAAAGCTGTGCATCCGCAACCAATTAATTAGATTAAGGCGTGTGCAGCGATAATTTGGCTGTACAAATTAATATCGTGTATTTCAACTCAGGCTCAGATTGAGTTGTAAGGACACACACTAATTATTCCTATGCTTTCAGAAGTAACCCAATATTTATAATCGTCTATAGCACTTGGATAAACCTCATCAGGAATGTTTATCGATCAACAACGGAGCATCCTCATTTAGAGTAGGCTGATTAACAAACCGAATGGCCTAATGGGCAATTTGAAAAGGCGGAGCGGTACCGGCTGTAAACTGCTGATCAACTTAAATATAACAATCAATATCAATTATATAAGCTATTGTGTTTATGTTGTATTAGTGCGTATAGTATTTATAACTTCTGTACATTCTTATATTCTGGTTCGACCATCTAACTGAGCATAAGGCATAGTAGAAATATTGCGCTGTAGGCGAAATCCTATGCCGAATAGCTTATGCGTGTATAGAGACCTGCCATTAATTAGTGCCCTCTTTATTTTAACTCAGATGACCAATTCAATGACTGCCTATAGGCTTTGCCATCAGCGATAATCTACCATATATTTGGTAAACGCATGTGAATTTGTCATGGCCAATTTTCACATCAGGCAATCATATTGTTATTTCAATAATTAACATTTCAGATATTATTACATGACAAAGATTGCTGTTATTGGCACTTGTCTATTAGGTTTATCGGCCGCATACCTATTAAAAGATCAGAGCGAACTCACTATTTTTGGAAAAGATATTGGTGTGGGTTGACGTATGTCCACACGCTATGTTGAGCCCTACTTTTTGACCATGGGGTACAATATCTCACTGTTCGTACCAAAGCATTTGAAGAATTTGTTCAGCCACTCATTAATTGTGGTTTGCTGGAACGATGGAACGCTCAATATGTGAAGTTTGACCGCAACCGCATCATAGAACGAAAAGACTGGTTTGATGATGGGCCTCGCTATGTCGGTGTCCCTAATACGAATAATATAGACCTGTACTTAGTCAAATATTTCAATATTAAACTTAATACCAGAATTATTTCACTGAAGCAGGATGACAAGTGGTAGTTGTCGGATAAGCGAGGTCGCGTGCACAAGAATTTTGACTGAGTCATTTCAGCTATACCATCTCCTCAAGTATCAGAACCTCTTACCTACACCATTAAAGTATCATGCTAATATTCAAGCCATTGATATGAAGACATGTTTTGCTTTAATGCTTGGTTGTTATAAATATTTACCACTAGAATTTGAAGCCAAGCATATCACGAATACTGATTTGAGTTGGTTGGCAGTAAATAATCACAAATCTGGCCGCTCTAACATATTTACCTTGATGGCCAATTCATCAAAAACATATGAAAAAGAACACATTGATGCTGATCGTAAAGCAGTTATGCATGCTCTGTGTTCGGAAACAAGTCGTACCATAGGTCATGATGTCAGTGTTGCTGACTATAAAATAATTTATGTTTGACGATATGCCAATAATGCCAAGCAGTGAAAACTGCCCCATACTGATTGATCAAGACCTAAAGCTTGTGGCATGCGGTGACTGATGACTTGGAAGACGTATTGAAGGAGGTTTCACCTCTGCTTACAACCTTGCTGATACAATGAAAAAGAGCATTAGCTAGTGCATAACACCCAAAGATATTGCTATTGTCGGATATTCCAGCATTATTGCTAACGTGTTTACAGAGCGTTTATCTTCTGCATTTATATCAGAGTAAGAACTAAAAACATAATCTTCCAAACGTTATATTATGCATTTGACCTTAACCGCCGGGGTTTTACTCCTCAAAAATTATCCAAAATTACTATCGAATCCAACATGACAGTAAGCAGTTTATCATTTATATTTACACCTAAAGTAAACTCAGATGGTATGCTCAAACGTCACGTTTATTAATCTTGATCCAGCTCCGAATGTGCACCAACACAAGAAAATTGCCATGAGTCATATTCAATGATCATAGAAGCAACCAAGCTGAGTCAAAAGCTCCTGCAAGCATAAGAATATTGTACATGTGACATGAATCTTATTTGCCAAGTAGGTATAATTATGGCTATATACTCCTTAGCCGTTTCAGCAATGCTAGGCTTAACACCGGAGCCATATCTCGTTCTAAAAACGGCACTAAATACGCTAATTAAAAGCATAACCATTGAAACAAGAAAGTACAATACACAGATCATCATCGTCAATGTTAATTGAAGGTGGGTAGTGACTTGTCCAAGCCCTGGGAAATAAATTTACCCAATGGCACGCTATGCATGATTAAATGTTGTATGGTTCACGCTTCAGGAGACTTTGGAGCATCTTAAGCATCAACATAGGCGATACATGTTTTTACTGAGGTAGAGCAGCCCTTTTAGCGTATTTTTTATTCCGCCTGTAGATGGCTATGCGTGGAGTATCTGTAGGTTTTCTATCCGTTATTAAAAAGACTATCGGCTTTCAATCCCCTTTCGCTCATGTGCCGTTTGATTAATTTTCTGGTCCATTTTGGACATCACCTGCTCAAGCACTTTTACCTAATAGACGTGCCTACTAATAAATATACCGGTAATCTTCTCATATTATCTTCGTGCGTATCCTGTTTTTATAAATGGCTTTATGTTTCTGTATTTATCGTTTGTTTAAGGATCTTATCTCGATGGTGTTACCTATAGTGATAAACTTCCATTGCCCTAAGCTTCGATATAATTCCTCTAACATTACCAATCCTTTGTCAGAACACTTTATATCATTTGCAATATAAAAATTTTTAAAGCCCTTGTTAAATTTTGATGGAATTCATTTGTATAGTCTTATTGAATCAAAGAAATATCCATGCAAGATTCCTGATTTTTTATTTACGGATACGATTGTCTTTCAAATATCACTATTTTCATGTACCAGAATATATGTTCTGGGAGAGTAATGACTAAAGACCAATCCCCATTGGGAAATAATAAGTACATAGTATCATTATGATACTAATAGAAATTTCTAGTTTTAGATTAATGATAACGATCCATTATTCAATCTTTCTTATGATACAATTCCGTTCTTACAATAGGTAGATTTGGTTTTAATATCAAATTCCAATCGAAAACTACGTCATTAAGGACAGTTTGATGAACAACTTGAAATATTTTAAAGGCAGCCTGCTAGTAACTGTAATAGGCGCCGCAGCTGGCTATCATATAGGTGGCCTAGAAGCGCTTTTTCTAGTTTGTGTGCTTTCTGTTCTTGAAATTTCATTGTCTTTTGACAATGCAGTCGTGAACGCAACAGTACTGAAGGACATGGATGCTAAATGGCGCAAGCGTTTCCTAACTTGGGGCATTTTAATCGCAGTATTCGGAATGCGGATTATATTTCCTGTTGCAGTTGTATCGATTATTGCATCAGTTTCACCTTGGGAGGCTATACAGATAGCCCTCAATGATCCTGCACATTATCAAGCATTGATGGAAAGTGCTCATGTGTCATTAATGGGCTTTGGCGGATCATTCTTGATGTTGGTTGGATTGGATTTCTTTCTGAGTGAAGGTAAGGATAATCATTGGATTGGATTTATCGAGCGCCCTTTTTTATACGTTGGCACAATCAAGTTTGCTGCTGAGATATTAACTGTTCTGGCTATCTTGTTGGTTGCTGGCGTTTACTTACCCGAAACTGAACAATTGTCATTCATGTACTCAGGAGTCGCTGGTGTTGCGGCCTTTACTGCTATTCATAAGCTGGCTTCGTTTATGGGATCCAGTGAAGAAAATAGAGTATCAGACGCCACCAATACAGCAGCAAAAAGTGGTCTGGGCATGTTTCTATACTTAGAAATTCTAGATGCTTCTTTCAGCTTTGATGGTGTTATTGGTGCATTTGCTATCACCACAAATTTGTTCATCATTGCTATTGGCTTAGGGATAGGTGCAATGTTTGTTCGCTCCCTTACCATTCTTTTGGTAGAGAAAGAAACTCTGAATAAATACCGCTATTTAGAGCATGGGGCATTCTATGCAATAATCGCTCTAGCAATCATAATGTTCCTAAAAACGTTTATACATGTGCCTGAGATGATCACAGGTATGATCGGTGCAGGATTCATTGTGGTTTCATTTATTCACTCTTTGATGTCAAAAGAAGACTAATCCACTGCTTTTCAGGCATATAAATATTTGTTAAATAAATAATTTAAAGTTTAAGAGCTAACCAACTAAGGGATTTTAATTATGGCAATTAGTTTGGAAAAAGGTCAACGCGTTAGTCTGGAAAAAAATGGTTCAGGCTTGAATGAAGTATGCGTAGGAGTTAACTGGGGGGCGATCGATAAGAAAGGCTTTTTCGGTGGAATTTCAAAAGTTGCAGTTGATTTGGATGCTAGTGTGGCTACCTTTACTGCAGATAAGAAATTAGTCAATGTTGTTTACTTCGGTCAACTAAAAACTCCATGTGGCTCAATTCAGCACAGTGGTGATGATCTAACAGGGGATATGGATGGCGATGACGGCCTAGACAATGAGATAATCACTATCAAGATGAATGGCCTTCCACAAAACATAGAAAAAATTTCCGTTGTATTGAACAGTTTTCAAGGCCAAGACTTTGCAACAATTCCTTTTGCAAGTGTACGTCTTTATGAAGGCACTCCTACTCGTGTCGATAATGTAATTGCAAACTACAACATTGCAAACGATTCAACATTCAAGGGTTCGGTATCTATGGTTTTGGGGATTTTGTATCGACATAACAGTGGTTGGAAATTCCGCGCTGTAGGCGAGTCAACTTTGGATCGAAAACTGGAAGGAACCCTCCAAACAGTACAATCAAGCTTTCTGTAGTGCTTTATCAAACAAGGGAAAACTAATGTTAGATTCATTGCTCGATTCTGTAAAAAAGAAAGCTTCAGAATTAAAAAAAGGGGCGCTACAGTTCAAAAATAAAAGTTTTTTGAACGCTTGTGCAGCCGGCTCTGTTTTAATTGCTCGTGCTGATGGCGATATAAGCTCACAAGAAAAACAGAAAATGATGGCGCTTATTACCCACAACGAAGCACTAAAGGTATTTGATCAAGCTGATGTCATCAAAGTATTTAATGAGTACTTGGGGTACTTCGAATTTGATGTTGACGTAGGTGAATCAAAGTCTTGTGAAGCGTTAAATAAAATTCGCAGTGACAATACTCAGTGCCGTACGCTGATGCGTTTAGTAATCGCTATTGCGGCAGCCGATGGGAACTTCGACTCTGATGAAAAAATTATCGCAAAGAAAGTCGCTTTAGAACTGGGTCTAATCCCCTCCGAGTTTGACTTTTAAGGTAAGTCTTGATGAAAATCGATGTTGTAGTATTTGATTTTGATGAGACACTAGTGCTGGAAAATAGCCTAGGGTATTTGTTTCAAGCAATTGCTGGCAAGACTTATTGGACTGCCGCAATACCAGCCATAATAAAATCCATGTTCCGTTTGGAATTTAGTTACAGATTCCGGTTGAGTGTTAAGCAGACATTGTATAAAAAACACCTTAAAGGAGTCTCTGAAAGCAGTATTTATCATGCTGGAACTTTAGCAGCATCTCGTTTAACGGTTAACAGCAATGTAATGCAGGTGTTGAAATCGGCAAATAAGCGTGGTAAAACTGTTGTAATTGCAACTGCCTCACCACGAATTTACGTGACCGGGATCCTTGATGAATTAAAAGTTAATCGGTTTAAAATTATTGGCACGGAAGTCGATTTTGAGACTGGTTTTATCCTCGGTGAAGAGTGTTCTCGCGAGGCAAAATGGCTTGCTATCAGCAAGGAAGTAAGCAGCCTTGAAGTCGTTAGTATAATGGGCTATGGCAATGCACCAGATGATTTATTTATGCTGAAACAGGTAGATCAGGGGTTTTTAGTTAAAGGCGCATTAGTTTGCCAATATGGGCCTTGATTTTTGGATAATAGGCCTCCTAATAAATAGGATCTTTTGTAACTAAAATAGGAATAAGTAACAATGAGCGTATCATTAAGTAAAGGCGGTAACGTTTCCCTGGAAAAAGCAGCGCCAGGTATGACCAAAATGATTGTTGGTTTAGGCTGGGACGCTCGATCAACGGATGGCGTAGATTTTGATTTAGATGCATCTGTGTTTCTGCTAGGTGTGGACGGTAAAGTGATCGATGACAAGTCATTCATTTTCTACAATAATTTGAAATCTGTTTGTGAATCCGTTGAGCATACTGGCGACAACTTAACCGGTGACGGGGAAGGTGACGATGAATCAATCAAAATTAACTTATCTACAATACCAACAAATGTTTATAAAATCGCTATTTCAGTCACCATTCACGATGCAAAGAGTCGTGGCCAGAACTTTGGTCAAGTGTCTAACGCTTTCGTACGCGTGGTTGATGGCGCTAATGGTAAGGAAGTTATTCGTTACGATCTAAGCGAAGATTACTCTATAGAAACAGCTATGAACTTCAGCGAAATTTATCGTCATAATAATGAATGGAAATTCAAAGCAGTCGGTCAAGGTTTTTCTGGTGGTCTGAAACCCATGTCTCAAGAGTTTGGAGTTAACGTAGGTTAATTTAACTCTACCACATCAAATAGGTGAGTCGGTCAAGCTGGCTCGCCTATTTTTTTGCCAGGAAATAGTAATGCAATGTAAAAGCGAATATACAATTCAACTTAACAACGGGCATTTAGATTTAGTTGTAGAACCTTCAGTTTATTTAATGGAAACACTCTTGGAGTTTGCATCACGTGAAAATCCAAATCGAGCATACTTATTTCTCTCGAAGGTATTAGGTAAATATATTCCCTGCCTACCCTCCGAAATGCGAAGAACATACCAAGCGTTGGCAAACATGATCAGTGTTACGGGCAACATATTAGTGTTAGGTGTAGCAGAGACCGCAACTGGCTTAGGCGCAGGAGTTGCTGATGAAATTAGTATTGACTGTAGTGGTAGCACTTTTTATGCGCAAACCACACGATACAGTTTTGATAAAAATTTAGCCTTTAGCATTACCGAAAAACATAGCCATGCTCCTCTGCACCTAATCTACGACATGGCTGATAATATTGACCTAACTAGTATTGAAAACTTAATTCTGGTCGATGATGAAATCAGTACTGGGAAAACGCTAGCTCAAATCACCCAAGGAATGTGTGATTACTTACCGAATCTAAAAACTGTGCATTGGGTATCTTTGGTTAATTGGATATCCAGAGGAACTTGTGATCGCTTCCACGCAGATTATACTTCTATTAACTTGCATTTCCATAGTTTGTTGCGTGGAGAATTTAGCTTCAAGCAGAGTTCCAAAAAAATACTAAAGTTTCCAAATTTAACTGCTATGGACCTCAGCACTGTTTCTTGTCGTCAAGATACTGGACGCAGAGGTGTTAAATTGGAAACGCCAAAAGAAATTGTATTTGTTGACGAAGAAAATGTGCCATTTACAGGTTCAGAGCTTAGTTTTAACAACCAGTATGTGATTGTTGGAACGGGAGAGTTTACTTTTTTTCCATTTTTATTCGCGGAAAAGCTAGAGAACGCTGGCTACGACGTTTTGTTTGAGTCAACAGGCCGCTCTCCTATTCTCCAAGGAGATGGCATTTCAAGTAAGCTAAAGTTCTACGATCCAGGTCATAACGCATACTACTACCTGTACAACCTACCAGAAAACCGCACACCAATTATAATGTACGAGACTATGGAGCAATTTAAAATGTGTCCATTACACAAGTTGATCAATTGTAAAAGCATTATCCTAGGTAGAAATTAATGACAGTAGTAGTTTTTTCTGATCTTGATGACACTCTTTTTCATACCAAACGTAAGTGCCTAGATCTATCAGAGCATAAGGATGCCACTGCACTTTCTAGTGGTGAAGTTGGAGCTTATTCTTCACCCCAGCAGCAAGCCTTAATCTCATTATTTAACGATTCAATTATTATACCCGTGACCGGACGCCGTACAGATTCCTTAAATCGTGTTCTAATGGATTTTTCGAGTTACAAAATAGCATCTCATGGTGCGATTGTTATTAATCATCAGAATAAATTAGACCCTACATGGAGGCTGATTTTGGGTAAAGAGGAACCTCAGTGGCGTAATCGAATGGATCAACTTAAACAACAATTGGAGCTAGATGTTGAACGCCTAGATATTGAAGTACGTGTCCGAATAGTCAACGATCAAGGTTATGCCTGCTATGTCTGCGTTAAAGGAGACCCCTTATATTTAAAGCTCCTTATAAACAAAACAGACAAGGAGAGTACAGAGGGCTTTACTGTTCATGCCAACGATAGAAATCTTGCATTTTTGCCTCCATATGCCAGTAAGCGCCGTGCTGTCGATTTCCTTAAATGCTTGTTTAAGAATGAGAATAACAGGCATATTACATTTTTTGGATTTGGTGATAGTTTGTCAGACGCTGGCTTCATGTCGATATGTGATTTTCAAATTATCCCATCAAATAGCCAGATTGCAGAGGTTCTAAGATGAGTACGACTCAGCAAAACAAAAGTTCTATTTTCAGCGGTAGCTATATGTCTGATGATTGTGAATTTTTACTTCAAAAAGTTGAACTCAAACCGATTAGCGTAGTAGAAAAAGAACGTCTTTTACAGGCTGGAGGTATCCACTACTCGAAGATTATTTCAAACGAAGAACCACCTTCAAAAAAGTATTTAAATACATTCCATAACCTCATTGATACATACGGTAATCGTTTAGCTTCTGAGATCAAATTGTTAGCGAGAACGTTGCACAATGTGAAGGGAGAGAGTGTCACCATAGTGTCTCTGGCTCGTGCGGGTACTCCAGTTGGAGTTTTACTTGCGCGAGCACTAAAGATAGGCCACAGCTGTGATGTAAAGCATTATTCGATTTCGATTGTTCGTGATCATGGTATTGATACTGCTGCTTTGCAATATATTGCCAATTCGGGACGTTCCGCGGATTCAATTATTTTTGTAGATGGCTGGACTGCTAAAGGAATCATAAATAGAGAACTAAAGCGATCTATAGCAAACTGGAATTCGAAGAATACTTATAAAATTGGAGATCAGTTGTGTGTGATTTCGGACCTTAGTGGTCATGCCGAATATATTGGCACAACAGATGATTATGCTATTCCATCAGGGGTCTTGAACAGCACAGTTTCAGGGTTATTGTCTCGCACATTAATATTAGACAAAGTTTCTGGTTTTCATCAATGTGTAAATTACTCCCACCTAACCAAGAATGATTTAAGCCGGTGGTTTGTTGATGAAATCAGTAGTCGATTTGGTAAAGTTCCTACTGCGATAAATAATGTTTCTCCAAACTGGCGACTCAAGCGTCAGGCAGATGTATCCTCGTTCATAACTAAGACAATGTTTGATTACGGTATCCAAGACATTAACATAATCAAACCTGGAATAGCCGAATCCACACGCGTGATGCTACGACGGTTACCACGTTTATTAGTTTTAAAAGATGGAAACAGCACAGATGTAGCCCACATGAAGGTGCTCGCTACAGAGAAAAAAATTATGATTAAAGAAGACCCACTAATGCCGTTCGCTGCAATGGCATTCATTGAAAATGTGAAGGAGTAGCTATTAAATGAACAAAAAAAAATTGAACCTAAAGATTTCTGCCATAATCGTTGTATGCATTGGATTAACAGTGTGTGGTGTATTAACAATTATGCCTGAAGATCGTGTCAATCAAATTAGTCGACTTGGAGTAAGCTATTTAGACGGTGATTATCGGGTAACTTATACTAGTTATAGTGGTGATAAGACTTGGTTTGTACGAAATAGCAAGGTGACATCAGAACCTGCTAAAGGTTACTACTTCTTCTGGACTCATGACTCTAAAACCAACACAAAGCGATATGTTCAGGTGCCAATAGCTAATACATATATCGAAGAAATATAGAATTACTGACCCTGTAAATAACTCTATGTATTTCTCTTAGTTAAATATGACCTGACAATTGCTCATCAAAAACAATCATAAAGTGGTTTAGCGCTGCACGCTGGTTATGAATTGGCATCGCCAGTCCGGTAAACTAGCTTATGTAATAGTTCACTAGATCGATATCCTCAATAACCTGCACTCGATTCTGCACAGAATACTTTACTCGCCATCAGTAATGAATGTTAATACAGTGGTTAAATTTACTGTGTAATCTCCCGTAAATTAAAACTCATATTTAATGTAGACACCATGTCTCTATATTGTATTCAATATTACGATTTGAGGCCGATATCTTGTTTGTTTTTTAATCCCACCTTAACAAATTTCAATCAGCTTTCTCATGGCAGTGTAACTATCCCCTAAACTAATACACATCACTCGTAGAATTTTTTATAAGATATCCCAGAGCAGTTTTACGATGAGCAAACGCATGACCGAAAGCCAAATAGTGGCAATTTTGAAAGAAGCTGACGCTGGTATGGCAATAAAAGATATCTGCCGTAAATATAGCGTAGCCAATTCAACTGTTTACAAATGGCGAGAAAAGTATGGCGGCATGGAAGCCTCTGATGTTAAACGCTTAAAAGAGCTTGAAGAAGAGAACCGTAGGCTTAAGCAAATGTACGCTGACTTAAGTCTTAAATCTCAGCTACAGGAAGAAATCATAAAAAAGCTGTAGTGCCTGTGGCAGAGCGCAAAGTCTGGGCTCAGGAGTTACAGGCCACACACCAAATCGGTGTAACAATGAGCTGTAAAGTCGTTTCTATAAGCCGAACGGCGTTTTATTATCAGCCAACGCTGACAGATGATAGTGCCATTATCGATGCACTGAATGACTTGGTGGAAAAACACCAGAGGTGGGGCTTTCCTAAGTGTTTTAAGCGGCTGCGTAAGCTAGGCTATCACTGGAACCATAAGCGCGTATATCGCGTGTACACGGAGTTAAAGCTCAACCTTAGGCGCAAATCCAAACGAAGGTTACCGCCAAGAAACCCCGAACCATTAACGGTGCCAAATCATCAAGGGCACACATGGTCAATGGACTTTATGAGTGACCAGCTGCATAACAAGGTGCGTTATAGAACATTTAACATCATCGATGACTTTAACCGCCAGCTATTAGGCATTGATATAGCCACCAGCATTCCATCGTTGCGTGTTATACGTTATTTAGACAGGTTGGGCGAATGGCATGGTTATCCAGAGAAGATTCGGGTTGATAACGGCAGTGAATTCACGTCAAGCGTGTTTACCGATTGGGCTCTAGCTCACAGTATCAGAATTGACTATATCAAGCCTGGTTGCCCGTATCAAAACGGCTATATAGAGCGTTTTAATCGTACATATAGGCATGAAGTATTGGACTTATATTGGTTTAAAAACCTACAGGAGGTTAAGCAGATAACGGACGAATGGATTGAAATTTATAACACCCAAAGGCCGCATGACTCGCTCAATGATATGACGCCCACTGAGTATAGGAATGCAGCTTAAACTGTCTACGAGGTGGCTGTGTTAAGAATGGGGTATTTACAGCAGCTCCTAATACTTTTATCTTTTTTTCCAGCATGGGTGAACCTGACTTTTTTTTATATCAAAATTATGATTACCAACATATACGGTTTCTAGAAATATCTTAGATCGTATCCTAGAAAAAACTGACTTACTTGAAGCACTACTGCCTTTAAATAGTAACCCCCTGATAAAAAATTAGTTTTTTGTATGTAAAGAACAGAGCTTTTACTGTAATCAATCGTGCAACGATTAAAGTTAATTCGAATTGAAACGTATTTTGACGGAAAAAACAGGATTTCATTTTTTTACATGGATGAAAATAATAAAATCCTGTTTATTGAGATTTTGCGTATTTACTTATTATAAGCACCTACGGGAGGTAGGCATCTTGATCATATGTTTATGCTCTAATGAAAAGAATAAGTATCATTGTACCCAGCACTAGTCAGTGCAGGCAAGCCATTAGTCAGATGAGTTTCTACAGTAACCTGCCGGGCATCAATGCCAACACGGGCCCAGCTGTAAGTAATGGCAGGTGACATAATCCTTCCTTGGTTTATATAGCGTGTAAATAATCAGCTATCTTTCTGGGTGTGGCAGGCAGCTGTTAACTGTCGGGTCGATGGATTAATTGCTCTAGCTCGTTGATCTGCTGCTCCAGCGATTCCAACCGCATTCGAGTATGCTGTAAGACTGCAACTTGAGCATCAAACTCATCCCGAGTCACCAGATCCAAGTTAGCTATTGCAGTGTGCATTATGGTATTCAAGTTCTGTTTGGCGGCAGTTGCAGTTGGCATCAGTGAATCCGGAATAGCACCAGTAATCCGTCCAACCAGTTGGTCAATTTGTATTTTGTTAAGCATAGTTTAGTCTCCTAAATACATCAATAAGTTTAACATGTCACCACAATTATGCGCTTAATAAGCATCAGCAAAGATAATTTACATACCATAGTCAAACGGACATCCACTCTCGCCATAAGGTAGTCTCACAATATCTTCAGTGCCGTTGTGATCTAACGCCTATAAAGCGAGCGCAATCCAGATTTATTAATAAAAAATGTCCATTTTGAACTAATTTTAACACTTTAAAGGAATTAGGAATTAATAACACATCGTGTTTTAGCGCTTACAATCTAGAGCCTTTCTGTAAAAAATATCGCTATTTAATTATAATGGCATCGACGCTAAAATGTTTAGATACTCTTATTTGTAAAATATGTCGATGTTGTTGACATCGCTCTAGCGCACCTGATCCAATTATTTTGGATCCTAGTCAAGATCGTTGCAATTTACTGCCTCAATCAATAGTCAAAAGCAAACGTGACAGATAATTTCTGCTAATATTGACGACGTGGAAGTTTTTGGATCATGGATATGCTAACCATTAATACCTTTTGTCAACAGTTACAAACTTACCTTGAACCGGATCAAATCCAACAGGTGAGACGAGCCTATTATTTTGCCGAGCAGGCCCACGATGGCCAGCAACGCAAAAGTGGTGAAGCATATGTGCTCCACCCATTATCAGTAGCCGGCATTTTGGCAGATATGGGTATTGATCACCAGAGCTTACAAGCTGCGATGTTACACGATGTGATTGAAGACACCGAAATCACCAAAACAGCGCTTGCCAATCAATTTGGTTGCACAGTTGCTAATCTGGTAGATGGGGTCAGCAAGTTGACCCATCTTGAGTTCAAATCCCACGCTGAATCACAAGCCCATAATTTCCAGAAAATGGCCATTGCCATGGCTAGAGATATACGGGTTATATTAGTTAAATTAGCTGATCGCCTTCATAACATGCGTACCATCGGGGTCATGCGTGCTGAGAGCCGATGCCGCATTGCCAGAGAGACTACTGATATCTACGCTCCCATTGCTTCTCGATTGGGCATGCATAAAATCAGTGTGGAACTGGAAGACCTGGCCTTCAGAGCCTATTATCCAATGCGTCATCGTTACATAAAACGGGCAGTAGAAACCGCCCGAGGTAAACACAAAGCACTGATTGAACAGGTACAACAAGCCTTAGTTAATTGTTTGGCACAAGAAAATTTATTCGGCACTGTCACTGGTCGTGAAAAACATCTAGCCAGTATTTATAACA
Source organism: uncultured Pseudomonadales bacterium (assembly GCA_943787595.1). Lineage (GTDB taxonomy): Bacteria > Pseudomonadota > Gammaproteobacteria > Pseudomonadales > Balneatricaceae > CALSNA01. The sequence goes on from CALSNA010000002.1 coordinate 122,015, forward strand.
AAATGAAAATCCAAAATAAGTCCTTTAGGGAAATTATGGACGTATTTGCTTTTCGCATCACTACTGATAAGGTGGACACTTGTTACCGCATTCTTGGTGCTGTACATCACCTGAATTTGTATCGTCCGGTTCCAGGGCGCTTTAAGGACTATATTGCTATCCCCAAGTCAAATAGTTACCAGTCACTGCATACCACTTTATACCGGGTTGGGTCTGGGGTTCAGACCCCTATCGAGATCCAAATTCGTACCCGGGAAATGGATGCCATTGCTAATCATGGTATTGCCGAACACTGGTTATATAAGGATGATGATAGTGGCCGATCAGCAGGCACACACAGTCGCGCCCGACAATGGCTGCAAGGCTTACTGGAAATGCAAAAACAATCTGGCAATGCGCTAGAGTTTATTAACCATGTCAAACATGATCTATTTCCCGATGAAGAATATGTTTTTACACCCAAGGGTGAGGTACTGGCACTCCCCAAGGGTTCCACAGCAGTTGACTTTGCTTATGCCGTCCATACCCAGATTGGTAATTCCTGTATTGCCTGCAAAATAAATCGCAGACTGGCACCACTGAGCCAAAAGCTCGAAAGTGGTAATACCGTAGAAATAATTACGACCACCACCGCTAAGCCTAATATGAGTTGGCTGAGCTTTATTGCCACTGCCAAGGCTAGCGCAAGCATCCGTCATTATCTTAAAAATCAAGTAAACCGTGATTCAGTCAATCTGGGACGACGTCTTTTAAATCAGGAACTGGGGAGTATCAATACGAGTCTTGAACAAATCGACCCAAACCAATTACAACAGTACCTAGAAAGAATTAGCATCGCAAACTTGGATGATTTACTGGCAGATATTGGTCTTGGCAAACGCATGGCTTACGTGTGCGCACATTCACTTACCAAAGCTAATAACGATACCGGACAAGCTACTAATGCACCCATTGCTATTCATGGTACTGAAGGTCTACTGGTAAAATATTCTAAGTGTTGTAATCCATTACCAGGCGACTCTGTGGTCGGCCACATCAACTCAGGGCATGGCATTGTTGTACATCGCAACCTGTGCAAGAATTTAAAGGAGCTAGCCCGCCAAACTGATAAGACCGTATCACTAACCTGGGCCGAGACCACTGAGGGCAATTTTAATGTGCATTTAAAAGTCGAAGTTACTGCCAATCGGGGTATTATTGCCAATTTGGCTGCCAGTGTAGCCGAAAATGATGCCAATATTGACCAAATTAATGTCAATGAGCAAGATGCCAGCCTGTCTGTAGTTAACCTTGGTCTGAATGTTCATAATCGTATCCACTTGGCACGGGTTATGAAATCTTTGCGCAGATTACACGGCGTTATAAGGCTTACTCGCCAATAAAATAAAACTAGGGAAGTCATCAGGTATATCCTTCCTGACATCCCCCCTAGCTTTAGCGTGAACCTGTAGCAGTTGATCCTACTATCCTTGCCAAAAATCATTCATTAATGTGTAGACATAGGCAATCAAATTCAACTTGGCTTCAGGTACTATCGCGCTTGTCAGACCGTATTTTATAAAATACTAAGTATAAAGGTTACCCTGCAAACAGCTAACCTAAGGCTTCCATGCCAAAAAATCATCTGACAAACTCATCCTGCAAGGCAGGATCAATCACATCCTTGTTACTGACTGAAAATAGTCCATATTTAATAGACTAAAGCCTATAAAAGTCGGAAAAAAATCCTTTTTTACCAACTGTTCACGGTCCTGTCCATCCCGAAAAACTGTGCTAAACTACCAACGCACTACGTGAACTTTTGTTGCCTCTTGTAAAAAAATTTACCTCAGTATTACTTTTAATAAAAGTAAAGTGTTAATTTTGATTTCTAATATAATTTTTGACAGCCCAACACATCGCGTGTTGGTACACTGGAACAATACAGCAATATCAAATACGGCTGCTATTCACATCTACTACAATTAGTTATGCCAGCGACACAAACTCTAACCTGCTTACCAGGTATTGGCCCAGCATTAGCTAACAAGCTCGCAAAGCTTGGCCTGACACAAGTACAAGACCTGCTATTTCACTTGCCCATTCGCTATGAGGATCAAACTCGAATTGTAGAGATGAAGCAAGTAATGGCACCCAGTCATGGCCTAATTGATGGCAAGATTACATCTTGTGGTATTCAAGGTGGACGCCGTTCAAGCTTGATTGTAAATTTAGATGATGGAACGGGTTCTCTGAGTCTGCGTTTTTTTAACTTTAATGCCAATCAACGACGCCAATTTGATACCCACCAACGCATGCGCTGTTTCGGTGAAATCAGGACTGGGCCTAGGGGCCTGGAAATGGTGCACCCGCAATATTATTTGTATGATCGTATTTCACCACCCCTGGAACAGGCACTGACACCAGTTTACCCTGCTACCGCAGGCATTAGTCAAACTCGGATGCGTCAGTTGGTTAACACTGCATTTGTCATGCTAAAAGCAGAAGCTGGTGGGATTGAAGATTTACTCGAACCATTAATGGATTATCGGTATAAGCTGCCGGATCTATTGACGAGCTTGCAATGTTTACACCAGCCCAACTCAGGAGAAGATACCGAATCTCTCGCTCATCATCATCACCCTGCTCGTCAACGCTTAATTATAGAAGAATTGTTGGCCCATCAACTCAGCTTATTGCAATTAAAACGACAAGACTGCTCACCAGCAGCAGTATGTGCCCCAAAGACAGACAAGGCTAATCAGTTACTGAAGCAATTGCCTTTTTCCCTTACCAGAGCTCAGGCTCGGGTTTGGCAGGAACTCAGTGATGACCTTAGCAAAGCTTGCCCTATGGTGCGCATGGTACAAGGTGATGTGGGATCAGGAAAAACGATTGTTGCTGCTTTAGCAACCTGCCAAGTGGTTGATGCCAGTTGCCAGGTTGCTATTCTGGCACCTACTGAAATCCTTGCGGAACAGCACTTAAATAATTTTCAGCAATGGTTAGCTCCATTGCAAATTCGACTGGTCTGGTTAGCAGGCAAACTCAAGATCAAGCCCAAACGTGAAGCCCTAGCAGCTATTGCCAATGGACAAGCACAGGTTGTTGTCGGAACCCATGCTCTATTTCAGGACAGTGTAAACTACTATAATCTGGGTTTAATTATTATTGATGAACAACATCGTTTTGGAGTTGCCCAACGTCATGCCCTATTACAAAAAAGCAAAACTGGAACAGTGCCACACCAACTAGTAATGACAGCAACACCCATTCCACGTTCCCTAGCCATGATTGCCTATGCTGATCTTGATCATTCAGTAATCAACGAATTGCCACCCGGACGCAAGCCAGTCAATACAGCCGTCATCAATAACCAGAAACGTGATCATATCATTGAGCGTATTGCTACCGTTTGTGCTACAGGTCGACAAGTGTACTGGGTGTGCCCACTGATAGAAACGTCAGAATTTTTGCAGTGTGAAGCAGCTGAAGCCACCGCCGTATCACTACAACAACAATTAGTACACTTAAGGATTGGGCTGATGCACGGCCGGCTCAATAGTGCGGCCAAAGCAACCGTAATGGCCGATTTTAAAAACGGTCATATTAACCTACTAGTGGCCACAACCATTATTGAGGTTGGCGTCGATGTAGCCAATGCTAACCTGATGGTTATTGAAAATGCTGAACGACTTGGGCTGGCCCAATTGCATCAACTGCGTGGCCGCGTTGGTCGTGGTACTGGGCAAAGTCATTGCATCTTGTTATATCAGCACCCCTTGTCCCGTTCAGGCAGAGAACGCTTATCTACCTTACGTGATTCATCAGATGGCTTTGAAATTGCCGAAAAAGATCTACAATTACGTGGTCCTGGAGAAGTACTTGGCACTCGCCAGACTGGCGCCATAATCTTGCGTATTGCAGACTTAGTGCGTGATGCACAATGGTTACCTGAAATAAAAATTTTAGCAGCTGACTGTCAAAAACAACCAAACCTTGCTGACAAAATTATTCATCGATGGCTGGGCAATAAAAACCAGTATGGCAAAGTATAATCATAATAGAGTTCCCTCTAGATCAAATATAGCATTCACATCGCAAAATAAGGCTGGCAAGCCATGTTCATCAGTAACAAGAGTAATAAGCTCAGTGCTTGATTAGCCAAAGTATTATAAATTATGATCTTAGTACCTGTGAAATAACGATGAAACAAATTTAAGTAAACTGGCTGTATGAGTAAGGAAATGTTAAATATTCATGCAACCTACCATAGTTGTATAAAACTAAACCGAAATGCATCAGCTATCTTTCAGTAAGCATAAGGCGTTATTATAATGATTTAATTGATAACTTATGCATTTAAAAATACATGGTTATGCACAAATCACTCTGATACAGTAGGAGACTAATATGACTAGCACTAGACACTGCAAATTACTAATTATTGGTTCCGGGCCAGCTGGCTATACGGCTGCGGTTTATGCCGCACGAGCCAACCTGGAACCAGTCTTGATTACCGGTATGCAAGCAGGTGGCCAGCTAACTACCACCACTGAAGTTGATAACTGGCCAGGTGGCGCTGAAGGTCTGCAAGGACCAGGCTTGATGGAACAAATGCAGGCTCATGCCGAACGCTTTAATACCGAAGTCATATATGATCATATTAACAGAGTCAACTTGCAACAACGACCATTACAATTGCAAGGTGACAGTGCTTGCTACACTTGCGATGCGCTCATTATCAGTACTGGCGCAAGTGCTCGATATCTGGGTCTAGATAGTGAAACAGCTTTTCAGGGCAAAGGGGTATCTGCCTGTGCTACGTGCGATGGATTTTTTTACCGCAATAAAAAGGTGGCTGTTATTGGTGGTGGTAATACAGCTGTCGAAGAAGCGCTTTACCTAAGTAATCTTGCCGCTGAAGTTACGGTAGTGCATCGACGTGATCGATTCCGCTCCGAAAAGATGCTGGCCGATCGTTTGCTAGACAAAGCTGCCAATGGTAATGTCACAATAGTTTGGGACCACACTTTAGCAGAAGTGTTGGGGAACACCATGGGTGTCAACGGCATGCGCCTAAAAAACACTCAGGACAATAGTACCAAAACATTGGCTGTGGATGGCATATTTATTGCTATTGGTCATACTCCCAATACACAATTATTCCAGGATCAGTTAGCGATGCAAAATGGTTATTTAACGATCCTAGGCGGTATTAACGGCAATGCTACTCAGACCAGTATTCCTGGCATTTTTGCTGCTGGAGACGTCACTGACCAAATTTATCGCCAAGCCATTACTTCAGCAGGATCAGGTTGTATGGCAGCCCTAGATGCAGAAAAATACCTGGATAATTTATATTTCGAGCAATAATCGTAGAAAAAAGTTCTCAATTTGAGCCAGACTGCTTACAATAAGTAACCTACTAAAGCAGGTCTCCAACCTGTGTATTGCGTAATAAACTAACAATAATAAAAGAGGTAATTTATGGATGTATTAAACTTTCTGTTTCGTTGGGCACATTTGTTATTTGGCATTACTTGGATTGGCTTATTGTACTATTTTAATTTTGTCCAAGGAGGCTACTTTAAGCAAGCTAGTCCTGCGGCCCTAGCTGATGCTAAAGCCAAGTTGGCTCCAAGTGCACTGTGGTGGTTCCGCTGGGGTGCTATGGCAACATTTTTGACTGGGGTAATATTATTGATCGGTATGCACCATGGTCTACGACTGAATAATTACATTGTTATTGGTTCTACTCTGGGAACATTGATGTTCCTGAATGTCTGGTTGGTCATCTGGCCTAACCAGAAAGTCGCCTTGGGTTTGGTGGCAGGAGATGGTGCTACAGCAGGTGCTAAGGCATTGTTGGCCTCTCGCACCAACACTTTGTTTTCAGCTCCTATGGCGTATTGCATGCTGTACTCAGCACACCCAGTGTCAACAGGTTACCAAAGTGTGTATACCGACAGTGGATTCCAATCTTTGCTGATTCCTTTGATTGTTATTGCGTTACTAGAGATCAATGCTCTTAAAGGCAAGCAAGGCCCTCTGACCTCTGTTAAAGGTGTGATTATCAGCTCAATAGCTTTAACTGCAGTCCTAGTTGGTATAGTTGAAATATTGTAGCTGAAGTTGAATTCCTGATTTTTTTGGAGGCTACACTGAAAATCCATGTTATTCAGTGTAGCCTCCTGATTTAAGTTAGTCCTAATCACCAACCTTAAGTAATTCAACCTTAAAAACAAGAGCACTGTTGGCACCAATAATTTCACCAGCACCACGAGTGCCATAAGCCAAGTCAGGGTGGATGTAAAACTCATATACAGCGCCTTCCTGCATCAACTGCAAACCCTCGGTCCAACCAGGAATAACACCATTAAGCGTAAAACTAGCTGGCTTGCCACGACTATAGGAACTGTCGAATTCCACGCCATTAATTAAGGTGCCACGGTAGTGCACGGTAACCTTATCTGTTGATTCGGGAGAATTGCCTGAACCCGCCTTGATAACTTTATATTGCAGACCAGAAAGGGTAGACTTAATCCCATCTTGTTGTGACACTTGAACCAAGAAAGCTTCACTTTCGGTCAGGTTTTCAGCCGCTATAGCATCAGCACGTTTTTGTTGATATTGCTGTACTTCTTGACTAGCATCAGTGATATTAATCTGAGTCTTTTTGCCTAGATAAGCTGCTGCAAAACCAGCATTAAAAGCATCCTGATCAATCTGTTCAAAGTCTCCTGCCAACTGATTGGCTAACAGAATACCTAAACTATAACTGACTCGCTGGTCAGTGGTTATTAACTCAACGCTGGCTGATGCAACAGACATTACGTTAAAGCCTAACAAACCAGTTAGCACCAATTGAGCAAGCAGTTTTTTCATAAAAATTCCTTATACGTAATGGACTAATATTGGCTTTAGTGCCAATAAAGCGACAGATATAACAGAATTTTTCAGTAATAGAAAGAGTTGTTTAAATCTGTTCTGGATGAACAGGCATTAGTTATGCATGTTTTCCTCATTTATTACTTGCTGCAGTGAGCACATGATTTTTTGACCTGATTTGGGCAATACTTAACCTTAATCAATATGTGAGAAATATCATGCATTCTGCTGAAACAAGGCAAATATTGATATAATACCCATATACCTATCATGATACGTTTAATTAATTTGAGTTTACAGTGCGGTGGTAAACCGTTGCTAAAACAAGCTAACTTAACCCTGAACAAAGGCCAACATATTGGTTTAGTAGGGCGTAATGGTGTCGGTAAAACCAGCTTATTTCACTTATTGACAGGCAATTTACTACCTGATGCAGGTCAGTTACAACGACCATCAAAATTACGCATTGCTCACATGTCCCAAGAAATCAGCAATGTAAGTGGTGGTGCCATAGACCATGTGCTTGACGGTGATATTCATCTACGTTGTATTGAAGCTGAGATTAACGCTGCACATAGCAGTAATGATGGCCAAATGATGGCCCATGCCTACCAACGATATGAACAGCATGGTGGCTACACTGCATTATACCGAGCCCAAAAATTACTGTTAGGGCTCGGTTTTGATCAATCCCAGTGGACGTTACCAGTAGCAACTTTTTCTGGCGGGTGGCGGGTAAGGCTTAACTTAGCACGGACACTGATGTATCCGTCCGATCTGCTGATGTTGGATGAGCCTACCAACCATTTGGATCTAGATGCCATAGTATGGCTGGAGCATTGGCTGCAGCAATATGATGGGACACTACTATTGATTTCTCATGATCGGGATTTTCTTAATCAGGTAGTGAGACACATTGTACACCTAGACCAACTGAACCTGAAAACTTACCAAGGCAATTATTGTGCATTTGAACGCCAACGAACTAAATACATGGCACAGCAACAAGCAATGCATGACAAGCAACAAGCAACTGTGGCCCATATTGAAAGCTATATTCACCGTTTTAGGGCCAAAGCCAGTAAAGCCAAGCAAGCCCAGAGCCGTATTAAGGCATTGCAACGGTTAGCAGTCATAGCACCCGCCTATGCTGATTCGCCCTATCATTTTAGGTTTATGGATGCCCCCCGGACCAACACCAATCTACTGCGCCTGGAGCAAGCTAGACTTGGTTACCCGACCCATTTACTGAATGCCGATATTAGCCTGCTAAACGATTGTCGCTACGGTCTATTAGGTGCCAACGGTTCAGGCAAATCAACTTTGATGAAAACTCTGGTGGGTGATTTACCCCTATTAGCAGGTCAGCTATATCGTGGTGAACATCTGCGTATCGGTTATTTTGCCCAACACCAGCTAGAAGCTCTAGATACAAAGGCTGACGCCATGCTACACCTAAGACGCCTAGCACCAGAGTCCAGCGAACAGAAAATTAGAAACTTTCTGGGCCGTTTTGGTTGGAGTGGTGAAGAAGTATTTGCACCGGTAAGCCATTTTTCAGGTGGTGAAAAAGTTCGCCTGGCCCTAGCCCTGATTGCTTGGCAACACCCTAACCTACTGTTACTGGATGAACCGACTAATCACCTTGATATGGAAGCCCGCCATGCACTAATTGAGGCGCTGCAAGAATACCAAGGGGCACTGGTAATCATTTCCCATGACCGTCATTTACTGCATCAGGTGGTAGATCACTATTGGCTGGTAGCTGACGGTAGAGTGTGTGAATTTGATGGTGACCTGGAAACATACCAAGCTGGACTGACCCACCGCCAACAGCCATCCATACAACAGCAGTCGCCACCTCCACAGCGCCAGCAGGAGAAGCGCGAACAAGCTATTCGGAGGAAGCGGTTAAGTCCATATAAGCGTCAGTTAGCTACGCTGGAGCAAGAACTAGAGTCAGTAGAACTGCAACTGGACCAGATTGAACAACGTTTAACCCATGTCGATTTATACCAACCAGACAATAAACAAAATCTACGGAAACTATTGCAGCAACAAATGCAGTGCAACTGCATTAAGGCTGAATTAGAAGAACAGTGGTTACAGCAGCAGGAGAGTCTAGAAATACTGGAACAACAGGATAACTGATTTATATCAAATATTGGGGTTTTGCCTATAACCAGGGCAACGTTACAATATGGGATAAGATCAGCGCTGGTCATACCACTACCACCAACACTGTAACATGTAGAATAGGAGTTATATCGTGAGCTTTACCTGGAGTTGTCGTTCATTCCCGCATACGCGCCTACGACGCATGCGTAGAGATGATTTTTCCCGCCGACTGATGCGTGAAAACCAGCTAACAGTAGCAGACCTAATTTATCCTATGTTTGTTATCGAAGGCTATCAGCAAAGAGAAACGGTGCCTTCTATGCCTGGCATTGCACGCCTGAGTATTGATCTTCTGGTACAAGAAGCACGTCACTTAGATAGTCTGGGTATCCCAGCTATTGCCTTGTTTCCGGTGCTACCAGTAGCTGTGAAGTCAGAGTTAGCGGAAGCAGCGTATCATATAAATGGCTTAATTCAACGGGCAATAGCCGCCATTAAAGATGCCTGCCCAGAACTTGGGGTGATTACCGATGTAGCATTAGACCCATTTACTACTCATGGGCAAGATGGCATTATCGATACTAATGGTTACGTGCTGAATGACCAGACCTTAGATATCCTAGTACAACAAGCTATTTCTCATGCAGCGGCTGGGGCTGACATAGTGGCGCCATCGGACATGATGGATGGTCGTATTGGTAAAATTCGTGCAGGACTAGAGGAATCAGGCCATGTAAATACCCGAATCATGGCCTATTCTGCCAAGTATGCGTCGAACTATTACGGCCCGTTTCGTGATGCAGTCGGGTCAGCAGCCAATTTAGGTAAAGGAAATAAATCTACTTACCAGATGGATCCAGCTAATAGTGACGAAGCACTGCATGAAGTCACGCTTGACTTGGCTGAAGGTGCCGACATGGTAATGGTTAAGCCAGGCATGCCTTATTTAGATATTGTCAGTCGAGTTAAACGAGAATTACAAATACCAGTGTTTGCATATCAGGTCAGCGGTGAGTACGCCATGCATATGGCAGCCTTTGCTAATGGCTGGCTGGATGCTGAAACGGTAACCGAGGAATCCCTGCTAGCCTTCAAGCGTGCTGGGGCAGATGGCATTTTAACCTATTTTGCCAAAGCGATAGCGGAACGCTGGTAATCCATCTCCTCTAAGCTTTACCTTTTGACGCATTAGATGAATGAAGCAACGTTGGATATCCTTAAAAATTTCATATGTTATATCCCAAATCAGTATGCCACTGCCGATATTTAGGTTAAATTATGGCCAAAGCAAAGACAGCTTACGTTTGTAACCACTGCGGCGCTGATTTCACCAAGTGGCAAGGCCAATGCAATGAGTGCAATAGCTGGAATACCCTGAGCGAAATTCGGCTAGGCTCAGCACACAATAGGCCTGCCATAAATGAGAGCAGTTATGCCGGCATAACCCGTGAACTACAGGAGTTATGCCAAGTGGATCTGGCACAAATGCCACGATTTAGCACAGGCATGGCAGAACTAAACCGGGTGCTGGGGGGAGGACTGGTACCTGGTTCTGCCATCCTGCTAGGTGGACACCCAGGTGCTGGTAAAAGCACACTACTGTTACAGTTAATGTGTCATCTGGCCCAACAAATGAAAGCAATCTATGTCACTGGAGAAGAATCGCTACAACAGGTTGCACTCAGGGCCAACCGACTGCAATTACCCACCACAAATCTGCAAATGCTAGCAGAAACCGATGTTGACAGCATCCTGACTATTATGGCTCATCTTAAGCCCAGAATATTAGTGGTGGATTCCATTCAAGTCATGCATCTAGAGGATATTAGTTCAGCTCCAGGCAGCGTCTCTCAGGTGCGTGAAAGCGCTGCCAGGCTGGTGCGATTTGCCAAGCAAACCCACACTGTATTACTTTTAGTAGGCCATGTGACCAAAGATGGAAGCCTAGCCGGACCTAAAGTTCTGGAACACATGATTGATTGCTCACTGTTGCTTGAGGGGGATCATGATAGTCGCTATCGGACCTTGCGAGGGCACAAAAACCGCTTTGGTGCGGTTAATGAATTGGGTGTTTTCGCTATGCTTGAAACTGGTCTCAAGGAAGTGCGTAATCCTAGTTCAATTTTTCTTTCCCAGGCACAACAACCTGCTGCCGGTAGCTTAGTGATGGTGATTTGGGAAGGAACACGCCCCCTCCTAGTGGAATTACAGGCTCTAGTTGATGACAGTCATTTCAGCCAGCCCAGACGTGTATCTATTGGACTGGATCAAAATCGCCTGGCTATGCTATTGGCAGTATTACACCGGCATGGTGGCCTGCGCACCGCAGACCAGGATGTATTTGTCAATGTAGTCGGTGGGGTCCGAGTAGCTGAAACCAGTGCTGATCTGGCTATACTTCTGGCCATTGTTTCAAGCCTCAAAAATAAAACCTTGAGCCAAGAACTGGTCGTATTTGGCGAGGTGGGATTATCTGGTGAAATTCGGCCAGTACCAAGTGGCCAAGAGCGTATTCGTGAAGCTGCCAAACATGGTTTTAAGCGAGCCATTGTACCAACTGCAAATAGCCCTAAGAACAACTGCAAGGACAGACTGACAGGAATAGATGTTGTGGGCGTTAATCATTTACAGCAAGCGCTTGAGGCATTGTGTTAACCCAATAAAACCAGACCTGAAGTGTTGCCCAGAGGCTTATTCTATTACGCACACTGCACTGATTGTGAAGCCAGCCTAAATTTAAACTTAATAGACTGAATTACCCCAGATTTTGAGCCATGATAACTGCCTGTATCAGACTGCTAGCCTCAGCTTTGCCACTACCAGCTAGATCAAGGGCTGTGCCATGATCAACTGAAGTACGAATAATGGGCAAGCCTAGGGTAACATTGACTGCTGAGCCAAAACCATTGAATTTTAATACAGGTAAACCCTGGTCATGGTACATAGCTAATACGACATCAGCATGCAGTATGTATTGACTGGTAAACAGAGTGTCAGCGGGCAACGGGCCTGTCAACTGCATGCCCTGAGAACGCAGTTGGTTTAAAATAGGAATAATAATTTCTGCTTCTTCATGGCCCAGATGTCCACCTTCTCCAGCATGAGGATTCAGGCCACATATCAAGATATGAGGGTGTTTAATCTTAAAGCATTGCGCCAACTGTTGATGCAGAATTTCTAGCACCCGTCTGAGTCTATCTGGCGTAATTGCTTGGGCTACTTCGCGAAGTGGCAAGTGTGTTGTGGCAAGAGCAACCCGCAGTTGGGGCGTTGCTAACAGCATCACCACCTGATCACTACCACAACGGTTTTGGAGGTATTCGGTATGACCACTAAAACGGATACCAGCATCGTTAATAATACCTTTATGCACTGGGGCTGTGATCATGGCACTAGCACGCCCCTGCAGGCAAGTATCACAAGCCAGATTGAGGGTATCCAGCACGTAAGCGCTATTAGATGGGTTTAATTGGCCTGATTTGCAGTCAGCACGCAACGGTACATGCCATACGTTTAGCTGTCTGGGCATGGTAACACTGGGTGAAATAGTTGGATTCCATATGACAATATCAATATCTAACCCTAAATGCTTAGCTCGGGTTGCAAGCATGTTGGCATCGGCTATGACAACCAATTCATCAGTCCAAATTTTGGTAGCCAGTTGTAAACAAATATCCGGACCAATACCTGCTGGTTCTCCAGCTGTAATCAGCAAACGCTGCGTCATGTTGCTATATAGCCTCCTCCACAATCTAATTTTACCAAAACAAAGTAGTGGTCAATTAAATTAAAAAAATCACGAATTTTACCCATACAAAGAAGCTTACTGAGACAAATCCTGGTGCAACTTTGCTGAGCTTTGGATAGTCACTATTTATGCCTCACTTAATGTTGATGAGGCAAATTGGTAAGTACTGATTACTGGTTGGAGCGAACCTCTATATAGGCTTGGTTACGCACTTCTTGTAACCAATTTTCCAGCTCATTGGAGAATTTTCGACTGGCTAGAACCAGGCGAGCCTGTTGGCGCAGGTTCTCAACGCCAAAATCTTTTTCACGGGTATCTGTTAATTGAACCAGATGCCAACCAGCAGGGCTAGCAAAAGGAGGGCTGGTTTCTCCATTTTGCAACTGTTCAACTTGCTGGCTAATCACATCTGGTAGTTGATCCACGTTGAGCCAGCCTAAATTACCACCACTCGCTGCCGACTGTTTATCATCGCTAAAGGTGCGTGCTAGTTCTTGCATCAAATCACCATCTTCCAGCAGACGCTGGTAAAGTTCTTGCGCCAGTGCGCCGGCTTCAACCAAGGTGCGCAACTCATTAGGGCTAATGAGGATATGGGTAACCTGAACCTGGCGCACATTTTGAACACTGGCACCTCGCTTAGCCTTAAGATTGATAAGGTGAAAGCCATTTATATTGCGAATGGGCTCAGAAAAATCACCTACCTGCATATTGTCGACTCGATCGGCAAATAGTTGTGGCAACTGGCTACCTTTACGCCACCCTAAGTCACCACCACTAAGTGCATTGTGTGCATCGGAATGAGTTATGGTCAACTGATAAAAATCAGCACCTTGCTGTAACTGCTCATATATGTTCTGTGACAACTGTAAGGCTGTGGCAACATCGCTTGCAACAGGTTGTGGTGGCAAACTAATCAGTAAATGTGCTAATCGGTATTGGGTATCAGCCATTTGTTTTCCAGCAGTTGAATCAAGGTACTGGTCTATTTCATAATCACTAATCCTCACTCTGGGCTGAACCAGTAATTGCTGAATTTCTTTTATAATCAGATTACGTTCAATCACGCGACGAAACTCCATGTAGGTATTACCTTCACGAACCAATACATCCTTTAGTTGTTGCAAGGTCATTTGATTATCATCAGCAATACTTAGCATGGTCTGGTTCAACCGTTGCTCAGTAATACTAACCCCGCGTTGCTGGGCCAGTTGCAACTGTAGACTCTCCATTATCAATTGCTCTATCACTTGCTGTTTAAAGTCAGCTGTGTCGGACTGTACTTTATTCTGGTTCTTTAACTGAGCCTGGTTCATTTGCAAGCGTTTAGTAACTTCGCTCTGTAAAATGATGTCCTCATTGACAACCGCTGTAATTTGATCAAGGGGTTGTGTGCTAGCTTGGGAGTGCGGAGTCACCGTTAGTCCTAAGCTGAGGAAACTAGTGAATATTAGCTTATACACTTGGTTAGTGAGTCGATTATTGATAATTTTCATTATAGCTAGTGATTCCTTGCATAAATTCAGCCATGCGAGTTTGGTTTGCTCCTGTCAACTGTTGTCCAACACTACTCAGGTTACGTAATGCCAGTTCGAAGAAAATACCTCGCTGCATATCCTGGTCAGCTGTATCTAGCCAGTAGCGATTAACTAAGCGAGTTTGAAAGCAGCAGTTGGTAAACTCAAACCCGATGGTACTTTCTTGGGTTTGTTGGTTCAGTAGATCAACCCTATGCTGAGCTAATAAGGTCCATTTAGATGCCACCGGCCAGATCAGGCTTAGCTCAGCTTGTTCATTAGCCGTGTTTTGATAGTTGTACGCCAGGTTAATCTTTTGATTATTATTGTAGTCAATATATCCCATATTGCTGCTAAGTTGCTCCCATTTAGCAGTGTGTGGATTCCAATCAGCATTGAAATTGGCATTCCAGCTTGGCGTAAAATTATAAGTGATCCGACCATAAATGGGTGAGGAAGTTTGCTTTTCTGTTGCAGTTGCTGGAATCAGTTGTACTCGACGATCCCGCAGGTAATGCACCTGAGCCAAGGATAGCTTGGCCTTTTGGTAGCCTGTTTCGGTCAAAAACTGGCTGTCAATGCCAAAAATGATATGATTGGTATCACCAATTCGATCAGAACCGGAAAAACGGTTAGCTGTATACTGAATGTTATTATTATCGCTAGTGTCAAACAAGGGTATCTGATCCTGGTTCTTATAGGGTGTATAGGCATAATACAAACGTGGTTCCAAGGTTTGTTTTAGCATAGCGCTGATATCACGCTCAAACAACAAGCCACTGTCAAGCTGCAATTGCAACAGCATCCTGCTTGGATTGCTGTCATAACCACTGATTTGATTATCTAGCCAGTACTGAGTCATCGGCAAGCTAACCGTAGATTTTATGAACGCTGCTTCATGACTCCAGTGTTGTTGCAGTGTGGGTTGCAGATGGATCCGTTGCCCAACGATGCGGTCTGCAGCACTAAGACCAGCTAAATTACGCTGAAAATGAGTATAATTCAGATTATAGAACCAAGTAGTTGAATTTATCCAACTAGTCGCTGGCTGTGTTTCTGCAACAGTTCCGATATAGCCATTGCCAAACCAGGTCAGACTAGGCAAAGCATCAAAGGGCGCAATACCATTGGTAAGGTGCTGGTAACTAGTCACATTACCACTGAAATGGGTTAACAGGGAATTGCTATTGGTAGCTTGGTAGTTTAGGGTTGCGCTATTTTTCAAGCTCGTGGCAGTGTCTTTTGTTAGATGGTACGTAAAGTCAGAAATAAAATTTACATCACTTATACGGCTATAGCTCAGGCTTGCATCCCAGTTGCTGTTCAACTGCCCCTGATGGTTAAAATCGAGTAGCCAGCGTTGCTGTTGAGTAATGCCATCCTTGGGGGTCCAAGCCAGTTCAATGCTCTGGCTATTATTTGGGGTGATATGACGACCCAGCGCACTTAATAAGATACCCCTCTTGTAAGTTTTTTCCGGTGTAATGGTAAGATCATAGTTGGGTGCCAAATTAAGGTAATAGGGTGTTATCAGATTAAGGTCACCATTACTTAAGTTCATCTTAGGGTACAAAAAACCACTTTTACGTTGGTCATTAACCGGGAAACTTATCCAAGGTAAGTACAGCACCGATATTGAGCCCAACTTTAACTGTGTATTGTAAGCATGTCCAAAACCTTGCTGCGGATCAATTTCAATATTGTCTCCATGAAGCGACCAAAAACTGTTACCCGGCTCACAATAGGTAAATGAACCTTTATCCAGCACTATGGTGCCGTCCTCGTTATAAATGATCTGGTTCGCCTTACCCCGAAGATGTAGGTTGTGAGCAACCATTTGGGCATGATCTATTACTGTAGTACGTGTGTCCCCATTAAAGCGTGCTTGTTGACCACGCAGTAACAAATCTGGTTTGCGATAACTTACATTTCCCTGCAAATCAACAGTATTGGCGACAGTGTTAACTACAGCTTGATCACTGTAGATAATTCGCCGTCCTTGTTGTATTTCAACCATGCCTTTCAAGGTCATTACACCTTTATGATACTCACTGGTTTTGGCAAGATGATAGATGGGTTGCTGCGTAGCAGGCATATCAGGATTTTTACTGGTAATTACTGGAGGCTGGTAGTAGCCATTGCAGTGATTGATTTCAGTTGGCACCTTGTTGTGCCAATCAAGTTCATGAAAGCTGTATTGCTGAGCCCAAAGCAATGGGCTGCAGAATAACACTGAGACAGCAACCACATTTCTACAGACAAACAAGGATATTATTGGGGAGTACGGATTGAATCCCAAACACAGCCATTTCATGTTCATGGGCCTAATCCAAATCATTAACCATTATTATGAATGTACATTGTAAAGAGACAAGTGTAAACCTAAATTTATCAGTTGAACACTAAATTTATACTTAAAAATAAGGCTGCAAAGCCAGGCAGCACTGGCCAGAAACAGTCACAAACCTAGACTGGAAATAGCGATAAATTTGTATCTGGCAATATCCCATTTAATAGATTTAAAAATCAACAGTGTACGCAAAAACACCTCAGCAAGATATAGTACATCAATATTGATGTACTCAGGCGATGCCAATATGGCCACAAGGAATTATGTCCAATTCAGTGGGTGTGTTACAAGCTCATGACCCCTCCCTTTAGCCACTTTTTACATTAGCCTATCTCTCAGATCATTAGACTTTAAATGCTCGCGTTCCTAATAACACTCAAGCAAGCCACTAAACCCATCAAGATAGATTAGTGTATCAGCCAAACACAGGCATAACCACCAGGTTAAGTCTGCATGATATCGAACACATACAAAACATATAGCCCCAAATGAATATCAATGTGATTGGCAACTATGGTTTGGATAATTTGATAACAACGGGTTACTTAAACAAGATATCCTCAATAACATGGTCATTGCTAGATGATTTGAACTGATATTTTCGGTATTATCAAGCGTCTGTTTTTTAGTTATGGGGTCATCAGTGAACCGCTATTATTTTGGTGCCAACTTGAGTCGCCACCGTACTGGATTAATATTGGGTGCCCTAATCGGTCTAGGTGGGGGGTTGCCTTGGGGAGTTCTATTTGGTGCTTTGGTGGGCTACCAAATAGACCGTTTAGTCCAACGTATGTCGGGCAGTCAGTTGCCTCAACCTAAGGTTCAGCAGGCATTTTTTGATGCTACCTTCACGGTATTAGGCAAGTTGGCCAAGGCTGACGGGCATGTTACTCACGCGGAAATCCGTTATGCTGAGACAGTAATGGCACGTATGCGATTAAACGACCATTTACGATGCCGTGCAATTGACTGTTTTCAGCAAGGCAAACAAGATGACTATGACATCAACATAGTACTACAGCCCTTGGGCATGTTATTGAGCGGTAATACCATGTTACGACAGATGTTTCTGGAAATTCAATTGCAGGCCGCCATGATAGATGGCCAGTTCAGCACCCATGAAGGTGATGTGCTGAGTCAGGTGTGCCAATATCTAGGCATGAGCCGAGCAGAGTTTTCAGCAACGGCAGATCGCATGCGTTCTGAGCATGCCTTCCAGCAAGACCAACAGGGCGCCTATAGGCATGAGCCGACCGATACAGGCGCACTTAGACAAGCCTACGGGGTACTGGGGTTACAACCAAATTGTGATAACCAGTCGCTAAAAAAAGCGTACCGCAAATTGATGAGTCAACACCACCCTGATAAGCTTGTAGCTCGTGGCCTGCCTGATACAATGATGCAATTAGCAAAGGAAAAAACCCAGGAAATTCAGGCCGCATATGAAGTCATAAAAAAAGCCCGAAAAAACTGACGTAATCCCCCTTAAATACCTCACTTACACAGGTTTACAAAATATTGCGTAATTATTATATTGCACCATCCATCCTTTCCGCTGATTTCGCCCGCTTAGGTGAAGATGTAGAAGCAGTACTAGCCGCTGGCGCTGATATAGTTCACTTTGATGTGATGGATAACCACTATGTGCCTAATCTAACTGTAGGTCCTATGGTGTGTAAAGCTTTGCGGCGCTATGGTGTTACCGCGCCTATTGACGTGCACCTGATGGTCAAGCCAGTAGATCAGTTGATTGGCGACTTTATTGATGCCGGCGCAACCTACATCACTTTTCACCCTGAAGCTAGTGAACACGTTGACCGTTCCTTGCAGATAATTAAGGCTGGTGGCTGCAAAGCTGGGCTGGCATTTAATCCAGCCACCGGATTGCATTATCTAAAACACGTAATAACACAACTAGACCTGATCTTACTGATGTCTGTAAACCCAGGTTTTGGCGGCCAATCCTTCATCCCCGAGACCCTAGCCAAATTAAAGCAAGCACGATGCTTGATTGATGCCAGCTGCCAACCTATCCGGTTACAGGTAGATGGTGGCGTTAAAGTGGATAACATTACCGATATTGCCAAAGCCGGGGCAGATACCTTTGTAGTGGGCTCAGCAATGTTTAATTCGGATGACTACGCAACTACAATTACTAAACTGCGAACCAAGTTACAGCAACTGTAGCTCTAAATGTCTATCTTAGGCACACATAGAATTCATATTAGGATATCGCTGTTGCACAGTTCATACTTAGTCTATTTTGTCTGCTTAATATGGTCTCAACAAAATATCTGCATCACCTAATCCAATAGTAAACAACATATTATAAATCTTAACATCTCATTGAGATGAGGCCCGCTTTTCCTTACTGATATAGTATGATGGCAAAATATCAAGGTGTTGTTGGGTTCCAGGTTTAGCCCAGCAGGAATCTACTTTTTACGCAGATATATTTATACATAGCTCAATCTTATTAATGCGCCTCATTTACACGCACAGTAGTAATAGGAACTGTTTCAGACCGACCAGTACATTGAGTATCTTGTGACAAGTGATTTTTATGGTAAGGCATTGCTAAAATCACCTGTATCCAACTAGCATTATCATCAGCCAACCACGATCTTAAAGTCCTTATGAACATCAATATAAAAGCCACTAATCACATTAAAATCTGATTTTTTTTCCCACTGTCAGGAACAAATTAATAAACAGGGTATGCAGTCTTTACATGGGATATCCCAAGCATAAGACAAATGAAATAACCGATTATCTTAAATATTAATGCATTTTGCTGAACTACTTGACAACTAGTAATATACAAGCCTACAGTTTTTGTGATGGTAAGATTACTATTTCATAAACGCTTAATCCATGTGCGATTAGTCCAAATTCAGACAGGGTTAAAGGTTACAATAATGCCATAGTGATGATTTTTTAGTCTGCCATGTAAGATAGCCGTCTAAATATCTACCAGCAGTGTGTAGTGGTACACATGCTAAAGACAGATCAACCTTCAAACAAGATACATAGACACGTTTATCGCTATAAATTACGCTTAAATATTACTAATGTCAGAATATATCTAGTAGCTGATTTACAGTCTGTGCAACAACCCGAAAGCAGTTTTATTAAACTGCCTTAATCAGGCCACATAAGACATATAAGGCTTTACATATCAAATAATTAGGATTTTTATATGATGACTTGTTGAAAATAATTTAGTACGCTTATGCTGAGACAAATTATGTGTTTTCATCAAATGCATGGGTTCTAGGCAAAACTATTGGTCAGCTATAGAAATATGCTAAAATTGGTTCCTTAACTGAATGGCAGCACACTTTTTCTAAATGCAAATAAACGATGGAATCTATGAGCTTTTTTAATCGATCTAATCATTCCAAAACCAACCTGAACGATACTAGGGCAATATCGCAAGAGAGCGTTACGGACACTGATGAGGAAAATACTAAGACAACGCCAATAAGTATGTTAGGTCAGATGCGTAAAGGGCTCAGTCGTACTCGAAACCAGTTCACCCGAGGTCTAGCCCAATTATTCTTGGGAACAAAACAGATTAATGCTGATCTACTTGAGGAATTAGAAACTCAGTTAATTACAGCTGATGTGGGTATTACCACCACCACCACTATAATAGACAAGCTAAACAAAACCATGGCAAGTCGTAACCTGTCTAATCCACAGGAACTGTATCAAGCCCTGCAACATGAGTTGCAACAACTGCTGCTACACTGCCAAAAGCCGTTACAAGTTGATACTAATCAGACACCTTACGTTATCTTAATGGTGGGTGTGAATGGAGCTGGTAAAACCACTACCATTGGCAAACTAGCACATTACTTTCAAGCTCAGGGCAAATCAGTAATGCTAGCTGCTGGAGATACCTTCCGAGCGGCAGCAGTGGAACAACTACAATCCTGGGCTACACAAAATCAGGTGCCGTTGGTCGCCCAGCATACAGGAGCTGATAGTGCATCAGTTATTTTTGATGCCATACAATCAGCACAAGCGCGTGGTATTGATGTAGTGCTTGCCGATACAGCTGGGCGCCTGCAAAACAAAGCCCATCTGATGGATGAATTGAGTAAAATAGTTCGAGTAATACGTAAACTAGATCAAAGTGCTCCCCATGAAATGATGTTGGTGATTGATGCAAGCACGGGTCAGAATGCTATCAGCCAAGCTAGCTTATTTAATGCAGCCGTTGGAATTACAGGGGTTACCCTAACCAAGCTGGATGGCACTGCCAAAGGCGGAGTTATCTTTGCTATCGCACAACAGTTACAACTACCAATCCGTTTTGTCGGTGTTGGGGAACAAGCAGCAGATCTACGCCCATTTGATGCCCAGACCTTTATCGACGCCCTGTTTACTAAGGAAACGGATTAATCATGATCAGATTTGACCAGGTTAGTAAGCATTATGCTGATGATAAGATAGCACTTAACCGCGCGACCTTTCATCTGAAGCGAGGCCAAATGGCCTTTATTACCGGACACTCTGGTGCAGGAAAAAGTACCTTGCTTAAGCTGATTATGCTGATGGAACGTGCCACCCAAGGCAGAATTATTGTCGATAATCAAGACTTGGCTAACCTAAACCGGCGGCAAATTCCCTGGCACCGGCGTAAAATTGGCTTAGTATTCCAAAATCATCAATTACTATTTGACTATTCCGTCTTTAACAACATTGCCCTCCCACTGAGAATCAACGGATACCATGAACGAGATATTGGTCGCCGGGTGCGTGCAGCACTTGATAAGGTAGGCTTGCTAGGCCAGGAAAAAGCTATGCCCAGCACTCTGTCTACCGGGGAACAACAACGGGTAGGGATTGCCCGAGCCATCGTCAATAAACCACGCTTGCTGCTCGCCGATGAACCTACCGGGAACCTCGACCCAGAATTAGCTGAGGAAATAATGCACCTATTCGAACAATTTAATCAGGTAGGTGTGAGCGTGCTCATAGCCAGCCACGATATTAATTTGATTCGCCACCTGCCTTATCCAGTTATGAAATTAGGCCAGGG
The DNA here is from genome assembly GCA_943787595.1 of uncultured Pseudomonadales bacterium. Taxonomy (GTDB): domain Bacteria; phylum Pseudomonadota; class Gammaproteobacteria; order Pseudomonadales; family Balneatricaceae; genus CALSNA01. The sequence continues at coordinate 143,668 of CALSNA010000002.1, forward strand.
TCGCCTGACCCATCTGCGAGCTTCATCATGAAGCACACGTCAGTTACCCCCAATCGGCCATCCAATAGGATCCAGGGCTGGTTGCAGGAACACCACAAGGCGGCTATAGGTAGTTGGCAACGCTTCTGGAATTCTGTGCTATCTACTACATTCACTAGCCTGACTTTGGCCATAGCGTTAGCCTTGCCAGGAAGCTTGTTAGTGTTGCTAAATAATGCTGAACAAATAACCCGACACCTGCAGGCGAGCGCTCAGGTTAATATATTTCTACACAAAGATATTGGACTGGCAGATGCGCAACAGTTAACTCAACAGCTGGGGCAACGGGAAGATATTCACAACAGTTACCTGATCAGCGCTACCGCAGCATTAGACCAGTTTCGGCAACAGTCAGGCTTGGATACTATTCTGGATAGCCTAGCAATCAATCCCCTACCCCATACCATTGTGATAACACCTGCTTTCCATGCGGCCAACCAGATAGCCTTGTCGCGTCTCACTGCTAAACTTGACACACTGGCGACTGTTGATGAAGTACTAGTAGACCTGCAGTGGGTTCAACGCTTAGCTGCTCTGCTAGAAACCACTCGTATGGCGACTCTAGGGCTAGCCCTGTTTTTAGCGCTAGCGGTCATGCTAGTCATTGGCAATACCTTGCGCCTGGCTATTGAAAACCGGCGTGAAGAAATTGTAGTCATTAAACTAGTGGGCGGCACCGACGCCTATCTACGACGCCCTTTCCTTTATCTGGGTTGCTGGTATGGATTGCTCAGCAGTGGTTTAGCTTGGCTGATCATCCAATTTGGGCTTTGGGGCCTGCAAGCTCCATTGCAGCGCCTAGGTGATACTTACCAAACCACCATTGAACTGGTTGGGTTGGGCATCAGCGGCAGTTTGGGACTTATAATCAGTAGTGTGCTACTAACGATGTTAAGTGCTACCATAACTGTTACCCGTGAATTACGCCTTATTGAACCACACTGATATCTGACATCAATGTGGACCTCAAAACCTCGGTTGACAGCCGATAACTAAGCCCTTATTTATATCACTAGAATCTCATAAGGTGCTTCCTCTTGCAAGCCAAAATGGGGTTGGTGGTAGTTGTAAAATGCCTCCCATTGAGCTAGTTTGGCCTCTAGATCAACACTTTAACAACATCAATATTTTCGTTGTTCTTGGTTAAATTGCCAAGGGCAAGCACTGGACTTTATAAATTCATGATACCAAAGGTATTCATATTTAACTGAGTTTTTTATTCCACCGAGACTAAAACTACTTGTTCTATTGTGGTTTTTAGGATGATAATGCAACAAGAATTGGGTTTAATCAGATTATAGTGTAGAGATGAAAATAGTAGGTTTTTTAAATTACACCAAAACAGACCAAACCCATCACATAATTAGACCTTAATGGTGAGTGACAGAGATTAATAACGATGACAAATATTATTCAAAAAAATTATATCGCTGGTAATTGGGTTGCAAGCGTGAGTAGTTTGCAAAACATCAACCCATCCAATCACTCTGAAGTGATTGGCACTTTTGCGCAAGCCTCTACTACACAGGTAAAGGAGGCTTTGAGTGCAGCTAAAACAGCACAAATTACATGGCAGGCCACAGGTCTAGAAGCCCGTTTACAGGCACTGCAGGCGGTTGGTGATGAAATAATTGCTCGCTGTGATGAATTGGGTATGTTGTTATCGCGTGAAGAAGGTAAGCCATTGACAGAAGGGCGTGGCGAAGCATACCGCGCTGGTCAGTTCTTTCAATATTACGCAGCACAAGTATTGCGTCAAATGGGTGAAATTACCGATTCCGTACGCTCTGGTGTAGAAATTGAAATCCGCCGTGAGCCTATGGGTGTGGTAGTGGTCATTAGTCCTTGGAACTTTCCCATGGCTACAGCTGCTTGGAAGATTGCCCCAGCGTTAGCCTTTGGTAACGCCGTGCTGTGGAAGCCATCCAACTTGACCCCAGCAAGTGCTGTGGCTATGACAGAAATTATTGCCAGGCAGAATATTCCCAGTGGCTTGTTTAACCTGGTCATGGGCCCTGGCCGTGAAGTGGGTGAGCAACTGATCAGTAGTGCACAGGTTGATGCTATTACTTTTACGGGCTCCCTAGAAGTAGGACGTCACATATCTAAAGAAGCATCCATAAATTTGACTAAGCTCCAGTTAGAGATGGGTAGTAAAAATGCCCTCATTGTATTGGACGATGCTGATTTAGATTTGGCAGCAGATTGCGCAGTTATTGGCGCCTTCGGTGGTACAGGCCAGAAATGCACGGCTTCTTCACGCTTGATTGTTACGGAAGGCGTGCATGACGTATTTGTTACCAAGGTAAAAGAGCGTATGGAAAAGCTGAAGGTGGGACCAGCATTGACTGAAGGAGTTAATATAGGCCCTGTGATTGATGCTAGGCAACTCCAACAAAATCGTAACTACATGCAATTAGCACTGGATGAAGGTTGTGAATTGGTCTGCGGTGGTAACGTTGATGACAGTGAAGGCTACTATATGACACCAGCTCTGTTTATCAAAACCACTAATGAGATGCGCATTAATCGTGAAGAGGCCTTTGCACCAATTGCGTGTGTCATCAAGGTAGCCGACTATGATCAAGCTTTGGCCATTTTAAACGATACAGAGTATGGCCTTACGGGTGGTATTTGTACGCGTTCCCTGAAATATGCCGTCGATTTTAAACGTCATGCCAAGACAGGCTGTGTGATGGTCAATTTGCCTACAGCGGGTACTGATTATCACGTAGCATTTGGTGGACGTAAGCTCTCAAGCTATGGCTCTCGTGAGCAAGGCCGGTACGCAGAAGAATTTTATACTGAAGTAAAAACAGCCTATATAAAAGCTTGCTAATTAAACACACAACCGCTCTGGAATAGAAACATGGCTAAAATGTTGATGATTGACAATCTACAATACAGCAACTGGAACCAAGAAATATTTGAACAAATGCATTACGGTGGTTTGTGTGCGGTACATGTAACTATCGCGTATCACGAAAACTGTCATGAAACCCTGATTAATATTGGGGCATGGAACCGCCTGTTTCAACAACATGCTGATTTAATTATGCCAGTGCGTACAGCAGCTGACATTGAATTGGCCTATACCGAAAATAAGATTGGTATTATCTTTGGTTTTCAGAACTGTTCACCCATTGAAAATAACGTGGACTTGGTGGAAATCTTCCACCAGCTTGGCGTACGTATTATGCAGTTGACCTATAACAAGCAGAGTTTGTTAGGTGCTGGTTGTTATGAAAATACAGATTCTGGCATCTCTAGTTTTGGTAAAGTAGTGATTGAAGAAATGAATCGTGTAGGAATGGTCATTGACATGTCCCATAGTGGTGAAACAAGCACGCTTCAAGCCATTGAAATATCACAGCGGCCTATCTGCATCAGTCACGCTAATCCCAACTTTTTTGCCCCGGTTAAGCGCAATAAATCTCGCCGTGTTTTATCAGCATTAGCAGAATCCGGAGGTCTTTTAGGCTTTAGTTTGTATCCCCTGCATTTAAAAAATGGTCCAAATTGCACTCTGGAGCAATTCTGTAACATGGTAGCTGATACAGTAGAACTGATGGGTATTGAGTATGTGGGTATGGGCAGTGATTTATGTTTGAATCAGCCTTCTTCAGTGCTGGAATGGATGCGTAATGGGCGTTGGTTCAAACAAATTCACAATGACGAAACAGCCAGCAGCAATGCTGCTTGGCCTGATTCGCTGACTTGGTTTAATAATAGCTCTGATTTTCCCAATATTGCTAGTGGTTTGCAAAAGAAAGGCTTTAATGACCAGGAAGTAGAAAAAATAATGGGGCGCAATTGGTTACGATTCTTTGAGCAATCATTTTGAACGTCGTACGTCACTGATTAACCACACATTGTCACTATAACGTAATTATCAAGGTGTCATCAATGATCAGCTTAATGTTACGGCCACCATCACAGGTTATGAAACTAGAGCGATTGGGGGTTAGCTTTGCCAGCCGCTTGAGTTTTATGCGCACCTTAGTGCGTCATATGGCACAAGATAAATGGTCTATTACTTACAGCTGCTTTAAACTTGATAAAAATGGCTATGGCCATGCCGTGTTTGATATCCAGACCCCCCACAGTCATCTGAGTATGGTAATATTTTCCCAATGCCTGGATAATTCTGAACGCAGTGATCGTGTCATTGCCGACAAGTGGGATCTAACCATGACATTGTTAGAAGGACTTGTAGACGAAGTTAATCTAGCAAGGCTTGCAGCAAATGTACCTCTGCAAGAGAAGGGCCGAATTGATGCACGTAGCCTCTCCTTGGCTCGCGCTAACCGCAGTACTCGTATATTTAACACAGTGCTGAATGATTTACGTGTAGGCAAACAGCCAGACAAAACCAAGCTAGCTCAAGTAGGTTACTTATATCGAACAACAGCTGTGTACGGGTCTGGCAAGTTCGGTTCTTGTGACTGGGACAAGATATTAAAACGACACCCTGATTTGGCACGTCCCTTTGCGAGTGAAATGCTGGTGTGCTATTTAATACGCCAGTTTAGCCTTGACCAACTAGATCACATGGTTCATCAAGACGATTATCCCCATGCAGTATCTTTAGCACCTGAATTACAGCGCTATTTAGGCATTGGTAACTCCACTGGCTTGGGTATGGCACCGTGGCTAATTAACCACCCTATGGTATTCAGTCAGTGGGTGTTACAGCGTGAAACAGCCTACGCCGAGGCAATACAGCAATCAGTGACAGATGGAAAGCTCACAGAACTACAAACTATGATAGACAAGGCTTGCCAGCATGTCCATGAAATCAATACTGTTAATGAATCACAACAACAAAATAACGCGACCTTGCTATCTGATCTGGCGGCTTTACGAGACTGGATAAACGATAATAAAATGCAAATAAAAAGCTGGCAAAAGCTACATGATTGGGCCGAACAGCATTATAGCTTGCAAGGACAAGAGTTATTGGTAAGCCTGCTTCTGGAATTATACCCGCAGTGCATAGATGGCAAAGAAGATCACATGAAGGTTGTTGAAGTCATGCAATATGACCCCACCGCCTGTGCTAAAAAACTCGTGGACGCTATTGAAGACAATTATGATTGGGCATTTGTATATAACTTTGATATACCAAAGCAAAACCAAACTTTCTGGTATTACTCACAAGCTAAGATGGAACCCAGATTAGGTGAAATTGGCATTGATGAGGGAGTGGAACGGCAAATGTTCCTTGGCATTGCTAAAGCAGTACAAGAATGTCATACAGATTTATTAGCTTATCTTGATCAACAACCAGAAACCTGTATTGCAGATTTTTTATTAGCCTGGCCAAAACACACAGGTATTGTACAGCGTATAATAACTATGTCACAAACAACTTATGGTGAAATTCGTGCCAATCTGCTGGATGCAAAAGTGCTACCTATTTATTTATTGCGTGCTAAATTGGCTTATTTTGGTGTCAGTAAGTTTGACCCGAAATCTCGGTTGTGGGTGCGTAATACCATGTTTCAAGGGGCACCTTTGATAAGCGAGTTAAGCGAAGAATTTATGGATGACTGGTGTTTCCCAATCAGCCCACAACAGGATAACCAGCAGGCAGAACATGGCTAATTTGATGCAAATGTCTGCTAATGAAATGAAGTTTCTGGTTAAGCATAGTGTTAAAAGTTTAGGGTTCAGTCTTAGCGATCAAATAAACGCAGGTTCTCGAGCAGCAACCTGTTATCAACATGATCTGGCCGATAGCCAGTTGATTGCTGCAGCCCTAGATCATTTGTGTATTGATGTTCAAGCTCCTGTATTAGTGAGACAAGATGTATATGAATGCTGTTTTGATGCCAATGGCCAATCGGCACTGATTCAAATCGAATTAGCATTAGGTGTGGGTTTGGCCAGTAATGCTAAACAAATTCGCGTCACGAATACTTCGGAAGGGATATTCGCCGCACCGGTGTTAATGGAATGGTTATCACAACCCATGTCAAAAGGTCATGCGAACCAATCTGTAACTGTTTATTTTATTCATACTAATGGCACCCAGCGTTGTCTACAATTGGATGCCAATGGCCAATTTTTGGGTTTATATCAACCTTGTCAGCAAATAATTGCTAATAATGAAATATTAGTAAGAGTGGGTGTAAAAAACCTAGATAGCCTACTAATTGCGAGCGCTTCTGATTTGCTTGGTTGGCGTGTGCGTAGCTTGGATGAAGGGATCTTAGTGGATTTGGATTTGGTAACCCGTTTACGCATGATGATGCAAAATTCCTGCGTGCCTGAATCTGATATATCTCGTTCTGGTGGTGCTGGTCCAGATTAAACGATCTTGGCTACTACGAAATGAGGTTCCACGTCAACTTGGTAATTAAAGCACTACGTATAAACTGGTATTTCACCACAACACGCATTATTAACGTTATCAAATAGTAGGAGAAGCTGGCCATAAGAGGGAATGAAAGCGTTCATCATTGAGCATTTTCAACTCAGCATCCTGCTAATGACGGTTCAAGTATAGGAAGATAGGTGTATGCTAATCCGATCACTTGCCAAAGCTGAGCATCAAGCATAGCACACCAGAACAATTCTACCGCCCACATGGCTACCAGAAGATGGCATGTAAACACCTAAGATTTAATGCTGCCTATACTTAGAAGAAATATTTAGCAGTAAGCAACGTATCTATTAATATGTTGCCCCCATAGTTTGCTTTGATAATAACATGTAATATTCAAGTAAGACCGCACCAGCTAGAGATTCAGTTCTACTTATAGCGCTTGAATCGCACCATTGAATCTACGCTATTAAGCGTCTGCAAGATGGTCAGTAAAATCGTTCATAGATTCTGTCAGTTTTTGGGCGTTTTGGCCTACATTAGTGTGTTCAATATCATTGACTTTACTCGCTTTAAATATGTTGGGCATGTAAATAAAATCCCTAGACCGCGTCTATTTAACTACAGACTGGTGCTTGAATTATTTTCCCAGAGTTTGCAAGTATTGTTTGTAGCTAGCTCAATCACAATGGTCTGACTGATTACACAAACGAAGAAGGCATATCACTTTGCCTCTAAAGTCATCCTATTAATTCTCAATTACTTAAATAGAATAAGCAGGGATCACCTCATAATAGCTACAATAAACAGATATTTTCTTTGGCCTTAGGCATACATGTATGGAGTGTCTATAATATAAAATTGCCCTAATACTTTAATATTTAAGTAATTAGGGATTATATTTAGTCTTATTGGAGGTTTAATAAAACTTAATATTGGTGGGTCGTACAGGATTCGAACCTGTGACCAATTGGTTAAAAGCCAACTGCTCTACCAGCTGAGCTAACGACCCCATTGACTGCTGTTTGCTAGAATAGTGTTGTTGGTTTTACAGAATTTAATCCTATTACTAGCTTAGTATATATCATTTTTACTTCCTGACCGTGCAGTTGCATGGATAGCAATGTTCAAGTGCGTAATTCTCCTTTACATCGACCTAGGTTGCAACATTTTTATGCAGATAATGCCGGTTTTATCACAATTTTTGTTGCACCACATCGGTGCATTTAAGTCTCTTCCCTAAAATTATCGGTTACACCGATGATAAATCAACCCATCCTATACAACTAACGCATTATAATTTGTCATGATTCATATGCCCCGAAGATACTGTATCAACACCACAGTCAGCTTGGCCTAGCTAAGCATATACGATGACAATAACAGCCTATGCAGACCTTTGGGCGGTCACAAAAATGTTACTTTGGAACTGATATGCCGATATTAAGCCCAGACACTCACATAAATAAACATTATTGGAATAGTATCCAAAGTATTCGCTACATTAACCTATCAAGCACAGTTCTAATTTTTCACCCATCAATAGTATGTCAAAACCATATCAAACCTGGCAGTTTGATTATTGCGCCAACCGTTTAAGTGCTTGGCACAATGGTGAATCTGGTAGTCCCAACTCATATACTAAATCGAAATGATTACGATCTGTTATCTCAAAGCATTCGCTCACCACTTGCGAAGCCTGTAACAGTTGGCTAAATTGTTGGCTCTGACGTTTGAACTCACTGGTTTCATTCTCACCCCAACAGAGAAAACAAGGCGGGAGCCCTTGGAGTTCCTGTAATGCTGGACTAAGCAATGCAGCGCTCACCTTATCTAGCTGTAGTGCATCGTTGATGTAGGTGTGTATCAATGGCTGCAGGTCGTAAATACCACTGAGCAATAAGGCACCGGCAATGGTTTCTGGCGTTAATCCCCGTTGCTCACGGCAAGCCGCCAGTAATACTGAACTACACAGGTGGGCGCCAGCAGAACTGCCAGCCAAAAAGATACGCTGGGGGTCAAAATCCAAGCGGTCAGATTGTTGTTGTAACCAAACTACGGCCTGGCAACAACAATCTATTATCTCACTTATGGTGGCCCCCGGCGCTAATGGGTAATCAATAGCCACATAATGAAAGCCTTGCGCTACCAAATCAGCGGCTACAAAACACGAGTCTTCTTTGCTGAGTTGCTGCCAGTAACCACCATGAATAAAGATCACTAATGGGCCTTGGCTAGTGGCAGCAAAGTAATCTAGCAGTCTGTACGGACCAGATGCATAGACTAGATTGCGCTGTACCAGACCCTGTTCGAGTACCTGCTTTGAGTCATTTCTGTAAGCATCTAAATATACTGTAATGTCATCAACACAGGTGCTAGGGGAGTATTCCTGATTAAGCTGGGTGGAGCTAAAATTTTGCCATGACATACTAATGCTTACATAATGTTGAATACTTATTTGACAAATATACTACCACAAACTGGATTATTCATCTTCAGTTGCTGAGTATTAGTAACCTATCGATTATTTAGTAGATTAAACACGGTTCGACATAAATGTAGTTAATCGCTAAAAAAGTTCAGATAAACCAGCAGTGCGCATTAAATGATGCGGTTAAACTTTCTAACACAATGGCCAATAATAGTATTTTATAAAGGATTTTAAAATCAGGACATGATGATTCAAGCAAGTTTGTGCAAAAAAGCAAAATGCCGATATGTTAAAAGTGGTTACAGAACATGTAAATACACACAGGATATTAATGTGGTTAGAGAGGACTATATTTTCCAAAATTGGCTAAAAGCAATACTAATGCGCTGTTTCATGAAATATTCAGAGCACAACATCAATTATTGTTTTTTTTACAGCACTTTATCGGTATATTTTATACCATTTAGCATTAAGTGATATTACAATGTCTGTATGTTGTAGAATACTGGCATTAAATATGAAGCAGTTTTTTGATAACATAAAGCAGGTCGTAATGAATTTCAACAACTGATCATAGTGACGTACATATGACACTGATACACTGGTTGATCATCTACAGTTGCCTGATCTTATTAGCCATATTGATTGATGGCGTACGTCGGATGTTTTTAGATCAACGTTATCTAAACTTAGATATTGAACAAGAATTATGCGATCTGCCTGATCAAAACCTTGCCAGCGAACTACCCAATGGCAGCGCTCGTAGAGTAAATACCACTAAAACCCAGTCTGAAGATAAAATAACCAAATCTACTACTAATACACCTGCACAACTGACCACATTGGGCTCAGCTGGTGGAGAGTCTGAATCGTTGAAAAATATTGAATTGATTTCTGTTAACCAGGCTAACACGTTAGCCTGCCAGCCTGGATTCACTGAGGCAAAATTACTTGGAGTTAATTGCACCAGTGCAGCAATTGAACCGACTACCAGATGTATTAGCACCCAATTTTCGATGAACGCACCGATCCAGTCACACGTTAAGACGCAAAACATGACACCTACTGATAAGCCTGCACAAACTACAATAACGACTGCATTCACGCTAACTGAGCCGCCTGTTGCAACAGTCGCAGTCACCAACCCGACGTGGCCCAAGCCAAGCTTTGATGTCAACAGGCCCATCCATGAGGTGCTGGAATCCCGTCATAACATGGCGCAGCGAGAACTATTTATCCCGGCTACTACAACGGCATTGGTTGAACCATCGACAACTACACCTGCAACTGGTAAAAATACAACTGCAAGCAGCAATGAGCCTGAAATTGAGTCTGGAATTCCCCTTATCGCCGATGACATCCTGTTTACTGATCTGGATCTAGGCAACGCTGATCTGAGAGAAATGGACACTCGAGCTAATGCCAGTAATAATAGCAAATCAGCCAAATCCAAAAACCAGGTTACTACCTTAAGTCTCGGACGCAAATTACTGGCCAAAGGCCGGGCTGTAGCGAATCGCAGTGCTTGGTTTGCGCCTGAAGAAGCTGAACCACTGGCCAATATACAGCAGCAGCCTTCAATAGTAGCTATCCGGGCAACAGCCACACATCCGCAAGGCTTTTCTGGTGATGACTTATATCAATTAATGTTATCTTGTGGCCTGATATACAGCGATCAAAAAATTTTTCAACGCCATGAAGATGGTCCAAATCAAGGTCCGATACAATTCTGGGTGGCGAATCTGATTGAGCCAGGAACGTTCGATTTAGTTGAGATTGACATCTGGTTTACCAGGGGTGTGACCTTTTTTATGACTCTACCAGGGGCCCATGATACTCTGAGAGCCTTTTATTACATGCTGGAAACTGCTCAGTGCTTAGCCCATAATCTGGGTGGTGAGTTACACGATGAAAAACACAGCGCACTATGTTCCCAAACCATTGAACACTATCGCCAGCAAATCCGTGAATTTGAGCGCCGTAGCATGTTTAAGCGTGCTCATTTTTAAGCCCAGAATAAACACCTGTGGGTTTAGTATTTCCTAACTAACATAATATATTTTGTAAATCTATTTCAATTTGTTCATGTCCAAAAGTATCCAAACACTGGCACAACTGGTGGAACTCAAAGACCAGATTCGCCGCCATAACCACCAGTACCATGTTCTGGATAACCCTTTAATTCCAGATGCTGAATACGACCGTCTAATGCAGCAGTTACTAGTAGTGGAACAGTCCAAACCAGACTGGATAACCGCTGACTCACCTAGTAAACGAGTAGGTGCCTCACCACTGTTAGCTTTTGACCAAGTTCAGCATCAAGTACCCATGCTATCCTTAAATAATGTATTTGATAGCGAAGCGCTGCTAAATTTTGACCGACGGATCAAGGAACGATTGAAAAAACAAGTTGGCACAGATATTAGCTTGCCAATTACCTATACCTGTGAACCAAAGCTAGATGGCATCGCAGTGAGCCTGCAATATGAACAAGGTCTATTGGTACGAGGAGCCACCCGAGGTGATGGTAACACTGGTGAAGATATTACCACTAACCTCAGAACACTAAATACTGTTCCCTTGAAATTATTGGGTAATCAATGGCCTGAAAGACTGGATGTGCGTGGTGAAGTCTATATGACCCAATCTGGCTTCAATACGCTTAATCAAAAACTCCTAGAACGTGGTGAAAAAACCTACGTCAATCCACGCAACACAGCGGCTGGTAGTCTGCGCCAACTAGATTGCCGCATCACTGCAAACCGCCCCCTGCTACTATGCGTGTATGGTATTGGTCAAGTGCAAGGATGGCAGAAGATACCCAAAAATCACTATGATATTCTGCAACAACTGCAACAATGGGGCTTTAGAACCAATCAAGAAACACGACGAGTCGCCGATGCCAAAGCTTGTCTGGACTACTACGATCAGTTGGCTCGCCAGCGAGACCAGTTGGATTATGAAATCGACGGTGTTGTTTTTAAAGTTGATAATCTGCAACAGCAACAACAACTGGGCTCCGTAGCCCGTGCTCCACGCTGGGCCATTGCTCACAAGTTCCCAGCTCAGGAAGAGTTGACGCAACTGTTGAAAGTTGAGTTTCAAGTGGGGCGCACCGGCACAATAACACCAGTGGCAAGACTACAACCAGTTAAGGTAGGGGGCGTCACAGTCAGCAATGCGACCTTGCACAATATGGACGAAATTAAGCGGCTTGGCCTACGCGAAGGGGACAGCGTGCTAGTACGACGGGCTGGTGATGTGATTCCCAAAGTGGTCAGGGTGATTATTGAACGGCGTCTACACGATAACCAAGCTATTATAGCACCAGACTGCTGTCCGGTTTGCTATGGCCCGGTAGAGCAGATCACGGGTGAAGTGGCTCTACGCTGCATCAATGGTTCAAGCTGTGCTACCCAAATCAAGCAAGCTGTCCATCATTTTGCCTCTCGTAAAGCTATGGATATAAACGGTATGGGGGGAAAATTAATAGCTACGTTGGTTGATCAGAAGTTAATCTCTACCGCTGCAGACCTATATAACCTTACGCAAAAGCAACTGGCCAGTTTAGAACGCATGGGGGATAAGTCAGCCAATAATATTATTAATGCTCTGCAAGCCAGTAAACAAACTCAATTGGATCGATTTCTATTTGCCTTAGGCATACCCGAAGTCGGTGAGTCCACCGCACGTAGTTTAGTCCACTATTATGGCAAGCTGGAACCGATAATGATGGCCAGTGAGGCAGCGCTAAAACATGTTAATGATGTTGGTGCGGTGGTAGCCACCAAGATTACCCAATTTTTTGCAGATCCCCACAATCGTGACATGATCGCTAGCTTGCAAAGGGCTGGTCTAGGATGGCCTGAATATGAACCCCAGAAACAACTCCAGACAGACCTACCGCTTCAGGGAAAAGTCTATGTTATTACTGGAAGCTTAAAGAGCTGCAAACGGGATACACTAAAAGCTCGTCTACAGACTTTGGGCGGCAAGGTTTCCAATAACATATCGCAGCGAACTGATTGTTTAATCGTCGGTCAAAAGGCAGGCTCCAAGTTAAACAAAGCCCAGGCCATGGATATTACTATATGGAATGAAGAAACAGTTGTAGCGCAGCTGCAATCTCTAGAGTCTGGACAATAACATCAGTTTATTTAAACGGCATTGCAATGTTCCCAGCCAACATTGACCTGAATACCAGCATAAAATCATAGTACAACTTAGCTTTCACTCCTATTATGCAATTACTCATAACAATGGGAAAATTAAGCAGTTATTAAACCGCTTAGGTTATCGACTGCTATTCTTGTTTTGCATTCAACTTAAGATAACCCCGGCACACAAATATTTATGCACTGTAAGTCAGAACATACCACTAATGTCCCCACACACAGTTATAGGATTCATTATTGGTTCTGCTTTACAAATAAATCACTATATATGACCAAATATTTCCAGTTGAGCCATAATAGATTGATCTATAAAGACAGGTGATTTTAGTTGCTTACAAGTTATTTCTAATCATCAATAAATTAAGTTAGTTTACTTATGCAAACTAACGCGTTGTAACACGGCATTTGCTACGAACTGATGATTACGGTATGGTGAACATTATTGGCGGCAGCCCCAACATCTCAAAAAAGTAAAGCTATGAGCCAATTGTTATCTATCCATCCACACAATCCGCAACCACGACTGATCACACAAGCTGCTGATACCATACGCCAAGGTGCAGTGGTTGTGTATCCCACTGATTGCGCCTATGCCATAGCATGTCAACTAGGGAACAAAAAGCCTCTGGCCCAGATCAGACAAATTCGCCAACTCAGCCATAAACAACCCCTTACCTTGATATGTGAGGATCTGTCCCAGATTGCTACCTATGCACGAGTAGATAATGCCGCCTACCGAATTTTGAAGTCCCATACACCGGGAGCCTATACGTTTATCCTCAAGGCCACTCGCGAAGTTCCAAAAAAGCTGTTGCATCCGCAACGCAAAACTATTGGCTTACGCATTCCCGACAATACCATTGCTCAGGCATTACTACACGAACTAGACGAACCACTACTTAGCAGTTCCTTGATTTTACCAGGTGATACATACCCTATGACTGATCCCCATGATATTTACGCCAGCCTTAATCATCAAATTGACCTGGTAATTGATGGAGGCTACTGCGGTATGGAAATGACTTCTGTGGTTAGCCTGGTGGATGGAAAAGTAGAAGTGCTGCGCCAAGGCATGGGTCAAGTGACTCAATTTTTATAACCTGATGAGATATTAAACAAGCCGACCATGTTCATGGTACTGTTGGTATCATCAGCTGTGATCAATTGAGAAGGCAGTCTTTCACATTATTTCATCTAGCTTGTTAAGCAAATAACCGGTTAATATCAACTCCATTACACTAGTCGATAAAACCATACTATCTGCGCAATATCTACACTCTTTTTCCTTACCAATAACTTATTTCCGGCTGGAGTTAATACAGCATTGCTTCCATAACCCAGAAATAAACAAACATAACGTTATTTGGTTGGATTTAAATTAAGATTTTAATGAGAGGACATAAATTGTTACAGAAAATCCACCTTCAAAGGGATATGAATTTGGTATACTTAGCATACTTACACCGTTAAACTTATCTATAATTATATTTAATCAAGGCCATAAGATGAATGACTCTCAAAGCCTCCAGATTATCCCTGAACAAGTTGCCAAATATGGCCTAGAGGCAGCATTGATGCTGGCAGTAGTGAATGAAATTGTTGGCGGTGCTCGAGCTGAAGTACGCATTGATCAACAGCGTTTGTACAGCAGGGCATACTTTTTTAGCCAAGCAAAGCAGTCAGCACTATTGCAACAATTAATTAATGCCAATCTATTGCAATTGGAGCCCATGACAGACGGTCTAGTGGTACTGCAGCTGAGCATTGATCAGACTAACCAGATCAATGGTGCTTCATTGCCTTTGGCAATTGTAGCACCATCGGTCGCTAACCCTGTACCTGCAGCAAAGCCACAAAGACAAGATCAGGCACCTACCCTAGGAGGTAGCACCGGCTGGAAAGGTGCGGCCTATGATGATGAACTTAGCCGTTTGTTTGAAGCTCGAGAAGCAATCCACCGTCAACAGGGCACCATAGATATAAAGTGGCAGCCATCTGATGCAATTTTGCAGTTACTGAACCAACAACATCAGATTAGTGTTGATTTCGCTCATAAGCAGAAGGATGAATTTATCGTGTATCACCTTGATAAGGGTCGTCGCGAGACACCCAGTGGCTGGGACCAAAAATTCCTTAAGTGGGTGAAAAAAGAGCAGGTATACCAACAGACAGCTCACGCGAAAGCACAAAAACAAACTCAACAGCAGAGTAAGACAAAATATGAAGAAGCCCGCTTCGCTGCTCAAGAACGGCGACAAAAAGTTACCCGAGCTGTGCTGGATATCGGCAATACCGACTGGTAAAGTAAACTCCTCTACGGGCGCGACAGTAGCCAATGTCAGTGCTCAGACCAAAACACTGGTTAACATGTTGTTCGCCCGTTTTATGACTATCTATGGCCATAAATTCAAAAGTGCGTTTGAATCAAACCAGGAAATTGTTATCGCAAAGCGCGAGTGGGCCACTAGTTTACAAGGATATGGCGAAGATGTATTGGTACTGGCCATTGAACGGGCTAAGCGTGAATACAGCTGGATGCCCTCTATCGCTGAGTTCTTGCAACTGTTGCGGCAATGTCAGCAAGCGTTTGGGTTGCCCGATTCTGAATCAGCTTATATTGAATCCTGCCACCATGCAGATAGACCATCCTGCCATAGCTGGAGCCATGCAGCAGTCTACCATGCTGGGCGTATGACTGGGTGGTATGAATTACGGCAAAGTGAATCAGAACGAGTAGTTGCCTGTTATAAAAATAATTATCAGAAACTGTGTGAACGGGTGCTTCGGGGTGAACAATTGGATATGCCACCGTTACCGGCCCTGCCGAACCGATCTACAAATGATTTATTCAAGTTGATTGATCAGTGGTGTGTCCTTGCTGGCGTTACACCCCAGCAAGGACACAGCTTACTGTACTACTTGCACAAATACCCAGATACACCTCTGTATCATCAATTGTATGAACAAGCACAGCATCAAGCTACAGAGCTGGGGCTGAAAATTACCCTACCCGTAACCGTAGCAGAATTAGTAACTTGGGTCAGCAATGAGCAGTAAGAAGTAACTTATCGCTGGCTTCTCTAGCAGCATTATTTTGCGTTGAGTCAATATAGGATACTTTAGGTTTGACCTGCAAATTCTCACAAATCTAGAAAACTTTAGATAAAATATTTTACCACCTGATTCTGTCAAAGCTTCAGTATTAACGTTTTATTTATTTCTGAAGAAAAGATATTAGCTATGTGAAACAATAAATTGGTTAATGTTGTTCTGTTACCGAGCTTTTTACATGCTTCTGGATGTAAAAAGCTCGATTGAGCAATTAGTACAGCCGCTAAATAATAGGTTTGAGCAAAAATAGCAGTACCACTGGTATCAGCCTAATAGTTTACATTTTTTAGCAAACGCAAAGACTTGTTCCTGCCAAAATACAGAGTAGGACTATCTTAGTCTTAAACATGGCCTTACCTCTTGTTTTCTAGTGAAATACAAAGCTTTCGAATGGCCTTTGCCTGAGACCATCGTTTCTCAACAAGATTAAGATTAAAGTCAGGGCGGTAAGACGCAAGCAAGTCGAGCAGCACACCACATCGTTCAATTGCCTTAACCATGTCCGTACGTTGATCAAAGCGGACATGATCTATGACGAGCCTTGTGACGTATTAAGGAAAGTTAAAGAAGATACTTAGGACTTTAGCCAATCGGCAGAATATCTTAGGCTGCTGGATCACGGCCAATCTTTGGAACGGTCTAGGTACATCATCGTAACAATCAGATTAGAATGATCCGTAAACATTTTTACTGCCATTGGGCTGGTAACCTGAGCTAGATTAACGAAAAGACCACATAAAAGTTGTATGATGATGGTTGGTTAACCATTTTTATTGAGTCAACGCTATATTATGGCTATTTCTTCTTTAACTACCCAGCGTATTAGCATAGTCGAATTTATTTTTTTACTGTCTGGTTTAATGTCATGTTTGGCTTTGTGTATTGATGCCGTGTTACCAGCCTTGGGCTTTATGGCCCGTGATTTTACGGTTGATGCCAGTGGTATCCAACTGGTCGTTACCAGTTTATTCGCTGGTTCTGCACTGGGGCAGTTGCTCTATGGCCCGGTGTCTGATCACTGGGGCCGTTTGCCAAGTATCTACGCTGGGCTGCTGGTGCTGGCTATCGGTAGTGTTATAGCCATGATGGCCAACTCTTTGGAAATGATGTTCCTGGGGCGGTTCCTGCAGGGTATAGGGGCTTCTGGCCCACGCATTATGGTATCGGCTTTGGTGCGAGATTGTTTTAGTGGACGGGCCATGGCACGGGTGATGTCCTTAGTATTTACAGTCTTTATGATGGTACCCATATTAGCTCCCATGCTGGGGCAGGCACTGCTGTGGCTTGGGCCATGGCAATATATTTTTGTTATGTACATCTGTGTGTCAGCGGTATTAGCAATCTGGGTATATTTGCGTTTGCAGGAAACCTTGCCCCAAAAAAACCGCTGTTCCATGCATCCAGCAGCTTTATGGCAGGCTTTGATTAAGGTTGTGAGGAATCGGACTACTGCTGGTTATACCCTGGTCAGTGGTATAACCTTTGGTGCTTTTTTGGGTTATTTGAGTTCCAGCCAGCTAGTGTTTCAGGATATTTATCTGGTTGGTGATGCCTTCCCCATTTATTTTGCCTCTCTGGTATTGCCAAATATTGTTTCTTCATTATTAAATGCCAAACTAGTATTGCGCTGGGGGATGTATCGTTTGGTACAGATAACCAATATATTAGTGCTGTCAGGCGCTACCGGCCTGTATGCCTATGCTGAAATGCACACCGGTGTGCCACCATTGATGCATTTTATGGCTTTTTTGTTTGTTATTTTTTCTGGTATTGGCTTTCAGTTTGGGAACCTTAATGCCTTAGCAATGGAACCTTTGGACAAGGTGGCAGGCATGGGTGCTTCTGTAGTTGGCTCAGGCTCAATGTTAATATCTATCCCCATTGGCAGTGCTATCGGTATGTCGATTACCAACAGCGTGGCACCTTTGGCTTTAGGCTTGGCTATGTGTGCCCTGTTGTCCATACTGCTGATGCACTGGGTGCAATCTGGTACTCATTAACTCCGTGAGATATTTTGAATTGCCACATGCTAGTCAATCTTGCATCAGTTTAAATGTAATCCTCCTGAAAAAATGTAGCAAATATCAGTAGAAAGTTCCACTAGAATAAATGGATTTTCTATGAGACAGTCACGCAATAGCTATAGCCAGATACTGGCAATATTGAAACAAAATTCACAAGGAATTAGTGTGCCAAAGTTGTGCGATGAGCATGACATAAGTTTGCACAAATTCACCAATAGTGGTCTAAATCTGGCGCCTTGGATACGTCAGTGATGAAACGTCTCATTGATTATTAAGCACTACTGATTTTAATATTTATTTTTTTAAAACAAGTCGATATCGTGAAAGTAACATAAGTTTTAGAAGTATTAATATTGTAGTCTACCGTATTACATTACGTTGGTAGAAATAAGAAATGCCACACTTGGAATTATTGTCAATAGTACTTGGAAATTGGGTTAACTTTAGGGTAATGTACATACTGTGCAAATCACGCTAAGGTGTTAACAATTACACAACAGACACCAAAGCTAGCGCAACAAGACAGTGTCAGCAGTTACTAACCACCATCCATATGTAATTTGAGATTATCGGTCATGAATTAAAGCAGCTACTGATGTAGCATGCCATTTGTCTGCCATCTGAAATAGTGCCCGAAATCCATTCATTATGCTGGAAAGAACCAATATTGACATCACCCACCATACAGTTGGAAAAATTGAAGGGTATAAAGCTTTACCATAGGACCCCGTAAATGAGTTTGTTTTGGTCTGATAGAGTGCATCACTTGATACCGTACATTCCTGGAGAGCAACCACCGGAATGTGGGTTAATCAAACTCAATACTAACGAACATCCCTTACCACCTTCGCCAGCAGCGCTACTAGCCATGCAAGCTGCTGTAGACAGTAGGTTACGCCTGTATCCAGACCCACACGCCGCTGAATTGCGTCAAGTGCTGGCTGATACCGTAGGTTTGCAACCACAGCAGGTATTTTTAGGAAATGGCTCAGACGAAGTGTTAGCCCACACGTTTCAGAGCCTGTTGCAACAAAGCCATCCTATACTGATACCAGATATTAGCTACAGCTTTTATCCAGTGTTCTGCGGTCTTTATGGCATAGATTTCACTCAAATACCCCTACAACAAGATTTTACCATTTCGGTGACAGATTATAATCAACCCAATGGTGGCGTTATAATTTCCAACCCCAACGCTCCTACAGGGTGTTTGCTGGGCCTTGATCAGATTGAACTGTTGCTAGATCATAATGCTCAACGGGTTGTAGTGATTGATGAAGCATATATTGATTTTGGTGGCCAGTCGGCAGTTAGCTTAATCCCCAAATATGATAACTTACTAGTGATACAAACCCTCTCAAAGTCTCGTTCACTGGCTGGTTTACGAGTTGGTTACGCTTTTGGCCATGTCGCTTTAATAGAAGCATTAGAACGAATTAAAAATAGTTTTAATTCTTACCCATTGAGCCGGGTAGCCCAAACCGGTGCCATTGCTGCTATCGCGGACCAGAATTATTTTAATCAGGCTTGCACCACAGTCATCAAGCAGCGAGAAGAATTAAGCCAGCAATTAACCAATTTGGGCTTTTTGATGACACCGTCCCGAGCCAATTTTATTTTTACCACGCATCCCAACTGGGAAGCTCCACATTTAGCGTTACAATTACGAGAGGCAGGAATTATTGTGCGCTATTTCAATATTCCGCGGATTGATCAATATTTGCGTATCAGTATTGGCACTGAATCTGAATGTAAGGCTTTAGTGGAGGCCTTAAGACAGATTGTACAACGCAGCTAGTGTATCTGATTATTATCAGCTGGCTGTCAGTTGCCTGATACCGGCAGGAGTCCCTAGCAACAAAAGGTTGGCAGGCCGGTAAGCAAACAGACCGTTGGAAACCACTCCAGTCACCTGGTTTAGATCCTGCTCTAGTTGGCGTGGATTGGCAATCGTCATCCAGTGCGCATCAATAATAACATTACCGTTGTCGGTTACTACTCCCTGACGGTAGATTGGCTCACCGCCCAAGGCAACAATTTTTCGGGCTACATAGCTGCGCGCCATAGGAATAACTTCAACGGGTAACGGAAACTGACCCAGAGTATTAACTAACTTCGATTCATCGGCAATGCAGATAAACGTTTTGGCGACAGATGCCACAATCTTCTCTCCAGTTAAGGCACCACCTCCTCCCTTAATTAGATTAAGTTTGTAGTCACTTTCATCAGCACCATCTATATAAAAATCAATTGTTCCAATACTATTTAGATCAACCACCGGGATACCATGACCAAGAAGCCGCTCAGCAGTAACTTTGGAACTGGCAACAGCTGCATCAAAGGTATGTCTGATAATGCTTAAGGCATCGATAAAGTAATTGGCCGTAGACCCAGTGCCGACACCAACTATGGAATCACGATTCAAGCAGGGTGCTATATAATCTATGGCCGCTTGAGCAACAGCCTGTTTGAGTTTATCTTGGGACATGATATTGATCTTGTAAAAGCCAGAATTTATCTATTGTAACGTATTTAACGTCTGTTCATGTAGACGTTAACAGAAAGACGCTTTACTATTGATACCCCGTGCCTAGAGCTTTTGATCACAAGAGCAATGAATAGCTAACTAAAATATCGACATGCCTCACCACTACATTAAAAAAATATTGTCATCTAAAGTCTATGACGTGGCCATTGAAACACCACTTGAGTCCGCCAAAAACCTATCACAACGGCTAAGTAATCATATATTAATCAAACGAGAAGACCTACAGCCAGTATTTTCCTTTAAGATCAGAGGAGCCTATAACTGCATTGTGCAACTGCCAGTAGATCAGCAGGCCCGTGGTATAGTCACCGCATCCGCAGGTAATCACGCTCAGGGTGTTGCCATGTCGGCTGAGCACCTGAAAATTAAAGCCACCATTGTAATGCCACACACAACGCCCGAAATCAAGATTAATTCAGTGCGCGCAAGGGGTGCCCAAGTAGTATTGTATGGTGATTCTTTCGAGGAAGCCTATACACACTCCCAAAAGTTGATTGCTGAGCAAGGGTTAGTTTATGTCCATCCTTTTGATGACGAAAATGTGATTGCCGGCCAAGGCACTATAGGTATGGAAATACTACGTCAAATACATGGTCCACTGGATGCTGTGTTTGTACCTGTTGGGGGTGGTGGCCTGATTGCTGGTATTGCGATCTATATTAAGTACCTTCGTCCCGAGGTGAAAATCATTGGAGTCGAACCACACGATGCCTGCTGCCTGAAAGCAGCTCTAGACGCCGGTGAGAGAGTAATTTTACCAGAGGTGGGTATATTTGCTGAAGGTGTTGCAGTGGCCCAGGTAGGCAAACGTAACTTTGATATTGCCCGACAGTATGTAGATGAAGTGATTACAGTGAGTACCGATGAACTATGTGCAGCCATCAAAGATATATATGACGATACACGTTGTGTCAGTGAGCCTTCTGGTGCCTGTGCCGTAGCAGGCATGAAAAAATATGTGGCTCGTGATCAAATAGAAGACCAAACTATGGTGGTCTTATCTAGTGGTGCCAATACTAACTTTGATCGCCTACGCCATGTAGCTGAACGAGCTGAGTTGGGCGAACATCGTGAAGCTTTGATTGCAGCGAGGATACCTGAACGTCCAGGCAGCTTTAAGCAATTTTGCAAAGCACTTGGACCACGCAACATCACCGAATTCAACTATCGTTATTCAAATGCAGACCAAGCTCATGTATTTGCTGGGGTACAAATCAAATCAGGGGCTAAAGAACGAAAACAACTGCTAAATATATTATCTGGGCATGGTATTACTGCAACTGACTTAACCGATAATGAAATGGCCAAGATCCATATTCGTTATATGGTTGGTGGGCATGCCAGAGTTTCTAATGAAGTAGTCTACCGCTTTATGTTCCCAGAACGCCCAGGAGCTCTGCTAAATTTTCTCAATAAGTTAGGCCAAGGCTGGAATATTTCCATGTTTCATTATCGTAATCACGGTTCAGCCTATGGCCGAGTACTGGTGGGCATGCAAGTGCTACCTGGAGACAAGGGAGAGTTGCTCGGTTACTTAAATGAACTGGGTTATACCTTCCATGAGGAAAGTAATAATCCTGCCTATAAGTTATTTCTGAACTGAAGCTGTTTTAGAAACAACAGCGCTAATCAATTGATGATAACATTATTGTATTGACGGGAAATACCATGACTAACGTAGCATGTGACCTTGTGTGCGAATCTCATTCGCACAAGTTTATTTCCCAGAGCAAAATGTGTGAAACACATTTTAGCGTCCGTAACTGTATACACTCATGTCAGTTTATGATGCACTCATAACCTATATATTAGGCCTATTAGCAGTTAATAGTTGTAATGAAAAGGCAATCAATTCAATCACACAAGTAGCAGCAACTGTTGCTATGCATCAACGAAATTCAAATGACCAAATAATACTAGAGATATTGATCCAGTGGAAATAAGTTTAGGATACGCTCGGTAAATTGATAGCCTATGCAATTTAACCTTGCTCCACTATATACCCCTACCATATCAATATGCATACAGGACATTTAGTGAGCCACATCACAACTTGACAGGCGCGCCGCCAACATGGCTGCCTTCATGTCAGTTACTGACTGCTTCAGCCCCACAAATAATGCTTGGGCAATAATGGCATGACCAATATTCAATTCATTGAATGCTCTGATGGCAGCAATAGCTGCCACGTTATAGAGATGCAGTCCATGCCCACCGTTTACTACGAGTCCCTGTTGCTTGGCATATAATGCAGCATCTGCAATACGCTTTAATTCTAAATGCTGGTCTGCTGCAGTGGCATCGGCATAGGCTCCCGTATGCAATTCCACCAGTGTGGCACCACATCTGGCACTGGCGTCAATTTGCTCACGTTGCGGGTCGATAAATAGCGATACCTGGCTACCCGCTGATTGTAGACGATCACAGGCTTGTTTTATATGAGTCTCCTGAACCAATACATCTAATCCACCTTCTGTCGTTAGTTCAGCACGTTGTTCTGGAACCAAGCAAACATAAGCAGGCTTAATGTACTCAGCAAAATCAAGCATAGCTTCCGTCAACGCCATTTCCAGATTCATGCGTGTCTGTAAAGTTTGTTTCAGCAACTCCACATCACGTTCCTGTATGTGACGCCGATCTTCACGCAGGTGAATAGTAATACCATCAGCGCCTGCCTCTTCTGCATCCAGTGCAGCCTTGACTGGATCCGGATAACAGGTACCACGAGCTTGGCGTAGAGTTGCTACATGGTCAACATTGACACCAAGCAGTATGCGATTAATCATGAATGATGTTTCCTTCTTTTGTTGACTTTGCTGTATTGTTCGATTCTGTTGGAGGAGTTCGAAAGAGTTCCCTGCTCTTTAATGGCCGGTCACCTAGCAATCGTGCTAATGCAATACGACTGATGGCTTTAGCGTAGCCCCTGACATCCGCTGCCTGGTAGTCTTCTACAGCTAATGCCAGCAGGACTTTACCAGGTATTCGCAAGGTTTTTGGCAGAGTTGGCCCAGTGGCCAGTATAAAGCCATCTAGCGGCACATAATCATAGCTTTCCAACACCTTAATGGCATCACCACTACCTTGTACCTGTGGAAACACAATGTCATACCCCAATTGGCCAAGCAACTGGCGCTCAAAACGTCGCAACAACACTTCAATGATCTCATCTTGCTGCTGCAAGGATTCTAACAACATCTGATAATAAGCGAATAAGTGCGTTTGTGGGTCTTCACTAACGAGCAGCCTTACCAGTAATTCATTAACGTAAAAACCACTGTATAAGCGTTCTCCTTTTAGTTGGAGTGGATTGCCTGCAGATTCCAACTGATGGACAGTGCGCAGTTCATTACGCCCTCCCCAACTAATACGAAAAGGGCAAAATGGTTGTGCGAGAACTCCTTGTCTAGCTCTGGTGCCTCGAGCGCCACGTAACAAGAGGCTGAGCCGACCGTAATCTAGACTCAAGATATCAAGAATTAAACTGGTGTCACGATACGCTCGACTATGCAAGATATAAGCTGGCTGCTGTGTTACCCGTTGAGGACGTGTTGGTCTACTCCAGACCATCGTAACCTAAACTACGCAGATTCTGCTCATTATTAGACCAGCCACCTTGTACCTTGACCCAAAGGTTCAACATGACACGACTATCAAACATACGCTCCATATCCAAACGAGCATCACGACCAATGGTTTTCAGACGCTTACCTTGGTCGCCAATCAAGATAGCCTTTTGCCCTGATCGTTCCACTAAAATCAGTGCGGCAATATACAAAATGTCATTTTCTTGGCTAAAATCTTCAATTTGCACTGTAATCTGGTAAGGTAATTCGTCACCCATTTGACGCATAATTTTTTCCCGAACCAATTCAGCTGCCACAAAACGGACACTGCGATCTGTAACTTGATCAGCTGGGAAAACATGCTGGCCATAAGGGAGATGCGCCTCAACCAACTGGCCCAGGCGTTCCACATAAGTGCCATGGCGGGCGGAAATAGGCACTGATTCAGCATTAGGCAACTGTTGCTGTAGGTATTGTAGATGTGGCAACAAATTTCCTCGATCAGACAGGCGGTCAAGTTTGTTAACAGCAATAAACAATGGGCAGGATAAATGTTGTAATTTAGCACAAACTTGTTCATCAGCCTCAACCCAGCGATTACGATCTACCACCATAATCACAACATCAACATCTTTCAGGGCACTGGTTGCCGCCCGGTTCATGTAGCGATTAATCGCTTTACCACCAGTTTTCTGATGCAGGCCGGGTGTATCTACGTATATCGCCTGACACAGTTCTGAGGTCTTAATACCCAAAATCTGGTGACGAGTAGTTTGTGGCTTACGTGAAGTAATGCTTAGTTTTTGCCCCAATAATACATTCAATAAAGTTGATTTACCTACATTGGGACGCCCTACGATAGCAATATAACCACATTTTTTCTGATTGTTAGACTCATCTTCCAGCCAGGTCTGTAATTTATTCATTAAGTATGTTGCTCAAGCTTAATCAATATAATTGCTGCCACTTTCTGTTCAGCAATGCGCCGACTAGAGCCCGTAGCCGATATAACTTCAGATAGCAGTTCAATGCCGCATGCAATGGTGAATTGCTGGGCATGGTCCTCTCCACTGATTGCAATTAGCTTGTAAACCGGCAGATTAACCTTACGGGCTTGTAAATATTCCTGTAAGCGGGTTTTAGGATCTTTCTGGATATGATCCAGATCCAATTCTCGTAGACGTTGCTTAAACCAATATAGAATCCGTTCCTGGGCCACTTGTAGGCCAGCATCAAGGTAAATGGCCCCAATAGTAGATTCCATCGCATCGGCAAGGATGGAGTCACGGCATTGCCCCCCGCTTTTCCGCTCACCTGCACCCAGTTTCAGATATTGTCCCAACTTCAATTCTCGAGCTAATTCAGCTAAAGTAGATCCCCTGACCAACTTGGCACGCATACGACTTAACTGACCTTCACGGGCCTGTGGAAACTTTTGGTACACAGCTTCTGCCACCACAAAATTAACGATCGCATCACCAAGAAACTCGAGTCTTTCGTTGTTGCCTGCGCCATAACTACGGTGAGTCAGCGCCAGTTCTAGCAATACCACCTGGTCAAACTTATGGCCTAAACAGCGACAAAACTCAAGCAACTGGTGTTGTTGCACCTGAACCACAGAAGTCTTCATCATTGTATTACCAAAGCATTACTCAATAATACCAGCAGTACTGAAATTAGGTAAGCTAAAGAAATCTGGCCAATTTAGCCATATCGCTACCGCCTTACCCACAACTAAGCGCTCTGAAACATAACCCCAGTAGCGGCTATCATTACTGCTATCACGATTATCTCCGAGTACAAAATAATGCCCTGCTGGAACCACATATTGACGATTAATGTCTGTAGCAATATTACGCCATAAAGCATGGTTATGTTCACCTAACTGCTCCAGATACTGCCCAGTAACCAAATCAGTTTGCTTAACTAGCGTTTGGGGTACAGGCTCATCATTGATTATCAGTACCTTGTCACGATATTCCACTCGATCACCAGGTAATCCAACCACTCGCTTGATAAACTTGATTTTAGGATTTTGAGGAAATTTGAACACCATGACATCGCCTCGTTTCGGTTCATCTATATGCAGTAACTTATACCCAGTCACTGGCAACCGCAAGCCATAGGTAAATTTATTAACTACGATAAAGTCACCGATCTGCAAAGTTGGCAACATGGAACCAGAGGGTATCTGATAAGGTTCCATAAAAAATGAACGCAATATCAATACTAAAAAAAAGACGGGGAAAAGTGAGCGACTCCATTCAACAATCGTTGGTTCACGCTTCATTTTAGCACGATCAGCATGAGTCAGGTTTGGTTCTTCTGCCAACAACTTAGCAATACGAGCAGGTTTCCACCACAATTTTTCCAGCAGGGATACCACACCGGTGAAGACAGCAATAATGACCAAAACTAGTTCAAAATCGAAGTTCATAGTAAGCTCCCTATGATCTATGAATATTTAGATAACTCAAAAGGACGATGTGTTCACCAAGCAGCATTAAAGATTAGCTCAAGGTCTATCCAGATAAAGCATCAACAAACAGTGGCATTTCACCAATTTTCACCTGATATCAGCTTTGCTTAACAATTTCTTTCATCAGTTTACTCAATGATCAAATTTTAATACTGCTAAAAACGCATCCTGAGGAATGTCAACTCGACCAACCTGTTTCATACGTTTTTTACCTTCTTTTTGTTTAGCCAACAACTTTTTCTTACGACTAACATCACCACCATAACATTTCGCAGTTACATTCTTGCGCAATGCCTTGACTGTTGTACGTGCAATAATCTGACCACCAATGGCAGCCTGGATGGCCACATCAAACATCTGCCGGGGAATTAACTGTTTCATCTTCTCACATAGCAGACGTCCCCTAGAAGCCGCATTGTCCTTGTGCATGATAACTGCCAAAGCATCTACTCGCTCACTATTGATCAGGATATCTAGACGTACCAGAGAAGCAGGCTGAAAACGGATGAAATTGTATTCTAGGGAGGCATAACCGCGACTAACAGATTTTAACCGGTCAAATAAATTCAGCACGACTTCACTCATGGGCAACTCATAGTTTATAGCCACTTGAGTCGCCATAAACTGCATGTCTTTCTGGGAACCTCTTTTTTCCACACATAAACTAATCACGTTGCCAACATATTCTTGTGGCACCAGAATATTAGCTTCAACAATGGGTTCCCGCATTACACTAACTCCACCCATAGATGGTAATTTAGAGGGATTATCCACATAAATTGTTGATCCATTACTCATTTCCAACTCATAAATAACAGTCGGCGCTGTGGTCAACAGATCAAGATTATACTCACGCTCCAGCCGCTCCTGGATAATCTCCATGTGTAACATGCCTAGAAACCCGCAACGAAACCCAAAACCCAAGGCATCGGAACTTTCCGGCTCATAAAACAAGGAAGCATCGTTCAAGCCCAGCTTAGCTAAAGCATCACGAAAATCTTCATAATCATCAGAATTGATAGGAAACAAGCCTGCATACACTTGTGGCTTTACTTTTTTGAATCCTGGCAGAGCAGCTACATTGGCCGTTTTAACATGAGTCAAGGTATCACCCACGGGCGCACCATGAATATCTTTGATGCCGGCGACCACATAGCCCACTTCACCAGCTTTAAGCACACCGATAGATTCACGCTTAGGTGAAAAAATACCCAAATCGTCAACCCCATATTGCTGACCAGTAGACTTTATCAGGATTTTGTCTTTTTGCTTGAGGATACCCTGCTTGATACGCACCAAGGATACTATCCCCAGATAATTATCAAACCAGGAATCAATAATCAGCGCCTGCAAAGGTGCCAGTTCATCACCACTGGGTGGTGGTATCAATTGCACCAATTGCTCTAGTACATCCTCAATGCCAATCCCATTCTTGGCAGAAGCAGCCACTGCATCACTGGCATCAATGCCGATAACTTCCTCAATTTCTCGTTTGACCTTATCCGGTTCGGCTTGAGGTAAATCAATCTTGTTCAACACCGGCACCACTTCCAAACTCTGCTCAATGGCGGTGTAGCAGTTTGCTACAGACTGGGCTTCCACGCCCTGAGCAGCATCTACCACCAATAAAGCTCCTTCACAAGCTTCCAGCGAACGGGAAACCTCATAAGCAAAATCCACATGGCCAGGGGTATCAATGAAATTCAACTGATAAACCCTACCATCCCGAGCTGGATAATTGAGAGTGACGCTTTGGGCTTTAATGGTAATACCACGCTCTCGCTCGATATCCATGGAATCAAGCACCTGATGTTCCATTTCGCGCTCTGATAGTCCACCACACCACTGAATAAATCGATCTGCCATGGTAGATTTGCCGTGGTCTATATGAGCGATAATGGAAAAGTTACGAATCAGTGGATTGATGGCCATGCAAGGATTCCATAAATAAACGTTTCACCCATAACGAAACTGCCAGGGCAAGCCTGTCGGCGCTAGCTTATCGGTTATCAAACCAGAACAAATAAAGGCTGCATTGTACATTAGTTATGACATGCATTCATTCATCTTGATCAATGTCGCTTTTGCTGGAGTGACATGTACCCCGGCAGAAGTGACATTGATGACCTAGCGCAAGCGAAAGGCTACAAAACTAGATATCCCTTCACGGATAATATGCATGGCAATAGGACGAGCAACCGGTAACTGCTCTACCAGCTTGATGAACTGTTCTGGCGTTTCAATGGTATGGCCACCCAGACGGGTAATTACATCACCGGGGCGCAGACCCAACTGAGCAGCAACACCGTCCCCAACAGTTTTTATCATAACACCATAACGAGTGCGCCACTGTTGACGGACTTCTTCATCAAGTACAACTACCCGTAATCCAAGGCGTTCTGAATATAGGCCAGGCTCGTCATCACGACTGTCAGCAGCAGCCAGCTGCTCCTGTTGCGGCAATAGGCCGATGGTAACATCTAATTGAAGTTTTTTGCCATCACGCACTAACTCCACCACTGCCTTTTGGTTTGGTGGTACGGCCCCCACCAAATGCGGCAGACGTGAAGACAGTTGTACTTCAACGTCATTAAAGTGAGTAATAATATCACCAACTTCAATGCCAGCCGCCTCAGCAGGGCTATCCACCATTACTTCTGCTACCAGTACCCCAGAGGCTTTGTCTAAAGCAAATGATTCGGCTAAGTCACGGTTTACTTCCTGGATGCGCACACCAAGCCAACCACGTTTTACTACGCCACTATCACGCAACTGTTCCATAACTACCTTGGCAGTATTGCTAGGAATGGCAAAACTCAAACCCATAAAACCACCGGAACGAGTATAAATTTGAGAATTTATACCAACTACTTCGCCCGCTAGGTTAAATAGCGGCCCCCCTGAATTTCCTGGATTAATGGCCACATCAGTCTGTATAAAGGGCACATATTGTTCAGAATCTAAACTACGGCCTTTTGCACTAACAATACCGGCAGTTACCGAGTAGTCAAAACCAAAAGGTGATCCGATAGCCAATACCCACTCACCGACTCGTAGTTGGCTTGAATCTGCCAATTGGAGGAAGGGTAAATCCTGTGCATCTATTTTTAACAAAGCCAGATCAGAACTTTCGTCAATACCAATCAGTTCTGCCAACATCTGTCGACGATCATTTAGGAGCACCACGATCTTGTCAGCCTCCTTAACCACATGCTGATTAGTCAGTATATAGCCATCTTGACTGACTATAAATCCTGATCCCAACGACTGGGGTAATGCTCGTCGCGGTTGGTTATCTGGACTCTGGCCAGGAAACTGATGTTCAAAGAAATAACGGAATAGTTCAGGCAACTGCTCACCACCAGGAAAGTCAAAGGAGTTATTTTGTCGTTGCCTCTGGCTTACCTCTCTCTCAGTACTGATATTAACCACCGCTGGTGCTGCTGCTTCAACCAGGGGAACAAAGTCAGGCAAGACGGTCGCCATCGAATAGCTTGGCAGCAACAGCATAATAATAGTTACCAAGTTAACGATCGTATTTGAATTAGATTTGCTGTTCATATATTTCATTCCTGCTGCAAAAAATAAATTGTGGTTCTAATGCTAAGATTGGCAGATATCACTAACGATATGTCTTAATATGGGATTAATTAGCCAGTACTTCAAGCTAAGATGCTGAATCACCTATAAATTAAGTGGTTTAAGTAATAGATTTAAATTAGAAAAAACAACTAACAGCATGCGCTAATAGCCAAACTAATGGAGTGACTGTAGATTCAGCACGATACCTCACGCAGAATAATTGGCTGGAACGACTGGTTCTGACTGGCTTGATTACTGTACCAACGCAACAGAATAAACCCCAGAAATAGGGCCAACAACGCCGTGACAATAACAGATCCTTCGGGCCAGCCTAGCAGTGATGCGGCACCAGCAGAAGTTATAAGTAACAATAGAGGAACTAGATAAACCCAAGCTGAAACGATCAAAAAAGCACTACGGGGTATACCTAACACAATGATATCTTGTGGCTGCAAAGACATATGGGTGGGATTAATGACCAAGACCTGTGAGGTTCTGCAGCGCGTCGTTTGGTTAATCAAACGCTGTGTACAACCATACCGGGCGCTGCACTGGTTACAACTGTTGGCACGAATAATTTCAGCTAAAACCTGGTCTTTTTCAATGGCAACCACTTTGGCTGACTGTTCAAGCATATCCTCAACGGATACAAAGTCACTCTGCATCATGGTCTATTCTCCACCCGTCTATTACCACCATTCAATGGGGCCAGATACCGCTTGCAGCACTACAGTGGTGATAAAGAAGCCACCATTAGCTCAGCGTCGTCTAAAGACAACTGCCCCACCACAGTAACAAACAATTGCTGGTCTCCTACCTGCATACTACGCCCTAACACCAAATCCGCACCTACAGTAGTATGGCCTTCTGCAATCTGGCGCCCTAACAAAGGTTCAATAATTAAGTTAAACATAATTTGACCATTGCTATAGATCAAGTTTTCCCGTTGACCAGGGTCCAACTCATCAACCTGCTGTTGCAACAGCGAGAATCCTGCAGGAATGGATTTCACCTGCCAGTGCAAAGGCGCTGTGGATTGGACAAGTGGCTGGTTTAGTCGCAACACTTGGGCGGTAGCTTGTGGGGCTGGGGCTGTTCCAAAAGCACTACTGGCCAATTGCAAATTTTTATTGCTGTTAGGTTCTACCAGTACGATACCTTCCTGATGTACAGTTAGAGTGGAATATGTATCCATTAAACCAATGTTGTAGGCGCCCAATATAGTAACCATCGCTACACTGGCAGCTACGGCGATACCTGTTATTGGTTGCAGCCACTGGCTTAACCAACGCAACACAGACGCGGGGGCCGGCACTGTGTCATCGGCCAATACAGACTGCACCCGATCTGCCAGTTCAAGGTGGCTGACACTGGTACAAGTGGGCAGATCACGCTGCAAAATAGCGCGCGTCAGCTGATATCTAGTCCAGCGTTCACGGACAGCTGTGTCGTCACTGATCCGCAATAACTGCTGCAATTCCAGGTCTCTAGCTTCATCATCCATCACAGCAGACACAATATCATCTATCAATAATGAAGAAGTTTTTGCTTTATTCAAGGTGTACATACTCTCAGAATTTAATCATCCCAAATTAACAACTGGTAGTGCCCATGTGGCATGGTCCATAAAACAATTAGATACAAAACATACACTTTGGTTCCCTATTCCGACAAAAACTATGATCTGTGACCTAGAATCCGCTCCACTTCTTTATCAATAGCGGCCCTAGCTCTAAAAATTCGTGATCTTACAGTACCCACTGGACACCCCATAACTTCGGCAATCTGTTCATAAGTTAGGCCATCAAATTCTCTCAGTGTCAGTGCTGTCTTCAAGTCTATTGGTAACTTTTCCAAAGTGGCGAATATCTGCTCATGCAATTGATCGCGAACCAATAGGTTAGCAGGTGTTGCTGAGTCAGCTATCATATCAACTTGATCATATTGACCATGTTCACCCACATTATCTGATGATGCTACATCTCCATCAAACGGTCGTCTGGCCTTTGCTAACAGGTAATTTTTAGCAGTGTTGATTGCGATGCGGTATAACCAAGTATAAAATTGACTTTCACCACGAAAATTATCCAGTGCCCGGTAAGCCTTGATAAACGCGTCCTGGCTGACATCCATGACTTCATGACTATCTTTCACGTAACGCCCAATCAAACCAATGATTTTGTACTGATATTTGAGTACAAGCAGGTCAAAGGCACGTTTATCACCCGCCTGGGCACGTTTGACCAATTCTGTGTCAGCAGTTTGTTTAGAAGACAAAACAAACCCTCAACTATGTTGAACCCTGCAAAATCATGTCGCAAATCTCAATTCATCTGTTGAATACAACGAATTTTCTTAACTTTTGATTAAGCTTTATTTATTATAAATCATGCAAAAGTTTGATGTCAGAGACTGATTTACGAGCCTATTGGCAATATTTATGCATAATATCACTAGTTGGTATAGTATCAATCATCTAAGCTACTGTCGCAACCATCAAATTGCTAACTACAGCATCTATAATGTCTGCAATGACCAATTATGATTGTGATATCAACAATATTAGAACCAAGAAGACCATATGGTTTGGTCTTAATGACCACTTCGGTATAATAAGATCTTATCAGACATATATCTGCATTGATTGGAACCACGCAGATACCCAACACTATCCGGATAGTGCGATGATCATATGAAACATACTCATGATTCTGATGTACTGGTCATCGGCAGTGGTGCCGCCGGCCTGACTTTAGCGCTGCAGTTAGCAGCACAAGGTAACGTGACGGTACTTAGCAAAGGTGACCTGAATACCGGCGCCTCTGCCTGGGCACAGGGTGGTATAGCAGCAGTAATTGACCCCACAGACAGCGCTGAAAATCATTACCACGACACCATGGTTGCTGGTGCTCATCTGAGCAATCCAGAAGCGGTCAAGCATACAGTAAAGCAAGCGCCAACCAGTATCAATTGGCTACTTGAACAGCAGGTAGCCTTTACCCAAGACACCAGCACATCCACTGGATTTCATCTAGCACAAGAAGGTGGCCACAGTCATCGCCGGATCATTCACGCTGATGACTGTACTGGAAGAGTGGTTTGCGAAACCTTAACCCAACAAGCGATCAAGCACCCAAATTTGAACTTGCTAACACATCATGTGGCTATAGACCTGATTACCCGCAGCAAACTAGGTCTACCTGAAAATCGCTGTTTAGGGGCCTATGTGCTAGATCGTAAATGCGGCTATATCAGTGTATTTCGGGCACGGTTTGTGGTGCTGGCAACTGGTGGCTCCAGCAAAGTCTATCTCTATACAAGTAATCCCGATGGCTCTTCCGGTGATGGCATTGCCATGGCCTGGCGTGCTGGGTGCCGAATTTGCAATATGGAGTTCAACCAGTTTCATCCCACTTGCCTGTATCACCCTCAAGCTAAATCCTTCCTAATATCTGAAGCCGTACGTGGCGAGGGAGGGAAATTATTATTGAGTAATGGTGAGCCATTTATGCACCGTTTTGATACGCGCCTTGAATTAGCGCCTCGGGATATTGTGGCCCGTGCCATTGATCATGAAATGAAACGCCTTGGACATGACTGCGTCTACCTTGATATCAGCCATCGCGGCCAAACCTTTATCAACCAGCATTTCCCCACTATTTACCAACGCTGTCTAGGATTAGGTATTGATATCAGTCGTGATCCTATGCCTGTGGTGCCTGCAGCCCACTATACTTGTGGTGGAGTCTGGACCAACCAGCATGGCTGTACTGACCTGGCAGGTCTTTATGCAATTGGCGAGACAGCCTTTACAGGTCTCCATGGCGCCAATCGTCTAGCTAGCAACTCGTTATTGGAATGTTTTGTCTACGCTCACTCAGCAGCACTGCACATTGAGCAAAACTGGCAGGAAACAGTGCTTCTCCAGGCAGTGCCTAACTGGGATGAGACCCAAGTCACTGACTCTGACGAGGCGGTGATTATTTCCCATAACTGGAAAGAACTGAGGCGGTTTATGTGGAATTACGTGGGCATTGTACGCACTGACAAGCGTCTCAAACGAGCCCAGAACAGAATTAATCTACTACTTAAGGAAATTGATGAATTCTACCGCTATTACCGAGTCAGCAATGATCTGATCGAACTTCGCAACCTGGCCCTTGTGGGAAACCTGATTATCCATTCAGCCCAACAACGCAAAGAAAGCCGAGGCTTACACTACACGCTGGATTATCCAACTACCCAAGCAGTCGCCCGTGATACCATCCTTGCACCACCAAACTTCGAATGGGACTGATCAGATAGCATGGCATAATGAGGGCAGGACCATCCATCAAATAAGCACAGCCAAGCCTAAAATAGACTGATATAGTACAATAGTCTAAGGTCCATTCATAGCTGGTGATTGATGTACTGTAGTAACCTAGTAACGAGCAAACACTCGCAAACGGCGCTGCTGGTTAGAATCCCCACTGTCAGGTGCCAAAATCAATATCAGAGGCCGCCAAGAAGAATGTCCCATTACCCTGGAATGCAATACCATTAGATAAGGCGAGATAAAACTGCGCGGCAGCAGTTGTGCCTTACAGCAGCGCCGTCCAGCCAATTCAAGACCAAAGCCCATTAGAGTCCAACGCAAGGCAATTAAACTCCAACAACTACGCAGCAAAATATAGTGCCATAACCACCAACTACAGTGGGCGACCAATAGAAGGCTGTGAACCATGATCAAACACGTTTTCGGCCCAGTAGAACTCATGGCAGCGGCCAATAACAAGTGTAACAGAATACAGGCAATCGCTAGATAACGTGATGACCGCATTACCAAACTATGTTGGCTAAACATACCGCTTGATCAAGGCAACCATATCACGCAACTGCGGATCTGGGGCCTTCGTATGACCCATAAACCACGCTAATAAATCAGGATCTTGGTACTGTAATAACCGTACATAAACCTGTTGGCGAGACGCATCCAGCAAAGGTAGCTGATCACGAGAAAATGGCTCCAGCAATTGATCCAGCTCCAGCATACCGCGTCGGCTATGCCAGACTTGCTGTTTTAATTCTTGCTCATTTAACATTATTTTTCCTCTATAAAACCAATCATTATGAAATCCATGATCTACATACAGTGCCTTTGGCTAGCAAAGCAGGTTACAATCTGTTGCCTGACTTAACAGGCACCGATTTATGATTACAGGTCATATTGTAGTTTAATCAGCCATAATTCGCTTTAATCAGAGAGCCCCATTAATGGATAATAACTGGCACAATTTCCTGCACCAACAGGGTACGTGTTTGCGCACTGACGATGATATAGAAACTACTGAAATACCAACAGGCTCAATCACTTGCATGACCAACCTAGGCCAATTTTCGAGTCTAGCTCTCGCTGGAGCAGACGCCAGAAAATTTCTCCAAGGCCAGTGCAGTAGCAATATTAACCACTTGACTCCAACAGCTGGTCAGTCCAGTTGCTGCTGTACCCCAAAAGGCCATGTTATCGCCAATTTTGATCTTTTAGATCACAATGAAATTCTTTACATACACCTGTATCACGACCTACTGCAACCACTAAAGCAGCATTTAAGTAAGTATATTATCTTTTCCAAAGCAACATTGGCCGATGCATCTAACCAATGGATCAAGATTGGGGTTTGGGGGCCTAAGGCACAAACTGCTGTAAATTTGATCGCTACACCACCGCAGAACAAGCTCGGCGTCACCCCATTTGCTAACGGAATGCTAGTTGCTACCAGTGCCAGCGCAGACCAGTTTATGCTTTGGTGTAAACCGTCTCATGCCGAAGCTATCTGGCGCACCTTGTCTCAACACGCACAAGTTACCGACAGCCAGCAATGGATGCTCACTCAGATTCGCCAGGCACTACCCTGGCTGAGTAACCAGTTGAGCAATAAATATGTCCCACAAATGCTCAATTTACAAGCCACTGGTGCCGTTGACTTTAATAAGGGCTGCTATACTGGTCAGGAGATTGTGGCGCGCATGCAATATCTGGGCAAATTGAAGCGCCATCTGTTCTTGGGTCACGTGCGTAATAAGCTTATGCCAGCCGTGGGTACCAGCCTAGATAGCCCCAAAAGACGCAATGTCGGCCGCATCGTCAATATTGCCCCCACCAGCAAAGCAGCAGAATTCCTAATATTAGCAGTCATAAATAAAGCTGATACACTGGTCGATACCATCAATCTACATAGTCATCCTAACGCCATTCTTACGATATTATCCCTACCCTATACAATAGATCCACAGGTATTTGAACGGGTGCGCATTTAGTTAAACCTGCAGCCGTTGCTATGGTAAGCAGCTGATCAAAAATATTCGCCGATGTATGGCTTTTACAGCCAATACTTACAGTAATCATATTATGCAAGCGTATGGTATTTAACCATCCAATGCACAAGGTATTTACACAACTATTAGTTGCTGTATCCCAACAAAGAGTACGACACAGATGATCTACTCAGAACAAGATATCATGTAAAGCTATATTTGTGTCCAGATACTGTTTCATTGATAACCAGCTAAATACCCCACCACAAATAAAAAAGTTACTCTACTTAGTTTCACTGTAATCAATGCATATTGCCACAATCACTGTTTGTAATCCTATATTGGATCATGGCAGTCTTTCACCGGATCCAGATTAAGCTGGCCATGCGGCCATAGGTAGCATCACGGCGATATGAAAAGAAACGTTTGCTATCAGTGTAAGTACAGTAATCACCACCATACACTTGGGTCACTCCCACTGATTTTAGTTGGCAACGAGCCAGACCGTAGATATCAGCCAACCATTTTCCTGAAGACTGCGGACATGGTCGAAAACAATGCTGTAGGTCATCATCCACTGCCAAAAATGCTGTCAATACGTCAGAATCTACTACAAATGCCTGAGCACCAATGGCTGGTCCAAGCCATACCAAAACTTGTTGCGGTTGACTAAAGCAAGCAATAGCTCGCTGCACAATTCCAGCTGCCAACCCACGCCAACCAGCATGTATTGCAGCCACCTGTTGACCCTGCTGATCTGTCAACAGCATTGGCAAGCAGTCAGCAGTCAATATGACACAGGCGTAGTTAACCTCACTAGTAATAGCACCATCAGCTGTAGATAATTCACCTTGATGAGGTAACCAAAGCAAGTTGGTTCCATGCACTTGCCGCAACCATTGAGGATCTTGTAACAATCTCAATTCACGGATCAATTGGCTGCGGTTTTTCTGTACCTCAGGTAATGTTAAGCCTTGTGGATGAGCAAGATTAAAGCCTGCGGCTGAATCCATAGGCTGTGCCTCATTTAGCCCACGAGTGGTACAAACAGCACTAACATGAATCGGAGCTGGCCAATCCGGAAATAACAGGTGCGAAGATTTCATAACATTTATCATGGCAGATCATCCTGAACTGAAGCATCTAGCACCAGTTGCTGCAATAGTTGCTGAAAATCAGTAGGTAACCCAATGGTCCATTCAAGAGTATCACCAGTTTGAGGATGGCATAATTGAAGTTTTCTAGCATGCAGGGCCTGCCGACCAAAATCACGTAGCACATGCTGCAAAGTAGTAGTAATGCCTTTGGGCAATCTTAGGCGACCTCCATATAAAGGATCACCAACTAAAGGATAACGTATATGAGCCATGTGCACTCGAATCTGGTGAGTACGCCCAGTTTCCAGTTGCAGACGGATATACGTGTGAGCGCGAAACTGCTTTAGTACCCGATAGTAAGTAAGCGCCTGTTTACCTATAGCCGTAACCGCCATCTTTTGCCGATTACGTGCATGTCGGCCTAGAGCAGCATTAATCTGACCACCACCAGTTAATAATCCCACAGCAATTGCTTCATATTCCCGCCCCATACTGCGCTCCTGCAGTTGAGCAACCAAGCCAGTATGGGCTGAAATACTCTTAGCAATGACCATTAATCCAGTAGTGTCCTTATCTAAACGGTGTACAATACCAGCACGTGGTAATAAGGCCAGCTGAGGACAGTGGTTTAACAACGCATTCAGCAATGTTCCATCCTGGTGTCCTGCGGCGGGATGCACGACCAGTCCAGCCGGCTTATTCAATACCAAGATGACATCATCCTCGTATACAATATCCAATTCCATGGATTGTGGCTGCCAAAGTTGCTGATGTTGAATAACTGTGCGAACCTGAAGATTTTCACCACCATGTAATTTATCACGTGGCCGCCTTAACTGACCATCCACAGTCAGTTCACCAGCCAATATCCAGAGCTTTAAGCGGGAGCGGGAATAGTCTGAGAATGCCAGTGCAGCAATTTGATCTAAACGCATCCCAGCCCATTTATCCCCGACTTTAGCTTCTAATACAATGATCTCACTCATGTTATTTGAAGCTTTGCTGTTGGACGTTGATATAATGAATCATATATTGTCACTTATAGAAGAGTCCAACTGTAGAGGTTAGTCGTGTATATAATGACTTCAACTGCCTAGGGTACGCTGGCGCAATAAAGTAGGCCAGTGTGAAATACTATACTCAACACCATTTTACTGTATTATATGATACACATGTTCTTTTTAATTGCAGCAAAGCACTGTAAACTGATTATCAGTTATGTCATATTGTGGAATCATAGTGATTTAATAATTTATACCCATAAGGCAATCTTGATTTGCATTGTCAATTTTCTATGCGCTGGTATTACCACCGTTAATTTTAATTAAGCCAGGATACTGACATGGGCATTATTTACAATTCTCGAACTTAAAGATGCTAAGTATTGAATTAAAAAGAAGAATGCAATGAAATCAAACCATTACCTTACCCACATAAAAAATCAGGCTAAAATTGTTGTTATCACACCTCATGACGAGGCCAAATTTGCAGGACGTTGCTATTGCATACATAAATTTACTTGTGGGCATGGGGCCATATATAAAATTAAAAATTCTAGGTTTTTGCTAAGCTATGGAACAGTTTGAGCTTTTTGCTGTTCCTAACCCCTGCATTGGGATCTGTGAAAATAGCCCCAGAGGGTATTGCACAGGCTGTATGCGTAATCGTGAAGAGCGTTTTAACTGGAACCAAAAAAGTGTGACAGAAAAACTGTACATAATGAAGTTATGCCGTCAGCGCTATCAGCGAATGCGCAACAAGCAACCAGCATTAGCTAAGTTAGAGGTTACCCAAACTACACAAGATACATTGTTTTAACGCAACAACTCTATGGTAATCCTCTTGTTACATTAATAGCTCCAGATACCGCGGCTATGCAGTGAATCTAATATTAACATTGAATGTTTACTTATCAATTTTAGAGTTAAAGTGGCTGTATATATTTAACCAATAACTGTAAATTGCGCTGAGCACGAAATTCATTTACATCAAGGTAATAAATCAGTTGCACAAGCTTACTGTCATTAGGCCATCGCTGCAGATCAACATTAAAGTAAATACCATCCACTAGTGTCTCCGAGCTTGGTACAGCCAGCACCAATTTCAGGTGTTTTTTGCCAACTAAACGCTGTTGAACTATTTCAAACTGGCCATGAAAGCAGGGCTCAGGGAATGCTTGACCCCAGGGACCCAAGCGACGCAGGGCTTCAGCATGCAACAAGTTTAGGTCTGCAGACTCCAATTCACCATCAGTGAGCCATTCTACTGCCAGATCAGAGTTATCCAGATTTTGTTCAGCATATTCTAGAAAAGCACATCGAAAACGGGATAGAGACTGTTTGTTCAAGCTCAATCCAGCTGCCATAGCATGACCACCAAAACGCTCAATCAGACCAGGGTAATTAATATCTACAGCAGCCAAAGCATCACGTATATGAAATCCAGCAATGGAACGGGCTGATCCTTTAAGTAGACCGTCATCTCCATCAGCAAAAATTACCACTGGACGATGGTATTGTTCTTTAATGCGTGCAGCAAGTATACCAATCACACCCTGATGCCAGTTATTTTGATATAGACATATGCATTTGGGCATTGACTGATCATCCTGGCTTTGCAAGTTTGCCATGTAGACCTGTGCTTGCTGCTTCATATCCGTTTCGATATGACGCCGTTCTTGATTAAGCTCATCAAGCTGTTTTGCTAAGACTGCTGCTGCAGATTCTGATTCGGACAGCAGACACTCAATACCCAAGGACATATCGTCTAGCCGTCCAGCAGCATTAAGACGAGGCCCAGTAGCAAAACCCAGATCTGCAGCTGTTAAGGTAGCATAATTGCGTTTAGCAATGTCCAGCAGTGCCAATAGGCCAAGACGACCTTTCCCCTGACGTAGTCGCACTAGCCCTTGAGCAACAAGAATACGATTATTACGATCTAATGGCACCAGATCCGCTACGGTACCCAAAGCGACCAGATCCAGATATTGAGCTAAATCTGGCGGCGATATACCTTGCTGTACAAACCAGTGCCGTGCTAGCAATCGCCTGCGCAGAGCCAATAGCACATAAAAAATCACCCCAACACCAGCCGTGCTTTTAAAAGCAAACGGGCAACCTAGCTGGTTGGGATTAACAATAGCATCGGCCGCTGGCAAGCTAGCACCAGGGATATGGTGATCAGTAATCAGTACCTTAATACCGTGTTGATGCGCCCTTTCAACACCGCCATGACTAGCCACACCATTATCTACAGTAATGATTAAATGAGGTTGGCGTTGGCTAGCAAGGTCAACAATAGCAGTACTAAGACCATACCCCTGGGTAAAGCGATTTGGCACTAGATAATCAGTATAACCAGCACCCATAGCTCTTAAGGCCAATAGGCACAGCGCAGTACTAGTAGCGCCATCGCAATCAAAATCACCCACAACCAAAATTCGCTGAGCTGATACAACCGCCTTCTCTAGCAAATTTACTGCTTCTGGCAGGCCTTTCAATACATCATATGATTCCAGACCTTTGAGTGTGTAGTCCATCTGTGCCGGGTTGGTAATACCTCTGTTTGCTAACACCTGGGCTAATAGTGGGGAAAAAGCCTGCTTTAAATGGTTACTAATCACCTGTTGTCGCTGTCGAATTAACATAAGCGTAAGCGACCCATTGTATTAAGCCACTTTAGTCTCATAATTTCTTCTCTAATACATTATTTATTATCAGTAGATCTTAATGAGGAGTCATGATGTGGCTAGTCAAAAAATCAATCACAAACATGTTGGCAAAACACCATACAATGCTTGCCTTATATTATAAACCAGATAAACCAAAAGTTTAGGCAATATTGTATCATCGACTTCACCTAAATCCGAATAATGTACACACCCTAAACTGTAAATACTTTGCACGATACCAAAAGTAAAATCAGTTTACCGTCGACATGGGTTGGCCAAATTATTGGCTAATTCATACCGACTTACCATCACCTGTATTCAACGTATATATTGAGGCAGTACTTTACGGTTCCTAACTAGGCCGCATCTATGCTCAGTTAATGCAGAGTTATCACAAAGACTGTTCAATAATATTGCTGATTTCTAGTTATCCTGATGATCACTAGAAGGGGTGTCCCAGCCCG
Organism: uncultured Pseudomonadales bacterium; assembly: GCA_943787595.1. Lineage (GTDB taxonomy): Bacteria > Pseudomonadota > Gammaproteobacteria > Pseudomonadales > Balneatricaceae > CALSNA01. The sequence continues at coordinate 185,479 of CALSNA010000002.1, forward strand.
ACGGCTTAAACGCAACTATTCGTAAGTCCTTGCAATGCATCTTAAGCGCTGGTTCAAATTCCCAACTCTTTAATAGAGCGCCATAATGATGCTCTTCGTTATGGATAATCAGAGTGTCGGTATTTAAGTCCCAAGTTGAAAAGTGCATTGTTGCAGAGAAAGCCTGACCATAGCGTGTTTGCTTGGGTATGAAACCAGCAACAAAGGGGTTTTGTTGTGGTGTCAAACAAGTGTCTGGGCCCGTTTGAGCCTCTACTGGCACAGTGACGTGCTCATTTGTACTTTCCGGCAATGTAATACACATGGAAATTACTCTGCGATCCAAATGAGCACCTACAAATTCAATGCAATCGTTGTTTTGATAATTGAAACTCAAGTCAGCGAGAGCTGGGTGCTTTGGAAAGCCCCATACTTCACGCCCACTCAGAATAGCAGCTTGAGCAGCTCGATGATCTCCATCACGGGCAACTCCGCAGATGACTCGATGCACCCAAATTAATGCGTTAGGCTCAATAACATTGTAGGAAAATGGCGTTTCATAAGGTAGGTCTAGAGGCTTTGATTTAGGGGTAACCGGAAAAGAATACCAAGTTTCTATATATGGATTTAGTCGGTCAGCAGGACCACAATCCGTGTCAATGAAGTTATTAAACCAAATTTGAACTGGAACTTTGTTTCCCACAGTAATCGGGCGATAGCGCTCATGTTCAAATTCCTTAAGTACTTCATCCAGATTAGCACTACCGTAGATTACAACATTGGTGCTGGTTAGACGTATTGGAATACGGTACACACATCCATCGCTTGCACGATAGCTATCGGTCTGTGGCCATTTATGGAACCATTCATCGGTGACCTTATGAACCTGTTGTAAATTTGTCATATCAGTTGCCTCTTATACATACTTTATAGCTGCCCTTTGGGACCTGATAGGACAGGGATGCGCCATGCAAAAAATTTATGTTAAGTTATATTATAGACATTAGAAAATAGAAGATGACTCTTGCCAATACTTACTAGATAAAGTGTTGTAAAGCAGAAATTCGATGATTACTTATCAAGCACATGGTGTGCCCACGTTTTAAAGATCAGTAAATAATAAGCATGAATGCTTTCTAATTTAACACAGTCTCGCTTTACGAAAAATTGTACCGGTATTTTGTCAGACGGCGCACTGTCACAATACGATTCCACATTAACTGGGAGATATATTGTGTCACCTTGCCAAAACAACCACGCGTTCATCTAATTTCTATCTTTAGAACTACACCGGCAAAGCTTGCCATAATGAAAAAATTTATACTGACTATGTTTATTTTTGTAATTATCTCGCTACACCACGCATATAAATATATCATGAAACTAAGTTGCGCAATATAACATGCCGGCTACTTTTTTGATCTGCAAACAAATTTTAGTATTTTAAAGACTGCCAGCACTCACAATTTGCTATATTGTCTTATTAAAAAATTTTAATGCAATGAAATTTAATAATTAATCGCAAAGTAAAACAGGATAGCCTAACTAAATTAACTTTATAAAATCTGTTGCAGTAATTCCAGTTGCCATTCTTTTGGGCCTAAAGCTTGGTAAGTAATATTTCCCTCTGGGTTAATGAGGTAGGTGACTGGTAAAACTGGTATGGACCATTCTTTTAGACCGACATCCTGATCAACAACAACGTCAAAAGTAATATTGTTGGACTCAAAAAAATTAGCCATTGTATCTGGAAGCTCACCTGCATGTACTGCAATAATGTCAAGTCTTTGATTTTGCTTAAGCATACCGTCATACATTAATTGTAGATCTGGCAATTCCTTGATGCAGGGAGAACACCAGTGTGCCCAAAAGTGGATCAAGACGTAACGACCACGATAATCTTCAATATTAACTAGCTTGCCTGATATATCTGGTAATATTAACTCTCCCGCAACTTGATGTTTTACTAGCGGCATCATTAAATCGTTTTGTTGCTTATCTGCAATACTTGGATAACAAACGAACCACAGGACTAGGTTTAATAGTAAAATGTATGTACTTTTTTTGTTAATCATCAATAAAATGCCTTCAATACATTAAGTCACCTACAGGAACTGAGAAAGCATCTGATATTAACTCAGCCACATTATCCCCTGTTAGCGTTAATAAAAAAGCTTCAATGTCATCAATTTCAGCTGCCAGTAAATTTAATTTCTTCATCAAAGGTGACTGAGTCTCATTTTTAAAACCGCCTTGATTATAAAATTCTATAACTTCTCGCAAGCTAGCTAAGGAACCATCGTGCATGTAAGGCGCTGTAAGTTCAACATTTCTTAGACCCGGGGTCCGATAACGCCATCTATCAGAAGGATTTTGTGTTATTTCATAGTATCCTAGATCACTCTGTGGCTTATTCCCAACTTTTTCCTTAATTGTACGGCTAACTTCAATACTCACTCCCGGTGCAATTAGCACAGACTCTTTTTCAAAATCTGCCATGGATGCTTGCCAACCAATACCGGTATTGTGTAATGCATTATCAGTAAATAAGGCATACTTCGGATTAATAGTATGACAGTTTATACACTGAGCCTTGCCTGTAAATAGACTAAATCCACGCTGGGCTTGTTTAGATATTGCCTCTGGCTGTTCACCATAATACCAATTATCAAACGGCGAATTACCAGAAACAAGCGTACGCTGGTAACTAGATAGTGCTTGGCCTATAGTGGTGATGCTAGCTGGCTGGTCATTAAATGCAAGCTCAAATAAACCATGATAATCCTTTAAGGACTGGATTTTTTTAATTGTTGCACCAAAAGATGGCATTGCCATTTCATTACTTGCTAAAATTGGATGCCAAGCTTGATGCTCAAGTGTTGTTTCACGAGCATCGTGAAACAACCTTGTTAAATAAGCAGCATTGAACAATGAAGGTGCGTTACGTTTTACTGAACGACCTTCAAACCCAACAGGTCTTTCTAATTCATTACTTGTAAATCCCTGTTCTGGAATGTGGCACATGGCACATGAAATTGTGTTATTCAATGATAATCGGCGGTCAAAAAATAACTTTTTACCCAGATCTACTTTTTTAGCTGTTATCTCATTAGTAGTTAAAGTTGGGATTGGGGGTAAACCCAATGGAGGCGCAGCAACATATTTTATCAAATCAGTTGATTGGCCTTGTCTTGCTGCTAATGATAATGATGCTGTTTGATATGTTTTACTCTCATAACCATTTCTACTGTCTCCAGGACCAATACGAAGATTATATGCCTTATACTCTTCATGAATTGTTGTATTAGTCATAGACATGTCGTGTTGAGAAATCACTTTGTCTGGAAAAACACCAGATGACAGCAACAATGTTTTAATGTCATTAATTAAAATATCGTGATGCAAAAATGGAACACTATAAATATTTCTTACCTTCTTTTCTGGATCTATTAAATAAACCCTTAATACATGTGCAATAATATCGCTTTGATTTTTGGATAAGTCAATTTTTATATTAACAGTCTGGTCATAATCATCTAGAATAGTTTGCAGCGTTTCTATTGAAGTAGTGGTTAGGTAAATCCAATCAACTTGATCCTTATCTGGTTTTATGGAAGCATGGTTATGTTCCATAAGATCATGATTGTGACCTCCGCTTTTGCTGATACTCTTGAGCAGTTCTGGCGTATCATTCATCGGATCAATGCTCATACTGATTAACTGCAACCGATGATTAATCGCTGGATACTTACTTGCCTGTTGTTGGATATTATTATAGACAAAATGCGCTAATGGACATCCATTGACATCACTACAACGCGTGTAAATAAAACTTAATAACGTATATTTACCCTCAAAAATCTGGTGAAGATTAGTATACTCATTATCAACATTAAGTACTTGAGCATCCTTTGCTTCAACGATTACAGGCAGTTTGTAACTGCCTGGTTCAGGAAGATTATAGTTGAGTTGGCCATATCCTGGAGCAATGAGTTGAACCTGTGAAGCAGAAACTGGGCTGGCCACACACAAATGTAAAATTAATACAACAAATGCAACAAATGGATTAATCATAGCCATACCCAGAGTCTCTTGCTATAGAATCAATTTTCTACTTAGCACCAAAAATATCTAAGCCATTATCTTAATTTAATTGTATAGGGCATAAGATCCAAAGCGCATTTGATGGGGACGCCCCATTTTTTCAGCATAAAAATCAATTGCAAATTGCTCTTTCATTTCCATATTACCTTTGTCCCAATGATATAACTTCAAGAACTGTTCATCATCTTGATCTTTTTTATCCCAGTTGGCCAATAAGGACGAAGTATAGTAAAGACGTTTACCATCCCAGCTTGAAGAAACCATATTAACCTGAGCACCAATTTTCTTTTCAAATACCTGCTTAGGTTGATACGGATCGGTTATGTCAAAACCACGGGTTTTACCATCCATAAAAGTATTGACCCATAGCATACTGTCATCACTACTGATTGAAATATCAACTGGCAGTGGAATACTGGAGGGGTCGCCTATTGTGGCTACTTCACTAGCAACCCAATCATTAGATGCATCATTCTCAGACAATAAGACAATTTTTGACGTCAACGCTGTAGTAGTAAAACAATAATTATTTTCTGCACCCCATGCGCAGCGAATTTCAAGGGGCGCTCCAGGAACATCAATAACTTGTTTTGGCTTACGTGAATGTAAATCCCAGATAATCATGGTGTTACCAAAGCGTTTCATTGCTTCAGAATCACCTAACATCTGACCAAAATCCATCATATAGTTTGACCAGCCAGTGAATGATGAAGTTAGCATTACATTGCGGCGAGCTAATACACGTATATCATAACCATACCCATCTGCATACTGACCCGACTTTATGGCACCTTGCAAATTGTCATCTGTTGGCATCCAGTAAGTGCCAATGTATTTGCCACTGTTGGTATATTCTACCAATGCAGTACGTCCACCATGATCTTTATTGTTTGATAAGCCAGTAACTATCATTCTACCGGGCAAAGCATAAGTAGTATGAGGCCCTACAACACCACCAGAGTCACTTACGAACGTATCAATAGTCTTGAATAGTGACGGTTTAGATGGGTCTGTGTGAACATCGAAAATAAAAATTTTGTTTGAGTCCAGGCCTCCTGCCCACAAGTATTTACGATCATCTGTAAAACCAGAGTGATGCGCTTCGTTACGGCCACCAACAGATACAGCATGAACGATCTTACCATAATTTTCTGATTGTGGATTAACAGCGACTGTAACCATTTTATCCTGACCATCGCCAACCCCTTCAACACCGAGGGTCCAAATATAAACAAAGTCCTCCTGACCAGTAATTTTAACCATGTACGGCGACATGCATGTTTCATCAGCAACTGCAGGATAGCTAGCGACAATTGCGATGATAACCGCAGTAATGGTAGCGGATAGTTTACTTAAAATTTCTTTCATTAAGATTTGCTCCTATTTCCATTCATTAGATTTCTTATGTGGTGATTGTCAAATAAACTAGTGCCACCTATCTAGTATTAATAATAAGTAATATGCTTTAGTTGACACATATAAATTAAGTACACTCTGCAGACATTACATTATTAAATATAATCAACACATAAGTTATATTAATGTAAGTCAATATTTAATTAGTGCTGTGTTAATAATAAGTAATATACCCTACCGGCACAATAGATAAATATATTCTGTAAACATTACATTATTAAATTATAGTCAAAACATAAACTCAATGTATCTCCAGGCCAACGCAACTTCACATCCAGTAATACTCATATTGATAGCGTCTACTTCCTCTAAACCAAGATAGGGAAAAATATAGTTTTTCGAGATAGCAATCTCAGGGGCCGAAGATAAAAAATCAAAACTTACAGGTCAGCAGATTATTGCAGTGTTACGAAAAGTTAAGAACGGTATAGAGGTTCAGAAAATTTACTGGTATGGAGGCTCTTGACCTCAAGTAAATTAGGGGCGTTAAAGAAAAAAATACCAAATTAAAGCCTCTTGTACGCTATTGTTCAACCTCGGCTGCGCAATAACGTACAGGGGGTAAATGGGCGTGAAGTGAATCCTGCTGTGATTGGCCAAATCAATGGGTTTTTTTAATACTTATTGTGGCTTGAGCGCCTAGAAAAAGTGCGAGAAATGGCTTGGTTCTAGCGGTTAAATTATAACGATGCACAACCCCATAAAAAGATAAATTTAGGCAGCATATCACAAAATAGCGCAACACCCTACTTTAGGGTTGCCTCAATAATAAAGGGAAGTAGACCATGGCAAATTATGTCTTTAACCGAGTGATTTAGACAAAAACAACCATCGGCAATCTCAGCATTGTCAAAGCAAAAACCAAATCCGGCAGTATGAATACATTAGACTGACAATAAAAAGAGTGCCTTTAAATTCAAAGCAAAGCAAAGCAAAGCAAAGCAAAGCTATTATTTTGCACATGGGCTTATGTGGCAACAAGGCTCTTTGTACGAATGTAAATGTATATCTTATGATCAGATATGTGGATGTTAAATCCAGTTTCAGGATATACATAATGTTATCCTTTTTTCTTGCTAGAGTTTAGGATCCTAGAGTTATGGATTTATTACGCGGCGCCATTTATTTGATCCGTGCAATGGGTATGTTATATCAGCCTGGATTGCGACGATTTATATTTGTACCCTTTTTAATTAATGCCATGTTATTCGCCACTGCTATATCGCTACTGTGGTTCTGGTTTTCCAGCTGGGTTGAATATCTGCTTCACTGGGTGCCTGATTGGCTTAGTTTCCTCGGCTGGCTGTTCTGGGCAGGCTTTGCAATGGCAATGGGTTTAGGCTTTGGCTGTAGTATTGCGACCAATCTGATTGCTGCTCCATTTAACGGTTTACTGGCACAAAAAGTGCAGCAACAACTAACCAAACACCGCATGGATGAAAATGACTGGCAGCACTTATTAGCATTGCTGCCCAGAACCCTAGATCGAGAACTAAACAAGCTATGGTACTATTTACCCCGCTTTCTCGGTATGCTGCTCATTAGCTGTATTCCATTGATTAACCTGGCAGCACCATTGTTGTGGCTGTTATTTGGAGGTTGGATGATGGGCCTGCAATATGTCGATTATCCCATAAACAATAACGGCATCCAGTTTCGGACTATGCGTCAGTTAATTGCCAAGCGTCGGGCATTACAGCTAGGTTTAGGCACTCTAGTGGCACTATTAATGACCATTCCATTGCTTAATTGGTTTGTTATGCCCGTAGCTGTTGTCGGAGCCACTCAGCTTTGGATTGAGCAGTATAGTCACGTCAGTAACCTTGCAGTGCAATCTAAGCGTAATTAATTACTAATCCCACCAGCAGTGCCAATGCTGACCAGTGGTTATTGTGGAATGCATTGAAATAGGCTTCCCGATCACGTCGAAGTGCTATCTGGTTTTGGTAAATAAAGCTACCTAACATGATTGCCCAGCCAGCATAAAACCAAGGCCCAAGCTGCTTGATTACAGCCACGACAAGCAACAACACTAGACAAAGAGACTGGAATATACCAATCCACAATAAATCACGAGAACCAAACAATATGGCAGTAGATCTAATACCAATTTTTATATCGTCTTCTCGGTCTATCATGGCATAAAACGTATCGTAGGCAATGCTCATAAAGATTGCGGCCCCAAATGTCAACCAAGCATCCGTAGGTAGACTATTAGTCTGGGCACTGTAGGCCATGGGTATTGCCCAAGCAAAGGCAATGCCAAGTACTGCCTGAGGCCAATGTGTATAACGCTTCATAAATGGATAACATGCTGCGAGCACCAGCCCGACACAAGAGAGCGCAATAGTTAGCAGATTAGTCAATAATACCAGGCCAAAGGCCAGTACTATCAAGATAATAAATAGCACCCAAGCTTCCTTAGCAACAATTATGCCGGTAACCAGTGGCCGATTAACAGTACGTTTGACATCACCATCGAAATTACGATCTGCAAAGTCATTGATTACACAACCAGCAGCTCGCATTAACACCACACCCACAGTGAAAATAATCAGCAAATGTAGGCTAGGCCAACCTTCAGCTGCAAGCCACAGGCCCCATAAAGTTGGCCACAGTAAAAGATAGGTCCCAATGGGACGATTAAGCCGCATTAACTGAATATAGTGGGGCCATTGCTGGCGTATGAAAGCTAGTAAATACATTGGACCACCATCCTTAAGCACTGTGGTTGTTAGTCAAGGTTTCAATGCAACTATAAGTGGCATAAACAGTTCGCTAACCAGCAAAGCACGTTGGTTAAGGTAAAATACAGAGCGCCGGGACCAATATACATGCGATGATTTATGCTCATTGATTAACTGGTTTAGCGCAGCAACCTGTAGTGTGCCACGACGCATGTTACGGTGTTGGAACAAGAAGGACCCCAACGGCTTGTTGCCCAAATTAGCAAGTATCTTTTCTGGTCCACGCAGCGTGGAATAAGGGATAATACTGCGAGCGCAAACCCACGTCTGATTATAGCAACATAGTTTAACTTCACGGATAATGGCCACCTGACGAGGTTTTAATCCGATGGCTCGAGCTTCACAATGACTAGGCACACCACATTGATTACGTATTACTTGCACCTTAAAATGTCCTTGGCTGGCTTGAACTAGCCTTTGGGTTAGCGAACCACTAGCAAACAACCAGCTCTGCCACTGCCGGGGAATTTGGTTGGCCATAGGTCGACGCATGATACGCCATTGAGGTGGAAACGGACGTTGTTTGCGAACAATTGTAATGGGCACAGCAACGATTTAACCGATCAGTTTTTAGTGAATATAAAAATATCATTGTAACAAAATAGTCGCTATATTAATTTAAAATTATCTATTGGGTTAATCTCAGAGTTAGGGTGGGAAATTACAATGCAGCTACACGTTTTTGCCGTCGGCGGCACCATTGACAAAATTTATTACGATGCTCTTAGCAACTACACTATTGGTTCACCAGCTGCTGAGGAGATTTTCAACCGGATCACGGTAAACTTCACCTATCAAGTCAGCAAGCTGGTACAAAAAGATAGTTTAGATATGACAGCTACTGATCAGTCTGAAATTTTGGCAGGAGTCCAAGCCAGCACCAGTAATCATATCGTAGTGACACATGGCACCGACACCATGGTGGAAACGGGTAAAGTGCTAAAGGCAGTAACAGGAAAGACCATCGTGATTACCGGCGCCATGCAACCAGCAATGTTTAAGCACACTGACGCAGATTTTAATCTGGGAGGCGCCGTAGCGTGCTGCCAAACGTTGCCTCCCGGAGTGTATATCTACATGAATGGACGTGTGTATGATGTTGATCAAGTAAAAAAGAATCGTGACGCAGGACAATTTCAGGATTGTTAAACCGTATTATGTTATGGATTGATAATGTTAATCCATTTTAAAATGATTTTCTTGAACCACTCACCGAATACAATTTATCTGCCTAAAAGGATAATCAGGTATTGAATTTCTAGTGGACTCACTAGAAATAGCAGATGAAGGTGGCTATCACCGATTCCTTATAGTTTGAGCATATGGATTAATTCTGGAACATGTAACTGGGGCCAGAATCTGCCTTGTTCCGTTATCATGCTGCGCTTGGGCTATCAGATCAGCTATTATTTTGGTTCATACAGACGCCCTTGGTTTACATTGACTAGGTCTGTTGTATTCGGTGGATCGACTGTAGTATCAATTTGAACAGTTTGGGGTTAGCAACCACCAGTTCATGCTGCTTCAGCGATTGTGAGTTGCCACTGAAATCCCCAACTAGTGCACCCGCCTCACGGGCGAGCAACTGCCCTGCTAGCACTGATTGTGTGGCAACTAGATTCATCCAGCAACCATCCAGTCGGCCTGCCGCAACATAAGCCAGCGTCATAGCACTAGCCATATTAAGGTAAATTTGTGCTCCCTGTTGCATTAAACATTGCTGCATAGCAATGCATTGATGGATAACTGTGGTATCTTGAGTAGCACCATAGGTAGTACCTAGCTGGGCGCCTGTTAGCTTATTGTGTTTGCTGGCCCTAATACGACATCCGTTAAGCTGGGCACCACAGCCTTTGCTGGCAGTGAATTCTTCCCCAGTTAGAGGACATAGCACAATGCTATGTTTTAGCACGCCCTGTTCATGGCAACTTAAGGTAAGCGCAAATAAGGGCAAGTTGTGGGCATATTGGTTAAGCCCATCAATTGCATTGATATGCCAGATATGACTACTGGGTTCAGTTGCCCCAGTAATAGTTTGAGTAGCGCTGCCAATGACTTGATGTTGTGGATACAGCTTCTGTATTTCGTAGGCTGCTGCTGCTTCTGCACTAACACAAACCTTAGTCAGGTAATGTTTGAGATCATGATTTTCAGCATGAATAAAATCCAATCGTTCTATAGCTCGGACAACTTGTCCACTGGCAGTGCGAGCGGCACGCAGACCGATGTTCAAAAGTGGTAACATGACAAAAAATCAATTTAGAGTTTATGTTTGGGACGTCACACGCTGGACGTAGCTAACTACAAAAAACCACAGGGCGATATTAAACAATGAAGGGACGCTTTTAAAATTAATCTCTACAGTATAAGTACTGAACCATTTTAACCCTAAAACTGTTAGTTGAACACCCAATTTAGGCTGAGATATCAGATCACAAGTCTAAACAATCATTTTAAACCCTAACCAACAACAATCTAATCCACTTTAGTGGAGTCAACAATATGGAATTCTATTTATGGTGCCATTTTCATCCATTCGTATTATCTTGGTTAATACATCGCATCCTGGCAATATTGGTGGCGTAGCGCGGGCCATGAAAAATATGGGTTTAGACAGTCTAGTACTTGTTCAGCCACAAGAATTTCCCAGTTCTAAAGCAGCAGCTCGGGCATCTGGGGCTACTGATATACTTGACAAAGCTCGTGTTGTCTCTAGTTTAGCAGAGGCAGTGTCAGATTGTAGTTTTGTAATTGGAACAAGTGCCCGTAGCCGTCATATTCGCTGGCCACTACAGAATCCACGAGAAATAGCAAACCAAATATTAACAGAGGCATGCCACAATCAAGTGGCACTGATATTCGGTACAGAATCTAGCGGGCTTACCAATGCTGAGTTGCAACAATGCCATGTTCATATGCATATTCCTGCTGTGACCAGCTTTAGTTCCATTAACCTAGCTATGGCAGTACAAATCATCGGTTATGAACTACGCATGTCTTGGCTAGCCGATCAGTGTGATAATAGTAAACAGCAACAAGGTATAGATAAGAATATTGCACTTGCCACTGTGTCTGAGATTGAACACATGTTTGAACATCTACAACAGACCCTAGTGGATATTGATTTCCTAAATTTGGAAAACCCTAAACAACTCATGGTGCGTTTGCGGCGATTATACTTACGAGCTCGCCTTGATAAGACTGAGGTCAATATTATGCGTGGAATCTTAACGGCTACACAAAAATTATTGAAAAATCGCAATTGATCTTGATTGAGTCTATTATGATCATTTAAAGGTTCTATCTAACTCTTTGGCAAGGTAATCCATGTTTAGACACTTAAAAGAAGATATCACATCAGTATTTCGCCGAGATCCGGCAGCACGTAATTTTATTGAAGTGTTGACCTGCTATCCTGGCCTACATGCTGTATTAATGCACCGGATTTCACACTGGTGCTGGCAGTATAGATTAAAGTGGTTAGCACGTTTTCTTTCTACTGTGACGCGCTGGTTCACAGGTATCGAAATTCACCCAGGAGCTACAATTGGACATCGCGTATTTATCGATCATGGTATGGGCGTTGTGATTGGTGAAACTGCCATTGTTGGTGATGATGTAACACTTTATCAAGGAGTTACCCTAGGTGGTACAACCTGGAATAAGGGCAAACGCCATCCAACTTTGCACGATGGCGTAGTTGTAGGCGCTGGAGCCAAGTTGCTTGGCCCCTTCATTGTGGGGCGCAATGCGCGTATTGGCTCTAATGCAGTAGTTATCAAACCGGTACCCACAAACGCTACAGTGGTCGGCATTCCTGCACGCATTATTAATCGAAGTAAGGCAACAGAGCAAACTGATCAGACTGCAGATCAACACAGCTCCCAAATGGGCTTTGATGCCTACGGATTGACTGCCGATACACCTGATCCAGTGGCGCTATCCATCACCTCCATGAAAAAAAACATTGAAGTAATTGATCAGAAAATGGCGTGTATGTCACAGAAGTTACAGGAACTGGACAGCAGCTTTGCAGCTCAATCACTCACGACATCACAGGTTAAGGACGTTGTACAATCACTCAATACTGATAGTAACACGCAATATCCTAAGCCGTTAAGTTGATAAGAATGGAGCAAAAATCTTTAATTTACACTAAATTTCACCACAAATTGCTGACTAATCACAATCCAGCTTAAGCTGAAGCATTTAACTTGAACATGGCTACCATAATTTGGATCATAGTGTGAATTCTATCAAGACTAATACTTGACCAGATTAGTAGGTTATTTTACAATAATCGTGTTATTCAATTGGACGTTGTTCAATGAAGCTAACCACCAAAGGACGTTATGCTGTCACAGCAATGCTTGATCTGGCGCTGAATGATCATAGTGATATTCCAGTAAATCTAGCAGATATATCTAAGCGCCAGCTTATATCACTATCCTACTTGGAACAGCTATTTGCCAAGTTACGCCGCAAGAATCTAGTCATTAGCGTACGCGGTCCTGGTGGTGGTTATAATCTAAGTCGTAGTAGCAACAAGATTTTCGTTTCTGAAGTAATCGACGCTGTCAATGATAATGTTGATGCTACAGGTTGTCAGGGTGGCGTACCATGTCAAGATGGTAAAATATGCCTAACACACCATTTTTGGAACGAATTGAGTCAAAAAATCCATATATTCCTGAGTGATGTGAGCTTAGCTGATCTAGTAAAACGAACTGACGTACAAAAAGTATCCCAGTTGCAGCAAAGTAAATGTAACAGTTCATTGATGCTAAAGAATTTGCCTTAGGAACAAACGTTTATAATGTTAATCAATAACAAATTTAATGTAATTTGTTTTACGTAGAACGTAGGAATGAGACGCAATGAAATTACCTTTATACTTTGATTACTCATCGACTACTCCGGTAGATCCTCGGGTAGCAGATAAGATGTATGACTGCCTGACCAAAGAAGGCAACTTTGGTAACGCAGCCTCACGCTCCCATGCGTATGGCTGGCAATCTGAGGAAGCTGTCGAATATGCACGCCGACAGGTAGCAGAATTGATTCATTCAGACCCACGAGAAATTGTCTGGACTTCCGGCGCCACTGAATCGGATAACTTGGCTATCAAGGGAGTAGCTTATTTTCATCACAAGCAAGGCAAACATATAATTACCTCTAAAATTGAGCATAAGGCAGTGTTAGATACCTGTCGGCAACTGGAACGGGAAGGTTATGATGTAACTTATCTAGAGCCTGACAGCAAAGGTGTCATCAGCCCCACACAGGTCGGCAGTGCATTGCGTGATGATACAATTCTGGTGTCACTCATGCATGTGAACAATGAAATTGGTGTAGTCACCGATATTACATCTATTGGGGAAATTACCCGGGCTAATAAGGTATTGTTTCACGTTGATGCTGCTCAAAGTGCGGGCAAAATACCTATCGATATGACTGCCATGAAAGTCGATCTTATGTCCTTTACAGCACATAAGATTTATGGACCAAAAGGGATAGGTGCTCTGTATGTACAGCGTAAGCCACGGGTACGTTTGGCAGCACAAATCCATGGTGGTGGTCATGAAAGAGGCATGCGTTCAGGCACCCTAGCCACGCACCAGATTGTTGGCATGGGTGAAGCTTTTGCATTAGCCAAGGCAGAAATGAAAGCTGACCACGAACACATCCTTATTCTACGTGAACGTCTATGGGACGGAGTGAAGGATATAGAAGAAGTTTACATGAATGGCCATCCACAGCAGCGTATTGCTGGATTAGCTAACATTAGCTTCAACTTCGTTGAAGGTGAATCTCTGCTGATGTCATTACGGGACTTAGCAGTATCGTCTGGTTCAGCGTGTACTTCAGCTAGCCTTGAGCCATCTTATGTATTGCGAGCTATAGGTCTTAATGATGAATTAGCCCATAGTTCTATCCGATTTAGCCTAGGTCGTTTTACTACTGAGGCCGAGGTTGACCATGCGATTGAGCAAATCCGCACTGCAGTTGAAAAGTTACGTAAACTTTCACCTCTGTGGGATATGTACAAAGATGGGGTGGATTTAAATAGTATAAAGTGGGCTGCACACTGATAAAAAGCAGTAATTTTAAGTATTCTAGAATCTGGCTTAGATTATGTCTTAAGCACTTTTAAGAGGACTATGTTGTGGCTTACAGCGACCAAGTTATAGATCATTATGAAAACCCCCGTAATGTTGGCAAGATGGATGAGAAAGATGCCGGTGTTGGAACTGGTATGGTAGGTGCTCCTGCCTGTGGTGATGTCATGCGATTGCAAATCAAGGTCAGTGATGAAGGAGTGATTGAAGACGCCAAGTTCAAGACTTATGGTTGTGGCTCTGCTATTGCCAGCAGCTCTCTAGTAACTGAGTGGGTGAAAGGTATGACAGTAGATCAAGCACAGCAAATTCGTAATACTGCCATATCACAAGAGTTAGCTTTGCCACCGGTAAAAATTCATTGTTCTGTGCTGGCCGAAGATGCCATCAAAGCTGCCATCAATGATTACAAGAGCAAGCAGTCATGAGTGGAAATCAGTTAGCTATTTCCATGACCCAGACAGCAATTGATCATGTCCATCAGTATATAAAAAAGCGTGGTCATGGTGAAGGAATCAGACTGGGCATCCGCACTACAGGCTGCTCTGGTATGGCATATGTGCTTGAATTTGTTGACCAAACGGATGAAAGTGATCGAATATTTGAAAAATCCGGGATCAAAATTGTGGTCGACCCCAAGAGTTTGATTTATTTGCGAGGTACTGAGCTGGATTATGTTAGAGAAGGACTTAATGAGGGTTTTAGGTTCAATAATCCAAATGTTAAAAGTGAATGTGGCTGTGGCGAAAGTTTCAATGTTTAAAATTGGGGCTTTAACCGATCTACCTTAGACCATCCACCACACAATAACACGTCAACAAGGCTTGGCTATGGATATAAAGCAAAATTTCTTTCAGCTATATAGCCTACCCCGTTGCTATGCCGTTGACTTGAGCCAACTTCAAAATCGCCATCGACAATTACAACGGAAATTCCATCCGGATCGATATGTCACTGCTACAACCGCCGACCAACGTCTTGCGGTACAAGTTACTGCATACCTGAATCAAGCCTTCAAGACATTGAAAAACCCTGTAGCTAGGGGAGTCTATTTACTGGAACTGGCTGGGCTTGAGCCCCTAGCAGTAAGCAAGACTCAAATGCCTGCCGATTTCTTACTGCAACAAATATCCCTTCGGGAATCCATTGACGATCTGCCAAAATCATTAAATATGGATCAGGATATCAGTGAACTTTTTAATCGTTTACAACAGCAATATAAAGCCATTGAAATAGAGTTTGCTAACACTTACGGCAATGGTGAGTTGTCAAAGGCAGAAGTGGCTATTCGTAAGTTGCAGTTTATGGAACGATTAGAACAACAGTTGCAATTGCAGGCAGAAGTGTTGATGGAACTAAAATAATGGCCAACGAACTGGAACGATAATTATTTATGGCACTGTTACAAATTTCTGAACCTAGTCAGAGTAGTAAACCTAACCAGCGCAAGTTAGCGGTGGGTATTGATTTGGGCACCACTAATTCCCTGATAGCTATAGTCCGTAGTGGTCAAGCTGATACCCTGCCAGACATCAATGGTAACCATTTGTTGCCATCAATAGTCCGATTTCGTAAGCACACTTATCCTCAGGTAGGACATTCAGCCAAGAATCACATTATTGATGATGCAGCCAATACCGTTGTTTCAGTAAAACGTTTGATGGGTCGTGGTGTGCAAGATGTTAAAAGTTTGAGCAATAGTCTGCCCTATGCATTTGAACAGGGCAACCAAGGTATGCTCATGTTAAAGACTATAGCTGGACAAAAAAGTCCTGTTCAGGTTGCAGCAGAAATATTAAGGACCCTAGTGGAACATGGTGAGACCAGTCTCGGAGGGAAGTTGGAAGGCGCTGTTATTACTGTACCCGCTTATTTTAACGACGCTCAACGCCAAGCCACCAAGGATGCTGCTAAGCTAGCTGGTGTATCAGTATTGAGGCTCCTGAATGAACCCACAGCTGCTGCAGTTGCCTATGGGCTTGAACATAAACAAAATGCTACTGTAGCTGTTTTTGATTTGGGTGGTGGCACCTTTGATATTTCTGTCCTAAAAATGGAAAAAGGGGTTTTTGAAGTACTAGCCACAGACGGAGACTCTGCCCTTGGGGGTGACGATTTTGATTATGCTATTGCCACATGGATATGCGGGAATCTAGGCCTTGAGGCTGAACTGAACTTGCCACAACAACGCTATCTTTTATGCCAAGCCAGAATGGCTAAAGAAGCATTATGCAAAACTGAAAGTATTGTCATACCACTTGATCAGTGGCCTTCCAGCAACGCTACTGTCGCCCTGCCGCAAGATCAAATTCTACTATCGCTTGAACAAATGAATGAGTTGTTGGATCCGATCATTGATCGTACCATATCAGTTTGCAAGCAAACCCTAAAATCTGCAGAAGTCACTATTACTAATTTAGACCAAGTAATATTAGTGGGAGGGTCTACGCGCACCTTGCGAGTGAGACAACAGGTATCGGCATTCTTTCAATGCCAGCCCCTGACCAGTATTGACCCAGACCGGATTGTTGCCATTGGGGCTGCACGACAGGCGGATGTTCTGGTAGGTAATAAGAATCACGATGAATTGCTATTACTTGATGTATTACCGCTGTCTTTAGGCTTAGAAACGATGGGAGGGTTAGTTGAACGGATAATTGAACGCAACAGTCCCATTCCAGCAGCCCAGGCACAGGAATTTACAACCTATCAAGATGGTCAGACCGCCATGATGATTCATGTATTACAAGGAGAACGTGAGTTAGTGCAAAACTGCCGATCATTAGCTCGTTTTGAATTACAGGGTATTCCACCGATGGTGGCTGGAAGTGCAAAAATCAGGGTTACGTTCCAAGTAGATGCTGATGGCCTGTTGAATGTCAGTGCCAGGGAACTATCCAGTAATATAGTCAGCGAGATACAAGTACAGCCATCCTATGGCTTGACAGAAGATCAAATGGCCACAATGTTGCAGGATGCTTGGGGATATGCTGAAACGGATCAGATTAGTCGTGGTTTGCATGAGCAGAAAGTTAAAGCTGAACGTCTTATCATAGCCCTTGAAAAAGCACTTGAAGCTGATGGTGAGCGGTTACTAACACAAGACCAGCTGGTGAAATTACGCAAGGGCTTACAAACACTTGCGAATTTAAGTGCTGGACAAGACCATGAGGCTCTTGCCAAGGGTGTGGATCAGCTGACCAAAGCCAGTGACGAATTTGCCGCACTGCGTATGGATGAGAGTATCCGACAGGCACTAGCGGGCCAACCGATAAACGTGATTTAATAACTAGTGAAGAAACATTTTATGCCACAAGTCATTTTTTTGCCGCATGATGAACTGTGTCCTGGTGGGGAAGTAATTGAAGCCGAACCAGGAAAGAGTATTCTTGATTTAGCCCTGCTCCATGGCATAGAGCTTGAGCATGCCTGTGAGAAGTCATGCGCCTGTACTACTTGTCATGTTATTGTTAGAGAGGGCTTTGAATCATTATCTGAGTCTGATGAACTGGAAGATGACATGCTGGACAAAGCTTGGGGACTGGAACCTGAATCAAGGCTAGGCTGCCAAGCGCTGTTGGCTGATGAAGATCTAGTCGTGGAATTCCCACGTTATACTATTAATATTGTATCGGAAAACCACTGACTGCAATAACTGGGAGCTGCTAAAATGAAGTTACGTTGGACAGATAGCTTGGAGATTGCTATGGCATTGCAAGAACATCACCCAACAATTAATCCACAATATATTCGCTTTACTGAACTACGACAGTGGATTATGACACTGCCTGAGTTTGAAGACCAACCAGAGCATTGTGGTGAGAAAATTCTTGAAGCCATACAAATGGCTTGGATTGAAGAGATGGATTAACGTTTTGCCTGGGCTATTCATTCGCCAGAAATCGGCGTATAATTTTTTGATTCACTTAGTCACGGAGAACATTATGGCAATAGAACGCACACTTTCTATTATTAAGCCTGACGCTGTAAGCAAAAACGTAATCGGAAAAATATTATCCCGCTTTGAAACAAACGGTTTGAAAGTGGCTGAAATGCAAATGAAATTGCTTTCTAAACCTGAAGCTGAAGGCTTTTATGCAGAACATAAGGGACGACCATTTTTTAATGACTTAGTTACCTTTATGACGTCAGGTCCAGTGGTTGTGCAAATTCTAGAAGGGGAAAATGCGGTTAACAAAAACCGTGAACTGATGGGTTCCACCAATCCAAAAGAAGCAGCCAAGGGCACTATACGTCGTGATTTTGCGTCTTCTATTGATGCCAATGCAGTGCATGGATCTGACTCCACTGCTTCTGCTATCCGTGAAATAACCTATTTTTTTGATAGTTAATTAGTACCCCATAGTGACAACTCTATGAATGCTTAGGACAAAACTACAAAATCAAGAGCCGATTGCCTTCTTGGATGACGCTTGTAAGTTTTAGTAAGCGAATGAAGGTATGAAAAGGATCAATATTGGGAAATTCGCAGATAGCACAAGGTGCTCACAGTGCATCATACTCTTCTCGTATCTTAACTATAATTTTTAATTAGCTAAGCATTAATTCTTACCACTTACGGTGTTTTAGTGGTTCAACAGTTGCAACGCTGCAAAAAAATTGTGTGGTATCCTGTGTTTGGTTGCAGTAGTAATCATCTTCAGGTTCGCTATCATTATGAATGATAATTTAAGTTTTACAGGGTAATCCATTTAAGTTCACAATTAGCATGGTTTTGTAGATAGGCAGGTAACTTACTGTATAGCTGACCACCTTCTGCAAAACAAATAACCTGTACACTTATCACAAATGTTACAACTAGCTTGCGTTCCAATCTCCGTGATGTAGACACTATGACTAAAACCAATATCCTCGGTCTTTCAAAGACGCAATTGGAATTGCTTTTTGATTCCATAGGTGAATCACGTTTCCGTGCAACTCAAGTATTAAAATGGATTCATCAGTTTGGTGCCAATGATTTTGTAGGTATGACCAATATTAGCCAGGGATTACGTGTACGCCTGCAAGAGTTAGTTGAAATTTGTGAGCCTAAAGTTATTTATCAGAATGATTCACGTGATGGCACCCGCAAATGGATTATTCAAGTTGATGGTGGTAACAGTGTTGAAACAGTGTTAATACCTGATGGGAAACGATCCACCTTGTGTGTTTCCTCTCAGGTGGGTTGCGCTCTTAATTGCAGCTTTTGCGCTACTGGCAAGCAGGGATTTAATCGTAATTTGACTGCCGCAGAAATTATTGGTCAAGTACGGATCGCAATTAAATCCTTTGGATCAATGCATCCAAGTAAGCCCCGTCGAGTGACCAATGTAGTGCTAATGGGCATGGGTGAGCCACTACTTAATTTTGCTGCAGTAACATCAGCAATAAGTTTAATGCTAGAGGATAACGCTTATAATTTGTCTAAGCGTCGCGTAACTTTGAGTACGGCCGGTTTAGTGCCAGCCATTGACAAATTGGCTGAGGTGAGTGATGTGTCACTAGCCATATCGTTGCATGCAGCCAACGATAAGTTACGTGATCAGTTAGTGCCACTTAATCGAAAATACAACATTGATGTTCTAATAGGTGCTTGCAATCGCTATCTAAATCGATTGAATGATAAGCGTGTTATTACTATGGAGTACACGATGATTGATGGTATCAACGACCAGTTGGATCAAGCTCATGAACTAGCGGGTTTATTGCAAAGGGTGCCTTGTAAGTTAAATCTAATCCCATTTAATCCTTTTTCTGGTTCATCGTATCGGTGTTCGCCTCAGCCACAGATCGAGGCATTCCAGCAGGTACTGAGGAAAGCCGGTATTGTTACTACGATTCGCGCTACCCGTGGCAATGATATTGATGCAGCCTGCGGGCAACTGGTGGGGCAGGTGCAAGATCGAACTCAACGCACCATTAGACTTGCAAGTACAAACTAGGATATTAGAGTTTACCGCCAATAAACATTATGCACTTCAGTATTATCTATAGGTAAGAATAATTAGATGTGGAATTTAACGTTGTGTATGGTCTTGGTATCCATATTCATGATCAATAAATTCCAGTTGAAGTTACTTTATAAAGGTCGTGTATTAGTTTGAGTACTAGGTTGATCATGATGTACCTTATTATAATATTTTTCAGTAATTACGTAGATGCAGGTTGCAGAACTGAGTTTTTTGTTTAATTATTAGCAAGTCTAAAATAAAAATTTTAGCAAGTTGTAGCACAACGATGTTACTGGTGTTAGTCTACAACGTCCGCTATTCGCAAATAGGACTACCCTGACTGATGGATGTCTGAAACCGAATAAGCCAAAATCACTTTGGTTGGCGGGGATAGGGGGTTGTCGACACCAGTAAAATAACTAGCAAAAGGTCAAGGTAGGGAATGTGTCTGAGCAATCTGCAATAAAAAAATTGGATGTTGAATCAGCCGATATTGATGCTAGTTTCCCAGGACATCTATTGCGCAACGCGCGCAAGTCTATGGGCCTATCCAAGGAAGATTTGAGTCGGCAATTGTATTTAACACCACGTATCCTGGAAGCCATCGAAATTGATGATTTCAGTACTATTTCCAATGCTATTTTTGCCCGAGGATACATCCGTAATTATGCACGTTATGTTGGTGCTGACAGTGATGTGCTGATTAATGCATTTGATCACGCATATGGCCGACCTGATCACATTGCCAAACCTATGGTCACCATCACAGATATCAAAAAACAAGCCAGTTCTGGTGATACTTGGGTCAGGGCATCAACCGGACTGTTTCTGGTTATTTTCGTTGTTCTGACCTTACTTTGGTGGCAGGGCCAAAATGTAACGCTGGTCCCAGCAGCAATCAACAAAGTGATGGTTAATGATGAGCAGGGACATGCGGTAGTAGCTGGCAGTGAAGCTACTACCGCCTCGATCAAACCAGCTGATCAGACACTTGGATTAGCACAACTAGATACTGAAACTGAATCAGCCTCACCTGACTCAACCCAATCCAACAGCTTTATTGAGCAGTCTGAATTGGTGCAAATTAGTGAATCTATTGTTGTACAAGATAATAACAAAGTAACAGTAACTGATCAGACAGAATCTCCTGGTGGTATTGATATGAGTACTGTTGACGCTGTATCTATATCGGATGTGCAAGTCAGTCAGTCAATTGCCAATTTGGCTGATGTTGTGGACACAGCCGTAGTGCAATCAGCTAATGAAGCACAACTGCTCATGGTATTTGACAACGATTGCTGGGTAGAAGTAAAAAATGGTGATGGTAACGTAGTTGTAGCCAGTTTGCTCAGAACAGGCCAGACAGTTGACATGGCGATCGTAGCGCCAGTTGAACTTTTGCTTGGCCGGGTGTCAGCACTAGCCAAAATTACATTTGATGGCGATAACATTGACCTGACACCATATATCGGAAAAGATGTTGCTCAAATTACTTTGGGCAAGTAGACCTGTTTTAAATCACGCTGTTAATACAGTATTAGGATTTCATTTTGGCCAAGATTAAAGCAGTCCGAGGTATGTATGACATATTACCGGATCAGGCTCCGATATGGCAATTCGTAGAACAGCAAGTACGCCACCTCTTCTCTCAATATGGCTACCGTGAAATTCGTACGCCTATCATTGAAAAAACTGAGTTATTTTGTCGTTCCATTGGTACCGGTACCGACGTGGTAGAAAAGGAAATGTATACCTTTTCATGCCGAAAAGGTGGCCACTTAACATTAAGACCAGAGGCTACAGCAGCTTGTGTACGAGCTGTAGAAGAACACGGTCTAGCATTTAACCAAGTGCAACGACTTTGGTATAATGGCCCCATGTTTCGTTACGAGCGTCCACAAAAAGGACGTCAACGTCAGTTCCACCAGTTTGGAGCTGAGGTTTACGGTATTGATAGCCCAGATATAGATGCAGAACTTATTCTAATGACTGCCCGACTATGGCGCAAACTGGGCATAGAACAGGTTCTACAATTACAATTGAATACCCTCGGGAGTGCATCAGCACGTACAGCCTACCGAGCTGAACTAGTGGCCTTTCTTAAAGCTAATATGAGCGCCCTAGACACCGACAGCCAACGAAGATTGGCCACTAATCCATTAAGAATACTTGATAGTAAAGATACAGCTACCCAGGCACTATTGGATCACGCCCCGGTATTTCTTGACTATCTGGATAAAGAATCAATTAGTCACTTTGCTAGGTTAAAACAAATACTGGATGATGCCGAAATTCGATACCAGGTTAATCCCCGCCTGGTGCGCGGCTTGGATTATTATTGTAAAACAGTATTTGAGTGGACTACAGATGATTTAGGCGCTCAGGGCACAGTGTGTGGTGGTGGACGTTACGATGGCTTGATTGCACAGCTTGGCGGCCGTCCAACACCCGGGATAGGTTGGGCCATGGGTGTTGAACGCTTGATACTGTTACTGAAATCTATGCAAGCAGTGCCAGCAGACATTTTTAATCCATTGGATGTATACCTAATTAACCTTGGATCTGTAGCTGCATTGGTGGCACAAAAATTGGCAGAGAGTCTGCGTGACCAATTGCCTGATCTGCGGCTACAACTGCATTGCGGCGGTGGTGATTTCAAGAGCCAACTGAAAAAAGCTGACCGTAGCGGTGCCAAAGTAGCATTGTTACTGGGTGAAGATGAACTAGTGCAGGAGCAGATACAAGTTAAGCCACTACGTGGTCAGGGTAAACAGCAAAACATTGCTTTCGTCGAGCTAGCAACTCATCTGCAACAGATACTATGCCCCTGATTTTAAACAACACCCAGGATAGTAATTAAATGTACCGATGGCTGAATAGCAACATAGGTTGCATATTTTATGAGGAGTAATGTGTGACTGAATTACGTACTGAAGAGGAGCAATTTGAGGCACTCAAAAATTGGTGGCAAGCCAATAATCGAAGCTTAGCCGGTGGAATTGTTTCGTTCATTATAGCGATTATGGGCTGGCATTACTGGCAAAACCAACAGCAGGACAAGATGAACCAGGCTAGTAATTACTACCATAGCATATTAACAACATTACAAAGTACTGATGGCCAGTTGGATCAAAAAAATATTGTAAAAGTAAGCGAGTTAGCTACCCAACTGCGCAATGAGTATAGCAATAGTCCCTATGCTATTTATGCCGCCTTAGTGATGGCGCGGCTGGCAGTAAATCAAAATGAACTATCCCTTGCACATCAACAGTTACAGTGGATACTGGACCAGAAGACCGATGCTCAGTTACTGAGTGTTACCCGCATTCGTATGGCCAGAGTGTTGACTGCTATGGGTAAATTGGACCAGGCGCTTAGCGTCCTGGACGACGCCTTCGACCCTAAGTGGGAATCGAATCGGCTACAGGTAAAAGGTGATATCCTGTTACAGCAAGGTGACGTTGCCAAAGCTCGCATCGCTTATGAAAATGCTCAGAAAATGATTGACGCAATCGATATGTCTGCCCCATTGTTGCGCTTAAAGTTGAATGATGCTGCTAGATAGAGTATGGATTATGGAACGTAAAAACACTAACTTATACACTTATCCAAGCCTACTAATTATTGCTTTGTTAATGACGGCCTGTTCATCATTAACTGAACAATCAGAAAATGGACCCAAGGCTTTAACTAAGTATTCAATGACCCGTAGCATGACCAAGAACTGGCAGTTAGATCTGGGTGCAGATACGCAAGACTATTCTGTAATACTACATCCAGTTTTATTCTCCGATCAGTTAATAGCAATTGACGGTATGGGACATGTTCAAGCGCTAGATGTTAGCAATGGCAGTAACCTCTGGACAGTTGAACTTAACATGAAAGTCAGTGCTGGGCTGGGTCGTCATCTTAACCACCTTTATTTAGCCAGTCACTCTGGCCAATTGCTAGCACTGGATAGTGAAACTGGCCAGGAGCTGTGGCGTGTCAGTACTGGAAGCGAAGTCCTATCAGTACCACAAGCTAATGATAAACTGGTGTTAGTGCAGAGTATTGATGGTCGTGTCAGTGCCTACAAAAGCCAAACAGGAGAGTTTCTTTGGTCTTTCAGTGCTGACTTACCAAGTTTAACCTTGCGTGGCACCAGTACTCCAATATTGACTCACGACCTAAGCTATGCAGGTTTTGCCAATGGTAAGCTGGTAGCATTAGATAACAAGAACGGTGCCATAGTCTGGGAGCAGCGCATCAGCTTACCCAAAGGGCGTTCCGAAATTGACCGTTTAGTTGATATTGATGGGCCTCTGCAACTTGATGACCAGTTATTATTTATCAACAGTTATCAAGGTCCCTTAGCCGCAGTGGATATAATGAATGGTGAATTGGTATGGCAACAGCCAGTTTCCAGTCGTTACGCACCATTGCCACTCGATAATCAGGTTGTAGTGCTGGGACAAGATGACCATGTTAGTGCCTATGACAAGTCGAGTGGGGTTTTGTTATGGCATAACGATAATTTGGCACAGCGTGGCCTGTCTGGTCTACAGGTTAGCAAAGACGCTATCATAGTGACCGATCAGTTTGGCTATAGCCACATCTTATCATGGGATACAGGGCAATTACTGGGACGCTATCATACCAAATTAGGCAGTTCTCAAATCAGTGCGCTAAAGTATGGGAAACAGTTGTATTTGCAAAACCAGGCCAGTAAGTTGATTAAACTGACATTAGATTAAAGCCATATATTCACCTGTACTGAATGCAGATTGCCATATGAATCCAGTGATAGCACTAATTGGACGACCTAATGTAGGCAAGTCCACTTTGTTTAACCGATTGACTCGATCCAGAGACGCACTGGTATCTGATTATCCTGGTCTGACCAGGGATAGAAAATATGGCCATGGAAAATTGGATGAAAGAGGCTATATCGTTATTGATACAGGTGGCATCAGTGATGATGGAACTGGTATTGATCAGGTGGTTACCAAACAGGCGCTACTCGCACTTACTGAAGCAGATGCAGTACTTTTTCTGGTGGATGCTAAAGCCGGTCTTACCCCAGTAGACGAATCAATTGCTGATCATTTGCGGCGTACCAATAAGCCCGCATGGCTGGTGGTAAACAAAACTGACGGCATTGATGAGAATATTGCGATAGCTGATTTTTTTGCCCTTGGTTTATCTGATCGTTTATGGCCTATTGCCGCAGCTCATGGTCGTGGTATTAGTCAATTGATACAACATGTATTGCATCAATTGACTAGCCTAACAGACTCAGCATCAGAAGAGATGTTAACAGGGCGCATTCGCATTGGGGTAGTAGGACGACCCAATGTGGGGAAATCAACCCTGATCAATTCCTTGCTTGGGGAAGAGCGGGTGATTGTATTTAATCAATCTGGCACCACCCGTGATAGTATTTACATTCCTTATGAACGTCATGAGCAATCTTACACACTAATTGATACAGCCGGAGTCCGGCGCCGTAAAAACGTACGCAATACAGTGGAAAAATATTCCATCATCAAAACCTTGCAAGCAATTAGAGATGCACATGTAGTAGTGCTGTTGATAGATGCTTGCGAGGGCTTGACTGATCAGGATATGCACTTGCTCGGTTTCATCATTAATGCTGGCCGAGCCTTAGTCATTGCTATAAATAAATGGGATGGAATACATACGAATGCACGCAACAAGATCAAACACCAGTTAGAAATGAGGTTGAGGTTTGCTCGTTTCGCCCGGATCCATTTTATCTCTGCTCTACATGGCTCTGGAATCAATCAGTTATATGCATCTATTGATGAGGCTTATGAGTGCACTTTTACTAAATGGAGTACTAACAAGTTGACTTGTCTGCTGCAAGACTGTATTGCTCAACATGCGCCACCACTGGTGCATGGACGGCGTATTAAATTACGCTATGCTCATCTTGGCGGTTCCAATCCACCATTATTTATTGTACATGGTAGCCAAACTCATGCCTTACCCATGGCATATAAGCGCTTTCTGGAAAATCAGTTTATCAAATATCTTAATATCAAGGGTTCTCCAGTTCGGTTTGAGTTTCGCAGTAATGAAAATCCCTATGAGAATAAAAATCATCTGACCCGTCGACAACGCCATAAAAAACAGCGTATGATGAAATATGTATCAAAAGTAAAGAAAAAAGCTAAACATCATTAAACTTAAAACATCTAAAAATATATCGTTGGATAATATATTTGTACTGAGCAACTGGATCGCAGTGCCGATCTAATAGACTTAGACTCATCGATTATAAAAATATGAAAGATTAAGTTGAATATTGATTTGAATTGTCATGAATGATTAATCAAACCAGTGTGTAAATGTCAATAACCCCCTTAAACCAACTGCTGCACTTGCTGGCTGACGGTGAGTTTCATTCAGGAACCGAGTTGAGAATATGCCTTGGTATAAGCCGGACAGCAATATGGAAACAATTGCGCAAACTGGATAAGTTAGGGTTGAAGCTACATCGGGTGCGTGGAAAAGGTTATCGTTTAAGTGGAGGACTGGATCTACTGGGCGTTACAGCCATTCGACAACAACTGAGCATTGCCGTAGATAGCCACCTGAAAGCCTTGCAAGTAATCATATCGACAAATTCCACCAATCAGCAGTTACAACAGCAAATGCAGCAGTATTCAGTGCATGGTCGTGCTGTAATAGCTGAATTGCAAACTGCTGGTCGTGGCCGTCGTGGCAGGTCTTGGCAGGCACCTTTCGGAAAAAGTATTAGTTTATCTTTAGGCTGGTCATTTGCTGGGGGAGTTGCTGAACTGGAGGGCTTGAGTTTGACAGTTGGACTAGCCGTAATAACTGCACTGGAACAACTTGGTCTTGCCAAAGCTGAGTTAAAATGGCCCAATGATATTCTGGTCGAAGGACACAAATTGGCAGGTATTCTACTAGATATGAGTGGAGATGCGGCAGGCCCTTGCGAAGTGGTGATTGGCATTGGGTTAAATGTAGCTCAGACCCAAGCCGATGACCTATCAATCGATCAGCCATGGATCAGCCTAAAGCAGTTGGGGCTTCTAGTGCCACGCAGTACAGTAGCAGCAGCCTTGATTAGTCAATTAATTGTTCATTTGCTGGATTTTCAGAAAGCTGGTTTTGTCAAATTTCAGAATCGCTGGCAAGCTTATCATTGTTACCAAGATAAGTTAATCAGCCTACATCTGCCAAATCGAATAGTCACAGGCATCTGTCGAGGGGTTAATATCAGTGGTGCTTTGCTATTGCAGCAAGGCTCAAATATGTATACCTTCAATGGCGGTGAAGTCAGTATCAGAGCAAATGATAGTGGCATGTTGGTATGAGTGTATTACAGTTGGATATTGGCAACACAGCCTTGAAATGGCGTCTTAGGGCACAAGGTCGAACCATGCAGCAAGGGTGTCTATTAACTCGCAATGTTAATGCTGAAACACTGCAACAGGAATTGCCCAAAGGGATACAGCATGTAGCCTGTGCTAATGTAGCTGGGAGTCAGATCCAACACTGGATTTGTAACTGGGCAGAACAACAGAAAGTACCTTGTTTCATAGCACATAGCCAGAGTCGATTTGGTGATCTGGTCAATAGCTATACTGAACCTCACCGTATGGGTGTCGATCGTTGGTTAGCCATGGTGGGCGCTCGACAGCGTAGCCGCAATCCCCTTTGTGTAGTAGATTGCGGGAGTGCCATCACACTCGACTATATTGCTACCAGTGGGCACCATATGGGGGGTTACATAGTGCCTGGCAGCCGCTTGATGATGGAAAGTCTGATTGGCTCTACCTGCAATATTATTATGGATCCAGCGCGTCCAGTCGATAACATAACCCCTGGGAAAAATACGCAGCAATCAGTCAGCCACGGCGTTAAACGTTTGTTACATCAAGGTTTACAAGCCATACTCCAAACAGCTATTGCAGAAGGCTTTGAATTAAAATTAACCGGAGGTGAAGGACGTATATTGGCAAATACAATGCAGCAGGCTTATTTTTCTGGTTTAGTGCTGGAAGGTTTAGAGCTGGTACAACAACATGGTAGATAATAATTAGGCTATATTGCTTAAATTTGTAGCTGGCCAATATTATAGGCAACACTAAGTGCTGATTAACATTGATTTAATATGCAGGTTATTGTCATGTTGACCGGGATCATCAAATGTAGATTTGTAAATCAATATTTAACATCGTATCAACAAGCATAACTGTACTGAAAAAATTTCTGGAAACGAGCTGGATTTGAAGTGTAGGTAACAAGAGTTATAGACTATCCTTACAGAAACCTTTATTTAATGGTGCTGGAACAGTAAAATAATGATCTCTTTTAAATGGTTCATATACTAGTTTAAACCACTAATGCGTATCTTAGTAAAACCATCAACTAAACCAAATAACCCTAATTTTTCATCTGGCCCATGTGCCAAACCACCTGGTTATCAGCTATCCAAAATAGATACGTCTACCCTAGGACGATCCCACCGATCTGCAACAGCTAAATTGACTTTGGAACGCGTCTGTACAGAAACAGCAGACATTCTGAAATTACCTGATAACTATCGAGTAGCTATAGTTCCAGCATCAGATACTGGGGCGATGGAAATGATCATGTGGTCAGTACTGGGTGAACGCCCAGTAGACGTATTTTCCTGGGAATCCTTCGGCAGTGGTTGGCTTGCAGATATCACCCAACAATTACGCTTAAGCAACGTAAACAGTTATACTGCTGACTACGGACGATTACCTGATATGAGCCAGGCAAACCCTGATCATGATGTCGTCTTTACTTGGAATGGCACTACTTCTGGTGTTCGAGTGCCCGATGCGGACTGGATCAGTGACCATCGTACTGGCCTAGTAATATGCGATGCTACCTCAGCGGTTTTTGCCATGGACTTACCTTGGGATAAACTTGATGTAGTAACCTACAGTTGGCAAAAAGTTCTGGGTGGTGAAGGTGGTCATGGTATGCTAATCCTTGGCCCAAGAGCAATTAAACGACTAGAAGGATATGAACCAAGTTGGCCCATGCCAAAGATCTTCCGCCTGACCAAAAAGGGTAAGCTAATTGAAGGTATCTTTAAAGGTGCAACAATCAACACGCCTTCTATGCTTTGCGTGGTAGATTACCTTGCAGCCCTTGACTGGGTACGATCCATAGGCGGTTTGTCAGCAGCCATAGCTAAATCTAATAAAAATCTTGCAGTATTAAAAAGCTATGTATCCAAACGGGACTGGATTCATTTCCTGGCTCAAGATACAGCCTGGTTATCTTGTACCAGTGTTTGTCTGACACTGGATTTGGATCATACTAAAGTCAAACAAATAATACAGTTGTTGGCCAGTGAAGTTGTTGCCTACGATATTGGTGCCTATCGAGATGCCCCCGCTGGATTACGCATCTGGTGTGGTGCCACAATAGAGCAAGCTAATATTGAAACTCTCTTACCTTGGCTAGACTGGGCATACTCTGAAGTTAGCCAGTCATGATATTTGTTTTGATGACGAGAACAACGCATGTATAGAATACGTACCTATAATTCAATTTCCTGCAAAGGATTAGACCATTTTTCAACTGAAAAATATCAGATATCCAGTCAATTTGAAGCCCCCCATGCCTACATATTACGCAGCCATAAATTGCATAAAGAGGTCGTTCCAGACAGTGTGATCGCTATTGCCCGTGCTGGTGCCGGATTCAATAATATTCCAGTCACTGACTATACCAATCGAGGTATTGTAGTATTTAACACCCCTGGTGCTAATGCTAACGCTGTTAAAGAACTTGTTATAGCTAGCCTATTACTGGGTTCCCGAGATATCTATGGCGGGATGAACTATGTACAAAGCTTGGGACACCTAGAAAACTCCGAAGCCATGAATAGACTGCTGGAACAAAACAAGAAGCATTTTGCGGGCCATGAAATTAAGAATAAAACCTTAGGAGTGGTCGGTTTGGGTGCTATTGGCTCCATGATTGCTAATTTGGCATTAGAATTAGGCATGAATGTAGTCGGTTACGATCCAGCAATCTCTGTTGAGGCCGCTTGGCAGTTATCCAGCCAGGTACAACGTATGGAAAGCTTAGAAGCATTACTGGCCCAAGCGGACTTTGTAACCCTGCATGTACCTGCCATCCCGCCCACCCGGCATCTGATTAATGAAAAAACACTTCGTAATATGAAACCAACAGCTAAAGTAATGAACTTTTCCCGTGCTGAAATAGTTTGTGCTGAAGCTATTGTAGCTGCTTTGGATCAGAGTATTATCGCTGGCTACATCAGTGATTTTCCTGCACCCAATTTATTAGGACGCCATAATGTACTCTTGATGCCTCATATTGGTGCTAGTACCGCAGAAGCAGAAGAAAATTGTGCCATCATGGCAGCGAACCAATTAATAGATTTTCTGGAGCATGGTAATATCCAGAATTCAGTCAATTATCCATCGACTAAAATGCCACGTAATGGAGGTACTCGGATTACTTTCAGCAACCGCAATATTCCCAATGTATTAGGCCGAGTTTTACCAATACTTGCAGACTGTGGGCTTAATGTTATTGATATGGTCAATAAAAGTCGCAATGAAATTGCTTATAATATTGTCGATATCGAAGGCAAAGTGGATCACAATCTGGACCTAGATCAGAAGATTAGACTTGTAGAAGGCGTACTTAGGGTTCGCATCCTCTGACTTATCCCTGCCATTGCAAAAGCACGGTAATCTGGCGAGCTCTTTTGTAATAAATGGAAAAAAGCGCCTTGCGGTGTTGCAACTGAGGTTATGGTTGAGTATCATACCCGGCTCTTGGGATTGTGCCTAGAGCCGGTATAGCTCAGCTGGTAGAGCAACTGACTTGTAATCAGTAGGTCCGCGGTTCGACTCCTCGTGCCGGCACCATTAGCCTGGAGACTCTGTGGTGGGGTTCCCGAGTGGCCAAAGGGATCAGACTGTAAATCTGACGCGTAAGCTTCGGTGGTTCGAATCCACCTCCCTCCACCATCTTTGCGGGTATGGTATAATGGCTATTACTTCAGCCTTCCAAGCTGAATATGCGGGTTCGATCCCCGCTACCCGCTCCAATACTACTTGGCAAACCGATTGATACCCCGTACTTTATCTGGCTATTAATCAATAAGCTCACACATATGCAAGCAAATCGAGCTGGCAGCATGCAGCTCTAGTAGCTCAGGGGTAGAGCACACCCTTGGTAAGGGTGAGGTCGGCGGTTCAATTCCGCCCTAGAGCTCCATTTTAGTTCATGAATAATGCTTAATGGATGCTAAATAAATTTTTAAGGGTAGATATAATAATATATCTGCCCTCATTGTTTTATATAAAAGATTTCCTTTACTGGACTGAGCTTTGTGGTTGTTATAATCGCTTATAGTTGGAGGCTTCCATGGCTAAAGAAAAATTTGAACGTAACAAGCCGCATGTGAACGTAGGCACAATTGGTCACGTTGATCATGGTAAAACAACACTAACTGCGGCATTAACCCGCGTATGTGCAGAAACCTGGGGTGGTGAATTGAAAGACTTTGCCCAAATTGATAACGCCCCGGAAGAACGAGAACGTGGTATTACCATTGCAACGTCACACGTCGAATACGATTCCGAAATGCGCCACTATGCCCACGTTGACTGTCCTGGGCACGCAGACTATGTCAAGAACATGATAACAGGTGCAGCACAAATGGACGGTGCAATCCTTGTCTGTGGCGCTACTGACGGGCCCATGCCACAAACCCGTGAACACATCTTACTATCTCGTCAAGTAGGCGTACCCTACATCGTAGTTTTTCTAAACAAAGCCGATCTATTGGCTGAAGACTGCGGAGGTGCTGATTCAGAAGAATATGTAGAAATGTTAGAATTAGTAGAGATGGAATTACGTGAATTACTCGATGAATACGAATTCCCTGGTGACGATACACCAATTATCGCCGGTTCAGCATTGATGGCACTAAATGGTGAAGACGACAACGAAATGGGCGTATCTGCAGTGCGTAAGCTGGTCGATACTCTGGACAACTATATCCCTGAGCCTGAACGCGCCATTGATGGTGACTTTATTATGCCCATTGAAGATGTATTCTCAATCCAGGGCCGGGGTACAGTCGTCACAGGTCGTATTGAGCGAGGTATAGTGAAGGTTGGTGAAGAGGTGGCAATGATCGGTATCAAGGATACCACCAAAACCACTTGCACTGGTGTTGAGATGTTTCGCAAGCTTCTGGATGAAGGACGTGCAGGCGAGAACGTTGGGGTACTGTTGCGTGGCACTAAGCGTGATGAAGTGGAGCGTGGCCAAGTTTTGGCCAAACCTGGATCAATCACACCGCATACTAAATTTGAAGCAGAAGTATATGTATTGGGTAAGGATGAAGGTGGTCGACATACACCATTTTTCAAGGGTTATAGGCCTCAGTTTTACTTCCGTACTACAGATGTGACAGGTGCCTGTGAGTTACCGGAGGACGTTGAGATGGTAATGCCAGGTGATAACATCAAAATGACTGTCGAGTTAATTGTGCCAATTGCCATGAACGAAGGTCTTCGGTTTGCAATCCGCGAAGGTGGACGTACGGTTGGTGCAGGAGTCGTAGCCAAAATAATTAGATAATAGATGAATAATATCTGCTGTTGTCACAATATTCAGGTTATTGCTTGCAATACTATTTGGGCACGTATAATATACGCGTCCCAAACTTTTAACATCCATCGGGTGATGGAACCTGCGGGTTATTTCAGGCCAGTAGTTCCAACGGCAGAACGTCGGTCTCCAAAACCGAATGTTGGGGGTTCGAATCCCTCCTGGCCTGCCATTATCGTCAGATCTGGCCAGCATTGAGAATTTTTGTGCTACCTAGCACGTGCTAGTTGTCGATATTTACATAATATGAATTAAGGCGTCTAAACGATGAGCTTAGGGTCTGAATTACAAGCCCCCCGATTTGATACCCTAAAATGGTTATTGGTCATTGCTATTGTAATCATCGGTATATCAGGTAACTACTGGTATACCGGTCAATTTTTACTTTATCGTGCTATAGCCCTAGTTTTCCTATCCATATTGGCGTTGTTTATAGCTTTCCAGACTGCTCGCGGTAAAGCTTTTTATGTCATGTTCAGCGAAGCCCGCAACGAAATTCGTAAGGTAGTCTGGCCCAATAGACAGGAAACCACTCAAACTACCCTGATTGTAGTAGTAGTGGTATTCATTATGTCACTGCTATTATGGGGTCTGGATTCATTATTGAGTTGGGGTGTTTCCTCCTTTATCGGCTGACACGTATATTCAAGGATTTACTGATGACAAAGCGCTGGTATGTTGTGCACGCTTATTCTGGATACGAGAAGCAGGTTATGCGTTCGTTGTGTGAGCGAATTAAGCGTTTTAGCATGGAAGATTTATTTGGTGATATCTTAGTTCCTACAGAAGAAGTTGTTGAAATGCGTGCAGGACAGAAGCGGCGCAGTGAACGTAAGTTTTACCCTGGCTACGTCATGGTGCAAATGGAAATGAACGATGATAGCTGGCATATGGTAAAAGAAACACCACGAGTGATGGGATTCATTGGCGGTACGGCTGACAAACCGGCACCTATCACTGAGCGCGAAGCCCAGGCTATACTAGATCGCGTTGAATCTGGTATCGAGGCGCCACGACCCAAAACAATTTTTGAACCGGGAGAAATGGTGCGGGTATCAAGTGGTCCATTTGCAGATTTTAACGGAGTGGTAGAGAAAATAAACTACGACAAAAATCGCCTGCAAGTTGCAGTATTAATTTTTGGTCGTTCAACACCTGTTGAATTGGAATTTGGTCAGGTTGAAAAAGTCTAACACTGTCAGCAGATGTGTTGTTAGTAATACTAATTCAGTGCTTTAGCAAGTATTTAAAAAATATGGCATGTCCAAACAGCATGTTGGCATCCATTAAATAGAAATTCTAGGGTGCCTGCGCCTATCTATAGGAGTATTTTCAATGGCAAAGAAAGTAGAAGCTTACGTGAAGCTGCAGGTGGCAGCAGGCAAAGCTAACCCCAGTCCTCCCGTCGGCCCTGCCCTGGGTCAGCACGGTGTTAATATAATGGAGTTTTGTAAAGCTTTTAACGCTAAAACCCAGAGTCTTGAAGTAGGCATGCCTGTGCCAGTGGTGATTACTATTTATGCTGACCGTAGCTTCACTTTTGTTATCAAGACACCACCGGCAGCAGTGTTGCTAAAAAAGGCAGCTGGGTTAGACAGTGGCTCTGGGCGCCCTAATACTGAGAAAGTGGGAACTGTGACACGGGCACAGCTAGAAGAAATTGCCACTACCAAAATGGCCGACCTGACAGCCGCAAATATGGATGCAGCAGTGCGCACTATTGCTGGTAGTGCACGATCTATAGGTCTTAACGTAGAAGGTGTAAGTTAATGGCTAATTTAACCAAACGTGCTAAATTGATCGCTGAAAAAATCACAACTGGAAAGGTCTATGAAGTCACAACAGCGGTTGAACTACTGAATAAATTGTCAACGGTTAAGTTCACAGAATCAATTGATGTAAGCATTAATTTGGGGGTGGATTCACGTAAATCGGATCAGGTTGTGAGAGGCTCTACAGTATTACCTAATGGTACCGGTAAGAATGTTCGAGTGGCAGTATTCACTCAGGGTATAAACGCCACTAAAGCTACAGATGCAGGAGCAGATCTAGTTGGCCTTGATGATCTAGCTAACCAAATCAAGGCAGGTAACATTGATTTTGATGTAGTTATTGCTACGCCTGACGCGATGCGTGTAGTTGGGCAATTGGGGCAGATTCTAGGGCCTCGTGGACTAATGCCTAACCCTAAAGTAGGCACAGTTACACAAGATATCGAGTCATCAGTCAAAAATGCCAAAGCAGGTCAAGTGCGCTACCGTACAGATAAGAATGGCATTATCCATTGCAATTTGGGTAAAGTAGGTTTTTTTCCTACAGATGTAGAACAAAACCTAGTAGCTTTGCTGACTGATCTTAAGAAATTAAAACCATCTTCTTCTAAAGGTATTTATATAAAGAAGGTCACCATTTCTACTACCATGGGTCCTGGTTTGCCAGTAGATCATGGTGCATTGAAAGTTTAATATGTTTTCTAGTGATCCACCCTGTGGTGGATACAACAAGACTTTGGGGTTCCGTCTTGACGGAGCTGTCAAAGACCGTAGGTGAGGTTGGTTAATAAATCTCTTAATTAATGCCTACGCAGACGGTGAGCCTGATTCAAAATCAGGCTGAATTTAACCATCGTTATTGATTGCCTAATTGAATTTCGATTCAGTTGGGGGAAAATTGGACGATATTATCAAGGAGTAATGCTGTGACTATAGGTCTTGAGGAGAAAAAGGCAATTGTGTCACAAGTCAGGGCTGCGTCGAGCAATGCACTGTCTGCTGTAGTTGCCGATGTACGTGGCGTGGCTGTAGACGACATGACGGAGCTACGCAGGCAAGCGCGTGATCAAGACATTTATTTGCGCGTAGTACGTAATACTCTTGCTAGACGTGCTGTAACTGGTACTGAGTATGAGTGTCTACAAAAAGCTTTTATTGGTCCAAGTCTGATTGCATTTTCTAACAAGCATCCTGGCGCGGCAGCGCGATTGTTGAAAGAATTTGCTAATCGTAATGACAAAATTGAAGTTAAAGCTCTGGCTTTCGAAGGCAATATGATGACTGCCGACCAGCTTGATGTATTAGCCACTTTACCGACTCATGATGAGGCAATATCTAAGTTGATGAGTGTAATACAAGGTGCTACCAGCAAGTTAGTCAGGACCTTGGCAGCAGTCCGCGACCAGAAAGAGCAGCAAGCAGCCTAATCTTGTTAATCGCTCAGTATGAGCAGCTGAGACAGTTAACTAGAAGTTAGTCTGCTTATGAATTATAGATACCCATTGGGTTATAGTAAAAAGTGAGAAATTCTATGTCTCTTAGTAAAGACGATATTATAAATGCCGTAGCTGAAATGTCCGTCATGGACGTGGTTGATTTAATTAAAGCTATGGAAGAAAAGTTTGGTGTAACTGCAGCATCAGCAGTGGCCCCAGCCATGGATGCAACGGCTGATGCATCGGAAGAAGAGGAACAGACTGAATTTGACGTAATCCTAGTCGCTGCTGGTGATAAGAAAGTCAATGCAATCAAGGCAGTTCGAAGCGCCACTGGTCTAGGTCTTAAGGATGCTAAAGTGCTAGTTGAAAGTGCCCCGGCTGTAGTCAAAGAAGGTATTTCTAAAGAAGATGCTGAAGCACTGAAACAGGCACTTGAATCAGCTGGTGCAACTGCTGAAATTAAGTAAGCTATATAGATTGAGCTTGCTTCAGATATGACTGTAGCTCGACTGAATGTGGCCGGTGGCAAGCTTTGTCGCCGGCTTTTTTCAGTTCTGTACAGGATAACATCCTAAATTAAAAAATACCCTGTGCATCAGGCTCTATTAGTTCATTGACATTAATCCTGAATGATTCTGTGCGGATCAATTTTTTAATTGCCTGTTAATTATGACATTAAAATAGTGGGATGTAACCCACCACGCTTCCAGAGAGTATCAAAGGTAACCTGGGCGCAACTGTGTCCACTAAGTTTAAAAACCTATTAAGGTTCAAGTCGGAGAATACTGATGTCTTACTCATATACTGAGAAAAAACGTATCCGCAAGGATTTCGGTAAATTACCTCCGGTCATGGATGTGCCCGACCTGCTGGCCATTCAAACTGATTCCTATCGCCAATTCCTGCAACTGAATACAGAGCACAACAATAGTGCGGGACTAAATTCAGCTTTGAACTCTGTTTTCCCAATTGTTTCTTTCTCTGGTAATGCATCACTAGAGTATGTCAGGTATCGTCTTGGTGAGCCGATGTTTGACGTTAAGGAATGCCAGCTTCGTGGAGTAACTTATTCTGCTCCACTGCATGTCAGGGTTCGCCTGATAATCTATGATCGAGAATCAAAAAATAAAGCCATCAAGGATATCAAGGAACAGGAAGTCTATATGGGTGAAATGCCCTTGATGACTGATAATGGTACCTTTGTCATCAATGGAACAGAACGGGTTATTGTATCCCAGTTGCACCGCTCCCCTGGAGTTTTCTTTGATCATGATAAGGGTAAGACACACAGTTCAGGTAAGCTGCTCTATAATGCTCGTGTGATTCCTTACAGAGGTTCCTGGCTTGATTTTGAGTTTGATGCCAAAGATGCATTGTTTGTTCGTATTGACCGGAGGCGCAAACTACCTGCTACTATCTTGTTAAGAGCTCTAGATTTAACCAGTGAAAATATATTAGATACGTTCTTTGACAACATTAATATTCGATTCAATGATCAAGGCTATAGTATGCAACTAGTACCTAGCCGGATGCGAGGTGAAATAGCTAGATTTGCAATTTGTAATGAAGATGGAAAAGTATTGATTGAAGAAGGCCGTCGGATTACTGCACGTCATATCCGACAATTAGAACAAGCGTGTATTGACTGGTTGCAAGTACCAGAAGAGTATCTACTTGGTAAAGTGACTGCCCATGATCAAATTAATCCACATACCGGTGAATTAATTTGTGAATGCAATAAGGAACTAACTACAGAATTACTACAGTCTATACGTGTTTCAGGTGTTGAACAACTATCTCTGATTTATACCAACGATCTTGATTGCGGCTCTTTTGTATCCGATACACTATCCATAGATCCTACGCGCACCAAGTTAGAAGCCATGGTAGAAATCTACCGTATGATGCGCCCTGGTGAGCCACCAACTAAAGAAGCTGCTGAAACACTATTTAACAATTTATTTTTTACTAGTGATCGATATGATCTTTCTGAAGTAGGTCGAATGAAATTTAATCGGCGTATAGGCCGACTCGAAGAAAGTGGTGATCGAGAGTTGAATGAGGCTGACATTGTAGCGGTCATAAAAA
Source organism: uncultured Pseudomonadales bacterium (assembly GCA_943787595.1). Taxonomy (GTDB): domain Bacteria; phylum Pseudomonadota; class Gammaproteobacteria; order Pseudomonadales; family Balneatricaceae; genus CALSNA01. The sequence continues at coordinate 223,772 of CALSNA010000002.1, forward strand.
CATTGATTGAGATACGCAACGGTAAAGGAAGTGTAGATGATATTGATCATCTGGGTAACCGCCGTGTCCGTTCTGTGGGTGAAATGGCAGAGAATCAGTTCCGAATTGGCCTGATACGAGTCGAAAGGGCTGTTAGAGAGCGCCTTAGTATGGCTGAGGCCGATGGCCTTATGCCTAAGGATTTGATTAATGCTAAACCAGTGTCAGCAGCTATTAAGGAATTTTTTGGTTCCAGTCAACTATCCCAGTTTATGGACCAGAACAACCCTCTTTCTGAAATAACCCACAAGCGTCGTGTTTCAGCCCTTGGGCCAGGTGGCTTGACTCGTGAACGAGCTGGTTTTGAGGTACGAGATGTGCACCCGACTCACTATGGTCGGGTTTGTCCCATTGAAACTCCAGAAGGACCGAATATCGGCCTCATCAATTCCTTATCTACTTATGCCCGAACTAACCATTATGGTTTTTTGGAAACTCCTTATCGTAAGGTAGTTAATGGTATGGTGACTGAGGAGATTGAATACTTATCAGCCATTGAGGAGAGTCAGTTTGTTATCGCACAGGCCAATTCAACACTGGATAAACAGAACTGCTTTGTCGAAGATTTGGTAACAGTGCGCCATGAGAATGAATTTACCCTGATGTCTCCACAGCAGGTTGGCTACATGGATGTATCACCTCGTCAAGTAGTATCAGTTGCAGCTTCCCTGATCCCATTTTTGGAACATGATGATGCTAACCGTGCACTGATGGGTTCTAACATGCAACGCCAGGCTGTCCCTACCCTGAAATCACAAAAGCCTCTAGTCGGTACCGGTATGGAGAGGCATGTGGCTCAGAATTCTGGGGTGTGTATTATGGCAACCCGTGGTGGCGTAATTGAATCAGTAGATGCCAGCCGTATTGTAGTCAAGGTCAATGATGCTGAAACCCCAGTAGGTGATGCTGGTGTAGACATTTATAACTTAACCAAATATACCCGTTCTAACCAAAATACCTGTATCAATCAGCGTTCAATAGTGCAACAGAATGATGTAGTGCAACGTGGTGATGTCTTGGCCGATGGACCATCTGTTGATATGGGTGAACTGGCTCTGGGACAAAATATGCGCATTGCTTTTATGCCCTGGAACGGTTACAACTTTGAAGATTCCATTCTGATTTCTGAAAATGTGGTACAGGAAGATCGTTTTACGACTATCCATATCCAAGAGCTAACCTGCGTTGCTCGAGATACCAAACTAGGTTCAGAAGAAATCACCGCTGATATTCCCAATGTGGGCGAAGGTGCCCTGGCTAAGCTGGATGAGTCTGGCATCGTGCATATTGGTGCTGAAGTTTCACCTGGTGATATTTTAGTCGGTAAGGTAACACCAAAAGGCGAAACTCAGTTAACCCCAGAAGAAAAGTTATTACGAGCCATTTTTGGTGAAAAAGCTTCTGATGTTAAAGATACCTCACTGCGAGTTAAAACAGGTACCAAGGGTACCGTTATTGATGTACAGGTCTTCATCCGTGACGGGATTGAGAAGGATCAACGTGCGCTAGCCATTGAACGATCTCAACTGGATCAAGTACGTAAGGATTTGAACGATGAATTTCGTATTGTGGAAACAGCTACATTTGAACGATTGAGCAATGCTCTGCTTGGACAGGAAGTAAATGGTGGAGCTAACCTCATAAAAGGCACTAAGATCACGGCTCAGACGCTATCTGAATATTAATAGGGATGATTGGTTTAAACTACGGGTCACTGATGAAAAATTGCAACAACAGTTAGAGCTTGCCCAACAATCATTAGAAGAAAAACGTGCCCAGTTGGATGAAAAGTTCGAAGATAAGAAGAAAAAACTGCAAGCAGGTGCTGAACTTACTCCTGGGGTATTGAAAATCGTTAAGGTTTATGTAGCAGTTAAACGTCGTATCCAGCCGGGTGACAAAATGGCTGGTCGGCACGGTAATAAAGGCGTTATTTCAGTCATTATGCCAGTTGAAGATATGCCTTTTGATGAAGATGGCCAGCCAGTGGATATCGTGTTAAATCCATTAGGCGTTCCATCACGCATGAATGTAGGTCAGATCTTAGAAACACACTTGGGAATGGCTGCCAAAGGGCTAGGTGTTCAAATCAGCACAATGTTGCAGCAGGAGCGCAGTAAGTCAGTACAGTCAATTCGCAAGTTCTTAGATATAGTTTACAATCAAAGTGGTGGCAGCCGTAAGGAAGATCTGGCTAAATTCAGCGATGATGAAATTATCGAATTAGCTGGCAATCTGACTGATGGCGTACCTCTGTCAACTCCCGTATTCGACGGAGCAACAGAAGGTGAAATCAAGCATTTATTGCAACTAGCAAAACTGGATGATTCTGGTCAAACTTGGCTTTACGATGGTCGCACTGGTGATCGTTTTGAGCGACCAGTTACCGTTGGTTATATGTATATGCTCAAGCTGAATCATCTAGTGGATGACAAGATGCATGCTCGCTCAACTGGTTCTTATAGTCTGGTAACCCAGCAGCCATTAGGTGGTAAGGCACAGTTTGGTGGCCAGCGCTTCGGTGAAATGGAAGTTTGGGCATTAGAAGCATATGGTGCATCCTATACCCTGCAAGAAATGTTAACAGTTAAGTCAGATGATGTAGGTGGGCGCACCAAGATGTATAAAAATATCGTCGATGGTGATCACCGCATGGAACCAGGGATGCCCGAATCCTTTAATGTACTAATCAAGGAAATTCGCTCTTTGGGTATCGACATTGATCTTGAAACTGATTAACAATCTTTGTTATTTCGACCTATTTTTATAGGCAATGAAGTGAGATATCAGTAGCCTAAAGCGCTATTTACCCAACGACTAACTCCGCCAGGAGCGTAGCTATGAAAGATTTATTGAATTTACTGAAAACACAGAGTAAAACAGACGAATTTGATACCATTCGGATTGGCCTTGCATCCTCAGAAATGATTCGATCTTGGTCTTTTGGTGAGGTTAAGAAGCCGGAAACCATCAACTACCGTACCTTTAAGCCAGAGCGTGAAGGCTTGTTTTGTGCCAAAATTTTTGGTCCAGTAAAAGACTATGAATGTCTATGCGGTAAGTACAAGCGTCTTAAACACAGAGGTGTTATTTGTGAGAAATGTGGAGTTGAAGTAGCCTTAGCCAAGGTACGCCGTGAACGGATGGGACATATCGAACTGGCTAGCCCAGTAGCTCATATCTGGTTTCTCAAGTCACTACCTTCACGTATTGGCTTGCTATTGGATATGACCTTGCGTGATATTGAACGGGTATTGTATTTTGAAAGTTTTATCGTTATTGATCCAGGTATGACCGATCTGGAACGCGGTCAGATGCTGAACGATGAGCAATACTATGAAGCCCTAGAAGAATTTGGTGATGATTTCGACGCGCGAATGGGTGCTGAAGCCATACAAACCTTATTACGAGAAATAGATCTGGCCCAAAAAGTAGCTCAGTTACGGGAGGAAATCCCCAATACCAATTCCGAAACCAAGATCAAAAAGCTGTCCAAACGCTTGAAGCTGATGGAAGCTTTTTTAGATTCTGGTAACAAGCCCGAATGGATGGTGTTGACTGTACTGCCAATCCTACCTCCTGACTTACGACCCTTAGTGCCCTTGGATGGTGGCCGATTTGCGACCTCTGATCTCAATGATTTATACCGTCGTGTGATCAATCGCAATAACCGACTCAAACGACTACTGGATCTGAGTGCTCCTGATATTATCGTACGCAATGAAAAGCGTATGCTCCAGGAATCTGTTGACGCACTGTTGGACAATGGTCGCCGTGGACGTGCAATCACCGGCTCCAACAAGCGTCCCCTCAAGTCACTGGCTGATATGATTAAAGGTAAACAGGGTCGTTTTAGGCAAAATTTATTGGGTAAGAGGGTCGACTATTCTGGTCGCTCTGTGATCGTTGTAGGACCTTATTTGAAATTACATCAATGTGGTCTGCCCAAAAAGATGGCATTAGAATTATTTAAGCCATTTATCTTTTCCAAACTGGAACTACGTGGTTTAGCAACGACAATTAAAGCCGCCAAAAAGATGGTGGAGCGGGAAACAACCGACGTTTGGGATATATTGGCTGAAGTGATCCGTGAACATCCTGTGTTGCTTAATCGCGCACCAACTTTGCATCGCCTGGGTATCCAAGCGTTTGAGCCTGTATTAATTGAAGGTAAAGCGATCCAATTGCATCCATTAGTATGTGCAGCTTACAACGCTGACTTTGATGGTGACCAAATGGCAGTGCATGTACCATTGACTCTAGAAGCTCAGCTTGAATCACGAGCACTGATGATGTCTACTAATAATATATTGTCTCCAGCAAATGGTGAACCGATCATTGTTCCTTCACAGGATGTGGTACTAGGAATTTACTTCATGACCAGGGAGTGTGTTAATGCTAAAGGCGAAGGCATGGTATTTGCTAATGTAGCCGAAGTGATGCGCGCCTATGGTGCTCAGATGATTGATCTGCAAGCTAAGGTTAAAGTGCGCTTGATTAAATCTCAGAGTAAATCAGATACAGAAGAAGATACCGATACCAACACCAGTCGTATCATTGATACCACTGTGGGTCGGGTATTGCTGTCCGATATTATGCCGCAAGATCTGCCATTCTCGCTGATTAACCAGCCTATGAAGAAAAAGGCTATTTCGCGTCTGATCAATGAATGCTATCGCAATGTAGGTCTTAAACAGACTGTTATTTTTGCCGATCAACTCATGTATACCGGTTTCTGTTACGCAACTCGTTCCGGATGTTCAGTAGGTGTTAATGATTTCGTCATCCCTGGGAAAAAGGCAGCCATTATCAACGATGCTGAAAAGGAAGTCCGAGAAATTGAAAGTCAATTCCGTGATGGTTTGGTAACACAAGGCGAAAAATACAACAAGGTTATCGACATTTGGTCACGGGCTAATGAATTGGTATCTTCGGCAATGATGAATAATCTGCGCACAGATACGGTCATTAACCGTGAAGGTAATAAACAGAAGCAGGATTCTTTCAACTCAGTCTATATGATGGCTGATTCTGGTGCTCGAGGTAGTGCTGCACAAATGCGGCAACTGGGCGGTATGCGTGGGCTGATGGCGAAACCAGATGGCTCTATTATTGAAACACCAATTAGGGCCAACTTCCGTGAAGGGTTGTCGGTACAGGAGTATTTTATTTCTACCCACGGAGCTCGTAAGGGCTTGGCTGATACGGCTTTAAAAACTGCTAATTCTGGTTATCTAACCCGGCGGCTTGTAGATATTGCACAGGATTTAGTGGTAGTGGAACATGACTGTGGTACTGTAGCTGGCCTAACCATGCAACCAGTGATTGAGGGTGGTGATGTAATTGTGCCTTTGGCAGCCCGAGTTTTAGGGCGAGTATTGGCTGAAGACATTATTGATCCAATCAGTGGCGAAGTACTGATTAGCCAAGATACATTATTGGATGAAAAATGGGTTGAGCGACTGGAAGTCGATGAAACTCTTTTTTCTGTTGATGAAGCTCTGGTCCGCTCACCAATTACCTGTGAAACCCGTCATGGAGTTTGTTCTAAGTGCTACGGACGTGATCTTGGTCGCGGTCATTTGGTTAATATTGGTGAAGCAGTGGGTGTAGTAGCAGCTCAGTCTATTGGTGAGCCAGGTACCCAGCTTACTATGCGAACTTTCCATATCGGTGGTGCAGCCTCTCGAGCCGCAGCAGATGACAATATCCAAGTTAAGAATGGTGGTGAAATTCGACTACATAACCTAAAGTCAGTAACCCGCAAGGATGGTGCACTAGTAACCACATCACGCTCTGTTGAACTGGGTGTGACTGATGATAATGGCCGGGAACGGGAACGTTATAAGCTGCCTTACGGAACAGTTATACAGACTATTAATGGAACTAAAGTGAAAGCTGGAACTTTAGTGGCCAGCTGGGATCCACATACCCACCCAATTGTTGCTGAGGTAGCAGGACAAATTCAGTTTGTTGGTCTAGAAGAAGGAATTACCATACGCCATAACATGGACGAGTTGACAGGCCTAGCATCCATTGAGGTTATGGATTTAAAAGATCGCCCTAGTTCTGGCAAAGAACTGCGACCTATGGTCAAACTGGTGGATCGAAAAGGTAAGGATGTCCATATGGCGGGTTCTGACATACCAGCTCAGTATTTACTGCCACCTGGGGCACTGCTCAATTTTGAAGATAATGGCCAAATTGAAGTAGGTGATGTAATCGCCCGTATTCCTCAGGAAAGTGCAACCACCAAAGATATCACCGGTGGTCTGCCGCGAGTCGCTGACTTATTTGAAGCGCGTAAGCCAAAGGATTCAGCTATTCTGGCTGAAATATCCGGTATCGTCAGTTTTGGTAAAGAAACAAAAGGGAAAAATCGATTGGTGATTACTCCCACTGATGGCAGCGATAACTATGAAGAACTTATTCCCAAGTGGCGCCAGTTAAATATATTCGAAGGTGAAACTATGGAGAAAGGTGAGATTATTGCTGATGGAGCATCCAATCCCCATGATATACTGCGAATTTTAGGTGTGGAAGAATTAGCTCATTATATTTCAACCGAAGTCCAAGAAGTCTATCGTTTACAGGGCGTTAGCATTAACGATAAGCACATTGAAGTTATTGTTCGGCAAATGCTACGCAAGGTAGAAATTACTGCATCTGGGGACACCAGCCTGATTAAGGGTGATCAAATTGAATATAACCGTTTACTAGAAGCTAATGAAAAGGCTATTGCAGAAGACAAAATTCCAGCTCAAGCAGAACGAATATTACTGGGTATTACCAAAGCCTCACTGGCTACAGAGTCCTTTATTTCAGCAGCTTCATTCCAAGAAACTACCAGAGTTTTGACTGAAGGAGCAGTAACTGGCAAAAAAGATTTTTTAAGGGGCCTGAAGGAGAATGTGGTTGTTGGTCGTTTGATTCCAGCTGGTACAGGATTGGCATATCACAGCGAACGTAAACGTAAACGTAAACAGAAAATACTGGATTCAGGTACTTCTAATGTCAGTGCAGCAGAAGTACAACAAGCTTTGACAGAAGCGCTAAGCGCTGAAATGAAACCTGAAGGGTCACTAGCAAAACGATAAACGCTAATTAAACCTAAAGTGGTTTTTATATACAGGGAACAAAACTAGATTCATTGCTTTTTACTAGTCACAATTCAATGATAACCTTTTTTGAATCGATGATTTTATAGTCCCGATTGATTATCATGCTGATATTCAAATAATTAAGGTTTTTATCATTCAATTTTGCCTTTAGTTTGTTGACTGGCATTGGTTTAGAATCTACAATATAGCGCCATAAATTTGCTGGATCGGTGCATTTTTTATTTGGTGCAGCAAGCAAATAGTACTGGTAAATTAATTATCAATACATCTTGGATTATTTACTTGGAGTCTGCTGAATGGCAACAGTTAACCAATTGGTTCGAAAGCCCCGTAAGCGAAAAATAGTCAAGAGCGGTGTGCCTGCATTACAGTCATGTCCACAGCGACGTGGTGTATGTACCCGTGTTTATACAACCACCCCAAAAAAGCCTAACTCTGCTCTTCGTAAAGTGTGTCGTGTACGTCTCACCAACGGATTTGAGGTCACTTCCTATATTGGTGGCGAAGGCCATAACCTACAAGAACACAGTGTAGTACTAATCCGCGGCGGTCGTGTAAAAGACTTGCCTGGTGTGCGCTACCATACAGTACGTGGTTCTTTGGATACCTCTGGCGTTAGTGATCGTAAGCAAGGCCGCTCTAAATATGGTACTAAGAGACCGAAGTCTTAATATTCATTTTTATGATACTAATACAGTAATAGTCAACACTACCCTAATGTAATTACAAAATACTGTGGTATACACATAATTTGAGTAAAAATTATTGGTTCGTCAATAATAGTAAGGACAGGTAGCGATTAGCAATACCGTAATAAACAGCTATGAGCTATCCTGAAATCAACCTGAAGAATAATAGAGATTTGATATGCCTAGAAGAAGAGTGGTCGCCAAACGCGATATTTTGCCTGATCCTAAGTTCGGTAATGTAACACTTGCAAAATTCATGAATCACGTGATGGTTAGTGGTAAAAAGCCTGTAGCTGAGCGCATCGTTTATGGTGCCCTTGGCGGGATACAGGAACGTACTGGAAAAGATGCCTTGAGCACCTTTGAGAAAGCCTTAGATGCGATACAACCTATGGTAGAGGTTAAATCTCGCCGTGTTGGTGGAGCAACCTATCAGGTGCCAGTTGAAGTGCGTCCTTCACGACGCTCTGCTCTAGCTATGCGTTGGCTGGTTGACTCAGCTCGTAAGCGTGGTGAAAAGTCCATGGCATTGCGTCTAGCCGGTGAGATCCTTGACGCATCTGCTGGCAAAGGATCAGCAGTCAAAAAGCGTGAAGATGTACACCGTATGGCTGAAGCCAATAGAGCCTTCTCACACTTTCGCTTTTAAATAGCAGGAGAATACTCGCATGTCTCGCAATACCCCGATCAAACGTTATCGTAATATCGGTATCGTCGCACACGTGGATGCTGGCAAGACCACCACTACTGAGCGTGTTTTATTTTATACTGGTTTATCCCATAAGATCGGTGAAGTGCATGATGGTGCGGCAACGATGGACTGGATGGAACAAGAACAGGAACGAGGCATTACCATTACATCAGCTGCAACAACCTGTTTTTGGAAAGGGATGAGCCAACAGTTTGACGAGCATCGCATCAATATTATTGATACACCTGGACATGTTGATTTTACTATTGAGGTAGAGCGCTCCTTACGTGTACTTGATGGTGCCGTAGTCGTATTATGCGGTTCCTCGGGTGTGCAGCCACAAACTGAAACAGTATGGCGTCAGGCCAACAAGTACAATGTACCTCGGATGGTATTTGTTAATAAGATGGATCGTGCTGGTGCAGATTTCCTTATGGTGGTCGAGCAGCTAAAAAGTCGTTTGGGTGCTAATGCTTTACCCATTCAGTTGGCCATTGGAGCTGAAGACGATTTTAAAGGTGTCATTGATCTAATTCGCATGCAGGCCATTATGTGGAATGAATCAGACCAGGGTATGACCTATGAGTTGGAAGAAATTCCAGCTGGCATGCAGGATCAAGCTGAGGAATATCGTGAACAACTGATAGAAGCAGCAGCAGAAGCTAATGAAGTATTAATGGATAAGTATCTTGAAGAAAGCGAACTTTCTATTGATGAAATTAAAACTGGGTTACGTGAACGTACTTTGAATAATGAGCTAGTGCTAGTTCATTGCGGTTCTGCTTTTAAAAACAAGGGAGTGCAGGCTGTACTTGATTCAGTTATTGAATACATGCCCTCCCCGCTAGATGTCAAAGCTATCGAAGGGACATTAGATGATGCGGCATCAACTATAGCCTCCCGACAGGCAGATGATAAGGCACCATTTGCAGCCTTAGCCTTCAAAATTGCTACTGACCCATTTGTTGGAACCTTGAGTTTTATACGAGTTTATTCAGGTGTACTAAACTCTGGTGATTTTGTTTATAACTCAGTAAAGCAGAAACGTGAACGAGTTGGGCGAATGGTACAGATGCATTCAAACAACCGAGAAGAGATTAAGGAAGTTCGAGCTGGCGATATCGCCGCTGCAATTGGGCTTAAAGATGTGACTACAGGTGACACCTTGTGTGCGCAGAATAACGTAATCGTGCTAGAGCGCATGGAATTTCCCGACCCAGTTATATCAGTTGCGGTAGAACCTAAGTCTAAAGCTGATCAGGAGAGGATGGGTGTAGCATTAGGTAAGTTAGCCCAGGAAGATCCATCATTTCGAGTTCATACTGACGATGAAACTGGACAAACTATCATTGCTGGAATGGGTGAGTTGCATCTAGACATTATCGTTGACCGAATGAAGCGTGAGTTTAACGTAGAAGCTAATATTGGCAAGCCACGAGTATCTTACCGTGAAAAAATTCGTACAGCTATTGACGCCAATCATAAATTTGTGCGCCAATCGGGAGGTCGTGGACAGTATGGTCATGTCGTAATTGAATTTAGTCCTTCTGAAGAAGATGGATTAGAATTCATAAATGAAATCGTTGGTGGGGCTATTCCACGCGAATACATACCTGCTGTTCAAAAGGGAATAGAAGATCAAATGCAAAACGGTGTAATTGGTGGTTATCCCTTATTGGGTTTAAAAGCACGTTTATATGATGGCTCTTTTCATGAAGTTGATTCTAGCGAAATGGCATTTAAAATTGCTGCTTCACAATGTCTAAAAAAATATGCCCAACAAGCAGACCCTTGTTTGTTGGAGCCAATGATGAAAGTTGAAGTGGTAACACCGGAAGAAAACATGGGTGATGTTATGGGCGACCTAAACCGTCGGCGTGGCTTGGTTCAAGGAATGAGCGACAACTCTGCCGGTAAGATTATTAACGCTCAAGTGCCACTCGGCGAAATGTTTGGCTATGCTACTGACTTGCGCTCAGCAACTCAAGGACGGGCCAGTTACTCAATGGAATTTGAGTGCTATGGTGAAGCACCTCAGAACATTGCTGAAGCGGTTATAAACCAAACCTAATTAAATTTACATAAAGGGTAACCTCCATGGCTAAGGAAAAATTTGAACGTAACAAGCCGCATGTGAACGTAGGCACAATTGGTCACGTTGATCATGGTAAAACAACACTAACTGCGGCATTAACCCGCGTATGTGCAGAAACCTGGGGTGGTGAATTGAAAGACTTTGCCCAAATTGATAACGCCCCGGAAGAACGAGAACGTGGTATTACCATTGCAACGTCACACGTCGAATACGATTCCGAAATGCGCCACTATGCCCACGTTGACTGTCCTGGGCACGCAGACTATGTCAAGAACATGATAACAGGTGCAGCACAAATGGACGGTGCAATCCTTGTCTGTGGCGCTACTGACGGGCCCATGCCACAAACCCGTGAACACATCTTACTATCTCGTCAAGTAGGCGTACCCTACATCGTAGTTTTTCTAAACAAAGCCGATCTATTGGCTGAAGACTGCGGAGGTGCTGATTCAGAAGAATATGTAGAAATGTTAGAATTAGTAGAGATGGAATTACGTGAATTACTCGATGAATACGAATTCCCTGGTGACGATACACCAATTATCGCCGGTTCAGCATTGATGGCACTAAATGGTGAAGACGACAACGAAATGGGCGTATCTGCAGTGCGTAAGCTGGTCGATACTCTGGACAACTATATCCCTGAGCCTGAACGCGCCATTGATGGTGACTTTATTATGCCCATTGAAGATGTATTCTCAATCCAGGGCCGGGGTACAGTCGTCACAGGTCGTATTGAGCGAGGTATAGTGAAGGTTGGTGAAGAGGTGGCAATGATCGGTATCAAGGATACCACCAAAACCACTTGCACTGGTGTTGAGATGTTTCGCAAGCTTCTGGATGAAGGACGTGCAGGCGAGAACGTTGGGGTACTGTTGCGTGGCACTAAGCGTGATGAAGTGGAGCGTGGCCAAGTTTTGGCCAAACCTGGATCAATCACACCGCATACTAAATTTGAAGCAGAAGTATATGTATTGGGTAAGGATGAAGGTGGTCGACATACACCATTTTTCAAGGGTTATAGGCCTCAGTTTTACTTCCGTACTACAGATGTGACAGGTGCCTGTGAGTTACCGGAGGACGTTGAGATGGTAATGCCAGGTGATAACATCAAAATGACTGTCGAGTTAATTGTGCCAATTGCCATGAACGAAGGTCTTCGGTTTGCAATCCGCGAAGGTGGACGTACGGTTGGTGCAGGAGTCGTAGCCAAAATAATTAGATAATAGACACCTTTTATTAAAAAGGCTCCCTTAGGAGCCTTTTTTTTAAAAGAATGTCTAGTAAATCATAATGCCTTTAGGATAACCTATATCATTCTGCAACAGATTCAATAGTTGGACGATCTACCAATTCAACAAACGCCATAGGAGAATTATCACCATGACGGTAGTCGCACTTTAAGATGCGAATATACCCACCTGGACGAAAATTGTAGCGAGGTCCTAGTTCATTAAATAACTTTCCAACTGCAGATTTACTACGGGTCCGAGAAAATGCTAAACGTCGATTAGCAACACTATCTCTTTTGGATAGAGTGATTAAAGGTTCAACAATTCGACGTAATTCTTTTGCTTTGGGAAGAGTTGTTTTAATTAATTCATGCTCAAAAAGAGACACTGCCATGTTCTTAAACATAGCCCGACGATGGGAACTGGTACGGTTTAAGTGACGACCACTTTTACGATGACGCATTCATTAATTCCTTAATAAATCTTTGTTTCATGATGAAGTAATTTACGATGATGCTCGTTCATCATTTCTTAAAATGGTAGGGGGCCAGTTTTCTAGGCGCATACCCAATGATAAACCTCGCGAAGCAAGTACATCTTTAATCTCTGTCAGTGATTTTCTGCCTAAATTAGGTGTCTTTAGCAGTTCAACTTCGGTACGCTGAATTAAATCGCCAATAAAGTTGAGGTTTTCAGCCTTGAGACAATTAGCAGACCTTACAGTTAGTTCCAATTCATCTACTGGTCGTAGTAAAATTGGATCAATTTCAGGCTCTTCCTTAATCGGTTCAGGCTGACTATATTTTTTAAGGTCTACAAATGCCTCAAGCTGTTCATGCAAAATAGTAGCTGCACTCCGAATTGCTTCTTCAGGATTCAAAGTACCATTAGTCTCTAAATCAATTACGAGTTTATCTAAGTCTGTGCGTTGCTCAACACGAGCACTTTCAACCACGTAAGAAACCTTATTCACTGGACTGAAGGAAGCATCCAGCTGCAATTTACCAATTACACAGCCTTCTTCCTCAGCACTGACACGAATGTCGGCTGGTTCATAACCATGACCAGTACGCACAGTTAAGCGCATCTCAAGTTTAGTGTTACTATTGATGTGAGCAATAACATGGTCTGGGTTAGCAATTTCTATATCATGACTAACGTCTATATCAGCTGCTTTAACAATATCAGGACCTTGCTTAAGTAGATTTAATTCAGCCTGATGACCACTATGCATTTTTAGGGCTACACCCTTTAGATTCAAGAGAATTTCAATAACATCTTCTTGTACACCTTCAATTGAACCATATTCATGTTCAACTCCCCTAATCTCAACATCAACTATTGCAGCACCCTGCATGGAAGAAAGTAAAATGCGTCGTAATGCATTACCCAAAGTATGCCCAAAGCCTCGCTCCAAAGGAGATAGAGTAATCTTAGAACGAGTATCACTCACGTTTTGCACACTGATGTTGCGTGGGGTCAAAAATTCGCTAGATGAAGCCATTAACTCACCTTTAACTTGCTATATGTAGGACCAAACTATTTGGAGTAAAGTTCAACAATCAAGCTCTCGTTGATTTCAGATGGCAATTCAGCACGTTCAGGTATGGACTTGAAAGTACCTTCCATCTTGACACTATCAATCTCTATCCATTCAACTGGTGTGCGCTGTGTGGAAAGCTCCAGAGCCTGCTTGATACGCAGTTGCTTTTTTGCTTTTTCACGAAGCGAAATTACATCACCGGACAAGACCTGATAAGAAGGAATATTAACAGTATGGCCATTGACCAAAACGCTCTTATGTGAAACCACTTGTCGTGACTCAGCACGAGTGGCTCCAAAGCCCATACGATAAATTACATTGTCCAAACGGCTTTCCAACAAGATCAATAAGTTAGTACCTGTAGCACCTTTCATGCGATCAGCATGCTTATAATAATTACGGAACTGACGCTCAAGTACACCATACATACGACGTACTTTTTGTTTTTCACGCAATTGCAAACCATATTCAGACAAACGACCACGACGTAAACCATGAACGCCTGGAGCAGTTTCTGCCTTACACTTTGAATCCAGTGCTCGAACACCACTCTTCAGGAACAAATCTGTTCCTTCACGTCGTGATAGCTTACAAACAGGACCTGTATATCTTGCCATTTGAAAGTAACCTCTTATTTATACACGGCGTTTTTTAGGTGGACGACAGCCATTATGCGGGATTGGTGTCACATCAATAATATTAAATATTTTGTAACCACAGGCATTGAGCGCACGTACAGCAGACTCGCGGCCAGGCCCAGGGCCTTTGACAAAGACATCAATATTTTTAAGGCCATGCTCCTGAGCTGCCTTGCCAGCACGATCTGCAGCCACCTGAGCAGCGAAAGGGGTACTTTTTCGGGAACCACGAAAACCAGATCCACCAGCAGTTGCCCAACTCAGGGTATTACCCTGACGGTCAGTCAAAGTAATAATAGTGTTATTAAAAGAAGCATGGATGTGCGCAAGGCCGTCAGCAACCTGCTTTTTAAGCTTTTTACGAGTACGAATAGCTGTCTTAGCCATATTCGAATATTCCTTATCATTTACGCTTACTTGCGAATTGGTTTTTTAGGACCCTTACGGGTACGAGCATTGGTCTTGGTACGCTGTCCACGTAGTGGAAGACTACGACGATGACGCAATCCACGGTAACAACCAAGATCCATCAAGCGCTTGATATTCATTGATACTTCACGGCGCAAATCACCCTCGATATTAAGTTGAGCCACTGCATTGCGAATTTCATCCAGTTGTTGTTCGCTCAAGTTTGCAATTCGAGTTTGAGGATCAATACCCAGCTGTGCACAGATTTGCTGAGCTGTAGGACGGCCAATACCAAAGATATAGGTTAGTGAAATTACCGCATGCTTGTTATCTGGGATATTTACGCCAGCTATACGAGCCATTCAATTCACTCCGTATACGAACCTAACAATAAATGCTTGTTCGTGTTTGCTTTTCATCGCCACAAAAGGCACGATATCTTAGGGTTTTACTGCTTTTCACGCAAATAAAACTTCTTTCTATTACTGTAATACTTACCAAAGTTTAACCTTGACGCTGTTTATGACGTGGCTCAACTTTGCAAATAACTCGAACTGAACCATTGCGCCGCACAATTTTACAGCTACGACAAATTTTCTTTACTGATGCACGTACTTTCATTTAAAACTCCAAAATCCCGGGTTAGCGAAGTAGACCACCGCCACCTTTCAAGTTTGATTTCTTCATCAGTGATGAATACTGGTGAGACATCAGATGTGATTGCACTTGAGTCATGAAGTCCATCACTACAACAACTACAATCAATAAAGATGTTCCACCAAAGTAGAATGGCACGTTCCAAGCTACCTGCAAGAACTGTGGCATTAAAGAAACACCAGTAATATATAATGCTCCAAATAATGTTAAACGACCTAAAACTGTGTCGATATAACGTGCTGATTGTTCTCCTGGTCTAATACCTGGAATAAATGCTCCAGACTTTTTCAAGTTATCAGCTACATCTTTCGGATTAAACACCAATGCTGTATAAAAGTAACAAAAAAACATAATACTGGCAGCAAATAATAAAATATTCAGTGGCTGACCAGGACCTAAAACCAAGGTAATTTCTTGCAGCCAGTCCATACCTTCTGCTTGACCAAACCACTGACCAACCGAAGCAGGAACCAATAGAATGGCTGATGCAAAAATAGGCGGAATAACTCCTGCCATATTCACTTTTAACGGCAAGTGACTGGTCTGTGATGCAAATACCTTATTGCCCTGCTGACGCTTGGCATAGTTAACCGTGATACGACGCTGTCCACGTTCCATAAAAACAACAAATGCAATGGTCAGAATGGCAAGTACAGCGATTGATAGCAAGGCAATGATACTTAGATCACCTTGCCGAGCAGATTCAAAGGATTGGCCTATAGCACCTGGCAAACCAGCTACAATACCAGCAAAAATAAGTATTGAGATGCCATTACCAATGCCCTTTTCGGTCACTTGCTCACCGAGCCACATTAAAAACACGGCACCAGACACTAGGGTTACGACTGCCACAAAATAAAAACTAATATCTGGATTAAAAGCAATACCCTGTCCAGCTAAACTAACTGATAAACCAAGAGACTGTACAGTGGCCAACAGGACTGTACCATAACGCGTATATTGACTGATCTTTCGCCGACCTGCTTCACCTTCTTTTTTCAACTGTTCCAACTGTGGACTAACTGCAGTCATCAGTTGCATTATAATCGAAGCAGAAATGTAGGGCATAATACCTAACGCTAATATACTCATACGTTCTAAGGCACCTCCAGAAAACATGTTGAACATGCTTAAGATAGTACCCTGATTCTGCTCAAACATAGCGGCAAGTCGATCAGGATTAATGCCAGGTACAGGAATATGGGCTCCAATTCGGTAAACCAGAATGGCGATTAAAACAAAGCGTAATCGGAATAATAACTCACTTAATCCACCTTGTTTACCCGCTGACAATGATCCCTGCTTTGCCATGATCATGCCTCAATTTTTCCACCAGCAGCTTCGATAGCTGCTTGAGCACCTTTGGTCGCACCCAGTCCTTTCACATGTATTGCCTTTGACAATTCACCACTCAATATAACCTTAGCGCGCTTCGTGCGGTTATTGACAATATTAGCTACTTTTAAGGCTTCTAAATCCACGACATCAGCATTCACTAAGGCCAGCTCATGTAAACACACTACAGCTGTGAAGGCTGCCTTACGTGAAGTGAAACCGAACTTAGGCAACCGTCGCTGCAGTGGCATCTGACCACCTTCAAAACCTGGCTTTATCCCACCACCAGAGCGAGATTTTTGCCCTTTGTGACCACGGCCACAAGTTTTTCCCATACCAGAACCAATACCACGGCCGACTCTCTTAGAAGAACGAGTTGAACCTACAGCTGGGGATAAATTATTCAAGTTCATGGCTTATCGTCCTTATTTACCTTCAATACGAACCAGGTAGTTAACTTTATTAATCATGCCACGCACTGATGGAGTGTCTTCTACTTCAACCGTATGCCACATACGCCGAAGACCCAAGCCCTTCACACAGGCTCTGTGACGAGGTAATTTGCCTGCTGGGCTACGTACCAGCGTTACTTTAATCTTAGATTTAGCTTCTACCATGAAAAAATTACCCCAATATCTCTTTAACTATCTTACCACGCTTGGATGCAATATCTTCTGGAGACTGCATGGCCTTTAAGCCATTGATAGTAGCTCGAACAACATTGACTGGGTTGGTTGAGCCATAGCATTTGGCCAGCACATTATGCACACCTGCCATTTCCAACACCGCCCGCATAGCCCCTCCAGCGATAACACCAGTGCCGTCAGAAGCTGGTTGCATATATACTCTGGAGGCACCATGCCTAGCTTTAATTGCATATTGGATGGTTGTGCCATTTAGGTCAACATTGATCATGTTACGACGTGCGGCTTCCATCGCTTTCTGGATCGCTGATGGCACTTCACGTGCCTTGCCACGACCAAAACCAACCTTACCTTTACCGTCACCAACAACAGTCAACGCAGTAAACCCGAAAACACGGCCACCCTTTACGACTTTGGCAACGCGATTAACTTGAACTAAACGTTCTTGTAAGTCGCCTTCTTTTTGTTCGTTACTTGCCATGATTATTTACCCTCAGAATTGCAGTCCACCTTCACGGGCAGCCTCAGCTAAAGCCTTAACACGACCGTGATATTTGAATCCTGAACGATCAAAAGCTACCTTTTCAACACCTGCCAACTTGGCACGTTCAGCAATCAAAAAACCAACCTTAGCAGCAGCAACCGCATTGCCGGTGCTTCCACTACGCAAACTCTGATCCAAAGTTGAGGCCTGAGCTAATGTACTAACACCATCAGCCGAAATAATTTGCGCATATATATGCTGTGATGTGCGGCTCACACACAATCGATTAACTCCCATATCACGAATTTTATATCTTCCACGGGCAGCACGACGCAACCGAGCGATTTTTTTTTCCATCGTTCAACTATCCTTAATGCCTTATTTCTTTTTAGCTTCTTTACGATATACATACTCATCAGAGTAACGCACACCTTTACCTTTATAAGGCTCTGGTGGACGAAAAGCACGAATTTCAGCAGCCACTTGGCCAACTTGCTGTTTATCAATACCACTAATCACGACCGTTGTTTGATTAGGGCATTCAGCGCTAATCCCTTCAGGTAACGAATATTCTACCGGATGAGAAAAACCAAGGGTCAAGCTCAGTACCTTACTCTTGGTTACAGCACGATATCCTACTCCCTGTAACAACAAAGTCTTAGCAAAACCTTCACTTACGCCAACTACCATATTGTTAACCAATGACCGGGTAGTGCCAGACATAGCTAAAGCATGCTTGCTGCCACTACGAGGAGCAAAAACAAGACCGGCTTCCTCTTTTATTACTCTAACGTTACTATTAACGCTGATAGCCAGACTTCCCTTAGAACCCTTAACCTGGAGAATTTGTCCATCGACCTTGATAGAAACATCTGTCGGAGACACCACAGCAATTTTTGCTATTCTTGACATAAAGAATCCCTAGAATACGGTGCAGATGACTTCACCACCAATTCCAGCAGTACGTGCTGCCTTATCAGTCATAACGCCATGAGAGGTTGAAATAATCGCAACGCCTAAACCACCTTCTACGGATGGCAATGAAGATTTACCATTGTATACCCGTAAGGAAGGCTTGCTGACCTGCTTGATCTTCTCAATAACTGGCTTGCCTTCAAAATATTTGAAGTGAATAGTTAATTCGGATTTAACCGCATCACTAACTGAAAATCCAGTAACATAGCCCTCATTCTTAAGAACCTGAGCTATTGACAGCTTCATTTTTGATGCTGGCATGGTCACTAATTCTTTACCTACCATATGAGCATTACGAATACGAGTTATCATATCTGCCAGTGGGTCTTGCATACTCATGTACGTGAACTCCTATGTAACTTGTGTTTAGTGATCTGAACGTTGCCTAATAAGTTGCGTGAACCGCATCTGATTATAGGTAAAGCAGATTTTATGGTCACCAACTGGCCTTTTTAAGGCCAGGCACATCACCACGCATTGCCGCTTCACGTAATTTAATACGTGACAGACCAAACTTGCGATATACTGCATGAGGACGCCCCGTAATCTGGCAACGACGTACCTGACGTACAGGGCTAGCATTACGAGGCAACTGTTGTAATGCCATTTGCGCATTCCAGCGATCATCTTCACTACATTTCACATTGGCTAAAATAGCCTTTAGTGCAGTGCGTTTGGCCGCAAATTTGGCCACAGTTTGAGAGCGCTTGGTTTCACGTGCTCGCATGGATTTCTTAGCCATAAAACTAATCCTATCTCTTAAATGGAAAACTTAGTGCAGTCAGCAGCGCCTTACCTTCCTCTTTGTTGCGCGCAGTATTAGTAATACTGATATCCAGACCACGCAACTTATCTACCTTATCATAATCAATTTCGGGAAAGATAATCTGCTCGCGCACACCCATGCTGTAGTTTCCTTGAGCATCAAATGACTTAACATTCAGACCACGAAAGTCACGAATACGTGGAATAGCAATATCGATCAAACGATCAAAAAACTCCCACATTCGGTCACCCCTCAGGGTTACTTTACAACCGATAGGCCAACCTTCGCGTACTTTGAATCCAGCAACTGACTTACGAGCGTATGTTACAATAGGTTTTTGGCCAGCTATTCGCTGCATATCGACAACTGCATTTTCAATCATTTTTTTGTCACCAATGCCCTCACCAACGCCCATGTTGAGGGTGATTTTAGTGACCTTGGGCACCTGAGTGACATTACCCAGTTGCAACTGTTCTTGCAATTGCGAAATTACTTGGGTCTTGTATAACTGTTTCAACCTTGACATAGTGGAGGTTCCTCTTATGCCCCAATTATTTCGCCGCTAGACTTAAAGACTCGAACCTTAGAACCATCTTCCAAAAACTTAAAGCCAACCCGGTCACTCTTGCCGCTAGCGACGTTATAAATTGCCACGTTAGAGGATTCAATCGGGGCTTCTTTTTCAATAATCCCACCTGGCTGGTTATTTGTCGGATTAGGTTTCTGATGCTTCTTGACCATGTTAACGCCAGATACTATAAGACGATCACTAGATGTCACACGCACGACGGCACCACGTTTACATTTGTCTCTGCCTGCAATGACAATTACTTCATCATCACGTTTAATCTTACGCATATATTTGTTCCTTTGCTACTAGCCTGAGATAACCATACAGATGTGTTGACATCAGTCTACTACGCTTTGCCTTTGCCTTGTGCTGCATGACTTTACAATAAGTAAACAGTAATATGATTACTTTTTTAAAGTACTTCGGGGGCCAGGGAAATGATTTTCATAAATTTTTCAGTTCGTAATTCACGTGTTACTGGTCCGAAGATACGAGTTCCAATGGGTGCGTCAGAGGAGTTCAGCAATACTGCTGAATTCACATCAAAACGGATAATAGATCCATCTGAACGACGCACTCCTTTTCTGGTTCGCACAACAACCGCCCTCAGAACTTGGCCTTTTTTTACTTTACCACGGGGAATCGCTTCCTTTACAGTAATTTTAATTATATCACCAATCCCTGCATAGCGACGATGAGAGCCGCCAAGAACCTTTATACACTGCACTCGCTTGGCACCACTGTTATCAGCAACTTCAAGCATTGATTCGGTCTGAATCATTGTTTAACTCCAACAAACAGAATGCGCTCAATGCTCCACTGGAGCAAAAGCCGACATTCTACACCCTTGCTACACTTTCTTCAATTTTTACTAAGGTCCAAAACTTGGTTTTGGACCTTGGACGAGTTTCACATACAGTCACAGTATCGCCTATGGCACATTTATTTTCATCATCGTGGGCATGTAATTTAGTGGATCGCTTTACATACTTATGATAAATTGGGTGTTTAACCTTACGGTCAATTCTCACTGTAATCGATTTATCCATCTTATTACTAACGACTCGGCCAGTTACCGTACGTGGCTGCTCAGTTTTTGACATGTCAGTTACCTGCCTTTTCGTTTAGAATGGTTTTTACTTTAGCAATATCACGTTGCGTCTGCTTCAGAAGATGAGTCTGAGACAATTGGCCTGATGATTTTTGCATTCGTAAATTAAACCTCTCCTTAAGCAAATCCAACAACTGAATCTGCAATTCTTCAACAGATTTATTACGTATTTCAAGAATACTCATCACATCACCACCCGCGTAACAAATGTGGTTGCCACAGGCAGCTTAGCAGCGGCGAGAGCGAATGCCTCACTTGCTAATTGTGCAGACACACCTTCCATTTCAAACAGTACTTTCCCAGGTTGAATTTGGGCGACCCAATATTCAACATTACCTTTTCCTTTACCCTGACGCACTTCCAAGGGCTTGGTAGTAATCGGCTTGTCTGGAAATACACGGATCCAAATTTTACCATCACGTTTAATGTGGCGTGTCATGGTACGGCGAGCCGCTTCAATCTGACGTGCTGTGATGCGACCACGTCCGGTAGACTTTAATCCAAATTCGCCAAAGCTAACTTTGCTACCACGATGGGCTAGACCACGATTACGGCCTTTCATCATCTTACGGAACTTCGTGCGCTTAGGTTGCAGCATCAACGTATCCTCTACTTAGAGCCTTTCTTCTTACCAATATCTTTCGCAGAGCGAACTGCTTCAATACCACCCAATATTTCACCTTTAAAAACCCAGACCTTTACGCCAATGATGCCGTAAGTGGTAGAAGCTTCGTAGGGTGCGTAATCAATATCTGCACGCAATGTGTGTAAAGGCACTCGACCTTCTCGATACCACTCTGACCGAGCAATTTCTGCACCTCCCAGGCGCCCACTGACTTGAATCTTAATCCCTTCAGCACCGAGACGCATAGCATTTTGAACTGCTCGTTTCATAGCCCGGCGGAACATGACACGACGTTCCAACTGGCCAGCAACACTTTGAGCAACTAATTTAGCGTCTAACTCAGGCTTACGGATCTCTTCAATATTGATATGTACCGGCACACCCATTAGATTAGTGCATGCAGTACGTAATTTATCGACATCTTCACCTTTTTTACCAATTACAATGCCTGGCCGGGCAGTGTGAATAGTAATCCGAGCATTTTGTGCTGGACGCTCAATATCGATACGACTTACGGATGCACGCTCTAGGCTCTTTTCAAGGTAGTCACGGACTTTCAGGTCCTGCAACAAATTTTTAGCGTAGGCGGAACGGCTTGCATACCATACTGATCTATGATCTTTAACAATACCAAGGCGGATACCTGTTGGATGTACTTTTTGACCCATGTAAACTCCTAACTTTCAGCGACTCGAACGGTAATATGACAACTGCGCTTCAGAATACGGTCAGCACGCCCCTTTGCCCGAGGTTTAATCCGCTTCATAGTTGTACCTTCGTCAATAAAGACAGTGGCAACCTTCAACTCATCAATATCAAAGCCATTATTGTGCTCCGCATTAGCAACAGCTGATTCCAGCACTTTTTTAACTAAGCTCGCTGCCTTCTTTGGGCTGTAGGATAGAATTTGCAGCGCTTCGTCAACTGTTTTGCCACGGATCTGATTTACAACTAAGCGCGCTTTTTGTGCAGAGATTCGAGCACCTTTATGTTTTGCGGTGACTTCCATTATTAACCCCCCACGTTAACGTTTAGCTTTTTTATCTGCTACATGGCCTTTGTAGGTTCTAGTAGCAGAGAATTCGCCCAGTTTGTGGCCAACCATGTCTTCAGTTACAAATACGGGGACATGTTGGCGCCCGTTATGAATTGCAATTGTCAACCCGACAAAATTTGGAAATATAGTGGATCGACGCGACCAGGTTTTAATTGGACGCCGATCTTTGTTTGCAACTGCAAATTCGATCTTTCTCATTAGGTGAAGATCAATAAAGGGACCTTTCTTCAGTGAACGTGGCACAGCCAATTCCTCAAATTTAAATTACTTGGCATTGCGGCGACGGATAATAAGATTGTCCGCACGCTTATTTTTACGAGTTTTGTGACCCTTTGTAGGGTTACCCCAAGGCGATACTGGATGACGCCCACCTGACGTACGTCCTTCACCTCCACCATGAGGGTGGTCAACTGGATTCATGGCAACACCACGCACAGTGGGTCTGACGCCACGCCAACGCTTGGCACCCGCTTTACCCAGGGAACGCAGATTATTCTCACTATTGCTAACTTCACCTAGAGTAGCTCGACACTCACTGCGAACCTTGCGAATTTCGCCAGAACGCAGACGCAGTGTGGCATATTCACCTTCGCGAGCAACTAATTGCACAGCAGAACCAGCGGCGCGGGCCATTTGAGCCCCCTTACCAAGCTTCATTTCAACACAATGAACAACACTACCAACAGGAATGTTACGCAATGGCAAAGTATTACCTGGTTTAATAGGCGCTTCAGCACCTGATTGAACACTGTCGTTAACTTTCATACCCTTAACAGCAATAATATATCGGCGTTCGCCGTCAGAATAACGCAAGAGGGCAATATTGGCGGACCGGTTTGGATCATACTCCAGACGCTCAACTACAGCTGGGACACTATCTTTACTGCGGCGAAAGTCAATTACCCGGTAGTGTTGCTTGTGACCACCGCCAATATGGCGGGTTGTAATGCGGCCATTATTATTACGACCACCAGACTTGGACTTTTTTTCTAGCAAAGGAGCGTGAGGCTTACCTTTATGCAAATCATTGTGCACAACCTTTACCAAATGACGGCGACCCGGAGAAGTTGGCTTACATTTAACTACAGACATGTTGCAATCTCCTTAATTGCTCATGAAATCAATATCATGGCCTGCAGCTAGCCGTACGTAGGCCTTGCGAATGCTGTTGCGCTGACCAGTACCAAAACGGTTTCGCTTAGTTTTACCCTTGACATTGAGCACTTGAACTGAATCAACCTTAACCGAAAATAATTGCTCCACTGCTTGCTTTATCTCTAGCTTGGTTACATCAGGGGCGATACGAAACACTACCTGTCCATTGTCATCAGCAACAACAGTTGCTTTTTCAGACACATGAGCACCTAACAAAACTTTGAAGATGCGTTCCTGATTCATGCCAGCCACTCCTCAATCTGTTTCAATGCAGGCACAGTCATAACCACCTTTGTGTTGGCTATTAAACTCACCGGATTAACACTAACAGCATCAACCACACTTACCTTGGGAATGTTGCGAGAGGCCAAATAAAGGTCCTGACCAATACTGTCAGTTACCACCAGTGCATCCACTAGACCCAACTCAGTCATTTTGGCTAACATCGCTTTGGTTCTTGCTGCCGCTACTGTGAAAGCTTCAACAACCAAAAGCCGCTCTTGGCGTACCAACTCTGATAGTATACAGCGCATTGCTGCCCGGTACATTTTGCGATTTACTTTTTGACTATGATCTTGCGGCCGTGCAGCAAAGGCGCGACCACCACCAACCCAGATAGGGCTACAGATGGTACCTGCACGAGCACGACCAGTACCCTTTTGGCGCCATGGTTTACGGCCTCCACCCCTAACTTCAGAGCGGTTTTTCTGCTTTCGAGTACCCTGGCGCGAACCGGCCAGATAAGCGTTAACAACCTGGTGCACCAGCGGCTCATTAAATTCACGACCAAAGGCTTCTTCAGACACTTCAATGCCACCCTTGGTATCGGCAAGGTTTAAATTCATTATGATCTCCTCACATCCCTTGCCGGCGCATCTTGACGGCAGGCTTAACAATTACGTTACCGCCGGCAGAACCAGGAACCGCACCTTTCACTAACAGCAAATTACGCTCAACATCAACGCGCACAATTTCCAAGGATTGTGTCGTAACTGTTGCAGAACCCATATGCCCAGCCATCTTTTTGCCTTTCCAGACACGACCAGGAGTCTGACACTGGCCAGTTGAACCGAGAGCTCGGTGGGAAACGGAATTGCCGTGGGTTGCATCCTGCATATGGAAGTTCCAGCGCTTGACGCCACCCTGAAAGCCTTTACCTTTAGACTGGCCTGTTACATCAATTTTTTGTCCAACACTGAAACGCTTGATCGAAAGCTGATCACCAACGGAAACTTGCTCGTCATCAGTGTTACGAAATTCCCACAGACCACGACCCACTTCAGTACCTGCCTTAGCATATTGACCTGTTATAGCTTTATTAACCCGACTAGGATGGCGTGAGCCTGTAGTAACCTGAACTGCAGGATAGCCATCAGTTTCTACAGTTTTGACTTGAGTCACATTGTTAAGGTCTATTTCGATGACGGTGACTGGCACAGAAGCACCTGCTTCGGTGAATACACGGGTCATACCCGCCTTACGTCCGACTAATCCAATAGCCATTTTGTTACCTCAAATTGCCAGTTATGCACGGGACTGTTCACCCTCTATGGTTATCGCTGCACGATATTACATGATAATTATATTTGCATGATTATGGCGTTGCCACGCCGACTCTCTAGAGAGTACTAATTCAATTAGCTTAAACTGATCTGCACATCTACACCCGCAGCCAGATCTAACTTCATCAATGCGTCTACCGTCTTTTCTGTAGGGTCAACAATATCTAATACTCGTTTGTGAGTACGAATCTCGTATTGATCGCGCGCATCCTTATTGACGTGTGGCGAGATCAGCACAGTAAAACGCTCTTTGCGAGTTGGCAGGGGGATGGGACCGCGAACTTGAGCTCCGGTACGCTTGGCAGTATCCACAATTTCCAACGTAGATGAATCGATCAGTCGATGATCAAAGGCTTTTAATCGAATACGAATTTTTTGGTTTTGCATAATGAACCACAACTTTAATTAAATCGTTTAGCATACCTGCTAGATCGCCCTTGACCGTATCAAATTACACTATGGACTATCAGCTTGATTTCGAAGGGTACGAGATTGTACGCGATCAAAATTTTGTAAGCAAGTGCCATAATGAATATTGTTAATCTAAAGCACTTATATTTTCTTTTTAATTTGTAATCGCAATGACATAGTCAGTCACCACCTTTATCTTATATATCTTCTTTATCTACAGTTTGGTCTAACTTAGCATAGCTTTACCTGAGATAAGTAAATTTATGCAAAAATATTGCATTTACCAATGCAGCGTTAAAATTCAGGACCTCACAGAGAATCAATAAATTCTAATTGAGCTTAACCTGTGAATATAGAGGGATAGTTTAAGTATGTGCCTATTGCCTATTTTTAACACTATCCGCGGCATTTTTTACAGAACTTTTGAGTAATTATAAGAGAAAATAACGTATTCATAGGATTTTACTAAATCGAAATATAAATCAAATGGTTGTCAACCAACCGTAAGAATCAGAAGTTTCACCCCACTGAATGGCATTGAGAGCTTGTCGCAGTTTGCGGGTTATTGGTCCCTCATTGCCCGCGCCTACGGTAATTTCCTGACCTTGGTAGATTAAAGTGCCAACTGGAGCTAATACTGCTGCAGTACCTGACAGAGCTGCTTCTGCGTTGGGCTTAGTGACTCGCTCAATGAGTTCGGCTACGCTTAATGTACGTTCGGAGATATTCATGCCCAGATCACGCGCTAGAGTCAGTACTGAATCGCGAGTAATTCCATGTAAGAAGGTATGATCTAGGGCTTTAGTGATGATTTCATTTCCGTCTATCAGGATAAAATTAGCAGCACCAGTTTCTTGTACATCACCATCAGGACAAAATAATACTTGATCAGCCTGACTCGTCTGCTTGGCAGCTGTTATAAGGCCCAAAGCGCTAGCGTAGTTGCCGCCTGTCTTAACCATGCCCATATGTGGTGCACAGCGTACTTTATCGACTTCTAACAACAAACGCAGGGCACTGCTGTCTACGGAGAAATAAGCACCTACGGGGGACAATAACACAAAAAATGTGGAAGTCATTGATGCAACTGCTGCCTTGCCAATTGCAGGTTCAGTACCCATATGGGTGGGTCTGATGTACATTGAACCCGGAGGTTTAGGCACAGCAGTGGAGAAACGTCTAACAATATCGATCACCATTTTGCGAGTCAGTTCAGGATCAATTTCTGGTAACGACATTTTTTTACTGCTTTGTTGCATCCGCGCGATACTGGTGTCAAGGCGAAATATTTTGACACTGCCATCAGCATGACGGAAAGCTTTCAAACCTTCAAAGCAAGTGCTGGCATAATGTAAAACATGGGCTGCTGGGTGTATGCTGATACGTTCACTGGGAACCAACTCTGGAGTGCTCCAACTGACACCGTCAAAGTGAGTCAGAATCATTTCCGGGGTAAACACAGTTCCAAAAGACGTCATAAAATTCTCCTGAATCATCTTAGACTGAACTATAGCTTGCATCCACCAAGCAGATGCAGGTGAATATGATAGATTTCCTGGCCACCATCAGCATTACAGTGCATTTTGATTTGATAACCACTTTCAGCTATTCCAGCCTGGCGCGCTAATTTAGCTGCAGTCAGCAACATATGCCCAAGCAGTTCCTGTTCTGCAACAGTAGCATCATTAAGAGTTGCGATGGGTTGCTTAGGGATCACCAAGTAATGTATTGGCGCCTTAGGAAAAACATCCTTAAAAGCCAACACTCTATCATCTTCATAAACAATATCAGCGTCGATTTCACCACGAATAATTCTACCAAATATGGTGTCACCCATAAGCTGCTCTCCCTTCTTATCAAGCAACAGCGCAACAGCACCGTATGTACTAGTCCAGATCGGTCATAAAATTGCTATAGTGATAGTTTTTTTACGGATCACATTTGATCCGATTAAAGTACGGTCGACTTAGTCGAAATTTTTTGTGTCGCCAGCGTTAAAAACTTACCGTGTTCCATCACCATAGGTAATTGATGATTATTAGTCACCTCCAACAGGGAGGTGACGCATTTCACAGAGAGTATTGTAATGTAGTAATTTATTGCTAACGGATTGATTGTATCACTTTTTTTAGTTTTTTTTGCACTGCTGGTCATAACTAACTATCTGATAACAAAGCAGTCATGGAAAACCAATGAAGCTTGCTTTTCTCATACAGCACTTGAAATCTAAAAGCCAGGGTTAAACGGTAAGTTTTACAGTTACGGCCCGAGGTGTAAGATAATTAATACATTAATCTAAGACAATCCTTATTTAATGACGAAAATGCCTCATGTTGGTGAAGATCATAGCCATGCCATGCTCATCGGCAGCTGCAATAATTTCAGCATCTCGCTTGGATCCACCAGGCTGGATAATGGCAGTCACGCCCATTGCTGCAATTGCATCAATACTATCTCTGAAGGGTAAAAATGCATCCGACGCCATTACTGAACCAGCTAGATTTAAATGTAAATCTGCAGCCTTGGTGGCAGCAATTTTGGCACTGTCAATGCGGCTCATCTGCCCTGCTCCAATACCCATGGTCTTTCCATTACGACAATAAACAATGGCATTAGATTTGACATATTTGACAACTTTCCAAGCAAACTGGAGATCTAATGCTTCCGCTTTCGTTGGCAAACGTTGGCTAACCAGTTTCAGACCTGCTGCGTTAGTCTGAACTGAGTCACGCTCCTGTATGAGCAGACCACCAGTCACTTTCTTGTGATCAAGCTCTGTCAATGCATGGGTCAATAGATCACCACAACTTAAGACTCTTAGGTTCGCTTTGTGAATAAGGACTTGGGCAGCATCTGGAGTGATCTCAGGGGCAATAATAACCTCCACAAACTGTTGGTCAATAATACATTGGGCTGTCCTGGCATCAAGCTTAAAATTAAAAGCGATAATACCACCGAAGGATGAATCTGGGTCAGTCTGGTAAGCCTTTGTGTAAGCTTCAGTAATATTATCCGCAATTGCAACTCCACAGGGATTAGCATGCTTAACAATGACACAGGCAGGTTCATGAAACGTTTTGACACACTCTAAGGCAGCATCTGCATCAACAATATTATTAAATGACATCGCTTTACCCTGCAATTGTCGGGCAGTAGCAATACTAGCTTGTTTGGCTTCATGTTCAACATAGAAGGCGGCCTGTTGATGCGGGTTTTCCCCATAACGCATATCTTTGGCTTTGACTAGCTGAGTATTATAAAAGTGAGGAAATTTACTACCTTGGCGACCTAAATAATTGGCAATTGCTCCATCATATTGGGCGGTATGTGCAAATGCCTGACAAGCCAGTTCAAAGCGACGGGCTTGACTAAGACCACCGTGTTGTTCAATGTCCGCCAGCACTGCAGTATAATCTGAATTGTTCACCACAACCGTTACAGCGGCATAGTTCTTGGCTGCAGATCTGATCATGGCGGGCCCGCCAATATCAATATGTTCAATGGCCGTGGCCAGATCACATTCGGATTTAACGATGGCCTGCTGGAATGGATATAGATTGACCACTACCAAGTCAATAGTACAGATCCCGTGCATTGCCATGCTCACCTTGTCTTGGCCTCGACGAGCCAAGATGCCTCCATGAATTTTAGGATGCAGCGTTTTCAACCGACCCGACATAAGTTCTGGAAAATCAGTGTAAGCAGATACATCAACGATCGCAATACCATGAGCCCGCAGCAGTTGGCTGGTACCACCTGTGGACAAAATTTCGATTTCCAACTGCTGCAGTTTAACTGCCAGTTCAACGACACCGGTTTTGTCTGACACACTAATAAGTGCCCGGCTTATGGGAACGCTATCAACCATTAGTAGCAATACCTTTGACAGAGTCCTAACAAGCACCTAAAGATAATGCTAAACCGCTTAAAGCAAATCATATTCCTTTAGCTTCTTCCGCAAAGTGCCACGATTCAAACCCAAAAGTTCAGCAGCCTTGGTCTGGTTGTGCTGTGTATGACGTAAAGTGCATAGCAGCAGTGGCTTCTCAACCTGTTGCAAGACCAAGGCATAGAGATCAGTGGTGGACTGTCCCTCCAACTCGATAAAATAAGTCGTTAGTGATTGTTCTACACATTCCCTGAGGGTTTGCCGAGGCAGTAATTGATCAGACATTATAATAAATTGTTCAATATCGTTATGCCCGCTGCTGGCAGTTGGGAAGCTACTGTTTATACCAGTCATTGTGGCGGGCGAGTTAGGTTCGTTAAACACATACTGCTATAACACAGCTTTGTGAAACACCACTAATTAACGGCGTAAAGGTAACATAAAAGCCGGCTCTAGTCTGGTGCAATTATCATTTTACATATTTTTGGATGACCTAAAATATCAATATCACGCCTGCAAGATTACATAACCCAGCTAAATTTTACGAGCATCAATGCGAATCCACTCTGCTCGTTGGATCACATCGAATTCATCAAACCAGGGTTAATAAGCGTTAATCACAGCATCGGCCTGATCATAAAGAATGCCAGATAGCCCACTGCTGTTGTCTGATCAGCCAAAGTAGTCACTAGTTTGATCAGAGGTCCTGCTAGGGATATTGGCCAAGATAATGTGGGCGGGTTGCTGTGGTTCAAAGACTGGTTCATCTGCTCCATCAAACAGGTTCGAAGCTACTGCGACGCAGATCAATAAGAGCTGTTCAATGGGATCATCTAGGTTCAGTGTAGCAATGATGGTAAATTGTGTCCAAGGTATTATCCAAATTCCTCAGTTAAATACACCTAGACTAATTTTTAGCATCAGGTTTTTCACCAGCAATAAAACATCTTCATCATAAAAAATTCATCTGTCATTATAATGCCAAAATAACTTCGGCATGTTGTTCATCCATCAATGCTTAATCTAGATATTTCATACAGGGTACAATAATCAGAATTTTTACAGTTCAGTTGCTTTGAAAATACCATTTCGATTGGATTCAAGCACAGTAAGTACGATGGCTGATAAAACATGCTGGTGCTACTTGACTGCTAATCACAGCGCTGAAAACTGCTGACGGGGATTCACAATTTATCCTGAGAAAATAAGGCGACTTACAGGGCATCTAGGGTTGTTCAAGACAATTTACGAGCGGCACAACAATCAAGTTGAGACACAGCAGCAGGTAGTTCAGAAAAATCATGGATCTCGGCATCAGGACGTTTTAGTCCTGGCCAAGCACACTCTTCTGGATTCATCCAGACACAGCGCATCCCTATTTCCTGTGCACCAAGCACATCGTGTTCTGGGTGGTCACCTACATGCACAACCTGATGTGGCTGCAACCCAGTATGATTTAGGACAGCATTAAACATGGCGCGATGCGGTTTAGCATAGCAGATGGCAGCTGCATTAAAGCTGAATTCAAATAAATGATCTAATCCAATATGCTTCAGATCAGCATTACCATTAGACAAAGTACCCAGACGATAATACTGTTGCAGATGATGCAGTGTGGATTCCACATGATCAAACAAAGCAACCTGATTTCGAGCAATAAAAAATATCTCGAAGGCCTGTGCTGCCAATTGCTCAGCTTGTGCACCCTGATATCCACTACGTTGCAGGCCCAGCAATAATAGAGCCTGACGAACCTGGCTAAGATCATGGCAAAGCTCAGGTTGGCAAGTCATCACTTCGTCCCGCAATGCATTGAGTCCATCTAAGTCAAACTGGGACGTAAATGCGGGTGCATGTTCCTGCAACCATTGCAACAATAAGCGGTTAGCACGCTGAATGACCGGGGCAATGGGCCAAAAGGTATCATCCAGATCAAAAGTGATAGCCTGAATCATATATCATTACCAGATTGCTCTGACTTCACGTTAGCACGTGGATGGGTACGGTCATAGACCTGAGCCAGATGTTGGTAGTCCAGATGGGTATATACCTGAGTAGCACTGATATCGGCATGGCCAAGCAAGTCTTGCACAGCTCTCAGATCACCACTGGATTCAAGCATATGACTGGCAAATGAATGGCGCAGCATATGAGGGTGGAGATGCTGTCCGTGCAGGCCGGCATAACGTTGCATACGCTGCTGGACACTACGAGGACTCAGTCGTGCGCCATATCGTCCTACAAATAATGCCTGTTCGCCTTGGTCAGCCAACGCTGACCGATGAGTCAACCAACGCTGCAGTGCATTTTTAGCTTTTTTTCCCAAGGGTAACTGGCGAGTTTTTTTGCCTTTTCCGGTAACTTGCAGACTCAGATCTCGATAATCCAGATCTAGTATATTTAAGCCAGTCAGTTCAGCTAGGCGCAAGCCAGATGAATAAACCAATTCGATTATAGCTCGATCACGACAGGCTAGTGGATTACTTTGATCCAACGGGGCATCCAACAGCCGACCCAATTGATCAACATCTAGAGTCCGGGGCAGCTTAGATGCACTTTTAGGGGCTTGGATACCAATAGCTGGGTTGTTTTTTAAGTGGCCTTGCTGAATTTTATGATTAAAGAAACTACGGCAGGTCGCCAAAAAGCGCTGCAAACTTCTTCCACTTAGCCCCTGGCGATGCGCATCTCTGACACACTGCAAAATGGTATCAGGACCAACCTGGTGCCATTGGTCTAGCTGTTCTATCACCATGGTAACGCTGAGACGCCGCAAATCGTACCGATAACCGTCTATCGTATGGCGTGAATAGCAGCGCACTTGACCTAAGTAATACAAGAACTCAATGATATCCTGCTGCAAATTCGAGGTCATGGTCATATTTGAACATTCACACTACAGAGGTCTGTAACAACCGCCCAAGAACCTGACTGGCGACATCTGCCACATGATTTAAGAACAACGTCCCCAGCTGTTTATGAAAGTGATTTTTTTGCTTACTAACGATACAGCAAAAACCTAGTAGCTGGTTATTAAACCACAACGGCAACAGGGCAGCAGAGTGAAATTCTCTAACACTGGATGAGGTAATAAACAAATATTCCAGTTGATAGGTTGTGGGCAATTGACACAAAGCCCATCTCTGGTTCAACAACCCATCAAGGCGCTGTTGCGCTTGTTGTAATTGTACCGACCGCAAACCAGATATGCCAGTAAAAGACTGGGACTCAGTAAATATCAACAAGCTCATATCATCAGCGTTAAAATCATCACAGAAGGATTGATGTAGCAACTGACTGAAAGCATGCAACTGGTTGCAAGCAGCCAGTTTAATAATCAGATTACGGGTTTTTTCAAACTGCACATCATTGCAACGCGCAGTGTACAATAGTACGGATAATTTATTGGAAGAATCTTGTAGGCGCTGACGCAAAACTTGCACCTGCCGTTCAATCAGTGAAGTGGCATTGCCACAGTCATGGGGCAAATGCAATTGCTCTAGTAACTGTGGATGTTGCTGCAACAAGTCCGGACAGTCCTGCAGATATGCAATCACTGCAGCTTCATCAACGGCTGTTTTAGTCATCTGGTCTGATCTGGGCTGGTTCATAAACGCACCTGTCCATCAAATACATGGGCTGCAGGCCCGGTCATAGTCAAGCTTGCACCGCCTCCTGACCATTGTATCTGCAGATTACCACCGGGTAAACCGACGTTGACCGATGATTCCAGTAGTCCATTCAGTTTACCTGCCACAACAGCAGCACAGGCACCAGTTCCACAAGAACGAGTCTCACCCACAGCACGTTCAAATACCCGTAGGTGAATATTATGGCGATCAATAATCTGCATGAAACCGATATTAGCCCTTTGTGGGAAATAAGGATGCGATTCTAGCTTGGCGCCTAAAGTAGACACCGGAGCACTGTCAATTTGTTCCACCAGCAAAATTCCATGAGGATTACCCATAGACACCACTGCCAGTTCATGAAGCTGGTCATCTACTGGCAACGTATAGGTTATCTGTTGTTGCGCTGCCAGCAAAGGAATATTCGCAGGAACCAAGATGGGCCGTCCCATATCAACCTTTACAAGCTGGTCATTCAATAGCTGTACTTCGGCACGGCCAGTGTTAGTGGACACAATGATAAGGTGTTTACCCGTTAAATGCTGCAAGTGCACAAAACGCCCCAGGCAGCGTATGCCATTGCCACAATGCTCGACTTCATAGCCATCCGCATTGAAAATACGGTAATGAAAATCGACATCCGGATCTCTAGGAGTTTCAACCAACAGCAACTGGTCAAAACCAATACCCAAATGGCGATCAGCCAGAGCACGGATCTGTTCCGATGATAAATTGCAGTTTTGGGTGATGGCATCAATCACCATAAAGTCGTTGCCCAAACCATGCATTTTGCTGAATTTCAAACGCATCTTACACTACTCATGTGGCAGCAGCTGTTCATGAGCCCACTGTTGCTCAAGCGTTTCCCGTTGTCGCACAAGGTGAGCTTGGGAATCATCAACCATCACTTCAGCAGCCCGATTGCGGCTGTTGTAATTAGAAGCCATGGCAAAACCATAGGCTCCTGCTTGTTGTATTGCCAATATATCGCCAGCATTGAGCACTAATTGGCGTTGTTTGGCCATAAAGTCACCAGTTTCACAGATTGGACCAACAATATCATAACAACGAGTGATTCCAGCGATGTCGTTACGTACTGGTATAATACGTTGCCAAGCACTGTAAAGGGCAGGCCGCAACAGATCGTTCATACCACTGTCAACAATGGCAAAATGTTTCTTTTCATTGGTCTTCAGGTATTCCACCCGCGTTAACAGAATACCCGCATTAGCACAGATAGAACGCCCTGGTTCCAGCACTAACTGTAAAGGACGCCCATTCAATAACTGAAGCAACTGAGCAATAAAGTCAGCAATTGATGGTGGGGTTTCATCGGCGTAACGCACACCTAACCCACCACCTAGATCCAGATGTCTGATAGCAATACCTTGATCCTGCAGGCGGTCAATAAGTTCCAACAACCGTTGTAAGGCATCCAGATAAGGTCCTATCTCAGTTAGTTGTGAGCCAATGTGGCAATCGACCCCAATAATATTAATATGGGATAGTTTACTGGCGTGGGTGTAAACTGAATCAACCTGAGCCATGCTAATACCAAACTTGTTTTCCTTCATACCCGTAGCAATGTAGGGATGAGTGCGAACATCAACATCAGGATTGACTCGTATAGATATGGCAGCACAGCGATCCATGTCGCTAGCCACTTGCTGTAAGCGTTCTAATTCTGCTGTGGATTCAATATTAAAGCAATGAATGCCGACTTCCAGAGCCCGCTGCATCTCATGGGTCTGTTTACCAACTCCAGAAAAGACCACTTGTTTTGCTTGACCACCCGCTAACAAGACACGTTCCAGTTCACCTACAGAGACGATATCAAAACCTGCCCCTAGCCGTGCCAGTACATTGAGGACAGCAATATTGCTATTGGCTTTAACTGCATAGCAAACGCGAGCATCATGCCCCTGCAATGCTTGAGTATACTCCAGGTAATTATGTTCAAGTGTTTGACGCGAATAGACATAAGTTGGTGTGCCATATTGATCAGCAATGTCAGTTACTGGCACTGCTTCTGCATATAGAACGCCGTTGCGGTATTGAAAATCATGCATGAGATTAATTTTTCATCAGTTGGATGTATGACTGGTTTCTGTACTCTGCTCAGGTAAGTATAGCTCTCCGGTCTGGCCACAGGCGATCAGTAACCAGCTAAATAACATAAGCACTACTATTTTTTGCATGCACTTGATCCATTCAGTTTTAATTCAAAGTCTATTATAACGCTGATCGAAGCTGCTACTCTACTGTCAGCCAAGCTATTAGTTGCGGCCACAAGATCTCAAAATCGTGCTACAATTGATATACTCATAGACTACAACACCAATTTAACCAGATGAATGAAAGCCATTTTCACCAAATCGTTGATACCACGTTAATGCAGGTTGAAGCCATCCTAGATACAGCAAACAGTGACCTAGATTATGTGGCCAGCAACGGTATGTTAGCCATTAATTGTATCAATGGCAGCCAAATTATCTTCAGCCGCCAGCCTGCTCTGAGCCAGCTTTGGCTGGCCTGTCAGGCTGGTGGATTCCATTTTGACTATGACCAAGACCATTGGCTATTAGACAAAGATGCCAAGCTTAGTTTAGGTCAAATACTTAATCAGGCAATACAGGCACAGACTGGCGAGACGCTGGATTGCAGTGCACTAGGTTAACTGAGTGGCGTTGTTGCAACTGGAACCGAGCACGCTGAACCGCAGACAATACCTGATCTGGGGCAGTGGCACCAAAATGGTTGCGTGATGCAACGGATCCCTGAAGGGTTAACACCTTAAACACATCATCCTGAATAAGTGGGCAAAAGCGCTGTAACTGATTTAAATCCATGGCCGCAAGATCCAGCCCCTTAGCAAGGCCATAGGCTACACACTTACCAACCACTGCATGCGCATCACGAAACGGCATGCCCTTGCATACGAGATAATCCGCCAGATCAGTTGCTGTGGAAAAACCACGTAAAGCGGCCATAAGCATGTGATCGCGCTTAGGGCGTAAGGCTGGCAACATATCAGCATAAATTTGCACACAGGCTTTAACTGTGTCGACCGTATCAAACAAAGGCTCCTTGTCCTCCTGATTATCCTTGTTGTAGGCCAATGGCTGGGCTTTCATCAAAGTTAACAGAGATAGTAAGTTACCATAGACACGACCCGTTTTACCACGAACCAATTCAGGCACATCGGGATTCTTCTTCTGGGGCATGATGGAAGACCCGGTACAAAACCGATCAGGTAAATCAATAAAGTTGAACTGGGCAGAAGCCCATAGAATCAACTCCTCGGAAACCCGTGAAAGATGGCACAATACCAAACTGGCACAAGCACAAAATTCAATGACAAAATCACGGTCACTAACACTGTCCAAGGAGTTTTCACTGAGACGTTCAAAACCCAGTAATTTAGCGCTCATATGACGATCAATGGGGTAGCTAGTTCCAGCCAAGGCAGCAGACCCAAGGGGCGATACATTGACCCTCTCACGGCAATGCTGAAAGCGTTCATAATCCCGCTGCAACATTTCATTCCAAGCCAACAGATGGTGGCCTAAAGTAACTGGTTGAGCGATCTGCAAATGAGTGAAACCTGGCATAATAGTCGCATTTTCCTGTTCAGCCAGGTCAATCAAACCCTGTTGCAAGCGATGGATAGCTGCACTGATGACATCTATTTCATCACGCAAATAAAGACGAATATCAGTAGCTACCTGGTCATTGCGCGAACGCCCCGTATGCAGTTTCTTGGCTGCCAAACCAATCTTGGCCTGCAAGGCCACCTCAATATTCATATGCACGTCTTCTAGTGCTACCGACCAATTAAACTGGCCACGGTCAATCTCCATACAAATTTCTGTCAGGCCGTGGATTATTTCATCCCGCTCAGTCTCCGTGAGCACACCCACAGCGGTCAGCATACGGGCATGAGCAATGGAACCTTGGATATCTTGGCGGTACATGCGCCGATCAAACGTCACAGAGGCCGTAAAATGCACCACTGCATTGTCAGTCGACTCACTAAAACGCCCACCCCATTGCGGATTGATAGTTGAATCTTGACTCATAATAATCCTAACGACCTCAAGTAGTAAATCCCGAAGGCATACTGACATATGCTAGCTCTAAAACTAACATTCATTTATTGTAACAAGATATGGCTCATACTTGCACGCTGACGATTCTGTTTATATGGTATATGCTGGGTCTTTTAGCGCAATATATGATGAGTCTGTCCAGCAAGAGCTCAACTACATGATCGCAGTGTAAAATAGGTGCGTTTAGTATCTTCATGATATTCATGCAGTAGTTTTTTACTGTCAATTAAACTTGCTGCATTAAAAACTGAACACATCATCCACAATGCCATTTAGAATAACCACATAATCACCGAGTGGCTGGTCAACAGCAAACGCAGATTGAATGGCCAAGCAGGTCATCAATGTGATTATGAATTGCGTGAACTGAATCTTTTGAACCCAGCATGCCTCATTGAACATCAGGTAATTGCGAACTGATAATGAAACAACATTATGAAGTATAGCTTAAGGGCCATCGATGCCAGAGCCAACAAGTCGAGCGATTAATTTCAATAATACTTGAGATTATCATGCAACCAGAACATATCAGGGAGCATTATTACAGGCCGACGCAATTAAATCTGGCATAGTCTCTATAGACCCAATATGAGACAACAAAATTATGCATTTATCTGGCCATTTTTTTCTTGTATTGTGAATCGCTCGCGGCACATCCACAACCACGTGGTTACCACTGGATAGAAAATAGGGCAGAACTATGACCTTGTCAGCACCATCCTGGAAACACTGTTCCAGTATCGTGTCAATAGTGGGGGAAGCAAATTCTAAGAAAGCTACCTTTACGCCAACAAATGGTGCCTGTAGTTTTGTGGACACCTGCTGGGCTAATAGTTGAATCTCATCATTTGCGGTAGCCCTGCGACTACCATGAGCGATCAGGAGTAACTGTTGCATCAGGAATTTTCCAAGGACATAGCCCACCACAGTTGAGAATTCACCATGCGGTAGCCAAATCTGAGTTTTAAAGGCCATGTTATTTTACCGTTAGTTCGGCAAGCACTACAAGTCTGATACAATTTGTTCACCCACAAAGATACATCATAGAGCAAGCCATTTATAAAGCTCATATAAACGACACACCATACTAAACAGTTAAAAACTGATTAAATGCGCCCAGTGCCCAGCCACACAAGCCTATTTCAACAATGCTTTGACTTAATTAAAGATCAATTTATCCCATTGCAATGGTACAATAAGCTTATCATGATATTCATGGCTGATGTATTTACTGACTGGGTCGTGATAGTCATGCTGGTTTGGATGTTAAGCAATATGAGAGGAACAGCAGGGAAATAAGCTAACACACGCATGCATTGGAAAAAGACGAACTTAAGTCAGTGAGGGTTAACACAAGAGCATTGTAGATATGTTGGTTATTATATACTGGCCTTCTCTCAAAGGCTTGCTTATGAATTGCCTGACTTACAAGCCATATCGGTCAATGAGCCTCATCCCAATTGTCACCAAAGCCAACATCTACTAGCAAAGGCACCGCCAGTTCAGCAGCACCTGACATGACCTGTGTCACTCCAGCCATAAATTGATCCACTTTCGCCCGTGAAACTTCAAATACCAGTTCATCGTGTACCTGCATAATCATGCGTGCATCCAGTCGCTGTTGCTGTAGCCAGTCATCCACGGCAAGCATAGCCCGCTTAATAATATCTGCTGCGCTACCCTGCATAGGCGCATTAATGGCGGTACGTTCTGCAGCCTGGCGCGTCATGGCATTACGGGCTTGGATATCAGCCAAGTATAGGCGACGGCCAAAAATAGTTGTCACGTAACCCTGAGCAGCGGCCAGTTCTCGGGTATGGTCCATGTAAGCCTGGACCCCCGGGTAGCGACTAAAGTAACGGTTAATATAGGCTTGGCTCTGTTGACGACTAATGTTCAGTTGACGAGCCAAACCAAAAGCCGACATACCATAGATTAGTCCAAAATTAATGGCCTTGGCGCTACGGCGCTGATTCACTGAGATTTGTTCAGGAGCCACGTCAAATACTTCTGCCGCTGTAGCCAGATGCACATCTTGTCCTGCAGCAAAAGCCGACATCAAGCCTGTATCACGCGATAAATGAGCCATTAGGCGTAGCTCGATTTGGGAATAATCTGCCGCTACCAAGCAAGCGCCCTGAGGTGCTACAAACGCCTGGCGAATAAGGCGACCTTCGGCACTACGAATGGGAATATTCTGTAAATTGGGGTCGCTGGAAGAGAGCCGTCCAGTAGCTGTAACCGCTTGATGGTAAGAGGTATGTACGCGACCGCTGGTTAGGTTAATCTGTTGAGGCAACTTATCAGTATAGGTTGACTTAAGTTTACTCAAACTGCGAAATTCCAGCAGCAATCGGGGTAATTCATAATCCTTGGCCAGCTCTTGTAACACTGATTCGGCAGTGGATGGTTGTCCCTTGGGGGTTTTCTTTAATACCGGTAATTTAAGTTTACCATATAGAATAGCCCCCAACTGCTTAGTGGAAGATAAGTTAAAGGCTTCACCAGCCAAATTATGGACAGTTTGCTCCAGTCGTTGTAGGCGATGGCTGATGGTAGTGCTCTGTTGGGACAGCAAAGCAGCATCAATACAGACCCCGTTACGCTCTAGCTTAACTAGCAATGGTATCAGAGGCTGTTCAAGCTCACGATACACCTGCTCCAAGGCAGGCTCCTGGATTATTTTTCTAGTTAGCTCATGGGTCAGCCGCAAACTAATATCAGCACCCTCAGCGGCATAGGGGGTGGCCTGCTGCAAATCAATCTGATTGAATGTCAGCTGCTTCGCCCCCTTACCGGCAAGGGTTTCAAAC
Organism: uncultured Pseudomonadales bacterium; assembly: GCA_943787595.1. Lineage (GTDB taxonomy): Bacteria > Pseudomonadota > Gammaproteobacteria > Pseudomonadales > Balneatricaceae > CALSNA01. Next base: position 264,021 of record CALSNA010000002.1, read on the forward strand.
TTGATCGTAGACTGATGCAAGTAGTATTTGGCCAGATCAGCTAGATTATGCCGGGTGGCTGTGGCATTGAGGACATAAGATAACATCATACTATCCACAATACGCGCCTGCCATTTGATTCCATAATGGGCTAGGATATGCATATCGTATTTTAGATTTTGGCCACATATGGTCTGGGCTGGGTCTTCCAACAGTGGTTTGAGAACTGACAACAGCCAGACACGATCAACCTGCTGTGGGGCACCGAGATAATCGTGCCCACAAGGAATATAAACGGCTTCTCCAGTTTGGCAAGCCAAAGCAACTCCCACCAATTCAGCGGCCATATAATCCAGACTGGTCGTTTCCGTATCCAGGGCAAACATGCTCGCTTGGCGACAACGAGCAAGCCATTCTAGAACTTCTGCTTGTGTCAAAGCATGAGTATAATGAATCTTTTCTTGTTGCTGTAGTGGTTCGGCAATGCCAGTCACAGGAATTAGTTCGTTATCCAGACCCTGGCTAGCTATAGTTTGCCTAAGGGTCTGGGACCAACGACTAAATTCTAGTTGGTCATACCAATGCAATAGCGTTGCCTGATCTTCAGCCTGGGGAACCATATCGACTAGTTGCCTGGGCAGGGCCACATCTAACTTGATCGTAGCCAAAGCCTGGGAACGCATTAAGGTCGGCAACACCTGACGCAGGTTGACCCCAATTTTGCCGCTAACATCATCTGCATTCTGGATCAAACTAACAAGACTACCATAATGTTGCAGCCACTTGGCTGCTGTTTTAGGACCAGCACCTGGCACTCCGGGTATATTATCAACCTTGTCTCCCATAATCGCTAGATAATCGATAATCTGGTTAGCTGGCACACCAAACTTACGCATTACCCCTGCTTGATCCAGATAAGTATTAGTCATGGTATTGATCAGTGACACATGGGCGTTGACCAATTGAGCCATGTCTTTATCCCCAGTTGCAATCTGGGTCGTCAGGCCTCTGGAGCTAGCTTGCTGGGACAGGGTGCCAATAACATCATCTGCTTCCACATCGGGTATAACCAGCAAAGGCAAACCCATGGCGCGAATCATGGTTTGTATTGGCTCAATCTGGAGTTGCAGTTCTGTTGGCATGGGCGGCCGGTTGCCTTTATAGGCAGAATACAAGTCATGCCGAAAGTTCTTACCTTTAGCATCAAACACAATAATGATTTTGGCTTTGGCATAATCTCGACACAAACTGCTTATCATGCTGATGATGCCCTTGACAGCGCCGGTTGGAAAATCCTGGCTATTGGTCAACCGAGGCAAGGCATGGTAGGCACGAAACAAATAATATGAACCGTCCACCAGCACTACCGCAACAGATGTTTTTGGTATCATGATATTTACAGGCCACAAAGGATTAAGTTGAACTAGCCCGCTATTGTAACAAAATTATGGACTCTAGCACTGATTCAGGGCAAAATCATTTCTGGTCACAAAAAGTCACAGGTCTGTATCTAAATAGGGTAAACTATATTACTAGAAAGTCTTGAAATATGACTGTAACGATTGATCTTTTTGTAATACGGCATGTTCTCATACCGTATCTGGATTCTGTAGTGCAATAAAGCTTGCTGGATTAAACACTGATGGCTGCCTATACCCAGATTAATGACACACAATTAAATGACTATCTGGCATCCTTTAAACTGGGGCCACTAGTGGAATTTAATAGTATTACCAGTGGCATAGAAAACACCAATTATTTTGTCACTACCGGTTTGCCAGATCAGCCATACCTTGACTATGTACTGACTCTGTTTGAAGATCTAGAGTATCAAGAGCTACCTTATTTTGTTGCGCTGACTGCGCATTTGGTCAATTATGGTGTCATTGTGCCCGCACCTGTGCTGGACCCACACGGCCAAGCTCTTAAGCGCCTAGCCGGCAAACCTGCTCTGCTATTACCCCGGTTTGCTGGACAGCATCTAGCTCGCGAAGACATCACACCCACTATCTGCACTTGTATAGGCACTGTACTGGCGCAATTACACCAGGCAGGTCAAAGCTTTACTCTGCAACGCCGAGGTCACCGTGGGCATCGCTGGTGGCAAAAGTTGGGGCCAATGGTAGCGGCGCGCTTGCCAGTTGCTGATCGTATTCTACTTATGGACACTATTGACGATCATCGGGCTCTACTAAAGACTAACCCAGAACTACCCACAGGCGTTATCCATGGTGACTTGTTCCATGACAATGCGCTATTTTATCAGGGTAAGCTCAGTGCTATTATTGACATTTACAATGCCAGCACAGATTACCTGCTGTTTGATGTTGCCATTGCAGTCAATGACTGGTGTATTGATGCGAATGGTTGCATCGTGGATACCTTGGCCAATGCTTTTCTACTGTCTTATCACCAGCTGCGTCCCTTTACGTTAACGGAGGTGCAATACTGGCCCAAGCTGCTGGCTGTAGCTGCAATGCGTTTCTGGCTGTCGCGTCTGGAATCAAGCCTGGGCTTTAATGCCCACCAGCAGCAAAACGGCATGCATACCCATAAAAATCCGAACAGCTTTCGGAAGATTCTTATCAATCATCAAAAAAAATGCTACCAGCTACCCCTTTAACTGGACATAATAGCGTATTTATTTGACTAGTTACCTTGAAGCAAAAGAGGTGCTACATGCTAGTTACAAACCCTGATCACGGCATCTCCAGACTTGATTGCGCTTGCAGTAGCGGTTCATATCGCTGATCAGTCAGGGTTTCCATAAAAGCTACCAAGGCATCAATACGTCTATCATCCAGCGCCGGACCAGTTTCCAACTGTTCCAACGATAGATTGTCTGCCATTTCAGGTATCTGCCAGCGTTGACCTGTTTCTGGATTGATCTGCCGGGCATCACTACGACTATTATACTTATTGTAAAACAGTACTACCGTGCGTAAATCCTTGAATACACCATTATGCATATAAGGTGCAGTAACTGCAATATTGCGCAGGGTCGGCACCTTGAATTTACCAGCCTGTTGCACATCGACAATTTGCGGATTATTGAGCAAACCTAAATCCAGATGATCTGCCGTCACACTATTGAGTGACCGCACGGTGTAGTTTACAGGCACACCAATATTGTGGTATGTGTAATTAGAAAAAACTTCATCAGATGCCCGTGAGCTATTACGTAGTTGATGGCATAAGTTGCAATTGGTGAATTGCTGGGAAAAAAACAAGGTACGACCCAGTTCTTCTTGTTCAGTAAGTTGATACTCACCACGCAAAAAGCGATCATAGCGAGCATCAAACGGAGCAAAATTTTTGGTGTGCTCAAAGGCAGCAATGCTGTCAGCAATAGCCGCATATGCCTGTACGACATCAGCAAAAATAGTACTGCCATACAGTTGTCTGAATGCAGTGACGTAAGCAGTATTTTCTTGAATGCGCATGACAGCCATCGCTTTGGAAGGCAAACCCATTTCAATTGCATTAATCAGGGGTTTTGCAGCTTGGGCTGCCAAATCTAAGGCACGGCCATCATGAAACTGGCCACCACGATAAGTGCCATCAGCAGCCTGACCGAATGGTGGGCTAAACATGGCATAGGTAATGGTCGGCGCATTACGATCACCCAATGAATGACCATCATCACCCATAGATACAGCCCCCATAACACCATTATCCCTAGCATCAGCAAACCCTGCAGTAGGCATATGACAAGTGGCACAAGACTGAGTACGATGAAGAGAAAGATTGTTATCGAAGAACAGCCTTTGTCCCAAGGATTGTTTGGTACTAGGCACATTAATATTATCGGCTTTTACTGTAATCACGCCATATTGTGTAGCCAATACAGTCAGGAGAAAGGCATACATAATTGCCTGGTGGTTGAATCTCATCATTTTCATCAGCTAATCTCCTGACACTGACATGGTTAATATATGTCCATAAACAATAGTTATGGTTATGGATCAAGATACCAAATGCGCAATTGCATTGCGCTCCTGTTCGAGTTCTTCACAGGTCTTATTAACATAGGCACGGCTGGCAGCATCCAGTTGCAGTGCCTGTACTATATGATATTTGCCATTCTTACAGGTTACTGGAAAAGAAAACATCAACCCTTCAGGAATGCCATAACTGCCATCACTAGGAACACCCATGCTTGTCCAGTCATCGCCATCGGTACCCATAACCCAGATCCGCATATGGTCAATGGCAGCGTTGGCTGCTGAGGCTGCACTGGATGCACCACGGGCATTGATAATAGTGGCGCCACGCTGGGCAATGGCGGGGATAAAATCATGATCAATCCAGTTCTGATCAACCAGTTCGGTGGCTGGAATCCCCTTTACCTTTGCATGGGTTACATCGGCATACATGGTGGCGGAATGGTTACCCCAGATACACAGATAATCTACATCTGCTACGGTTGCACTAGTTTTATTGGCCAGACGGGACAGAGCACGGTTGTGATCTAAGCGGGTCATGGCAGTAAACTGGATTGGGTTAATATCCGGAGCACTTTGCTTGGCAATATAAGCATTTGTGTTAGCAGGATTACCCACTACCAGAACTTTAACTTCTCTATTGGCATAGTCATTGATAGCCTTGCCCTGTACAGTAAAAATATTGGCATTGGCTGCCAACAGATCCTTGCGCTCCATACCTGGTCCACGGGGACGTGCACCCACCAGCAAGGCGTAATGTGCATCGGCAAAAGCCACCGCTGGATCATCCGTGGCAGTCACTGAAGCAATCAGAGGGAAGGCACAGTCTTCTATCTCCATGACAACACCCTGCAAGGATGCCAGAGCAGGCGTGATTTCCAGTAATTTCAAGTTAATCGGTTGATCCTTACCCAGCATTTCCCCAGTAGCAATACGGAAAGCAAGCGCATAGGCGATCTGCCCGGCAGCGCCGGTAACAACAACATTAACTGGGCTTTTCATGATAGTACTCCTGAAATATCAAAAAATTGTGTAATAATAACAAGAATTATTATCACCAGCCATAATAAAGCCCGTATGTTATCACTAGAAGCCCAAATCTGGACCCATCAGTTGAACCCTGACCATGGACTGTACAAATGGGTATTTTAAGCAAAAATGAAGCAGCGTTAACACATCAATAATACCGATAACTGATATATTACTTTAATGATCACCGTTATCTCCAAGAACACATGATATGCAATACGCCACCTTGAAAAACGGCCATTTGGCAGTCCTGATTAATGATCAGCTTGTGGACCTTGTGACAGCAGCACAAGCCATGAATAAAACCACCCCAGCCAGCACACCATGATGGCACTGATAAAAGGTGGTGACGAAACTGCAACAGCAGCCAAGATCATGGCTCTTGATGCCTGGCGCCAAGGCATAGCTACACAACCCTATTCCGATACCTTGCTCAAGGCCCCCATAACACCACTGCAACGTAATATTTTCAGCATTGGCAAAAATTATGTGGATCATGTTGCTGAAGTTGCCACCAAAATGCAGGAACCTGTCCAGATGACAGAATACCCGGTTGTCTTCACTAAGGCGACTAGCAGCATGTGTTCGGCTACTGTTGTTTCAATGATGTATCTGCACGGGATCTGCAACAACTACATGGACAGTGGCATATTGGCAAAAGCCTGGATGGGTTTGGGCCCATGGGCCCGGTAATAACCACGGTAGATGCCATGCCGGCAGCAGCGGATATCTGGATCACTTGCCATGTTAACGGTGTATTAAGGCAGCGGGCCAATGCAGCTCAAATGATATTCGATATCCCCACGATTATTGCTACATTATCTGCTGGCATTACCCTGCAGTCTGGAGATGTTATCGCTACTGGGACGCCTGCCGGAGTGGGTATGGGGTTTACTCCAAACCGGTATCTACAATCTGGCGATAAAGTGGTGATAACTGTAACAAAAGCTGGACGGCTGGTAGATTATTTGCAGTAATCACAAAAACTGCTCTGGTGTGCTACCTTTATAAAAACAATTTATTTGCATGGAACACGGACGTCATTATGGCCATTAGCCACTGGCCTCGCAGCGAACGGCCAAGGGAACGCTTACTTAAGTTAGGTGCCAAACAGTTAACGGATGCTGAACTATTGGCCATATTCTTGCGAACGGGGGTCAAGGGTTCCAGTGCAGTCGATCTAGCGCGTCAATTATTGAATTAATTTGGTGGTTTAAACCGGCTGATACAAGCTAAAGAACAGGCATTTTGCAGCCTGCCAAGCCTGGAGGCCACCAAATACGCCCAATTACAGGCTGTACAGGAACTTAGCCTATGATTACAACAAGAGCAGCTGGAATTTGGTGAACAGCTATCTTCCAGCATGCAGGTAGGCCAATATCTCCACGACCGAATTGGTCATTATCAGCAGGAAGTCTTTGGCGCACTACTACTGGATAACCAATATCGACTGATTGAATTTGCCGAACTGTTTTTTGGCACGATTAACAGTGCTGCTGTGCACCCCCGTGAACTAGTCAAAAAAGGGCTTGCCTGTAATGCCGCTGCTGTTATCCTAGCCCATAATCATCCCTCTGGAGCAGCTGAGCCTAGCACTGTAGATCGAATGCTGACTAAACGTTTGGTTGAAACACTGCAACTCGTTGATATCCGCGTGATTGACCACTTGGTGATTGGGCATGGCCAATGGGTTTCATTTGCTGATCGTGGCTGACTTTAAACCAAATATTGTGCACGGCAACACCCGTTCTTAGTTCAATGATTGATAAATCCTAAAACATTGGATATGCAGTCTCGGGAGAAACAGCACAGCAGGCTTGATGTCATATCATGCAACAGCAGTTTAAGCATAATGAACACAGCCGAGCATAGTCCTGACCACAACTAGATTTAGTAAATCAGGGCAGGTCAAGATATAGATACTTAACCACAAACTGATCACAGCTTCTTGAAAAAGAGTAGGTTACTCGTATGGATCTCTTCACATAACCATCTTAACCATGTTCGGTTGACTGTAGGTTAGTCAAGCGAGCTTGTCTGATACAGTTAAAACTTCAATGCTGTACCTGTGAACGTGTGTCAGCAGATTTGTCCTACCGATGTGAGAATTTGTTTCTTTAATGAGTTTGCCTAGATACCTTTTGTTGATCTAGTTCAACCTGCTGTTTCTTCTTGGCATACAAAGCATCGAAATTAACTGGCGCCAACATCAAAGCGGGAAAACTACCTTTTTGGATCACGCTATCAATTGCTTCACGGGCATATGGAAACAGTACATTGGGGCAAAATGCTCCTAACACCTGATTTATGGAGTCTTCTTTCAGCCCTTTGATTAAAAACATACCCGCTTGCTGAATTTCAGCCAGATAGGCCGTTTCCTTATCTAGCTTGGCTGTTACAGTGACTTGTAACACCACTTCATGCAGATGGTCCGCGATTTTAAGGGCTTGAGTATTCAATTCAACTTCCAATTGCGGCAGCCACTTTTGGGCAAAAATATGGGGAGAATTAGGCGATTCGAAGGAAGTATCTTTAAGATAAATGCGTTGCAAATTAACTTGTGGTTGTTCTGCATTATTGGCAGCACCATTATTGTGTTGCGATTCTGTATTTGCCATGCTGGTTCCTAGTCAGTGGTCTGGTAAATTGCCAGTTTGATTTTTAGTCCAAAATGTTCAGCAACAGATCCAGTTGCTGTCTTTCCTCCAAGGCATAAAGATCATCACAACCACCAATAGCCTGCCCGTTTATAATAACCTGTGGTACTGTGTGATTGTCGGTCAACTGAACCATCTGTTGACGCAGGTCGAACCGTCCATCCACTTTGATTTCGCTAAATTCAACATGTTTGCTATTTAAGAGCGCCTTGGCTCGATAGCAGTAACCACATAAATTAGAACTATAAACAATGACTTCACTTTGCATTAAGCGGCCTTTTTGAAACTCAGTTAACTTGGTTTCACACTGAAATATGAGATAAGGTACAATGTGATTGGCATTAAATAATCTTCATTGACTGATTTGATCCGCACATTCAATGCTATATGCTATCCATTCAGCACTAAATTATTTGCGCGTTATGGGTAAGTTCTGGTTTGCCCATTCTGCGATACCACCGGCCATGCGCACCACCGGATCAAAACCCGATTGCTTCAGCAAACGCCCTGCTGAACCAGTGGTCTGACCAGTTTTACATACCAAAATGATGGTTTTACCCTTGTGGTTTTCTAGTTCTGACAGGCGTTTATTGAGTTCAGCAAAGGGAATATTAAGGGAATTCATGATGCGAGCACTCTTAAATTCAGCAGTGGCGCGTACATCCAAGAACAATGCCTGACCCAGGTTGGCAATTAAGGTAGCCTGTTGCGGCGAGATCGTGGCACCACTTTTACGCCGTTCAGTAATTACTAATAAGACTATCATGATCGATAGGGCCACAACCATTTCCCAGTGGTTGATGGCAAATGTGATATATTGTTGCATAGTAGGGTATAGCCCCTGTTTAGTTAAAACAAAATCTGGCGATCAGCCAATCCAACTCGTATTATACACACCTAAGCCATAACATAATATGGAGCAACCTTTCCTAGCTGAGTTGAGTTTGATCAGCAACACTAGTAAAAGGTTCCGGACCAATATCGTGTTCATGACTTGAGGTGTGAGTCAGGCAAGCACCAAACAACGTGTAAGTGCAGCGCTTCAGTTGTAGATTATAAGTGATTATTTTGAGTTCTGTTGAATACGTAATCATGTTGGAACGGTTCCTTAAATCAAAACTTAGCGCTAAAATATCAAGCTATAACTTTGACCTTAGTACACCATCGGCAGCCTATGAAAACAAAGACAAAAAATACCAAAGTACTCATTATACTAGATGGATGGGGACAACGTACAACAGCCACTGACAATGCCATCGCCCATGCCCAGACACCTTTTTGGGATAACTTATTACAGCAGTGTCCGCATACCCTAGTGAACACATCAGGAACCCATGTGGGCTTACCCGCTGGCCAAATGGGCAACTCTGAAGTTGGTCATTTGAACATTGGGGCTGGGCGTCAGGTGTACCAAAACTATACCCGCATTAGCAAGGCCATTGCCAACGGCAAGCTATTTACTAATGTAAACCTAATCAAAGCTATGGACGATTGTCAGTCTGGTGGCGGTAGCCTACACATTTGCGGCTTGTTATCTCCAGGTGGAGTACACAGCCATCAGGATCATGTGATGGCCCTGTGCCGCATGGCCCATCAACGCGGGGTGGCAAAACTGTGTCTGCATATCTGGCTGGATGGCCGCGATACACCACCCCGCTCAGCTCAGGGGGCAATCTCTGCATTGGAACAACAACTGCAAACGTTAAATCTGGGACGGATCGTCAGCATTGCAGGACGGTACTATGCCATGGACAGAGACTATCGTTGGGAGCGTACCAAAGCCGCTTATGACGCCATGCGTCATGGCAAGGCTGAATATCAACTTCCATCTGCACAAATCGCCCTGAAACAGGCTTATACGCGCGGTGAAGATGATGAATTTATCACTCCCACCGTGATCACTGATGCCACAGGCTGCAGTCACAATATCACTACCGGAGACAGTGTCATCTGCGCTAACTTTCGCCCTGATCGTAGCCGTCAGATTACACGTGCCTTTGTTGAACCGCTATTCAAAGGTTTTGCACTAAGCGCACCCTTACGACTCGGTCACTACGTGATGATGACCGAATATGCCGCTAGTTTGAATGCTACCTGCGCCTTCCCACCGCAACCGATTATCAACGACCTAGGGGAAGTAATGGCCAAGCAGGGCAAAACCCAGCTGCGGATTGCTGAAACCGAAAAATACGCACATGTTACCTTTTTCTTTAGCGGTGGTCAGGAAGAGTGCTATTCAGGGGAAATTCGCGAATTGATCGCCTCTCCCAATGTAGCTACCTATGACCTAAAACCAGAGATGAGTGCACCCAAGGTAACTGAAAGGCTGGTGACAGCAATCCAGTCTGAAGCATACGACCTCATTGTTTGCAATTTTGCCAATCCGGATATGGTTGGCCACACTGGCAATTTTGCAGCCGCGATAAAAGCTGTTGAAGCTGTTGATCAGGCTCTGGGCCAAATCACTGTGGCGCTAGCTACTGTAGATGCTGAAGCCTTGATTACCGCCGATCATGGCAATGTAGAGTTAATGTTTGATCCTGAAAATAACCAGCCGCATACAGCTCATACTACCTATCCGGTACCACTGGTATACTTTAGTTCACGCAGTCATCTGGCATCAATTAAGCCCGGCATACTGGCCGACATTGCCCCGACCCTGCTAACCTTGATGGCGCTGCCTATCCCTGAACAAATGACCGGTCAATCATTGGTTCAATTCAATTGAACTTTATACCCCCCAGCCAAACTGTTAATGCAGCAATTTTGTTACTTGGCCTAGTTCTAATCAGTGGTAACTTAGCCGCAGAACAGATCACCAGTGAGTCAGAAGTCAAAGATCATCTACAGGGACTACAGACCAATATTTACCAATTGGAAGTCTGGCTTGAGGAAGCCAACGAACAGCAATCCACATTGACCAGACAACTGCGCCAGTCTGAGATGCGCGTAGACCACTTATTTAAACAAATTGCTATCCATAAAGGAAGTCTAACTGAGATTCAGATCAGACAGCAAACCCTCGCATTGCAGCATAAACAGCTGCAAAGTTCTCAGGACGAGCAGCAACACCATCTGAATATCCAGCTGCAAGCCAGCTATAAACAAGGTGCCACACCAGCAACCCAGTTACTACTGAGCCTGGATCAGACAGCCAGCATTGGGCGCACCCTGAAATACTACCAATATATAAACCACAGCAGAGTTAAACAGCTCAAGTCCTACCGCCAAACCTTGCAAGACCTGGTCGAAGTACAACAACAACAAAATAAAACCAAGATAACATTACAACAAGAGCAACAGGCATTACAGCGACAACAGCAAGAGCTAAAGCTTACACGACAGCAACAGCAACAGGCATTACAGCAACTAAATCAAGACATATCTAGCCACAACCAGCACCTAACAATAGCGAAGCAAGATCGGCAACGCTTTCAATCTCTATTGCAAAAACTACAAGCCAATTTAGCTAAGCATACTTTGCTTGGTAAATATAAGCCTTTTGGTCAGCAAAAGGGGAAACTGCACTGGCCCTTGAAAGGCAAAGTGTTAAATCAGTTTGGACGACAGCAAAAATCTTATCCGTTAAGTCGAGATGGCTGGCTAATCCAAACTAATAATGGCGATCAGGTTAAGAGTATTTATGCTGGACGTGTGGTATTTGCTAACTGGCTCAAGGGTTATGGGCTCATGCTGATTATCGATCACGGCAGTGAGTATTTAAGCCTTTATGGCCACAATCAAGCCCTATACCGAATGGTAGGTGAGCAGGTCAAGCCGGGGGACTTACTCGCCAGCTCTGGTAATAGCGGTGGCAATAGCATGACCGCACTGTATTTTTCCATCCGTCACAAAAGCCAGCCATTGTATCCTGGCAAGTGGTTACGATAATGCCACAAACAACAAATACGAACATACTGTATCAAGCAATTATATTAAGCCATAGGGTATCCATAGCTACATTACAAATTAGATGAGTATTTAGCGATACTATGCAGGTTAACTCAGAACGCATGTGCAGAGCCTCTGAAATAAATTGTAAAAGCCATGAATATGGACACCCCTCCCCTACAATTTCGCAACATTGGAGAAATAGGTTTAAACGAAGAGTATGGATGAATCATGCAAATTTTTAATCCGTGCCTAATGTGGTATCAATGTGTATCATCACTTTATCAAAGTCAATTGTGTTTCACAGGCATGGCAATATGAAATTAATAAAGTTCACTCTAACTGCTCACTTGATATGCCTAAGCCTGTGGTTCAGTGTCAATACAACTGGCTGGGCAAGACAAAATCCAGATGCGACACTACCCACTGCTGCATTACAAGATTTTGTTGAAGTATTTGAGCGGATTCGACAAGAGCATGTGGAAACAGTATCGGATGATCGCTTACTGGAACTGGCCATGCGCGGCATGTTGAGTGGTCTGGATGCCTACTCAGCTTACCTGAGTCAAGTGGATATGATCAGCTTGGAAGATAATACCCAAGGACAGTTTAGCGGCATTGGGATTGATATTAGCCTAGTTAATGACCGAGTCAAAATTATTGCACCAATTGACGACACCCCGGCCCAGCGAGCTGGCATTCAGAGCGGGGACTGGATTTTAAAAATCAATGGCCAAATTACCAAGGGATTGGACATCTACGGCATTGTTAAATTAATGCGTGGAAAACCCGGGACATGGGTCACCCTCAGTATCATGCGCGATGGCCTTAACGAACCGATCAATATGACTATCGAGCGAGCCATCATCCAGCAAAATAGTGTACGGAGCACGCTATTGCAAGGGCAGTTCGGCTACTTGCGCATCGCCCAGTTTCAAGATCAGACGGGCATGGAATTACGCAAACATATGCAAAAGCTGCAAGATAGCAGTGATGTGGAGGGCTGGATTATTGATCTACGCAATAATCCCGGCGGCATCCTGCAGGCTGCCGTTGCTGTAGCCGATGCTTTCCTGACCAGAGGCACTATTGTAACCACTCGTGGACGCTACCCTGACAATCAGTTGGTTTACCAGGCTACAACACAAAATCCCAGTGGCAAACTGCCAGTAATCGCATTGATTAATGGTGGGTCTGCTTCAGCAGCAGAAATTGTGGCCAGCGCTATTAGAGATCAGGGCCGTGGCCAATTAGTAGGACAAACCAGTTTTGGCAAAGGCTCAGTACAATCCATCATACCACTGAGCCAGGGTCGCGGGATTAAACTAACCACAGCTTACTATATCACGCCCGGGGGGCATAATATTCACGAGCGAGGCATCACGCCTCAACATCTGGTTACTCCAAGTAGAGACACTAGCGACCCCATTCTGGATCGGGCCTTGGCAATACTGGATGGCATCCAAGCCAACGCTCAGTGATGTCGGGGAACCATAAATCGAGATGGTTACGGGTAGCCCGGCTAGTCGCAGCCACGCTCTTAACATGGCATACACCAGCGAACAGCATGGCACCAGAGTGCCAAAACCACCCAATGACTGTGGAAGAAGAGCTGCAACCGGCTATGGTAATCATTATTGACGACCTGGGCAATGCTCGTCAGATCGGTGAGCAGGTGGTGGCATTGCCCGGGCCAGTTACCCTATCTATTTTGCCACATACACCGTTCGCTCAGCACCTAGCACAACTTGGCCATAAGCGTGGGAAAGAAGTCATGTTACATGTCCCCATGTCTAATCACAGCAATGTGCCCCTTGGTTCCGGGGCACTGACTTTGGAACTTAACGAAGCAGATTTCAAGTTAAAGTTACAACGCAACTTGGCTTCTATTCCTTTCGTGCAAGGGTTCAACAACCACACCGGCAGCGCACTTACTGAAGTTAGCCAACCCATGCATTGGACTATGCAGGTCGCACAAGCACAACAGCTGTTTTTTGTTGATAGCCGCACCACAGCTAACAGTATTGCTACAGTCAAGGCACAGGAATTACAGGTTCCTTATCTAGAGCGAGATATTTTTCTCGATAACCAGACTGAACCAAAATATCTGCAGGCACAGTTCAGCCAAGCCCAGAACATTGCGCAACGTTATGGCGCTGCCATATTAATTGGCCATCCTCACCAGAATACCATTCGTTTTTTACAGAAGGCCTTGCCTCAACTGGATGAAGCAGGGATTCAACTGGTCGCACCTTCAGCGCTGTTGCACCAACAGCAAATTTTATCAGGAAGATACTTGCAACAATTTCATCCTTGCCACACTAGAAAACCACATCGGTAAAGGCCCTATCCACCACCCAGTATTGCTGGCAAGAAAAGCATTTGGTGTGCCACAGGGCCTGTTAAAGAATTCATTCTAGGCCGATGATATTCTGGCACTGACAGCTTTATAACCATTCCTTTGGCGCTGGCATGGTTTTGCTTGATGCCTTGATAAGGCATCACACATTACCTAAACGTTAAGATAAGGGCAAAGCAGCACGGTTCTCTTGCGTGGTAAATATATAAATGGCTATAGGACTTGCCAGATCTAGCCTAAAAACCAGATTTCAAAGGGTAAGTCAAGCCATATCCAGAGTGACGCCAGGGACTTTTACGCCCGTACAATGCCCAATTCAGGGACACACTTTAGCTAGCTAAAGCCGCATTTCTATACCCTGAAGTGCCATATAGCCCTTGGCTTGAGGAATGGTATATTCATCAAAATGGAAAATACTGGCAGCCAGCACTGCATCAGCTTTGCCTTGCAATACACCTTGTACCAAATGATCCAGGTTACCTACACCACCTGAGGCAATGACCGGTACCGATACCGCTTTGCTGATGGTACGGGTGAGTGGCAAATCAAAACCGTTTTGCATACCATCCTGATCCATACTGGTCAGCAAGATCTCGCCCGCACCAAGATGGACCATTTTTTCTGCCCAGCACACAGCATCCAAACCGGTTGCCTGGCGACCACCATGCGTAAATATTTCCCATCTTGATGGCTCATCTGACCCACTGATGTCCTTGGCATCAATAGCCACTACAATACACTGACAGCCAAACTGATCCGCGGCCTGACGTACAAATTCTGGCTGTTTAATCGCCGCGGTATTAATACTGACCTTATCAGCGCCGGCATTGAGCATGCGACGAATATCTTCGCAAGTTCGAATCCCGCCTCCTACAGTCAGGGGAATAAACACTTGGCTGGCAATCTGTGCTACTGTCTGCACCATGGTATCACGGCCCTGATGGCTGGCACTGATATCAAGCATGGTAATTTCATCAGCACCTTGCTGGTCATAACGGCGTGCCACAGCAACCGGATCACCGGCATCACGGATATCGACAAACTGCACACCCTTGACTACCCGACCATCATCGATATCCAGGCAGGGAATAATACGCTTTGCCAGAGCCATGCTAAAGACTGTCGCAGTAACGCTGGGCAGCGGCCAAATCCAGCGTGCCTTCATAGATAGCGCGACCGGTAATGACTCCACAGATAGTGCCATCAGCAATAGCTGCCAGCGCCTTAATGTCACGCATATCAGTCACCCCACCAGAAGCGATAACTGGTATTTTAGCCTGATTGGCCAATTGCCGGGTGGCGTCCAAATTGACCCCCTGCAACATACCATCCAGAGCAATATCCGTATAGACAATGGCACTGACGCCTATATCACGAAACTGGCAAGCCAGTGCTACAACGCTGACGTTGGTTGCTTGCGCCCAGCCTTCAATGGCAACCATGCCATCTCGGGCATCCAAGCCAACCATAATATGTCCGGCGAAATCCTTGCACATAGCCCTGACAAAATTTGGGTCCCGTACAGCCTGGGTGCCGATGATGACAAACTGGACACCCGCCGACAAGTAGGATTCAATAACCTCAGCACTACGGATACCTCCGCCAATTTGGATAGACAGGTCCGGGTAAGTTGTGGCAATGGCCTTGATGATATCACCATTGACCGGCTGACCAGCAAAGGCACCGTCTAGATCAACCAGATGCAATTGCCGGCAGCCTGCTGTAACCCATTGCCGGGCCATGGCAGCAGGGTCACTGGAAAATACGGTAGCATCATCCATGCGACCCTGACACAGGCGCACGCACTGACCATCTTTTAAATCAATAGCGGGAATAATCAGCATAATATTATTTCAGCAGCATTTAACTGCCATCCCAAGCAAGAAAATTATTGAGTAAGGTCAGACCAGCCAATTGGCTTTTTTCTGGGTGAAACTGCACGGCAAAAACATTGTCGCGAGCAAGAGCCACCGCAAAATCCAGCCCGTAATGACATTGGCC
Organism: uncultured Pseudomonadales bacterium; assembly: GCA_943787595.1. Lineage (GTDB taxonomy): Bacteria > Pseudomonadota > Gammaproteobacteria > Pseudomonadales > Balneatricaceae > CALSNA01. Next base: position 279,881 of record CALSNA010000002.1, read on the forward strand.
AGCAACTACCTGGGACTGATCAGACTGGACAAAGTAACTGTGGGCAAAATAAAAGCGGCTCCAGTCAGCGATGTTTTGCCAAAGGCAGTGCGGCTGCTGAATCACCTGATTCCAACCCATATGTGGCACTTTAAGTCCAGCGGACTCCAACCCGTAGCCATTGCTAAAACAATGAGCTGAACCCGGCAGATGACCCAGGCAATTGACACCGCCGTTTTCACTGCTGTGCTGCACCAGTGCCTGCAATCCAACACAGATGCCCAACAGGGGCTTATGCCCAATAACTTCAGCGATGATGACATCGACACCCAAGTGGCAGATTGCCGCCATGCAGTCGCGGATTGCCCCCACTCCAGGCAACACGATGTGATCGGCAGAGCGAATTTTGACAGCATCTGACGTTACCCAAACACGCGTGCGTGGTGCCACATGCTCAAGTGCCTTAGCCACGGAATGCAGGTTACCCATGCCATAGTCAATAACTGCAACAGACTTCATGTTTCAACCAATTTTATAGCTTACAAGCTGCCTTTAGTCGAAGGCAATTCTCCCGCCATAGACGGATCTATGGTCAGTGCCATCCGCAAGGCACGGCCAAAGGCTTTAAATACAGTTTCGGCCTGATGATGCGTGTTTAAACCACGCAGATTATCAATATGCAAAGTAACTTGGGCATGGTTGACGAAACCACGGAAAAATTCATCAAATAAGTCAACATCAAAGTTGCCAATACGGGCACGAGTGTAGCTTACCTTGTGTACCAAACCGGGGCGACCAGAAAAATCAATCACCACCCGTGACAGGGACTCATCCAGAGGCACGTAAGCATGACCATAGCGCATTATACCACGCTTATCGCCAGCTGCTCGGTTAATTGCCTGTCCCAGCGTAATGCCCAAATCCTCCACGGTATGATGGTCGTCAATATGACGATCCCCTTCAGCAACAATGTGCAAGTCAATGAGGCCGTGACACGCTACCTGATTGAGCATGTGATCTAGAAACGGAATGCCCGTTTGACACTCAAAATTACCACTACCATCTAGATTAACTCTGATCTTAATACAGGTTTCCAGGGTATTGCGTTCCGTGCAGGTAATCCGATCAGGCATATGGCAACTCCTCATATAGTACGTCCTAATGCAGGTGGCCTGCTCAATGGGTTAACAATCGCTTTAATAAACCTGCCACAGTGTTCTTGACAAGCACTGCTTGCATTATACTGGTTTAACCGTTATGTTGGCAAAGTGCTGATGTCGTCTAAACAGTAAAACAATTCCAGCTACAGATAAGCTGGGTAATAACAACCTCTATAACACTTGCATTGGCGCACCACTCGCGATTCAATGGCTCATCTGTGTAACAACCCAGCGTAATCCATGCCAGCCACCAGCCCAGCCCAGACCCCTAAACCCGCCGACTTTGCCCAGCGACTGTTAAACTGGTATGACCAGCATGGCCGCACTGATCTGCCCTGGCAACAACCACGTACACCCTATGGCGTCTGGGTCTCAGAGATCATGCTACAGCAGACCCAAGTCAATACAGTCATTCCCTATTATCAACGTTTTATGGCCCGCTTTTGCACCCTGGCTGAACTGGCAAACGCACCCCTTGATACCGTGCTCAGCCACTGGACTGGATTAGGTTACTACGCCCGGGCACGTAACTTGCACAAGGCAGCACAGGTAGTAATGCAAAAGCACGGCGGGCAATTGCCCAACCAGTTCGAGGCCTTACTGGCACTGCCTGGTATTGGCCGTTCTACGGCGGGAGCCATCATGGCACAGGCATTCAATCAATTTGGGGTGATTCTGGATGGCAATGTCAAACGATTGCTGTGTCGCCTACACGGCATTGACGGGTGGCCGGGATTAACAAAAGTGCAACAACAGCTCTGGCCTTTGGCCACCGGGCACACCCCGCAACAACGACTAGCTGACTACAGCCAGGCCATTATGGATCTGGGTGCCACCATCTGCCGCGCGCGCCAGCCCCTGTGCCATGCGTGTCCCATGCAAACCGATTGTACCACCTGGCAACAGCAGCGCATTCATCAGCTACCACACCCGAAGCCAAAACGGTCCATTCCACAAAAACAGGTCATTATGCTGGTGCTGCGGGATCGGCAAAAACGCGTTTTACTGCAACAGCGCCCCACCGAAGGCATTTGGGGTGGCCTGTGGAGCTTACCTGAATTTGCCACACCAAAAATCCTCCAGGCGCAGTTAACCCACATGGGCTTGGACGCAACACCAGGCCAGTGGATGAATCCGGTCAAACACGCCTTTAGCCATTACAAGCTGACTATTGCACCTGTGCTGCTCATTACCGATATCAGCCTCAATCCAGTGAGCGAAGCTGTACCCCAAGGCTGGTTCAAACGACAACAGTTACAGGCTATTGGCCTGGCCACCCCGGTTAAGAAAATTCTGCTAGCCCAGTGGGATTGATAGTACGACAAGCCCATCGCAAAGTTTAGCACCAAGGGACTGGTTTGTGGTAGGATTGGTTCTTGCCGTCATTAACTGCCAGACGAGACTTGCCATGACAAACACTGTTTTTTGCCGCAAATACAAGCAAGAAATGCCGGCCATGCCCCGCCCACCCTATCCGGGGCCGAAGGGGCAAACCCTGTACGAAACGGTATCCCACCAAGCCTGGCAGGAATGGCTGGCATACCAGACCATGCTGATCAATGAGAAACAGCTTAACATGATGGATGCAAGCAGTCGTGAATATCTTCAAAGTCAGCTGGAAAAATTTGTGGATAGCAACGATCTGGACCAGATTGCAGGTTACCGGCCTCCCAACCGTAACTCTATTTGATCCATATCATCATCTGATGATATAAAATGCAAACTGCAAAAATAATTGCAGTTGACACCCTAAACCAAACAGGTTTTAATAGCCGACTGCTTGCAATATGCCCGGATAGCTCAGTCGGTAGAGCAGAGGACTGAAAATCCTCGTGTCGGTGGTTCGATTCCGCCTCCGGGCACCATTATTGCTATATAAGATCAAGCCTTTGCAAAACTCCCCTTGTTAACACCTGAATTTTCCGAATATACAGTAGTCTCCATATCATTCATTGGTTTCAACAACCTCAGTTAGCTATAGGTATCAACCTGGGCCAGAGTTTTAAACACATCAGCACTGGTTAGACAGATAGCTCCGTTTGATTAAGAGAGGGGTTTAGTTCATGGTTTACTCAAAGATAAAGTGCCGAAAAGAACGTGTGTGATATCCGGCACACCACTCGTAAACATTATTCGTCTGAAGGAAAGATCCGTATTGCGCGCGAAGGCTTATGCGGTGGAGATTGTGTCGCTGAGCTGTGCCGTCGCGAAGGGATCAATGCCAACGTGTATTAGCTGGTCGAAGGACTTTCTGGAAGCAGGCAAGAAACGCTTGTCAGGCGATACAGTCCGTTAAGCCACTTCCGGTGAAGCTTATGCTGGCAAGGTTGGATATCCATAAGTCCACGCTCTATAACTGGCTCAGTCGTTATCATGATGGCAATCTTAATGCGCTGGCACTGGATCAATCCAAACGGGATGAACAAGCTATCAAAGACTTGCAAAAAGCAACCTGTAGGGTAGGTTGTTGTCAAATCAAGGGGATATATCCAGAGAGAAAATTTAGCAAAACCCCTGAAAAATTATACTGCCCTATTGCTTGAAACCATCAATGATACCTAAATCTAACCTGTTATCGTCCTCACCTTCTACCTGTGGTGCATATTCTAAAATTATTGTCGGACCAATTATTCTAAAGTAAGCGAGCCGCTCTTTGTGCTTTGACCCCTACAAACCAAAATATGTATCATTAAGCCCAATCAGAATCTTATCCATTTTTGCTCTAAAATCATTATCATTTAAGACACTTAACCGACTAGAAATCAACGCAATCAATAAGTCTTTTTGATTGCCGGATTTAAAATCTACCTTTACCCAACACATCAATTAGTCCAAACTTTGAATACATCAACAGGTGTATAAACATGATCAGGAACACTTTACAATTCAGGATGTTTAAACCATGACATACCAAATGACGCTTAATGCAGTATTTAAATTCCTGATAGTCCTATTGATTAGTCTTGGTGCAGTCTTTTCCCTGAAGGCTGCTGAGCCCGATCAGTCCACAACTGATCAGGTCAATTTATCGGATTATCAGAAATTCGTTGATACCTTGCTCGCAGATCTTGAAGATTACTTGAAGGAAGATGAGCTGGATCAATTTGAAACTGATTGGGTAAGTCCGGAGCACTTCGCAGATTACCAAGCACTGATAGATGCCAAGCTGACTGCTGTTGCAGAGGGTTCACAAAAGGATATAGATTCGCTTTTAATCCAGCTAGATAATATCAGGGATCATTTACAGAGCACCACTGCTTCCCTGAATAGTCGAATCGATAGTGCTTCAAATCAACAGCACTCAGCCCTTACACGATTAGAAATCATGCTCGCAGGTTTTGGAATAATATTTGTTGCTGTCAGTATTGGTGCAGGTATTTTTGGTTACCGGACTGTTACAAAAATTGCCCAGGAACAGGAACAGGAACAAGTGCAAGCCAAGAAGTGGCTGGATGACCAGCACGAATCCATTGAACAGCGAATGGATACATTTTCTCAGAAAATGGATTCACGGGAATCACAGGTACAACAAGATAGAGAAAAATACAGGGAAAAATTGGCAAGAGCACTAGCAGCTGCACCTGAGATAGGTCGGACGTCCGCAGAATCTGAATCTGAGTTACAAACTAAAGCGAAACAAACCATTATTGAAGCAGCAACGACACTTCAGAAAAAACCAGAAAGCAATTACACTTTTGATGACTGGCGTACCAGGGCACTTGCCGCATACTATGACGCCAAGTTTAACACAGCTCTTGTTTATTGGGATAAAGCTACCCAAGCACCTGATGCATCAAGGGCACAAGTCGTAAAAGCACTGGTCAGCAAAAGCGTAACACTAGACAAATTTGAACAGCATGAGGCAGCCATTGTAAACTACGACGAAATCGTTAATCGCTATGGCAACGACAATAACTCAGAGATAAAAGCACTGTGTGCAAAAACGCTGTTCGACAAGGGCATCGCACTAGGCAAACTCAAACAATATGGAGAGGCAATCAAAGCCTGCGACGAGGTCGTTCACCGGTATGGCCACGAGAATAGCACGGCACTCAAAGTAGCCTGTGCAGAAGCACTGGTTGGAAAAGGCGCTATATTCAGCCAACTCGAAGAGTATGAGGAGGCCATGAAGGCCTATAACGAGGTTATTAACCGTTATGGCAAAGACAATAACACGGCGCTGAAAATACCCTGTGCAAAAGTACTGTTTAACAAAGTCGCAACCCTGCTACATCGCGGGGATGCTGCAGCCATTGAAACGTTCAAGGATCTGATTAAGCATTACGGTAGCGATGCTGATCCGGCCATACAGGCCGTCGTCGACAGGGCCAGGCAATTGCCATTAAACGGCACCACACAAAAATAGCCCTGCTCGACACCCTGGGTAAGGTGGCTGTGTTAAGACCAATATCCCTGCAGCGATGACTGGCCATGAGGGCAGGCGCAGTTCACCCAGGGCATCGTTAAGCTCCTGGTCAGGCCAACACACCACTATGCATGCAACTGCACCGTTGCGCTGTCGTTGGGTCGTTGGGTTTGTACTGTCGCCACTATTGTTTCAACAGACTGTTGATTTGTGCAGACAACGCAATTCTGCCCTGCTCGGTGTAGGCTTGGCTGTTGGACTCGATGTGCGACAGGTCATAGATATAGTTCACCATTAAGCCCGCAGACTCCTTGAGACCCTTGTTCGAAGTATCCGCCAGCCAGTTGAGGCGCTTGATCTGGGCACCATTGCTCAGGTGAAATCGCGTTACCGGATCAAGGGCATGGTGGTGATGGCGATGTTTTTCCTGGCTGAGATAATGGGCAGCTAGCTGCGACAGTGGCTGCTGTCGGCGATGGGCCAGGGTTGCATCCAGGTGCCAGTCCTGCGGTAAGCGTGGCTGTGGCAGTTGCAGCCAGCTGGCACCGCCAGGCAGCGTTGCCAGTTGGGTATCATCAAGCTGGTTGAGCCAACGGCAAAAGCCCGGCATGGGAGATAAGGTGGCAAACTGCTTCAGGGCGGGAAAGTCCCGCTGCAATACAGCTACCACACGCTTAATCAAGAAATTACCAAAACTGATGCCGGCAAGGCCATTCTGGGCATTGGATATGGAATAAAAAATAGCCGTATCAGCTTGCTGAATCTCTATAATTGGAGCCGTCTCATCCAGCAGCGCCTGCACATTGTCGGCCAATCCCTGCACCAGTGCCACTTCCACAAAAATCAGGGGTTCGGCCGGCATATTGGGGTGAAAGAACGCAAAACAGCGGCGATCCGAAGCCAGCCGGTTTTTCAGGTCATCCCAGCTTTGGATGGCATGCACGGCCTCATAGGCGATCAGTTTTTCCAGCAGTTGCGCACTGGAGTTCCAGTTAATCTCCTCCAGTTGTAACAGACCAATATCGAACCAGCTCATCAGCAGCCGTTTCAGGTCGGCCTCCAGTGCAGCCAGGCGGGTTTCCGAGAGCTTCAAGGCGATCAGTTCAGCCCGCATATCCACCAGAAACTTGACGCCTTCGGGCAGCTCATTGAACTGGGTAAGCAGTTTTAGACGGGGCGGATCCAGCGTTTCCCGCAGGGACTGGCGGTATTTGTCCTGTTCTGGTCCAGTAGCTGAGCGCCAGTGCTCAATGGCCGTTTCCACCTTCTGGCGATCTATATCATAGCGGTCATTGAGCAATATCAGGAGACGTTTTCTGCCTGTATCGCTGAGGGCCAGGTAGGCTTCGGCCAAAATTGCTGCGCGGGCGCGGGCAGCCACTAAATCTCCAGAATTAACCAGACAGCTATCAATCCATTGGCATAGATTCGACGTATCCTCCTGATTCAGATCCGGATGCAGCTTCAGTTGCGGTAGTGAGCGACGTAAATTGGCTATATCACGCCAGACCGTTTTTAGATGATAAAGAGTATCTCCCAGAAACCGGGTGGGTAATTGAGTGGCCATAAGTGCTTCCTTGGACAGCTAAATTTCCGCACTACGACAGAAATTTACGGGTTCAAATTCAGTTGCACAATCACTCCGGCATCCAGCATACGTGCAACATCAGCCTGAACTAATGGTATGCTGGCTCTGCTGCCGGGATTGCAGTGACCACAGACCGCAATGCAGGTTATGGCAACGCCCTAAAAGGCATAATGGAGCATTAATTGATCCCGGTCAACCGTGTTTGCTGCAATTGGCCAGCAAAAATACTGTAAAAATCCAACGGGTACTGGCAACTCTGGCCATATTGGATACGCACCCCCTACCCATGACCTTACAGCACCCGGCGGGATATCGGCATTAGGGGTGCTATATTAGGGTAAACCATCCTGTTATAGCAGCAGCGTTAAGATTTTCTCATAATAAAGGCCAACGCATAGTAGGGTGGCCGGTTTTCATGGGCATGGCTCGACCCTGATTCCCATATGCTGTGGGTATGATTTCCGGCGCTATTTGTATTACCACTAAGGCAAAACCTACTATCTCCACTATAAGCCCAAGTACTTTTAAGTTTTTTGTCCACACCCCAACCCCCAGCGAATGACCGATAATGTTTCCATGTCCAAACAAACGCACTATGGGAGTGATTACCAGAAGTTCCCATGCTATGACTATGTCTTGGCATCTGAGCTGTGGTTAATACCACCTCGTTTTGACCGCCTGTATCACCTATTTTATATTTCTTGCCATGGCCAACAATAAAGCGGTTGCTTAAATCCGGTCTGTCATTATTACCATCACACAAAACCCAGCCAACCGGAAGGGTAGTGCCGCACCACATGATGATGCTGCCGAGAGGAGAGTGGATACCAGCCTCTTTGTTAATGAAAATAGCCTGGTTGGATGAGGCGTCTGGGTAACCAGACAGTCCACTGTATTTAACCTGTACGACAGCCTTACCAGGCACATTGTTGGGCCTACAGCCATCAATCGTTAACTCTATGGTTTCGCGAGGCAGAAACTGTTTCAATGCCTTGAACTGGATAAGGTTAAGCAAATTCAGTGTAATAACAGATGTACCGTCAGTTGCCAGTTTCAACTCTGCATTTTGCTTAGACGGGCTAACGGTTACCTGACCTACAGTGACACTCTTTATCTCACCCAAGGCGCTGTGACTTGCGGCCAGAGTGTCCGAACGATGAGCACCCAGAGGAACGGTAAACGCAACTTTCACATCTTCCCCAACTTTCACACCCTTAGTATCTTTCATGGCCTCAAGATCAACAACTGTGTCACTTATATTGGTAATGACCAGGGTAAAGCTACATTTATCGTTACAGACAATGCCTGTTGACGCAGTACGCAGTGAAGCCACCAAGGGAAAGGGCTTTTCCAGTTGACCCTGTATCACTGCTGTGGCCTTGGCCCTCTCATCCAATTCGTCATCCAGCGCTTCAACATTGGCCGCCAGGCTCTTTATGGTTGCGACAACTGCACTGGCAAACGACTGGCCTTTTTTACCCGCATCAATCTGTTTGATTTTTGAGCTTTTACCCTTGCTCTGTTTAAATGCAAATTCTTGCAGGGCACCTGTGTCTTCCTCTGCTTTAGCCAAGTTCTCCAGGCTCTTTATATCTTTCTTGACAGAACCCTCCAAATGATCAACCTTGCTGTCCGCCTTTGATACCCTGGCATTGACTTGACGCAGGTAGCTGTTGTTGGAAGACAGGTTCATAATATCCACCGACTTCTCCCGCGTACCCTGAACCGGTTGGCCCGCCTTAAACTGCATCCTCTGATAATGCAGGGCAACACGGGTACTGCGTCCCCCAAGCGAACCGTCAGCCGTGGTGTATTCAAATGGAAATACCAGCGCCGCACCAGCTGCCGTCATCTGCATTCTGCGTGGCGGCCCTGATAATTGACCAGTTCGCCAAGGGCCTACGGGAAGCACTGACCAAACCCGTAAAACGCGGGTACGTCTGAGGTTCACTGAAAGTCCCGTGACGCAGACGCAGCTCAAAGTGGCAGTTGTTCGACCCTGCATCACCCTGACCTGCGGAAAATTCCACAGCTTGACTGGACACGTTAGTGATTTTTAAATGCTGGCACAAACGCTCCTTGGCACTGACATCTTCCACCACCAGAGTGTTATCTGCAAAATTCTTCCAGCGGTCATCCTTAATATGGGCCAGGGCAAAATCCAGAGGATACTGATCCACAAAGGTGGCTTGCGCCTGATTCTGACTGTACTGATCAGCCAGCACTTCAGTAACAGTCAACGCACGGGGGTAATAGTGTAATTGCGCCAGACGAACCGCACCCCCCAGAGCCGTGATGGTGGTCACCGCCGCCGGGGTTAACACCGCCGGTAGTGTCTGGGTCGCACACACTATGCCATTGAGGTAAAGGGTGTGCTCGTCAGCCTGTTTGACCCAGGTCAGGTAATACCACTGGTTATCAGTCACCTTGGCCGCACTGTTAAGCGGCACAAACGGCTGGCCCTGAAACTGTTGGTTCTGGTATGCGGCCACAGTGCCATCAGCACCGCAGCGCACGTGCGCTGCGGTGGGACCCAGTTGTATTTGACTGGCAGGGCTTTGGCGTTTAAACCAGACAGAGAGGGTGGCCGGCTTATCGGTTGCGGTACTGAGGTTCAAGGTCAGTGTTTTTCCATTTTTTCCACCGTTCAGGACCACACAGGGATTAAAGCGTCGATCATCGGTCACCAGTTCGGCCGGTTTCTGAGCGCGATTTAATGGCAGGTGCTGCATTTGAGGTTTGTCATTGAGGGCCATGATACTTTCCTTAATGTGTTTATTGGGTTGGGTTATCCGGTTCATTCATCATGTGTGCGAACCCATTGTGATTCAGTTGGGGATTGATATTGGCCATCATTGGGCTCATCAAATCCATTGCTTTTGAGGGATCTGGCGGTTTCTGGTGCTCAATATCCGTTTTTTCAGGTGACGAGGCAGTGATTTGTGTGCTCACCAATTGGGTTGGCCGGGTGTTGGGGTTATATAGATAATAGGCCCAGACCGGATGGTTGGGGATCACCAGATAGTCTTTAAATGCCAGGGATACGGTGTCTTGGAAATGAACAAAATGCACTTCCAGCGGTTTATCTGCAGTCGCATCCAGCCCCATTAGCAACTCAAATCCCCGATGCTGTGCCAGTTGATCTAACCGATACGCCAAGTCACCCTGTTGTTGCTGCAACGTGCCAAAAAACAGCCATTGATCCGGGTGGATTTGATACAGTTGATAGCCACTGTCCTGAATGCCATCTTGCTCAAGCAAAGCCCCGATGCAACTGGCAGGATCTTGTATCACTGATGTCACCAGTTTAAAACAGGCTTGATCCAGATACTGGGAAGCAGCGTACCGGTCTTGCTTGTCCGTGGATATGGAGCACCGCCAGGTGCCTTGGTTGTGGGTGGCTTCCAAAGGGGTGTAGAACGTCTGCAACTGCGGGTCTGCCAACAGTTCCAGCACAGGCTGGCACAGTGCCTCGGCCAGCCTGCCTCGGCTATAGGACTCAGTCCGTTTGGGGTGTTGTTGCAGTTGTCGATGCAGATGTAAGCCAGTATCACCGCCCAACAGGTCTGCGTTGATGGAATAAGGCTTACCCAGGCGAATCTTATCAGTGTCATTGGCGATAATCGCGCACTCGGCCAGTTGGGCCAGAACCGAATTATCTAACTGGTATACTTCGATGGACAGGGAATTGCGACTGTTTTGCGGATAAGACAGCTGGCTTTGATAGGGAAATACGGTGTGTATCAAATCGCCGTTAAAGGTAACTACTTTGCCTGGTTTTGGTATGATGCGCTGGAAGCTATGTTCGTAAATATACTGCTGGTCTTGCTCGGGGTAATAATCCTCTTGAAAGCCCAGTTCCCCCCCACCATATCCTCTGGTTGGCTTAAATACAGCAAGCGCACATAGCGTGGTTTAATGTCCCGGAGGGCTTGAAGATCGCGTACCAGCACACCCTTTTTGGCCACAGCACCCAGTGACTGGTTCTGATGTTGGGCCAAGATAGGTCGAGTTGAAGGGGTAGACTTATTGAAAAACAGCACCACATAATGCATGGTGGTCAAATCCAGCTTGTCTTGCAGATACTGGTGTACCTGTGGTAACCCCAGATCATCCAGATAGTCCAAATGGGTGGTGGCGCAGCCGATGGTACTGCTTTGGTAGTTAGCGTCGATAAAATTAGCGATAGACTGACCCCGAAGAATCAACGGATGACGCGCAAAACAGCGTTCAATGTGCTGTACCCAGGCCACTGTTTCCTGTTGCTGTTGCACCTGTGGTGATGTCGCCATGGAATGGAACTCCTGTGCATGTTTAAGATAAATTTTCATCCCGATCAAAGGCAGTCAAACTGAAACCAGCGTCCCAAAGTCAGACCGTCTAAATGCATGACAGTGCTGATTTTCCCTAAGGGCACATCGGCGTATTAGCCTAACCGGCTACTGCGCCAGCAGCCATCGATCAGCCCAGACAGGCGCTGGCCTGTTATTATGCTTTCAGGGCCGAGCGGATGGCTTTGATTTGACCCCGCAGGGCCTTATTTTGTAACCGAATTGCATTGATACGCTGCTGCATGGTTAAAAATTTCTGCTCACGTCGGTCATCCACCGGTTTGGCGTCGCTGATCCAAATTAAGTAATCCTTGGTTAGCTTGGTTTCATAACCCGCACTGTATTCCTGTGCAATGGCTCCTTCCAACTGTTGACCCAGCTCAAGCAGACACTGATCCGCCACCGCCCGGGTGTCGATACGCTTTTTCTGCACCAGCTCCGCAATGGTATAGTACTCAATCTCGTCCTTATCATTGATATATTCAAAGGGCTCATTCAGCTTGATCAAACCTTCAGCAATCTGTTCACGAAGGGTCTTGTCAGTTATCTGATCGTCCACCAGCTTTTGCTGAGGTCTTAACTTGATTAACCCCTCAGCCAATAGCTCACGGTTACTTTTCTGGACAATCCGGTCAGCCACCAGCTTTTCTTGTGGCTGCAGACGCAAATGACCAGCGGCCACCGCCTCTGCCAGCGTCAACGCCACGGCCTGGTGGTTGGGGGCAACCCTGAAATAGTTTGGAAATGGCTCAGCCGCCCCGAGCGTCCAGGCTATTTCCATGGTTTTGGCATTAAATTGAGCATAAACATCTGTGGCGGTGATCTCGGAGTGATAGGCCACACAGTAATAAGCCAACGCTTCAAGACTGGTTTTATCACGAACAAGGTACATGGTATTCTCCTGGATAAAATTAAATTAATCAGGCGGGTAAATCCAGCTTGTTAAAATAGCCTTCAACAAATTTGACCCTGCCCTGCAAAGGTACAACTTGATTAACAGGATGTATGGATGGGCACTGGCTGTTCCGCAATATATGCTCCAAACTGGTCCACTGTGCTGGCGTAAAGAGCGGCTGTTTGTTTTTTGTCACCGGTGGCTGTTCTGCCGGTGGAAAATAATAGGCCAGATGAGGCTGCTTCAGATCTGGTTTTAATATGGCCTGTTGCACCAGTGTGTTCCAGTCCTCATCCCGGCCCTTGCCGTCGCGGAACCGGCGTTGATCCATCACCGTGACATTGGGTAATTGCAACCATGCGCCCTTAGGGCTCAGTTAACGTTGATTCCAGCACCAGGCACCTTTGGGCAAAGGCAGTGCATACTGATCCCGTGGCGTGAGCAAAGGCGCAGCAAAATAGGATTGTTGAATAACGCGCAAGGCATCCCGGTACATGGCTGGCTCCAGCCGTAGTGTCTTTTTGGGCAGGATGCCGGTGGTAGCATGGATGGGGGCATCCGGTTCCATCAAAATCACCAGATTCAGAGGCGGGTCTTCCAGGCTATGGTGCAGGTTAGCGACGCCCTCTGCCTTTATCGCATCAATGTAATCATGATCTTGCGGGTTAAAATTAGCGGCATCCACCAGACCGTCCACATCGTCCATATCACTTTGCGGGAAATAGCCCTGTGAACTGAGTTTGCCCTGTTCATTTTGAGTCCAGTAGCAGATCAACCCGTCGTCCAGATTTCGGTATTCTCCCAGCTTGAAAGGAAATTTAACCGCTGTAAAGCCACGACCAGCACGTTGCATGCCAGGCGTGCGCAAGTCCTGAGCAAGTGCCCGCCAGCTTTTACTAGTTTCTGGCAGACCTTTGAGCTGTAAATCCAGGCTGGCCCGGACCACTGCCAGTGGCCGGCCTGACATCAGGGCTTGTTCGAGATTGCTGGTTTGCGGATCGATATTGTCCTGTCCCCGGCGCAGGGCTTGTTTCAATTGCGGTAAATAGTTACGGCCGTTGGGCTTGCCACGATTGCGGTTATGAAAACTGCGTATTTTTTCAACCAGCGTCTTGAGGGTGGGGTAGGCAATATTGGCTATATCAACATGATTGCCATCGTACTCTGACTGCCATTCACCATCACTATTGATCGCACCCAGGTAACGGCCATTCGTGTTATAAATCACCAGCGTTTCATCAAAATGGTTGTATAACAGCCAGCCACACACCGGGGTGCGGCCTTCATAACCGAGCTGCTGTAATCGCTGACGGGATAACATGTGCCAACGTAGGTTTAGCCGGGCTGGTTGTAATAGCCTGGGCGGCAGATAGGTGCTATTGCCAAGCAGTTGTCGTTGGGGTCGCAGTAATTGTCTGCAAGGCAGATCTTTGAAGCGGCCAAAAGTATCCACCAAACGCACTTGATTCAATTGACTGATGCCACTGCGAATGGGGATAAAGCGATTCCCCATGGCCGGCAATTTATAGCTTTGGTGGCCCAAACGCTGGCGTATCTTTTGAGTCAGTGACTGCTGCCCGGGATTAATAAATGCATGGGGATCCAGCGCTGGCAGGTTTAAGCCACTACGTTGCGTCAAGCACACATCATGCAAACCAATCAATTGCTGGCTGAGACAATAGGTCTTGGCCAGGTGTTTATGGGCAGAACCAATTGAATACAGGGGATCCATAAAGCTGGCCCCGGGGTTGTCCTGTTGGTACTGGGCAAAGTCAGACACCCCTTTTTCCGCCAGCTTATCATCCAGATACTCTTTGAATTGCTGCTGCACAATCCGCTGAATGCCAGCGGTTAGCAACGAACATCCCTTGATGATATTAGGGACTGGATTCGTCTTGAAGTGCTTGGGGCGTGGCTTCATATCCACCGCAGAGCTGGGTAAGGCAAACTCCTTGTCGTTAAGGGGCACCCGATAGGATTGCTTAATAAAATCGGGATTGTAGGGGTGCATCTGGTCATCATCCTGATCGGTGGCCTGCTGATCGGGATACAGGGCTATTTCCCAGTCCATCATGATGGGGTTCCAGGGCTGACAGGTCCAGGTTCGGGTCGCCTGTTTGGTTTTCCAGCCAGCCGCTATGGGTAACGCAACACGGTCTGCACGGCTTGCCCAAGCACCAATATTGCTAACCTTCAGATTCATGTTGAGGCAAGCGAGAACACCATCTGCACCATGGCGATCTGTGGGCCTGGCCACGGCTCCATTAATAAGTAAGGTGGGCTCATTAACTTGCCAATAACGTGGTGCAGCTATTTTTTTGACCAGATTAAGGCGCTTTGCCGAATCTTGTAGCACCTGAACTCGATACGTTTTCAGTACGCCTTCTAGTGCCTGGCGCAGGGCCGCCAACTGGTCATCAATACGGTGTTGCAAGTGCTTTTTACTGGTTTCCAAGGCATCCAGCAGGGGTAAGGTTTTGCTTTAAATCAAATGCTTGACCAGATTGCTGTCAGGATAGGCGCTGTCGTTCAGACGGTCCACAGGATACAGGCAGAGCATATATTTGCTCCAGTCAGCAAACAGCAGCTCCCGTTGGCTTTCGATGGCAAAGTCCAGTTGATTGACTTGATCCTGCTGGTGATTTAATGTCTGCAATTGGTCAGCCCATGTGTCTTTAAGCTGGCGGATGGTCTGATTGAGTTGTTGCTGACGTTCTTCCTGCTGGCTGATTGCGGGCTGTGCTTGGGCATTTGCAGGTGGTTGTTGCGGGGGCTGAAGGTCGATATCACCGTCATTAATGAAGGCCCACAGAAAGCCGCCATCGACCGGGGAGAAACCTGCTTTATGACGACCGATTTTCAATTGGTTGATAAAATCAACATTTTCACCCTGCACGGTCTCTTTGAGTATGACCACCTGTAGCTGGTTTTCAATCCGAATCTGGTCATCTTCGTCCGTGGCCAGTTGCTTGGACAGGTAAGTGGAGACGGCTTCCTGGCTGCTGGGTGCCAGGGCCATTTTAACCGTTTCAGCCTCCATGCCATCATCCAGATTGACACTGTCGGTAAATTGAATCCGGCCATAACACAGCATGCCGTCAGCCTGAACGTCATCATCCAGACGCCAGTCGGCAATATCCTCAACCACCTGCCTAAAATTAGCCGCCTGGAGGGCCTGATCGGCCTCCTGCTGGGCCATTTCCGCAGCTTCCTGATCATCTTCATGCCTGGATGACTGCGCCTTTGACCTGGCAAGGCCCGCCTCGGCGGCTTTTTTACTGGCGGTTTGTTGTCTGGTCTTTAGTTCAGTTAACAGGTATTTTTTTACATAATCCTGCTGCCCATCGGCATACCAGCCCAGCACCTCATAGCTGCACCCCTGCACCTGGTCAGCACGGGTGATGGCGTCATCGTAACAACCGAACACGCTAAAGCACTCAGCGTAGAGGCTGCTGAAATGGAAGTTGCCCCAACCCAGTACATTTAAGTTCGGATAGCGCTCTGCCGTTTGATCCTCGCGCCATTGTGACAACTCCACCTGGCGACCCAGATACCGATAGGGTGGGTCTCCGGGCTCAAGCTCCCGGGTTTTGGCAGGAATGCAGACCGCCCGTTCAGGGGTGACCAATTTGGGATACAGATAATCACTTTCCACCACCCACTGCTGGCTGATGGTATCCTGGGCATCACGGCGGATCACCAGCCAGCGATTAGGAACAGGGGGCAGGCTGATTTCTGGCTGATCTTCTGAATCACTCACCTCACCACGGGTTAAGGCATCGGGCAAAGCCCAGTGCAAATGCACACCAGCAGCCAGACTACCCTGATTATTGAAGGGTTGGTGGCTAATGGAAGAAACCAGACTGGCTGTCTCTGGATGGCGATCGATATGATTGGAATCCTGATACGGCAGTTTCGCGAAATTAGCCCCTGATTTGATGATAGTAGTGGTTTTGTCTGCCACCAGGGCATCGACCCGAATGGGCACAGTGATAATATTCATGCCTGACCTCCGCAACTGAATTCAACCTTGGGCTCACCTTCTAGCATATAACGGGATAGACGGGCAGCGCCAAAGTCCTTTAATATTTTTTTATACGCTGGATCAACAGCATTACTTGCAACTAATGCCTGCCTGATATCCTGCACCAGTGCTTGCACATCCACGATGCCCTTTGCATCAACGGGCAGTGAACCCAGAGTCGCGGCGGTATTGCCCTGATATTTAATATCCTTGCGGTATCCAATTGGTGTGCTGGATTGAGGTTTAACATCAGCACCATAGTGCAATCCCTCGGCTGGCAGATATAAGGCGATGTAGTTAGCAGATTGCATCGTTGACTGCCAGTCCATCACCTCAACTTGATGCCAGTTAATGGGTTGGAATACACCCTCAGTATGGTCTTTGAGGCATTGGTAAACACGATCCTGATGGGTCACCCATTGCCCTAATTGATACGCATTACCTGTTACCCAAGGGGCACAAATTTGCCATTGAGTGGCAGCAAAGTGCCCAGTGGCCCGATGTTCCTGTTGGCATATATAGTAAGCATCCTGATATTTTACGCATTGACCTTTAGGGTAATTAGTCACTAAAGCCAACATTAAATCCGAGTCTAACTGTTGCTGCTTGACTAATCCCTTAGCCTGCACCCATGACTGGGTAGTATTGAGCCTGCCCTCGATATAATCGCTATATTTATTCCCCTTGGTCTGCCTGAGTTTGACTAGATCAAGGGCTTTACCATCCTTTGTATTTGCAGAAACAGCTTTAGCCTCAACCACCATTTCCGGATAAGCCCACACCAGGTCAGAACGGAGAAAGAAACCGCCGGTGGGGATACAGGACTGCAATTGTAGACACAGTTCCTGGTAGAGTTTGTGGGTGATATGGGCGCGACCACTGAGGCTCAAGGCACCTAACCACAGGCTCTGAATCCATTTGGGATCAATCTGAAATGTGCATAACGTACGTTGGGGGAGCAGATCCGGATCAGGGATCAGATACCAGTGGGGAATGCCTTCGAGTGACGCCAATCGTTGTAGAAACGACTGGATAACCTGCAATTGTTCTTGCTGTTGTGCCACGTTTAATTTGGCATAAGGTAGCTGTTTGACCGTAATACCCTTGGCAATCACATCCTGACGGCGATCTTCATCCTCACGCTTGAGCAACACATAGCGACTGCGGGTGCGTTTATACTCATACAAGGCTTCAGCATAATCGTTGTTTTTGAGGGCCAGTAGACGGCCCAGTTCGTAGGCAGCCGCATAGGAAATATCGAACATGCCATCGATTTCGTAGTAACCCAGCAGCTTGTCAGCATCCGTGGCGGTGTAATAGGGCTTGCCTTGAGCATCAGTTCCACGGCCTTTTTCAGTATCCGTTAACTGATCTGCCACTGACCGATTAGCTTGATAAGGCACACAGGGACCTCGATACCAAGACATGGAGCGGTCTCCAAAACGATATTCATGCAAGATGGCGGACATGCCTGCCTGTAACCGATCGTCAAATTCAGTGCCACTATCACGCTTGTTAGCCACTTGTGTGACAAAGGCATGCTTGGTACTGCTGTGCCTAGATGGCAGCCTGAGTGAACCCACATCCAGAGCTTTACTACGCGCTTCAAAATTAATCTTGACGTTTTTGCTGGTAAAGGACCAGTGGGTTAGCACCAGCAGGCGGATATGGGCCTGTTCATCCAGATCCTTCAGGGCAACCCCGATCGCTTCAGTGCCGGTGGCATACAGAGATCGTTGCTCATCTTTAAGTCCTGAGGAATCGTTCAAATACTGCTCTAGTGATACCAGCAGGGCATAGTTGGCCATACCCGTGGGGTATTTGTCTGTATTACTCTGGGCAAACCGGTTGCCCATAATGACCGACAACTCGCGTTTCAGATGCCCCTGCTCACTGTGACGCTGGCGTACATGAGCCAGATATTGCAGATGTTCTTTACGGTCGGCAATCAGTTGCCTGAAGAAACCGGCCCGGATATCAACGGTGAATGCCGCTTCATCAGCCTGGATAAAACCATCCTTGATATCCTGCTGTAGACTCTGGTAAAAGTATTCAGGCAGATAAGCATCCTGCTTGAGTTCAGCAATCTTGCATGACCGGGGCGCTCTGGCATCCCCCCGTTCGAGATCATCATCGTTGATGAGCATCAGATACAGCCAGGGTTCATAGCGTTCTGTTATGTCACCTACCTTGGCATCACTATCGTGCAGATAAGCAGAACGCTCCCAGGGTAAAGTGGCTTTGTTTAAGGCAATGTGGGGCAGGGTATCGTTGAAATTGCCGTTCTCGCCAGCCGGAGGATATTTGGCAAACACCTGTTGTGGATCAAGGCTAATGCGATCACCCGAAACCTTGAACGTCAGTGACTTGGGCTTGAGTTGATGGCGCAGGTCTTTGTTTGGGTTGCCGTATTGCTGGCCAACAGTAAACTGGTACGTGCCTGCTTCGAGCTTGGGTTTGCGGTAATCAATAAATTTTAGTGTATCGCCTGGCATATCAAGCCGCCTCCCCTTGAATTATGTTAGGAACCCCAATAAAGACCGATCCGATATCGTTAGCCATGTGATCCAGAGACAAGGTGTCATCCTGACAGCCGAAATAATCACGAATGGATTGGCGTCTTGCGTTTTGATCTGACCCCTCCAGACTGGTTTGAATTTTCTGCTGACGCGCTTTATCTCCAGTGGCCGTGGAATCACCAACAGATGTTGTTCGCCAAGTACCCCATTGCCAGTAAGGATCATTCTCCACCACATCTTGAAATTTAAATTCATCGGCATCCACAGGCTCGGTAAAACCGGGCGGCCTGCCCAATGATGCAGTGATCTCCACCTGGGATAATAAATCTTTGGTCCGTTTATCCTGAGTCAGGTCTGGGCGGATATTATCGCCCCACAGGGCCAGGGCCAGGGGCATGGGTTTGTTAACCCCAGCAGCCTTAAATTGCATACCTTCAGGGGCTTTTAATACCTTGATATCCAGATTCCAGTCCTTTACCTTCTTCCCCCCCATAGGGGCCACGGCGAAAGGGTTGCCCGGTACGTGCTGCGGTTTATCCTGCACAGAATCCAGGATGGCTTGATTCAAGGGCAACTGGCTCTCAATGTTTAAGGCAAACTGATCCGGTTCAACTAAAAACCAATCTTGACGCTCGGCAATCAGGCCTTCACTAATATTCAGTTTGCAGAAATCATCGTCTTTTTTAGGGAGATAGGTCTTTTTAAATTCATGCCATGATACTGGCTGAATCTTTAATGGTTTATCACTGGCGCCAAACTCAAGGCTGATTGTCGCCACACCAAAATCAACATAACATTTCCCGGCAAATTCAGGCCCCCAAACATGCAGATTACCACCAACAGTGCCCCTCCAGGACCAAAGCCAAAGATCAACTTTTATGCCAAACTCCAGGGACAGTTTGCCCTCATAGAAAAACGGCAACCAGCTTAAAATAAGGTTCAGATGCACTGTAAACCAGGCTTCAACGATGGAACGCCCATAGATGCCCTGAAAATAACCTCCTCCCATAATGGCCACTGGGGTCAAGGCCGCATACATTACACCTTTATAGCGCGTGTGGCCCAAGTCCAGATTAAAGCTTAACCGTGGTACCGTGGGGTAATGGGCAGGTTTTTTAAATCTTGTCGGATGATAACCGCCCAAAGTTATGACAAAGTCACCCGCATGGCGTCCGGAAAACCAGGTGTAAAACGCAAAACCTCCGGTCAGGCGGCATGGCGGACACAGGATAAAACTGTTTTCCGTCAACTGTGCTTCCAGGCGAAACAAGCCGGTTTTAAAGTTCACCTCAATTGTGAAGGCCAGCTCCACCCTTACCATGGGCGGGCTACCGGTAATTTTAGGTGGCAGTTGCATATTGGACAGGCAAACGACACTTGCCGAAACACCCGCATCACCAAAACCCACCATTAACACAGCGATTGAGTAAAGCTGCTCGTAAGTAGATACCGCCATGCCCATCGCAATCATGTACTGGCCTTGCATTTCCGGCAAATATTTGCTCAATATGGCAAATTTTTGCTTAATCTCAGCAACGGATTCCCCGGCACCAGCCAGGCCCTTTTTTCCTGCTTTGACTGGCGGCGTCTGTTGCAGGGCAGTGACCAGGAGAAATTTGTTGACCAGATGAATCGGAGGAACCTTGACGCCACGGTTGTAGCCCATGCCCAGAGCAACCCCCTTGATAAAAAAGGCCGGATCACCACCAAGGGGATACAATAACGCCGCATAGGCAAATGCTGACGCATCACCGCTGGGCAGTTTGGAATACATGCCCAGGCCAGTTAATGTCAGGTGGCCCTTTTTAAAGAGTAATTGTCCGGCATATTCAGACCGCCCATCGGCTGTCTGGCTGCGCAATAGCGTCCCTGAAATAGCCATGGCTTTTTTATTGTAGGATAGATGCATACCGGCTAGATCAAAACTAATGCCACTGATATCGGCCTGCATCAGATCCTTGAGCCCAACTTCAATGGCCAGGTCCATAAAAGCCAGGTTAAACCCGTTCATCTGCATGCTGCCGTCAACCTGTAGCCGCAACTTACCGTCATGCATCTTGACCGCAATACTTTCAATGGTAATCAGACCCACGCTTTTGCGAACCGGCTGTATGGCTTGCCGGGGACCTTTAGACGCACGACTGGCTTTAGCCGGTTTCGATGAGGCTTTGGAGGATTTACGGTTGTCCGTAACCGCGAACGTCATGGGGTAATGGGTATCCGCCAGGGCACAGTGAATGATCGTGGTTAGTCCCTGGGACAGACCCGCTTCCAGAATAGACCCGGCCTGGAGCAGTGGGTTTCTAATGCTGTCATCGGCCTTGCGGTTAATCCCCTCCAGTTGCACCTTGGTCAATGGGGTGCTGGCATACAGCAGCCCAAAGCTCTTAATGCCCATGGGCTTATCGGCTGGCACCAGATCCTTAACCAGCGGCAGTTTATTCAACTGCAGACCACTGGTGGCAATTTCTGCCGCCAGCAAAGTACCTGATTTAGCTGGCTTAACCGACTTTTTACGAGATAGGGGGGGCCGGAAAGAAGCATACAGCAGGGTTTTGGGAGTAATGGAAACGGCTGGCAACCAGTCGAATTCATCCATCAGCTCATTGAGCTTAAGTGACTGGTCACTACGATTGGCCAGATAAGCTACAAAACCGTCCAGATTGGCGGCATCCAGTTTCGACAAGGCACACACGATACCCTGATCACCACCCACGACCAGCTGGTATTCGCGACTGGCCCCAAGGGGTATGTGCACGGCGAAGGGGGTGCTGCCAATGGTCAGGCCACAGCGCACATGGCCACTGGCTTTGGTGCCTGCTGGCTGTTGGGCCGTGGGCCTGGTGTACTCAATCTGCAAACCGTTAATCATAAACTGATTGAAAATATCGGGAAGATCAACCTTAATCTGAAACAGCCTGAACCCGGATTGAATAAAATCACCCAATGAAATCCGTGCGGCATTCACCAGACTGCCGCGAAAACTGTCCGGGGCCAACAAATCCAGACGCCCTTCAATATCGTAGCCCGGGGTATTCGAGCCCGTGCGATAAACAACGTTGTCCCCTTTGCGCTGGCCACCAAGGAATAATCGGTACTCCCCCACCTCACCAAAAGGTATTCGCACCGCCACCGGAACATCGCCCAGGGTCAGGGCACATCGCACGTAACCGGTCTTGGTGCTACTCCGATGCGCATCAGAGCCAGTGTTAGCTACATAAGCAAAATCAACCCGGTTCAAGGTGAGGCTACTCACAATATCGGGCAGGTCTTTACCCGGTGCCAAAGCAAAGGGCTGTAACGCCAAGTTAATAAATTGCCCCAGCGATTGATTGCTCCGGTTGACAAAACTGCCGGCTACCCGGTAGGGCCGAGCTGAATCCCCGGCCGATGGGGTTTGCTGAGCCGACTTTGACTGCTGTGAGGGGTAAGGATCGTCAACGGTCAGTTGACACCTGATGGCTAACGGACCTTCCGCGTTCAGCCAATACTCCCGGTGACGGCCAAAGGGCACCTGAAAGGTCATGGGGGTGCCATTGATATTGATGCCGCAACGCAGATAACCGGAGATCGTGGTGGCCTGACTGGCACCACCTTTGGCCTGACCCGCGGTGCTGGTGATTGTTGTGTACTTGAAGCTCAGGCCCGTCAATGCCAGGTTATTAATCAGACCCGGTAAATATGGGGTAGGCGACAGACCTGCTGGTTTTAACATGGTGTCCAGCACCTGACCCAGCTTTAGATTAAAGGCGGCATCGGTAATACCAGTGGCGGCCAGTTCCTGTCGTTGTTCGGGCGTCAGTGTATTGCCATAGCCTCCCGTGACCGTGAAGCCGGTGGGCATATTGACGATATCAATCACCGGACTGACCGGCTGGCCGTCAAGTATCAACTCCGGTATGAAGCCGATTTGTGGCATATTATTCATCTAACGGACTCCTCACTGTTGCTGCGAACGGGTCCGCTATCACACAGACCACGAGCTAGAATCGAAACAGTTAATTTTATGACCGTACTTACCCTTTGATTGGAATATCACCACCTAGTTTTTTGATCGTAAACTGAACAGTTTTCACCGGCTTTTCAGTAGATTTCATGGAATAGGTGCCACTAGGCAGATGGATAAACTTTCCAGCAGCAGTTTTTGTGCGACGTGGTTTCTTTGTGTTTGTTTTCGCAGCTGCCTCAATTTGTTTTGCTTGTGCTTCCGTTACGGACGATGGCGGCTGCTTGAGTACTGTCGGTTTAGCTGCCTGCTGAGGTGTATTATCTTGTTTAGTCGACTGCTGTGGTGCGTTATCTTGTTCGATGCTAATGGCATGGCGGGTTGCTTCAGCAATGCCGGCAATGACAAATTCGTCTTCTGTGCCAGATAGATACGTGCCATTGGGAACATAGAGATGCGTGTCACCATCACTAATCTCGCACAGGGGCTTACCGTTCGCATCTGTGGCTGAAGCTCTCTGCACTTGCTGTGCCAATACTAAAGTTATGGTCTGCTTGTTCTGGTGCGGCAGGTTAGATGCCGCACTGTTTGCCCCCGGCTCTGACTGGAACCGGAAATTGATTGCCTTGAGGGCAAAGGGGATATCTGAACCCGAGAAATCATTAGGCCAGGTGGCTGAAACCCTTACATCGTAACCGATGGACTCGGGTTCAGCCTTGATACAATCTAGGTTAAGCGCTGCAATAGCTTCATCGGTATACCGTTTCTGTTGTGCTTTTTTACGCTTAAAAATATCACTGCCTGAATTAGTTTCATACAACGGTAAAGTTGGTTTGGCTTGGTCCCTTACCTTGGTTAAGTCATATTTAAATTTAATTAATGCATCAATAGCTTGTTTTATTTCGTCTCTTTGATGCAATGATTTAAAGTATTTTTCCCGATAAATTCTTATTAATATGGAAGCATGTATTATTTTTATCAAATTTGGCAGTGCTTCATCTTCTATAGTTTTTATTGCAGCTTTTTCGTCATCCCCAATCCCCGAATCTGGCTTTAAAAAATCTTCCAGATTTTTCCATTTATCTCGTTCTCCTTTAAAGTTTAAGGAGATCCATGATGCCATCGTCTTCTTTGTTGCTTGAAATTCGCCGCTCAAGTCTGCTTCTACGTCGATCTTATTATTGTTTGCCAAGGTCTGCATACGGGTAATAATTTCTTTAACACCCTTGTTAATGAAATCAATTAGTTTGGACCATTCTATTTTAGCGAATTTGCTATTAGCACTCTTAAATAGATCTTTAAATTGCTTGGTTTGTTCATCCTGATTGGCGTTTCTATCAAATAACTTATCTGCCACATAAAAATCATGTAATCGATAAAAGTGAGTTACAATGGGTTGTTCGGCATAACCTGCAAGATAATTATCATTAGTATATTCACTGCTCGGTATGGTGATTTTTAAGTCCCTGATAAGAATTTCTGCTGAAAGCAGCTTGGTAACCGGTTTAGCAAGAAATGAAACACCTCTACATTTAGACTCTATCCAGTTACTTAAGCTACCCTGATATTTGGGATGGATGTCATTAAGCGCATTTATATCACTTTGCGTTAGGCCATCACCCCCACCGGGAGTCAGTTTCTGATCGCCAGCTTCAACATCAGCCCAGAGGTCATTGGCATACGAACGCTTCAAGACCCGTTCGGCACCCTTTTTGGCCTGAATATGCAATCCCACAATAACCCCGCTTGAATCCAGCGCATAGCCTACATAGGCTGAATCTGGGTCTGATGACACACGTTCTTTGGGGCCAAAATAGAACAAATCTTTCTGATCCCATGAAGTACTGGCCATCTGGCAGCCTGCATAGGCAACTAAAAATTGAGTCAACAGATTGGAATGGGAGCCCTGGTGGGTGGATATTATTTTGAGTGCACTGACTATATTGTTCTTTAGCGTGTCGTCAGCATTATTGTATTTTTTAGTTATTGTCTCAGTTTTATACCAGGCAGATTGTTTAACTTTATTGATGTACTGATCAGTATCTGACGCTGCAAAGTTGTCTAGGTTTATCGTTTTATTATCATCAGTAAAATTAAGGGTCTTAATATTAGGGTCTTTTATTGGTATTTTTTTATCCACAGTGATTTCAAACTCACTGGCTGTCCCTACCAAATAATGGCCTTTAGAGAGGTATAATTGATCCGCTTCGATCTCAGCTTTAGCGGTTGCCGGCTTGGTCGCCATTACCTTGTCAGCCAGTGTGCGACTAATGGCCGTAGGATTTTGTTGAGTGAAGCCAAAATCAGATTCTGCAACACAATAAATGGTATCGTCTTCTTTTGTATATTTCAGTGCTTGGTGTGGCACTTGTACCATTTTATAAGGCACATCAGTAAATTTGCCCAGTTTGCTTAACGCGGTATTAATATTTACTTCTAACTGGTCATTTTCTTTACCCATGGACTGTTTATCAAAACCGAAATAATTAGCAATATCATCAATGGAACCCAGTTTTAAGGGATCTTTGCCATCACCCACGTTCATCTGCATCTCAAAGCCCTAGGTCTTTATTTTATTGATGGCTGTTTTAGGCTGGCCTTCTTTAGGCCCATCTGTATATTTCACCGACTCGAATGTTACCTTTTGACCGGCAACGTCTAATTCACAGCCGACGTATACATTGAGATTATTCATGACTAGCGCTCCTAAGTATGCTTTAATTGCTGTTTTAAATTCATGACCTTGATTTGATCTTCTAACTTGGCGTTGTTTAAGCAAATCACTTCAACTGCCTTTAAAAATTCTTAATTTATATTCAAGGGACAAAGACACTGTTGCAAGCTAATGAGGTGGACACCGTAAGGCAATAAAACGGTATAATTTTGGGCAGTTCATTGAAATGGCCAGCTAGCACTTGACCCTTGAGGAAGCTCACCAGCTTTGCCCGGATGCAGAAATAACCCAGTACGTAACCGGATGCAATCTAAGGATAAATCCTTGCAATCCACCACTGCTATTAGCGACTTTGAGCTGAACCCACGCCTGCTTGCCAATTTGACACAACTGGGATTTACCCAGACCACCAGCGTACAGAACCAGTGCCTGCCTCTGATTTTTGCGCAAAAAGACCTGCTGGTTAGTTCACATACTGGCAGTGGTAAAACATTGGCCTACTTGATTCCGGCGCTGCATCTAATACTCAGCAAACCTGTGTACGGTTCCAGTATCCGGGCCTTGGTACTGGTGCCCAACCGGGAACTGGCCCATCAGATAATGAGCCTTGCCAACAAACTCATCAAACGTACCCATATCCGGTTGGGTCTCATAGTGGGTGGCGAAGCCTATCAATTTCAGCAGGCGCTGCTGCGCAAAAGTCCAGAACTGATTATTGCTACGCCCGGACGATTCATGGAACACCAGAGTAAAGGCCATACGGATACCAGTGCACTGGAATTGCTGGTGATTGATGAAGCCGATCGGATGCTGGAACTGGGCTTTTGTGAGGATGTCAAAGCCATCGCTTTGGCCTGTAACAGCCACCGCCAAACCCTGTTGTTTTCGGCCACGCTGAACACCACCAGGGTACGAACTGTGGCATCGTATCTATTGCGCAATCCCATCACTATAGAACTGAACGCCAGTGATCACGTGCGACGTAATTTAACCCAAGAGGTTATCTTTGCGGATAATCAAAATCACAAGGAACGCCTACTGGTCTGGTTGCTAGCCAATGAAAACGCTGCAAAAACCCTGATTTTCTGTAACAGCCGCCGCCTTGCCAAACACTTGGCGACCTATTTGCGCCAACAACATCATGAGGCTCTGGCGCTGCATGGTGAATTGGCCCAAGACGAACGCAATCGCATCCTGCGCCTCTACCGAAAACACCAATTCAATATTCTAGTGGCCACTGAAGTAGCCGCACGAGGCCTTGATATCACTGGTCTGGCACTGATAATTAACTTTGATATGCCACGCAACCAAAACGATTATCTGCACCGGATAGGGCGCACGGGGCGGGCCAACACCAGAGGAGTCGCCGTTAGCCTAGTTGGTCCCAACGAAACCCAATTACTGATACGACTGGAACAGCATCAGCGGCACCGTCTTTCGGTACGCCAAATCAAGGGACTTACGGCACGCCACAGCAATGGCACTCAACGACCCCCTCGGGTAAACCCACCCACTGGGAGAACCAAGACCAGACACACTGCCATTGAGAGCCATAAACCACGTAAACTCAATTGGGATAACGGTTTTGCCCCACTGGTTAAAAAGCCTTGATCCAAAACAGGGGCAAGGCCTGTGCTAACAGGCCAAGCGGTATACTAAATGTGAATTCGCCGACTAAACCAGAGACGCGATCCATTGATTATGATGCATGGATGCCAAGTCATCATTGGTCAACAGGATGAGATAAGAATGATTCATATTCATGAACCCATATGTCTGGGACAATGCAACCGTCTTGAAACGCGGGCATTACAATCATGTCTAAACAGTTGCTAATTGTAGCCCATACTCCCTCGCCAAACACGCAGGCCATGGCGAACCAGTTGCGCATTGGTGCTGAAAGTGCAGTCGATACAGGGTTACAGGTTAACCTAGTCAACCCACTGCAATGCCAGCCACACGCAGTACTGCAGGCAGATGCAATCATTCTGCTAACGACCGAGAATCTGGGTTATATGAGCGGCGCCTTAAAAGATTTCTTTGATCGTATTTATTACCCCTGTCTAGAACCAAAACAGGGGCTTGGGGTCGCTCTGGTCGTGCGTGCCAGACACGACGGCACCGGGACACAACGGGCCATAAAGTCAATCTGTAATGGCCTACGCTGGAATTGGGCACAACCACCGATCATATGCCGTGGTGAGTGGCGCCCTGAATTCTTGCAACAATGCCACCAGATGGGCCAATATATGGCGGCGGCAACCGATCTGGGGATGATCTAAATCAACTCAAAGTGGTAAGGGCAATGACACCAATAGCGATGTATACTGAATCTGGCCGTCTAACCGCTGGTCAGACACTCCGGCCTGTAACGGATATTCCATTCAAACCCACTTTAGAGGCTTGATTTTAGCCTCAGCAGCGGAGTCAGAGGATCGATCAGGCTGGGCGCGCGATCCCCGGCCGAAGTAATTAACAGCAGGCTGGGCAGCACTATCCTGATAATCGCAGGCTACGCAGTCAAGCCGTTCAAGGCCAGATTCATGCTGCACATGCAGACGAATCACGTCCAGAGTGCCACATTTAGGGCACACAGCACCAGCTATAAAACGAAATCGGGCTTTCATCGGCTTAAACCCCAGTCATGCTGGACCCCATTGACCGCACATGTGGCACCAATAACGGCACTGGCATAGCCAACAGCAAGGGGGCGAATTGGAGAAGTCGGCATAGGGGTATTGTTCTTCAGAGAGTGTTATCAAGGCTGTCATTATGACAAAAATTGTTCCAAGTTGCTATTTTACTATTATATCGCTCAAGCTCGCTTGTTGTGGGCCGTGGATAGCTTTTGTATTAACGCTTTGGCAACGTGGTCAATACAATCGCCGAGCTAAGGACACGCTGACGGATACGCCTGCAACAAGCCGTAATAAACCCTACCGGCCCGTTTGTGGTGGCTAATCTGCCAAATGTCCGGCAAGTTAAGTGCCGCCAGTGGCTGGGGCTGTTCAACATAGATGCACGCTGACTGGTTGAGGCATCCGGATCGTTGTAGCTCCAGCAACACATCGTGTATCGGGGCCAGGGCAAATGGCGGATCTAAAAATACCACATCATAGGTTTGGTAATGGGTTTGCTGCAGCCATACCATGGCGCTTTGGTGAATCACTTGCGCCTGCTGATCGGGCGCCAGTTCAAGCAAGGCCAAATTATGCTCCAGTTGGCTACTGGCCACCCGGGACTGATCCACAAAGGTGGCAGCTGCAGCGCCTCTGGATAAAGCTTCTAGCCCCAAA
Organism: uncultured Pseudomonadales bacterium; assembly: GCA_943787595.1. Taxonomy (GTDB): domain Bacteria; phylum Pseudomonadota; class Gammaproteobacteria; order Pseudomonadales; family Balneatricaceae; genus CALSNA01. Next base: position 308,659 of record CALSNA010000002.1, read on the forward strand.
GCGCCGCTGCCAGCAAATAAATCCAGGCAACGAGCTCCCGGCAAAAACGGTGCCAACCAGTTAAACAGGGTTTCCCGCAAGCGATCTCCGGTGGGGCGCAACCCTGCCTCGGGAATAAACTGAAGCCGGCGACCACGCCATCGACCTGCAATAATACGCAGATTCTGACGACTCACCATATGCCCTCATGGTACTGGCTGGAGATGAGTGCACCTGTTTTTGCAATCTTGCATGAATATCGGCTTTTGCGGCCTGTGAAGCATGCTGGATTCGGACATAGTCGGCAAGCCAAGCCATACAGTTTATGGGGCATTGGCAGATCAGCTTGGTTACGGTATTGGAATGATCGTCTATGGCAAGATTGCGGTAAAAATATGGCCTCAAGCGCTTTCCAAAGGACCCTCAAAGCAGGCAAAGCTTGGCATCGAATCACGGCTGTGTGCAGATTTAACCGCGCATGATGGACATTGAATATAATCCCAATATAGCCTGACATTGTTAATTGAAGAGGCAATATCACACATTCCACTGGGGTATAACCATCACGACTTTATGCCAAGGAACGTAACAAAATTCAGGCATTGTAAGCAACGTTCAACCCGGCTAAAGCCAGCTGCCAACAATCGCTGCCGGTGTTGTGTTTCAGTATTCGGTATCAACACTTGCTCCAGAGCCACACGCTTCTGGGAGATTTCCAGATCGCTGTAACCCTGAGACTTCTTGAAACTGTGATGCAACTGCATCATTAAAGCCTGTCTTTCAGCGTCTGTAAAACAAATTTTCTCTGCTAGCAACAAGACCCCCCCGGGCCTAAGTCCTGCCAGAATCCGGCGCAACAGATCAATGCGTTGGTGATCGGCAATAAACTGTAAGGTAAAATTCATAACGACCACCGAAGCGTTGTCGATAATGGTATCCTGTATATTCTGCTGGCGTATCTCAATACTGGCTTGACCTTGATCGCGTGCCATATTCTGACGCCAACGGCGGACCATAGCGGCTGAGTTGTCGACACCGACCAAATGGCTGTCATCCGGCAAATTACGGCGTATCTTCAGGCTAGCTGCTCCCAGTGAACATCCAAGGTCATAGGCATTACTGCCTGCTTGAGCGTATTGTGCTGTAATCAAACCAGTTATTTCGAGCAATAAGTTATATCCAGGGATTGATCGCTGAATCATATTATCAAATACATCAGCCACCTGCGCATTGAACTCGAACGGCACCGGCGTCGTTTTGATGGAGGCATATAGCGTATCGGGTTGATTGGACAGCGTGTGCATGTGGCGATTACTGGCTCAGCGGCCGGTTAACTAAGATAGCCTGAGTTTCAGTGACAACATCGTCGCGTTGGTAGGTAATAGCCAATTTGCTGCCTGGCTTTAAATTAGCAACCTCATTCATAATGTGGCCCGGATCAAGCACCAAGTGTCCATTAATATGAGTAATCAAATCATCTGGACGCAGACCGGCTTTAAAGGCTGGCCCGCCAACATAAACACCACTGACTCGCATTGTCTCGTTAACTTGATCATCCAGATATAAGCGAGCCAGGTAATCCAGGGTAAATTTACGAGCTAGGTCTACCTCAATACCCAACCAGCCACGAACAACATGACCGTGGTCGAGTATTTCCTGTACCACCTGATTGGCACTACTGGCTGGAATGGCAAACCCCAAACCCTGAACACTACGACTTTTGTTGGGGCTGAAAAACAGGGCTGTATTGATGCCGATAATATTGCCCTCACTGTTAATCAAAGGCCCGCCTGAACTGCCCTGGTTAATCGATGCATCAGTCTGTATATAATTTTCGAAGGTATGCTGTCCAAGTTGGTCAATGCCAATACCACTGATAATGCCCATAGATACCGAACGGCTAAATCCATGGGGATTACCAATGGCAAGTACTACATCACCTACCCGAAAGTTATCCTGATTAGACAACTCGGCATATTGCAGTCTATCAAGGGAAATCTCCAGTACAGCCAGGTCTGTCGCTGGGTCACTGCCAATCAATTGTGCATCAGCAACACGGCCATCATCAAGCACCACCTTAATCTGTTCAGCACTGGCAATGATATGGTGGTTCGTCACAATCTGACCATTGGCCCCAATGATAATACCAGAGCCAAGGCTAAACGAATTTGTGTTGACTTGAATCAAGTTCTGTTTGATTAATTCTTGGTAGTGTGGATCATCCAACAACGGCGATAAGGTTTCTTGGGTGGTTTTGTCCACATAAATACTGACAATAGCGGGCATCACCTGGTCTACCGCATCGGCATAGGTAACCTGAGTCGCAGAAAATTGGGCTGGTGGCCAGATGGACGAGACAGCGGCAAAATAGTATGGCAACTTAGGGGCAAGCAGCACCCAGACTAAAGCTACCAGCAATCCGGCTAAGGCTGGATAAAGCAAGTATCTTCTTTTTCGTCTGGGCATGTCCTGGGCACCTGCAACAAATCAATAGATGAGTATGATATAACATATAGAGTCAGTTAAGTTAAAGATCGTGCTTGTCATGCAACCCAAATGATCTTAAATACTGCCACTGAACATGTCATCTATCGTGTATCGACTCTACCTGGTTTGCAAGCTTTATTTTGTCAATTGGAATGCAGGGATCATTGCAGGTACGAGGATTCAATACGTTAAACAGGTTGAAGCCATGGCATAAAGATCTATCTGGGTCACTCACTGTCACAATAGGGGATATCATCCGCATAGGTGATCAAAATAAACTACTCTGTTAACCATCACTTATAAAACAAGCCATTATAGTGATGCGTCCCGTTTTTCCAACCCTCCGGTTAGATCTGCTTGGTTTCAACCCTGTAACAGGGTTGACTGGCAGATATTCAGACCGTTTGGTTAAAAACGCCCTGAGCCCTGAATTTTGCAGACCTGATGAAGTATTCTGGTCAGCCTGAACACCGGCTCATCACGCATGTATTAATCTGGATGATTGATGAGTATGGCGCCAAGGAACATCAGGGTTAGGCAGTGTGCACCGACTGCCGGGCTGGATGACAACATGTGTAGCCAGATAAAACATTTGCTCAGCCTGTCCAGCTAAGGATAAACAACGTACCTTGTATCTTATGCCCGGCAAATACGCAAATGGCTGGTGTGCAAACACCAAACTGGCCACTTGGCCCCACAAACCCGGCTATACCATGTTTTTTTAAATATAACGTTGTATTTACCTGTATATTAGTTATGATTCAAGAGTTAGTTGAAATTAAAGTAATAATAATCTCATTAGACTGGTATTATTTTAATTAACTTTGCTAATACCAGAGGGGATATGCTAGTCAAGTGAGCTAACTCTAACCCATAGGTAAATAAAGTTATGTCATATAATAACCGACAGCTGGTTTCCTCCACTGGACTCATGAAAGGGTTACATAGTGGTATGGGATTATCAGCAAAATTTATGGTCCTAGGCTTCGTTATATTCACCGTATTAAATGTTGAATTTGCCAGCAGTATTTATTCAGCAGTGCGTGGATGGATTCAAGCCACATTAAGTTGGTATTACATATTGGTCGCTGTCATCATGGTATTTGTCTGTTTATACCTGATGTGCTCAAGGTTTGGAGCAATCCGCCTGGGTAATGACAATTCTAGACCAGAATTTAGTAATTTTTCCTGGTTCGCCATGCTGTTCTCAGCTGGCGTGGGTATCGGCATTTTGTTTTTTGGTGTGGCAGAGCCCATATTTTATTTTGATAATTCCGGCGGATTTGGGTATCCCAATAATCCCCATGCTGATAGATCCGGCGTTACTGAAATGACGATGGAACGCGCCTTACATGCCATGCGTGTCACCTACTTCCACTGGGGATTTCATGGTTGGGCTGTGTATGTCATCGTTGGACTGTGCTTGGCGTATTTTGGTTTCCGCAAAAAATTACCTTTAACACTGCGTTCAGCCCTGTATCCCATTATCGGTGAACGAATTTATGGGCCCATCGGTCATGCTGTTGATCTTCTGGCTGTGTTTGGTACAGTTTTTGGTGTTGCAACATCCTTGGGTCTAGGAGTCAGTCAGATGGCTGCTGGATTGAACGTCCTGTTCGGTGTGGATCCGGGTGTCACGACACAAATCATTCTAATTGGCATAATTTCAGTCATCGCGACGCTATCGGCTGTTTCAGGCGTTGGGAATGGCATTCGCATAATTTCAGAATGGAACATTTGGCTGTCCATTGTATTATTAGCTTTCTTCCTGTTTGGCGGACCGTTTCAATGGTTGATGGGGCTGTTTATCACATCACTAGGAGACTATCTGTGGAATGTGATTCCAATGGGATTTTGGACTGCTGGAACCGAGGGTAATACAGCATGGCAAGGTGGCTGGACAATCTTCTACTGGGGCTGGTGGATTTCCTGGGCACCATTTGTTGGCATGTTCATCGCCAGAATTAGTCGTGGCCGTACCATCCGTGAATTCATGGTTGGTGTTTTGTTCGTACCCACCACCATCGCTTTCTTCTGGATTTGCATGTTCGGTGGCAATGCGATCTACCTTGAATTAAATGCCGCCAATGGCGTTGGTACTGCTGGCATTGTGGATACAGTAATGTCCTGGAATTTGCCCGCTGCACTCTATGGCACGATTGCGCTTTTAACGGATATCAGTTCGCTGCAATGGATCATGTCGGCGCTGACTACTTTCTTGCTTGCAACCTGGTTCATTACATCTTCAGATTCTGGCACTTTGGTAATTACCACTATGTTATCAATGGGCAATGATCATCCACCACAGCGTTTTCGTATCATCTGGGGATTGGGTGAAGGCCTGGTAGCATCAGCATTGTTGCTTGCCGGTGGTCTAACAGCCCTGCAAACCGCTTCAATTGCGGCGGCCTTGCCGATCTCTATAGTGCTGTTATTGATGGTTTATGGGGTAATCAAATCATTACACGAAGACCCATCGGCAGTGGTTTAAACGGAATTATAGTCGCTCGTGAACCACAATAAGGATTTGCGCTGCCAATGTTATACTGGTGGCGCAAATGCATTGAGCCAAGGCCTATCAACTTAACTCAAAAGGTCCCCGTGCCGGGTCATGTTGACCGCATTACTGAACTGACGATGATGCAGAATGAGGAACTGCACCCATTGCATGAACGAAAATAACCAGCATTGCTTGAATTTCAACGTCCGAGGGATTGTTCTGGCATGCAAATGACGATTACGGATTGATCAATCAGCCCCACGGTAATATGACCGAACTAATCCAAAACCATTCAAATGACTTCGCTGACAAGCTGGCGTTAATCAACCAGCGTATTGCCAGAGCCTGTAGAAAATCGGGTCGTGAGTCAAGGCATATTACGTTGATTGCAGTCAGCAAGACCCAGCCATGGTCGAAAATAGTGGCTGCCTACCAGGCTGGCCAACGGCATTTCGGGGAAAACTATCTGCAAGATGCACAACCCAAAATAGTACAAAGTAGTAGCATGGGTATTGAGTGGCATTTTATCGGCAAGATCCAAGCTAATAAAACCCGCGCGATTGCCACTCATTTCAATTGGGTACACACCCTTGACCGGATCAAAATTGCTCAACGGCTCAATGATCAACGCCCGGTACATTTGCCTCCATTACGGGTATTTATCCAGGTTAATCTCAGCCGTGAGGCAAATAAGGCAGGTATTGACCTGATAGAGCTCTCTGATTTAGTTACACAGATGCAACAACTGCCCCGCTTGCAATTGCAGGGCCTCATGTGTATCCCCATGGCAACCCGGAAGTTTGATACCCAGATTAAACCTTTCCAGCAACTGCAACAGGCGCAGGAAAGGTTGCAGACTAACTATTCACACCTGCAACAATTATCCATGGGCATGTCGGCAGATCTGGAAGCCGCTATTGTTGCTGGAGCAACTCACATTCGTATTGGCACTGACCTATTCGGTGCCCGCAACTAAGGAACTACAGATGTTAAAACAACCCGTTGTCGCTTTCATCGGTGCTGGCAACATGGCCCAGGCTATCCTAAAAGGTCTGTTGGCACAAGATTATCCAGCTGACCACATCTGGGCCACCGCTCGCAGCCATGATCGCCTACAGCAATTGGCAACCACAACGGGCGTGCATACCACTCATGATAACCAAGCTGCCTGTCGGGCAGCCGATGTTATTGTGATGGGCGTAAAACCACAAATGATGGCCAATGTCACCCGTAGCCTAGCCCCTGCCATCGACAGCCAATTGGTGATATCGGTAGCAGCAGGTATCTTGCTGGATAGTCTGGAGAATTGGCTTAGTAAAGACACCGCGTTAGTGCGCTGTATGCCCAATACACCATCACTGGTTGGGGCAGGGGCTGCCGGGCTGTTTGCCAACCAATCGGTCAACAGTGACCAAAAAGCCTGCGCTGAATATATTCTAACGACTGTGGGCCTGGCCTTGTGGGTAACACAGGAAAATCAGTTGGATATGGTTACGGCGGTATCTGGCAGCGGCCCGGCCTACTATTTCCTGCTAATGGAAGCAATGATCGATGCTGCTCAGGAACTGGGTTTAGATCTGGATATCGCCCGCCAGTTAGTACTGCAAACTGCCCTAGGGGCCGCCACCATGGCCCACCAGAGTCAGTCTGAGCCAGCCCAGCTGCGCCAGGCTGTAACTTCACCCAAAGGGGTTACAGAACAAGCTTTGCGGGTTTTTGAACGGGGCCACTTTAAAGCCCTGTGCCAACAGGCAATGCTAACTGCTCAGGAACGATCTCGGGAACTGGCTGAACTGTATCGGTAAAGCTACCTGGGTATCAGCCATGTATTTTACGGGCATGTATGCAGCCAATTAAACGCTTCGTGCACCACAGTGAATCCTAGCAAAGGCGGTTTGCAGGCATACACCTCAAATCACTTGCCTGCATCAGCGATAGCAAATTGATAATATCATTGCGTGGTGTCACTATTTCTTGATTTGTGTATTGCACCTGTCCGTATAAATTATTAATATTCTTTGCAAAGATGGTTCCCATTTTAGGGTGAATAGGGAACACGGTGTGATTCCGTGGCTGCCCCCGCAACTGTAAGCAGAGAGCATGGTTCTTAATAATACCACTGGGAAACCGGGAAGGTAGAACCACATGCCTGGACCTGTAAGTCAGGAGACCTGCCATCTGATTGGTCACCTATCGGCAAGCGGGGCGCTTGTTTGAGCGGGTTCCGTAATGGTGGCAATAAACAATACAACAGTATTGTTGCCGGAAACAGGTGCTTAGCAGTCCTGTTCTACCTTACACGCGTTTGGTGATAGCTCCCTGAGTTAATCAACACACCTGTGTCTAAGGGTTTCCGGTTCCGTGCAAACCGAATTGGAGCCTATAATGCACTCTTTTAAGCATGTAAAATGGTCTACCCTATTAATTACAACAGCAGCTGTGCTATTGCCACTGACCAGCTTGGCTGGTTTGGGCAATGATATCGTGATTTCAGCCTCCCGTGTCGCCATGGCCAGGGTTGCTTCTGGAAATAGCGTTTCGGTACTGGATGCCAATTTTCTGAAACAGCATCAGATTCGTACCGTCAGCGATGCACTGCGGTTTGTTCCCGGTCTGGCCGTTCATCGCAGTGGTGGGCTGGGGACCATAGTTGAAGTACGTATCCGTGGTGCAGAGGCCAATCAGACTCTGGTGCTCATTGATGGCATCGAAGTAAACGATGTGGCCAGTGGTTCTTCTTTTGACTTCACCCGGCTGCTAAATCTGAATATTGAACGGATTGAAGTTTTACGTGGTGCCCAAAGCGCACTTTGGGGCAGTGATGCTATGGGTGGCGTAGTTAATATCATTACCAAAATCGGTAACGGGAGAACCCGGATCAATGTAAATTTGGAAGCTGGCAGTTTTGGCACGCATCAGGAAACCTTTCGTATCAGTGGTGGCAGTGAACAATACAACTATACTCTAGCCAGTACGTTAATTAACACGGATGGTATTTCTGCTGCCAGTGCAGGAAGCGAAGATGATGGTTACGAAAATATCACCGTGAACTTTAAAGGCAACCTGCAGGCCACTGAAAATATTGCCCTGGGTATCGTAACTCAGCGCACCAAGGACAAGGTTGAACGTGATGCAGAAGGTAAGGATAGCTCTGCCACAACTGATGCTGAACAAAACTTCAATCGCATTCATGTCAGCTGGGATACTCCAGACTGGCATCATGAAGCCAGTGTTTCAGATGCTGAAACACAGCGGGTCGCAGTTGATCCGACCTATAGCTCCAAGAACATTGGTTACAAACGCAAATATGCTTATCAGACCAGTTACGTTATGACCGATGCAAGCAATGACCAGCATCTAACCTTGGCGCTGGAAAGAGAGAATGAAAGACACGACACCAGCAGTAACAACACCAATGCCAGCAGCCGCAGCATCAATACCAACAGTGCAGTAGCCGAATATGGCATCAATTTTAATGATACATATTACGTCAACCTGGCTACCCGCTATGACAACAACAGCATGTTCAAGGATAGTATGACGCACCACATGAATGCATCTGGCTGGCTCAATGAGGCCGTGCGGTTACACACCAGTATGGGCAATGGCATCAAAAATCCCACTATGACTGAGTTGTTTGGATACGGCCTGAGTTACACCGGCAATACCAATTTGCAGCCAGAAGAAAATTTCACGTGGGATTTGGGTGCTGAGTACTCATTTGCACATCTGGACGGTTACATTGATACTACGGTGTTCCATAGCCGAATCGACAGCCTGATCTATTCAGCGGGCTCCAGCGCAACCAATCTAACTGACACTGCCCAAGTGCAAGGCATTGAACTGAGCCTGGCGGTCAACCCAAATGATATATTGCAGTTAACGGGCAGTTATACCTATACCGATACCGATGACAGTACCGGAAAAGCGTTGCTGCGCAGGCCCCGTCATATGGGTAGTTTAAACGCTGTTTATCGGTATTCGGATCATACCAGTATTACCAGTGGGATAAACTATCATGGTACCCGAGATAACCAAGACTATACTACGGGCGGATACAGTGGTACACGGGTTAACTTGCCAAGTTACATGCTGATGAATATGGCAGCAAATTACCGGTACTCCAATCAGATCGAGTTGTTTGGCCGCATTGAAAATGTGTTTAACACCCAATATGAAGAAATTGTAAATTATGGCACCAAAGGTAGAAGTGGCATGGTTGGCATTCGTTTTAGTGGCATGCCATGAGCATACCTTGGAACCAAGTTGGGTTTAAGCCATCAACAGATCATGCATTAGCACTGAAGCAATGTCATTATATTACTCCAGACGTTTGGCAGGACACCGCCTGGGCAGCCAAACATCCTCCTATCGCACAGCATGTAAAGCACAAATATGTATTCATGCAGGGATGAGAATGGGGATAACGGATGTAACTGTGGGCTGTCGCTGCGTTACCGCACGGACGTCAAGCACACTAAGAAAAAACAGGCGCTAGCCAGGGGTATTATGAAAAGTAGAGGGGATTTCTTTAAAAGTGGACCCCCATCGTCTTTTACTTGCAAACCGGTCCCCTGAATTCACGTGGCCACATCATGATCTTATTATACATACACCATCCCTCCCCTACATAAGCACGGTAGGGGATTAACACGACCCAATTTGCTCCAGCAATGGCAATCTGCCTCATGCGTAAATGGCTGAAATGACCAGTGTTAAAATAACGATCCCTGTCACAACACAGCGGGTCAGAAAATAGTCAACGCTGATGAGCGCAGCCTGAAGCAGCTTTTTGTCGATCAGTAACAAGACCAAGAAGCTGATTATGAATACAGCAAGCAATAATTTAACAGTCAGGATTAAGAAGCTAATCCATAATAACACTGCATTTATGTTGCTAAATGTTGGCAGATATAAGCGCCATTGATCCTCTACATTTAAATGCTGCCCCCAATGGGTACCCGCCATAAATGATGTGATGACAAGCGCGTACACACTGATTACTTGATCTGTGGGACCCAGTAAAGGAATGATGTGGATATCAAGCACCATACAGAGCGCGCACAGGACAAATGGTAAGGCACCTGCGTAAGTTAGATATGGGTAAAGTCTTTTCATATCTTATATTTTATCACGATCAAGGGCCGAGGTTTTGCACTTGGACGATCATGCAAACTAAATTACGATGCCATTATCCAGAGTAAAATCTGGATAAATGTCTGAGTGTGGCAATCAGTTCATTATCAACCCTCTGACAAATAAAAAGTGGCCCTGTAGAACATACCTTTACAAGCACAATAGGATATGAGCGACAACCACAGATAATACATGTGATCTGTGGGATGCTATGTCGATCAAGATACCAATTCCCTGCCGAACAAAACGTATTTTTCAACGTGCTTAAGTTTACCTCTATCAATCCAATCTGGTAGATGATAAAGTGCATTTATTAATTGCTGGAGTATTTGCACCTATAGATATATCCCAGTGCCTGATAAATCCAACTGATCGTGGCTTGTTGCAGGCAAAAGACGGTACGGAACCAGTACAGTGCAATCAATACAGATTTGGAACAGCAAAAGCAGCTATGGTCTGGTGGCAATATTGCTGCACTGGCTAAGCGCTGTGGCCGTAGTGGGTGCCTTTGCACTTGGCGTGTGGGTGACCCAACTGACCTATTATAACAGCTGGTATACACATGCCATTGATCTACATCACAGCATTGGCCTGTTACTACTGATCACCATGCTGGGCCGCGTAACATTGCGAACCGTCAATGTAATACCTGACGATGAGGCTGGAATGAGCATAGTGCAACGCAAAGCTGCCCATGGCGTTCATCTGCTGCTGTATGTATTGGTATTTGTATCAATAGCCAGTGGCTATCTGATATCCACTGCCGATGGCCGTTCAATCGACCTATTTGGACACCTGTCCATTCCAGCCATTGTGACTGACATGCAGAATCAGGCAGATATTTCTGGTATTGTGCACTGGTACGTAGCACTAGCACTGATAATCCTGACAGGGCTGCACACACTGGCAGCGCTAAAACATCATTTTATTGACCGAGATCGAACCCTAAAGAAGATACTCGGTACAACCATTCCAACCTGCTGATGTAATTGAAGCAACGGGAGCATGATTCATGAAAATAAAAATTCTTTCCACTACTTTACTGGCCGCTACCATTGTATTGTCTTCACAGGTCGTTGCTGAAACATACGATCTGGACACCAAGGGTGCCCATGCATCGATCCAGTTCCGCATTCAGCATCTGGGTTATAGCTGGCTGCAAGGCCGTTTCAATACCTTTGGCGGCAGTTTTGAATATGATGAACAAGATCCAGACAGCGCCTCTGTACAGGTTGAAATTGATACAGCCAGTATTGATTCCAACCATGCAAGAAGAGACAAACATCTGCGTAGTAAGGATTTTCTCAATGTAAGCGAGTACCCTAAAGCCTATTTTGAGAGCACTTCCTTCAATGAAAACAGTGATGGAACCACAATACTAACAGGTGATTTAACCCTGCATGGAGTAACTAATCCAGTGACTATCAACGTTGAACATATTGGCCACGGGTCCGATCCTTGGGGTGGATATCGCCGCGGTTTCGAAGGAACAACACGGATTTCTTTGAAGGATTACGACATCAACTATAACCTTGGACCTAAGTCCAAAGAAGTAGAACTGAGTCTCTCTATCGAAGGTATTCGCCGCTAACGCATCCCTGACCAGATAAAACGCGTGCCAATGCATTGATGGCAATGACGCATAAGGCACTGTCGCAGGATTGACTGGAAAGATAACAGGGGTGAAAAGTAAACCCCTCCCACTACCTATACCACTGGTAAGCATCTGACTTTATAAAGCGGATGCCTCGGCAATATCTATTGAGGTTCAATTCTGGCGTTTGAATGACCCTGGTGGTTCGCTTAAAAGCTAATCGGCAATTGTCTGCCTTCGGGCATTCAGACCTGATTTAGTCAAAGCACTGACGTGAACTGATAATATGCAAAGTAACCTAACCCCATGTATGCAGGACTAGATAATCTGTTTAATCAATGCACTGCAAACGCTCATTTAAGGCTCATAGCATGCTTTCAAAATCTGCCCAAATATCCGCTCTTTTTATGACTTGGATGGCTGACAGTGCCACTCATTGAGTCATTTTTGCAAACAAATCACCCGGCGGTTAAGGCGTTTCAAAGCACCGAGTGTGCTTTCAAGGTTCTGGTTGGCTAATCTGTTTTTTCTATTACCAGGGTTATTTCACCCACTTTAAAGCCCCATTTAGTCATTTCGGTGCGGTTGATTAAGCGCGTATCATCAAGCTGATACAGCCAATCGTTAAGATCAATTTGCCATGATTTACCATTGACTTCAATTGCCAGGGTATAATGCCAGTTGAAGGCGAACCCCTGTCCGTAACCAAATGCATCCTGAGTAACATCATTAGCAGTGCCACTATAACTGCCATCACTATTTTTGGTGAGCGACCAGACACGTCGCTGGGTTTCACCATCGTCATAGTAAAAGTCTTCTGCCAATGTACCTTTATTGCCTTGCCATTGACCAATCAAGTCAGCATGGAAACGACGTATTACCTTGCCAGAGCGATCCTGTACCATACCATAAGCATTTAGTTTACCGTTAAAGAAAGACCGCATGTCGAATTCTGGCACACTGGATGTATAGTCCGGTAGCGTTGCAGCACAACTACTCAACATAATCATAGCCAGTGACAGTAATATGATGCGGTATATATGGGTTAAAAATGGATAAATACTCATTGTCTTAGTCCGATTAACAGGTTATGTGATGCATTCGTTTAATCCTTGTTCAAATAGCTTGATGAACAGTAAAACATTCAGGCATGATGTGTCATGGAATATACCAATAGTTAATGAATATAAAAAATAATCTTGGCTGGGTTACTTAACGTTGAACGATTCGCTGTCGCTGGGTAAAAGATTAGGTTATCTGTTATTCAATTGAACCCATCACCAGTTTTAATCGTCCATTGTTGGTCATTGTCCCCGGCACTCAGTTGTGTGTAAAGCCTTAGCCTGATAGATTGCCAAATAACTAGAACCTGTTGCCTTGATCAACCAATTTAAGATGGGCATATGGGCCACTATTTTTTCCTCCCTGCATCACTAAGCTGATTATCTGTAACAGGACAACCGACAGTAACAATAAGGAAGACAAACATTTCTGCAATATTCACCTGACGATTCACTGTGGTTTCTCCCTGATATACAGGTCAGCTTTAACCAACAGGGGGAAAATAATTGCCCATAAGACAAGCAATATGGAGGATGTGTTCCAAAGGCCAAGGGGCAGTTCAACAGCCCCCAGCTTCCAACTGGCCAAGTAGGCGTAACAGCCACCCGCGGCACCGATTAAGATCAGCCAAAGGATGTGCAAGCGTCGCAAAAAAGCCAAGCTATGACCAAAGTTAAGGACAAATGCGAACCAAAGCACCAACAGCCAAAATGGCCATTCACTGAATATAAACACCCCTAACTGCATCAGGGCCATATCAGTGGCAATACCTATAAGTGCCAGAACCATGATTTGCAAATCTTTTTGCCAGCAAGGGCTTAAAATAAAGTGTAATAGCAAAATACACAATGGTAGCATCAACCATTGGTTGCCACCCAATACCGTAGTCGGCCAGATTATTTGAAAGCTCACGGCTTGAAACCAGCGCCATGGAGTCATGGGTTATTCCTTTATTATAGCGCTATCAGACTTGATCATTGGCCAATCCGCTGCATCGACAGAATCTAATGATTCATCATGACCTTCACCACACCATTTAATAATGAACGACTTATCTGGATCATAGCGCTTGGTCTGTTTATCCATATCAAACCATCGCCTGCCGCGAGGGTCTGCCCCAACACCTGCCAAATACTGCCAATTGCCCCAATTCACTGCCACATCGTAATCTATTAATTGTTGCTCAAAATAAGCTGCGCCATAGCGCCAATCCAGGTTGAGCTCATTAACAAAATAACTGGCGACAATTTGACGGCCACGGTTCGACATATAGCCCGTGGCATTAAGTTGATTCATACATGCATTAACGATTGGGCAGGGCGTATTGCCTTGACACCACCGCTGGAATCGTTCGGGATAGAAGGTCGTGAGAACCTTTTTTTGCCTTATGCCAGAACGGATAAACAATTTTGCCTGATGCGCATGGGCCAGCCACTGAAAATACTCACGCCATAACAATTCAAATTGTATCCAATACGTGGATTCACTGGCTTTAACATCATGTTCATAATACCGCAGTGCGCTGAGAATTTGTTTTACCGAAATGCTGCCATTCGCCAGCCAGGGAGAAAATTTGGTCGAATTGTCCCACCCGTCAAGCGCATTTCTAACCTGTTTATAGGTGCTGGGCAAAAGCGTACTGAAGTAGCCCAGTAAATGGGATTTTGCCCCACTTGCCCCACCTATAAAAAGCAAAGAATCACCACTTTCTCTAGCTAATGGCAGCCTGGATATTGTGGACCACCGTTTTTCCTTTGGGGGTGGTGGCAAGTGCGTTAATGACGAGATAACGACGTTATTAACTAACGGTTCGACACGTTTTCTGAACTTAAAGAACGTGTCGGGGAAATCTGCCAGAGAGAATGGCAAGGCATGTATTGAAAACAGCGTATGTGTTGCTAGCTCTTCAAAGTTAATTGACCGATAGCGGCATTGCAGGGTTTGCCAAAGTTGATTTTCATAAAATCCAGCATTTTGGCTGCGAAATAATGCTCTGATATCATACTGTGTGATTAGTTTTGCTATGGCATCAAGTGGTGACTCATGGATAATCAGTAGCTGTTGCCCAAAGGCTTCAAGTGCCTGTGTCAAATCGACCAGTGTCTGTTGCAAAAACCGCCAACGGCAATTGCCCATGGATTTCTGTCCATACCGATTAGGTGTAAACCAGGCGGGATCAACAACATAGACGCAAAGCATCTGATTAACTCTTGCGGCAGTCTGTGCAAGCGCAAGGTTATCATCTAAGCGCAGGTCATTTGTGAACCAATATAAACCAGTGTTTTGCATCAATATAGTAGGTGTAACCCTGTCATAAATTAACACTGTCTGAGCTACATCTGGCGATTGCTACCACCATATGCTCTCAGGTCGGTGCAACGCATCATGAGACTAGAAATTGTTATAGCGTCATCTTAACCATTCAGCCTTGCCGGCGTTCTTCAGTTTTATGAAATGCCCCATATATTGATGTAAGAAGCTCCCAACAAAAAACCAAACAACTATTATAACAGCACCAGTCTAATGTGATTGTCTTATAATGATCAACGGTTGCAGGGATTTAAATACTTAATTTATTTTTTCTGGTATGTGTAGCCACAAGTTCAAAAAAGATATTTCCTTATGCTACAGCAAGGATTATGAATCCCTACCAGTTTTCTAACATAGCATGACAATGTGTGTCTTCCAGAGGCAATAAAAACATGCCCAACGCCGAGAGCAGCCGTGAAACAATGCGATCAACTGTACATTAAGGAATACCCCAGCACACAATACTTTTACATCCAGATGAGACAGACACTGATCACATAAGGAGTTCAGCATTCAAAATACCAACTGTGGCTACAGATACGATGATATTGCATATGCCCTGGAGCATCAATGCATGTTTAATACACAAATTTTTATCGACGTTTACTAACCGCGTGATGAGATTTACTATTTAAGTCTTCGTGAAGGAAGGCCGTCTAAACGACAGGCCTCCCCAAATCAACACAATAAATTAAGGGCTGACTATAAAATTGCCACGCATGCTGTAAGAGTGGCCTGGGAAGGAACAAAAAAAGGCGTATTGCTCACTACTATCAAAATTTGACGCAGCGAATTTTATACTGGTAGTCTCACCACCACCAATGACTGATGAGGCAGCAAGCACACGCGTGTCGTTAAGTGGAACGTAATCAGCGTCCAGCCCTGCTGCCATGCCATCGTTTGCAACACCTTCCAGATCAGCTGCCTTAGTCAATACCCAGTTATGTCCCATCACATTAGCCTGTAGTTGGCCACTGTGAGCAAGATTGATGGTAACAGATTCACACTTCTTGCTCACATTGATTTCTGTCAAATTAAACTTAAGATTATCACCAACTTCCAGATCAAATACGCAAGCTGCCTGGGATAAACCAGCAACGGCAGAAAAGATAAATAAAGTGGTTACTCTTAACAAATTTTTCATGATAACTCCATATATTATAAATACTTACTACATCTAAGTTGGGCTGATCAAGACGCTTCCCAATCGTATTGTCCATTGACATGGGTACTTATTTTCGTTGTTACCAAACGCCTATTTCCGGACGAACAACAGTATACAAGAACACGCCTGGTAAGCCACCCATTTATCACCTCTAGCAGTGTACATAACCTTGATCTTTCACTCATTCAGACAAACCTGCAAACGAGATAGACTTAATAAAAATGAATTAATTATCAAACCAGTACGCCAGAAGTAAAATAAATACCCTAGGCTATTCGTACAGCCACAACTCAGCTAGTTAGCCACTGACAGGAGTATTTACACGTCATATAGTATTGTCAAACTATTCATAACTAATCCCTTATTGTTCAGAAATCTACAAATTTATGCACAATGAATTTTATCCGTGTTTGATAAGGTATACATTCATGCATGACTTAGGCTTTTAAGCTTACAAGATCAGTGTGAGGTATCCTGAGAGTACTCTGAGTGGTTTTTCATTCAGCATGTTTTTGGCGGCTTCACGAAACATATGGTTTCTAACAGGAATATAATCATCTTTTGTTTCAGCTGACAGTTTTCTTCTTCCAGATCTTTCATTCGGTGGATATCCGCAGCCTCCATGGCACTATATTTAGATTGCCATATATAACAGGTAGCTTGATCAAAACCGTGATTACGGTAGACCTCCAGAGCTGGCATACCAGCTTTGCTTCTTTAAAAATGGCGGTGACTTGACTTTTAATTAATCTCTTATTCATCGTAAAAACGCCTATTGTTCAATCATAGAAATATTTATGCCCTCATTATTAGTTTAAGGAGTAGCTACACGATCTTCTATGACTTGAACAATTTTCAAGATAACGTTACTATCAAATAGAATAAATGTAAAAGGCACTATGTTGTGTTAGTGCTTCCAGTTTCTTACGCCTAATCCAAACGCATTCAGGTAACTTAATGCAGTACTTGAAAACACTATCCAGTCAACATCAATTTTTTACGTACTATAATTTATCATTGAATTGTAAACATGCATGTCAGGTAATTATAGAAGTTATTACTTTACTGAGAGATTGATTTTATTTTTACTATTTAATAGGTATTGATGGTTTATAATACTGCTCTAATCACACAAGACGATTATAAGAAAAAATTTAAGCTATTGGCACAATCGTTTTTTAGTTGATACAAATTGACAGGATTTTTTATTTTTCCAGTAAGTAAATATGCTATATTTTAATATATTGATCTGTATCGGTAATAAATGGATAATTTAATCTGGACATCTTAAAAAAGATATGATTATTGAGGTAGCCATGGGATTTGAAAAATATAGTAACGATGAAATTTCAGCATTAATTAACGAACTCAATGATGAAAATTGTGGGTGGTATATCGAAGATGAAAGAATGGCCAAGCAGTTTTTATTTAATGATTTTAATAGCGCTTTTAGTTTTATGACCATGATTGCAATGTATTCAGAGAAAATTAATCACCATCCGGCGTGGTTTAATGTCTATAATAAAGTTAAGGTGCAACTGACAACACATGATATTGGCGGCATTTCGCATAAAGATGCGAACCTGGCAAGAAAAATGGATACTTATGCTTGTTATTTGACCAGTGTGTCAAAGGCACACACGAATTGAGATAGGCATGGCGCATAAGTATTAATTCGTTGTAAAAAAGACCAATAAGGTTTTAAAGTAGCCAAGCAGTTGGTTATCTACTTGGGGTAAAATGCCGTTTAAGCGCTATTGAAACCATCATATTAAAGCATGACGTATCTCAGGCAGTCTAAGGTTTTATAACAGAATCCCGGTGGAATCTTGGCAGGCTTGGTATCAAGGGTAAAATTAAGGGATTTGGCTTGCCATTATGCTCGATTAATTTAAACCTAGATGAATATCTCAATGCAGGCCAAAACAGGTATTAATACTGTGAGCAGCCAATTGGGTATGCCACTCAGAGCTATTGAATGCAGTGCCAAGCCCCATGAAGACAAATGTTTACAGTCTAACGCACCATGCCTGGTGGCAACTTGCTGATCGACTACGGTCTGTATTTTGGCAAAAACTGCTCCTAAACGACCGAAACTGACCACGCATACTGCAACCAGAAGTGCTACAACTTATTGCCACTGATCATCCAAATCACCCTCTCACTCGGCACCAAGGATGTTTCAATGACCCCTAGTTATCGAAAATAATCCCTATTCTAAACAATCACACCTGTCTAACATGGGGTTACTTTCAATTTTTATAAATGATAACCTTTCAAAAAAGATTACTGATCTTTAGACACTTGGTTCTTTATGTATTTTATCATGTCCTCAATTTTATCTAACCTGTTGCTTAATTTATCCTCACTACTACCAATAAATTCATCAAAAATTATTCCAGCCAACATATTTACGAGTACAAAAGAAGTAAGTAATATTAAAGTAATATAGTACATCCAGCTTAGCGTATAAACAGCCATTATTTCATACATAACATCTGTCCAGTCATCAAAAATAAGAACTCTAAAAAGAGTCAGTATTGATAGTGATATATCTCCCCATAATTCATGATTAATATTAGAAATATGATATTGAACCAATTACATCGTATATATAAAAAATAATAAATAATGGAATTAATGTTAGCTATTTGAGGGATAGCCCTATATGGTATGAAAATCATTTTAATTAGTTCAGGCATAAAATATATGAATCTAAATAATTTAATTATCCTTAAAATCATGCCCAGAAAAAAGCTGGCTATCTTCAAAAATAATCAAGCTACCAACTACTATTAAAAAATCAAAAAGTTTACAGAAATTTTTAAAGAAGTTGATGTAACGATTTTCTAATTTAATCCTAGTAGTGATTTATAAAATAAAAAAATAGCAATAGAAACATTATAAAAATATAGTATTTACTTGATCCATACTGTCAATGAAAAAGTAATCATGGAAATTATGATTGCCAAAGTTAAAATAATTGGAGTTACGATTTTTTTCAAAAATCATCATTTTATTAACTCAATAAAAAACCAGAATTTCAAATAACATTAGAATATAGAAAATATTTATTTTATAAAAAATCAATATCAAATACGTTTATGGTTAATAAAATATATTCTATGAATCTATACAGAAAACGCGTAAATTTTTATTATAGCAAAAAATATCGAAGTCATCCAAAAGTATATATTTAAAAAAATATTTCACTTTATCATATTTATTTTTCTACAAATGAATTCAGCATGAGATACGATAATATTCAATTATTGATATATTACCTGCTTATCCATGCTGGAAGTATGTAGCAAAATATTAGCCAACCCAGATGATTTAAAGATAAATTGGTTCAACTATAAATGGTTTTCATAGGAATTCCATAGGATCATTAACCAGTACGGACAAAACATACTTTTAGTATCTTGATCCATGATCACCTTCAGTTGGGCTAATCTCTGTAGTTAATGGTATAAGTGGTCTAGTTACAGGAAGTTAAAATGTCTACCTGAAAACCAATGAGATGAACTAATGATTGAGTTAGATGCTGAAGTTATGAATACTACTGGCATTAGAACCATTACGGACGGTCTACTGGGCCAGTTCTACCGGCATTAAAAACTGGATTATCCAAGCAAAGGATTGGGATTTTGGAATAAAGCGGTTTCATGACCAATCCAGAAAGATATTCAGGCCTCCAAAACAAGCGACTTTGAGTAATTACAAGTAACAGCTGTGCTGTCGATAACACCATAAAATCTACAGTTCTTCCAGCCATTACAGGCCTATTACTGTCTTATGATGTGACAATTGATAAATGAGCTGAAAATGATCACTGGAGGACTCGCTGGTTTGCTAATAGACCTTCAGGATTGCAAGTAAGCGTTAATCTCAGCAGATTAACTCTAAGGGTAAGGAGTAAAGTGATATTTAATATTTATCGACAATCCAGTCTTAGGGTTACTGAGATATTTTGAGCCAGAAATTAACGTTAATTTGATCCGTTATAAATCCTGACCTGGTTGAGGCATTCGGGAATGGAAAAATTGAATAAAGAATGAATTAATAGTTAGAGCAGGCATTGTGACAGTTAATGTATTTATCTAAATATGTCATATTTCCAAGCTCAAGATAATATTTACTGATTATCCATTGATGTAAAAAACCGCCCTATTCTCCCATTGAGATCTGCCAGTTGCATGGCTTTTTGTCGATTTAATTCCATCGCCTGCTTGACTGAATCAGAGAAATAGCTTGTGTCCAGCAAGGTCAGCGCTGCCATTATTTCGTCACTGTTGGCACAGATGATCATACCTTGAGGATCAAAATAGTCAGCAATATTGGGTGTGCCCCAAAAAATGGGTAATGTACCGCAAAGCATACAATCCAGTAACTTTTCAGTGTAAAAATCATCTTCTCTTACATTCTCAATGATCACTGAATAATGGTAAGGCAACAAACCATCTGCCTTATTTTCAAAAGGATTATATCCGCGTCCTAAAATATCCACAGGCAGGTATTGGGCCCGAATTTGTTTAATAATTCGATGGCGCAATTGATGCCCAGGCATATCTGTTTTGCCTGATGCAATAATAGAGCAAGATTTTTGTTTAACATGGCCAGGACCAAGTACATTGACATCAACCCAAGATTGGACGACTTCAAAGGCATAGACATTATCATAATGATTGCACAGCTTTTGATAGCGACACAGCACCGAATTAAACTTAAACCGCAATAGCCAGAGCATCCGATAATAACGACTCTGAATAGCCCAGGGTTCGAACATTAACAAAGTTATCTTGCACCGCAGTCTACCAATAGGTTTTAAGAGTCGTGTCGATGAAGGGTAGCAGACTACTCGATCGGCTGTATCAAGGTCTGCGATGACTTTGCCATATCTTGGCTTGCTCAGGGGCCAGATTAGCTCTTCCAGGGGGATTTCAGCTAGCTTTGGATGATGGCGCAAGTTGTAAGGCACGATTCCAACTGGCATGATTAGCTTCTCTTAACAGTCTATTAAGCAGGCAGATTAGCACTGACATATAAACTGGTCAATTTTAGAACTTGGCGTGTTTCTTGTGCTTAGTGTCAATTGTGGTTAGTTCATACTTCACAAAGTAATCATTATCCATACCAGACCTAAAATATTTTGCATTTTGACGGTTTCTGAGTTTACTTGTTAATAGAAATTAACTGGATATTGTGTGTGTATGAAAATCACCGTGTACAACACCAAGTGATCGGCAGGAAACACGCCAACTGCCACCAATAGGACTGACCATATATTTAATAGCTTGATCCATTTTCAGAACAGATCAACGCGTCAGGTCTGCTATATCTCCATTTTATAGTCTGTATGTATAAAGCAGATAGTAAGATAACTATTAATTGGCAGACCAAAAATTATAGCGCCTGTTTTCCCTACTCTATAGGACTACAGCCTAATAGCAGCCCAAAAAAAACTCACGATCACTAGGTAGTTTCACCAAATACTACATTAAGTTACCATGATATTTTTGTATCAAGTTTAAAAAAATCGACGTATTAACCCATAGCCATCTAAGTCACCAAAGCGATAAGGGATTATGGGAGAGCCGCCTGTATCTAGTGACGGGATGAGCCCAATTTTAAATGGTTAATAATCAACTCCAGCCACTTTAAGGGACACTTTACTGTAGGTGCGCATGACCTACCAATCATTGCACCGTGAAAAAGCCGAAACAAACGACACGACCATGACAAACACTTTGATAAAATCAACCATCTTTTGGAGCAGCCCTGTTTATCTCTCAAGCAGTGGCGTGTCAGTGCCACAAGCTATACTCCTTGTGACCCTGTATTCATTGTTGCATGATATGGAGCAAAATAGTTTGACGATACTATCTG
The DNA here is from genome assembly GCA_943787595.1 of uncultured Pseudomonadales bacterium. Lineage (GTDB taxonomy): Bacteria > Pseudomonadota > Gammaproteobacteria > Pseudomonadales > Balneatricaceae > CALSNA01. Next base: position 330,781 of record CALSNA010000002.1, read on the forward strand.
GGAATAAATAAATGCATAAATCAAATAAAGAGAGTTTTCGATCCTTCAGTTTTGGAACTCAAGTACGAAAATCACCCTTTTCTGACGCAGCCTTAAGGTGGGGAGCCAAAGGGTTTTCTATTTATAATCATATGTACATACCGCGTGATTTTGGTGATCCCATTCAGAATTTTTGGAATTTGGTAAACAACGCCATTCTTTGTGATGTTGCAGTCGAACGTCAAGTTGAAATTAGGGGGCCGGATGCAGCGCGTTTTACGCAGTATCTTACATGTCGTGATATATCGAATTGCGAAGTGGGACAGTGCAAATATGTTCTTATAACAGATGAGCATGGCGGAATCATAAATGACCCGGTTTTATTAAAACTGGCAGAAGATCACTTCTGGCTATCTATTGCCGACAGTGACGTATTGCTATGGGCCAAAGGAGTAGCCGTTCATGCAAATATGGATGTGCAGATTGGTGAGCCTGATGTGTCGCCTCTTCAGCTCCAAGGACCTAAATCCAGAGATGTTCTTAATGCTGCCTTCAGTAGTGTACCAACTGACTTAAAATACTATCATTTTATAGAATTTGACTGGGATGGTATCCCTTTGATCATTTCAAGAACAGGATGGTCAAGTGAACTGGGTTACGAAATCTTTTTGCGTGACGGAAATAAAGGTGATCTTCTTTGGGAGCATATCATGAAAGCAGGGCAGCCGTTAGGTTTGGAGCCAGGGCACACTTCAAGCATACGGCGAATTGAGGCAGCCATGCTTTCTTACAATGCTGATATGACAACCAAGGATAATCCATATGAATTAGGCATGGATCGTTTAGTTGCCTGCGACAATAAAGTTGAATTCATCGGGAAAGAAGCCTTGCAACGAATAAGGAACCAAGATGTTGCACGACGTTTTGTTGGTCTTGAGATTTTTGGCGACCCTCTCGTGGGGTCAAACGATGAACGATGGCCTGTATATTTTAATGATACAAACGTTGGATACGTCACGTCTGCGGTCTATTCTCCAAGGTTAAAGAAAAATATAGCGTTAGCCATGATATCTACAAAAGCAGCTCAAAATGGCACTGAATTAAAAGTTTATGATGGTGCTATAGAAAAACTTAGTGTAGTGGTTTCGAAGCCATTTTATGATCCAAAAAAGACAATTGCGACAAGCACCTGATAAAAGCCCCAACCGTTGGTGTGTAGCGGTGAAAATCAGTGCCCAGCTATATGACTCTTTGTCTGATGCCTTAATGTGCATTGACGTGATGGGTAACAGGAGCTATGTGCAAGTTTTTTAAAAGCAGCAGTAGCATATTTTGGTTTTAATGCTATTGGACTATCCATTGCTTTTGACATCTTAAAAAAGGTCAGCAATACACGCGTTTTATTAGCAGACCCTTATAGCTGTGATGATTGTATTATTTGTTGCTATGTAATTGCTTAAAGAATAATTGCAGTTTTTTCAAAGACTGCCTTATTTAAAGTATGCTTTCAGTCTATTACTGAATAGCAAACCGGGATATGGCGGGGCACCCATACAATATCCGCCCTTCTAAATCCAGAGCATCCCGATATTCTATCTTGCAGATCACCACCAGTACTTCCAGAATAGAGATGTTGGTAATTAGGAAATGCCCAATATAAGGGAGCACATCGGCCTCCAGTGAGATCCAGACCCTTTGGACATGACCCTGGCTCCAGCAGCACTATTTATGCTGCCAACATTCTCTGGTCTGATGCCAGAAGGAATTTTCAGCAGTGCGTCTGGTAATATGATGTTACTTTATCTCTGCGGGATCTCTGCGGAGTCCAGCTGATTGCTCAGGTTGAGCCGGGCCTGATCTCTTGCAGTTCTGGCCGGAGCCAGTGACACTTCAGGGTACACGCCCAGAGCCAGGGTTTTTTTCTTGCCAGCAAAGCAGTATTTTAGTCGCCAGTATCGGGAGCAGTTGAGTTGTACCAGCAGGTGCAGGCCAGCGCTATCGGCCAGTTTATAGGGTTTGTCTTTGGGCCAGGCCTGTTTAACGGTGGTATTGGGCAGTGGCATTGGGGGTACATTTATGGAGCCATGTTATTCGTACCCCAAATACCCATGGATGACAATAGACACTAGTGGACAGTAATAAAAGAATATCCAAAAAAAATCCCGTAAAAACGGGACTTTATGGACGATTATGGATGCTACTGGTTTTTAATTTGGTGCCCAAGAGAGCACACACAAGTAGATATTAATGTGCTGATTTATATGATTATTTATATTTTAATATAAATTTATACCCCCAAAAATACCCCCAATTAATATGGCAATTATAGCTGATGGGATGGTTATTGATGCTTAATCATCCAATTTTATATTATATTTGTTTCACTAAACATGTTTGTAACGATATTATTGACCCATCATCATTCATGATTAAGTGTATGGCACTACTTGATGTGAAATTGTAGGCAAATCGCATTGAACATCAGAATCTAACACTACAACTGAAGCATATTTTGCTCTTGTTATCCCAACATAAAATTTTGCTCTGGCTTCATCTGTCAGTTTTGACTCCATATCTTTAATCCATTCGACCATAGGCTTGGTCGGGTATAGTAATACATTATCATATGTTTTACCTTTTGAATCTCCATAAGTAGACACGGGAAAATCATCTTCAACACTTACATTTGAACTCCATCTTAGTTGTGTTACATCTCTACTCATTAGAAACTTTCTTATATTTTTAGGAGCAATCCTAAATACTCCCTTCTCAACATTCTGATTACCTTGGCATGCGATACAGTCACATGGTTCAGTCTTTGGAAAGTTTCCATATATTAAAGAGGAGTAGTTGCATATTACTTTAGGATTTCTATGTGAATACTTTAGTGTTTCTGTATCCACCTCACAACTTATTCGTTTACCAAGCTCATTTTCAATGAATTTTTGCACATTACCAGAACCATATTTTTTATATTTTCGTGAGAAATGAGTTTTATACGTTACTTGTCTAGGATCACCAACAAGTGTTAGCGATATATTTGAACACAGAAGAAGCTTGATAATATCAAGATCATAACCAACCATATCTTGAACTTCATCTATGAATATATAGTCATAGATTTTTTCAAGTCTTCTAATTAACTTTTCGTTAGACACCCTATTTACCTCTAACGAAAATATGGAAATTTTATCTGAATATATCTTCCTATCAGATGTAAAGTAGTATTTTATCGGGTTACTTTTACCCCAGTAAATGGTTTGGCCCTTGCTATTTTCTAGCAGCTTACCCTCTGAATTGAACTTTTCACCAGACTTATTTTTTACCAAATAAAACCCAATATTCCATTTATGGGTCTCAGGTAATAACTGGCTTTGATATGGACGAACCATATGCCTAAGCAGAAACGAAAACCATGTTATAACTTCTATAGTTTCAGGGCAGTATCCTTTCCTATATATTAGCTTTGACCTTATTTCTGCTGCGTTTGATTCTGTAAAGGTCGTAATTAACACTGGTTTAGGTGAAAGTTTCAATGCCTCATTTACTAGTGTTGTCGTTTTGCCTGCCCCAGCAGCAGCTATGTATAATTTATTACCCATTGCACCAAGAAATTGCATCAGATATATACTTAGGGTACTTGAAACGAATATTAGATTCAAAAATTTTTAGTGCCCACTTGGTCTTATTATTTTTCATATAATTAGATACCCACTTATGTTCTGTATGTTGAGTATCCAAGCCTAATTCTTTAATTAGAATCATAATATCATCCTTATTTGCATTAACAAATTGTGGCTCTAACGTATTTAATACATCATTATTGTCTGCACAAATTTTTATACATTCACTGTTTAGGTAGGATTCGTACTTTCTGGCTATATTCTTTTCGTAATTCCCATCATTGTCAGTGATCACACATACGCTTTTACTTAACTTCTCACCAAGCTCTAAAAAGCGCTTAAAGCTTAAACCAACTGAAATCACATCAATTCCGTTTTCAATGGGCAAGTTGCCATCATTCGAATCCATATAAGCTCGCTGAAATATAAGCTCATCTGAGGCCCCTTCCAGAAGAACAGCCTTTTCACATAAAATCAGTCTTAAGGTTTGATAACCAGGGAGCTTTTTGAAGAATTCATAGGTGCTTTCACTTAGAGATGATAGCCTACTGACCTTACAATCATGAAGAAGGCTTAAATTCTCTAGGCCCAATTTATTAGACACGTAACTACTGTGGGTTGAGATGATTAACTGACGATTCTTACATTTTTTAGATATAAGCTTTATAAGCTGATTCAACTTACTATGAGATAAATGATTCTCTGGTTCCTCAAGCAGAACGACATTGGATTCTTTACTTTTCTTATGTTCAAGAGCCAAACAGGTTTTAATTATACATTGTTCTCCTTTGCCTATTTGATGAAAAGGAACATTATCTAGAAATGTTATCAAGCTTGTTTCCCACGAGTTTTGACTTTCCAAATCAACAGAAATACTTAGTTTTTTTTTGGTTACCTCAGTTTTTTCAGTAATTTTCTTATTAATACCTTTTATTGAATCGTCATCTAAAAAAATCTGTTTTAATTTGCGATAAGCTCGAGAAAATCCAACTTTCTCTTCATCATCAAGTTCATTTTTGATAATTCTAGATATATACACATCTGATCCATTGTTATACTTCGTTGAAGTTGAGTCGATTAGAACTGATTTAATCGGTATTGATCGACTAACTACTGTTTCACGATTAAATCCTTTCCAGACTACTTGGTAATACTCCATTGGTATTGTTGTTATATTTTCACCACTTTCAATCAAAGCTTCATAAGAACGCTTATATCCTTCATCAAACTCTACAGTTAAAGAAACACCTTCAGCTCCTGTTTTTTTATGATTAAAATTTCCTTCCAAGTTAACATCTGTACAAGAAGAAAAATATAACTCGATAACAAATCTAGGTAGATCTGGATTTTTTCCAGCATCCAAATCAGTTATGAACTTTTCAATAATATCATTATTGAATAAATATTGGTTGAGATTATGCCTTAAATATTTGTTTCCAATCATACCTGTTAAAACAAGATTGATTGCTTCTAAGATCGTTGATTTACCTGATTCATTATCTCCAACTAATATATTCACACCTTGTTGAAGTGGAAAAGTAAAGCCCCCTTTGAAGACTTTATAATTTTCAATATATAGCTCTTCAATAAACATAATACTCCTATATTGTCTCTTCGTATCATAACCATTGTGTAGAAAAGGATTCCATCTAAAACACTACTCTTTCCACAATAATTAGGTCCAACCAATGTAACGATACACTTAGGTTCATTACCCAAGTGTATCGTTAATTAAAAGCATATTTAATAGCTATTCTTCAGTTTTAGCTCCCTTATTACCAAGAATTGTAGGGATAACTAATTTAAGTCTTGAGAGAGTCGACGTTTGCGTCCACGGTAGGCATCACGCTACTTGGCTAAAATAATTCCTTTTCTTTGATGTTCTTTAGTCAGCGCTTGTTCAAATTCAGAAAAATCGCCCATCACGGAAAGCGTTAAATTTGTCATGAAAGTATCAGGATATAATCTATTATCCCAAAAAAAAAGTGTCAATAAAGCGAAAGATATATTCTAATCTGAGGAGTTTTGGCAGAATGGCTTGACGTTAATTTGAGATATGCCACATCTTAGTATTAGCTAACCTAAGTAATCAATATCAAAGCATAAGCCAAAATCAAAGTATGAAAATATGCGTTAAAAGCAATGATGGTTAAGGGCCAGTTCTCAGAGTAGCCTGCTTATCGAACTAAGTTGGCGAGCGATAATGTTAGGTTTGAATATCCCAACAAGCGTACCAGTAATCTGTTGGTCGATGATGACGTTTTCTATCATGCCAGTGATGTGCAATATATCGGGTTTGCTGCTTGATTTATAATTGTACCAGGTGCGCCTGCTTATATTTAAATGGGCACAAAACCCAGCTATATGCATAGGTCTGGGCTTATTAATGGTTGCTATAGTAATCTTATTTCGATAACAAAAAGCCTTGTGTGCCTGTAGTGGGTTATCTTCAACCCACTCAAAATAGTTAACCGCTGCACTCCATAGTTGTTCTGCGCTTTCATACTTCTTTTTTGGACCTGCTGGCATAGTTCTAAGCATCCATAGCTTATTACCTTTTTTAAATGAAGTTGAAGATTTACCCATATTGTTAATCCTAAATACATCAGACTAATTTGCTACAAAGCTTTCTCCAATAAAAGCCATACTAAACAAACACTTAAGATTCTAACATAAATATTTTAATGTCGGAGGTATTTATCTCAAAGCAGCATATTACCAAATGCAAAAAAGAGCCACCAAATAAGCAGCTCAAAGGCTAGGTTTACTAGCTAAGTGTGTTCTTTATCTGAGGGCTAGGGGCAATGTTGGCAGACTGCTTACTACAGGAGACTTAAAAAAGTCATTATTTGTGGTTGTATGGCCGTTTGGCACAATCACTAAAGCCTTCCCTTTTAGCGTATCTTTTACTTGCCATAGCTCATTGAATTGATGAACCGTGAATGTCCTGTTCCCCCACGATGGGTCTGCCAATGAAACGTGTGTATTGCTGATACCCTTTAGCACTGAAAAATGGTCGTTGTCTCGATATTTGAGGTAGAGCAATGCCGGTATTTTGATCTTCTTCAGGGTGTCAAAATCAATGGATAGTCCAACTGCATTAAAGCCAAACTTTGTTGCTGCTTGTTTTAAATCTGAGAATGAAGCCGTATTGTCATTTGCTATTTCGTTAACAATCTTGATTATGTCTCTTTCGTAGACTTCAGCACCATAATAGAATCGTAGAATGGTAGCCAAGGCAGCCGAACCGCAAGACTCGTCAAGGTCTTGTTTCTCGATCTTTTGATCTCTAATTGATTTCCAAGATTGAATAGTATTATGTATGGGCGTAGACGATATTAGGTTGTATGCCTTAATCTGGCTGGATAGCAGTAGTAGTATTAAAGCGACATATCTAGTCATTGTTGTTGATCTGGTGGGTAAATTATTGTGTCCATACCAGCAGGGAACATAAATGATAATAAGCCAGGTTTAGTTAATGTCACTCCAACTCTTATTGCAGGCGGTTCACCATCATAATGACAATCTGCTACTACCCCACCAATTCCCTCTACCTCATAATCGAATAAACAGTACAGTGATGTTTTTTCTAAATTTCTTTTCATTTCTGAGTAGGGTATTGATTCAGCTTTTTTTAATGCGTCAGACAATACTTGTCTTTCTTCACTAGTTAGTTTTTCTAATCTACTTCCATAACTCATAGCATCAATCTATATTAATTATTGCCGACCTATATCCATTCTAATATAAATCGGCAATGTAAGTTTTACCTCCAGAGCGCTATACGGCGATGTCGTTGTGATCCCTTTACACCTACTCTATAAGTAGTTAGCTGGAGATGTGTTCTTCTACCTTGAAGCAGCCCACTTGTAAAGTTATGGTGTGCAGAATGATAACCAAAAACGTAACCACGACTACCAAATCTAAAATGTCGATTCCAGTAGTCGCCCTTGGTGCTATCCATTTCTTGAGGCGTTAGCAGCTCAATCTGGCTTATATCGGCAGAACTACCGAAGGCATAAGCTAGACTATCATTGGCACTATTGGCCATTGCCGCATGACTGCCAAACACAGTCATTAGCATGGTTAATAGTACAATTTTAATGTGTTTCATAATTGAAGATCCTTTATAATATCTCTCGATTAATTTGGTGTTAATCTATGTTTTTATGAGTTAATCACCTCCTATGGGTTTAGCTTGTGAAGCCATTTCAGACTGATGTTAGAACCTGTATAGTCGCTAATATCGGTCTGAACCTTTAAATTCAATGTCCTTTCTTCGCTCACTGAATAAACTATGCCCAGCTCTAGTTGTGTCTGTGATGCGCGAGTGCTATTTTCACTGGATTGAATGAAGTTAAGATTTAAGCCAGCACTTAGGCTAATTTCATTGTTCACAGCAAAGCCAAGGGCTGGATTGATAAACCATAAGTCATTAGTGGTTGATCTTTGAATGCCTGTTGTAGTCGATAACACTATGGGATCACTACTTAGATAAGCTGTTAAGCCGACCATCTTAGTTTTTGTTTTGGATAGCTCCGCAAATCCCAGTAAGGCAGTTGTGTTACTACCAGAGAATAACTTGCTGTTGATTCCAATAGTTGCATTGTCTCCATTGGTGGCACGTGCATACGCTTCCGTATTGTTCGTTAGTCCATAGCGTATACCTAGAGCCTGACTCGTATTGTTCGCGCTGTAAGCGTTAAAATAGTCCGCACTCAGCTCTATAGTTAAATCATTCTTATCAGGTAGAACATCTATTTCCAAGGGTAAATCGGCCATAGCATGGCTTGATATAGCCAGTAGTAAAATATACCTAAGTTTTCTCATAGGTCACTTTGTCTTGTTGTGTTCTTGTTTTAAAGAAGATACTTACTTCAGCAATCCATTGATCCAGGTTTGTGAAGTCATGGCCTCCACCCTGAATACTGATATGTTCGCAATTCGAGTAATAGCCAATTACATCTCGAATAATTAAGCTCGTCTCCAGTCTGCGCCAGTACCAGTATATTTTGTGGCTTGTTGATCTCTATTGCTTCCGACTCTAGAGACTTGAGCTGTTTAACAGCATGGGGTAAGCCCCACTCTGACGGCAATTTACCTAATCCGTTAAGTACGTCTCCCTGCTTTAGAATGGGGCTTTCACTGGGAAACACTGATGGATTAAGCAATACAACCGGAATATTCAACTTTTGAGATAGTATAGTCGCATAGAAGCCACCTAATGAATGGCCCACTAGTGCAACACGATCCCCCATATCCTTAATGCGTCCTTTTATGCAGTCCATAGCATGAAAGGGCATGACAGGGACGCGCATCACCTCAGCTCCCAGGGAGTCAATTAATAAATTTCCTTTTCTACCGTTTGGCCGACCCAGGAAGCCATGAAGGTACAATATCTTAATCATGGGAATGACCCCCACGACTAAACATTGTAAAGATGATGTTTGTTGATGGTGCATGACTGCAACAAAACCTAGCCGTTGCAATCAGCAAATTGATATACTCGCTGATAGCCATATCTGATGTCCAATATCAGTGTTTGGTTAGGGTCAGGCAAAAGTTAGCGGCTTTTGCTTGGCCTGTTTTCGTTATACGTTGTTCTATTTGCTTTGTCAATAAATTATGTATGGGTCTCCACAAGCCCCAGGATAGCCTTCAGGCGATTTTTTATAATGCAGCCATACTAAAAATTAAGGTAATAGCCTTTTAACTTTCCCGTAAACTACCCGTCCTTCAGAGCCATTAATAGACTCGTTTTGTAAGCTAAACCTACCCCCAACCTTCCCCCTAATTTTAGTTTTACGCTAACGCTTCGTTAAATTGTGATCGATGTGTAAATACCCCGCTATTAACACAGTCTCGAGGTAGAGAGTTAAGCCACATTTAGGTACTCAATGGGTGTCATATCATTAAGCCCGTCATGTGGTCGTTCGTGGTTGTATAACTGTATCCAGTCATCCGTGATTTGCCTGACCTCATCGAGGTTGCTGAACAGATATAAATCCAATACATCTTCTCGGTAAGTGCGATTCAATCGCTCAACATAACCATTTTGGTAAGGCTTACCGGGCTTGATAAAATCAATGTATATATGGTGATGCTCAGCCCAGGCAGCTAACTCATGCGCGGTAAACTCAGGCCCATTGTCACAACGTATGCGCTCTGGATAACCTCGCCATGCTGCAATCTGATCCAGGTAGCGAGTGACTCGGTCAGCTGTGATGCCAGAGTTAATATCGATACCTAACACTTCTCGATTAAAGTCATCCATAACATTAAAGGTTCTAAAGCGATGGCCGTGTTGCAGTACATCACTCATAAAATCCATTGACCAACACACATTTAAAGTCGGTGGCACATTCAACGCCAGCGGGTGTCGACTGGGTAAACGCCGCTTGGCTTTTCTTCTCATATTGAGCTTAAGCTGCAAATACACGCGATAAATACGTTTGTGGTTCCAGTGATGACCTAAAGTTCGTAATCGCTTGCGACACTTCGGAAAACCCCAACGAGGATGTGTATCCACCAGGGCCAGCAGTGTATCAATCAGTTCAGTATCATCACAGCGTATGGGCTGATAGTAATAAGCTGTACGACTCAAAGCCGCTGCCTGACAACACAGCACAATGCTGGCAGCAAATTGCTCACGTAGCTGATCAACCCAGGCGCGACGATCCGCTGCTGACCTTACAGCTTTTTTATAATGTCCTCTTGCATTTGGCTTTTTAAGCTCAAGTCAGCATACATCTGCTTTAGACGGCGGTTCTCGTCTTCCAGCTCTTTAAGTCGTTTAACATCCGAGGCTTCCATACCACCGTACTTACTTCGCCATTTATAGAATGTGCTGTTACCAATGCTGTACTTGCGGCACAGTTCTGGGATTGGCGTACCCACCTCAGCTTCCTTCAATATCCCGACAATCTGGGTTTCGTTCAGTCGTTTGCTCATCGTAAAAACTCCTTCGCATCGTTCGCGATTATAGTATTTTCTACGTTTGAGCTGTGCTAGTTTAGGGGGTACTTACAGATGCAATTTATCATGCAACTCTTCAGCTAGATAACTTTTCACAAAAGGTAACTCAACCCCAGAACCATAAGCGTTTAAAAAAAGTGTTGTGTACCCGAAAAAACGTCCGATTGGACTTTTAATCAATTCTACGTTTTCAATATTGTTTAAGATTAGGGTATCAATTCTCTGAGTCAAAATACCACTTTGCACTTTTACAGATTCTTCGCTTATCCAAATTTTTACAAAAAATGGCTCAAAAATCGTATGTAGGTCTTTAAGAACATAGATCGCAGGAAGCACAACTAAACTTAGCAGAGTATCTTTTTGAAAATTCGTACCCACAACTTCTGTACCAATGTACTCAAACACGACATAAACAATAACTAAACCTAATAATCGGCATAATATCTCGATTATTGCTTCAATAAACGGAGCCAATTTTACAACCTCAAGTTTTTTCAATTCCAAGTAAACTCCCATTCGTTTATCTTCCATTTTTTACTTTCTGCTTTTCTACACTGAGAGATAGGAGAGATAGGAGAGATAGGAGAGATAGGAGAGATAGTAGTATTAACAAGGCTTGTAAACCTCTCCACAAATGTCGACATAAGAGAGATATGATTTTACCAATTAGTTATCTCGCCAATAATCTCGCCATAATATCTCTTGCTACAGGCTAGGTAAATAAAGCTTTATCGCTATATCGCCTATCTCGCTATAGTTAAGTGTGGTTTGTTATCTCTCAGAGTATAAATTGTTGGTCGCCTGCCACCATTCTTACTTTCACCCTGTGACTGGTTGATCTTGGGCGGTGTGCTTTCTAGCAGTAGCTTTAAGGCGCATTTAATGTCTTTCCCCCCCTTTCTGTTAAAGAGGTCAACAATATCATTCTGTGTGCATTGTCCCTTGTCTGATATTAGATTATGTATTCTATCTGCCATTTCATTATGTTTCTTAAATTCTGCTTCCTGTTCACCAGTTGAAAATATATAGCCGATTGAAGCCCACCAGTAATGAATAATATGCAATGCAGCATTAAGATGGTTAATACTGATTTCCTTTTTCCTCTCCATTATGGCGAAAAGCATTGATACCATTAACAAATATTTTGTTGTTCTAGTTAAAAGCTGCTTTTTCTTTTCTGTGCCTTTGGGTTCTCTAAATTTTTCATACAAATTATCAAATTTATTTTTAAAACAATCCTTAAATATCATTACTGGCTCTTTATTAACAAATCTCATTATTTCTTCAAGCTCATCAACTAAACCATCCTTAATATTATTCGGTGTGCGCTTGGGTCTGGGTACATATTTATCAAGCTTCATATTGCAAATCATAAACCGATTTAAAAAACCATTGGCCATATCAACCGATTTCACCCTGTTTAATAATTCTGTTTTTGTAACATGCCCCATCATAACCAAGTGAGGTCTAGTGCATTTAAACTGATCGTTCTTGGTTGTATTGTCCAAATCTTCACCATCATGCAAGTTCCTTAAAATAGATGATAATGTGGAGCCTTCGCGGTTACATGCTGTTAGCACCTTCGCAAATTCAGAGTCGATTGTTAGAACTCTTTTATCTTTGTTCCCTACGTCATAGTCCCTCAATACCTGCATAAGCCCTTCACCACTATTGAGTCCGTTACTGATTCTTTTGGGGTTATCACCAGTCTTCTTGCTGTACATCTTAAATATGGCTTTAACAAGCGTCTCTGATGTTCCCTTACCTGAACCAGTATTACCCACAAGCAAAAATGAAGGTCTAGCATCTATATCATAGTTACCCCAATGGCAAGTTATCCTCTCCCTGCCAGTATAAGCAGAAAGATACGCTAATACGTTAAGTGTAACGGCTATCTCTGATGCCTCAGAGTTGGTACAAGCTGCATTTACCATGTCTTGCAAAAATGAAGGTAAGCCTTTGTCCTTAAATATACCTGGTTCTAACTCAGGTGGTGCTTTCACTGTGTCTAGCTCAGTATCAAAGTCGTTTTGAGTATTGTTAGTCATTTGTTAATGTCACATTGCAAACTACGTTCTTGTCGGCTTCCGCTTATATTCTTCCCATTGATACCGTATGCGTTCATAAAGTTATTTTTGATTAACTGATCTCTAATCTCGTTTGATCTGAAACCAGCTTGTATAGCTCTTAGTCTTTGCTTTTGCTGTATAGGTTGAAAACTACTTACCCTGCTTTGGTAAATAGCTATTATGGTTTGTTCTTGCTGTAGCTCTTTAGATAGCCTCCTAGCATCCCACACTGACATAACAGGCTTCTTGGCGGTTTGCTTAGGTTCTGGCTTTTGTGGGAACAGGCAGCGCATATTGAGGCCCACGGCGTTAGTAATTTCCCTTGCTGTACAACCAGCCCAACACTTTAATAGAACGCGCCCATCATCCAGCTCAGTGATAGCTAGACTGGCATTTCGATCTTGATGTGAAGGACAACACGCTAACCAGTTCGCTAATTTAGTGGACTTTACTTGCTTGAGCCTTTGCAAAATATCATTAATCATATAAACCGCCACGGGAGATTGCTTGTAAGCCTGAATAATTACCTAGGCTTTGAGTCCTAATCAAAACGACACTAGCTTCACCATAACCAATATTCGGCAGTAAGCTTTTTCATGTCTGGGAATCTTGTGTGGTGACAATAGGCCTGGATGACCGAATACGTTGTTCAATCCAGTTATTGATTTCCGATTCCAGCCAACCGCTGGCCCGGGGTCCAAGCTTTATCGGTGCCGGAAATTGATTCCGGGCAATGAGCTGGTGAGCGTGGGAGCGACAAATCCCGACGCGCTTTTGCACATCGGGCCAACGTAAAATACTGTCGATGGTCGTAGAATCTTGATGGGGTGTTTGTGTATGAACGTGGGTAGTCATGTTTCATTCTCTTTAGACATCTTTATTAGATATACAATGTCATAAAGGAATGGCCTTAAATAGGTAGGCAGGTTCAATATACTTACAGGGGAATTGGAGCAAATGGGTGTAGGTTTGCCTAACCTATGGGAATTGGCAGTAATTAGGGGTTAGGTTATCTTGAACCTGGTGTTTTTGGCGCACCTCCTGTTGGATTCCAGTTAGCCACTTTTGCTATTTCGTTGATGGCTGTGTTACTTGGCTGACCGTCACCTTTAGTTAATCCATATTGTTCAGCATGATCTCTAAGCCAGCACTCAAGATTATGTTTAACTGATTTACCTTTATCCTGATATTTTTCATCCGAAGTAACCGCCAGCCATGCATTAACAGCCGCAGCTAACTTGGGGGCATAATGAGGCGACTGCTTGTTCAGATATGAAGGCGTGGGTTGCCTTGAGTGTTCTTTTGGCAAGGCATTACCTTGCACATCTGACTCCAGCCATTTTTGCAGCTCTGCTATTCTATCTGACCGGATAAAAATATCTGCAACCAGTGGGGTAATGTTTGTGATCTGTAATTGCTCTTGCACTTTAGTGATAGCATCAATGTCGGTCATGTCGGTTGTTAGATTTTCATCAACCGCTGTATTATCAGTTGATTGACATATTTGATAAGCTTCACCTTGAATAAAAACACGGTCAATTGGACCAATTTTCCTGTCGAGAAAACTTAAATCCTTCGATAACTCTGCCAGAATTGGGCTAATATTAGTCCATGGAATAATGCTTTTTTGCGTATCATGGATGTGATTCACATGATTGGCAGGTAACATGTCTCCCTCAATGACATTCGTTATGGTCATCACGGATTGTGGATATAACTTGTTGTTGGGTAAATCAGCAAAACCATTGAAAGGTTTTACGGTGTTTTTATCTAAAGTCCTGTTTGCATTGAGTTTACAAATATAGGTATGTTGTAGTTGGATGGAAACACTCAGGCTACCACGGCCTGTATAGGCTAAAAGTTTATCAAGAGGAATATTCCAGCCTAGGCGATTAAATGACTTAACAATGCCGGATAGAGGTTCGTATTTGCTTGAGTTCATAATATTATTCTGTTGATTGGTAAAATCGACTATTGTAAATGGGTGATGTAGTCAATCATTCTAGTGGCCGGGATTTAACTGATTGCCAGCTAATTTAGTGCTGTATTCCAGTTGTTCCAGATAGTCCGCCCACCACTGCATCATGGTGGCCCGGTCTTTCAGGTACTCCGCATGCTGGGTGTAGGCTCCACGCACCTGATTGCGCTCCAGATGGGATAACTGGCGCTCAATGGCATCCGGATTAAAGCCTTCTTCATTCAGGATGGAGGATGCCGTGGTTCTAAACCCATGAGCAGTAGCCCGGCTCTTATACCCCATACGATACAGGGCATAGGTCATGGTATTCTCCGATATGGGTTTCAATCGACTTCGCTCCCCGGGAAATAACAGGGCATACTGGCCCGATATGGGCTTCAGTGCCACCAGTATGTCCATCGCCTGTTGGGATAAGGGCACCAGATGCTCAGTGCCCATCTTCATCCGTTCACCTGGAATGCGCCAAAGTCTGGCCTCCAAATCAAATTCGTGCCACTGGGCAAAGCGACACTCCCCGGGTCGCACAAACGTCAGCAACAGCAAGCGCAGGGCCAGCCGGGTGACTTGATGGCCGTCGTAATGACGCAGTTGTTTCAGGAATTGCGGCAGCTCGGCTCTGGGTAATGCTGCACGGTGCTGTTTCTTTCTGGTTTTTAATACGCCCGTTAGTTCTGTGGCCGGGTTATAGCTGGCCCGTCCAGACTGAATGGCAAACCGGAATATGGCGGTACACCGCTGCAATATCCGCCCCGCCACATCCAGAGCATCCCGGTGTTCTATCTTGCGGATCACCGCCAGTACTTCTGGAGTGGTGATGTCGGTAATGGGGCGATGCCCCATGTAAGGGAGCACATCTGTTTCCAGTGAGGTCCAGACCCGCTGGGCATGGTCTTGACTCCAGCGGCCATGTTGATGCTGCCACCATTCCCTGGCCTGATGCTGGAAGGAATGTTCAGCATTGCGTCGGGCGGTATGCTTTTGCTGCTTTTTTATCTCTGAGGGGTCTACCTGATTGCTCAGGTTGAGCCTGGCCTGATCTCTTGCGGTTCTGGCCCGGGCCAGTGACACTTCAGGGTAAACCCCCAGGGCCAGGGTTTTTTCCTTGCCGGCAAAGCGGTATTTAAACCGCCAGTATCGGGAGCCGTTGGGGTGTACCAGCAGGTGCAGGCCGGCACTGTCGGCCAGTTTATAGGGTTTATCTTTGGGGCGGGCCTGTTTAACGGTGGTGTTGGTCAGTGGCATTGGGGGTACATTGATGAAGCCATGTTATTTGTACCCCAAATATACCCCCAAATACCCCCGGATGGCAATAGACATGAATGGACAGTAATAAACGAACATCCAAAAAAAATCCCGCAAAAACGGGATCTTATAGACGATTATGGATGTTACTGGTTGTTAGTTTGGTGCCCAGGAGAGGACTTGAACCTCCACGGCCTTGCGGCCACTAGCACCTGAAGCTAGCGTGTCTACCAATTTCACCACCTAGGCTAAGCAAGAGCGCGTAAGATACTGATGTTAATTAAGATTGTCAATATGGCTAACGCAATAAAGTGATGTCGACAGTTTCAATCAGTGGTCAGATTAGTGGCGCCGTTGGCGCAAATACAGCGCTAATAGTAAACCCAGTAATCCGAATATGATGACAGGCCAGTTACGCCAATAGCTAAAGGGAGTGCGCCCTTGCTGCAAGGTAATGTGGCCAATGATCTCGGTACGAACAAAAGGTTCAGCCATCGCAATGATTTTTCCACGGTGGTTAATCAAAGCAGAAACGCCGCTGT
The DNA here is from genome assembly GCA_943787595.1 of uncultured Pseudomonadales bacterium. Lineage (GTDB taxonomy): Bacteria > Pseudomonadota > Gammaproteobacteria > Pseudomonadales > Balneatricaceae > CALSNA01. The sequence goes on from CALSNA010000002.1 coordinate 347,189, forward strand.
TGGTAGCGCGAATCAGAGGACGACCATTTTCCAGCGCACGCAAGCGCGCCATCTGCAAATGTTGCCAAGGTGCAGCTGACTTATCAAACCAACTGTCGTTGCTGACTGTGAGCATGGCACTACCTTGGTGTGCAAGACGGGCAATGCTGCTGGCATAAGTAATCTCATAGCATATACTGGATGCCAGCGGGGTAGCGCCATCAGTGAGCAGGCCCTGATCAACCAGTGGTACATGCAAATTCGACATGGGTAAGTCAAAAAAGGCAATTAGCCCCCTGAGTTGGCTTTCCCATGGGATATATTCACCAAATGGTACCAGCCGCTGCTTATGATATTGGCCTTGCTCAGCACCAAAAGCAACCAAACTGTTGTGATATTTGGGTTCGTCCTTACTGCCAGATCGCCAAACAACACCGCTAACGACAATAGTCTTTTGTGCTTCTGCTTGACGCATCAAATTAGCAAAAGTGGGTTCTACCAGATCCCAATAAGTGGCAATGGCTGTTTCTGGCCAGACCACTACATCACTGTCCAGATGCTGCTGAGTTTGTTGGTAATAATAAGCCAGGGTAGAATTTAGATGTTGTGGCAACCATTTTTTTTTCAGGGGCACATTACCCTGCAACAACGTGACTTGCCGAACCCCATTGGCCACATCCTGAGTCAGTGGCAATTGCTGCAAGGCTAGCCCACTCAACCAAATAGCGAACAGGCCCAAAGTTGACGACCATCGGCCATAGCCCAGAAGTAACCGCAACAGCAAGATAGCACTGAACAATATTAACAAGGTCAGCCCATGCACACCCAGCCAGGGGGCCCAACCGTCCAGCCAAGTGTCCATTGCCGCATAGCCCAAGTACAGCCATGGAAATCCAGTTAGCAGCCATCCACGGAGCAAATCCAGCAGTAACCACAGGCTAATAAACAACAGGGCGTGCTGACTGCGGGTGTGACCAAAACGGTTCGTTAGATAACCAAGGAAAGCATAAAACAATGCCAACGATGCACAAAATATTAAGGTTAGCAATAATGCTAAAGGCATAGCAGTATTACCGTGGCGTATCATGCTGATATAAACCCAGCTGACACCTACCAGAAAATATCCCAATCCATAGCTGAAACCCAGCCGCCCACCAGCTTGAGGCTGTTGTTGCAATAGCCACCAGAAAACAGCACTAGAAAGGGGTGCCAACGGCCACAGTGATAGGGGAGCCAAAGCCAAGGAGGCAATTGCTCCAGCCAGAAAGGCAGTTATCACACTAAACAGAAGAATCATTGAATGATTCATGCCGAACAACAGAACCATCCTCGGATAATACAGGTTCTACTTTTAGCAAGCGAATACGTCGGGAATCAGCAGCCAGGATGTGAAAACGTAGCGCATCAATCACCGTTGTTTCCCCTTTATTGGGTAAGTGACCAAACTGGTGAGTCACAATACCGCCAATAGTGCCAAATTCATCAGCATCAAAACAGGTGTTGAAATGTAAGTTAAAATCCTCGACTGAGGTTAGCCCTTTGACCATGTGTCCACTTTCAGCGAGCGGACGAATATTGCCACTGTTATCTTCAGCATCATATTCATCCTCAATTTCTCCAACAATCTGTTCCAGTACATCTTCAATGGTGACCAACCCCGCCACACCGTTATATTCATCCAACACCAGAGCCATATGATAACGATTAGTGCGAAACTCATTGAGCAATACTGTCAAACGCTTACTTTCAGGAACAAAGATAGGCTTACGCAAAATTCTGCTGATATCAAAATCATCTATATTTCCCTGAAGAGTATAGGGTAGTAAATCCTTGGCCAATAGAATACCGTGTATATCATCAAGGGTTTCGCCCACCACTGGGAAGCGGGAGTGGGCACTGTCGATAATAGTTGTTATGAATTCCTGTGGGGGCTGATTGATACGTACTGTAGCCATCTGTGGCCTTGGTATCATAATATTGCGCACCTGCATTTCTGATATCTGCATGGCGCCTTCAATGACACCAAGCGTCTCAAGATCCAGCACCTGGTCGGTTTCAGCCTGACGAATCTGCTGCAACAGCTCTTCTCGATTACTCGGTTTATCACATAGAAAATTGGAGATTTCATCTAACCAAGAACGTTTTCCCTGTTCTTTGATCGACTTGGGGTCGTTCATACGAGGTTTCCTAGGGTCACGGGTAACTGCGTGGGTGAACTGAGTCTTTGCTATAGGGGTTGGGAATATCCAGTTTTGCCAGCAAATTAGTTTCAAGCTGTTCCATTATCATGGCCTGAGGGCAGTCACTGTGATCATAGCCCTGTAGATGCAAAGTACCATGAATAACCAAATGAGCCCAATGATGCCATAGCCTTTTCTCTTGGCTAGCAGCTTCCCGCACTACTTGAGGCGCACTAATTACCAAATCACCCAGCAATCGGTATTTACCCAGTTCTGGAGCGGTAATTCCGGCAGGAAGAACGAACGGAAAAGACAATACATTGGTAGGTTTGTCCTGACCTCGATACATATGATTCAAACGTTGGCTTTCCTCGTCATCTACCACGCGGATAGTTAATTCAACTAGTTGCTGTGCCAGACCAGTTGGCTGAAGGGCTAAGTTGGTCCAATTGTGGAGATCAGCCCGACTGGGCAAGTCAACAACAACAGTAGCCAACTGCAGATCAAGTTTTAGCATTTGAAACCCGTTGCTGATCATGAGTGTGATAGTCTTCGACAATGCGTTGCACCAATGGATGCCTGACTACGTCCTTAGAGGAGAAATAAGTAAAACCAATCGTTTCAACCTGTTTCAACACTGCCATGGCATGAACTAAACCTGACTCGGTATTACGGGGTAGATCTACCTGAGTAATGTCGCCGATAATCACTGCAATTGTACCAAAGCCAATCCGGGTGAGGAACATTTTCATCTGCTCACGGGTGGTATTTTGGCTCTCATCTAATATAACAAAAGCACCATTAAGAGTACGACCACGCATAAATGCTAGTGGCGCAACTTCAATAATGTTTTTTTCAATCAAGCGATTAACTGTTGCCAAACCCATCATTTCATATAAGGCGTCGTACAGAGGTCGCAGATAAGGATCAATTTTCTGAGTTAAGTCACCCGGCAAAAAACCCAGTTTTTCACCGGCTTCCACGGCAGGGCGCACCAACAGTATGCGACGGATCGCTTCCCGTTCCAACGCTTCAACAGCACTGGCTACCGCCAAATAAGTCTTGCCAGTTCCAGCTGGACCAATACCAAAATTGATATCATTGCGCCGGATGGCATCAATATAATTACGCTGGGTTGTACCTCGCGGTTTGATAGTGCGGCATCGAGTGCGAATGGATAGGTTGGAGCGAAGGTCACTTAAGACTGTATCGTGCTGGTTATCCGGATAGCCACTGACAGTGTTATTAACCGTATCATCTGGCTGACTTAAATGACGGGTTTCAATCAGCGCCAGATGAACCATTTCTGGAGTCAACTCAAGGTGATTTGGTGCATCCTGATACAATCGTTGCAGTGTTTGTCGCCCCTGCTCAATAGCAGTATTGGAACCGCTAAGGTGAAAACGATTGCCACGATTACTAATCTGGATTGCAAGACGCTGTTCGATTAGTTGCAGATTTTCATTTAGATGCCCCAGCAACTTGGCCAAATGCTGGTGATGGTCAGGCTCAAGACTGAAAGTTAGGGTTCTTGCCTCACTGGTAGCCACTGAATTTGATACGGTCAAGTTGAATTATTACCTCATGGCATTTGTGATATTTTTATTGAACCAATTTTTTTGCGTTGGAGCAAGCCCCTGCAACTCAGAATTAACCAGTTGACCACTCAAGGAATGTGGGTGAGCTGCAATAATACGAACCTGGGCAAACTTGCCAATCAAATCGGGATCATCAGCAATAAAATTAACAACTCGGTTATTTTCCGTGCGCCCACTCAATTTACCGGGGTCTCTCTTGGAATAACCACTGACCAGGATAGTCTGTAAACTACACACCATAGACTGACTGATGGCATAAGCCTGCTGTTCAATACGTCGCTGCAACAGACCCAGGCGCTGGCGCTTAACATCCATAGGGGTTTGATCCGGCAGATTAACTGCCGGCGTGCCGGGCCTGGGACTATATATGAAACTAAAGGAGCTATCAAAACCCATATCAGTGATAAGTTGCATGGTAGCATTGAAGTCGGTCTCGGTCTCTCCAGGGAACCCGACGATAAAGTCAGATGAAAAACTGATATCTGGTCGCAATTTACGGAGTTGACGTAGCTTAGCCTTATATTCGAGCGCAGTATGACCGCGCTTCATGGCCATAAGAATCTTGTCAGAACCTGATTGCACGGGTAGATGCAAGTGACTGACCAGTTCCGGTATATCATAGTAGACTGAAATCAAACTATCGCTAAATTCCACCGGGTGAGATGTAGTAAAGCGAATCCGATCAATGCCATCAATAGCTGCTACAAGAGTGATCAGTTCAGCCAGATCAATTGGTTCACCTCGGCCAGTTTCACCACGATAAGCATTGACATTCTGACCCAGTAAATTGACTTCACGCACGCCTTGTTGTGCCAGTTGAGTTATTTCTTGCAGTACATCATGGACAGGCCGGCTAACCTCATCACCACGGGTATATGGCACGACACAGAAGGTACAGTACTTGCTACAGCCTTCCATGATAGAAACCAAGGCTTCAGCACCATCCGCAGATGGTGCTGGCAAATGATCGAATTTTTCAATTGTGGGAAAACGGACATCTACCACACCGGTCTGTCCTTGCTCAGTCAACGCAATCATTTCCGGTAGCCTATGTAAGGTCTGTGGCCCGAAGACCATATCAACATAAGGCGCACGTTGACGGATAGCTTCACCTTCCTGGCTGGCCACACAGCCACCCACACCTATTTTTAAGTTTGGCTTGGTTTGCTTTAGCTTACGCCAGCGACCAAGTTGGTGAAATACTTTTTCCTGAGCTTTTTCGCGAATAGAGCACGTGTTAAGGAGCAACACATCTGCTTCTTCTGGATTCTGGGTCAGCTCCATAGCATGGCTTGCACCTAGCAGATCGGCCATACGCGACGAATCGTAATCATTCATCTGGCAACCATGAGTTTTAATAAACAGTTTCTTGCTCATAATGCTACCCTCACATAACCGGGACCCAGAATTTGCACAACAATCACCCTATGTTATCTGATCGGGATGCTATAGAGAATCTGGGCATAATATTCTGTTGCACGCGTTCAATGCATTTGCCGAATACCAAAAAAACCCATTCATTCAGCTACTGAAAGATCACTGAATGCACTATTATTTGACTTGATACCAGCCTCTTTTGTCACGGTCGCACTCGGCTTTTTTATCAGAACCAAATAGCTCGTTAAAGCAGGCCACATGGCTAGGAAATCGCTTATAAAGCAGGTTGGCACGACCATATTCTATATTTCTACAAAGGCACAGTGGATCACCTGATCGCTAAACAGGCTTTTTACCACTGAAAGGCAGGTGATGCAATGCACCATTGGATTTACTGATTTTAGCCGTCCCTTCTTTCTCCACCTCATCAATGCGGATTATAGAGTGCATCGGAATATAGCTGCATTTTACCTGAGCAAATTCATGCTTGAGCTTTTCCTCAGCAGGATCGACCAAGACTTGGCTGCGTTCACCAAAAACAAGTTCTTCTACTTCAACAAAGCCGTACATATCACTGGGATATACGTGGCGGGCAAAAATTTCATACACACTATCTTGGCTGGCAAAAATAACCTTGTAAATACGATTTGATTTTTTCATGAAAAATATTAGCCATCATCCAGGGTGGCGCATTGTAGCAGAAAATCATCTCTTACCAAATGCTTAGTAATAACCAATGACACTAAAATTAGCATAGTTCAGCTAATCATCATATTTTAGCATAGCATTGAAAAACAAGTTGAGCTGAAGGATAGAACCATACCGGCAGATCATCGACTGAATTGCATCTGATCTGAATATTTGCTGTAAAAGTTGGCCGCTAGGGTTTTAATGTCATCACACAAAGGTATAGTGCTAGGAGTATGCCATATGTAAGAAGTTTTTGGCCCAATAACATTGTAAACTATTCCAAAACACGTTTTTCTGTCATGCGTTACAGCAATATCTTTGGCTCACAGGACTCAGTTTTCAACTGAATTGCCACAACGACCTTTGGCATCCGCCTGTAAAACGAGACCTCAACCGTTTTTTCTCAAAGTAAGGCACGTCAAAATTCATCGCATCAGGCAGATTTGTGGTATAAAAAGCGACCCATCAGTACTCAAACCCTTTGCTTGCTTCGTAGAAAGAAACTCAACAGGACACCTTGTTATTCTCAATTCAGTGGCACTGAGAATAACTAAGATCTATGACTAAAGAGCTTGGCAAGAATTCATCAACAACTCGCCATCATAGATAAAACAACAGATGCATATTTTTATTATAACTGTTATCTGGAAGGAGTTTGGTAACGTTATTGTTAAGACACCCCGTTGCGTTTTAACAATTATGGCTACTAATTGCCTCCAGCCTGGCAGTAATATTGCAAAGCGGCAAGTAGGGTGCTTTATACCTCATTGTTTATGCATCAGCCATCGTAGAAGCTCTAAGCAAAAAACCTACCCTGAATTTCCAAATTAATACAATATCCAAGTTCTTGGCAATGGAATCAAACACAAAAAGAATACACAAATTGTAGAATCTGATACAGGATATGAAAAAAGCTTACAACGACCAAAAATATTTTCAGGGCAGTTAATATTGCCTTAGTAAACAGGCTAAAAGTGGTTTACATCAAGAAGTCTTTAAGAAAAGGATGATATCAAAATAACATCAGATATTTCAGAAATCTGGAACTTCATTAGAATAATAGATGGCTGGGGTAGCAGGATTCGAACCTGCGCATGCTGGGATCAAAACCCAGTGCCTTACCGCTTGGCTATACCCCAATAATATCTACATTAACGAATAAAATGGTGGCTATGACTAGATTCGAACTAGTGACCCCATCATTATGAGTGATGTGCTCTAACCAACTGAGCTACATAGCCATACTGACTGGCAGTTTGCTGAAAGCCAAAAAGTAGTATTAATATGGCTCTTTCAACAACTCCCTGAGGACGCGAATTATTCCTTGTTTCCGTATGGCTGTCAAGCATGCCAACAAGCGTAAGGGTTTATTTCTCAATCCAGATCAAAACTATCTTTAGGTCTTTACTGAATACAACAATGATAAATAACTATACATTAAAGCGGAAATGAACAACATCACCATCTTGAATGTTGTATTGCTTACCTTCCAAACGCCACTTACCTACCTCTTTAGCACCCTGTTCGCCCTTATGGATGATAAAGTCCTCATAGGCCACCACTTCAGCACGAATAAAGCCTGTTTCAAAATCCGTATGGATAACACCGGCTGCTTGAGGGGCACTGGTGTTCAGCGGTATGGTCCAGGCCCGCACTTCCCTGGGTCCAGCAGTAAAATAGGTTTGTAGACCAAGTAGCTCATAGCCAGCCCGAATGACACGTTCCAGCCCTGCCTCTGTCATACCGAGTTCGGTTAAAAAATCCAAGCGTTCTGCATCAGCCAGTTCAGCAATTTCGGCCTCCATCTGGTTACAAATGGTCACGACTCGATTCCCTTCATCAGCAGCTAACTGACACACTGCATTAAGATATGGGTTATCATCAAAGCCATCTTCAGCCACATTGGCAATGTACATGATGGGCTTAGTGGTCAGTAGGTGGAAACTGCGCAGATGCAATTTCTCTGCGGCAGTGAAGTTAAGTGAGCGAGTCGCAATACCAGCTGACAAGGATGCTTGTAAACGTTGTAACAAGGCTAATGTTGTGATGGAATCCCGATCGCCACTACGAGTCACACGCTGGACCCGGGCTATTTGTTTTTCTACTGATTCAAGGTCAGCCAGAGCCAATTCAAGATTGATCGTGGCAATGTCGTCCAGTGGATCAATCCGGTTGGCAACATGCATAATTTGATTATCTTCAAAGCATCGCACTACATGAGCAATGGCATCAGTCTCACGGATATTGGCCAGAAACTGGTTGCCTAAACCTTCACCACAGGATGCACCCGCTACCAAACCTGCAATGTCTACAAATTCCATCGTGGTTGGAATTATCCGTTCCGGTTTAACCAGAGCGGCCACAGCTTGCAAGCGTGGGTCAGGCATTGCTACAGTGCCTGTGTTGGGTTCGATGGTACAAAACGGAAAATTTTCAGCACTAATGCCAGCTTTGGTAAGGGCATTGAATAACGTCGATTTACCAACGTTAGGAAGACCAACAATACCGCATTTAAATCCCATAGTTTTACTCTGAATCGGTTAAGTTATTACAGCACTGTGCAAACCATGCATGGCTTTTTGCCATTGCCCACAAATGGCATACGGAAGGTAGTTTATGGATTCATCTGCAGCTTGTTGTGATCGCTTTCGATCACTTGCCGAAGCTTTGTTCAACACATAGCCCAGTACCTCACAACGATTGCCAGGATGCCCAATGCCCAATCGCAAGCGATAGAAATCGCGCTGCCCACCTAGCTTACAAATAATGTCACGCAGGCCATTATGGCCACCGTGACCACCACCATGTTTGAAACGAGCAACTCCAGTGGCCAGGTCTAGCTCATCATGGGCAATCAGAATGGCAGGGACAGGCAGTCGGTAAAAATTGGCCAGGGCTTGCACAGCCTGCCCACTCAGGTTCATATATGTAGTGGGAACCAAAAGGTGCAAAATATGTCCCTGTATACTAATACGACCATACAGCCCTTGATAGCGTTTTTCAGGCGTTAGCTTAATACCATGCCTTTGGGCCAGTTCAAGAACGAATTCCTGGCCAGCATTATGGCGGGTTTGATCGTATTTTTTACCTGGATTTCCCAGCCCAACAAGCAATTGTAGGGTATTAGACGTCATAGTGGCTGTATCGGACATGCAGGAAGGCCCTCACTCTAACAAGATACCTAATGTAATGATGTGACAGCCACGATGGTGGTGTTGCCTAAAATATGGGGGCTAAAAATGATCTAGCTGCCTCGCTTAGCTGTAATAGTCGCAACAGCCTGGTCATAGTCGCCACCCAAATTTAGTGCACGAATGTGCGCACCCTTAGGAAGTTTGATATCAGACAAGTGCACTATGCCACCGACCGGGACGTCCATCATGTCTACATGGACATATTCTGGCAAATCTACTGGCAAGCAGGTGATTGCCACTTCAGTTTGTTGGTGAGAAATACGTCCACCACCCGTTTTTACTGCTGGACAACTACCTTCATTAAGGAACTTTATAGGCACAGGAACACGGATCAGATTGGTATCAACAACACGCATAAAATCAACGTGCAAGATCTCTTGTTTAGCTGGATGACGCTGTATATCCTTAACAATGACTGGTTCTGAATCACCATCAATATTAAGATTCAGTATGGTAGAAAAAAAGGTTAGTGTTTCACTGACTTTAAGCAGGTCTTTATGCTCTAGTGTCAACGGTTGCGGCTTTTTATTGCTGGCATCACCAAACAGTATAGCAGGCACCAGGCCTGCTTCACGACGCAGTCGGCGGCTCGCACCTTTCCCTGTATCGCTACGCTTTTGGGCATTTAATGTGATTGACATGGGTCTCTCCGTTTACTGTCAGTAACACTCGCGACCAGTGCTACTGAGGTTGTTGATTACCTCATCAGAGGCGGCATGGTCAATGCCAAGAATGCACTATGCGCGAAACATGGCACTGATGGATTCTTCATTGCAGACGCGGCGTACAGATTCTGCTAATAAATCAGCCAAAGTCAACTGGCGTATTCGACTGGAAGCATTACCTACAAGCGATAATGGGATCGTATCGGTAACCACAAGTTCGTCGAGCGAAGAATTATTGATATTGTCAAGGGCTGGACCAGATAGAACTGCATGGGTAACATAGGCAACCACCTTAATCGCACCACTGGACTTAAGGGCATCAGCAGCCTTACACAAGGTTCCGGCAGTGTCACACATATCATCCACCAGGATACATGTACGGTCAACCACATCACCAATAATGTGCATCACCTGGGATTCGTTGGCTTTTTCCCTTCGTTTATCAATAATCGCCAGATCTGTATTTAACTGTTTAGCGACAGCTCGTGCCATGATTACACCACCCACATCCGGGGATACAATTAGCGGCTTGTCATAGCTTTGGGCACTGATTTCGTCTAGTAACACCAGCGAGCCAAACACATTGTCAACCGGTATATCGAAAAAGCCCTGAATCTGCTCAGCGTGTAAGTCAACTGTTAGGACGCGATCAATACCGCTACGGGCCATCATGGACGCAACTACTTTAGCGCTGATGGGAACACGAGCTGAACGTGGCCGACGATCTTGCCGGGCATAACCGAAGTATGGCACAACTGCAGTGACTCGACTAGCTGAAGCACGACGCATTGCATCCGCCATCAGGATCAGTTCCATCAGATGATCATTGGTGGGCGCACAGGTTGGCTGAATAATAAATACATCCTTACCCCGCACATCCTCATCAAGTTCTATGGCACTTTCACCATCACTGAACTTGCTAACGGTAGCTTTACCTAATGGAACGCCAAGTTGTTCGACCACTTTTCTAGCCAATTCCGGGTTGGCGTTACCGGTAAATACCTTAAGTTTTAACACACTGATCCCCTTAATTTGGTATTACTGACGGGACCTCTTACAAGCTACTATTTGCATCCTTGTTGATACCCAATAGGGTAGCTTGGTTACAAGGTATTGAAGTCAAGATTGCGCACTTTACCGCTCAGAGGCTGGCTTGTTGAATTTATGATCCAAACTAGCGATAGTAATTACAAAAGGCGCGTATTCTGGCTTAAAGGCACACTAATGTCAACTAAATAGGACTTTGTTTTAGGCAGAGATTATGGTGCTTTTTCAACTGGATAATGGTACTAGATTATGCCAATTTTTTAATATCAGGACTAAGCGTATATTAGATCCAGTAATTTGGATCTTGTAAGGCATGAGTAGACCATCTACTGGTCGTAACTGTTTGTAATCCACGACCCAACCAGCCTGCATAATGCGGGTAATCTGTCTCTGTTGGTTATAATCCACTACAGCGTGGCTATCTGGCCCAGGCAAACCAGTTACCCAATAAGTCAAATAGTCTAAGGGAAAGGACCAGCCAAACTGTTGTTCAAATAGGCGTGTCGCACTAGTATCACTAATCTGACCCTGGTTGTCGGTGGCTGTTATCAGGCCATCACTTCCAACAATATGTAATTTGTGACTACCAAAAGGGTTGCTGAGCAGCAAATCAAATGAGTTGAGTCGCTGACGCCAGCTTAATAAGCCACTGTAGCTATTGTTATTAGTATAGATAGCAAGCTTTCCTTGAACATCCCATTGCTGTATCTGTTGCAGTTTACTGTGTAACTGAGGAGCACTTAAGTTGTGTGTGACAACGGTTTGGTTGCTGCAACCAACAACCAAACCGATCAGTAATAAAAACCAAAAAAGGGACTGGCTAGTCATTAGGAAATTGCCGCCGGGCATCAGTAATTGCTTGTTGAATAAATGTATTTTCTGGATCCTGTTGCAAGATCTGGTTCCATGCCGCGTAAGCACCGCGCGCATCACCCAAAGCCCAGCGCACAACGCCTAGATGGGCGGCAATTTCAGCATCTGGATTACTGTCAAAAGCTTGCTGTAGATAAACCAGAGCCTGTTGATAGTCACCTTGTTTGTAATGTAACCAGCCCAAACTATCAATAGTAGCTGGATCTGATGGGTTGATTTGGTAGGCTTTTAAGATCAGTTGCCGGGCTTCCGGCAGGCGGTCAGTACGTTCAGCCAAAGTGTAGCCCAATGCATTGAGCGCAACTGCATGATCAGGTTGAAGCTCGATAATACGACGTAAATCGATTTCCAATTGCTGCAGTTTATCTGTACGCGCAGCCAACATTGCTCGACCATAAAGTAATGCAATATCATCCGGATGATTATTTAGCCCAGCATTATAAACCATAGTAGCAGCAATGATATTCTTCTGACCCAGATTAATATCAGCCTCAAGATAATACAGTTCCGCACTAGCTTGAGATAACGCCAATCGGCGCTGGGCAAAGAATGCAGTAACATTGCCATCAGCATTATCTTGCAAGTGCAACTGCAATAGTTCCCGTTGACTGTCCATGAACCTTGCACCACTATCCACCCTAAGGAAATGCTGCCTAGCGATTTGGGTCTGATTTAGCAACAAAAAGCTGCGGCCCATGAAATAGTGGAGGTTAGAATCATCATAACCATGACGTAATACCGTAGCAAAATATTCGAGCGCCTCATGGGGCATATTCAATTTCAGACTAATCACACCAGCCATGTAATGTGAGTTGGTATCATTAGGATGATCAATGAGCAGTCGCTGAAAAACTTCGAGAGCCGGTTCCAATTGGCCCGCTTGAAGCAGCAATTGCCCATAGGGCACAAGCAATCCGGGCGATGCCTGCTGCAACGATTGTAGCTGATGCTTCAGAAAGGTTAGAGCTTCTTGCGTGCGTTGTTGTTGGCGCAGTAGTTTTACCTGCAATAACTGAGCTGGACGGTAACCGGCAGTGGTAGCCAATGCCTGGCTTATGGCCATTTGGGCCGCATTCAGGTTATTCTGTGCATAGTAGATTAAGGCTAGGCCATACGCAATCTCTGAGCGATGGGAATATCTCCCAAGCAAGCTATGGTATGCAGTGATCAATTTGTCCTGCTGAGCCTGATCAGCATTCAAGCTAGTCTCAGCAACTGCAACCAGCCCAGCCCCACCACCATACTCTAATTCCTGCTGTAAAGCATTGAGTGCTACCTTGAACTTCCCTTGCCGCGCTAAGGCTAGAGCCAAGTATTGATAAGCCACAGGGTTAGTTGGAGCCAAACCAACCCAAAACTCACCACTATCGCTCATTAAACGAGCGTCCCGGGATAACTGGGCTACATAAGCAGCACGCCTTGCAACATCAACACTCCGGGTTAACCGGGCCGCATAGATTAGTTGGCGAGCAGCCACATTGGGAAGCTTGCGGCGTAACGCGAGCTCACCCTGCAATAGTGGCAGTAAGGTGCCATCAGGAAACGGCTGAACCACGACTGGAATAGGAGGGGGTGTCGCTAATTTAGGGTCCGCATTAGCCTGAATGACCATGATGCCAGATGCCACCAAAAGCACAAATACAAGCAGACTGACTGACTTGTCAGCAATACCAAGACAGACTACACCTATGGTTGCCAGTCGGTTGGTTAGGGCATTTCTGTCGACAGTATTTTGATCCATAGCGCGAGCTGCAATTGAGACATGTTAAAGACCATTGGTCCTTTTTGCTGTTTAATTCATATACTATAAAATGTTGCTATATATTATTTACACCGCATTAAACACTGTAACTGATCATTTCGATTCTGGCCAGAGGCAACTGCCACTGTAACAAGCTACACTGAATCTTACAGTGTAAAGTTACAAACTCAAAGCTATGGTTTAACAACCCATTATTGGTCACTCATTGCTGCAAAACACGTGTTGATAACTATCTTCATAAAACCCTTATTAAAAACGCAAACAATGAGTACTGCCAAGTTATAACGATGATCTTTTTTTAAGATTGAGTGTAATGGATCGATTCAGGGTATAATATTCTCTATTATAAATAAATTTGATCTTTGGCAAGCATTTATCGCCAGCTCAATTGACGAGCTATTTTGTTTTGTTCTCATGACTCTTTTTGTATTTGGCATCAACCACACAACTGCATCAGTAGCTGTACGCGAGCAAGTAACACTTGCTCCGCAGCAAACTGCACAAGCCTTACGCAGGCTGATTGCTGAAACCGCAATTGCTGAGGCAGTAATTTTGTCCACCTGCAACCGCATGGAAGTGTATGGTTTTATACCTGATGACGCTGTAGGCAATCCTGATCCAGCATTCATCACAGCACAATGGCTAACCAAATTTCACCAGTTATCAGCAGTAACATTACTGCAACAGCATGGCTACTGTTACCAGCAAGAGCATGCCGTACGACATGCCATACGCGTTGGTAGCGGACTAGACTCGATGGTACTAGGCGAAGCACAAATCTTGGGACAACTGAAATTAGCATATGCACAAAGTCAACAGCACATGACGGTATCAGGTCAGCTGACGCGCCTATTCCAGCATACATTTAATGCTGCCAAGCAGATACGCAACACAACTAACATTGGTGCAAATCCTGTATCCGTGGCCTTCGCAGCAGTGCGTATGGCACGACAGATTTTTACTGATCTGGGACAGCAGAAAGCCTTGCTGATAGGTGCAGGAAAAACCATAGAGCTGGTCGGACGCCACCTACACGAAGCTGGACTCAAGCAGATTATCGTGGCCAATCGAACCCTAAATCGAGCTCAAGAACTGGCGTTCAAGATTGATGCCACCTGTGTGTTATTAGCACAAATTCCAGATCAACTGCCAAAGGTTGACATCGTTATTTCATCCACAGCTAGCCAACTGCCTATCTTAGGTAAAGGATTAGTAGAACGTGCTCTGCGCCAACGTCGCCATCAACCTATGTTAATGGTCGATATCGCAGTGCCTCGCGATATCGAAGCAGAGGTTAATGATTTAGAAAACGTATATCTATATACAGTAGATGATTTGAAGGATGTTGTTGATAACAATATCAAGGCACGCAAGCAAGCGGCAGATACAGCTGAATTAATCGTTAATAATCAGGTAGACACTTTCTTATCTAGCCTCCGAGCTTTGAATGCAGTTGACCTAATCAGAGCTTATCGTAGCAAAATGGAAAGATTGCGGGATACTGAAGTAGCTAATAGCATGCATCGACTTAACCAAGGCGAAGATGCAGCTAAGTTATTACAAATGCTGGGTCGTAATTTAACCAATAAAATCATCCATCTGCCGACCGTACAACTGAGAAAAAGCTGTGTGGATGAAGAGTTGGAAAACTTGCGGCTGATACAACAAATATTTGAACTTGAAGACTTAGTCCCATGAATCCATCTATATTGGCTAAACTGGATCAGTTACAAGATCGTTACCAGGAACTGGAAGCTTTATTAGGTGACGCTGAAACTATTACTGACCAAAACAAGTTTCGCGCTTACTCAAGGGAATACTCTGAACTTGAAGACACCGTTAAAGTTTACCGTGGATATCGCCAGTTAGAACAAGATATCGCTGATACTGAACTATTACTGGTGGAAAACGATGCAGACATTCGTGCCTTGGCTGCTGAAGAAATAGAGACCTGCCGTGAGCGTTTTGAACAATTGTCACTGCAATTACAAAAATTGCTATTACCCAAAGATCCCAATGATAGTCATAATACCTTTATAGAAATTCGTGCCGGGACCGGAGGAGATGAAGCTGCTATTTTTGCTGGTGATCTGTATCGCATGTATTCACGTTATGCTGAAACTATGGGTTGGCGGGTGGAAATGATCAGCACCAGCTTAGGTGAACATGGTGGTTATAAAGAAATTATTTCCCGCATAGTGGGAAAGGACGTCTATTCCCGGCTTAAATTCGAATCTGGTGTGCATAGAGTACAACGGGTGCCTGAAACCGAATCCCAGGGACGTATCCATACCTCAGCATGCACGGTAGCTGTAATGCCAGAACTGGATGCAATATCAGACGTAGATATCCACAAGACTGACCTGCGGATTGATACCTTTCGAGCCTCCGGTGCCGGGGGTCAACATGTCAATAAAACCGATTCGGCTATTCGCATTACGCACCTGCCGACTGGTTTAGTGGTTGAATGTCAAGACGAACGGTCACAACATAAAAACAAAGCCAAGGCCATGTCTCTGCTGGCCAGTAAACTGGTATCCAGCGCACAAGAAAAACAGGCTGCTGAACGAGCTGATACCCGTAAGAGCCTAGTGGGTAGTGGTGACCGCTCAGAACGTATCCGTACTTATAATTATCCACAGGGCCGAGTTACAGATCATCGTATCAGCCTGACACTGTATCGACTGCCAGAAATTATGGTAGGCGATATCAATTGTATATTGGAACCACTGATCAATGAGTACCAGGCCGGACAACTGGCAGAGTTGAGTCGCTACAACGCACTTTAATGCTTACCACAACCATGACCATAGCTGCTGCTTTACAACAAGGCCGCCAACAGTTATTTGCATCGCACAGCCCCGCCATTGATGCTGAAAGATTGCTGATGCAGGTGATAGAATGTGAGCGCACAGCTTTACATACCTGGCCTGAACGCCGTCTGGAAATGACTGCGCAAGTAGCATATATGAACTTGCTAAAACGACGCCAAAAAGGTGAACCAATAGCCTATATTACTGGTCAGCAAGGGTTTTGGGATCTGCAGTTAGAAGTAACACCAGACACTCTAATACCACGACCAGAAACGGAGTTACTGGTAGAAATAGCGCTTACCCTGGTCGAGTCAACCTCAGCTCGGGTGGTAGATTTAGGCACTGGCACCGGCGCGATCGCTTTAGCACTAGCTAAAGAACGACCGGGCTGGCAAATAGAGGGCATTGAACAAATTGCCTCAGTGGTAGAACTAGCACAACGTAATGGCAATCGGAACCAGTTACAGGTTTGCTTTAAACAAGGCAATTGGTGTGCTGGCCTGCAACCAGGCGTTAACCTGTTGGTCAGTAATCCACCTTACCTTGACCCACAAGATCCACACTTACAACAAGGTGATGTACGCTTTGAACCAACCAGTGCCCTGATTGCTGGATCACAAGGCATGGCAGCAATCAACATCATTGCTCGTCAAGCAAGTCAAATACTGCACAATGAAGGCTGGCTAGCCTTTGAGCATGGATTTCAGCAAGGTGAAGGGAGTCGCGAGCTCCTGCAGCAACTGGGTTACCGACAGGTCGTCAGTCACCGAGATCTGGCGGGGCATGAACGAGTCACTGTGGGCCAGAAACCGATTGTAGGAGAATAACTTCTTGCAGGATAAACACTTATTACGCTATAGCAGACAGATTATGCTGCCTGAATTCGACTATATCGGACAAGCTAGTCTGCTGAAAACCCGGATACTGATAGTTGGTCTAGGCGGATTAGGCTGTCCCGTAGCCTTGTATCTGGCAGCTGCCGGGATCGGTGAGTTGGTACTGGTGGATGATGACCAGGTTGACAAGACCAATCTGCAACGCCAGATAGCACACACAGAAGCTGCAGTGGATACCCCCAAGGCGATTTCAGCTGCCACAGCAATCAAACGTATTAACAGCGATACCAAAGTTAGCAGTATAGCTTGCCGGCTGGAAGGCGATTTATTATATCAGCAAGTCAAACAAGCTGATTTAGTGATGGACTGTAGCGACAACATCACTACCCGTGTTGCCCTTAATAAAGCTTGTATCAAAGAACGTAAACCCTGGGTCTCTGGAGCAGCTGTTCGCTTTGAAGGCCACGTCACCGTATTTGATCCACGCCAACCAGAGTCACCTTGCTACCAGTGCCTTTATGGTATAATAAGAGAAGTGAGCTTTACTTGTACTGATAATGGCGTCATTGGGCCTCTGGTAGGTATCATCGGTAGCACCCAGGCCCTGGAGGCTGTGAAGTTACTAACAGAGGTAGGGGAACCTCTTACCGGTCGTTTACTATTATTGGATGGTAAGGTCATGCAATGGCGTAGTTTTGCTTTACCGCGCAATCCAAAATGTCCAGGGTGTGCTGGGATGACCTAATCTGTAGATGCAATAAAAATTAAATCCTACCCTGTTTCCAACTAACCATCCAGTCTCACGCCCAGCTAGCCAGTAATTAGCGCAGATTTGGACTATTGCACAACACCCAAGCGGGTTTTATACTCCCAAGATAAATTACAAGTGCCTCAGCGTCAGTTGGCACACTGATCACCGTGTCGCTTCAACTATAGTTTATCATCACAATGCTGCATAAAAAGATAACCAAAGACATTTAAGTTTAACTCTTTAGATCAGGAAAATTACATGAACAGGATTTTACGACTGCTAAGCACTGTGCTAGTGGCCACTCTGGTATTCGCCATACCGGCACAAGCAGAGCAACGCACTCTCACTGTGTACACTTACGACGCCTTTACTTCAGATTGGGGTATGGCGTCTGTAATTACACCACTGTTTGAAAAAAGGTGTAATTGTAGCCTAAAGTTTGTTTCCATGGACACATCTGTTGGCATTCTCAACCGTGTCAGGCTGGAAGGGCACTATAGCCAAGCTGATCTGGTACTTGGTTTGGACATGAATCTGATTGAAGCCGCTAAAGCAACTGGAATGTTAGCCACGCACCAAGTGGATACCTCAACCCTAACCCTACCAATAACTTGGAATGATCCAGTTTTCGTACCTTTTGACTATGGTTATTTTGCGTTTGTGTATAATACGGAACAGCTGCCCAACCCACCTCGTAGCCTGCAAGAGCTGGTGGCAGCCAATAAGGATCTGAAGGTAATTATCCAAGATCCACGAACCAGTACACCAGGCCTGGGTCTGATGTTGTGGATGAAGAGTGTCTATGGCAACCAGGCAGGTGCTGCATGGACACAGTTATCCAATAATATCCTCGCCACTACGAAGAATTGGAGTGAAGCATATTTTTCCCTATTTATGGCCGGAGAAGCGCCGTTGGTACTCAGTTACAGCACCTCACCAGCCTATCATATGGCTATCGAAAATAACCATCAGTATCAGGCTATAGCGTTTGACGAAGGCCACTACTTACAGGTTGAAGTAGCCGCTGTACTCAAAGATGCACCTAACCCAGATCTGGCCCACCAGTTTCTGGAATTTATGGTATCACCACAATTCCAGCAAGCGGTACCATTGACTAATGTGATGTATCCAGTGATTGACCTAGGAGATGCGCTACCAGCAGAATTTGACCAGTTAATCAAGCCTGCTAAGGTGCTGCAACTGGATCAGAATGAGGTGGCACACCAGCGCCAGAAGTGGGTAGCCGAATGGCTGGAAGCCATGAGTCACTGATGATCATTCCATGCTAAGCCTATACAGAATTTATATAGGCAACAACATCCAGAAATTCTGGATGGCATTTAGCATTAGAATTGGACTTGCCGGTCATGGGTGGTGGCTGTTGAGTCTGGCGAGCCTGGCCGTGGTGCTAGTGCCAATAATAGTAGCTTTAGGCACACTGCTCTGGCACAGTCAAACGTTGATGTTTCGCAATCTGACGGATGTTTATATTTGGAGGGTAGTGTGGTTTTCCTGGCTACAAGCTAGCATTTCAACACTGCTAAGTCTGCTGCTAGCCATACCCATTGCCAGGGCTTTAGCCCGACGTCAGCACTTTGCTGGGCGGAGCCTGTTGTTACGTTGCTTTAGCCTGGCACTAGTAGTGCCTACTCTGGTTGCCGTACATGGAATGATCTTGCTGCATGGTCATCAAGGCTGGATCAACCAGTTGATGATCTCCTTGAATAGCAGTGGTTATCATTATCTTTATGGTTTGGGAGGTATTCTGTTAGCGCATGTCTTTTTTAATATGCCGCTGGCGGCACGCATTGTGTTGCAACGGTTAGAAACAATAGCGCCTGAAACCTGGCGTCTGGCCAGCCAATTAGGTCTGTCATCCAAGGACATCTGGAAGCACATTGAATGGCCCCACTTACGTACTGTATTGCTGCCCCTGACAGGGCTAATTTTTACGCTCTGCTTTACCAGTTTTGCAATTGTTATGACTTTGGGCGGCGGCCCCCAAGCCACTACCCTAGAGGTAGCAATTTACCAGGCACTAAGATTTGCGTTTGACTTAGATCAAGCTGTCCTGCTTAGCCTGCTGCAACTAGTATGCTGCGGTCTTATACTCTGGGTGGGGCTACGCTTAGGGCGACCACTACAATTGTGTCCCAGCACCCAACAACGCTGCCAACGACCTGACTTACACAGCGTGGCTGGACGTATATTCGATGGCTGGATGCTGTTCCTGGCAGTGCTTTTAGTACTATTACCATTATTGGCCATTGTGGTAAATGGTAGCAATGACTACTGGCACGTTGTGTTGGATGATAA
This sequence comes from uncultured Pseudomonadales bacterium, assembly GCA_943787595.1. Taxonomy (GTDB): domain Bacteria; phylum Pseudomonadota; class Gammaproteobacteria; order Pseudomonadales; family Balneatricaceae; genus CALSNA01. The sequence goes on from CALSNA010000002.1 coordinate 367,270, forward strand.
GCGTCTGTGGTATGCAGCTGGCAACAGTCTGTGGATAGCACTGAACAGCGCCTTATTGACAGTCATACTGGCCATGGGACTGTTACTGGCACGGCGTCATCTACAACTGCGCCTGGGTTGGCATCGGGCAGCAACTGCTCTGGAGTGGAGTGGCTCAGTGATTTTGGCATTCCCGCCACTGGTATTAGGCGCCGGGCTGTTCTTGGCACTACGCAGCTGGACTGATGTATTTGCCCTGAGTCTATATCTGGTGGTCCTAGTCAACACCTTGATGGGACTGCCTTTCGCACTGCACATACTATCAGCACCTTATCTACAACTGGCACGTCAATATGATCGTTTGTGTAGTAGTCTGGGATTAGCTGGGTGGCACCGGTTCCGTTTACTGGAATGGCCTCGTTTACGACACCCCCTGGCATTCAGCCTGGCATTGACAGCGGCAATGTCAGCAGGTGATTTAGGGGTAATTGCTTTATTTGGCACCCCGGATGTATCCACTCTCCCACTCTTGATGTACCAGCGGTTGGGCAGTTATCAGGGTGAAGCAGCCAGTGTCACAGCCCTAGTGCTATTGGGTCTGTGTCTGGGCCTATTTATAGTGTTGGAACTAGGTTTGAGGGGAAAGCATGATTGATCTGCAAGGCGTGGTCTGTTGCATCGGTGACCAACAGTTTCATTTTGAATTGCAGTTGCCAGCAGGACAGTGTATTGCCGTGATGGGTGCCAGTGGCACTGGCAAATCTACTCTACTCAACCTGATAGCTGGTTTTGAGACTATCAGAGACGGCAAACTAATTCTGAATGGGTGTAATTCAACTCATCTCACACCCAAACAAAGGCCAGTTACCAGCCTATTTCAGGAACATAATTTATTTAGTCACCTGAGTGTGTTTGATAACGTGGGATTAGGCCTGCATCCGGGCTTGCGACTAAGCCAGCTACAACGAGTGCAAGTTAATGAAGCACTAGCACAAGTGGGCTTAGCCGGGTTTGGAAAACGACTACCAGAGACATTATCCGGCGGCGAGCGTCAGCGAGTTGCCTTAGCCCGTAGTTTAGTAAGACGTCGGCCTATTTTGTTGCTGGACGAGCCGTTCAACGCCCTTGATCCAGCTCGGCGCCAAGATATGCTTAAGTTGATGGACCAATTGCGCCGCTCCAAAGGACTGACGGTTATGCTCGTGACTCACGAACCCAAGGATGCCGTAGCCATTGCACAACAAATTGTATTTCTACATCAGCGCCAAATCTATCTTAAGGGCACGGTAATGGAGGTATTGGCTAGTCAAAAAGCAGCTCTATTAGATTATTTGGCGCACCCTGTAATACCGAACAGCCATCATACGATAGTCTGATCAATTAAACCGCCATCGTACTTATGGTATAATTAAGATGTATCATAGACACACTAATTCGAATATTAAAATAAGTAGCTAATTCAGATATGTTGCTGCAACCGTTGTATCTTCAATAAGATAATTCCATGACCACACGCTTCCAGTGCCAACCTGCCATGACTGATAATCGTAATCTATTAGTGATAGGAGGCGGCATCTCGGGATTAGCAAGTGCTTTTTTCCTGCAACAAAAAGGTTTTAAAGTAACTTTGCTGGAAGCTGCAGCCAGGGTAGGTGGTAATATCCAGAGCTTAGAACATAACGGCTTCCTGATGGAGCGAGGGCCCAACTCATGGATCCATAACCGCCACGGTATGGCACAGCTGCTGGATGATCTTGATCTGCATGATGAATGTGTGATGGCTAATTCAGTAGCAAAGCGTCGCTATATAGCTCAAAATGGGCAGTTGGTAGCATTACCTGATTCTATTGGCGGTATTCTGACTACACCAATGTTGAACCTAAGAGGCAAACTAAGGCTGCTAGCAGAGCCTTGCTTTGGCCGCGCTACCCATGAAGAAAGCATTGCTGAATTCATCACCCGTCGTTTGGGCTCACAATGCCTAGACTGGTTGGTGGATCCATTTGTTAGCGGCATTTATGCCGGGGATCCCAAACAATTGTCAGTACAGGCGGCAATGCCTAAACTGTATGCCCTCGAAACCAAGTATGGTTCTCTGATGCGCGGTGGTGTTGTACAGTTGCAGCAAACTCGACGACAATCCAGAGACCCAGCTCTGACAGGGGCCATGTTAAGCTTTCGGCGAGGCTTGCGACAACTGACAGAATCCCTGGAACAACAGCTTGGCAAGGTAATACACACCAATGTTGAAGTTGATAGGATCAATTATGGAGGTAAGCTCAGTTGGCAAGTATACAGTGGCGATCATTTATGGCAGACATCACATCTAGTGCTTGCCGTACCGGCTAACCAGGTGGCCCGCTTGATTAGTGAAATTGATGATAATCAAAATGGCACCATAAAACAGGCACAAGCGTACTTACGCGCAGTGGAGTATCCGGCTGTAGCCAGCATTAACATGGCTTTTAAACGTCATCAGATCAGTCACCCACTAGACGGCTTCGGGGCGTTAATTCCCTATCGTGAGCAACGTCGAACCCTGGGAGTCCTGTTTCCTTCCAGTGTATTTACGGGCCGTTGCCCAAAAGATACATGCCTGTTGACAGCTTTTATAGGTGGCGCCCGCAATAATGAAGTCATGACCTGGAGTCCCGCCCGAAGACAGCAACAAGTGCACAATGATTTGAGTGACCTACTAGGCATAATAGGCTCACCCTTGTGGGTAGAAGAAAGTTTTTGGCCACAAGCCATTCCTCAATACACTCTGGGGCATCTACAAAGAGTGGAGCAAATCGAAGCAAGCTTGGCAAACTTTTCAGGTTTATATCTGCGCAGCAACTGGCACGACGGTGTGGCTTTGGGTGATTGCATTGACAACGCTTGGCAATTAGCACAACAGGCGGCCCGCGAATATGACTAAACTATCAACATCACAGTGCTCGCACTCAACGGTTTCACTAGTATGAACCAGATCGTTACATTACAACCTTATTCAAGATTACAGAATAATAATTGGCAGTACTGACCGATAACATGATTGAAAATATCCAGACAAAAGCGACCATAACTTACAAGAGCGCCCAAAAAAAGCAGCGTTATTGTCCAGACCCAGGCCAACAGCTAGCCATGGCTGCCGCCAATTATCACCGTTTGCAAAGCCTGCTGGGAGATATTGGTAGTCTGGAACAAAGCGCATATCAACTCGGTGGGGAATCAAGCACTAAAACTGAGTTGAGGATCACCGTAATTCAACGTTTCACCTACACCACCACCTTAGAGCTAAGACAGCCAGAGGTTTTGGGCGGTATCCAAAAACTGGCTCTGGCGGTGCGTTTATATCACGACATGCAACTGGCAGAAGTAGTTCAATCAACCGGATTTGGTCAACATCAAGGACGCTATACATTGCCCGAGCCACATGGCTATAGCGTAGATGAAAAAACCCAGCTAAACCGGTTATTAGCCGAATGGCTACAACAATGCCTAAGGCATGGCGTGCCGATATCAGATCCACAAGCTATTACTCCAGAGTCCTACTAATGCATCGTATCGTGCAACTAACTGATCTGCATTTACAGTCTGATCCGGCGATCAGTTACAAAGGCATTGATGCTGACGCCCACTTACAGCAGTGTCTGAACTGGATAATGAATCTAAAAGAACGACCAGATCTATTGCTGCTAACCGGCGATCTCTGTCACCAAGGTAGTCATAGTGCCTATAAACGACTTCACCAGATGCTGCAACGCACAGGTATTGCAAATATATGGCTGGCCGGGAATCATGATGATAAAGTAACAATGGCATCGGTCTATGGCAAACCAATTGATGAACTGCAGCAGCAGTCTCTGGGAAACTGGCAATTACTGCTGCTGGATAGTAATCATCAGCCCGATGGCTGTGGTGGTGGCAGTTTATCTGTAGTTCATCTACAACAACTGGAGTACCTACTGCAACAGCTGAAAAATCAGCCCACATTAGTTGCGTTACACCATAACCCAGTGCCAATACGCGAGCACTGGAAAGATACGCTTATGTTGGCTAATGGTGCTGATATGGTGCGGTTACTACAACAGCATCCACAGGTGCAAGCAGTACTCTGTGGCCATGTTCATCAGGTGCTGGATCGTGTGGTGCGTGGACGACGATTTTTATCAGCACCCGCCACCTCAGTACAGTTTGCAAATCCATGGGAAGAAGTTACCTTGCAACCTGAATTAGGACCTGGATTACGGCTGTTGGAATTAACTTCGAGGGGCCAATTATATACGCGAATTCAGTATCTGCCGAAACTGAACAAGCAGTTGCATGCCTTTTAGCACGCTTACCAATGCTATTTAATCCAGATAAATGTCGACCCTCTGATACAGAAACTCCATGACAATTGATAACTATACCGCCGATTCCATTGAAGTATTAAGTGGTTTAGATCCAGTACGCAAGCGACCGGGCATGTATACAGATACCAGCCTGCCCAACCATCTAGCTCAAGAAGTGATCGACAACGCGGTTGATGAGGCACTAGCTGGCTATGCAAACCGCATTGATGTAGTGCTGCATGATGACCAATCCCTGTCAGTTACTGATAATGGTCGTGGCATGCCGATTGATCTGCATGCCAAAGAAGGCGTTAGTGGTGTTGAATTGATCTTAACCCGACTGCATGCTGGAGGTAAGTTTTCCAACCGGAGCTACCAATTTTCAGGTGGCTTGCACGGTGTAGGCATATCCGTAGTCAATGCTCTATCAAAGAGGCTGGAGGTCACCATTCGCCGTAATGGGCAAGTCTACCATATTGATTTTGTCAATGGAGACAAGCAGCAGAATCTGACCGTCGTGAACTCAGTTAGCAAGCGCAATACAGGTACATGTGTACACTTTACCCCTGATCCCCAATATTTTGATTCTGCCCACTTTTCCCTAGAGCGCCTACGGCACGTGCTGCAAGCCAAAGCAGTTCTGTGCGGTGGTTTAACAGTGACTTTTAATGACCTGACTGGCAGTGCTAAAGAACCACAAATCTGGCACTACGAAACTGGTCTGCAAGACTACCTGCAAGCAGCTACTGAAAGCTGGCCATGTGTGCCAACCATTCCATTTACTGGCAGCCATCAAAGTAAAACAGAAGCAGTTGATTGGGCCGTGCAATGGCTGCCTGACGGGGGTGATTTGATTCAGGAGGGCTATGTGAATCTGATTCCAACAATCCAAGGTGGTACCCATGTTAACGGACTGAGGACTGGACTACTGGAAGCCCTGCGCGAGTTTTGTGAAATCCGTCAACTGCTGCCTCGTGGTGTTAAGCTAGCTTCAGAGGATATTTGGGACAAATGCTGTTTCGTACTGTCCATAAAAATGCAGGATCCGCAATTTTCTGGCCAAACCAAGGAGCGATTGAACTCACGCCAAACGGCACCCTATGTGACCGGGCAAGTTAGAGACACATTCAGCCTATGGCTTAATAAACATACTGCTAGTGGTGAAAAGTTGGCAGAACTGGCGATTCATCACGCCCAGCAACGCCTGCGCACCCGCAAAAAAATTACCCGCAAAAAAATTACTCAAGGACCAGCATTGCCAGGAAAACTGGCTGACTGTACCAGTGTGGATGCGATACGGGGTGAACTGTTCCTGGTGGAAGGAGATTCGGCGGGTGGATCAGCCAAGCAAGCCCGTGATCGTGATCACCAGGCGATCATGCCCCTACGTGGCAAGATTCTCAACACCTGGGAGGTAGAGTCCAGCCAAATCCTAGCATCTCAGGAAGTGCACGATATTTCAGTAGCTATTGGCGTTGACCCAGGTTCAGATGATCTGGCAGGCCTGCGCTATGGTAAAATCTGTATCCTAGCCGATGCCGATTCCGATGGATTACATATCGCCACGTTGCTGTGTGCCTTGTTCGTGCGTCACTTCCAACCACTGGTAGCCGCTGGACACATCTATGTGGCTATGCCACCACTATACCGGATTGATGTGGGTAAAGACGTATTTTATGCCCTTGACGACAACGAAAAGCAAGGCAGGCTAAACCATATTGCTTCGCAAAAAAAATCTGGCAAGGTTAATGTACAGCGTTTCAAGGGGCTAGGTGAAATGAATCCAGCCCAACTGCGGGAAACCACCATGCTGGCTGATACACGGCGCCTGGTACAATTAACCATGGCAACCAATGATGGAACCTTTACGCTAATGGATATGATGCTGGCTAAAAAGCGCGCTGCAGACCGTAAGGCTTGGCTACAAGAGAAAGGCAACCTGGCGGAACTGGCCTCAATATAAACAAAAAATTTATAAGCACCAGCCTTCCAGCACTGTTTTCCAATGGCAAACAGCCGGATACTCATTGATACCATAGTAATGGACTGCTAATAATACAAGTCGCTGGGTGAAATATAAAATATGCGGAATCCACTTTGCAGTTTATATTGATAAATATCGCTTTTGGGAACTATATCAGCGACACAGCAGACAACTGCCACGTGGTAATTGAAGACGCCAGCTAGCTTGGCCAGATGGATTCCAGACAGTTCAGCCAGAGCGTTTTACCCCCAGCCACTCGTATCCATTTCTAGGCTGGTGCGGCACCCAGAAGGATAACAGCAAAGATATCATGGCCATAATCATGCCGCATAAGAATACCGAAGAAGGTGAGATAACCCACAATATACCCAGCATGGCTGGCAACAATACGGCTGCAATATGATTAATAGTAAAAGCGACCCCTGCCGTAGATGCCATATCGGCAGGATCGGCAATTTTCTGAAAATAAGTTTTTTGAGCAATAGCCATAGCAAACAATAAGTGATCTACCACGAACAACAGCACTGCCATCCAAACATGTTGTACAAAGGCATAAGTGGCAAATACCAAGATCAGTCCAATATATTCAACCATCAATGCCCGACGTTCACCCCAGAGACTAACCAGACGGCCAATTGAGGGTGCCAACATCATATTTAACAAGCTGTTGGCTAGAAACAACAGCGCCATAGCATCGGCCGCAAAACCAAAGCGCTCTACCATCAGTAATCCGGCAAACACCACAAAAATTTGTCGCCGTGCTCCACCCATAAATACCAGAGCGTAGTAAAGCCAGTAACGACGCCGCAAAATCAATCGTTTATGCTGCTTAACCCGCACTTGGTAAACTGGAAAAATCAGTGCAATCGACACAGCTAAAATAGCAGTTATACCACCACTGATTAGGTATACCATCCACATCGGCAGATGCCATTGGTTAATACAAAGCCAGACTAGACCATAGGCCAAGATTGACGCACTGGAACCAATAGCAAGCAAGCGTCCCAACTGAACCGGTGCCTCCTCCTTACTAAACCATTGCAAAGCTAAGGATTGCTTTACAGTCTCAAAATAATGGAAGCCAATTGACATAAGCATGATGCTTATCATCATGCCTGAAAAGCTTGGCAAAAAACCAGTTAAAGCTGTGCCTAATCCAAGTAACATTAAGGCAATCAAGGCGAGGCTTTGCTCACGCAGAAATAACAGGATGAATACTACTCCAAAGGCCAGAAACCCTGGCACTTCACGCCAAGACTGGATGATACCAATATGCGAGCCATTGAGTTGAACCTGCTCAATAGCAAAATTATTAAATAGCGCCACCCACACACCAAATGCAATTGGCATAGAAAAGGCCATGAGATATAGTAAATTGGTTCGAGAGCGCCAGATATAACGAGACATTACTGTGAACCCTGCAATCGATATCATTAATGTGATCAGAATAACACAAAAAGGCCGATTTTATGGTAACCGAACCATAAATTGATGTGCTAACTGAGCAACTTCAACAGGTTTTTCCATCGGTAACAGGTGACCCACATCATCTACTTGTACATAGTGCTGTTCAGGTCTTTGCCACTGCCAACGTTGCCAAGCCATCACACTCAGTGTATTGGAATACTGACCTCGAATCATCAATTGCGGGCATGAGCAGGTGTTGACGTAAGGCCAGATAGATGGCGGGGAACAATATATATGAGCTTCCCAAAGCTTGCTGTAACGTAGCTTTACACCATCGATATCAGCTTCAGTTGCAGCTTCAATATAGTGCCACAAAGCTTGATCCGTGATGCCAGAAAAAACTTTCTTCGAGCGGTGAAAGGCATAGCAATCAGTGATTGATGGCCATCGATCTGGTCGTTTCAAGGTCCGCTTGACAAGCTTGATCCGGTGTTTTAAAAATGTTGGTGTCCAGTATAAAGCATGGGTATAGAAACTCGACAATGCCGCCGGATCAATCAATACCAGGGCTCGGTAAAGCTCAGGCTTAAGGCAAGCTGCCATCAAGCTGATATTGGCTCCCATGGAATGACCTATGGCAACAACTGGACCCAGTGCCTGATGCTGCAGAAAGTCAATTTGATCCTGCGCCATCTTGGTCCAAGTACAACATCGGCTTTTTTGCTCATAACGTTGCCATAAAGGCCGCTGATCCATAGCCACAACATGGTAGTTGTGGCCCAAGTTATCCAGAAGTTCAGTATAGGTTGCTGGTGGCAAGCCATTGCCGTGCGCAAAGTGGACAAACTTACCTTTAGTACCAAAGATTTGACTATTCATGGGTTCGACCAGCAAACCATAATCTTACAATCACAGCAAGTAATGGCCGTTTATAAAGACCAACGAATGCCTCACCAATAAAGCTTGCCACTGGTGTCCAAATGTCCTATTTAACCAAAGCCTCATTCAGGATCGCAGTACCTCAATGATACAGTTTGTAACATAAGGGAGGTTAACTTTATTGAGCCCGGCAATATTTATGCGGCTAGAATTAACTAGGTAGACACTGTACTCATTTACCAATCGGTTCACTTGTTGTGGGCTGATACCTAAAAAAGAAAACATGCCTTTTTGGCGAATAATGAAATTAAAGTCTTGTGGAGCACCTTGTTGCTGTAACTGATCGACCAAACCAACTCGCAACTGCGCAATCCGCTGCCGCATGACTGTCAACTCATGGGCCCAATTCTGGCTCAGCGCCGCATCTTGCAGGATAATTTCTACCAACGCCGCACCATGGGATGGTGGCATGGAATAACTAGCCCGAATCACTGCCAATAACTGTCCAGTAGAGACCCGGGCTTGCTGCCGGTTGTCTGATAGTACCAGAAGGGTACCCGTGCGCTCACGATACACTCCGAAATTCTTGGAGCAGGAACTTGCAATTAGTAATTCAGGTACCTGGCTGGCTAGCAGTCGTACGCCATAGGCATCTTCTGCTAAACCATCACCCAGACCTTGATAAGCTATATCAACTAAAGGCACCAAACCTCGTGATAACACCAGTTCTGTCAACACTTGCCAGTGTTCTGGATGGAGATCAGCACCACTGGGATTATGACAGCAAGCATGCAGCAAGACCAAATCTCCAGCTGCAGCAGTGGCCAGTGTGGCCATGAGGGCATCAAAATCAATTGCTTTGGTAACATGATCATAATAGGGATACTGTCGAATCTGTAGTCCAACCTGACTGAAAATAGGCTGATGATTGGCCCAGGTTGGGTTACCCATCCAGATGGTCGTGGTGGGGTTGGCAGCCTTAACCAGTTCGGCAGCCACACGCAAAGCACCACTGCCACCTGGAGTCTGGGCAATGGATAACCGCTGATCAACAATGGCCGTATGCCCTTGACCGAGGATCATCTCAGCCACCAGTTCACAGTAGCGTAAAGACCCAGCCACACCAATGTAAGCCTTACTGGTCTGCTCTTGCATTAAACGTGCTTCAGCCTGGGCCACGGCAGCCATAATAGGGGTTTGGCCCAGTTCATTTCTGTATACACCCACGCCCAAATCAACCTTGCTAGGATTGTTATCCTGCTGGTAAAGCACCGATAAATTTAGGATAGGATCAGCAGCAACAGGTCTAAAAACATCAAACATCTGTGTGATTACTCCGATTAAAACAAATGCAATAATAGTTAAGTTTAAAACTGAAACTTGAGTTACGCCATTCCATGATGATAACGCGCCATGGATTACAGTGATATCAGCATGTTAGATTTACCCAACCAGCCCAGGCAAACCTGAACCGCAACGAGTCGCTAAATTTAATCACACTCACCTGTCTATGCCCGGGATAATGTGGTATTGGTGTTCGCAGCTTAAGTGTACTGACGCAAATATAGCAGTTATCAGCATAGCCGACTAGTCAGTCACTCTCTGCTAAGCACGGCATTGGCTTATCCAGTCATTGACCTTCAGTGGTAACCTTAATGATAAGTTAACCTATTTTCAATATAGCATGATCGGTATTTTGTTGGGAAAGGTATTAATTAACAACGATATGTTTACAAATTGAGTCATTCAGGCGCAGTAGCCAAGAAATCCAGTCGGGCCGTCATCATAACTATTATACATTCAGATAACTGCTGACTCACAGCACTATACCAAAACCCTGATAGAACTGAATCGCTTTAAGCAAAAGCTATTAAAAAAATAATGCTGCTCCGTTGAGATGCGTTTGCAGAAGTATTCAATATAATCAAATATGCCATTCAACCATATGAAAATGCCTGATTTAATTGCCTACCCTGCCCCATTAGCCATATTCGTCATTATAATCTGGGGCTTTAACGTGGTGGCCATGAAAATAGCAGTCGCTGATATATCTCCGATGCTATTCAATGGTTTGCGCTTTCTAATACTCAGCATACTACTGCTACCCTTTTGCCATATTACCTTACGACAACTAAGGCAACTGGCTCCCATCGCCGTGGTGATGGGACTGGGTCATTTCTATACTTCGACCCTGAGCCTGATTTATGTGGAAAGTATTGTAACAAGTGTCATCTTGCTATTGGGAGCTCTCTGCTCTGCTGGCCTGGTTATACCTGGGTGAACGGTTAAATCGCCTGCAAGTTGGCTCGATTATCATTGCTAGTCTGGGCGCTATTGGACCCAGACTATGGCTTGGGACAATGGCTATAAAATGGGGTGTTTTACTGGCTGCATTTTGTATACTGATGTGGGCTGTGGGAAACCTGCAGGTACGTCGTCTAAAGCAGTTACCCCTGTTAACACTGCAGTTCTGGATTGCCTTTATTACAGCACCGATCTGTTTTTTGGCTTATGATCTCAGCCCAGAGGCCAGCCCCATCTGGCCGCAATTAAACAGCCAACTGTTAATTATTCTCGCATATTTAGTCTTGGCTTCTTCATTACTGGCCTAAGGAATCTGGTACAGCTTAATCCGTCAACATGGTATCAGCAAAATTGCCATATTTATACTACTCCAGCCAGCTTTCACCATGCTGGCCAGCCATTGGCTATTGGATGAAAGTCTAGTTGCATCACAATGGCTAGGTGGCTTGGTCACCATAGTCGCCATTTTTATCTATTACCATCAAGGTAAGGACTCTGTGAGCACAACAGGGATCGAATCAGATCATATCTGAAGATCAACACTGTCTCTATATAATGATTGCAAGGGTAAATTCACCAGGTAATGTTATACCCTGATCAGCCAAGGGTAAGATCCAATAGCCCAACTGTGCCTTCATAAAACAATTGGCCGCCTGTAAGCAGCAACAGAATATAACAACCGCAGTAAAACCAGGTTTCATCAAGGTAACGGTGCAGCCACATCCCCAGATACACCCCTAACGGAGCCAGCAATGCTAAACTCATTGAAGTCAGTAAGTTGCTGGTATCCAGTAGTTCAAGCCCGGCATAGGGTACCAGTTTTACATAATTGACCACTGCAAAGAATGTGACAATAGTGCCTAAAAATACAGTTTTATGCAGCTTTTGAGGCAGTAAGTAAATATTCAGCGGCGGACCTCCCGCATGCACACTGAAACTGGTAAAACCGGACAAAATTCCCCAGATTCCCCCATATAATAAGCTGCCAGAGTAACTTGCTTGAGACCGCGGCAACCACTTCATTAACCAATAGTTAATGCTAAACAGGATAGCCAGAAAACCAATCATCAGTTTAATATAAACATCAGGTAACACATTAAAACCAAGGCTACCCAGCCCAACACCAATTAGCCCGGCTGGTAGCAGTACTTTTAGGTTACGGCAATCATATACCCCGCGACAGGCCCAAAGACTTAGTAAATCCATGAAACAAAGGATGGGCAACATAATGGCCGCAGCCTGGGCCGGCGGAACGACTAAAGACAACAAGGGCACTGCAACCACAACCGTACCACCGCCAAATCCACCTTTGCCAATTCCAGCAATCAATACTGCCGCAGTGGCACACAAAAAGAACAGTGGTTCTGTAATCATTTAAGTACCATGACCGGAACAGCATTTACGATAGCGCACCATAAGCCACAACAATAGTTTGAACAGGCAAACTATGCTGAGGGGGAGGTGTCGGCATGATATTTATATTGATCTAAACTCCCTTCTAGCTGAAGCAAATGAGCTTTAGTCTTCAAACCTCCAGCAAAGCCAGTCAGGCAACCATTGCTGCCCACGACCCGATGGCAAGGCACAATAATGGCAATGGGATTACGACCCATGGCTGCTCCAACAGCACGCACAGCCTTGGGGGAACCCATGGCCCGGGCAACATCCATATAGCTGCAAGTGGTACCATACGGAATTTGTTGTAATTGGTGCAGTACCTGTAACTGGAATACAGTCCCCTTTGGTAACAGTGGTATCTCAAACTGTTGCAAATCACCCTTAAAATAAGCAGTCAGTTGCGCCTGGCAATTGATAAATGGATCCGTATTTTCAATCCAGTGGTTGGGAATCTGTTTCACCTGTGCCGACGTAACAAAGCTCAACTGCTGCAAAATTTCTCCATCACCAACCAACTGTAGTGGTCCAGCGGGGCTGGTCAGATGAGTATAATAAATTGTCATCAGAAGTTAATTCACTAGAGTCGGATAAGTGCAGAGTATCGTTTATTTAGAATATCAGAAAGACACATGCACTCCATGGGAGCCATGATAGTATCATCACCAGACCTGAGAGTCGCATTATATCTAACACACTTATAACACACTTATCCTGATACAGTTCAAACACCGCATCTTGCAGCACAAACTGAATAACTGCACTTGAATGGCCTCATTGGCTTTGAGATGTATGTTTAATAAGTGATCTGATCCAGCAGTGGCTAAGGCTTCAATGATAGCGCGAATGATCATAATCAGAATTGCTGTCTGCTAACTGACAACACAAGGTCCTTAGTGAAAGCCAGTTGCAGCATTAACCCGCCAGAAAACCAGCGCAACACATGAAGCAAATCATTCTATAATATATTCGTATACTGGTATTTTTTTACACTAGATGCCTAAGAACCTTAAGCATAGGGAGCCAGATTTCTGCAAGCAAAACGATTTTATGGCGTGGTTAATCCTGAAAACACATATTAATGGCATTTTAAGCCAGATTTATTTATCAACAGCCATATGGAATTAAAAAAAATTTTCAAAAAAACCATATCGTGTCAATGCTATATCAAACAGCATGTTAATAGTGAATATGTCAACATTGAGTGATCAATCGATACTCTACCCTCAACAACCTCCCTGTCAAATAACAGTCTTAAGCTATTTTAGCCGCCACTGCAGTGCAAATGACTTGCAAACATTTGCATATTGCACCATATGGATTAATGGCTGGTTTGTATAATTTGGTAGACAAGCGCCCTGCCCTGCTGGGCCTTTGCAGCCTATGTCACTGACCCAATGTATACACAAGCCCTGTTGCGCGTCGGTGCGGTCTGGTCACTGCGTCTGGATCACATCAAGTTGTCGCGGCGAACCATTCAGATCTGCGACAACCTGGATCTGAACTGGACCAATAAGGCACATAAGCAGCCAGACAAGCCCATCAATGACAATCTATATAAGATCTTAAAACAGGATTTAAAAAACCGGCCGCCCGAACATGTCTACTACCTGGACAATGGCTGTGGCCAGCCCTGGTACCAAGCTACAGGGGAGATGGGCCGGGCTATGAAGAAAGTGCAGCAAAAAGTGGGCTTGCCGGATGTTAAGCCCTTTCACGAAGCCTTCAGAGCCACCATGATTACTGAGTTGACGCTGTGCAGCAGGAAGCCAGCGTTTACTATCTTTGATTAAGGCTGGCTGTTAATCCACTGATTGTGAAGAGCATGGTCAATGGTTTCAGAATTTAGAGATTCGGGCTGATCGCCAGCAGAGCGTCATACCCGTGGTGGTGCTCATGCCTAAACTCACCCAGTAACAAGCGCACTACCGCAAACAGCAAGTAAAACGGCAGCGGAGCATTGAGCAATTCCCAAATTTTGTGCAGATCCAGGTGTTCTGGTAATCGGCACACCTAACACCATCGGTACAACAGCCAGTGAATTAGTATCAAGTGATTATATCAAATCCATTTCAATGCATTACTATTTATCCTAAACCTAATGATTTTAATTTTAAAAAACAGTGCTTTATAGTAGTATGATGAAGATATGAAATAATTCCCTGCATACTACCACTTACTCAGCTATTATCGAATACTCATGTCTCGGCTTGTTAACAAACATATCATTGTTGCCGTTAGTGGCGGCATAGCGGCCTACAAAAGTGCTGAACTGGTACGCTTGCTAAAAGCAGCTGGTGCTCAAGTGGAAGTGGTCATGACACATGGTGCTAGTGAATTTATTACGCCACTGACCCTACAGGCATTGTCTGGCAATGCGGTGCACCAGTTGTTGTTAAATGCCAAAGCTGAAGCGGGTATGGGACACATCCAGCTGGCCCGTTGGGCCGATGCGGTGTTAATAGCGCCTGCCAGTGCCAACGTGATAGCAAAATTGGCTCAAGGGCTAGCGGATGATTTATTAACCACCCTATGTTTGGCTACTCAGGCACCTATATTACTGGCTCCAGCCATGAATCAAGCCATGTGGTCCAATGCCGCTACCCAATGCAATAAGAAACAACTGCAACAGCGTGGCTATACCGTGCTGGGCCCCGCCAATGGTGCACAGGCCTGTGGGGATATAGGCCCAGGCCGCATGATTGAACCCACACAACTACTGGAATACCTGACACAGCAATTTACTGGCCATGCATTGCAAGGCCGTAAAGTGGTCATTACCGCAGGCCCCACCCGTGAAGCCATCGATTCAGTGCGTTACATCAGCAATCATAGTTCAGGTAAAATGGGATATGCCCTTGCAACTGCCGCCTACGAATCTGGGGCTAAAGTGGTGCTAATTAGTGGGCCAACATCCCTGCTGGCACCTCCTGATGTGCACCGGGTAATGGTGGAGAATACAAACCAGATGCTAACGGCAAGCCAGCAGGCTTGTGTCGATGCTGACCTGTTTATAGCCAGTGCTGCCGTGGCGGACTATAGACCGGTTCACGTGTCACTGCAGAAAATTAAAAAATCAGCAACAGCGTCTCGGCTTGTTCTTGAACTGGAAGAGAATCCCGATATCCTAGCCACTATTGCCAGTCAATTTTCCCATCTGACTTGTATCGGCTTTGCGGCTGAAACAGAACATGTAATCCCAAATGCACAGGCAAAATTGGCATGTAAACAAGTGGCCATGATGATTGCCAACGATGTATCAGATAATGATATCGGTTTTAATAGTGACTATAACCGCGTAAGCTTAGTGACTAAAACCGGGGTAGAGCATCTGGAAACTCAACCCAAACGCCTGCTGGCTCGCCTGTTGATAGACCGGCTAGCACAACTATAACACGAGCCTGGAACTGATAAATATGAACCAATCGTCCACCAGTTTACAAGTCAAAATCCTTGATCCTCGGCTGGGCACTGATTTACCCATGCCAACTTATGCGACAGCAGGCTCCGCCGGCATGGATCTACGCGCCTGTATTGATGAATCAATAGAACTTAGACCCGGGCAGACTGCCCTGATTCCAACGGGCATGGCCATCCATATTGCTGACCCAGGTTTATGCGCCATGCTCTTACCACGCTCTGGACTAGGCCATAAACACGGATTAGTGTTGGGTAATCTGGTAGGGCTGATTGACTCAGATTACCAAGGACAGCTAATGATCTCCTGCTGGAATCGAGGTGAGCACGCCTTTGTGATAGAACCAAGCGATCGTATTGCTCAAATGGTGCTGGTGCCAGTAGTACGAGCCAGCTTTGCCATTGTAGAAACATTTGATAACAGTTGCCGGGGTAACAGAGGTTTTGGTCACTCCGGTCGCCAGTAACTCAATTGAATAAGATTGTAAAAAAATGAATAGTGTTCGCTATCCCTTGAATCGACCTGTGCCAAGGGATATTTTTCGTGCCTATGACATCCGTGGCGTTGTTGACCAACAATTGGATCAAAGCCTAATTTATCACTTGGGTCTGGCAGTTGGCACCCAGGCACGTTGTCTTGGTGAACAAAAGGTAGTGGTTGGTGCTGATGGCCGATTGTCTAGCCCATATTTGAGTCAAGCGTTAATTGAAGGCCTCAGTGACAGTGGCTGCAATGTGATTAACCTGGGCTCAGTGCCAACACCGGTATTGTACTTCGGAATTAAAGTCCTTGATGCACATAGCGGTATCATGCTGACCGGTAGTCACAACCCAGCCAACTATAATGGCTGTAAAATTGTCTTGGGTGATGTCACTTTGGCTAATGAAGCCATCCAGTCACTTTACCAAACCATTGTGGCACAGGACTATGAACTGGGAAGCGGTTCAGTGACAAGTTTGAATATCTTGCCCCGCTATCGCCAGCGTATTTGTGACGATGTGCAATTAGCACGACCATTAAAAGTGGTCATTGATTGTGGCAACGGGATTCCCGGGGTGATCGCACCGAGCCTATTTACTGCACTGGGTTGTGAGGTGATTTCCTTATTTTGTGATGTAGACGGCAATTTTCCACATCATCACCCGGACCCTAGCAAACACGAAAATCTGGTGGATTTACAAGCTACAGTCGTACAGCAGCAGGCTGACCTGGGTCTAGCCTTCGATGGTGATGGAGATCGTGTGGGTGTCATTACTGAACAGGGAAACATGATACTTCCAGATAAGCTTTTAATGCTGTTTGCTGAAGATATCATCAGCCGCAATCCAGGCGCAGAAATAATCTATGACGTCAAATGCACGCGTTTACTTGATATAGTCATTCGACAACAGGGAGGAGTTCCAACCATGGCTAAAACCGGACATTCCCTGATTAAGCATAAAATGCTGACCACCGGGGCTTTATTAGCGGGTGAAATGAGCGGCCATATTTTCTTCCAGGAACGTTGGTATGGTTTTGATGACGGCCTCTATAGCGCCGCTCGCTTATGTGAGTACTTAGCAGCCCAAAGCCAATCTGCCAGTGCAGTGTTTAACCGTTTCCCAGAAGATGTCAGCACACCAGAAATTAATATCCGTGTCTCGGATAACACTAAATTTGATTTGGTAGAACGTCTGCAACAAGGCGACTACGGCCAGGGCAGAGCCTCGACCATTGATGGAATTCGAGTAGACTTTGATGATGGTTGGGGGTTGGTGCGCGCATCTAATACTACGCCTATGCTGGTGCTGCGCTTTGAAGGTTCGGATCAGGCGGCATTGCAACGCATAAAAGCACTGTTTCAAGCCCAACTCTATGCTGTAGACCCCAATTTACACATTCCGGATACACTATGGCCTTAAATCGTGATGCTGCTATCAATGTAGCAAAGGTTCTAAGTGAGGCCTTGCCCTATATCCAACGCTATACAGGCAAAACCATTGTAGTCAAATATGGCGGTAACGCGATGGTTGATGCACAGCTCAAACATAGTTTTGCTCGTGATATAGTAATGATGAAACTTGTGGGCATCAATCCAGTAGTCATTCATGGTGGAGGACCACAGATTGGTGATTTGCTCCATAAGTTAAATATCAAATCACATTTTGTCGATGGCATGCGAGTCACTGATACCCAGACCATGAATCTCGTAGAGATGGTCTTAGGTGGCTCGGTCAACAAAGACATCGTCAACCTAATTAACCGCAATGGAGGACAGGCTATTGGCTTAACCGGTAAAGATGGCATGCTGATTCGCGCCAAAAAACTTAAAGTGACCCGAAACTCCCCAGCAATGCAAGCCCCAGAAATCATGGATATTGGCCACGTCGGTTCTGTACAGAGCATCAACACCGGAGTTCTTGATATGCTCTGTAGCGGCGATTTTATTCCTGTGATTGCTCCCATCGGAGTGGATGATGAGGGTAACGCCTATAACATTAATGCTGACTTGGTCGCTGGCAAAGTAGCAGAAGTACTGCAAGCTGAGAAACTGATTTTACTGACCAACACCGCCGGGCTACTGGATAAGCAGGGCCAGTTACTCACTGGGCTTGGTATCCATCAAGTGGGCAAATTGATTGCAGATGGTACCATCCACAGCGGCATGTTGCCCAAAATTGAGTGTGCCCTTAACGCTGTTAAAGCAGGTGTAAAACGTGCTCATATTATTGATGGCCGTGTCAGCCATGCCACCTTGTTGGAAATTTTTACCGATCAGGGTGTCGGCACCTTGATTACTTCAGAAGCATAACTGTAACCAACCTAACTGCCTTAACCGTGGTAAACCCATGCCGAATTCTGCTATGTCACGTCGTGAGCAAATCCTTCAGACCCTGGCACACATGCTGGAGACTAAGCCTGGTAATCGTATTACTACCGCAGCGTTGGCCAGTCAGGTGGGGGTTTCCGAGGCCGCGCTATATCGCCATTTTCCCAGTAAGGCAAAAATGTTCGATGCCTTAATCGAATTTGTGGAAGAATCTATTTTTAGCCGTACTAAGTTGATTCAGCAGCAAAACCTGAGTGCGGCACAACAGTGCCAGCAAATTCTATTCTTATTGCTCACCTTTGTAGAACGCAATCCAGGCATTAGTCGACTATTAACCAGCGAGGCTCTAGTTGGTGAACATGCGCGCTTGCGGAACCGTATTAACCAGTTTTTGAACGATTGGAAACACATCTCAAGCAAATTCTGCGACAAGCAGAAATCCAGGAAGGCCAGCGCACCGCAGCAACACCGACAGCAACTGCCAACTTAATGCTGGCCTTTTGTGAGGGCCGCATCCGCCAGTTTGTACGCAGTGAATTCAAACATTTACCCACAAGTCACTGGTCAGAACAATGGCTTCGCTTGGCCAGCGGTCTGTATCAGTAATGTAGCAAATGAGACCTATTGGCAATAGATTGTAGCCATCGTCCAGGTTAGTAAAGAACTGTACTGTATGATTGACAAATGCAAAGTTCAAGCCCATCTCTAGCATCATGAAGAATTTAACGTCCTCCATCTGACGAAACACCAAAAAGCTTAAATGATATGTCCAGGCTATCTGGAACTGAACGGATCATTATTAAAATCATCTTCTGTAATTGCTTCAGCAATGCTA
This sequence comes from uncultured Pseudomonadales bacterium, assembly GCA_943787595.1. GTDB lineage: Bacteria > Pseudomonadota > Gammaproteobacteria > Pseudomonadales > Balneatricaceae > CALSNA01. The sequence goes on from CALSNA010000002.1 coordinate 386,599, forward strand.
TAGGACTCGCTAACCCAGGCGCCTAAATCAATCATTTTGCAGCGTTCACTGCAAAACGGGCGCCATGAGTTACCAGTAGACCATACCAGTGGTCGCTGACACGTGGGGCAGGGAAAGGTTGTATTCATGGTTTTTGGCTGGCTATTTGGCATAATGTCGTGTGAAGTTGATACACCTGATTCATCAGATGCTGTTGGCTGTGTTGATTACAGAGGATATGATCAGCCAACTGCAAACGTTGATGACGATCCATTTGGGTAGCCATTATGGCCTCAATCTGTTGTACTGAATCATGATCCCGTTGTCTTGTTCTAGTCAATTGCTGTGCGGGCAGCGCATCTACTACAATAACTCGGTCAACCAGTTGTTGCTGGTTGGTTTCCAGTAGTAAAGGCGATACCATCAGGGCATAGGATCCATTGGCGCAAGTTAACTTAACCTCTATATGCTGGTCAATCAATGGATGCAATAATTGCTCTAGCCAGAGTTTAGCCTCCGGGTCAGCAAAGATAATCTGACGCAATTGGTTACGATCAAGTTGGCCGTCTACCTGTAATAACTGAGCTCCAAAATAATCGGCAATAGCGCTCAGGGCAGGCTGTCCAGGGTGCACAACGTCACGGGCTATCTGATCGGCATCGACAATGTCAATGCCGATATTTGCAAAAAAACGGGTGGCAACTGTCTTGCCACTGCCAATACCGCCGGTTAAACCGATTTTTAAAGTCATTAACTCATATCACCCTGATTAACAACTTAGCTGACAAGCCAAATTGCATAACGGATTGGAAGAAGCAGTTTCTAAACTCTGTAATTGAGCACTTGTTAGTCAACAATATATGGAAATTGAATGAACATTTAAAGTTTTTTGTACAGCCAATTGCATTCGAATAGTGATTGCAGGATTATCCCTGTGCCATTCTAATGCTGCACAATGGGAGATATGCACACCTTGGTATACATTATGACATTAAATATGTGGATTATGGTCAGAGCGTCTGGCCCAATTGCAATAGTGGTAAATACAATGCTATAACCATAGTGCCCACCAGACCTCCAAGCAATAACATTAACAGAGGCTCCACGAGTTTGCTGAGCAGTTGCGTGTATTCAGTCAAAGCCTGTTGATAGTGCTGTTGTAACTGTTTTAATGTTGCCCCCATCGTGCCAGCGGCGTCTCCCACAGCAATCATTTGCTTAAACAGTTCATTCCAAGCACCGGAATTGAAGACCTGAGACAAGCTGTGGCCTTGCTGTAGTTGCCGTTGCAATATTACCAGACTTTGTCTGATGATAGCCCATGAACTCGCTCTCTGGGCTGCAATTAAACACTGTGGCAAGCTCAAGCCTGCATTAAAGGTAATTGCCAATACCAGGCATAGCTGAGCGTGGCTGTGCAGTCGGCATAGAGTACCTATTAAGGGTAACCACCAGAGTATACGTTCCATATTGCAACGGTACCGATGATGACGCCAAGCCATAGTCAAGCAGACCATACTGCTCAATAAAATCACGATAGCGGGTAGAAACCCAACTTGCAACTGATAGCTCAGTGCCAATAGCCCCTGCGTCAGGCCTGGAAGAGGCTGCTGGCTGTGCTGGTAAAAGTTACCCGCCTTGGGAACAACCCACATTAGCATCAGTAAACTGACGCCCAATCCGGTAACCAAAGTGATGAGCGGATAAATCAAGCTTTGGCAAAACTCCCGTTTCAGGCTGGCAGTCAATTCGTGTTTTCAGCAACTCTGTTGCAACAAGCTAGATAATTGACCACTGGTTTCACCAATTGCCACTAACTCGACCATACCGCAGGGAAAAAAGCAACAAGCCTGTAAACTGGCAGCCAAGGTTTGACCAGCTAATAACTGCTCACACAACTTTAGCAGCACCAGTTGAACACGTGGCTTAAAGCCCTGGCGTGCAGTCAGTTTAAGGCTATCTAACAAAGTCAGGCCTGCGTTTAGCAGAGCAGCCGGCTGTTGCTGCCAGCGAATCAGATCACGTGTGCTTATTTTCCGAGGCCAATGCTGTTGCCCGTAGCCCAGCCGTTTTTGCCAAGACAAATCCAGCCCATTGGCAGCAAGGTCCAACTCCAATTGCAGCACACAGGCAGCCGTCTGGTATCCATGTTGAAGCTGGTCCTTGTGATCCACACCCTGCCATAAATATAGATTATAGCTAGCCATAATTGCGTAATCCTCAGTTGACTATAACTCGATTCAATTCTGCCATAGTGGTCATGCCTGCCAGTACCTTGTAAAGACCTTGTTGCCTTAGGTTAATTGGGGCCTGTAACAATTCCAGTTGACGTTGCCGGATAGCAGTACGCATGTGGTTATCCAGTGCTAACAGGGAGAAAATACCACTGCGACCACGGTAACCCTGCAGACAATACTGGCAACCAATTGCCATGGCAGGCGCTATGGGACCAAACTGCTGCTGGTAATCGTGCCTGGCCTGCTGTATTTCATCACTATCAAAAGCCTGGAGTTGTTGCCGGTCCAGGGGGCGGCAACATTGCTGGCACAAGCAACGAAGCAGGCGCTGGTTTACCACCAGATCAAGACAATGACTCAAACCTGCCAGATCAACGGCTAGCCCCTGCAAGCGGTTGATGGTTTCAGCAACACTACGGGTATGCAATGAAGACAATACCAGATGGCCAGTTTGAGCTGCTTTAATGGATACATCGGCACTGACACTGTCACGCATTTCGCCCAGCATGATGACATCTGGATCCTGGCGCAGCATCGACCGCAATATATGGCTAAAATCAAGGTCAATATGAAGATTGACCTCTGTCTGGTGCACTCCATCCAAGCCCATTTCAACAGGATCTTCAGCACTGACCAAGTTGCGATGTGGTTGGTGTAGATGCATCAGGATACTGTGTAAAGTGACAGATTTACCACTACCGGTCGGTCCAGTAATCAACATGAGCCCCTGTGGTTGCTGTAAGTAATTGATCAAGCACTGAGACTGCTGGATATCCAATCCTAACTGATGAATCGTACGCTGTTTTATTTCTGGATGTTGTAATCGCAATACTACTTTTTCACCCCAATGGCCTGGTAAGCAGCTGGCTCGAATATCAATACTGCTATCGCCTAGCGAGTGATTAAAATAACCATCCTGAGGACGACGCTGTTCGGTAATATCCATATTAGACAGCAGCTTTAGCCGAACTAACACAGCATTAGCACGGATCAGTTGATCCCGATGGATATCAGAGGCTTGCAAAGATATAGCCTGTTGTAACAGATAATCGATTAGTTGTACTGCATAAGACGATAAAGGATGGGCTGAGCTGATAGCATCAAGCATAAAATGAACTGACTGGAAGGATTATTTTAATGTTGCCAGGTTATACCTCAGCGAAACTGGCTGCCTGGTATTATTGTAGTCCAATATTACCTATATGGTATCTTGGCAGCACAATTAAAATATATTTATAGATAACTCATAAAAGATTATTTTTTATGATGCTACTAATAAAACCACAAATTTTATCCGTCAGTTTGAAACCAGCGCATCCAATATTCCAATATTGCTGTGATATAAAATCTGTAGGTCTATCAATTAACTGCTTAATGTGACCAGTTCATATAGTCAGCAGGTTTACTCCATAATATTATCAACGCAATTTATTTTTTAAGTTAGACTATTTAGTAGCTAACGTATTCAATCAACAACTATGATGACCAGACACGGTGATAAACCAGGCAAAGAATTATATTCTAGATGGGCAACATAAAGATTTTTATGACTCAGAAAGTGAAGATAGTAAATAGGCGTTTAACACCCGAATCCAGAGCAGGATTTTCACTACTGGAGTTACTTGTAGTCGTTTCATTGATCGGAATTTTAGCAACTTATGCAGTCTCAACATATCGTCACTATTTGGAAAAAACGCGCTTTGTTGAAGTCATTCAGGCAGTTCACAACGTACGTCTAGCACAATCTCTGTGTCTGTTACAGCAAGCGGGCACTCTACTAAGATGCGATAGTTATAGTGAGTTAGGTCTCAGTAAACCTAGCAAGACAACCAATACCCATGATGTTAGCATAACAAGAATTTCAGGGCTAATCACGGGGACTGGCACCACTGCAGCCGGTAGCTATACCTATATTCTGACACCCTCCCTGGATCCCAGCAAACAATTAAGCTACAAAATCAGTGGGACATGCATGACCGGGGGTTTTTGTGACTCTTGAATGGTTATGAGATGAATTACACAACTGCTTGCTGATATGATCACTGCTCTTTACAGTCATAATGATATCAATACTTGCGCTATCTCAACAGAATGTGATCCCTGACGTGAATTATTCGGAAGTACTGTTGCAGGAAGTGTGAAAATAATCAGCAGGCAGCAAAGTGGTAGTTGCATGCAATTGGCTATAGACAATCAAGATTTGATCCTGCTGCAACTGTTGCTGGACCTCGTTAACCTTATCGGCCATGGTCGTTTCTTGCCTGCCATAATCAGTTCCGTCACGAGTAACAAACTCTTCGATCAAGTTATTTAGGGTTGTTTGGGGCAAAGTTTGCCAGGGAATAATCATTTAAAATTCTCCATGCCGGTTAAGCATATCATCAACACTCAATCGAATATCATGATGACAGGCCATTGCATAACTGCCATTTGCAGTGATTGGCTTTTGACCAACAGAGCAACTTGTCAAACTGATCCAGGCAACCCGGTTTAGTGGCAATGGCTACCTACGTGCATTGACATTAATGAATACTGCTCCACTTACTGCGTTAAGCAATTTACACCAGTCACTACCTCCAACTGGCTGAATCAGCAAAGAAACCACAGTATGAAACTACACCACATCATGGTTCAAGGACAAGCAATCAATCATCTCGAGGTTGACGAGCAGCTTTGAAATAATCGATCAAGCCACGTGTTGAATCATCATGCCTATGACAAGTAGTACTGGTAAGTTCAGCCAGAATGGCTTGAGCTAAGGTCTTTCCTAATGCTACGCCCCACTGGTCGAAGGAGCAAATATCCCACAGTACCCCTTGAACCATGATTTTATGTTCATACAGGGCAATTAAGGCACCCAGAGAACGTGGTTCAAGTCGTTGCAACAATAGGGTATTACTGGGTCTATTCCCTGCATGTATCTTATGGGGTGCCAGCTTGGCAATAGCGGTTGCATCCATACCTTGAGCCTTTAGCTGAGCACTTACTTCTACTTCACTAAGACCATTCATGAGTGCTTCAGATTGAGCAAAACAGTTGGATATCAATTGTTCATGGTGATTGCCAAGGGGTACAGAACTGGCTACTGAACCAATAAAATCAGTAGGCACAAGCACTTTTCCCTGGTGCAAAAACTGATAAAAAGCATGTTGGCCATCCATCCCAGAATGACCCCAAATAATTGGACCAGTGGCATAATCCACAGGTTGTCCTTGACGATCCACATGCTTGCCATTGCTTTCCATATCAGCCTGCTGGATATAGGCTGGGAAACTGGCCAGTGATGCATCGTAAGGCAAGATAACCTGAGACTGAGCCTTGAGCAACAGGCTATTCCAGATGCCCACCAAAGCAAGAATCACTGGTGCATTCTTCTCCAAAGGTTGATAACGGAAATGCTGATCCATAGCATGAGCACCGGACAATAGGGCTTCAAATTGCGCAAAACCCAGATAAATAGCGATGGGCAGACCGATAGCAGACCAGAATGAATAGCGTCCACCAACCCAATCCCACAAAGTAAAAATGTTTTCTGGAGCAATGCCAAATGCCTTGGCTAATGGTCGATTCGATGAAACGGCAATAAAGTGATGCTTAAGCGCAATTTGTTCTCCAGTGGCTGCCAACAGCCAATTACGTGCAGTGTGTGCATTGAGCATGGTTTCTGTAGTGGTAAAAGTTTTAGAAGCCACGATAAACAGAACCTGCCCAGGACTGATTGATGCCAGCACCCGACTGATATCAGCGCCATCCACATTTGAAATAAAGTGTACACGAATGCGATCATCGGCATAAGCTCTGAGTGCTTCGGTAACCATCCTGGGACCCAAGTTGGAGCCACCAATACCAATGTTGACAACATCAGTAATAGGCTTACCCGAATAACCCACCCAATCACCATTGCGCACCTGCTCAACCAACAAACGCATACGCTGCAATTCAGTATTTATCGCTGGCATAACGTCGGTTTGATTCACCATCACTGGCACATTACTGCGATTGCGCAATGCAGTATGCAGCACGGCTCGTTGCTCAGTTTTATTGATCAGTTCCCCACTAAACATGGCCTCTACCGCTGCCGGCAAATTCATATCGCGCGTTAAGCCAAACAGATGTGTTAGTATTGGTTCAGTTATGCAATTTTTGGAGTAATCCAGCAAAATATTGTCAACTTCCAAGGAATAACGCTCAAAACGATTGCCCGGTTCAGCAAATAACTCTCGCAGATGTTGCTGACGGTATCTGGGTAATAATTGTTGCAGTTGACCCCAATGGTATGATTGGTTGAGTTTCAACATGAGTCTGGTTCCTTTGCAAGAGCTACGACGGCACCCAACAAACCTAGATGGCTGGCTATAGCAATAAAAATAGGAATCTGTTTCATGTAAGCAACACAACGGCCCTTGTCAAAAAAGCCTTGCAAAAATTCGCTATCGAGCAAAAAGTCAACCAAGCGTGGCACAATGCCTCCAGTAATATAAACACCACCTAAAGCACCCACGGTTAAAGCTGCATTACCTGCCACTGCACCAAGAATATGGAAAAACATCTTCAGCGCTTGTTGGGCCAACAGGTCGGGCTGCTGTCGTAGTGCAGCAGTAGTGATTTGAATCGGTGTTTGCCAATTGATAGTCTGTTGCTGTAGTTCAGCCAGGCACACATATAAATTCAGCAATCCAGCACCAGAAACGATTCTCTCAGCCGACACATGACCAAAACGTCGGCGTAATAGGTTCCAGACATCTGCCTGTAAGATGGAATTGGGAGCAAAGTCAATATGACCACCTTCGCCAATAACCGGCAACCAGCCGGCTGCTGTCGGCACCAGAGTGCAAATCCCCAGCCCGGTTCCAGCACCAATCACCAAACGAGCCCGCTGAGACTGACCAGGAGCTTGATTAACTACCACCAGATCAGCCCTAGTCAATATTAGCATAGCCCATGCTTGGGCTGTAAAGTCATTCATCCATTTGATCGCAACACCTGGCAATTGAGCTCTAATAGCGGCTTTAACAACATACCAGTGATTATTGGTCATCTTGAAAGCATCAGTATGCACTGGCCCGGCCATAGCAAAGCAGGCCAATGTTAATTCTAGCCGGTCCTGTTGTTGCAGGTAACAGGATAAAGCGTCACCAAAGCTGTCAAAATTAGCACAGGGCAGTACAGTGACTGCCTGCAACACAAAGCTACCAGGCTGGACTAGAGCAAAGCGAGCGTGAGTACCACCAATATCAGCCACAAGTGCAAATTGTGTCACAGCTGGTTTTCCCATATAGTCATATAAATGCTATAAAATACTGACATAACTCAATTCCGCATGGTTAACTCGTTTGCACATGACACCGAACAATTTTTTACCACAACCGTACTGCACCTTAGCGCTAGTAAACTGGGCACAAGACCGAAATTACAACTCATTATGATCTAATAACAGTTACCGTTGATTATTATGACAGTCCAACTCAGTAAATCACCTACCTTGATTTTGCCAATCAGGCCACCCATGCTGACTTTCAGATGCAGTTATATGGCTGCTGGCACTTTACCTGAAGCACCAAACATACGGCCATCAGTACCCAGAGCAACTTGAAAGCCACGGTCCTGTAATAGGCTCAAGTAAAAGATTAACTGATGTAACTTTGGCATGCCACAAGCTTAAGGGCCTTGGAATCGCAAAACCACAATAGAATTGTGCGCCATTAATCCAGCCTTAAACGCCGCTACAAAACTAGCTTGATTATCAAACATCATGGCCGGCACCTGTAACACACAGTGAGCTTGATTGAGGGCAGACACCTTGATAATGCTACGTCCCAGATTTCCAGTCGGATACAACAGCCCTCCATTTCCAACGAAAAGCTCCTGTAAATCACCCAATGCCACTTTATCCCTTATCTGCCTGCTTGCAGGCAGCCATACCATGAGACAAATTGCCGCATGACAGACCTAAACTGTGTAATCCGTTCGATAGCTCGTATAACAACAGGATTCATGGATTAGCTTCCAGATTGCATTCACAGCAGTAAACAGGAATAACATGACTATTATGCACATTGGCATCAATGGATTTGGCCACATTAGTCGCAACGTTTTACTTGCCCTGTATAAAGATAACCAGTATCAAAATTTATAGGTTGTGGCTATCAATAATCTGGGTAATACACAAACCAACGCACATTTGCTGGCTTACGACACCGTCCATAGCCGTTTTGCTGGTTCTGTCAGCCATACTGACAAACAACTAGTGGTCAATGGCCATTCCATTGAAACTACTTCAACAACGTGATCCATTCAGGTTACCATGGCATGGGCTTAAGGTCGATCTAGTGCTAGAATGCACTGGCTTGTTTACGAATCGAAATCAAGCCGCTAACCACCTACAGACTGGGGCCCGCAAGATTATTGTATCTGCCCCTGGTAAGGATATAAATGCCACCATTATCTATGGGGTAAACCATCAACAGCTTGATGGCAGCGAACAAATTATCTCTAGGGCTACCTGCACCACCAAATGTTTGGCCCAGGTAGCCAAAGCACTGGATCAGGCGATTGGCATAGGTGGCCTGATGACCACGATCCAAGCTTATACCAACGATCAACACCTGTGCGAGTACCTACTGTCAACGTATCGCTAGTTGATCTGACCTTCAATTGTAGTCATAATAGCGGCATAGAGGAAGTGAATACAGCGATAGCACATGCGCTCATCGAATACCTTGAGCTAGCTTAAGTTATGGCGCTGGTTCATCATCCACCAGTATCGATTGATTATAATCATAACTCCTATTCATGCTGTTTTGACACCAACCACAACCAAGTGAACAGTACCCTGGTCAAAATAATGGCCAGGTACGATAATATGTGGGCATTCGCCAACCGCATGTTAAATACTAGCCTAGCTCTGATGAGCCATTAAAGTCTACGGTTACATGAGTAAAGCTAATTCAGGCGGATTGTCCCAAAGATTACTATGACCCAACCCAGACGCACCAAAATTGTTGCTACGTTAGGACCATCGACCAGTGACGATGACAGCATCCGTCGCCTAATCCAAGCTGGCACCGATGTAGTCAGACTTAACTTTTCCCACGGCAACTCTGACGAGCACACCAAACGCGCTAATCAAGTACTGCGATTGGCGCAGGAAGTTAACCGTCATGTGGCTATTCTAGTTGACCTGCAGGGGCCCAAGATACGTATTGGTTGTTTCCGCCATGACAAAGTACAATTGCATATTGGCGACCGCTTTACCCTTGATCCAACACTTGATTCTAAATCAGGCAACGAGCACGCAGTATGTCTGGATTTTGTTGAACTCGGACAAGACCTAGTCCGTGGTGATAGCCTGCTACTGGATGATGGTCGTATTGAGCTACAGGTAGAACACGTTGAACATGGCAAGATAGAAACTCGGGTAGTTGTGGGTGGCACCTTATCCAATAATAAAGGCATTAACTTACGAGGAGGAGGGTTGTCGGCACCCGCTCTGACTGACAAGGACCGGCATGATATCATCACTGCCGCAAAGATCGGCGTGGACTACATCGCTATTTCCTTTGTGCTGAGCGCCGATGATATCGTTGAAGCCCGCCGGCTAGTAAAGCAAGCTGGCTCCAATGCTAGCCTCATCGCCAAAATTGAGCGTGCTGAAGCCATTCAGGAAGACATTCTGGAACCCATAATCTTGGCTGCCGAAGGCGTTATGGTGGCACGTGGTGATCTAGCTGTTGAGATCGGCGATGCTGCATTGGTAGGAGTGCAAAAAGATATTATCGGGCGGGCGCGAAATCTTAATCGTTTAGTAATTACCGCTACCCAGATGATGGAATCCATGATTACCAATCCCATGCCCACCCGTGCTGAAGTATCTGACGTGGCTAATGCAGTACTAGATGGCACTGACGCTGTAATGCTGTCGGCTGAAACAGCAGTTGGAGATTACCCTGCCCACACCGTTGCCGCCATGGCTCGAGTCTGTTTGGGGGCAGAGAAACATCCTTCCGTGCATCGATCATCCCATCGCCTTAACCTAAGCATCAAAGCTATTGATGAATGCGTTGCCATGAGCGCTATGTATGCCGCCAACCATCTGCGTGGAGTAAAGGCTATTATCTGCATGACTCAGACTGGCCAAACTCCGTTGCTAATGTCCCGCATTAGTTCTGGGCTACCCATCTTTGCCTTTTCTCCACGTCCAGAAACTCAACGGCGTGTCTGCCTCTATCGCGGCGTCATAACCCACCCGTTTGATTCAGAACAGATCAGCAACTCTCAAGTTAATCAGGAGGCTGTGAACCAGTTGAAGCAACTGGGCATCGTGACTGAAGGCGATATCGTACTGATTTCCAAAGGAGATTATGTCAAGGCACACGGTGGCACTAACACACTGAAAGTTGTGCGCGTGGGCCAAAGGATACAATAATCGACAATATGAACCCCAAATAGCCCTCATTTATTATAAATGCTAGCGAAACACGCCTAGTGGTGGCCTGCTCTAAACCAGCAAACAGACCCAGGGTATTTTTCCCTGTATTTTTTAATACAATTCCCGACTATTATCCAGATAATATCATCATAAAATTCGACTCCAGATAGCCCAATAGCAAACTTAAGCAGCAGATAAGATAAGAGTGACACCATATTTTTTGCATAGCCAGTTGTAGTACGACGCCCACGCCTAACCCATGAAAACGTACTCTTCAGCCCAATGCCTATGCCTATTCATCGTGTGTGTATGCGCTGTCCACCAATAAATGGTTTGCATCCATACCTTTTTACTAACTCCCTGGCCTGAGTGCAATCTGCTGCAAGACCTTCTATAGTAATCACTCTAAGGAGCATATCATGCACATCCAGAGGCATCCTGATATTAGGCCTCCTTTTAAGCGCTTTATGGTTTGATATCCTCCTAACTAACCCGCGCAGGTGGATGAACCTTAATATGACTGGTTCATCAGCGCTTCGCTGACCTCTTTATCTGGCTACTAACTATAGAAGCGACAGTGTGTGTTTCCAGTTCCCGCAATTAAGTGGCAACGAGGCAAAGGTATCACGTGCACATAATCTAGGAAGGCAGCATTGATAAACAGATGATTATTGCGTGCTACGCTGGTTCTGCCGAGGAAATGGGATTCAAGCAAGGACCAGGCGCGATCTGAAATGTCGTGTCGATGATAAGAAGCAGCCATCTTTTTTAACCATTTTCAGTCAGTTATTTAGCAACTGACTATAACAAGCTTATTTTGTGATGATGCCAGCTAGCAATGACATTGTTTTAATTACGGTGCATCTCAAAGGTTTTTGGCAATAGAGAAAAATCAAGCATACAAGCTCTGTATGATCATAGATAACACGGGATAAAACATATGCCAATAAATCCAGCTTGGATCTAAGAGTGCTACGACCATAGTCCCTAAATATTTAAAAAAGCACTCCAACGCGAATTGGCCTGTATTTTGAGTTTCGTAGTACCAAAGTGCTTGCATATCCATGACCTTACATGGCAAAACTCTTTTAACGCATTTTGTTACCCCCTGAAATATCTTTTACAACAGAGTAGACGTTCAATATCGTTTCTATTAATTACGTTGCTAAAGCAGCAGAAAATATTTTCCATAAACCTGTGCGATTGGTTCTTAGTATGAATCAAGCCAACACCACTAACAACAAGCGCTATCGACTAAATTGGCAATAGTTTGTCTAAATATAGGCCAAGTAAAGAATGATTTTTTTATCACTATGTATCATCTAAGCCATCAAAAAATCCCAGGTTAAACCGTCAACATTTGTAACATCATAGTGGCCTTAGTTAAATATCATGGCAATAAAGCTTAATTTTACTGCCAAAAAAGCGTTCTTAAAACTTAAGAGCCCTTTGCTAAAAGGACTACAGTGCCCACTCAAAGTGTGAATTGGCCAGTGTGAGGCAGGTGAACGTCTATAATCTATAGCCTTATTGCCTATATATAGACAACTACAGGAGGCTGTCAAACGCATGATGAGATGGGCTCTGCTGCTTTATAAACCACCGGTAAAATAGCCTGGAGCACACGCCGAGCGATAACGATCTACTTGTGTTACAAAGCTATGGCAGTGCATGTGCCATAGCTTAACCCACTGCCATCCGATGGAATTTTTTTGAGCCTGAAAGGTATCTAATATATGATGATTCATATCATTGAACCATCGCAGATTTTAGTCAATATGGATTTAATTATGCTTGATCACGATCTCCGAAGCTTGCTTCAGCGGGTGAGCGAACTGGAAACACAGGTTACCTTCCAAGAACAAACCATTATGGATCTAAATCATGCCTTAGCAACTCAGCAACAAGATTTAATCCATACCCAACGCACGCTGGCAATTTTTAACCAAAAGTTGCAATTGCTTGAACAGTGCCTAACGGATGATAACGAGGCCATTCTCAAGCAACCACCCCATTATTGATGCATGACCAGTCATGTTACAGAATCATGCTCAGATGTTGTAATATTAGAATTTATATGGCGAGTCTATGGTAACTGTCGATCATCCAGATAACCAATCGCATTTGGAAATTTAACCGGGACTATTGAATAACATGGATATCAAAACGATTGGCTTTGCCAATAAGTTGATAAGCTGGTTGACGATTGTCGAGATATGGTGCCAAACGAGGTCTTTTGACAACAACTCGATAACGTGCCAGTGCCAGTGCTGGCTGTAGCAGCTTTTCCGCATCAGCATCAATACCAACTAGCTGACGCAACAGGGACATTTCCTTACTTGCTGAAGCCTGACTGGCGTTTTTGCCAGCACGCGGAAACATGGGGTCCAGATAAATTACATCAGGCGGTTCCACGCACCATTGGCTCAATACTTGCCTTGCATTGTCGTGGTGCAGTTGCATCCGCGCAACAATGGAGGCCGTTTCAATAAATTGGTTAGCGCGCTGTAAGCCATCCTGCAATAGCAGTTTTACCAATGGATGACGCTCAACCAGATTCACTCGACAACCCAAACTAGCCAGCACAAAACTGTCGGTCCCAAAACCAGCAGTTAAATCTAGAACACTTGGTCGCTTGACTCCCTTAATACCCACTGCACGGGCAATGTGCTGACGTTGGCCACCGCCAAATCGATGCCGGTGGTTCACTTTGCCAGCAATAAAGTCAACACGCACTGCACCGGTTCGGCGATCAAGTGGTTGCAGCCCTAAGCCTGCTGTCGAAACCATTAGCATAATACAGTCGGCAGGCTGATCCTTTAAAATACCAGTTAGTAGCGGTAGTCCAAGGGTTTTTGACAAGCTAGTGGCTTGTTGAAAGTCACTACTCTCCAATGGCCATACAGCCAGTCGATGTCCACTTAAGGGGAACCAATCAACCACAACAATATTCCACCTAAAACCACGCGATAGACTACGAACGGCCACATTCCAAAACGTTCGATGGTACACAAGAACCAGTGAATGCAGCACCATGCACTTATAAAAGACACTACTATCCCTACTATCAGTATGGCCCAGTCAATGGTTTTTGAGACCGTCAATAGCTCCAATCCTACCAAAGTGCCGGCAGCAATGATGATTGGTATTGATAACAAGAATGAGAACCGTGCAGCGGCACCACGCTGATAGCCTAGCATCAGTGCAGCAGTCATAGTAATTCCGGAACGGGAAGCACCTGGAATCAGCGCTAATGCCTGAGCTATACCAATTAACAGAGCATGGCGCCAGCCCAACTGTGCCAATGATAAACACCTGTTTCCACGCCAGTCAGCCCAGCCTAACAACCCTCCAAATAGCAAGGTGGCAGCTACAATCACCCATAGTGCCCTTAGATGCAATTCAATCCAATCTTTTAATAACAACCCCACTACTACTGCCGGAAGAGTTGCCAACACAATTGACCAAGCTTGCCAAGCATGGGGGTTCATTTGCCAGCTTACCTTACTGTGCCAACACCCTAGGATCAATTGCTGTAGTTCCTGACGCAGATAAACTATAACTGCCAATAAACTACCCACATGCACTGCCACATCAAAAATTAAGCCCTGATCAGGCCAATCCAGTAACAAAGCAGGCAACAATAGATGTGCTGAACTGGAAATGGGTAGAAATTCTGTAATACCTTGGGTCATCGCCAAAATGCTGGCTTGTAACCAATCCATAAATTAATACCTAAATTCAGGTTATGGTAACCACACGCTACACTTTTCGATAACGTGGTAGTTTCTGCCAAGCTACGGCATTACGAAGATATACAGGTAACGCATGCTCCGGGGCTTTACCGCCACCAGATAGCCAATTTACTTGGGCAATTAATGCTATTTCCTGAGCTCTCGGAAACAGCTCTGACTGCACCGTTACAGTGCCTTTACGCAGCTCTTCTGGTAGTTCAAACTGCCAGGCACTGCCGCACCCCATATAGCTGGCGGCTGCAGGTAATTTGTTTGCCACAACAGCGGCAGGCTTACACACTAATTCAGTACCGCACAGGCTGACTAATTTTGCAGCACTATGATCAACCCGATAGCAACCCCAGTAAATTTCGCCCATACGGGCATCAAGACCACAATAATAGTAATCAACCTGCACCTGCTGAGCGGCCTGTAAGGCCAGGGCGGCCAGAGTAGACACTGGCAATAAGGGGCAGTCCAATCCAAAAGCGAGTCCTTGGGCAGCGCCAGCGGCAATACGAATCCCAGTAAATGAACCTGGACCCTGACCATAGGCAATGGCATCAAGCTGCTGTAACGATACTCCTGCTTGCGCCAGCAAGTCTTGGACCATAGGTAACAGCACCTGGGTATGCCGGTTACTCTGCGGTTGTAGTTGCGACCGTACCTGATCCTGGTACCACAGGGCCACACTACAGGCAGAGCCTGATGCATCCAGAGCTAAAATTAAACTCATCTAGATAATATCATCATGCAATAGGCCACTAGATATCCAACGCTGCAAAGATAGCCTGCTTTATCGTATCAACACTACCCACTCCAGATACACAGTGATAGTTAGCTGCATGATTTGGATCAGTGGCTTGCCATTGCTTATAAAAGTCTACGAGTGGTTCAGTTTGATTATGGTAAACTTGCAAGCGCTGTCTAACCGTATCAGCTTGATCATCCGGGCGCTGAATTAGGGGTTCACCAGTAGCGTCATCCAGACCTTTACGGCACGGTGGGTTATAATCCACATGGTAAGTTCGACCCGATGCAGGATGTAACCAACGGCCACTGAGGCGCTGTATTATGGTATCGTCCGAGACACTAATTTCTACAACGGCATCAATGGACACCCCAGCACCCCTCAATGCTTTGGCCTGGGGAATCGTACGTGGAAACCCGTCAAACAAGAATCCCTGAGCACATTCAGGTTCTTCAAGTCGCGCCTTGACCATTTTAATCATTAAGTCATCGGATACTAAATGTCCAGCATCCATTACCTGTTTCGCTATAATACCCAGTGGGGTAGCAGCCTTGATTGCTAGGCGCAGCATATCACCCGTCGATATTTGTGGAATGCTATATCGTTCGGTTAGGAACTGGGCTTGGGTGCCTTTACCAGCACCTGGAGCCCCTAACAAAATAAGCTTCATACGAATCTCCGTTTGAATAATGTATCATCGCAGACAGGGTTGATGTATCGTTTTCTCATCCAAAATACTATGCATCGTTGGCTAAATCGGATCAGACAGAACTGGAATAGATGCTGCTCCAAAAGATTATAGGCCAGAATGTTTTGCCAAACTCCATGCCTGATCTAACGCTGCCAAATCAACCTCGGCACAAGAACTACCTTGTTGCTGCAACGTTTGCTCAACAAAACGAAAACGGCGCTCAAACTTGCTATTAGCACTACGCACCACTGTTTCCGGGTTGAATTTGAGGTGGCGGGCTAAATTAACTGCAGTAAACATTAAATCACCCAGTTCAGCTGCCATATGATCTTGATCACCTGAATTAATCGCTTCTCGGAGTTCATCAAGTTCCTCACCTATCTTATCCAACACCGATTCGACACTGGACCAGTCAAAGCCAACATGGGCAGCGCGCTGCTGCAATTTAGCAGCTCGGTTAAGGGCAGGAAGTGCAGTAGGCACATCATCTAATACTGAGTGCTGTTGTTTTTGCTGTCGTTCATGCTGCTTTATAGCTTCCCACTTGTCCACTACTTGGGCAGCGTCTAATTTTGTTGCAGTCGACGATTCTGTAAAAATATGTGGATGACGCCGGATCAGCTTGTCGGCCAAACCAGTAGCAACATCCACAAAACTAAAACGCCCTTCCTCCTGAGCCATTTGACAATAGAATACAATTTGAAACAGCAAGTCGCCTAACTCATCCTGCAATTGATCAAAATCGCCTGCCTCAATGGCAGCAGCTACTTCGTAGGATTCTTCTAGTGTATGAGGCAAAATACTTTGGTAGTCCTGCTGTATATCCCACGGGCAACCACGAGTTGGGTGGCGTAGTCGGATCATGATATCCAGCAGTTGTTGCACAATATCAGAGACAGCGGTTACCGATGGTATCTTTATTTCAGTGTCCATGTTTTTGTCGCCTAACATCTAATACATTGGGTAGTTGAGAAATTTTATCCATAACGCGTCCTAACAACTGTAAACGAGGAATATCTATGGTCAAGTGAATGATTGCTGAATGACTTTTTTTATCGATAACAGTATTGATTGAAATCACATTGACTTTTTCGTCACCTAGCACCAACATCACGTCACGCAATAGGCCGGTGCGATCAATAACTTGAATCACAATATTCACCGGATAGGTGCGTTCTGAATGGTCTTGCCAGTTAACCTCAATAATACGCTGTCCATGGCACTTAGCCAAATTCATAATATTATGGCAATCCTGACGATGTACCGATATACCACGATTCAAGGTGATGTAACCAGCAATAGCATCGCCAGGCAAAGGCGTACAGCAGGTGGCTAATGTCGTCATTAAGTTACCCACGCCCGCAATTCTGACATCGCTGGATGTATTGCTATGGTGGCGCGCCACATTGCCGGCTTTCGGTGAGCCTTTCGGTTGACTTGCAGGTATTTGTGGCTCCAACTGCGCTTGGGCTGCGTTGATTACCTGAGGTAAACCCAGATCACCTGCACCCAATGCTGCGTACATATCATTAACCTTTTGGAAATTAACACGGATGCATAACTGATTATAATCGACTTCAGTCAGTGCCAAACGGCGCATTTCCCGTTCAATCAGTTGTTTACCGGCAGCGGTATTCTTGTCCTTATCCTGCTGTTTAAACCAGTATGCTACTTTGGCACGAGCTCGAGAAGTATTGATATACCCCAAGTTTGGATTTAACCAATCACGGCTAGGTTTACCACCTTTCTCAGTCAAGATGTTTACCTGGTCACCCGTCTGTAGACGAATAATCAGGGGCACAATGCGACCATGAACTTTCGCACCACGACAAGTATTTCCTACGTCTGTATGCACTCGGTAGGCAAAGTCGACTGGCGTGGCACCATAGGGTAGGTCAACCACGTGCCCATTAGGAGTAAACACATAGACCCTATCTTGAGTCACATCATTGCGCATCTGATCAACAAATTCACTGTTGTCATCTACTTCTTCATGCCATTCTAAAACCTGCCGTAGCCAAGCCAACTTGTCTTCATAACTACGACTAGAATGTTGCGTGTCTGTACCTTTGTAAAGCCAGTGTGCACAAACTCCCAATTCAGCCTCATCATGCATAGCTTGGGTACGGATCTGAACTTCTACTACTTTGCCCTGCGGTCCGATAACAGCAGTATGCAGGGATCGGTAGCCATTTTCCTTAGGAGTGGCAATATAGTCATCAAATTCATTGGGAATATTGCACCATAGTGCATGCACAACTCCCAGTGCGGTATAACAGTCAGTATCACCAGGCACCAAGATGCGCACTGCACGCGTGTCATAAACCTGGGAGAAGTCAATATTTTTACGCTGCATTTTGCGCCAAATACTGTAAATATGCTTGGCTCTACCCATCATTTGAGCCTGGATGCCAACTTTTTCTAGTTCTGCACGAACTTGATGCAAGATTGAATCAATATAAATTTGTCGATCCAGGCGTCTTTCATCCAGCAGGCTGGCAATCTGTTTATAAGCATTGGGTTGCAGGTAACGAAATGAAAGATCTTCCAGCTCCCACTTGATAGAACCAATACCCAATCGGTGTGCTAGTGGCGCATATACATCAAACACTTCCCGCGACACCAGATAACGGTGTTTACGATTAGCATGTTTAACTTCCCGAATAGCACAAGTACGTTCTGCTAGCTTGATCAGAGCTAAACGCACATCATCTACCAGAGATACCAGCATCTTGCGCACATTAGCTAGCTGACTATCAGTCTGTCCAAGAATATTGTCCCTCGTTGGGTGTTGCAGTGTGCTAATAGCTGCCATTTGCAAAACACCGTGGATCAATTCTGCAATGGATGTACTAAATTGCTGGCGCACCTGTTCCAGTGATAATTTATTTTCCCATACTGAACGGTAAAGTATGGCAGCCACTAGAGTATCTTCATCTACCTTGAGGGTAGCCAGAATTTCAGCCATTTCCAAGCCTGTAACATAGCTATCTAATGCCTGATCTATCGTGCCATGCTCTAAACCTGGTTGGCGTAGGGACTGAGCCAGTTCACAGGCTTCTAAAAGACGTTGTGTATCTGGCAAACGTGTATCTGCTTGCAACTGCTGCAACCAAAGCAAGGTATCTACCCGTCCATCATCATGAACGGGCTTTAATGCGCGTACCTGTACCATAAGTCCTTGCCATTTCCATTAGTCGTTAGAACGAAATATATTAGCCCACAGTATCTCAGCATTAATATAGTATATCTGCATTTTTCAACCATCACTAGCATGCTACAAGCTGCAATAAAAATTTATAACAAGAGGTTATTTTATAGTGCAGCCGAATTACCACTCAACCTCTGTTATTAGGCTTTTGACGCGGCACCTCTCATTTCATATAGATGTTGTGAGTAAGTAAATTATGAGTGAATGAATCACTATGGCTCAATCTATATCTGCCTAAGGGATCGCCATGAATGATAACAACCTAGGCATCAAGTGCAGATTAAGATGCTAGCAAGGGTCTACACAAAGGATTAACTCCATTTCGGATCATATAATAATCAGCCACACACAATAGTGAATGTATGTAATGCCAGACATCTGTTCATTTTTAGACCTTAGCTATTGTGGCTAAAGGTATTACACTGAGCATGTTAGATTTATTCCCAGATACAATATAACCAGTTCACTACAGCATAAAGTTTGGAAGCAGACAAAAAAAGCGTAACTTAAAGCCTACAAAATACAACCAAAGATTTGATATACTTTGTAAAATAAGTAGCCGGACAACCTATTACATTCATTGGGACACTCAACAGCTTATTTCCACCAATTCCAGCTAGGCTAATTTTTTATATTTAACTCGGGTGGGCTGGTGCTCACGACCAGTACGCTGTTTGTAATCGGACGCGTATTCAGTATAGTTTCCCTGGAAAAATTGGGTTTGAGATTCACCTTCATAAGCTAATATATGGGTACAGATGCGATCCAGAAACCAGCGATCATGGGAAATCACTACCACTGAACCAGGAAAACACAGTAGTGCCTCTTCCAGTGCTCGCAGAGTTTCCACATCCAGGTCATTGGTAGGCTCATCCAGCAATAATACGTTACCACCTTGCTTAAGTAGTTTGGCCAAGTGCAACCGGTTGCATTCACCGCCAGAGAGATGCTTAACGAACTTCTGTTGCTCACTGCCTTTGAAGTTAAAGCGACTTGCATACGCTCGGGATGGCATCTGATAGTTGCCAACAGTAATCATGTCCTGTCCGTCGCACAATTCTTCCCATACAGTTTTACTACCATCGAGCTGACGAGACTGGTCAACATGGGCCAAGATCACAGTATCTCCGAGTTCAATGCAGCCGCAATCAGGTTGCTCAGCACCAGTCAACATTTTGAATAAAGTTGATTTACCAACTCCGTTGCCACCCACTACGCCAACGATGGCACCCGCAGACAGTGAGAAAGTAAGATCTTCCATCAACACCTTGTCACCGAAAGATTTACTTACTTCCCTGACTTCAATCACTTTATCACCCAATCTAGGACCTGGAGGAATATAAATTTCCTGGGTTTCATTGCGATGTTGAAATTCAGATGAATTCAATTCTTCAAAGCGAGCTAAACGTGCCTTAGATTTAGCCTGACGCCCCTTAGCATTACTACGCACCCACTCCAGTTCTGCCTTAACTGCTTTTTCATGGGCTATCTGCTGACGCCCTTCCAGAGCTAATCTAGTCTGTTTTTGTACTAGCCAGGCGGAGTAGTTACCCTCATAGGGAATACCATGACCCCGATCCAGTTCCAGAATCCAGTTAGCTGCATTATCTAAAAAATAGCGGTCATGGGTGATCGCGACCACCGTACCCGGATAGTCCATAAGAAAACGTTCCAGCCAGGTCACAGATTCAGCATCCAGATGGTTGGTAGGCTCATCCAACAGCAACATATCTGGCTTCTGAAGTAGTAAGCGACACAAAGCAATACGACGTCGTTCACCACCAGATAAGCGCTTAATCGGAGCATTCCAATTGGGTAATCGCAGGGCATCGGCAGCTACTTCTAAATGACGTTCCAGATTATGCGCATCAGTGGCCTGAATAATATTTTCCAATTCGGCTTGACGCATCGCCAGGAGTTCAAAATCAGCATCTGGCTCAGCATAAGCAGAGTAAATCTCTTCTAGGTTCAGTAGCGCCTGCCTGGCTTGCTGAACGCCTTCTTCCACCACCGCTCGTACAGTTTTATGATCATCAAGTTGTGGTTCCTGAGGCAAATAACCCACCTGAATGCCATCCTGAGCTCGTGCCTCTCCAATATACTCCAAATCGAGACCAGCCATAATACGCAGCAGGGTCGACTTACCAGCACCATTGAGACCAAGGACACCAATTTTAGCGCCTAGGAAAAATGATAGGGAAATATCTTTTAAAATTTCCCGTTTAGGCGGAACAATCTTACTGACTTGTTGCATGGTATAGACAAACTGTGTCATGGTATTTTATTACTCCGTAGTATGTATAATGCACCATTGTTAGAAAAGCACACTTGCTCAATACAACTTTACAGGTGCTTTACCCGATGAATATTGTATTCTAAATACCAGAATTGCAAGTATTGCAATAACCAACACTATCTGGATAAGAACTTGAATAACAATAACCATATCTATCCCAAACCCCATATTGAGGAAATTGCTGTGCCCGTTGAATATATTGCATCATCCAGCTTGCCCCTGCCGTTTGGCAAATTTGCCATGCATGGTTTTATTGATCATTTGACTGGCAAGGAGCATATCGCACTGACTATAGGTGATATTGTCGGAGATTCTGTGATGACTCGGCTGCATTCGGAATGTCTGACGGGAGATGCACTGTTCAGCATGCGCTGTGACTGTGGCTATCAATTGCAGGAAGCCTTAAAACAAATTGCTCTGGAAGGTCGCGGGATATTGCTTTACTTACGCCAAGAAGGCCGCGGTATTGGCCTGCTCAACAAAATCAAGGCCTATCACTTACAGGATGAAGGGGCTGATACAGTAGAAGCCAATGAAAAATTGGGATTTAGTGCAGATCAGCGTAATTACAATATGGCTGCTGATATGTTAAATCACCTGCAAGTCAGCTCTGTACGACTATTGACCAACAATCCTCACAAAGTTGAGGAGCTCAGAAATTATGGCATCCCAGTGCTCGAACAGCTCTCACTGCAGGTTGGTGAAAATATCCATAATCATGATTATTTAGTCACTAAAGCCAGGCAAATGAACCATTTGCTAGATATCTGATTCACGCATAATAATTGCACAAGGTACTCAATCCAGCATGGTTAACAACGCTTCACCCATATGGGTCTGCCAGGCCGCCTCAACCTGACGTTGAATACCTGTCTGATTGAGGCTATTGGCAGCCAGCATCTGAGTCCGTTTGGCATGAGCCTCAAATTGATCCCCATGGCCCAGAGTTAGCAACGGACAGGATAAACCTTGCTGTTGCATACTCTCGGCTACCGCTGAACCAGCTCCGCCTTGCACAACGTGGTCTTCCAAAGTAACTAATAAACGATGCTGTGCTACCAGTTTTGCCACCTGATCATGATCCAAAGGCTTTACAAAGCGCATATTCACCAGCGTTGCATCAAGTTGGGTAGCGACTTCAACGGCAATTGGCAGCAGGGCACCAAAATTCAGAAGGGCAATTCTTTGACCTTGTCGCATCACATGACTGCGACCCAATTGTATTGCGGCAACAGCTCCGGGGCTAGGCGCCGCAAGTCCACGCGGATAGCGCACACAGGCTGGACCAGCATAATGGTAACCAAATTCCAGCATGGCTTCAGCTTCAACAGCATTGCCTGGAGCCATGATAACTAGGTTTGGAATACAGCGCAAATAAGCCAGGTCGTATGCACCTGCATGGGTGGATCCATCTTCCCCAACAAAGCCCGCCCGATCAATAGCGATCAGCACATCCAGTTGCTGTAGCACAACATCATGAATCAGCTGGTCATAAGCTCGCTGCAAGAATGTAGAATAAATAGCCACTACCGGCTTGGCATCAGCACAAGCCATACCAGCAGCCAAGGTTAGGGCATGTTGTTCGGCGATGGCTACATCGAACAATCGCTGGGGATAACATCGGCTAAAAGTTGCCAAACCGGAACCATTGATCATGGCAGGCGTAATGACCAATAAACGCGGATCATGAGCAGCTTTAGTTAAACTCCAGTCGCCAAATACTTGAGCATAAGTACGTTCATAATGGTTAAGCTTAGCGTCATTAGAAGAATTGATCTTATCAATGGCATGATAACTCACGGCATCGCGTTCTGCAGGGCCATAGCCCTTACCCTTTATCGTACGTACATGCAGCAAACGGGGCCCTTTAATCATAGCCAGTTGGTTCAACTGTTGTATCAAGGCAGCAATATCATGGCCATCAATGGGACCCTCATAATGAAACCCCAAACTATGGAACCACTGACTAATATCAGTTACTCGACCTGAGTTGTTAGCCAAACTGGATAGGCCTCCCACACTAGGAGAAATAGACATTTGGTTATCATTAATAATAACCAGAATATCAGCCTCACAATGGGCAGCATGGTGCAGGGCTTCATAGGCCATACCACCTGTTAGGGCACCATCACCCACTACTGCAATATGCTGTCGCTGGCACTGCCCACTGGCCAGTGACATCCCCAGCAAGGCACTGATAGAAGTACTTGCATGACCGGTTCCAAACACATCAAATTCGCTCTCACCCAACTTGGGGAACGGCGCTAGTCCACCCTGCTGGCGCATAGTTAACATGGCGTGTTTGCGCCCGGTGATGATCTTATGGGGGTATGCCTGGTGACCCACATCCCAAATTAAACGGTCATGGGGCGTGTTGAATAAATAATGTAGCACAAGGGTCAGTTCTACCACACCTAAGCCAGCACCAAGATGACCACCAGTTTGACCCACGCAATACAGTAAAAACTGGCGCAGTTCAGCAGCTAGCAATGGCAACTGACTGACCTGTAGACGGCGCAGCTCAGTGACCCCATTAATACGATCAAGCAGTGGTGTTAGAGGGGCTGTTAAGGGTATTGATTCTTGCATTATATAATCATCAACCAGTCAATGATCACGTTGTATCATAAAGTAGACCAGTTCCCTGAGCATGGCAGCTGATGCACCAAAACCCCCTAGTGCTGTTAGTGCCTGTGATTGTAGTTGCTGTAATAGTTTCCGGGCTTGTGGTATGCCCAACACCACGGGATAAGTCGATTTAACATGGCTTAAGTCAGACTGAGATGGTTTACCCAGAGTTTTAGTATCACTTTCTATATCAAGAATATCATCCTGTATTTGGAAGGCCAAGCCCATAATTCTGCCATAATGGGCTAAAGCCCGCTGTTGGTCAGTACTCACATCAGGGTCAGTTAACGCACCCAATTCAACACTGGCACTGATCAAAGCACCGGTCTTATGCTGATGAATAATTTCTAGTTGTGCCTGGGTGAGTTGCTGTCCTTCAGCTTCCATATCTAGCATCTGTCCTGCTACCATCCCCCGGGCACCAGCGGATCGTGCCAGAATTGAAATCATTATCAGGCGACGGTCAGTTTTCAGACCAGTATCATCACCAACACTAAGCAATTCAAATGCTAGCGCTTGCAGAGCATCACCCACCAGAATTGCTGTGGCTTCATTGTAGGCACAGTGACAAGATGGTTTACCCCGTCTTAGATCATCATCGTCCATTGCTGGTAAATCATCATGCACCAAAGAATAGGCATGCAGCGCTTCCAC
This sequence comes from uncultured Pseudomonadales bacterium, assembly GCA_943787595.1. Lineage (GTDB taxonomy): Bacteria > Pseudomonadota > Gammaproteobacteria > Pseudomonadales > Balneatricaceae > CALSNA01. The sequence continues at coordinate 411,208 of CALSNA010000002.1, forward strand.
CGCTGCTGCTGGCGCATCAGCTGCCACTGGTTGACTACCAACCGCCTCAGCCGCAGCATAAACCAGACTAGCACGCACACGTTTGCCTTCTCCCAGCAGGCTATAGGCCATTGCCTGTTGCAACTGCGGGCTGACCTGCAATTCTGACAACACTTGCTCAAGCCCAGCAGCTACTCGTCCTTGGCAATGTGTTAGAAAAGTCACAAGCTGTTTTGCAGGCATATTTAGGTCTGTTCTGTGAAAGGTTTACGACTGATAGCACCTTGTTCATCCTGCAACAATAAGTTAACCTTTTGCTCAGCTTTATCAAGTGCCTGCTGGCAAGCTCGAGTTAATGCAACTCCTTGCTCAAAGGTAGATAGGGATTGCTCCAAAGTCAGCTCACCCTGTTCCATTTGTTGCACCAACTGTTCCAACTGTCGCAGATTGGCTTCAAAACTAGGATTGACAACTTTTTCTCCCACAATAACATCCTCAAGTCAAGAAATTTGCAGAATTAACAAATCATAAAATTATAAGCCCGGCACTATACCAGCAGGCATAGCCAATATGGTGACCAACTTCTGGATTATCAGCATATCAACTAAATTAATCGCAATAAAGATAAGGATAGGTGAAAAATCCAAACCACCAAAAGCTGGCAGCATACTGCGAGCTTTTGCCAGAACAGGCTCGGTCAGCTGACGTAGTAACAGAGCCCCGGGATGAAAACTATTAGGAGCTAACCAGCTCAATATAATCGTTACAAGGATGGCAAAAAAATAGATATCCATAGTTTGTGACAGCAGACCGACTAAGCTCCAAGCCAGTAGCTGAAACAAGGATGGCAAAGCATACGAATATAACAATAGTACTGCTACCATGATTAACAATTGCACTGCTATGGCCAGACTCAGCACTGCCAAGTTAATATGAGCAATAGTAGGCAGCAGTGGTTGTAAGATAACAATGAAGGGTTGGGTAATTTTAACCAGTGCCTGGACAATAGGATTGTAAAAGTCAGCCCGGGCCCACTGTAATAATAAACGCAACAACAAAATCAACAAAAAAAAGCCGACTAGCGTTTGTACCAGAAAGATCCCGGCGTTGTTTATGTCAGACACTTAATCAATCCTTAGGGACCATTATCAAAGAGGAATGGCTCAACGCACAGCGTTGATGGGTAGTTAGTATAAAAAAATTCGACTAATATAACAATTGTTACAATCCGAGATCTGGCAGATGTGATAATATTTTCAGGCGTTACAGTTAACCAGTTGACTGAAAATAGGTTAATAGATCATCTAGATAACGCCAGCCTAAGGCAGTTGCACGTAACCTGTTTGATTCCATTAAGCCAGCCTGGCGGGCCTTCTGCAATGGAGTAGCAATAGACTGGATGGGCAAGCCAGTTCTCTGGGTGAATAGTTGACTATCGACGCCATAATATAGGCGTAAGGCATTGATAAAAAATTCTAACGGCAAATCTTCCTGGGTTACAGTCACAGCTGATGATAGTGCGTCAATGGCCACCATATAAGCCTTCGGTTGACGCAACTTAACCCGTCTTTGTACCTGAAACTGCCCGTAGTAGTTATGGCTGATCTTCCCATGGGCTCCAGCACCAATGCCCAAATAGTCACCAAAGTGCCAGTAATTCAGATTATGGCGTGCTTCAGCACCAGTCTGAGCAAAGGCTGAAACCTCGTATTGCTGAAAGTTAGCAGAAGTAAGTAGCGATTGCCCCTCAAGTTGCATATCCGCTAGCATATCCTCATTCGGCAAAGATGGTGGTCGTAGATAAAATTCCGTGTTGGGTTCCAGGGTTAGCTGATACCAGGATATGTGTTGTACCCCATACGTTAGTGCCTGAAGCAAGTCTTCCTGAGACTGTTGTTGAGTCTGTCCCGGGAGCCCATACATTATATCTAGGTTGATACGCTCACAGCCCAGTTGTAGTAACGAAACAATGGCATCATGCCCTTGTTTCGCCGTATGAATCCGACCGAGAGCCTGTAAATACTTATCTTGAAAACTCTGAATTCCCAATGAAAATCGGTTAACACCAACTTCTAGATAACCTGCAAAACGCGCCTGCTCAAAAGCACCAGGATTGGCCTCAAGGGTGATTTCCACTGTCGTAGTTAACTGGATCCGACGGCTGATACCCTGCAATAGGTTAGCCATAGCTGTGACTGAAAACAGACTCGGGGTACCACCGCCTAGAAATACACTGCCAACACTACGGCCCTGTACCATAGGCAATTCTGCATCAAGATCCCGCAATAGCGCAGCTACATACTGCTGTTCAGGCAGGTTAGCGGGTGCAGTGTGAGAATTAAAATCACAATAGGGACACTTTTGAACACACCAAGGTAAGTGCACATACAGCGATAATGGCGGGAGTGGCATCAGGAGTTCCTGTGAAATTGTGAAGTGCTTTGGCACAAAATTAACTATGATGGCTAATTCAATTACTACAAGCAACAGGTTATGATTGGAGTTGCTCAGTGCATGCAAATCAAGGTTCAGCTGTTGTATCAACTTATCCAAACAAAGTTACGAAAATGTTACTTCACAGCTCACTCCTGCTACTGGCCAAGTTCCATTTCAGTTTTCAATATCGATATCAATTGACGTAAAGCCTGACCACGATGGCTGAGTTGCTGTTTCTCTGCAGGCATCAGTTCCGCTGCTCGGCAATCAAGTTCCAATACTTGGAAGTGGGGGTCATAACCAAATCCGTAGTAACCTTTAGGCTGATCCATAATCAGGCCTTCCCAACTGGCTTGACAAATAATTGGGACTGGATCTTGCGGGTGACGCATATAAGCCAACACACAATGGAGCCGAGCTTTGCGTTCAACTTCTGACATGTCCGCCAAGTCTGTTAACAAGCGAATATTATTAGCTCGATCACGATCCAGACCAGTCACTCCAGCATAACGAGCTGAATAAATACCTGGCGCACCCTGTAGGGCATCGACTTCAAGGCCAGAATCATCAGCCAAGGCAGGCAAGCCAGACACCAATGAAGCATAACGTGCCTTGATGATGGCATTTTCAACAAACGTTAACCCAGTTTCTTCAACTGCATGGTCAATAAATTCATTTTGCGGTATTAACTGCAAACCTATAGGCTGCAGCAAAGCATGCATTTCCATCAGTTTACCAGTATTACCACTGGCCAACACCAGTTTCTGCATCAGGCTTAATACACTTAAATTACTTGAAATATTATCAATCATACTATCGCAGACATAATAGCTTTGTCGAAATAAATATTATCGACAGCCACTGCAAAATTTGGCGCAAACCTGGCATTATTTATGCCAACAATAAAGCTACTGACAGCTAGTAAGCTATCAGCAATTGAAGACCCAAGCAATCAAGGATGACTGGGAGCGTATTCGTAATACATTTATCTATCAGCATCACTTCATCACGCACACAGGATTTAGGGGGAGGCAAGTCAAACCCAGACTAAGGTTAATCACCGGGGCGTGTAACCTTAGTCATCGGGAGAAACAGCGATTAGAGCGGCACAATGTATTATAGCTATGTTCAGGCCTAGGACACAATATAGGGGTTTTTCGTGAATTTTACCAAGGAATAAGGCATAAGTTGCATTATTCCACACCGTTTTTATCTGGGCAGTAAGCACTAAACCAAAGTTACATCTTCAGCTTGATTACCTTTATCGCTTTCTCTCACATTAAAGCTTACTCTTTGACCTTCTTGCAAGGAACGATATTTCTGGCCACGGATCGAACGAAAATGTACAAATACATCTCGACCTGAATCACAAGTGATAAAACCAAACCCTTTGGCTACGTTAAACCATTTGATGGCTCCATATTCTCGACCTAAATCATTGACATGATTGTCCCGACTCACTTCATTATTTATTCTGGTGTTGTTAAATTTCACATTTGTAACTAGACAAGCTACCCAGACCATACAAAAGATCAGCGCTGCCGCCAGTGGGTATTGACTTACTAAATTGATGTCTGTTAGTACACTTTGTAAAGCATAAGGCAGAATCAATGCTACAATGATACTAGCAATGAAACTGAAGATTAATATTGTTCTGCTCATGATTATCTCTGTTTTTTTGTCGTTCCCGATATCCTATACATTGATCGTAACGTTACGTAGTGGATGATTATTTTATTGTTGAATGTGGACTGGTTTTCCTAACAGGAAGGTTTCGTTATTAGGATACCGTATAATGTGTTTTAAAGTTGCTGTGATTGGTAACTTCGGCCCTTGATAGGATTGACTATGCTAAATGGCATGAATGAACATAGCTTAACTAGAAAAAATTTATTAATCAAACACTTGTTTAACCTTGAAAGACTTTTAAACAATTAGATTAGGATTCCAAATTAATATTACGAGCAAAAACAATGAACCCTTTTTAGTGGAACAACGAATAAGATGACATATTTTAAACTTGCATAAGCCTGCTAATTCATACACTGATAATAATAGGCTGTACAGATTACTTGGGCCGGTATTAATAATCAGGAAACACATATGCTATTGAGTGGCGCAACAGATAACATGAGCCAATTAGTGACTATTATGGCTAGCCTGACTAAAGTTGGTCCGAGACTTAATGGGTGCGTATGCGCTCCTGAACTTCCAGGATTTTATGAAATAGGTCCCCCTCTGATATAGCGTTAATCAGCCTACCCTGGCTGACAATGGGTATCGTTTCACCAGTAAATGTGGTAATTTTTTTCATAGCGTCAACCAGTGAATCGGTGGTTATAAAATAAAGTGGGTGTGAATCCATAGCAGCATCCAAGCTCATTGTTTGAGCAAGATCATACATACTGACTTTGCCCAGCAATACATTTTCTTCGTTGCAAACATAGGCTTCATGCAAATTAGCGGTTTGCATACGCTCCTGTGTTTCGGCGATGCTGGTGTGTGGTTCAACGATGATATATGAGCTGCTACGGATTTCGGTAACATTAATTTGTAACAGGGCAATGTGTTCCTGACCAATTCGCATGTCAATGCCCAAGTCAAGCAGTTGCCGATCAAAATAAGATAAGCCAAAAAGCCTGAGTGTGAGGGTGGAACATAAAATGACGCAGAGCATCGCACTAAGTCCATATGCATAGGAACCAGTTAGCTCAATCACGATGATGATAACCGTCAGTGGAGCACCGATTACCGCTGCACCAACTGCTGCCATCACTGCTACAGACAGACTATGACTCATTTCTGGAGATAGGCCTACAGTAACTGCTGCATAGGCAACAATACCCCCTGTTGCGGCCCCAATGAACAATGCCGGGCCAAAGATACCACCAAAAAATCCAGTATTAATACAGAGTGCAGTCATGATAATCTTGCCCATCAACAGCATAAACAAATAGCTAATAGTGAATTCATTATTGATCATCTGATTAATCTGGGTTATGCCAAGTCCAAGCACATCTGGTAGCACCATGCCCATAATACCTGCTACCACAATGCAACCAAGTAATTGATGCTTGAAGCTCCACTTGCTTGCGCTAACTAGGTGCTTGGTTTGGCGAAGAACATGCATATAACTGATAACGACTAGGCAACAGATTGGGGCAGATAGCAATAAAAAAGGAATTAATGCATTCAAGTCAATGGGTATGGTGGGAACAAAAAATGTCAATTCTGTCTGAAAGAAATACTGATTGGTAGCATAAGCCACAATAGCGGTGACTGAAATAGGTGCAATTGCCCCAACAGAAAACTTTCTCAGCAGTGCTTCATGGGCAAATACAACACCGGCGATAGGGGCATGAAAACCTGCTGAGATAGCGCCAGCCACGCCACAGGCAATAACAATATTCTGACTGATGCTGATCTTTGATAAGTTTCTCAGAATCACAGCAATGGTGGCCCCAAAGTGAACCAGGGGGCCATATTGCCCAACCGAAGCGCCACCACCTGCTGCCACAAACGCAACCACAGTCGAGCCCAGCCCTCGACGGATGTCCAATGTTTCTTTGTACTGCTGGACCGCATAGATACTCTCTGCTGGCCCTGCCCACTCAGAAATATTCAGCAATTTACGAATCAATAAAATCAATAAGCCAGCTAATCCCATGGTTACAAATACCTTGCAGGACAAACTGATATCGCCGATAGTTATATTGAATATACTGTCTATCGGATGCTCTTTAACAGCCCAACGCACGCCCTCAACAAAACCATTGGCCACGATTGCAGTAATTATACCAAGCAATACAGCAACAATAACTTGGTCTACTATTTCTCGGATTGGCTTTAAATTGCTTGTGAATTTGACTTTATTAGACATAAAAAGTGCTTCGATCCAGTTAACTGTTTGGCAACCTTGATACAGGACTTTCACTAATAATCATGAGTTATCGTAACAGGTCTCCTATATTAATGATGTTACTCGGCTTTATACAGATTGATATGATTAAATATGCAATGCTTTCTCTGCATTAGTAACTTTATATAAAGTCATTTCAGGTTCCGGAGTCGGTGCTCAACTTTTATTTTGAAGCCCTATTCTAGCTATAAACCGCACTCTTTGTCTTGTCTTGGAAACATACATAACATGTTATTCCAAGCTATATTGAAACAAGGTTGAATCATGTGAAATCTGTATGGAAATTGGCTTTGATTTTCTCAGATGGTAGCTTATGATGTTAAATTGATGTAAAAATATCTAGGAAGTGACTGTGAGAAAAATTGCCATTGTCGGTGGTTCAGGTTACACCGGTGTTGAATTACTGAGGGTATTGGCTTGCCATCCTGGCACAGAGGTAATTGCTATTACCTCTCGTGCCGAGGCTGGTCGGCAGGTAGCCGATACCTATCCCAGCTTGCGTAAGATTTATAATCTAAACTTTAGTGCCCCTACCCTTAGCTTGTTAAGTCAAGCAGACCTGGTTTTTTTCGCCACACCCAATGGAGTGGCCATGAACATGGTTCCTGAGTTGCTAAAAAAAGGGGTTCGAGTGATCGATTTGGCGGCTGATTTCCGCTTCCAGAGTGTCTCAGTGTGGTCTCAATGGTATGGTATGACGCATGCCTGTCCCCAACTCTTATCAGAGGCGGTATATGGCTTACCGGAAATAAACCGGGAAGCCATTAGGCATGCTCGCCTGGTAGCGAATCCAGGCTGTTACCCAACTGCAGTCCAACTAGGCTTCTTACCATTGATTGAGCAAGGTATTGTATTGCAGGATCAACTGATTGCTGACTGCAAATCCGGTGTTAGTGGTGCTGGTCGTGGTAGTGCTGTGGGGAGTTTGTTCTGTGAAGCCGGTGAAAGCTTGAAAGCTTACGGTGTTAATGGACATCGACACCTCCCAGAAATAGAAGAACGTCTTGCAGTAGCCGCTGAAAGCGCTGTCAGCCTTACCTTTATCCCTCACTTAGCACCTATGATTCGTGGTATCTATGCCACACTTTATGGAGTTGTTAGTCCTGAAAAATTCCATACTTTTAGCTTGGAACAGCTGCAGGAAGACTATATTGCCCGTTATGCAAATCATCCTTTTGTGGATGTCATGCCATTGGGCAGCTATCCGGAAACACGCAGTGTGAAGGGCTCGAATATCTGCCGAATTGCCTTACACCAGCCTCAAAGTGGAAACAAAATAGTTGTTTTATCTGTCATTGACAATCTGGTTAAAGGTGCAGCGGGTCAGGCCATACAAAATATGAACCTGATGCTAGGCTTTGCAGAACAGACAGGTCTTGAGCAAACGGCATTGATGCCCTGAAATTGTATAGCCAAACAACCATAAACTGGCATAATTCTGAAAAGACTGGTTAACAGAGCATTGTGTTTCCCACCGAGGGAATTAAGCCGCAGCCCATTTACGCTTGGCAGGCTTTAAATCTGGGCTATTAAGGTGACAGGCATTGCACAACACAACCGTGACTTTCTATCATCTCAATCATATCCACACACTTGTGGATATTGGCGTTAGTCATAATAATCAACCGCTTCCATTTCAATTCTAGCCAAAAATATAATCCAAACCATGTATAAAAAACATCGCCATTCATCGAATAATTGCCCAAAGGTACCGTTAAAAACGGCAGAATCAATGATTGCTCCAGTGGTATTAATGCACCCTTTGGAAAGCCAGTGGTGAGTGCCAAAACAGCGTGGTCACGGTTTTGAATAACCGTGATGTAAATGGGATATACTGAGCAAAACCGCTTTCATCCAGGTCAGCAACCAGTTTTCCCTTCTGTTCATAGACCGTGATTTTTCCCTGAAACCAGGCTCCTGGCCGATCTTTTTTCCAGTTCAAACATCCTTGATCTTTTCTTGTGATGGGGGCGTGATTTGATTCGTTATCGCTCACGCGATAATGAGCGAATGGGTATATGGAAACGGGAGAACATCTGTTCAAACGTGAGCCCCTCATCACCTTTTAATTTAACGACATGTTCTCTGAATTTACGTTAATAAGCCATTTCAGAATTATGACATGCATTAATTATTTAGCTATATATTCAAGCAACACCAAAATATTTGCTTATGGTCGCGTATAACTAAAGTATAACCAGTTTGTGGTTTTGATAAAAACAAACACCTAAACTGCTGTAGTTGGTCTACTCTTCTGATAATATGTGTTTCTATTGAAAAGAATCTACGTAACTAACTTACATTGACTAAATATTCTGGACTTACAAAGCAACAGGGCCACAGTGGGCGCAACAAAACTGCGGTGTTGCTAGTTAATTTAGGCACACCTGAAGCGCCGACAACACAGGCAGTGCGCCGTTATCTCAGGGAGTTTCTTTCCGACCCACGTGTGATTGAGATCCCTTGGTTGTTATGGAAGATAATATTACACGGCATTATCTTACGCATCCGCCCTGCTAAATCCGCTGCCTTATACAAGAAAGTATGGCGTGATACTGGTTCACCTCTGTTGCATATCAGTCTGCAACAGACAAACAAATTAGACAAATTACTGCAAGCACAAGGCTATAATGTAAATGTTAATCTGGCAATGCGCTACGGTAATCAGTCGATCGCTAGCGTAATGCAGAAAATACATAGGCAAGGGGTAGATAAAGTTATTGTCTTACCATTATACCCCCAGTATGCTGCACCCACCACGGGTTCGGTATTTGACGCGTTAGCGACTGAATTGATGCGCTGGCGTTACCTACCTTCGGTACACTTCATTCATACCTACCATCAACATCCAGTCTTTATTGAAACGCTGGCAGCCTCCATTCAGGACTACTTTGAAGCATATGGCAAACCACAGCGTTTGATATTGTCCTATCATGGTATGCCACAGCGTAACCTGCACCTTGGTGACCCCTATTACTGTTTTTGTATGCAGACTACCCAATCTGTTGTTGCTAAACTCGGTCTGAAGGAAGATGAATATATGTCCACCTTCCAGTCACGTTTTGGCAAGGCTGCCTGGTTGCAGCCTTATACGGATGTCACTATGGCTGCACTACCGGACCAAGGAGTCAAGCATGTTGCCCTAGTGTGTCCAGCCTTTAGTGCGGATTGCCTGGAGACGCTGGAAGAGATCGAAGGAGAAAATCGTGAAATCTTTATGAACGCTGGTGGAATATCTTTCCATTACATTCCAGCTCTGAATGATAATGACCAACATATTAAGATGATGGCAGATTTGGTAAAACCTTACTTCTAATTGCCTTATGGCACTTAATGCAAGACTGTTGAATAGGACTATCAATCCTTTGACCCTTGGTTCAAATCCTAGCAGGCCCACCATTTTTACTATAAAAATCAATATTTTGAAAAAATGCTATTTTTAATTACTTAGTTTCCCGAATATTTTTCCGAATATACAGTAGTCTTAATTACTTCAGTTTGGTACTGCATCAGAGAGCCTTATTCCGGGTTTTTCATCCCCTTCCACTGTACTGCCTATCTTCCTTTGCTGGATTATAAGCCAGTCAGTAAAGTCCTTAAAATCATCCCTGGACATGCCTGAAGGCCACTGCATAGAAGCCTGTCCTTCAGACAATGTAAATATATCTTGTAATGTGACTGTATCTTTTTGCACGGCTGTCCTCACTCCACTCATGATTTATGCTCCCCATCATTCATTGGTTTCAACAACCTCAGGTAGCCGGTTATAGGTATTGACCTGAGCTAGGGTTGTGTGGCCGGAAAACTCGCGCTTATCCCCTTTTTTATGATCAGTGATTGCCTTGGCCTTGATATCGTGGAACGTAAAATCGAACCGCATATTGGGGTTGGCTTCCCGGGCTTTTGCTTTTGCCTGGGCGTACCATTTGCGTAACCGGTCAGCCGATAGTCGCCCGCTCCGACATGAGAAAACCCATGTCGCTGATTTGATGCCCCCTTGTTGATCCAGTGCCCTATTGACATCCTGACATAAGCGATGTGTCCACGCTTTTATTTGTTCCTTACCAGTTTTGCTCTGCTTAATATAGATACCTTCTTCACGCAAATCCGGGCGATGCAACTGCAACATGTCGCCCTGTCGGGCTGCACAACAAAAACTGATCTCCATAGCCGCCTGCAGCAAGAGTTTTGCCTGCGCCAGTACAGCATCGTACTCGGCATCCGTGATATACCGGGTGCGAGGCTTCTCGGTAAACTTGTTAACTTTTTTGCATGGGTTGTCCGTGATGTCTACTCTCCGCTGTATCCCCCAGAAAAACACCTTTGACATGAACGAATGCTCTCGATTAGCGCCAGTTTCAGATTTTGTCCCTCGCATATCCATATACTTGCGGATATCTACAGGGGTGATGTGGTTGCGGCGTACCTTGCCAAAAACCGGCAACACAATCCGGGAATAACTCTCATAGTCTCGCTGCGTTCGTGGTGATAATTTTCGATGTTCAGGCGATGCCAGGTACTCCATCACCAGCTGCTCGAATGAGCCTGATACCATCTCCCGTTTTTTAACCGCCTCCTGGTAACGACGAATCACCTGAGCCTTACTGGCTGTCTTGTCGGCCAGCCGGATACAGCCCCCACAGCGGGGGCGAAACTCAAACGCAGACCGGCCCTCGTATACCTGCGGCGGTAACCAGTTATCTTTTGTTGTCTTGCGTCTACGACCCATAGTGATCAGGTTTGCAGTGAGGTGAAGTCGGGACCAATATCGCGGGCTGAAGGGTTTGGATCCGTCAACCGACGTGAATTACCTAGGTGTTTATAATGGTACCAGCTAAGCGAAGGTCGCCCATCGCATTTGCGCTGGATAAAAAATACTCCAGCTTCCTTCAAAACAGCGCACTGCCTTTTAGGCTGTTTACAGCCGGTAATTCTTTCCAGCATATCATCTGGTATTAAATCATTATCGTGAGACATAACACCCCTGCCCCTTTAATCAAATATTCGTTAAACGGCCTTTTAACTGGTGGCCAGGGTATGATCTCTGGGTACGCTAAACCCAGCTGCATGTTTATGACCGCCACCACCATACTGCTGGGCAATCCAGCTAACATCCATACCCTCTGCATCAGACCTTAAGCCAAAAATCCTGACCGCGGAGGTATCCCAATAACACGCGGCAAACAGTTCGCCTTGCGCCATAATGTGCGCTGCCTCAGACGTTAGCGTATACGGCAGGTTGGCGACAGGTACGCTAAACTTGCCAATTAACATGCGTCGGGCTGTTAGTTTTAACAGTTCGCCAACATCCTTGTGCTGTTTACGCTCTATAGCTACACCATCTCTCTCCAGCTGGCTGCAATCATCTGAATCCAAAAAAGTACTCCAGAGATCGAATTCATACGGCCATGAGAATAGTGCTGCGATTATTTCTCGGGTCCCCTTGAGCTTAAACCGCCATAAGTCACGGTCCTGGACATGTTGCACAATCTTTGGTGCAGTAGTATTTGGGAAATAGTGGTTCCATGTCATCATGGCCCCACTTCGATCCATGTCAAAATGCGCAGTCACATTATCCGGTAGATCATGGAGTTCAGCTTCTGCACTCTTGTGGTGGTCTAATATCAATATACTTGCTGCTGTTTTCGCCATACCCAGAAGAATGTCCCGCTTGTAGGAGAAATCCACCAGGATAACGTGCAAACCTGCAACAACAGGGGGTGCCTCACCATGCATGCCGTGGTGAAAGGAACAGTTGGGGATTGCACGCCGGACAATAACTGCCGCCATGAATCCGTCTGAACAGTGGCCGTGATAAATACATAAATACATGGTTAATCCTCCCATTAATGTTTTGAATATCCCCGGCGCTTCATGGCTGCCAGCAGGATATCCTGTACCTCGCGTTTGGTTTCCAGCCGTTCCCGGATCATCTCGTCGACAGTTGCCCGGGCTAAAATGTAATGAATGAATACAGGCCGGTCATGCCCCGCCTGCTTTTGTCGTACCGGGCCGATGCGCTCGACCATCTGGTCGTGCTCTTCCAGATTCCAGCCCAGACCAAAGAACACCAGAATATTGCCCCCGTCCTGCATGTTGAGGCCGTGACCGGCGCTGGCAGGGTGTGCAACCAGTACCTGTATCCGGCCAGCATTCCAGTCGGCAAGCGTCTGCGGGTTTTTGTCCAGTACCCGTGCCTGCCTGAAGTTGCGCAGGATCCGTTCACGGTCACTGATAAACTGGTAGGCTACCAGTACCGGGGCATCTGCTGACTGGATGATTTCATCAAGCACCTGCAGCTTCACGTCATGCACTTCAAATCAGTTATTGTCCTCAGTATAGGCCGCACCGTTGGTCAGCTGCCGGCACTTATTGGTTCTTGCAGCGGCATTGAGTGCTTCAAGTTCAGTGTCATTACTAAGCACTGTAAACATGTGCTTTTCCATTTCCCGGTAGGTTTTCCGGGCTTTGGCAGGCAGCTCAACCAGAATGAAATTCACAATCGGCTTGTCCAGATCAAACCAGTCCCCGGGACGAATGGTCAGACAGAGATCCTTTAGCCTTGCCTGTATCTGTGCTTGTGCATATGGACGTGCTATATGGCCATAGCCATTGGGGTGTGGTTCAAACCAGCGATACTTAAACGCGTTAAAGGTGCGGCCCAGGCGCTCACCAAAATCAAGAAACCAGGTCTGACCCCACAGGTCGGTCAGGCCGTTCGGGGAAGGCGTGCCAGTCAGGTTAATCCAGTAACGGGTTCGACGGGCTATCTTGGCCAGTGCAGCCGCCCGTACACCACCCCTGCGCAACCGGAAACCCTTGAGCCTGGTTGCTTCATCGGCCACCACCATCCGGAAGGGCCATTGATTATCGAGGTACTCCATCAACCAGGGGATCTGTTCATAGTGGATAGTAAACAACGCCACATCACGCTGAAGAGCCGCCTGTCGCTGCTCCAGATTACCGACGATGGGCACAACCTCCATACCAGACAATTGATCCCACTTCCGGGCTTCCTGAGGCCAGGTGCTGGTGGCAACCCGCAGCGGATCCAGCACCAGCGCTGGGCCAATAACACCTACGGATTGCAGCGTATCTATGCATCCACACTGGCTTTGCTATCAATGATCTGAACCGGGCTACCCTTTGCAGCAAACCGTTGATGTTCACGACGCTGGCCCAGTGTGGGTTTTCTGCCCGGAGCCTTTAACTCGACAAAGCGCATCAGGCCACCGGGCCAGAGAATCATGCGATCCGGCACATGGCTTCGACCCGGACTGGTGAACTTGATGGGTTCACCACCCGATGCTCTAACCTGTGCTACAAAATACGACTCGATGTCAGCTTCACAGGTCATGTTATAGGCTCTCCATTAAGTTTTTCCAGGTGTGCAGATTCCATCCTGATCTGTGCACAGACGCGCCTGCGTGCTTGCAGGTAATGAACCAAAGGCGTGAAACCCTTGTCATTGCTGATCACTTCGAACACCACCGCAGACAGTGTTGCATGATCCAGCAGGCCCAGATAATAGGCCAGATGAAAATCCAGATTGTTCCCTTGACGTTTCTCAATCTTGACAACGGTGAGTTGTAGGGGATGGAGGTAGTGGACATTGCAATCAATTTTATGCTGGCATGCGCCAACAAAAAGTACGATGCGGGCGTAGCGCGACAGGTCCAGTTTGGACAGTCGTCCTACACCTTCATAGTCCACAAATGCATAGATGAGCATGATGGCGATCTCTTGTGATAGTTGAGATCCACCACCGTTGCTGCTAAACAAGAGGGTGGCAGACTATACAGAGTTAGCAGTACCGTCACAAGAGAACCGGCGCTCCGGGAAAGCCGGTTGTCAACCGGTAGTGCGTATTCTTTTTCCAGCTTTGTGGTAGACTGCGCCCAAAGGAGATAACCCCCATGGCTAAAGTCAAAGATGATGATTTAAAACAGGCCACCCTGAAGGATATCAAAGCCCTCCAGATGGATATTGAACAGCTGGGATACAAATCCCAGCAGGATGATGAACGCCAGGGAAACAGCATGAGGCAGGATGTCAAAAGTCTCGAAGCCTCCACCAGGCTCAATATTGAACGTCTGGAAAACCGGATCGATAGTCTGGAACACCGCACAGCCATCCAGCTAGGTGCCCTGATGGCCGCGGGTATAGCAGTTGTAGTCGTGGCTGTAGCAGTGTTGTAAACCATCGTTCTAGTCCTTGCGATACCGTTGCGCCTCAAAACCATCTGCTGCCAGAGGCAGACCCGCCGCCCAGGGAGGACTGGTCGCCAGAATCAGGCTGAGATCCCCCTCACTATAGTCCGCTGTATCGGGCGCTTCGGTCACCAGCTCATCATGGACCGACAGTACAATCCGGTAACCGGCCTGCTCCACGGCAGGCATGGCGTCGGTCAGCACATCCCGTCCCAGTGACTGGCAGAGGTTCTCCACCAGCTTCCCACCATAGGTACCAATCCGCTCCCAGCGAGGCGCACCGTGACGCTTTTCAATGCCCATATAGGACAGATTATCTCCGTCCATCTTTGGATCGAAGTAGGCCATGAACCGGTTTGAAGGCATACCAACCAACAGCCAGGGGTGGCCTGAGTGTTTGACAAACTTGAACCTGAGCCTGGGCCCTGCTGCAACAACCTGATCGGGATTGCGTAGTGCCTGATATGCGGCCTTCTGACAACTGTGCCACAGTGCAACGGTTGCAGGATGACGGTCACGCCAAGCCAGTTTGATGGCTTCACTGGCCAACCAGGCTTCCTGATTGATGTCGTTCTCAAAGCCCCATTTACTGTAATTCTGGTGGGCCCGGGCGATAAAACAGGCGTCCAGCATGCTCTGGATAGTGGGCCAGTAATCAACCATGTTGACCTGATAACTGTTGCTGAATTGCTGGAAGGCACCCACACCCCCCTGATAACCCAGAGCCAGTTCAGGCACCTTGTCGAATACATTGCGCTGGGTTTTGGTAATCGCCTTCGGTGGGATACCCAGAATACTGCTGGCGGTAATCCGGCAGGGATCATCTCCCTCACCCTGATCAAAAGCCTTGAAGGTGGTCAGCTCCCCATCCGCCAAAAAGCCCCGGACATTGATGTGCCGATCCAGGTGCCACAGGGCAATCTCCTGATCCCCCCAGTTCCAGGTGGGCATCCGTGAAACTGCTTCGCGCATGGCCGCAACATCCTGCCGGGCATATTCGCAAAATTGCTTCCATTCATCCGGATGGGATTCATGGCTGTACCGTTGTGCCTTGTGGTTTGAGGATGCCGGACGACAGAACCGCTGTATTAATGCCTTGCCTTCCTTCAGCTTGCCCTGATCCTCACGCAACCCCAGCACCGGACACAGTTGGGACAGGGCTGCGGGTAGCGCATGCGCCTGAGCCTGGGCCATGCTGCAGCGCCACTGGGATATGGGAATATCCAGATCCAGCGCTTCCCTGAGCACCGCCCGGTCAAACATGGCGTGATGAGCGATGACCACCGTGTGGGGATCGGTGATCGTTTTGGATAGCTTCTGGTTCTGCTGAATCTGCCGATAGTTAAATGGTGATGTTGTCTGCGTAAAATCAACCACCTGAACCGGACCCCTGTCAATGGCCAAGGCCAGCAGCAACACCCCTGCCGTTTCCGCATAGGCATACGTCCCCACGCTAATATCGCGGGTATTGTAGGTTTCCAGGTCGAGCCATAGCGTGGCCATGCATTGGCGCCCTGATTCGTGAATGAAGTTGGGATGTAATAAAAGGGACCCTGTCCGCGGTCAGGGAATATGTCCACTGACAGAGTCAAGTGGCGCACTCCCTTGCGCCCTGCCAAATCTCACCAGGCGTTAGTCTTCCCACATGTCATCTGTATTATCAGCTGCAGTGGGATGGCCAGAATCATCCTCAGGTAAAGTATCAAATTCATCTGCATCGGCGGGCTGACCTCCAGCGAAGGGATCCCCATCGCCAACAAACTGCACGCCCCGCAAGGTCGCGTTGATGCGTTTGCCATACTGATTGTCCATTGCCCATACTTCAATGCTGACATTGACGTAACAACCACCGTAGGGCCTACCGTCACTCTCAGTTAGTGGACGACAGTTGCGGTCAATTATCAGGGGAGCTCCTGCCGAGCGAGCAGTTACAAACTGGCATCCTTCAAACCCATCGTATTCGGCTTTAACATCTCCATCAAGCAGGCAAATCTTGTCCCCTTTTTTTAGCGATTTATATATTGCAGATGCTTTTGCGCCCCACTTATCCTTTGCCACCTTCTGAAGGATTTGCTTAAGTTTGTCCAGCTGATCACTGCCATTGTAAATCAACAGGGTGGCCCTGTAGGATGGTGTGCCCCGGCCATTGTACTGGCGCGGCTGGAACAGGCAGGGAAATGCCAGTCGCACGTTGTTGAGCTTTATAATGCTCTTGGTGGCCTCGGTGTTATCGGTCATAAAGTCTCTCTTTCAGGGTTTACTGGTTCGGGTAGTGGTTCAAATTCATCAACAGATGCCACACGGGTGATGGCCAGGCGTGGTTCGTCTATGGGCACCACGACAGTGGTACCTGGAGGTCGGAAAATTAATGCCTCAATCTTCGCCCAGGTTTTGGGTCGGTCTTTGAGCAATCTTTTAGCCTGGGTGGATGATATCAGCTTGCGGGTATAACTCTCATCCAGCTTGAGGCGACTGCGCTCAAGTGCAGTCCCGGCCTCATCTTGGTCCTGCCATACCCGGTTCCCTGGGCGACCTTCTAGCTTTATGTTTTGATAACCGCCCCTCTACAGCCAGCGAAAAGGCAGCTTTGCGCAGCGCTTTAATCCAGGATTCAATGGTGTCCAGATGGGTGTAGGCGTTTTCAAACTGATCCCGGGTAATGCTGCCGGGAGCGTTAGGTTCCAGCGATTCACCACCAGTCAAATCCTCAAACTCAGCTCCGACAATTTCTGCCACGTACGCGGTGAACTCGGGACAAATGGTGCGGGCAGGACAGTACTGGCACTGTTTCTCTCCAGGAATCCGTGGGTCATCGGGCTGCATGGCTTTGGCGGCACTATCCTGATAGAAGGGCTTCCGGGCCAGCAGCTCCTCAAGCGGAATGACGGTCTCCTTGATGCCACCACAGCGGGGCTGGTGGAATCAGGCAACTGATCCAGCATGGCCACGCTACCGGGACAACGAGTCCAGCGGCCTGCACCACTGCGACCTAATCTGGCGTGCTCACCCATGGTCCTGATCTCCTGATGGTGTTTGAGACAATTGTCCGTCGCGTACTTTTTGCAGCAACTCCAGCATTTCCGGATATTGCTCAGGTGATAAATTGGGTATGGCGTCAACCTTCAGTTGCTTGCACACCGCCTTAACCTGGCCGCCATGCCCGTCATGCCGGGTGATCTCCATAACCAGAGCCCGCAGTGTTTGAAGGGTGATCGTACTGTCTGTTGGATCTGCTGCAGTTTTGGTTTTGGTTTTGGGCTTGGCTTTGGTTTTAGATACGGGATTGGTGTCCGCCAGTGTCAATTTGACCTGTTCTGTCTCCGCAGCCTCCAGTAACACATTAAAGAAGCCGGTGTATTGATCTGGCTTGAGTTCTTTTAGTTTTGACACACCAAATTTTTTCAGCAGGGCTTTACTGCGATTGTCGTTACCATCCTTTTTGGAGAGTTCCCTAGCTGCCACCCGGATATCTTCCATACTGACGGTGGTTGTATCCGGCACCGTGTTTACAGGTGAGTAATTGGGGGGTGTCGGGTTTGTAGATGCTGCCTTTTTGGGTACGATACCCTCAGCCTGCCCGACAATAGCCTGTCTGATATCGGCTTGTGATGAGGCATGATCTAATGTCTTCAGTTGATTCAGGACATCAGTCATTACACCGGTCAGGGCATGGGTTGCATCGCTAAGGCGATCCAGATTTTTTCCGTTTTGCTCCAGTTTTTGTTCTAGCGACATGGTGGTGACTCCAGGTTGTGGGGTTAATACTGACCAAAACTGCGGCGATCGACGGGGATATCTTTGCCATACAAATCCCAGTCCTGATGAGTTTCTTTGCCGAGTTTAAAAGGTGAGTGTACGGATGGATTTGCGACGATTTGCTCAACGTATTCACCCCGATGGCGCAATGCGCGATCCTGACGCGCTTTCAGGCGATAACTGTCCACATACATCAGCCCCTTGCATCCCGGCACATGGCATCCGGGCCTGAATCGATAGTGCTTCAAGGGCTGGCTTAAATTACGCCGGTCCTGCTGACAGAGACGCTGATTACATCTGGCCGGTATCTTCATATCGCCAGCCTCAACTGATGCGGTTTAAGTTTGCCGAACATATCCCTTGTCTCCTCTGGATGTCCGGGCCATTCAAGGTTACCCTTGCGGGCATTGGTAGCCGCGGGGATAATCTGCAAATGCCAGGACACATGGAGTCCACAAACATAAGGACTGGATAAGGGTACGATGTGGTCGACCTGAACGTCCTTGCCAAACTGGCGCTGGCGTTTACATTCAGCGTAGATAGCACGAATTTGTTGTCGCTGGGCTTGGGTAAGCCCATGGGATGGTGCGGTGTAATACCGGTAGCGCTTCGCTCGTTGCGGCTTGACGGTCCTTACAATGCCTGACCAGAAATGAGATAAGCGGATCTGACACATTCCCGCTGCTGCAGACATTAGACCACCCGTTGTATATCCAGCGGGAAAGACGCACCGGGTCGTTGTTTAAGGACGGTCAGTTTGCGCTGGTAATCGGTGTGCCTATCTTTATTACGTTTTCGGCCAGTTGCGAAAAAAGGGCGGCTTGCATTGTTTGTTTTAGTTTTGTTTCTAAAGATATCCATTCAAAATAAAACCTATTCCTGAACCATTATCACCGCAATATAACGTATAATGTTTAGCTAAAAAAACACAAAAGTTTATTTAGTTAGAATTAGCGTGCGATATTATGTGTTAAAAAAAGAATTTGTTAATTTTATACAGATAAATCCGGATTGGTATGAGTAAATAGAATGGGTAAGGGATAAGTAGCCTGAATAAAAATAATATAGATTACGAATTGAGTGCTTAAAGTAAGCCTGGGATTAAATTGATAAAATAAAACAATAATGTATTTTTACAATATGTACACGTTAGTAAATCTTCGCACTATGTAAGTGATGAAGCATAAAAAAACACCTTCCCAACAATTTCAATTTTTTTAGCTTCCCGTCCAGTATGTTCTTCTTCTGGATAAGATACGTTATTGTAACTTCGCAATTTAAGTCCAGATCCTGGAATCTTCGAAATTATTTTGATGCGCATTAAACCCTCATGGTTTATCAAATAGATACCACCGTCGGTAACGGTATTCATTGCTGTATCCACGCCCAAAATTGAGCCCCCAGGAAAAACCGGTTCCATGCTATCTCCTTCCATAATTACATACGCGGCATTTCTAGGTTCAACTTCAAGATCATATAGCAGGTTTTGGGTAAAACTAAAACGAAAAGTACGTCCACGCGTCCCTCCTAATATCGTCTCTGTAGCAGCATTATTCATAAGACTTCGAGCTATCGGAATTGCGGGAGGGTATGTCTGGTTAAGTGACTGTTCCCCATACATCAACCAGCTTGCATCACATTGTAAGAATTCACACAGCTTCGTGAGGTTAACGCCACTTGGTTTAGCCGTCCCATTGACCCATTGACTCACGGAACTCCTAGAAGCACCAGTAGCCCTCGTAATAGTGATAGATTTTAACCCTCTTGATTGCATCTGCTGACGCAGACGGTCTGAAAAATCCATGACAGCCCTCCTTAATATTGGATTTTGTTAAATTTAATAGATGAACAAAAACCCTTGTGCTACGCTCGGGTAAGTTCACCTAATAAAACAATTTTTAATGAAATATAAAGATGTGTAAATCTGAGGTCATAAAATGTTATAAAACAGCCACTAGAGTCGCAGAAGTTCTAGAATTGAATCGATATTCTATATCTAACCGGTGAGATTTTATTCCATAAAAACAATAACTTAGATTAAATTTGATAACTTCTTGAAGATTAAAACATCAAGTCAATTTATATAGCAATCCGTTGAACAGTCATGTGTCAAATCAATAATAACTCAATCAGAGGGTACTTAGTATAATTAACTCCACTCAGGAAGGAGCCAAACTTAAGCCGGGTAAAATTAAACATTGTCTAGGATTGCTAAACAAGTGTTGCTTCTTACATAGTAGAGGACATCAGACGAACAGGGCTATGCGACTTCGTACATAGCGAAGGCATAAAATTCGCTGATAGTGGTGTCGTTTTTCACGCCGCGACCCAAAACCGTCAAAAAATATTTCGATGGTTAGGTCAACTAGATGGTGGTTATAACCGATCGCCTGCCCGCCTATTTTTTGTGGAACAGGCCATTGTCGGGGCCATGCCTAGGGAACTCCGTGTCGCGTACCTAAACGAAGTCTATGGAGGTGCTGCCGTATGCTTCTCCCTCGAGATGATTAATATAGATACCCCAACAGATCAGGCTCAGGCTACTACCAACATGATTCGGGAAGGTGCTGAAGCCCAGATAGCCTTATTGGCACTGGGTGAAAACCCAACCCCAGCGCAAGTCCAGAAGGCCCGTACTGAATTAAAAGAATCTATCGCGACCAGTGAGGGGGCTCTGGTAGTGCTTAATAAGATGTACCCCGAACCCTTTACTCACCCAAAACCCACAGCGATTACTGATCAAGATCCAGTAACCAAGCACTAACACTGTAAAAGAGAGCGACTGGTTCGATGCGCCAACATCAAACCAGCTACCGAAACACAGGCACATATCCTGTGAATCAACCGAAGGCTCCCATCGCCGCACGGCAGGGCTAGTACATCACATGATTCTGCGGGTCGTCTGTGTGCAAACCAAATGGTGCACGCCATTTACCGACCAACAGAGGTCCCTATGGGCCAGATGACGATAGAGGCACAGGTAGCAAGCCTGGACGGCTGACTTGACCAGCTGACCAGAATGTATGGCAAATCCAGGAAGCGTATGGGTAACCCGTTCGTGGCCATAAGGGCCATAGGAACCCTCCTCGGAGTTTTAGGTGCTTTAGTGCTTTGGGGAATAAGCCTCGAAAACAGCATCACGGCAAACAGCACCTACATTGAAACCCTGGGCAAGGAACAACCCCTTAAACGCATTACTGAAAACAGCGTCCATATTCAAAACCTGACGGCTCAACAGTCCCTCGACAGAGCCTCAGACAAAGAAGCCCGAGCCGATATCAAGGCACGGCTTGAGCGAATCAGTACACAGCTGGATGAACTATTAAGGGAGCGGACCCGATATAACGGGAGCCCACATTAATCGCGATGCCCAACAGGGCTAATTGGGGGTGTAATGCAGCAGAACCACGTTTGGGGCGCACATGCCGATGACTGGATCCATTTTGACCTGATGCTGGGTCTGGGGCCGGATCTGTTGCCAGTGGTATCCAATCCGGAGCGACCCATCGCACCTAAAAGCGTTCTGTCAAAAAACAACCTCGGCAAGGTGCCCAGCCTGCTCAGGCAGGACGGTCATATCTTCGGCATCAGGGACTGGCAGGATAAACAGACCCGGGACAAACAAATCACCCTCTGGTCAAAACAGTGCGACTACGGCATCTGCATCCAGACCCGCCGGGTACGGGCCATTGATGTGGACGTAACCGATCCGGATCTGGCCACCAACATTGCCGTAACCCTGCTGGATCGTATCCCTGACCTGGCCATCCGCAACCGGGCAGACAGCAGCAAGTTCCTGGCTGCCCTGATCGTCGAAAGTGCCACACCAATGGCCAAAAAGGTCATCCCCACTGAACACGGCATGATTGAAGTGCTGGGGGATGGGCGGCAGTTTGTGGCCGTAGGCACACACCCCAGCGGGGAGAAATACGCCTGGGAGGGTGGCCTGCCGCTATCCCTGCCCACCCTGACCGAATCAGAATTTGACACCCTCCTGCAGTAACTAACCGATCAATACGGCACCGGAGCCATGCAGGTGCTGGGCGACACCAACCGCACCGGCAAACTCGGTCAGGCCATTTCCACAGACCGGGTGGTTCAGACCTTACAGACCCGGGGACTGGTCAAGAAGATTGAGTCCGATGGCCGGGCGCACATTGTCTGCCCCTTTGAATCAGAACACACGACTGACAGTGGCCTCCCCGATACCACCTATTTTCCTGCCCATACCCACGGCTACGCCCAGGGGCACTTCCACTGTCTGCACGCCCACTGCAGTAACCGGACGGATCAGGAGTTCGAACAGGCCCTGGGACTGCTTGCAGATGAGTTCGAAAATCTGGATGCCCTCGACAGCCAAACCGCAGCCGATCTGAAACAGATACCCCTGCCCAAGGCCCTCACCCGGGCAAATACTAAACGCCACAGCCCAACCGAGTTTGGCAACGCCATGCGCCTGCTGGATCGCTACGGAGAGGATCTGATGTACGTGCCGGAACTGGAAAGCTGGTTCCGCTGGACTAGTACCTTTTGGTATCAAACCCCCTGTACTACAGTCCTGTACCTGGCCAAACAGACCGTCCTTTCCCTACACAATGAAGCCCGAGCCATTCAGGATGAAGGTGCCCGGGACGCCCTGATCAAGTTTGCTGCCCAGAGCCAAAAACTCTCGATGGTGCGTAACATGCTCTCCCTGGCCGCAAGTGAACCTAAAGTCAATGTGGCCGCCCGAAGCCTGGATAAACAAAAAGACCTGCTGGGGGTGGCCAACGGTGTCATTGACCTGCGTACCGGAAAACTCATGCCTGCCCAGCGTCAGGACCGAATCACCCTGACCAGCACAATTGCCCACGATGCCCGCGCAAAAGCCCCGCTGTTTGAACAGACCGTCAGCGACGTGTTCTACAACGACAAGGACATGGTCTGCTTCTTTCAGAGGGTAATTGGCTACACCTTCACGGGCTGTCCCGATGAGGACATCCTGGTCATTCTGCACGGTGATGGCTCCAACGGCAAGTCCACCGTGCTCGGAGCCATACGCAAGGTCATGGACCAGCATGCCCGGGTAGCCCAGGCCGAAACGTTCATGACTGACAAAGTGGTCAGCTCCGCTGGCTCTGCCCGCGAAGATATCCTGCGCCTGCGCGGTGCCCGACTGGTATACACCACCGAGCCCGATGAAAACTGCGTGCTGCATGAGGGGCTGATCAAGTCGATGACCGGCGGTGAACCGATCCCGGCCCGGGGCGTCTATGGACGTGCCACCATTGAAGTACCGGTCACCTGGACTGTGTTCATGGCCACCAACCACAAGCCCATCATCAAGGGCAATGACCACGGCATCTGGCGAAGGTTGATGCTGATCCCCTTCACCCGCAACCTTGATGCCGATCCGAATATCACCAAGGATATCCATCGTAAGCACGGCCTGGCCAAGGAAGCTGCAGGCATCCTGAACTGGTGCGTTCAGGGAGCACTGGACTACCAGAAACAGGGACTGAATCCCCCACCGAAGGTACAACAGGCTCGTCAGGAATACCGGCAGAGCATGGACCTGCTCCACGAATGGCTGAATGAATGCTGTGAGATCGGACCTGCGTACACGGTCAGTAATGCTGATCTGTGGCGCAGCTGGCAGAACTGGGCCATGAACCGGGGCGAGATCAATCACATCAAAAGTCAAACCGCATTGAGCCGACGACTGGGTAGCCGGTTCACCAGCATCAAGGATACCGAAGGTGTTCGTGGACGGGGCTTTAAAGGGCTTCGGTTAGGCAAGGTGGAGGGCATATAAAATGCATATCAGGTACCAGACCATACCTCCGGTTTGCGACGATAGCGACGATAGCGACGATAGCGACGATAGCGACGATAGCGACGACAAAATCATAACTTTTTTGATAGAAGGTGTTACCTGCAAAAATTCTGCAAGTTCATGCTTGCGACGATGGCGACGCAATATCAGGAAACTATATTGCAAAATATTGCAGGCTGATCAAATTTTGACCATAAATTCCGGTCAATCTGCGACGTTTGCGACGTTTGCGACGCTTTTTCATAAACCCCCCATGTGCGCGCGCGCATACAGGTTTCTATATTATCGTCTTTAACGTCGCAAACGTCGCAAAGTAATAAACCTGTAATATTTTGCATTTTAAAAAAAATAAAATTAATTCTGTTAACTACAATATTTTGCAAGTGGCAACGGACAACATAAATTCACCGTGGCAAATCAAACTGGAGGAGTAGGATGATGCTGGCATCCAGAGTGCTCGACAGCGATACACAGGAACGTCTGGACAACTGGGGACGGTGGGCGCGCGACTGTGCGCCATACCGCCACCTCTGGTACCCACAGCGAACCATACTGGCCCAGCTGCGCAAAGCCAGTACAGTGTTCGACGAACCCCGCCCCATCAATAACCCACCGGCAGTCAATGACACAGATGCCGAACACATTGAACTGGCTGTGCAGAAGTTATATCAGCGCGACCAGCGGCTGGGCCACTGCCTGCGCTGTCGCTGGGTATACCAGTGTTCTGGGCGAGAACTGGCCAGGTCATTTGGTAGCAACTACACAGATATCTGGCGGCTGATCAGTCAGGCAGAGAATATCCTGCAAGGCATGTTGTGGTCCGATCCAGACGCTATGCCCAGGCCATAGAAGTCTACGAATCCATCATAACCCGATATGGAGATTCCCATAAAGCATTACTCAGAAGAATATGTGCTGCAGCAAAAGCTGGCAGAGAATAAACTATAGAGTATAATTTGACGTTGCCAATCAGAAAAAGGAAGCGCTATGGAATCAGAAGATGGTGACCCGAATGGAGGTAGTTCAACTAACGTCAAACCTACCCTTGACTCTAAATTTGTTAACACATTCTACCAGGACCTTTTGCAGCCAGCTTTCAGAGAAATTGGTGAAATAGGTAAGATAAGCGCAAAAGCGTGGAAAGAAAAGATCATTAATAAGCTTGAAGAAATACCCCCCGAAAATCGCCAACAACCAAATCCAAGAGTGGCAGGCCCCACCATAGAAGCCTTACGTCGGATACCTGAAGCGGAAGACATCTCTGATATCTATTTACAGCTTCTAAAAACGTCCGCAGATAACAGGGTCGCACAAAAAGCACATCCTGCTTTCGTTAGCATCATAAGGGACATCACCGGTGAAGAAGCAAAAATATTGAATTATTTAGCTACAGGTGGCGAGCGAGCAGGTCGTGATCGAGACAATTATGATTTTACATTTGTGAATAAATTTGTTGAGAAGGGCAAACGCACAGGAAAGTATGATGATTGCATAGCTAAACAAGCAAAGTGCAGCAATCCAGGCCTGGCAGGTTTGTACTTGGAAAACCTAGAGCGTTTGGAACTAATCAAGATAAAAGGGGATGGTTGGGATGAAGAAGATGACATAAAACGCGACCATCGTGAATACCACGTATGGTCACACATTATTACATTTACCGAATTCGGTAAAACTTTTCACGAGGCTTGCATCGGATCAAAACAATATGAAAATGAATGATCAACCATCAAAAGTACGCTGATAGAACCTCAGCATTAAAAAAAACTTAAAGAAAAATGTAAAAACTGACAAAGTGTCAGTGACACTGGCAATTTTTTATGATTTAATCAGGTCAAATACCGAAATTGCAAGACAAACAATTAACCCGGCCACTGCGTCGGGTTTTTTTATTGTCTGACTTAAAATCTACCTTTACCCGGCACCTCAATTAGTCCAGACTCTGAATAGATCACCGAGTTTAAAAACACAATCAGAAGCACTGTACACACCAAGATATTTATACCATGACATACCAAACTGCACTTAGGGCTGTATTCAAGTTACTGGTTATTCTATCGATTAGTTCTGGCATATCACTACCCCTGAAAGCTGCTGAACCAGATCAATCTGAAATCGACTGGACTACCCTCGTAAATCATCAGCAGTTCCTGGAGACCAGGCTGGCTGATATTGAAAAATATCTGGAGGAAGATGAGCTCTATCAGCTTGAAGCGGATGGGGTGAGTCAGGAGCGCTTCGCAAATTACAGGGAACTTATAGACACCAAACTGGATGCCCTGGAGGCCAGATCACAGGCTGGTAACTCTGTATCACAAAAGGATATGGATGCATTAAAGGGTTTACTGAAAGCCATGAGTGCTGATTTTGATAGGGCTTTAGGCCAGCAGCATGTTCGGCCTTACAGCACTACGGATTAGTCATCAGCATTCATTTGGAGTTGTTATTTACCTGTATCTAGGCAGTCTTATTTGGAGCCTTCGCTCGGATATTTTTAGCAGTCTAAACAGCGTGCAGAGGTAACAGCCAAACAGAAGAAGCTTGCCGAACGTTGGTTCAGCGGAAGAAGCTAAAAAGTGGCTAGATGATCTTAAAAAACAGATCAATTCTTTTGAAGCAAGGATGGATGAGTTTTCTAGGAAAATGGTTTCAAACTGGAATCAGAGGCAGAAGAAAAAGTTCGACGAAAGTCTGTACTGTCTAAGATACTGGAAAAAGCAGCTAAGAAGGCTATTAGAGCCTAGATTCTAAAAAATCAGATGAATCACAGAGGCCTTGACTGATGAGGAGCTCTAAAGACGCTGTCTGATGCAGCAACTAAACTGCAGAGCAAGCCAGAACATGCAGTTACACTTTTGATGACTGGAATTTCAGAGCACTTCGCAGCGTACCACGGGAATGAAATTGACTATGCTGCTTGTTTATTGGGACAAAGCGATACAAACTATTAAACGCCTCAGATATACAAATTTCACAAGCACTGTTTAACAAAGGCGTAGCACTGGGACTACTTAAAAGACCTGAAGAAGCAATTGCCGAATTCTACGACGACGTCATCAATCGCTACAGCAACTATGACAACACCGAACTAAGAGTGCAGTGTGCAAACGCTCTGTTTAACAAAGGCGTAGCACTGGGACGACTTGAAAAACACGATGAAGAACTTGCAGCATACGATGAAGTCATCAATCGCTACAGCAACGATGCTGATCCAAGGATAAAGGCACTAATTGACAGAATCAAGAATAGACGTTAGATGGCATCACAAAAAAATAGCCCTGCCCAGCAGAAACAGACAAGTTGTCTATTGTAATACCCCGGTTTCTATGGTTCAATAAGGTCAAATACCGAAATTGCAAGACAAACAATTAACCCGGCCACTGTGTCGGGTTTTTTTGTTTCTAAACCCGCGTTTTTAGCCTGTACACAACACACAAATTCAGGCACCACTCAACCTTACAGGAATCACCAATGAGATTGGCAACCACACCTTTGGGCCAGCACATGCGAAAGCTCAGGGTTGCGCGCGGCATGGCGCTACAGGATATGGCTGAGGGAATGGGTATATCGTCCGCCCATGCATCCCGCATTGAACTGGGAAAAACTGATGTCACAATCGAATACATCGATAAGGCCACCTCGTTTTTCCAGCTGAATGAAACCGGAAAGCAAGCCCTGACTCAAGCGGCGAATCTGTTTAATGTATGGAATACCCGTGCCCTTGAAGCATATCGGGCCTGTCAGTTTGAAGATGCAGTGTCCTTCTGGGGTAAAGCAGCCAGAGCATCCGGTACTACAAAAGTATACATTGCCAAGGCACTGTTCAATCAGGCCACAACACTGGAACATATCAGACAATACTTCCAGGCCATCCAGACTTACGAAAAAATCCTTGACGATTACGGCAACGATGATGACGACGAGATGCAAGTCGTGTGTGCAAACGTGCTGATCAACAAGGGGGTTATCTTTCAAAATGGCAGCTTGCCCCTCATACGCAAAGATACAGATGAAGTGTTAGCACTCTACCGCGAGTTGCTGCGACGTTATCGGGATTCCGATAACACAGAACTGCGGCTACTGTGCGCTAAAGCCCTGTTTAATATGGGCGCAGCGCTGCAGCAGACTGACGATGTCAAGGCAATGGAAGCCTTCGACAAGGTGGTGAATAACTATGGACGCGACAAGGGTCTGGAGATCCGGTCAGAATGTGCCAAGGCCCTGTTTAACAAGGGATGCGTGTTTATAGAACCAGGGTGTTATGGAAAAGCAACAGAAGTCTGGGGGAGTGTCGTACAGCGCTACGATGCTGATGACAATGCAGATACCCGACTGCTGTGCGCACAAACGCAATTCAACATCGGCTTCACATTTAAAAAGCAGGAGAAGCATGACCAGGCTGCAAGCATTCTGCAAGACATGGTGACGCGTTACGGCAGAGATGATGATACAGAGGTAAAAAACGTATTAAATGCCGCTAGACAACAGCTGAAGTCAGTAAAAAGCACCACAACATCCTGGAACACATCCAGTAATGTTAATTAATTATAACAACATCAATCGCCGGGGTCCCTGGACGGTCAAAACAGACACGGGTACGCGACAGCGCGGTTTATAAGCGTTTTTTGCATTTTTTTTAGCCGTGTACAAGGTACAAGGTAAAACAGGGCTTAAACCCCGCCGTTAAAGGGTTGATACAGTAGAAGGGTTGTACAATGGTCGCACCACAAGCGCACTTATTCAGCATCAACACGCTTGCGGACTTGACCGGACTTCACCGACAAACCGTCACCAAGCGGCTGGCTAACATTGCGCCATCGGGCATGCGTAGTGGTCACCCGGTTTACCACCTTTCGGTGGCCGGACCTGCCCTCTGGACAGGTGAAGTACAAGCCTTACCCAATAAACCCCAGATGTCCCCGGCAGACAAAAAACATCTGGTGCAGGCCCAGCGCGAGGCGCTCAAGCTCAAAACGGAAACCGGTAAGCTGCTGGATGTGGAAGCAGTCCGGCGTGAACGGGCTAAAACCACGCTGCAGGTGATCAACATGCTCAACGCCCTGCCTGACATCATTGATCGGGCGGCCCGGTTAAGTCCTGACCAGAGCAAGGCAGTGGTTGCGGCCATCGACGAACAGCGGGCCGGGCTGCATCAACTGATTACTCATGGCGAATGACGTCGCACTATACTCAGCCAGACAACTGGAAATTGAAGTCGCGCAGCTGTGGCAACCCCCACATCGAACCACGGTTCCCGACTGCGCTGATCAGCATGTGATCATTCACGTGCCCGGGAAATCAACCCGGCCCTATGACAACAGTATTTCTCCGCTGATGGTGAAACCTGCCGAGTTGCTCACCTCCAGGCATTACGAAGCGGTCATCATGGTCAAGCCTGCCCAGGACGGCGGCACCCAGGCTCTGGTGCTCAACTGGGCCGCCTACACGATCATCAATGACCCGGCTGATTTTCTGATCATCCATTTGAATCAGGCCAAGGCACGGGGATTTAGCCAGAAGGATGTGTCACGGCTGATCCGCCACAGCCCCCTGCTGGATCAGGCGCTGGTGCGGGGTCAGGGGGATAACGTCCACGACAAGGTATTCAGATCCGGCATGCTTCTGAGCATTCAGTATCCCACGCCCAGCATCCTGTCGGGGGTGTCGGTGGGCCGCGTGGCCCTCACCGACTATGACCGCATGCCAAAGGATATCGGGGGTGAAGGCTCGGTCTTCGCCCTGGCATCTAACCGCACCCTGCAGTTCGGGTCGGCAGGCAAGGTGGCCGTGGAATCATCACCCTCCATGCCGGTACTGGATGCCAAATGGCGGCCCCAAACAGCCCATGAGGCACCGCCCTCGTCAGGTATTCTGGGCCTTTACAACACGGGGGACCGGCAAAAGCCCTATGCCCCCTGCCCCCATTGCGGGGAATATTTCAGCCCCTATGCCGATATCAACGCGGTCCATATTCCGGATACCGGCACCGTTGAAGAACGGGCGGCAGGGACCAGTCTGACCTGCACCACCAACGGGTGCAGCATTGACCAGACCCGTGAGGCCCAATTTAAACGCGCTCCGGTGTGGCTTAAGGACGGCCAGACCATTACCCCGGACGGGCAGATTCACGGCACAGGCCGGGTCAGTCGCCGGGCCTCGTTCTGGGAACCGGGCTGGTTGGCCCGATCCAGAACCTGGGACGGCATCGTGCGAGCCTAACTGCTGGCCCTGGAGCAATTTGACCGCACCGGTGATGAGGAAGATCTGCAAACCTGTGTCAACACCATGATTGCCGGTCCCTACCTGACCCAGAGCCAGCTGCAGGATACCCGCGACGGCTCCTATCTGAAGTCACGCATCGAAGCCCTGCCCCGATACCTGGTGCCGGAAGGCGTGCTCGGCCTCCTGGCCGCCGTCGATGTGCAAAGTCGCTACTTCGATGTACTGGTCATCGGCTTTGGTTTTCGCGGGGAGAAGTGGGTCGTGGATAGTTTCCAGATCCGCGACGTGGACCCCAAAGCCTGCATTGAGGACTGGAACCAGATCACGGACCGGGTGGTCAACGCCACCTATCGGGTCTCGGAGCAGACGGAACTGCGCATTCATGCCACTGGCGTGGACAGCGGCGGTAGCAAAGGGGTCACCACCCATGCCTACAAAGGGTGGGTCGGGTCAGATCGATGCACTGAAAAAGGAAGCAAACCAGTGCACACCCCTGCTGCTGGTCGATGGCACTGGCACAGTCTGGGACTCGTGGTGCATTCAGGAAATCACTGAAACCCAGGCCGTATTCCACCACGACGGCACGCCGATGAAAATCGGGTTTAACCTGCAGTTGATTGCTTACGGGGATGATGCCTGATGCAATACCTGACCCGGTCCGGAGATCGGCTGGACCTGATTTGTGAGCAACACTATCAGCGCCGGGCGCAGGCTGTGAAAGCGGTACTAAAGGTAAACCCCGGACTGGCTGAACAGGGGCCAATATTACCGGCAGGCTTGCGCATTGAGCTACCTGATCTGCCTGCAGCAGTCTTACAGACGCAACCGGTTAGGCTCTGGGAATGATCCCTGATTTCAAAATCGCCGCTAACGGCCAGTACATCAGCGCCCTCCTACGAGACCGGCTACTGTCACTGACCGTCACAGATGAAGCCGGGTACCAGTCGGATGCACTGGAGATCCGGCTGGACAACCGCAACAGCAGGATTGCACTGCCTGCCAAAGGCGCAGCACTGACCGTAGCCCTGGGCTATCGTGATACCGGGTTGCTTCCCGCTGGCAGTTACACTGTGGACAAAATGCAACTGCAGGGCCCACTACAGACACTGACCATTCCGGCCCATGCAGCCAACATGATTGCCACCCTGAAGGAGCCCAGAGAGCGCAGCTGGGACGATATCAGTCTGAGCAACCTCGTGACCACCATCTCCGCAGAACACGAACTGACGGCCAGAGTCGCACCCGAACTGGCCGTCAGGATGCTTGAGCACATCAACCAGACTGAATCCGACCTGCATTTGCTGACCCGGCTGGCCCGTGAACACGGGGCGGTGGCCAAACCGGCGCACGGATTTTTAATCTTTGCCCCCCGGAGTGAAGCCAAAAGTGTCAATGGGTCCCTGCTGGCACCGGTAACACTGAACATCAACGACATCACCAGCTACCGGGTCACACTGGCAGATCGGGATCGATACGGGTCCGTTGTTGCCCGCTGTCAGGATACAGCCACGGGCAACCAGATGCAGGTCACTGCAGGCATTGGCAAACCGGTTTATAACGTGCGCCGTGCGTATCCGGATGCCTAGAGCGCCCAGCAGGCTGCCCGGGTCAAACTGGCTGACATGAATCGGGGCACTGGCACCGTCTATCTGAATCTGCCGGGACAGGTTGAACTGGGAGCTGAAACACCGCTGGATTTGAGCGCCTTCGGCGACGGTATTGACGGACGCTGGATCGTGACACGCGCCACCCACACCCTGAATAAACGGGGTCTGGTCAGTCGCATCGAAGCTCAGACCGGCATTATTTAATAAAGAAAAAACCAACAGGAGCACACACATTGATCGACCTATACATAGATCCTGCTTTACCCATTGGGCTGTCAAAGATGGTCTATCTGCTGACGATCCCCTGGGGTATCTACGTGTGGTGGCAATGTCTGAAACTGCGACGCT
Organism: uncultured Pseudomonadales bacterium; assembly: GCA_943787595.1. Taxonomy (GTDB): domain Bacteria; phylum Pseudomonadota; class Gammaproteobacteria; order Pseudomonadales; family Balneatricaceae; genus CALSNA01. The sequence continues at coordinate 443,497 of CALSNA010000002.1, forward strand.
ACGACCATATCATCAAGGTCCTGTTCGTAGTGCAGTCCTTCCTACTCCCCGTGTACAGCTTATATGCCTTTTGCTACGTGTTTAACATCGGATATACGGCCACCATCGGTTTTTTTGGCTGGGCGGGGATCAACTTCATCTTCTTTGGCACAGATGCCATGATGGCCAGTGCCCTGTACCGGATGAGCAAGAGTGCGAAAGATGAACTGCAAAAACTGCGCCAGCAGCTAGAACAGAAAGATCAACAGCTACAGCAATTGCAACAGGCATAACTACAACTAGGGTAAGCATATGGACTGGCAACAAGTGAGCGTAATGGCCTTCATCATGGGCATTGGCATGTTTGCAGGCACAGTACGTTATTTAAAGGAATTGGGGGATAACCTGCAAACCTATTCGTGGTTCAGACATACCAGTCACATGGTGATCGGCGGCTTTGTGGCGGTGATGGCCGGATTCATTACCACCGATCAGGGCATCACGGGTGCGCTGCAGCACGCCATCGTGGGTCTGGCCGCCGTATCCAGTCGTGAGTTACTGGAGTTTATTCCAGCGGCAGTACGCCGGTTTGTGCAGGTGAAGCCGTGGTGAACGGCCAAAGAGTAAAGCCACGAAAGCAGATCATGGGAGGTGCACATGCACAGGAGTCAATTCAAGCACAACGCCATTGAGGCTATCTTCAAACACGAAGGGGGCTATGTCAACGACCCCAAAGATTCCGGAGGCGAAACCAACTGGGGTATTACCATATGGGTGGCCCGTCAGTATGGCTATAAAGGGGACATGAAGGATATGTCAAAAAGTATGGCCCATGCGATTTATGCCAAACGTTTCTGGGATGCCCTGTCACTGGATCAGGTGGAGCAACTCTCCCCCGTGATTGCATCGGAGTTGCTCGATACCGGCGTTAACCAGGGCGTGGGCCGGGCAGCGGAAATCCTGCAGCGGGCCTTAAATGCCCTGAACAATGTTGGCAAGCTGTATAGCGACATCAGGATCAATGGGGATATTGGCCCCGCTACTTTGGCCGCATTGACAGCATATCTAGACAAACGTGGCGCAGACGGTGAAATCGTGGTCTGAATGTGCTGCAGGGTGCTTTTTATTTTGATTTAACGGAACGTCGCCAGAAGGATGAAAAGTACCTGTATGGCTGGCTCAGGAATAGGGTGGCGTAATGAAGTGGCTTTTTTTGTTGTTGTGGCCGGTAGTTGCATTTGCAAAGTACGGCAAGGATGTGGGCATCCGTCCGTATGGAATTGATACACCTGAAATGGCCGGCAAATGTGGACAGGAACGTGAACTGGCCAGGCAAGCCCAAGAAGCCACCTTGCAGTTTTTAAGCAAGGGGCCCGTTATGCTGCATGACATGGATCGTGGCAAGTATTTTAGGATCCTTGCCCACGTCAGGGTCAATGGTGAGGATCTTGCTGATCATTTGATCAAGCTGGGTCTGGCTGTTCCCTACACTGGCGACAAGAAAACCCATGACTGGTGTGCTCAATGAAAAAGTATGACGGCTGCTCCGGTGGCATGAGTCGGGTATGGCGGTTTCTGTTTCGTAAAGATCCGCCGTGGGAAGGCTGTTGCGACGTGCACGATCAGCCCTATGCCAGAGGTGGTACGGCACAGGAACGCAGGCAGGCCGATATTGAACTGATGTGCTGTGTGGCCAAAGGAGGCCACCCGGTATGGGCATTTGCCATGTATGCGGCCGTTCGTATGGGTGGAGTGCCCTGGTTACCAACGCCGTGGCGGTGGGGCTTTGAAAAGCAATATGTTGATTCATGGCGATATGAGGATTAGTTATGCCAGCTTCCAGGAAATCATCAGTTTTTAAGAGTTTGTTTGGCGGTATAAATACGATCAGGGAACGTACTGAGCTGGTTGACAGTTTTCACAATTCTGACAATGTGATGGTTGAAGCCAGGGTTAAAGCAAAAATTAATGTATTAAATGATTATACACCGTTCAAAATTGCACAAAGGTACTTGTCGCTGATATTCAGTTTTATCTACCTATTATCTTACTCGTTGTTATTGGCTGTGAGGATTATCTTTCCAGAAGATGTCACGCTTTATCTGGCCATCAGGGAAATTATTGATGTATTCAAAATAGACTGGATCATGCTCACCATTGTCAGCTTCTATTTTGGTGGCGGTGTGCTTGAGGGTGTTTTAAGTAATATTAACGGCAAGAAAATATAAAGGTGAAGTCATGAGTTTTTTTGGAGGATTGTTCGCCAGCAAGAAAGCCATAGGCAGTGCTGAGGCATTAGGTAACATTGCAGACAAACTGTTTACCAGCGACGAAGAACGTGCACACGCCGATATCATCAAGCAGAAAATAGCCATGCAGCCATCACTGATTCAGGCAGAAATCATGCGGGTTCAAGCCAGTCACCGCAACTGGTTTGTGGCCGGTGCGCGACCTTTTTTACTGTGGATCTGTGGCCTTGGATTCCTGTTTTCATTTGTCGTCAATCCATTATTGCAGTGGATGATGCCCGATGTGGGTGCGCCTGAGATGCCCACCGATATCATGATGGAACTGACCCTGGCCATGTTAGGTCTGGCTAGTTTAAGAACCGTGGAAAAACTACAGGGGTTTAGTAAGTAGAGTATCTGACAGCCCTACAAGCGGAATCGGTTACGCAAGGACCAAAATCAACATTACGTTCAGGATTTTCTTCTACACACTCATTCCAAACATCACGGCCTTTAAGCCAGGAATCCAGCCCCTTACCCATCAATGTAAGGGTTCGAGTTACCCTGTATGTCAGCAATGCGCCGGTTGCGTTCACGCTCCCAGTCGGTCACCGGATCCGCTTCAGCCCACTGTTCGAACATCTGGCGTTGTGATTCCTCCAGTGTGACCTCATACCTGTCTGCCATGTAAAAATAGATCCGGGCGATATCCCCACGAACCTGGGGTGCTGGTTCAAACTGTTTGGCCTTGAAGTTCACCTCCGCATCACAGGCACCATAAACACGATCTTCGCCTTCAATGATCGCATACTGGTAATTGGATCGATCCCCATTGACTTCACCAACCGCCGGGACCAGGTTATGCATGTCCCCTTCCATAGCCTTGAATTCCTGGTCTTTACGGCATCCTTTTCGTCCCCCGTCCTGCCAGCACTGTAACTGATGACCAAACTGGTGGGCGGGCATCACATGCTCCCACTCGATCCGTGAGCTGCGCTTAACCTGTTTACGTGGTGTGAACCCGCAGCTGTCCCATTCGGGTGCCAGCTTTTTGGTACCCGTGTAGCCGCAGCCACAGTAGAAGGTAACAGGATGGTCCTGGTAGATCTTGATCAGCTGTCGTTTGGCCTGATAGAAACTGAGGGGCTCATTGGCCCAAGTTAGGCTGGTGAAACAAAACAGCAGGGTAATTGTATAGAGGATGGTTCTAAACATGGTGTACCTCCTTGATGGGTTAGGAGGTTCCATTTTTGCATGGTGCCGATTTTTACCAAAGCAAAAAACTGGCAAAATCCACAGATATTTTAAGAACAATAATACTTGTTGGCGTTAACGCACTAGGAAATCGAAGCCATAGATTATTTGAGTGCTTAACTGGAAAACAGATTAGCTGAAGAATCGGTGTGTAAACCACTTGAAGTGAATTTCTTAGTGTACTTAAAAATATTGCACTCATACCCCGTTCGAACCTGTAAATTTTCTATAGCGTGATGTTTAATTCTGGTAAAAGTCTCAATTTCTAAAAATGAGCAACCAATAAAAATTGAAAGTAAATCTTACAGTTAATCAGATTAGGTAAAATTCAGTGGTGGAGCCTAAAAAGTGAAATATGCTTATGAAGATCTGGGTCCTGACCAGTTTGAGCACTTAATTGTCTGCTTATGTAATAGGCTGCTGGGAATTGCTACTCAAGGTTTTGCCGCAGGCCCTGATGGAGGGAGAGACGCCAAGTTTGTTGGTAAAACTGATTTATTTCCAAGTATATCCAGCCCCTGGACTGGTATAACAATCATTCAGGCAAAGCACACGAATGGTTATAACAAGAGTTTTTCCGAACCTGACTTCGGGCGTTTGCTAAAGAAAGAAATACCGAAGATTAAAAAGCTACGCAAAGCAGGGCAACTTGATAATTATATATTGTTTTCAAATAGAAGATTGACTGCAGGAAAACAAACTGAGATCCAATCCAATATCTCAAAGCAATGTGATATACCTGAATCATCTATATCCCTTCGTGGCCTTAATGACCTAGAAATTTGGTTAAAAAGTTTTCCTGAAGTCGCTGCAATGGCAAAATTAGATATGGTTGATTCACCTCTGTCAGTTAGTTCAGACGATTTGGCAGAAGTGATTGAGGCCTTGGCAAGTTTTAATGCTTCAACCCTTCCAACTTCAGATGAAGATAAAAATGAAATAATTCGAATTCCATACGCAGACAAAAATAAAATAAATAATATGTCGGTAGAGTATGCAAAAAATCTAGAAAAAAAGTACCTGTCAGAGACAAAAGAAATCAAAGATTTTTTATCCATGCCTGAAAATGATAGGTTCGTGAGACTTTACGATGATATAGTGGATGACTTTCAACTAAAAATCATAGCTAAAAGAAAGAATCATCAAGACTTCGACAGCGTTATAAACTATTTATTTGACTTGCTCTTTGCGCGTGATTCAGTTCTCAAAAAAAATCAAAAGCTAACTAAAACAATGCTGTTTTACATGTATTGGAACTGTGATATTGGGAGTGAAGAGAATGCTTCGTCCAAATAAACATTCACACCCTGACCGCACTGTAATTAATGTTGCAATGGTTATCTTGGTGAAACTAAAAAATATAAGAATTCATAGTTATAGTGATTTACTTTCTTATGTAAAGAAGAATGTGATCGGTGGGGACGTGCTTTTTCTTCCGGCATTGAGTTTTTTATTTCTTGTAGGCTTGGTTGAGTATCGGCCAAAAACGGATTCTATAGAGTATATATAAAAAAATGAAACTGTCTAGGATTTATAAAAATAGGTCTGATTTATTTGAGCCTGTTTATTTTCAGACAGGCCTCAATGCCGTATACGCTGAAATTCGGATTCTTGAGAATAAAAGTAAAGATACTCATAATTTAGGTAAAAGTACTCTTAGCAGGATAATTGACTTTATTCTGTTATCAAAGCGTGATGAAGATTTTTTCCTATTTAAGCGTGAAGATATTTTTTCAATTTTTATTTTTTTCATCGAAATAGAATTAAATAATAGTAATTACCTAACTATTCGGAGAAGTGTTTAAAAACCATCAAAAATAAGTTTCAAAAAACACAAAGATAAGCATCAAGATTACGTTTCCCTTATTGATGATGACTGGGATCATTGTAATGTTCCCTTTGATAGTGCAAAAGGTTTACTCGATAGTCTGATGAATCTTTCTGCAATCAAGCCGTGGACTTATAGGAAGGGACTTGGTTATTTTATCCGTTCTCAGGACGACTACAACGATGTTTATAAATTACGTAAGTCCGGCAGTGCTAAAGATGCGGATTGGAAACCTTACTTATCTCATACTCTTGGATTTGATTCTAATTTACTGGTTAAGCACTATCAAAAAGAAAAAGAACTAAGTGAAAATAAAGATATCGAGAGCACTATCAGAAAAGAACTGGGTGGCTCAGATAAGGATATGAGTAAGATCGAAGGTTTACTTCTGATTAAGCAGCAAGAGGCTGAAAAGAAATAACAACGACTTGATTCCTTTGATTTCAGGCAGCCAGACAAAGATAAGACCGAGTATTTAGTTGATGAAATTAATGAAAATATTGCTCAGTTAAATAAAAATCGCTATCCACTTAATCAAAAGCAAAAAAAAATAATTAATTCACTTAAAGAAGATAAAATAGACTTTAACACCGATGATGCCCGAAAAATTTTTCAATAATCTGGAGTGTTATTTTCTGGAAAAATTAAAAAAGATTTTGATCAGCTAATCACTTTTAATAAATCAATAACTGAAGAACGCGAAAAATATCTTATGAGCGAAAAATCTGAAATTGCATCCCAAATTTCAGAAATCAATCGTGAGCTTAATGCATTTGGTAAAAATCGATCAGATACATTATCCTTCTTAAGCGAAACAGAAGTATTTAATAAATATAAAGAGCTCTCAAACGAGCTTGTTTCTCTTCGCACAGATATAGAAAAGCTGGAAAGACAAAAGAAGCATCTTCATCGATTGCAAGAATTGAAAGCAAAGATTAGGAGTTTGTCAGAAGAGTGTAACCATCTTCAGTCTGAAATAGAAAACAGCGTTAAACAGCAAGATTCTGATAAAACAAGCCTCTTCTCCCAGATACGATTGCACTTTGATGAAATTGTATATGAAGTAATTAACAGGAGAGCGTTGTTAAGTGTCTTGTCTAACAAAGAAGGGCATTTAGAATTTAAAGCTGAAATTCTAAATGAGTTCTCAAAACCAACTAGTGCTGATACAGGACACACCTATAGAAAGTTGCTATGCATAGCATTTGACCTTTCTGTGCTTAGGGCTCATTTGGGAAATAAATTTCCTCACTTTGCATTCCATGATGGTGTTTTTGAATCACTTGATGACAGGAAAAAAGAAAACTTACTCACCGTAATACGCCGATATACAGATATGGGCATTCAATCCATAATTACGCTGATTGATTCTGATCTTCCGCTCACGGAGGAGAAAGAGCCACCTGTATTTGATGAATCAGAAATCGTACTCCGGTTGCATGATGAGGGCGAAAAGGGATTATTGTTTAAGATGCAAGCCTAGTAATCAATAAAAAATTGGCTGATATGTTCCATGATAAACGATTCAAGTCTTTAAATTGGGCATTTTGAAATATAGGAATTTCATATTCAGCAAATAGATGAGACAAGTTATTGCTTTATCTTTAACTCCCTTAAAGATATCCCGGCATCCAAACACCTACGAACCATATCGGCAGTGCCTTGACCACCTGGGAAGGCAACGCATAGATCCGGCTTAAGCTGCAGCATTTTTGCATTACGTATCGGGCCCGCCCGCTTACCATGTAATTGCCACAGGGCAGGTTCTTCTATATTGCATTGAAAATACTAATTCCAGTGCAAATCAGTAATTCAAGCCCTTATCACCCTTAACTCTATAAGGGTTTCATCAGTGATTTGCTGAATCATTTCACTGAACAAGCTAATTTGTAATAATTTTTACCATTGGCTGTAAATTGACCAAAGCATTTTAAATTTTTTTTTTGTGTGTGTGCAAAGAATGATCTTTCGTTATCCTTGTTAATAAAAGTCACCATGTGGCTATATTTTATGGAAGCCATTCTCTTACAAAAATTAAACAAATCTTCAAAAAAATTAAGACCTCTATATTCCCTATGAATACATATAGGTCCGTACTGACAGGAATTTTTTATGCTTAGCCTTGTTCCGTCAATCTCAACTGAATTTAAACCCTTTATTAGGTAAGAGACATTGGGCCACCCAAGAACAGAAGCTCCAGGAACAAATAACGGCGTATCCAATTACGATCTTTTTTTCAACCAATATAAATAAGCTATCTTCTTCATCAATTAGGTTACATAGAATACGTCTTGTAAAATTAGCAGTAATGAATCCATCCTCTTTATCTCGTTCAGATACTGAGTCAACATGATAAAAGTGTTGTATTTTCAATATTTTATCAACATCTGATTTATTAGCCTTTCTAATTTCCATCATGTTACCCATGATGGATTTTTGATGCGATTCCATTGGTAGAGTGCTCTATTTAATGCATAGTTTGAAGAGGCTACCATCAAGACAACGCTGTAAACAACACGTCCTGGAATTAAATTTGTGAGATCCGCTTGATAAGCCTGCGTAATCTAAAAAATATTGACCAACGCATAAAGGGACTTTTATAACAGGCCACATACCTCATCAAGTTTGTCACCGACTTCATTTGATACAATGAGCTGAAATGGCTTTAATTTAGGCATGATATTTTTCCGAATATACAGTAGTTTGTAATTTTTAAGTAATTGAAATATAACAATTTTATATTCAATGAATATTCGGAATATACGAGATAAGCGCTTGTTTTATAAAGATTTTATAGCTGACTAAAATAAATTGGATAGAGTGCTTCCGAAAAGCCTGAATCCTACTTTTAATCAAAATATTTGTTTCTTCGAATTTTATTGAACAGTATTCAGATTATTTAGCAGATTGTATTGATGATTTTTGATTAACATTCTGAGTTAATTAATGCAGCCGTTTCATTATGGCAGTAACCGGATAAGCATGTGGTTACTAACAGGACAGCTCGCGAGACTGGCTCAGTAACAGCAGACGATGCTGTTGCGAACCAGATTAAGATGGTGGAACAAGTTTTAACCAATACGCTGGATAGATGTAAAAAAAGTCACTCATTAAGCTTCTATAGATTTATGAGCCCAACCCGTGTATGGCTGATAAATCTATATTTATCTAGCACTAAGCTGGATCCGGTTTCGAACCCAGTTGATCACATGGCCAACTAGGGGCAAACGCTGATAGAAATGTAATCCAGCATCCCAGTGATCCTGATGCAGGTAAATCAACCCCTGTGAGTCAAAGTGCAATTCACTGACGCCAGGAAAACTCCAAGTACCCAGTTTTCGGAGCCGACCTCTGAAATTCCACCGCACAAAACAAACTGAACCGTCCCAGGCCATATAGTTGATATCAAAATGAGGTTTTTCCACCTGGGCTGCAAAGTGTTGCAGTACCTTTATGACTTTTGCGTGGCCGGTAACATCGTTAAACGGGTCAATAAAACGCAAATTTGGCGTAGTCAGGCGCTGCAGCTCAAGATGATCAAGCTGTTTTAGGTGATTAAACAGGTGAATATATTCAACTACGGTATCATTTGGATTCATGTTGATCGCCTGTGATGCGCCTAACCAGATTAAAGTAAAAACTATAGGGCAGGTGTCTTAGCATCCCCATGATCTTAGCAAAACGAGTAGGGAAACGGATTTCAAAACTATTTGTCTCCAACCTGTCAAGAATAATCTGGGCAGCTGTGTCAGCGGAAATAATATCGGGCATCGCAAATTCATTACGGTCAGTCAGGGGTGTTTTTACAAAGCCTGGGTTGATCAGACGAATATCAATACCGAGTGGCGCCAAATCTAGCTTAAGTGATTCAGCCAAGTTAATTAAGCCTGCCTTACTGGCACCGTAACCGCTGGATGATGGTAAACCACGATAGCCAGCTAGGGATGCAACAATGGCAATCTGTCCTGCTTGACGCGCCAACATATGCGGTAGTATGGCCTCAATACAATGGGAAGTGCCTACTAGGTTTAGCGTCACCATTTGTTGCAGCTGAGTACTGCTATAATGAGTAACAGGCTGCCTTAGGTAAGTCCCAGCATTGAGTATCGCACGATCAAGTGGATATTGATGCAGTATTTTATTAATTCCTGTAGTGACTGATTCTTGTTCAGTAATATCCAGGGGTATTGCAATAATTTCCCCGGATAAATCATATGCATGGTTTACCAAGGAGTTTAGTCGGGCTTCATGGCGGGCACTGGCGTAGACTCGATATCCCTGCTGGGCATAAGCCAGTGCAAGTGACTTTCCAAGCCCTTGGCTAGCACCTGTTATCCAGATAGTTTGCATAGTTATGGTGCCTGTTTACTAAAAAATAAACTAACTTCTCCTAGCGTAATTCCCCATTTACTGACTCGAGCCTTGTTGATCAATACTTGCTCAGACTGGAGAAACAACCAGTCATTAAAATACACTTTCCAGACTCGGTTTTGAATAGGAAGGAGCATATGGTACTGCCAGTTGAGAGCGTTGCCAACAGCTTTGCCTTCTGCCTGACCAACGATATCGTCTGCTGTGCCACGATAATGTCCATTACCTAGTAGGGTAATTTGCCAAATTCGGTTTTGGGTTTCACCATTATCATAGAGAAACTGCTCGTCCAAAAGTAACTGATTGTTGTCCATGCTGCCATCAATGGTCACTTGGAAGCTGCGCTTGAGGTTACCAAACCGATCTGTAAAGATACCCCACGCCCAAGTTTTATCTTGGAAATACTTTTCCAGCAATAAGGTTGGCTGTTGGTTACAGAATTGTGCTATTTTCATACCATAATACTCAATGATAATTCAGTGTTATCTACACCAGATTACTACGAACTTATTTTGAATTGCATAATCTGCGCTGTTAGGACATGGGAAGAAATAATTGAGTAGCTTATGTCAGATATAGTTTCCCGATAGTCAGATCCTTCTTTGTGAAGTATGCTGGCTTGGAGATCGTATAACAAGGACCATTTTCTAGTTAGGGCTTGCGTAATTTGAATATGCGCACATCAATGGATTGGTAGCGAAATCCACTTTCACAGTAAGCTAGATAATATTCCCACATGCGTTGAAAGCGGTGATCTAGCCCAAGCTCGTCTATTGCTGGAGCAGCCGCTAGAAAATTACGCCGCCAGATAGACAGGGTTTTTGCATAACTCTGCCCCATATTTTGTTCAGTTTCCAATCTTAGTCCATGCTGATCGGTTAACTGACGAATTTTACTGGCAGTTGGCAACATGCCCCCGGGAAAGATGTAACGCTGGATAAAATCAGTGTTACGACGATAAGAGGCAAAGCGTTCCTCTGCAATGCAGATAATTTGTAATACGGCTGTTCCACCGCGCTTCAGACATCGTTGCAGTGTCTGGAAAAAAGTTTGCCAATGGGATTCGCCAACAGCCTCGAACATCTCTATAGAAATAATGTGATCGTATGTCCGGTTTAGATCGCGGTAATCGGTTAAACTCAGAGAAATCGCATTGCCATATTTTTGGGTGCGTTTACGAGCCCATTCAAGCTGGGATACAGAAAGTGTAATACCATGTAGCATCAGATTTTCTTGTTGCGCCACCAGTTCAGCAAAACCACCCCAGCCACAGCCTATTTCACATAAGTGGCTGCCAGGCTGTGCCTCAGATAAACTAAATATCGTCCGATATTTTTCTTGCTGAGCGGCCGCCAAATCTTGTTCTGGATGCTGAAATAATGCAGCAGAATAGGTCATTCCTGAATCTAACCATAACCGATAAAAGTCATTACCAAGATCGTAATGGTAGGTAATATTGTAACGGCTACCGCGCTTGCTGTTGTGGTGCCAGTGGTGATAAATTCGGTTACCCCACTGGGTCAATTTGCTACCCTTAAATACACACTTTAGTTCAGGTTCATTGTACATTGCCCAGTCAGTTAACGTCACCAAGTCATCACAGGTCCAGTTTGCATGCATATAGCCTTCTGCCCAGCCCATCATGCCGTTTAAACTACTGCGAAAAACTGCCAGACTGTGATTTAGGTAGATGGTAGGCACGCCAATATCACTGTCTTGATGTCCTAAAGTAAAGCTTTGGCCATTCGTTAGTACCAGTTTGAATTTTGTAAAGTGATGACGTTTTAACCGGCGAATTAGATAGGCTATGAACCAACTAACTCGGGTTTGGCTAAGTTTTCTGGAGTGGCTATTCGATGTGGACACTGGCTTATGCTGGTTCATAGTTTTACGGGTTACTTGGTAAGGAAACACTGCAAAGTGACTGTACACACTGCTGTAATATTCATAGGCTGAGAATGTTTATTAATCATGGACATACCCCAATAGAATCTATCCTGTTTAGATTATGAATATTACACCAATTTTTGCTTTGTCTCAGTTGTGGTCACGATGTTTTGAAGCATTCTTTTGTAATGCGATAGAGGTGCCTTGAGATACAGCTTGGGCTGTTGATGGTGGACGATTTATAAGACGCAGCCCTTTTAACCAAAGCCGCCAGGCTTCCCAGTGAATGGCGCAGATAATCTTGAATGTTGCCAATGGGTGTAATAACAATTGGGTAGTCATTGATCGTCGAGTCAATGGCTTGCGGTGGCCACGCCACACCGCATTTAATATTGGTTGGTTATCAATTTTATGGCGAATAGCCAAGTGCAAAGATTGTTGTGGACACTTAAATCGAAAATAATACTGGCCTGTTACTGGCGTAAATGGTGAAACATAAAAACACTTATCTGCCCGATGCTGAAGATTTATAGACAACTGTTCAGCGACTACTAGATAATGATGGCGTTGGTTAAAAGTATTGTGAACTTCATACAAGGTAGCTATCAACTGTTCCTGTCGGTTATAACAAAACCAAACAACCAATGGGTTAAATACGTAGCCGAAACATCGTATTTGGCACAATAGTTCTACCCGATGCGCTGATCCCAACTTATATTTCAGTAGTAGACTGTCGATAAAAGCCCTAGGTGAACGCCCATCGCCAAAGCCATAATCTCGATCCATAAAGCACAGTGGCGCAAATCGATTCCACCTAAATAATGGAAACTGACGTTCCAGCAAGGGTAACTCATCAATATCAATCAGCCAACTGGTGAGCTTATAAGTAAAGCGATGTCTTCTGGGCCACCAGCGATGATGCAATATATCGCCTGGATAGAGGGCTGAATACATTGAGCTACTCAACTCAAGTTGAACATTAAATTTATATTAGATGATAAGGCTTTAGAGCCTTATCTTGCCGGTAATACGTGGAATATTGAGTATGCGCTAAAAAATCATAGTGCTCAGCCCACAAACCATGCGCGATATAACGCATTTTATCAGCTTTGCATTTGTTTATTATACTGTTCACGATTGTTTTATTTTTCACTACATTTCAACTTGTTATGTACACGTATAACTTCATTAACGATGGCAAAATTATGTGAACTGGTTGTGATTAAGCTTAGCATCATTAGGCCAGTTATCAGGTAATGACAGGCGATCATTCATTTGATCTATCAGCCAGGGTCTGTGTACCTGCCCAAGGGCTTCCGCTACGGTAAGGCCAGCCTGTAGTCCGTCTTCATGGAAGCCATAACCACACCATGCACCACAGAACCAAATACGGTGTTTACCTTGCAACTGCCATAAACGTCGCTGAGCCTTTATTGTGTCGCAGTCAAAGATTGGATGTTCATAGAGATAACTGGCGTGCACCATATCATTATTAGGTTCTATAAACGGATTGAGGGTGACAATCAGCGGCTGCTCTGTATTCAATTGTTGCAGTTGGTTCATATGGTAGCTGACCGATAGGCTGTGACCTGTATCTTTACTCTTACCCATATAATTCCAAGATGACCAAACGGACTTACGTTTTGGCATTAGACCAATATCACTGTGTAACACGGCTCGGTTACGTTCAAAACGAAAATGCCTAAGTAACTCAATTTCCTCAACACAAGGCTCTGTCAGTAATTGCAGCGCCTGGTCAGCATGAATGGCCAAGACAACCTGATCAAATTGCCATGTTTGTCCCATAGAATCAAGCATATGTACTTTGTCGCCAATACGCCTAATTTGTTGAATACCACAATTTTTGATGATCTTGCCATTAACTTTACGACTGAGTTTATCCACGTATGTCCGGCTACCACCAGTGACAGTATACCATGGAGGTCGTTGCTTCAGTTGTAGTAAGCCATGATTGTTACAAAAGCGTAAGAAAGTACGGGCTGGGTACCCCAGCATTTTGTCCATAGGAGTGGACCAGATGGCTGCTCCCATAGGGAGCAGATGTTGTTTAATAAATGCCTGCCCATAGCCACCTTGTTGCAGAAACTGCTCCAGAGTCACTGCATCATCTAATTGTTCCATAGCTGTATTAGCTATCTTATAAAAACGTAGAATATCTCTTACCATACCAATGAAGCTGGGTTTAACCACATTGGCCGGCTGTGCCAGAAACCCCTTCAAGCCACTGCCACAATATTCCAGAGAACCTTGATCTAACGATACTGCAAATGACATATTGGTTGGTGTAATTGAAACTTCAAGGGCTTTAAATAGCGCAAGCAAGTTAGGATAGTTAGCTTTATTAAATACAATAAAACCAGTATCCACTGCGAACTCGCCCTGGGTTGTCTGCACATCCACAGTATTGCTGTGGCCACCCAGACGGTTCCCTTGCTCAAATAGAGTAACTTGGTGTTTCTGGGATAGTAGCCAAGCACAACTCAGCCCACTAATACCGGAACCAACTATAGCTATATTTAACGGTTTTGTCTGAGACATAATTTTAACAATTAAATAAGAAAATTAAATGGCCCAAGCTAAGCTAAGCGCCTAAATTTACAAAACCAAGCATTTTATTCACAAACCACAACAGTTTATGTTGGGAGTGGCATAGTGTGATGCTGAATTAGGCTAACTTATGAAGCTATGCCTGCGTGAATTATTAGAGTAAAAAGAATCTTAATGCTCATATTGCGCTATATCAAGTAATCTACACAAATATTTAATCATATAGTTTAAAATGACTGATTTTAAAATTAGTTAAAGATATGTTACGTTAGGTCAGATCAATAAGATCCATATAATAATCAGGTCACTGTGGTTGTACCTAATCTAAATTTGCGCAGTACAGTGACTGCCAAAAATATTTGGATTTATTGTTTGTGGTGTTGGTAGTTTGTAAGGCCTTAATCATCATGAATAATTATACTGTGTCTATTCATGTAGAGCTACCGCACGAGGGCATAAATCATTTCCCTGTTGCACTAACAATGAGTTTGCTTATAGATAGTGTAAAATGTATCCTTATGTTAATACTTCAGACATGGCAAAATCTTTAGATAAAGATTATCTGTCACAATAGCGAAACGCACCCTAAATATGGCTATGCCATTGATAGCTTGCGGCTTTTTGAATGTGCTGAGATGTCGGCTAATCACTGTAGCCATGATTTATTTAGCACCATTAGCGTATTAATTAATACTGACCTAGCAGGTGTGACTCTAGCTTATGGCGCTGTCTCCGATTATAATTCGGTTATGTCATACGTTATTTAGTAATTGGTGTCCAGTCTTGACCATTTTGATATGAGGCCACTGTACTGGCTCAATCATATTAAGGCTGAGGGGAGAATTCTACAGTGACAAGCCTAATTCATTCAAGACTAATGATGTTACTGATACTGATCAGCAGGTGTGTATTTATTTAGTTGTATTAGATGTTCTACTCAAACTCTACAAATACTTGCCTAAACTGATAAACGCTATACTAGATTTTAGTTGATGCAAACCAACTCACTTTCAGAACTTAACGCCTTGCAGTGGCTGTTAATTTTAATTTGCTTGCAGTGCTGGTCCGCAACTGCAGCAGCTGGGCCAGATGTAACTTATTATCGTGCTAAAAGCTATGACCAAGCAACTGACGAACTGGTTTATACAGAACAATATCATCGTCATGGCCAACAGGCTTCAGTTGTATTTTCTGATGCTACGGGAGTTAAAGTTAGCAGCAAAAAATTAGATTTTACTGTCTCTGAAATTTTGCCTAAAATTGATTTCTATAATTATTCTAGTGGAAACCAGTGGTTTATTCATCCCAGTAATGACCAAATAGATGTGGGTTATAAAAAAGCAGGGCAGAATAGCTGGAACAAAGATACCGTTATCCACCAACAACCCAGTGTTTTTGATGTTGGCTACATAGTATTTTTACAGGCTAAACAAAGAGCATTGCTGTTGAAAGAAAAGGTTATTTTTTACACTCCAATACCGTTTGTCAATCGATCTTTCAAAATGCAGGCCCATCTCAGTAGCGATATCAATTGCCCATTGGATCCGAAGCAATATTATTGTATCAAGATCACACCGAACAGCTTCTTACTACGAACAATTGTACCTGCAATTTACATGTCTTTTAGCCAGATTGAGTTTCGATTAAGGGCATATTGGGGGCCTACCAACACAAGCGTTGGTGACCGGAAACGGTTCTATGTCCATACTCTGTATGAGTATTCATCATAATTAAATCACTTTGATCTTTAAAAACTTAAAATTTTAATTATAAAAATCTTAGAAAACTCTCATTTAAAAAAACAGATCTCTGGAAGAGATAGTAGCATCCCTAAAGGTTAAATTGTTTATCTTTACTCCCAGCCAAGTTAGACTAATTAAACATTGTGCTAGTTTCTAACTTCCAGCAAAATCAGTTTTCCCTTCCATAGTGCAAAAAATTCAACACGTAACTCACAGCTGAATCTTTCGACTAAATTATGCATTCCACTATTTGTGCCATACTTAGCAGAATGCCTAGCTGGTAAGAAAAGCCCACCAAAATAACATGCATACCTGCAACATCAGGAGGTATCGCACCATATATCATGGTGAGAAGTACAATCATGAATTGAACGCCGGGCAATAACCACCGCCATGAATATGCCTAAATAGACACCGCGATAAATACATGGTTAATTGCCTCTAGGATTCTTCTAACATTAAATATTGGCCTTAGACAATGGACAATTTCGACTAAATCGCTTTGTGCTTCCATGACAGAACTAATATCCTTATAGGCTGCTGGGTTTTCATCCAAAACACGTTTATACAGTGATGCGTCAATACCCTGTATGGCTTTAGTATGATTAGTCAGGCTAAATTTTCCCAGCTTCACCTCGTGATATTACGCGCCCTGCACCACGAGAACAGCTCCAAAATGACTCTTTATTGCCCAAGCCCTTAACGATAAAAGATTTGATTCCCATTGATCCCGATATAATGCCCAAGTCATTTTTCCTAGCACGAACAGCACCTTTTCGAGTGATCCAAACATTACTGTTAAAGTGGTTTTAAAGTGATTCTCCCGGGCGATGTAAACGCTCCATTTATTTTTTCTCCATTTCAATGAAATACATACCAATTCGACTTCCTGAAACACGTGAGCCAGAATGTAGCATGACCCAAACAGCATCCGTTTCGCCAAGGCATCCTTCGATAAAATGGTTGCCTGTACCCAGAGTACCCATATGTAATGCATTGTTAAATGATTTTGCTTTTGAATATTTGGTTGTAATTGCTTCATAGCCTATTTTTAGGGGATTCTAGTGCTTAGCATGGGTTGTGGTTAACTCATGCCATGCGCTAAGGTTCCTTTTTGCCAACATTATCGATGCGACCATGAGGCACTGATTGTTCAATCTCACAGCTAATCGTATGTAGACCATCAGTTAATTCATTAGCATTGAGTATCGTTTGTACCGCCATCATGCCAGAGTGTACATCCGGAATTACAGCAACATGTTTGTGAATAAACGACAGGGCTGCTGTTTTATACAATTGCTCCCGCGCTCGATCATCCAGATGCATCCCTCTGTTCCAGAGTTTAACCAGATGCCTAGCTGGTTTTTCCATAAATGTAGTTTAATGTCATTTGGGTTGCTCCTGTTTAATACATTGAATATCCAACTCCTGGCGTTTCATGACCGCCAGTAGGGTATCCTACACCTCGCGTTTGGTTTCCAGCCATTCCCGAATCAACTCGTCGACTGTTGCCATGATCAAAATGTAGTGAATGAATACAAGCCGGTCATCTCCCGGCTGCTTTTGCCCACATCCTGCATGTTGAGGCCATCACCTGCGATAAAAGATATCTGTATGGCTGGCCAGGAATCGGGTGGCGTAATAAAAACATATGACAGTTGTTTCGGTGGTATGGGCCAGGCATGGCGGCTTTTATTTCGCAGGAACTCTATTTGGGAAGGTGCTATTACGACGTGTACGATCCGCCTTTTGCTAGGGGTGGTATAGCACAGGAATGCAAACAGGCTGATATTGCATTGATATCCTGCGTAGCCAAAGTTGGTCAGCCCATGTGAATGTTTACCATGTATGTTGCGGTTCGTACAGGTAGCGTGACATGGCTACCTGCACCCTGGCAATGGGGCTTTGAAAAACGATATGTGGATTCCTGAACCTATGAGTATTAATAGATCATGACTATTAAAGAACTGGCAGATAACATTAAGGTACTGCACATTATTTCAGGGCTGGGTTTGCTGTACCTGTTCTATATCATCGAAAAAACGTATTGCTAGTTGTTTGCATTGGTGATATCTCTACCAAAACAAACCGCTGTCCTAGTCAGGGTAATGGCATTACTGGGTACAGGATTTAATGTTTACTTCCAGACCGGTAAGGCTGACATGAAGCCAGATCAGGTGAGGGCATGGATTTGTTAGAGAAACTATAGAGCGCTGATAACGCCATAAGTAACACTGAGGCTGCAGGTGGTATTATCGACAAGGTTCATACAAGAGATGAAGAATAGGCACAAACCGATGTCATCAAACAAAAAGTAGCCATGCGGCCTTCACTGATTCAGGCCAGTAACCACAGTTGGTTTGTGGCCAGTGTTTGATTCCTTCTACTGTGGGTATGCTGCCCTGAATTCCTGTTTTCATTTGTTGTCGAGCCACTATTGCAGTGGATCATTACCTGACATGGAATACCCTGCTAACGGTATCATGGTGGAACTGACTCTGGCCATATTGGTCCTGATGTAAATACCCCATTCTTAACACAGCCACCTCGTAGACAGTTTAAGCTGCATTCCTATACTCAGTGGGCGTCATATCATTGAGCGAGTCATGCGGCCTTTGGGTGTTATAAATTTCAATCCATTCGTCCGTTATCTGCTTAACCTCCTGTAGGTTTTTAAACCAATATAAGTCCAATACTTCATGCCTATATGTACGATTAAAACGCTCTATATAGCCGTTTTGATACGGGCAACCAGGCTTGATATAGTCAATTCTGATACTGTGAGCTAGAGCCCAATCGGTAAACACGCTTGACGTGAATTCACTGCCGTTATCAACCCGAATCTTCTCTGGATAACCATGCCATTCGCACAACCTGTCTAAATAACGTATAACACGCAACGATGGAATGCTGGTGGCTATATCAATGCCTAATAGCTGGCGGTTAAAGTCATCGATGATGTTAAATGTTCTATAACGCACCTTGTTATGCAGCTGGTCACTCATAAAGTCCATTGACCATGTGTGCCCTTGATGATTTGGCACCGTTAATGGTTCGGGGTTTCTTGGCGGTAACCTTCGTTTGGATTTGCGCCTAAGGTTGAGCTTTAACTCCGTGTACACGCGATATACGCGCTTATGGTTCCAGTGATAGCCTAGCTTACGCAGCCGCTTAAAACACTTAGGAAAGCCCCACCTCTGGTGTTTTTCCACCAAGTCATTCAGTGCATCGATAATGGCACTATCATCTGTCAGCGTTGGCTGATAATAAAACGCCGTTCGGCTTATAGAAACGACTTTACAGCTCATTGTTACACCGATTTGGTGTGTGGCCTGTAACTCCTGAGCCCAGACTTTGCGCTCTGCCACAGGCACTACAGCTTTTTTATGATTTCTTCCTGTAGCTGAGATTTAAGACTTAAGTCAGCGTACATTTGCTTAAGCCTACGGTTCTCTTCTTCAAGCTCTTTTAAGCGTTTAACATCAGAGGCTTCCATGCCGCCATACTTTTCTCGCCATTTGTAAACAGTTGAATTGGCTACGCTATATTTACGGCAGATATCTTTTATTGCCATACCAGCGTCAGCTTCTTTCAAAATTGCCACTATTTGGCTTTCGGTCATGCGTTTGCTCATCGTAAAACTGCTCTGGGATATCTTATAAAAAATTCTACGAGTGATGTGTATTAGTTTAGGGGATAGTTACACTGACTGTTCTTTGAGCCATCGATAAACTGCAGGGTTTTTCCAAATAAAGAAAAGCGTCTATTATGTAAGCGATTAAGCTTGTTGCCAACTATTGCGCTACGCACCATAACAAGATAATTTATATTTATCATTTAGAAATGGATATTGCAGGCGCTTGTGGGTTATTTTTTGGATCATTATCAATTAAATTAAGCTTCTCGATAATTTTTATTTCTAATAAGATTTTTAGTTCAAAGTACAATTTATCAGCTAGCTCTTTCTTATAAACTTGCTCTAAGCCTTTGTAAAAAGCGAAAGATCTTATGTGTTTTGCGCTCTTTACTGGATCATCAATAACGCTTTTGGTCCAGTGGTAAAGGGGATATTTGCTAATTTCATTATCTTCAGCTTCCTTACAATATTCATAAAAGGCATTGAGAGTACAGATTAGCGAAACATCATACTTTTTTAATATTTCAAAGATCATATTTGCCGACTTGGTTTGCCCTCCAGAACGGAGATCTTCTGAAAGTTTTTCAGAAACTTTAATACGAACCTGATACAGCTTATTTTCGGACATTTTTATCTTCGACCCAGGCTAACTTGAAATATTTTAGCCAAGCTCTCAGGGTATTAATTAATTTACCTGGGAAATCGACTAAAGGCACCATGTATATTCGTTCTTAGATATACAACAACCATGCAAAATAATTATGATAAATTCTTGGGCGCAAGTTTAACAGCCTTAAACACCTGAATAGTGTTCTATCAAGATGATATTTTTTGATCGAAAAGCCAGAGCAAGCCAATCCCTTGCCAAATGAGTTATAGTGTGTGTATGCCTTGCTTTGCAACCCTAGTTGCAGGCCTTCCTGTAGTAATGCATCATCTATGGT
Organism: uncultured Pseudomonadales bacterium; assembly: GCA_943787595.1. Lineage (GTDB taxonomy): Bacteria > Pseudomonadota > Gammaproteobacteria > Pseudomonadales > Balneatricaceae > CALSNA01. The sequence goes on from CALSNA010000002.1 coordinate 463,935, forward strand.
CATAATAGCCTGTCGTTGTTGATTCGATTCGAGATCCAGATTAATTCATCAACTGACCACAGAAACGGTCATGTGGGTCAGTGATTTGACTCATTTAGCAATGATACCGTGATCCAATGAAGCTTTTTTATGACGACTTATCAACGGAATTGCTCACACAATACCAAGCCTAACAGGAAAAGCAAAATAACAGGTAGAACGCTGTGCGAGACAATCAACCAAATTGAAACATCTGCAAACTCACAAACACATTGTTTAACACGTCACGATTATTGCCCAGATGTGTTCAAGGATAATGTAACCAACCATTATGTTATGATATTTTCATGCAGAGGCTTGTGTGCCTTGAAGAAAGTTTCTTCTCAGTCAAAGAACACGTTGTCAGTTAAAAATTTTTGGACAGCAGCATCTGCCCGTGAGTATCGAGACTTTGCCTAAACTTCTATATATGATATGAAGTCTTATTTATGTATGAGCTTTTGTGTATCTCGCATATCGAATTCAATATTACAGTAATAAATACCCTTGTTGCTCAATACGGAAGAATATCCAAATAATTTGGTTCATTTACTAGAATATATGTATCATTTTTTATCTACTCCTAATGCATTATTTTGATCGTGCTCAACCTGATTTCACCTCGATAGATACACTAGTTTCAGATATATATAAGTCAATCCTTCTCTTACCATAAGGGGTCATGTAAATATTCTGCTTCTTGAATTCTTTAACATCGAACACATTACTTACTATGGATTCCACTATTAATTAAAAAAGAGAAACTCTTATACGATATTATTTGAGGCCTTTGAGCTTTCCAGAGCTGCTTCAGTTCCTGTTTCAGAGCTATTACACCTGCGGGTGTGATGAGGTTTGAACAAGATGGGGAACGATAACGCCCCATAAAACGTTTGTTCATAATATGTCAAATTCGTCGGTCAGAAGAATCAGAGAAGCAACTTGCTCCACATCATAATTGCTCCAGTGTATAGAATTATTTAAAACTGATAACAGATTGTCACATATGAAATCTGATCTAACCTGAATACATCGTAAGGCGCTATTTTTTGAAATAACCAGAACCGTTGCCGCAACTATTGGTTTCTTATGGGATTTCTTGGGAGTGCAATGATGTTTTATATAATACTGTGATCGATATAGTGAACAGCGGGCTAATGTGTAATCCAGTGGCAAAAATTATACTGTGCTATTAACGCTGACAATGCTTACAGTAGACTGTTGTACGTGCGCCCAAACGACTCTGTAATAAAATTGTATTGCATGCTCGACAGGGTTTATCTTGTCGTCCGTAAACAAGCAACTGCTGTTTGAAATAACCTGCATTACCATCGCTATTGACAAAATTTCGCAAGGTGGTACCACCTTGCTTGATAGCTTTAGCCAGTACAGCCTTGATCGCACTGACCAACAGTTCAAGACGCTGGCGGGCAATTCTTCCAGCTTGGCGATGTGGATGGATACCGGCCAAATGTAAAACTTCATTGGCATAAATATTACCGACTCCAACCACTTGTCGACTATCCATAATAAATGACTTAATAGCTTGCCTGCGACCCTGACAGGCAGATTTTAGATAAGTGGCATTAAACTCTGTTGATAGTGGTTCTGGACCCAGATGAATCAGTAATGGGTGCTGATCTACTGGTGGGTCAGCCCAAAGCAGACAACCAAAGCGTCGCGGGTCTCGATAGCGCAGCATAAGTTGTGATCCGAAGTCGACGTCAAAGTGATCATGATATGTTGGTGGCTCAGGCTCAATAAGCACTCGTAAGCTACCCGTCATGCCCAAATGAATCAGCAAAGCACCATGCTCAAAGTGCAGTAGCAAGTACTTACCTCGGCGGGTCACATCATGTATCCTATGCCCTTCAATATGGCTGGCCAGGTTGTCTGCTACAGGCCAGCGTAACCGATGGTTACGCACTTTCAAGCACATCACTTGCTGATCCAGAATATGGGGACTAACACCAGCCCGGGTAGTTTCAACTTCAGGTAATTCTGGCACGGCTTTGGCACTCTCATATAGTATATTAAGTCGCAAAATGGATTAAATGAGCGCTGATGTCAAGGATTGCACCTAGTGTGTAGCCATATTTGCATAAATAAGCTGGGTCTTAATACTACTTGCACTGTAAAGTAATCGACAGATTTAGACAACTGCTATTGAATTACTTCAAACATATCTGGATGCCGCAATACCATTATTGCAGGTCGATATCCCCGTTGTTTCTGGGCTATTGTTAAACTGCGCCATTTCAGACAGCCTCTGACCGTGACAACATGTCTTGGCAGATTAGAAAAAAAATCCTTCTTTAAAAAATTTACTGTTTTCGTGAAGAATCTTAATAACCAAACTATCCGCTATATCTATATACCAAGCTGTCTGGGCACGAGTTACATTAACCACCTTGCCTTGCACGCGTGTAAAGCCAGTAACAGAAGGTTCTATACTCTGCGCCGCTACTGGAATATGATCTGGAAGACCCCCATAAGCCAGTGCTTGCAGCTTTGGCATCTCGTTCCAGTTGCCACAAACAAGCTGGTGCAATAGCCGGTGGAATACTCACGACATAAGCCAACCCCTGTGAAACCAGAGCTGGAGCTACCCAATGCCCGTACGCATTGTATACCCTGGCCAGCAAGCGGCCGTAATGGTCTTGTTGTTGTAAGCCAAACTGTAAGTACACCCTTAATTCATTCAAGTGACTCATCACATAGTCCCTGGCAGCTTGAGCCAAAGGTTGCGCAGGGTAGCTGTATCGAGCCAACTCTAAGCTGTTGATATATCGCATACGCACTTGATCACCTCCTTGTAAACGAATGCTATCACCATCGTGTACATACCTGAGATCACTGTAGTAAATATGCTCCACCAAATTTGATGGTAGCTGTGGTGGTAATGGTAAGGCAGCATCCAATTGTGCTTGGGATAGCCATTTGTTTAAGTGGAACATTGCTTTAATACGCTATCTTATCAAAATTGAAACCTAGTTCAAATACGTTATACAGGCTTCATTAATCAGTATCATCGATATGATAAAATATCAAAAATGCAAATCGAAAGGCCAGCGCATGCTCAAGCTTTGGCTTCCTCAAACTGTGGCATTGGCCCAACAAGACCGCCTTGAATATGTTCAATGGGTCATATTCCTTGCTGCCCCCGGCAATCTGCCCGTGATTTTATTCACACCAAGTCTAATCTATCGCCAATGAGTTGCCAGTTGGGTAAGTCGGCCAAATTTAACAAGAGGGAGTTGGTTTTGATACAACAACGCTTCCAGGGATTCTTTGAAGAAGCTATTCATCGGTATAGTCGGACTGAATTAAAAACGCTTATTTTAACGGATACCGTCGTTTTTATTGGAACAGTATCAGGCTGTATATTAATGGCTAATCAGCTGGGAATGACTCGTCAGGCATGCATCAATGCTTAACAATGATATTAACTAATTTCATTGCTCTTGCCACTTGGCTGATTTTAAACCTTATAGCGTCCGTTTTGATTAAAACCTGGTGACAGAGCAAAGCTGGATCACAACACGGTTGCTGGATTAAATCCCGAAATCACAACAAACTGGAGGGCAGAACGCATTAGGGCTTGGCATATTCAACACACACTGAACGGTGCCATGATCAGAGCTGTGAAGGGGCTCTACTGGTGTCACTTATGGCTTATGACATGGAGGGTAGTTATTGACTAAGTTAAGCAAATGTCGTTAATGAGTGCAATCATGATCAGCCGTTTTAACCAGCACTGCTCAACATGACTGCTGCTGTATTTTTTCGATGTTTATGTATTGCTTGCCCAACAGGTAGGTGGTGGGTCTTAAGGCTGATTGCTTAAAAACCGGATACACTCGAACGGCCATTATCACACACCATACATTTCATCATGTATGCACTAGGACTAGTGGATTTTTTTTAAAACTTTAGTTTAAGAAATCATTCGTTGAATAAGTCTGTTCGAAATCCTGTGCCAAGATGCATTACTTTAACGGCTTAACTCGATTACCAAAGCGCTTGTTAAAACGATCAATCCGTCCACCAGCATCAAGAATTTTTTGTTTGCCGGTATAAAACGGGTGGCAAGCACTACACACATCAATGTGGATATCCTTGCATAAGGTTGACTGGGTTGAAACCACATTACCACAAGAGCAGGTTGCCTTGATGTTGGCATATTGTGGATGAATTTCACTTTGCATGGTTAGCACCTCAATTCAGGACACTGTAATTTAGCTTCATGCCAAGCATCAGCATCTGACGTAGTAACGATTTGACGATAACATATCTGCCAACGCCTAAAATCAAACGAATAATTGTACCAGAAACAGGTTAATTAACAAGCAATGAAAACAAAAAATGATGCAGCACTTACCTACTAATAATGGGAGAAAACACCCGTAACAACAAGATTTTAGTGTAGCATGGTATGTCTATCAGCTAAATTTAAAATCATGCTATCACAAAATCAATACCTGCAGGTTGCTCTAGGCACTAGTCGACGACGCAGCTTTACCTACCTACCACCGGTTACAATACCACAATATCAGGCACTGATACCTGGAATACGTTTACAGGTTCCACTGGGCAACCGGCAAGTGGTTGGTATCTTGCTAAAAGTCAGCAACCATTGCGATATTGTTGCCACTAAGCTAAAAGCAGCGACGGCATTGATTGACTTGCAGCCAGTGTTGCCTGAAGGACTATTTCAATTGGGGCTGTGGGCTTGCCGTTACTACCAGTATCCTGTGGGGGACGGACTATTGCACATGCTGCCGACAAAATTACGTCAAGCTCAACGTAACCAGCCAGTCAGCAGTCATTGGCAACGACTGGATGACAGCATAGCGCTAACTGCAGCTGCAATTCTGCAACGGTCTCCCAAACAAGCTGCTATTTGGCACCAGCTAAAGGAATTGCCAGTAATTTTCAATCAACAGCAGCTAAAGCGCGTGGGCCTTACTCCAGGTGCTTTGAAAGGACTCTTACAAAAAGGCTTGCTCAAGACACTGTTGCAACCTACCACAGCACCTGAACCAAAGTTAGCGCAAGATGCATTAGTGCTAAATCCTGAACAAACCCGGGCATTGCAATGTATCAGTCCAATGAGCCAGCATTTTCGTTGTACTTTACTACAGGGCGTCACAGGCAGTGGCAAAACCGAAATTTATCTACAAGCCATCACCCAATGCCTTAGTCAAGGTCGTCGAGCCTTGATCTTAGTACCAGAAATAGGCTTGACCCCACAAACTTTACAGCAGCTGCAGGCACGATTTGACAACACCATTATTTGCCTGCACTCTGGCTTAACTGACAAACAACGCCTGGATGGCTGGCAACAGGCAAACCTTGGCTTTGCTGACATCGTCGTTGGTACCCGTTCTGCCATTTTTACCCCAATTCCACAATTGGGCCTGATTGTGGTTGATGAAGAACACGATCTAGCTTATAAACAGCAAGATGGTTTACGTTACCATGCACGTGATCTGGCGGTAAAACGAGCCTATGATGAAGCTATCCCAATTATTCTCGGTTCAGCTACCCCTGCCCTTGAAAGCTTAGCTAATGTGGAACGAGGTCGGTTTCAGCATGCTGTGCTACCAAAACGTGCTGGGCCTGCCCAGCAACAGCGATACCAAATTATTGACGTGTGTAACGAAGTTTTATCAGGTGGATTGTCAACGGAGTTATTACTACACATAGAACAACATTTGAGGGCAAACCAACAAGTTTTGTTATTTCTTAACCGCCGTGGTTTTGCACCTAGTCTACAGTGCCACAATTGTGGTTTAACTATAACCTGTCCTCAGTGTGATGCTAGCTTGACCCTGCACCAAGAGCCAGCACGTCTGCATTGCCACCACTGTGATCACAAGCAAGCTGTTATATGCCAGTGCCCGTATTGCCACAACCAAAATCTTCAGGCTATTGGGGTTGGCACCGAACGCTGTGAGGCACAATTGAATAAACAATTCCCAACCGTGCCAGTGTTGCGTATTGACAGTGATAGCACTCGTGGCAAGCATAAACTACCTCAACTGTTGGCCGAAATTCTCACAGGTCAACCGTGTATTTTGCTGGGTACCCAGATGCTGACTAAAGGACACCATTTCCCTTCAGTTACCCTAGTTGGCCTATTGGATCTTGATGCTAGCTTGTTTAGTACTGATTTCCGAGGCCCCGAGCGTCTGGCACAACAAGTGGTACAGGCAGCAGGCCGGGCAGGCCGCGCTAACCAGCCTGGTTTAGCGCTCTTGCAGACTCGTCAGGGCGAACACCCTTATATCCAAATATTGACGCAACGGGGTTATGCTGAATTTGCCTGTTATGAACTCCAGCGACGTCGACAGGCCCAACTGCCTCCCTACACGCATATGGCTATATTCAGGGCTGAAGCCAAACTTGCTCAAAGTGCTGAACAATGCCTAACCCACTTACAGAAGGCGTTGGATGATTTACCTGAAGCCGGTGAACAACTGCGGGCTATTGGCCCTATTCCAGCGTCTATGTTACGCCGCAATGGACGCTATCGCTATCAACTCTTGTTACAACATCCCCAGCGTCAAGCTCTGCAAACAATATGTAGCAAACTATGTTTGCTAGCTGAACAAAAACAACTCCATAAAGTCCGCTGGAGCTTGGATATTGATCCACAGGAAATCATGTAGTGCAATAGTTTCAGTAGCCCAGTGTGCAACACTGGGGCATTACGGTTGGTTATAAGTTGAAGTTATAGTCTAAACAATATCATGAAATTGAACACTTTAGTCATCGTTTGGGATAAATGTAGAAGAGATTTAGGCATAATATTTTGCCTTATTCAGCTTAAATACGATTCTAAAATTCATATTGAGCCATTGGTTTCCAACTCAATTCAGGAGATAATGATTACTTATCTCAATTTAATTCATTTTTATAAAGACAAGCCATTGATGAAACATCGCATCACCAATCTTATTGAACAGACTCTGCGAAATATGCAGACAACTGGTAAGCTAGACCCGTCATTAAAGCCCAAGGTGCATGTCGAACATACCCGAGATAAACTGCATGGTGATCTGGCTAGTAATATCGCGCTAACCCTAGCCAAGGCTGTTGGCCGAAAACCCAGGGATATAGCACAATCAATTTGTGACTGCATGCCAACAGCAACAGATATCATCAAAACTGAAATTGCTGGGCCTGGCTTTATCAACTTTTTTGTCAGTCCATCTGCCAATCAATCAATTATCAACAGTATCCTGCAAGCAGGTAAGTATTATGGTGCCAGTACAATAGGACAAAATCGCCTGGTACAGATTGAATTTGTTTCTGCCAATCCCACCGGCCCCTTACATGTAGGGCATGGTCGTGGTGCCGCCTATGGTGCTAGTTTAGCTAACTTACTCGATGTGGCTGGGTTTTCTGTACAACGGGAGTACTATGTCAATGATGCTGGTCGGCAGATGCATATTCTGGCCGTCAGTGTCTGGCTGCGTTATCTTCAAGCTGGTGGTGTAACTCTGACATTTCCCTCCAGCGGCTATCAGGGGAACTATGTAAAGGAGATTGCCACCAATGTCAGAGACATGTGTGGAGATAGCCTACAGCATACTGCTACTGCCATAATGGCGAATATTCCTGCAGACGCTGCTCAAGGAGGTGATCAGGAAATTCACATTGATGCGCTGATCCAGCGGGCCCAAAACATATTAGGCGCACAACGCTACGAAATCCTATTCAACAGCGGTTTAAAAGCCATCCGTGAGGATATTAAAGCAGATTTACAAGAATTTGGAGTTAAATTTGATCGCTGGTTTTCTGAGCTTAGTCTGATTGAAAAAGATACTATCCACCACACCATTCATAAATTGCAGGAAAACGGTTATATTTATGAACAAGATGGTGCACTCTGGTTCCGTGCAACTGATTTTGGCGATGACAAGGATCGTGTTGTGCGGCGCAACAATGGCCAGACCACGTATTTTGCTGCTGATATTGCCTATCATCTGAATAAATTTGAACGTGGCTTTGATCAAGTGATCAATATTTGGGGTGCTGACCACCATGGCTATGTTAACCGTGTCAATGCCGCCCTACAGGCATTGGGTATTGATCCAAATCGGTTAACAATTAAATTGGTTCAGTTTGCGATATTATACCTCGGCCAACAACGTTTACAGATGTCTACACGTAGCGGATCTTTTGTTACACTAAGGCAACTCAGAGATGAAGTGGGTACAGATGCAGCACGTTTTTTCTATGTTACCCGTAAAGTTGAACAACATATGGATTTTGACTTAGAGCTGGCCAAATCTAATAGTAAAGACAATCCTGTGTACTATATTCAATATGCTCATGCGCGTATTTGCACGCTAATATGCAAACTGAATGATCGAAATATAGGCTGGGATCAAAATCAAAGTATGGCACAGTTGCACCGATTAACACAGCCGGTGGAACTAGATTTGATGAAACAGCTCGCCCTTTATCCTGATCTGATCGTGCAAGCAGCCCAGGCCCACGAGCCTCACCAGGTAGCCCACTATTTGCGCGAACTGGCCAGCCAGTTTCATAATTATTATAGCGGCTATAAAATTATGCTGGCCGATTCTAACTTGCGCAATGCCCGAGTCGGCTTGTGTATGGCAACTCGCCAGGTACTGGCCAATGGCTTGACATTATTAGGGGTACAGGCTCCTGAGGTGATGTGAATCAAACTATGCGCCATGATTACGTCAACCGTAAAATACGTTCCTCAGGCAGAAAAGTGCCACATTGGGTGATCATGTTTACTTTAGTGGTAACAATTTTGTTTGTTGTCGGCCTGTTATTTCTTAGCTGGCATTCAGTTGACCCACAACCAGGTGGTCAGCAACTGCTAGTTCCCAAACCGCAACCTCTACCCAAAACGCCTGCCTTACCAAAACCACAACAAAGTCAGAAGGCCTTTGATTTTTATACTCTGTTGCCCGATATTCAGGTAAAAGCTCCCAAAGTAGAAGCCTATAAATCTACTCCTAAAGATGCCAGTCAAAAGCTTAATATCCTGCTGCAGGCTGGTTCCTTTAAGCGTTTGGCTGATGCTAACCGTCTCCGAGCACAATTGATTCTGTTAAATTTACCCAGTGTAGTAACACAAAAAGCCACTTCGGCATCAGGATCTACCTGGTACCGAGTACGGCTGGGGCCATTTGCCAATCGATCCACGCTTAACAAAGCTGAAGATATCATGGCCCAGCAAAATATCGAATCTATTCGAATCAAAATTGCACTGGACCACTAAAATTCTATACCCAGAGGTAAGTGATTGCACAAATCCACTATCCAACTCCTTAAGAACGGTTGAATTTCGTACTAATTGGTGCAATATATGTGTGTAACATGTAGACCATGACAGCATAATAGACTTAATTATTGATCGGCACTTTCTGTTGCTGGCATACTAACAATGTATGGAGCTATATTCCTGTGACCACTATCGTTTCTGTCAGGCGTGGCAGCCAAGTTGTATTGGGCGGCGATGGCCAAGTTTCCTTAGGCAATACTATAATGAAAGGTAATGCGCGCAAGGTTCGACGCCTATATCATAACCAAATCCTGGCTGGCTTTGCTGGGGGCACTGCGGATGCCTTCACCTTATTCGAACGTTTTGAGGGGCAGTTGGAAAAACACCATGGACAACTGGTACGCGCAGCAGTAGAACTAGCCAAGGAGTGGCGCAGTGATCGAGTTCTCAGGCGTCTGGAAGCCATGTTGGTGGTGGCTAACCAACAAGCATCTTTAGTTATCTCTGGCAATGGCGATGTGGTGGAACCCGATGGAGGTCTCATTGCCATTGGGTCAGGTGGTAATTTTGCTCAGGCCGCGGCCACAGCCTTGCTTGAGCATACGGCATTGGACGCCCAGTCAATCGTTACCAAAAGCCTAGCTATTGCAGCAGACATTTGTGTATTTACCAATCATCAGCAAACCATTGAAGCCCTTGAACTCAATTAAGTGGAAGCACACCAATGTCTGACTTAACTCCAGCACAAATAGTCCAGCAATTGGACAACCATATTATTGGTCAAAACGATGCCAAAAGAGCTGTTGCCATTGCCCTTCGCAACCGTTGGCGGCGCATGCAGCTAGAGCCTGGTATGCGCGCTGAGATATGTCCTAAAAATATTATGATGATTGGACCTACCGGTGTGGGCAAGACTGAAATTGCCCGGCGTTTAGCCAAGCTGGCCAAAGCTCCATTTATCAAAGTTGAAGCCACTAAATTTACTGAAGTCGGTTACGTGGGCCGAGATGTTGAGTCCATTATCCGCGATCTTGTTGAAACCGCCATTAAAATGAGGCGAGAACAAGCGATGGAACAAGTATCCAATACCGCAGCGAACCGAGCCGAAGAACGAATTCTTGACGCTTTACTCACCCCTGCTCGGAATAGTGATAAAGGTGACCGTGATAGCTCTACTCGACAGATTTTCCGTAAAAAGCTGCGTGAAGGTCAACTAGATGATAAAGAAATCGAAATCGAAATATCTGTAACTCCTGTTGGATTGGAAATTATGACCCCACCCGGCATGGAAGAAATGAGTTCCCAACTACAGAATATGTTTGCTAATCTGAGCCAAGGGCAAAAAAAGAACCGTCAGCTCAAAGTAGCTGCTGCTTTTGAGCAGCTCAAGGATGAAGAAAGTGCCCAACTGATTAAAGAAGACGATATCAAACAGCAAGCTGTGACTGCAGTAGAGCAAAATGGCATTGTATTTCTAGATGAAATTGACAAAATTTCCAAGAAATCAGAAGGCAGTAGCGGTGAAGTATCCCGTGAAGGCGTACAACGCGATCTATTGCCACTCATTGAAGGTTGTACCGTAAAAACTAAATACGGCATGATCAAAACTGACCACATCCTATTTATCACTTCTGGTGCTTTCCACTTGACCAAGCCTGCTGACCTGATTCCTGAACTACAAGGTCGTTTGCCCATACGTGTTGAGCTAGAGGCCTTACGTCCAGCAGATTTTGCCCGTATCTTGGCCGAACCCGAATTCTCCCTCACTAAACAATATCAGGCGTTGCTTAGCACTGAAGGGGTGAAAATTGAATTCTCCCAAGATGGTATTCAGCGGTTGGCTGAAATGGCCTATTCGGTCAATGAAAATACAGAAAATATTGGTGCGCGCCGCCTTCACACCCTGCTGGAGCGTCTTTTGGAAGACTTATCTTTTGAAGCCAGTCAAGCTGCTGGAGCCAGTATTGAGATCACCCAAGCCTATGTAGACCGAGTCTTGGGTGATGTAATCCAAGATCAGGACCTAAGCCACTATATACTATAAATCCACCTTGCCCAAATCCAATGCTGATGACAACAGATAAATTGTCCCAATGGCTGAGTCAAATCAGCATTGAAGCTTTGGAGCACAGCTGTAACATCATTCTGCAGCGTGACCCCATTACATTACTTGGCTTAGCTGAACTAACCGATTTAAAAGTGGCTTGCCAGATAACCGATTTAGACTATAGTGTACTGTTGTCACCTCGTGATGCTGGTTTGCAATTGCGGCCCTTGAGTAATGCCAGTATCGCCAACACTGGCCTATCTGGCACGCTACAACAATGGCTCTGGTTATGGCAACAATCCAATCTTGCTGATGCACTTGCCCAATTTGATACTTGGGGCGATTCAACTCGTTTGATCCAGTTGCTGAAACTGTTGGGAGCCTTGGATACAGATATAGAGGGTTGGTTAGCTGGTCCAATTGGCCACTTACCTGCACGTGAACTAAGCCTACTGACCATGGCTAAATGGCAATCGGCTCTAGATTTATTACAGTGGTTCAAAGCCAGTGGGGCAAACTTCTTGCATTCAGAAACACAAGTGGTAGTTAGCAGTGATGAGGGAAATCATTTTGCCTCTGGAGTTAACGAGCTGACCCAAAATATGGCACCTTTGCAACAACGCGCTGCTAAACTGACTGCACATTTGGCAAAACGTATAACGCAGGATTAGTTATTAACCCGCTATCACTCAGTGAGTCCATATGGCGTCACAAGACACGTCCAATTGATGCACACGACATCACTAAAGACAATTAGTGTTTGGGACAAAGCAATGGTGAATTAGCGTTCAAAGCTACCCGTGCTGCAACTGAAGACAGCCAATGTTACCGTATATTGATGGTTCAGCCAGCCATACAAATACCCATCTACCAGGTTCTATCTAGGTTCTTGAAGGTGTGTGAGAAGGTTACTCTTAGCTAGTTCTTGACCCATATTGATATAGTATTATTGCACTTGTAGAAATTAGAGTTAACTTGTAGTTTGGAGTAAAATAGAAGAAAAATCAGACTTTTTACTTGATTTGATTATAGTTTTATATCTCCTTGGTCCTTACTTTACCAAATTACCAAAATCAGATTAAATTATGGGCATGAAAACGCTAAGCATCACCCTTCTGGTACTTTTTTCAGTGATTGCCTCAATGAGTTGGGGTGCAGACTTTAATAAAGGACTTACTGCTGCTCAACGTGGTGACTTTACAACCGCCTTACGTGAATGGACCCCTCTTGCAAAACAAGGAGCAGCTGATGCGCAATACAATTTGGGGGTCATACACCATAACGGAGATGGTGTGCCACAAGACTATAACACTGCCGTGAAATGGTACACAATGGCTGCTGAGCAAGGCACTGCTGATGCGCAATACAATCTGGGGGTCATGTATCATAATGGCAGAGGTGTGCTGCAAGACTATAACACTGCCTTGAAATGGTACACATTGGCGGCTGAACAAGGTACTGCTGATGCGCAATACAATCTGGGGGTCATGTATCATAATGGCAGAGGCGTCCTTGAAGACGATAAGATGGCCGTAAAATGGTACACACTGGCCGCTGAACAAGGAAATGCCAAAGCACAGTACAATCTGGGTGTAATGTATCACAATGGAGAAGGTATCTTTCAAGACAATAAGATGGCCGTAAAATGGTACACACTGGCCGCTGAACAGAATCATGCCAAAGCACAGTACAACCTGGGTGTGATGTATCATAATGGAGAAGGTGTCTTTCAAGACAATAAGATGGCCGTAAAATGGTACACACTGGCCGCTGAGCAAGGAAATGCCGATGCTCAATACAATCTGGGGGTCATGTATCATAATGGAGAAGATGTCTTACAAGACGATAAGATGGCCGTAAAATGGTATACACTGGCTGCTGAACAGGGCCATTCCAAAGCACAGTACAATCTAGGTGTAATGTACCACAATGGAGAAGGTATCTTTCAAGACAATAAGATGGCCGTAAAATGGTACACACTGGCTGCTGAACAGAGCGCGGCTGATGCTCAATACAATCTGGGGGTCATGTACCATAATGGAGAGGGTGTCCTGCAAGACGATAAGATGGCTGTGAAATGGTTTATACTTGCAGCTAAGCAAGGGGTTGCCAAGGCACAGTACAATCTGGGGGTCATGTACCATAACGGCAGAGGTGTCATTCAATGTGATAATGCAGCCGTGAAATGGTACACACTGGCTGCCGATCAGGGTATTGCCAAAGCACAATACAATCTGGGTGTAATGTATGCTAACGGCGAAGGTGTTCGTCAGTGTGATAAAGCAGCTGTGAAATGGTACACACTAGCCGCTAAGCAGGGTGATGCCGATGCTCAATACAATTTGGGTGTAACATACGCTAATGGAAAGGGCGTAGTGCAAGACGATAATATTGCAGTGCAATGGTACACACTGGCTGCCGAGCAGAGACATGTCAAAGCGCAGTATGATCTAGGTCTGATGTATTCTAACGGCAGAGGTGTACTACAAGACAATAAGATGGCCGTAAAATGGTTCACACTGGCTGCCGAACAAGGGTCTGCTGATGCTCAATATAATCTGGGTGTGATGTACGATAATGGCAAAGGCATCCTTCAAGACTATAATATGGCTGTAAAATGGTATACGCTGGCTGCTGAACAGGGTCTTGCCAGGGCTTATTATAATCTGGGTGTGATATACCATAATGGTAGAGGCCTCTTAAAAGACGATAAGATGGCCGTGAAATGGTTCACATTGGCTGCTGAACAAGGGTCTGCTGATGCCCAATATAATCTGGGTGTGATGTACGCTAATGGCGAAGGTGTTCGGCAGTGTGGTAAAGCAGCCATGAAATGGTACACACTGGCCGCCGAACAGGGTCATGCCAACAGCCAGGGCAATCTGAGCATCCAGTATGCGCTTGGAAAAGGTGTTAAAGAAAACAAGGTCAAAGCGCATATGTGGGCAAATATTGCTCGATTTAATGGACTGGAGGATGTGACCAAAGTAATGGGATTTTTGATTGAAAAGATGACCCCATTACAAATCGAGCAGGCGCACAGCCTTGCTCGTGAATGTATTGCCAAGGACTATAAAGGCTGTTAAGTTTATGGGATGCATAGATCAATTCGCCAAATTATCATTACTCATGTCCACTGAAGCTAGCTAATCATTTTTTTAACACAATCCAAACATGGTTTCCATGCGGATAAATCTGCCAATTGCTTCTAAACTACTTCGCTTCTTCCTCATAAAAATATGATGATCACGCCCTGGTACATTCTCTGATGGATATCCTCAAGTTACAGCACTACTAGCCTATCCAAGCGTAATGCAGCCACTTGCTAGACACTGTGCAATAGCTGCCCATAGAAAAATTTATTGCACCAAAAATCCTCTTACCACATTGTAGTCTATGTGGGCGGATCTTACGCAAATAAGCTGTCCACACAGTTGAGGAGTTTCATAGTGTGCAAAAATCCGACAGTACAGATATCCCGGCTGCCAACATCTATCAATAGCGATCATTGGCATTGCACAATATCGAAGATATCACCAGTTGACTGGTGAATGAGGGGCTATTTCAAGCATACATGGTGGGTTGGCATAACTGAGGAAAGTTATAGTACATACATGCTAAATGTTACAAATTAAGATGCATTTAGCGAAGCTTTTGGTGGGCCTGGTCAGATTTGAACTGACGACCAAAGGATTATGAGTCCTCTGCGCTAACCGCTGCGCCACAGGCCCTTAACACAAAAGCAGTAAATAGTACTCGGGCTGATCATTGCAAGCAAGTGAATCTGGAATATTTTATTCTTAATACCAAATAAATGATAAGGTATATTACGCTCATGGTCACATATAGGTTTATTCTTCAATAAAGCTGCGTAGGTTGTCTGAACGTACTGGGTGACGTAACTTACGTAGCGCTTTGGCTTCAATTTGACGAATTCGTTCGCGAGTTACATCAAACTGCTTGCCAACTTCTTCCAGAGTATGGTCGGTATTCATATCAATGCCAAAACGCATTCTAAGCACTTTGGCTTCTCTTTCTGTCAGCCCTGCTAGAACATCACGAGTCGCTTCACGCAAGCCTTCCCCGGTGGCACAATCGACTGGCGAGTCCATGATGCCGTCTTCTATAAAATCGCCCAAGCTAGAGTCCTCATCATCACCAATGGGCGTTTCCATAGAAATAGGTTCTTTAGAAATTTTAAGCACCTTGCGTATTTTATCTTCAGGCATTTCCATTCGCACACCTAACTCTTCTGGAGTTGGTTCACGGCCCATCTCTTGCAGCATTTGACGGGAGATGCGATTAAGCTTGTTGATCGTTTCAATCATATGTACCGGAATTCGGATGGTGCGCGCCTGATCTGCAATAGATCGGGTGATAGCTTGGCGAATCCACCAGGTAGCATAAGTAGAAAACTTATAGCCACGGCGGTATTCAAACTTATCTACAGCTTTCATTAAGCCGATATTACCTTCCTGAATTAAGTCTAGGAACTGGAGTCCGCGGTTAGTATATTTTTTAGCAATGGAAATTACCAATCGTAAATTGGCTTCTACCATTTCTTTTTTAGCTCGTCGTGCTTGAGCTTCACCAAGAGACATACGCTGGTTGATTTCTTTTATATCAGATAAGCAAATACCAGCTTCCGTTTCAATGACCTCTAGTTTTCTCTGGGCTCGTACTAAGTCCTTACGGTAATGCTTAATCACTGATGAGTAGGGGCTTTGTCGCTTAATTAAGTCTTCAATCCATTCAGTATTGGTTTCATTGTTGGGAAATTCTTGTAAGAATAGCTTGCGCGGCATGCCAGCCAATTCGATACAAATTTTACTGATGTGCTTTTCCTGTTTGCGGATTCGATGCAGAGCTAAACGTGGCAGAGAACTAATCTGAACAAAGTACTTGGGCACTAACTTAATTGGTCCAAAAAGCTTACTCAGCTTCACATAGGCCTGTGCCGTTTCAGGACTAGTTCTGCCATGCTGTGCTTGCATTTTTAAGGTTAAAGTGAGCTGTTTTTCAAGGATATTAAAGCGTTTTTCTGCTTCGACAGGATCTGGGCCAGAATCCACCTCTTCATCGTCATTAGCTTCCATAATACTAATCAAAGGCGAGGATGATACAGGTTGTTGGTCAGAATCAATATAGCCGGTGAACAGATCACTCAAGCGACCTGATTCAGTTACAATAGAATGATATTGATCAGCAATTACAGATACGCTACTTGGATACAGCGCCAATGCGGCCATTACATCATGCAATCCATTTTCAATTCGTTTGGCAATAACAATTTCACCCTCTCGGGTAAGCAAATCCACAGTTCCCATTTCGCGCATATACATACGCACTGGGTCGGTAGTGCGACCCGCATCGGTTTCTACTGCGGCTAGCGCTGCTGCAGCTTCTTCGGCAGCGGCTTCATCAGTAGAATCACCATTGGCCATCAGTAAGGTTTCAACATCAGGAGCCTGTTCCGATACAGTAATGCCCATATCGTTTATCATACTAATGATATCTTCGACCTGATCTGGGTCAGCTATGTCCTCAGGCAAGTGGTCGTTTACTTCTGCATAAGTTAGGAAACCTTGCTCTTTACCTTTAGTAATAAGATCTTTAAGGCGAGATTGTTGTTGTTCAGTGGTTGCCATGTTACTCTTTAACTGGACGGATGAATTTAAAAATTAGCGGTGTATTATAGGCTATATAAATGGTTTACGCCATCAACAACAGGCATTTTTTGCGACAGTGGTCACTGCAACTAAATTGAGCCATTACCTAATTCAATTATGGTTTCACTCACAGGTTACGATTTTTCCCTTTGGAGTAAGGACTTTAGTTCCTGTTTTTCGTTGCTGCTGAGGGTATTCTGTTGTAATTTTGGCTCCAATAAGTTGATCCGCTCATCACGATAATGGCACCGTAAGCGTTGCAGCACATCAGTCATTTGACGTTGCCAACTGGCTTTATCCAATAATGGTTCCAAGCTTGCTAGTTGACAAATCTCAGGCCACTCTGGCCACTGATGACACTCAACCTGTAATTCAACTGGAGCAAGGTGACGTTTCAGTTGTATTTGTAACTTATTGATAGTTTCTAGCAAGCGCACCAAAAGCTGTGCATCAGGTAATTGCATCTCTTGCAAAAATTCTGGCATAGTGCGGTAGGAATGTGCTAACTGAGGGTTACCCAATAACAAGCGGATAGCCTGTTGAGCCGGGTTAAGTGTTCGTTGTTGTGATTGGGTTGAGTTGTAGCGCTGCTCCAAGGCAATGGTATTTGATATTCCTCCAGTGTTATGTCTTGAGTCATATTTCAGCGCTCCTAAGTCAGGCGAACTTGGCGCTATCATTACTGCTGTTTCATTGAACTGATTATCTGCAGGGGTATCATTGCTAGAAGCCAGTTGCTCCAGTATATCCTGTTGCAAGCCAGTGATTTCCGCTAGTCGCACCTGCATTAATTGCTGAATTACACCCTTTGGCATAGTAGCAATCAGCGGGTTAGCTAGATTAGCTAGACTGGCTCGATGTTCAAGGTTATTAAGGTCCAGGTCCAGGCTCAGCTGTTGAAACAGGAAGTCACTCAGTGGCATCGCGTTAGCAATGCGGGTAGACATCGCTTGTGTTCCTTCGCTGCGCACCAGGCTATCAGGATCTTGTCCCTCTGGAAGCAATAAAAATCGCGCTTGACGGCCATCTTGCATAAAAGGCAGACAAGCCTCTAGCGCACGCCATGCTGCTTTTTGGCCAGCGTTATCACCATCGAAACAGAACACCACTTCCTGGCATTGACGAAAAATTTGCTCCATATGATAATTGCTAGTGGCAGTACCCAGAGTAGCAACAGCATAAGTAATGCCATGCTGAGCTAGGGCTACAACATCCATATAGCCTTCTACTAATACTAAGCACTTGAGATTACGATTCTGTTGGCGAGCTTCATATAAGCCGTACAAGGCTCGCTGCTTTTGAAATATGCTGGTTTCCGGTGAGTTAAGGTACTTGGGTTTATCATTACCCAGTACTCGTCCACCAAATGCAATAACACGGCCCTTGTAGTCACGAATGGGAAACATGATACGAGCTCTAAAGCGGTCATAGCAGCGTTTTTTTTCCTGCTGTTGAATGACCATCCCGGTTTCAATGAGGGTATTTAAACGCTTTTCTTCTTGACCTAACTGATCAATTAAGTTACGCCAGCCAACTGGGGCAAAGCCAATGCCAAAATACTTGACGATCGCGCCACTTAAGCCTCGCTGTTTGAGATAAGCTATTGTTTGAGCACGCTGAGGATGCAGACGTAGCTGTTCCTGAAACCACTGAGCACTTTCCTCCATTAGGTCATAGGCCAATGTACGTTGCTCCAGATGAGCTTGCCGGGACAATTCGTCAGCATCAGATAAAACAGCTCTAGCCGGCATTTGAAGACCCACACGATGGGCCAAGTCTTGAAGTGCTTCTGGAAAACTGAGGTGCTCTAGCGCCATCAGGAAACCGATGGCATTTCCTCCAGCACCACACCCAAAACAGTAATAAAACTGTTTATCTTGTGCGACTGTAAATGAGGGAGTGTTCTCTTTGTGAAAGGGGCAGCAAGCCCTATAATTACGACCGATTTTTTTCAACTTAACTCGGCTGTTGACAACATCAACAATATCATTTCTATTCAGCAGTTCATCAATAAAAGACTGGGTAATGCGTGGCAATGAAGCCATGACGTTTGTCCTGCTTGCACATATTCACATAGATTAGATCTTAATGGATTTATTATGTTGGAGTCGAACCCTTTTTTAATCAAAAGTATATTTAAATTAAGTATTTAGCATTTCTCACACACCTGATAATTTAGCATTATCATTAAGATTACCATCAGTGGTGATCATTCTAATCAATTTTAATCACTATAATCCAAACTAGCACCGATTGGTCAACGCTAATTCAATATTTAAATGTGGAGTTTAATATTACGGATGATTTCCAGATTACCTGCCCAGTTCAGGGTTAACCGTTTTAACCATTAACCTACCTGAATGATGATCCTGTTAGGTCTGGTTGGTCAACTGAGCCTGGATCTGTCGGCTAACTGCCCCCATATCAGCACGACCTTGTAATTGTGGCTTAAGCAATTCCATCACTGTCTTCATGTCCCGCATGCTGGTAGCTCCAGTAGTGGCAATGGCAGAATCAATTAGTTGGTGGACTTGTGCAGTTGACAGACTGTCTGGCATGAATTCCTGGATCACACAAATTTCATAACGTTCTATAGCAACCAGGTCTTCTCGTCCAGCAGCTTCAAACTGACTGATTGAGTCTCGCCGCTGTTTGCACATTTTGTCCATCAATACCAATATGCGATGGTCGCTCAGTTGAGCACGCTCATCTATCTCAAACTGCTTACATTCTGCTAATATGCTGCGCAGGCAGCTAAGACGCTGCTTGTCTCTGGTTCGCATAGCTGACTTTTGGGCTAATTTAATGCGCTCTTTGATTTGTGAGTTCATAACAGTTGCATGGTTTGTTTGGTTTTACATTCTGATAATGGTTGTGATCAATACCCAAAGCCTGTGATATCATGCACCAGTACGCTTATTATACACTGATAGGCTCCAACATTAAGGCATGTTGGAGTAAGCTTGATGAAATTCTGGAGTTACGTTAGTTATGGTAATTCCTAATACAATCTTGCGTGAGAACGATTCTCTCGCTGTAATTTTTTGGCATGGCGCTTAACTGCAGCGGCAGCCTGCCGCTTGCGTACCGTAGTGGGCTTTTCATAAAATTCACGACGACGTACTTCAGCCAGCACACCAGCCTTTTCACAAGAACGCTTAAAGCGGCGTAAAGCGACATCGAAAATTTCGTTTTCTTTTAGTTTAACAGCCGGCATATATTTTGATACCTGATTTTCTTATGATAGTCCATTCCCATGAATTTTCTGTGAGTATCTTGGTTAGGACTTATGACAACGTTACGATTATGTAGTAGTTACATAATTACCTATGGTGAGTAATATTACTCCCATAGTCCGGTTTTGTAAATACCCAGATGTTCAGTGTAGATCACTTACATATTGGCTGTGTTTGGGTAATAATAACATCCCATAAAATGATCCAATAGGATTTAAAGTTCGGCAAATTTTAGTTTAATGTGGCCATCATCACCCTTTATGCTTAGCCATTGGAGTAAACAGTAATCGATGCGTGTATTAGGTATTGAAACATCATGTGACGAAACCGGTGTTGCCATCTATGATACCCAGCATGGTATTGTGTCGGAAGCCTTGTACAGCCAGGTAGAAAACCATGTAGAATATGGTGGTGTGGTGCCTGAGTTGGCTTCGCGTGACCATATCCGCAAACTGGTGCCCATGCTGCGCCAAGTGTTCTCTATTGCTGGTCTGGGGCACGGTGATGTGGATGGCATTGCCTATACAGCAGGGCCTGGTCTGATCGGGGCCCTAATGGTCGGGGCGGCCACTGGCCGGGCACTCGGCATGGCCTGGGATGTTCCAACTTTGGGAGTACATCATATGGAGGGCCATTTATTGGCCCCTATGTTAGAATCGAAAGCGCCCCAGTATCCTTTCGTGGCTTTGCTGGTATCAGGTGGGCATACCCAATTGGTAAAAGTGGATGACGTAGGTCAATACCAGTTATTGGGTGAGTCCCTTGATGATGCAGCTGGTGAAGCCTTTGATAAGGTAGCGAAAATGCTGGAGTTGGATTATCCTGGAGGACCTAAAGTCGCAAAGCTGGCCCAGCAAGGTGTAGCTGGTCGCTTCAGATTTCCCCGACCGATGGTTGATCGACCGGGCCTTGATATGAGTTTCAGTGGTTTGAAAACCGCCGTCCTGTACACCATCCACGATTTGCAGTCTGTTGATGGTAAGCTAGCCTTGCAGGACCAGGCTGATATCGCTTGCGCCTTTGAAGAGGCCGTAGCGGATACTCTGGCCATCAAATGCCGCCGGGCTTTGCGACAAACTGGATTGCGTACTCTAGTGATCGCTGGCGGAGTAAGTGCTAATACAGCTCTACGACAAAAACTGTCCGATATGGTTAAACATCAGCAAGCTCGTATCTACTATCCCAGGTTACAATATTGTACGGATAATGGTGCCATGATTGCTCATGTTGGCGCTCTGCGTCTGCGGGCTGGTCAAAGCAATAACTTAGCGATGCAAGTTAAGCCACGTTGGTCTCTGGTTGAGCTTGATCCAGTATCTGTGAAGTGAGGCTGGAAATATGGACTGGATTTATCTGCATGGCCTTGCTGTGGAAACTACCATTGGCATTTATGCTTGGGAGCGCGCGATCAAGCAGAGAGTAGTGCTGGATCTGGAGCTGGCTGTAGATATCCACGCTGCAGCAGCCAACGAAGATATAAATCATACTGTCAGTTACCAAGCCGTTGCTGAATCCTTGACTCGCTTTATAGAAGCATCTGAATTTCTACTAGTTGAGACTATGGCTGAGAGCATTGCCCAACTTATTATGAGTGAATTTCAAGTGACCCACGTCAGGTTGAAACTGGGTAAACCGTCAGCCATCGCAAATGCTCGTGACGTGGGGGTAATGATTGAGCGTAGTTTGTCTGAGAGCCAATCAGTAGCAAAATGAGTAGTATAAGAGTGTTCCTGGGACTAGGTGCCAATTTGGATCCCACCACCAGCTTGCGTACTGGGATTCAACAACTCAAACAGCGTTTCTCAGGTATTCAGATATCGCCAGTTTATCAGGCTGGAGCAGTGGGGCTAGACGGACCTGATTTCTTCAATATGGTCGTTGTTTTTAATTGTGATCTGGCGTTAGTCGATCTGCGCATCTGGATTCGCCAAGTTGAAACTAAAGCAGGCCGCAACCATAAGCAGCCTAAGCACTGTAATCATGGATTAGATATGGATGTATTGCTGTATGGGGATTTGGTTGATGTCGCCGCAAACAACATTCCCCATAGTGATATCTTAACTTGTGCCCATGTATTGTGTCCACTAGCCGATTTAATCCCAGATCGACAGCATCCCCTGAAAAACATCACTATAGCTCAGATTTGGTACGAATTTGCTGGCTCTAAAAATTTGCAGCCGATCAACTTTGAGTTCAATTGTGCAACAATTTAACCACTATTATATAAAGTTATGATATGTGGTTGTAACCGTAATCATCTGAGCCTGATTTTTATAGCATACTCAACTAATTGACACAGTGACTTGCACCTCACACCAATTTACACACACAAATGGTTAACTATTGAAGCTAACTGCAACGCTTGATATAGCTTTTTTTGGAGCAATATAACCTGTTTTAGACACTTTTTCCACACCATACAGCACATAATAAAATCTGCTGCTATATTTTTTCTGATAGGGTTCACCAATAACCTCATATTGTGTCCCGGGCCATATCGCTATTCATGCACAGCACGGCCCCCTGGATCTTTAAAGTGCCAGTAATAATCTTGGCCTGTTGCATAGGTCATCCAGTTTATGTACATGGCAGGGGTTGTTTGAGTAACTGCACATGTCCGGCCCAAAGCCTTCTCTAGGCACACAAATCAACCGCACCAAGAGAGTGGGCGAATTATTGTTAAAACCAAGATGCACATCACCAGAACACAATCTGAAGCGATGAAAAAAAATTGATACCGTGAAGATTAGTTCTTTAGCGAATATTTAAGATTGATAAACTGGCTAAGATCATCCCCTGTCATTGAGCAATGGGTATTGATTTTTAAGGGTGGAATGAGGACCCGCTTCAGACTGCATGGGCTGTTCATATATTTCAGGAAACAGATACCAAGTGCAGTAAAACTAATCGTTTTGCTGTATCAGGTATAGTGTTATACCATTGCTTTTAAGTGTTAATATTAGTTATGCAGATGCGACTGCACTGATGCACAAAGCATAGTTTAAAATAAATCACACCGGCATACAAAAATATGGCTGGTGTATTATTAATTAAATAGTAGTCATTTTGTAAAAATTTCCAGACTAATACCTTGGGCCAACAATAATTAAACTTCTGTAGCAACAGCTTTCTAAGGCATATACTCAAATTAATGTTTTAAGCACGACAAATGCTGTTGAGAAGCCGTCTCAACATCAATAATGACCACGATTCATTCGATAAAAAAATTCGCAATATTACTGGTAAAACTCGTTATAATTCGATTCCATAACTATTGATTAGGGTACTTGGGCTACACTTGTGTGTTAACACTTCAGTTTAGTAAACTGTCAACTTGATATCACTCTAGGCACATCCATGAATGTTACAGATCATGCCACAAAACACCAGCAACGCATGCAAAAAGTAAAACAGTTGGTGGATAAGAAAATTGCACAGGCCAACCAGGAAAGAGGCATCATTGTACTTCTAACCGGCAATGGTAAGGGCAAAAGTAGTTCTGCTTTTGGAATGCTTGCCCGTAGCCTAGGACATCAAAAACAATGTGGTGTGGTGCAATTTATCAAAGGGTGTTGGGAATGTGGCGAACAACTATTCTTTAGTAATCTACCAGGAGTACATTTCCACGCCATGGGGAACGGTTTTACTTGGGAAACTCAGAATATAGAACATGATCGAAAAGCGGCCCAAGCTGCCTGGAAACAATCCCATAAAATGCTAACTGATAGTCGATATGGTTTAGTTATACTGGATGAGATGACGTATATGTTTCGTCAGAACCTGCTGGATATAAATGAGGTAACAACCACATTACAGAACCGGCCATATCATATGAATGTAGTTATCACCGGTCGTGGTGCAATTAAACAACTGGTTACTATTGCTGACACAGTCAGTGAAGTAAAAGAGATTAAGCATGCTTTTCGCAGTGGTATTAAAGCTCAACAGGGCATTGAATTTTAAGCCATAAACAATGAAGATATTGCATTCTAGTTTATGCCTTCAGTTAAGTGTTATTAAATCCAAGTGGGGTTCGATGATAAAAATATTGCACATTAAAGGTGCTAAGACTACTTGATCCTCCCACTTGTAAAAGCAAAGATAAGTGGCAATTTTTATTACGGTATTAAATGATCATCTTACCAGTAAGCTACAAAGAACCTGTTGCACAAGCACAATATGGTAGAACACAAAATACCGTTCCAGCAGATTAGGTTAGAATATTAGCAATAGTGATACCTTTATGGATGAATCAGC
>CALSNA010000003.1 GCA_943787595.1 uncultured Pseudomonadales bacterium
TGCTGTACCACACCCAATAATCCACCATAAAGAGTGGTGACAGCCAGAAAAAGCAAGAAGCTAACCGCTACTTTTCAACTCCACTTGTAACTATCCCCTAAACTAATACACATCACTCGTAGAATTTTTTATAAGATATCCCAGAGCAGTTTTACGATGAGCAAACGCATGACCGAAAGCCAAATAGTGGCAATTTTGAAAGAAGCTGACGCTGGTATGGCAATAAAAGATATCTGCCGTAAATATAGCGTAGCCAATTCAACTGTTTACAAATGGCGAGAAAAGTATGGCGGCATGGAAGCCTCTGATGTTAAACGCTTAAAAGAGCTTGAAGAAGAGAACCGTAGGCTTAAGCAAATGTACGCTGACTTAAGTCTTAAATCTCAGCTACAGGAAGAAATCATAAAAAAGCTGTAGTGCCTGTGGCAGAGCGCAAAGTCTGGGCTCAGGAGTTACAGGCCACACACCAAATCGGTGTAACAATGAGCTGTAAAGTCGTTTCTATAAGCCGAACGGCGTTTTATTATCAGCCAACGCTGACAGATGATAGTGCCATTATCGATGCACTGAATGACTTGGTGGAAAAACACCAGAGGTGGGGCTTTCCTAAGTGTTTTAAGCGGCTGCGTAAGCTAGGCTATCACTGGAACCATAAGCGCGTATATCGCGTGTACACGGAGTTAAAGCTCAACCTTAGGCGCAAATCCAAACGAAGGTTACCGCCAAGAAACCCCGAACCATTAACGGTGCCAAATCATCAAGGGCACACATGGTCAATGGACTTTATGAGTGACCAGCTGCATAACAAGGTGCGTTATAGAACATTTAACATCATCGATGACTTTAACCGCCAGCTATTAGGCATTGATATAGCCACCAGCATTCCATCGTTGCGTGTTATACGTTATTTAGACAGGTTGGGCGAATGGCATGGTTATCCAGAGAAGATTCGGGTTGATAACGGCAGTGAATTCACGTCAAGCGTGTTTACCGATTGGGCTCTAGCTCACAGTATCAGAATTGACTATATCAAGCCTGGTTGCCCGTATCAAAACGGCTATATAGAGCGTTTTAATCGTACATATAGGCATGAAGTATTGGACTTATATTGGTTTAAAAACCTACAGGAGGTTAAGCAGATAACGGACGAATGGATTGAAATTTATAACACCCAAAGGCCGCATGACTCGCTCAATGATATGACGCCCACTGAGTATAGGAATGCAGCTTAAACTGTCTACGAGGTGGCTGTGTTAAGAATGGGGTATTTACACACTGACTTTATCAGTTCTCGAAAACTTAATATTGCCTTTGATCTAATAAATATACTCATTCAGCTTATTGTGCATTATTCCAGCCTATAGACCTACGCCAGCCGGCACTAGTCCCAAAACAGGATTAACATGGTCGTATGCAAATTATAACCCTATCCACACGCAAAGCCTTTTGGGAAAAATTGTTACAATATGGCGATGCTAAAAAGCCTGCACTGGCATGGTATAACCGTACATTAAAATCAGACTGGGCAATCCCCGAGGATGTAAAAAAACTGGAGAAGCACCGGTATTCTTAAAGATAGACGTGTGGTTTTTAATATCACAGGCAAAAAATAAGCTCGTGGTGTGGATCAATTACGCCTATAGAGGCGTTTATATTCGTTTTATTGGAATACCTGCCTAACATAACAAGATTGATGTAAAAACTATTTGATATGAGGAAGGCAAATGGAGATTAAATCCATTCATACTGAAACTGATTATCAAGAAGCTCTAAAAGAAATAGGAGCGTTAATGATGGTAGAACCAAATTATTCATATCATCATTATCAGAGCTTTATTAGCGAAGCTTCGAAATAAAACCTGAAGATAGCACCCGTGCAGTAGATTTGATGTCTATTTCCAGTCACGATATTCTGTGGAATGAGTTCCCATAGCAACCTTTTTCTAAGGCAGGTGAACAGAAGGGGCTGGATAATTTTAGTTGGCATGTCCCTGACCAATTTCCGGATACCTCAATCAAAGTAATCTTGAATGATGATCATGATCATGCTTTAAAGCTAAATCCTAACCATATACGATATCTTAATATAATCTCCCCATTAATAATATCAGCCATAAGTAGAGGATTAAGCCATACCCAGTAATCGCCGAGGCGGTATGCCTCAAATTGCCATATGTGACCGTTCGATATTGTTAAATAGATGCAACTCCAGACATTCATATCGAGCCGTTCGGTTAAATCGTTCGATACAGGCATTTTGCGTGGCCTGGCCTGGCTGCATATACAACAGCGTTATGTGATTATCATTAGCTCAGCCAATCAGCTGTTGACTAATATACTCAGCCCATTATCACAGCTTATCGCACGAGGCTTTCCGCGCCATCCGGTGATTTGTTTCAGTGCGCAAAGGACAACCATCAGCCAGTACGTCACTCATAACATTCATCGACCATACCTGGTTCACCGCTGTGGGAGCACTTAGTACATCGGGTTTGTTGTGCTTTATTCTGCTCCCGGGATTGATCCTTGGGTCTAGCTCTGGCTCACGGTAAATACGGTACACACGCTTGTGATTCCAGCGATAGCCTTTGATGTTACGTAAATATAAAAAACATAACCCAAAGCCCCAGCATTTGTTAGTCCTGGTTAAAGGTAACAACCAGTCCGTAATTTATGCATTTCCGTCCTCAAGTTCATTCATGCGCTTCATCAAAGACGCATCCATACCGGCCTATTTGGTGCGCCATTTGTAGAAAGTCGCACTCCTCATGCCGTGTTTTGGCACAGGTCTGTAACAGCAGGGTCTGACTCTGCTTGCTTTAAGCCGGTATAACGTGATCGTTTCATAGAAAATTCCTCTGGCTAGTTTACGAGTATTTTCTACTAAAATGAACGAAAGGAGTTTTCTATGAGAAAGTCACGTTATAGCGATAGCCAAATACTGGCGATATTGAAACAAAATGAGCAAGGCATCGGTGTGCCAGAGCTGTGCCGGGAACATGGCATGAGTTCTGCCCGGTTTTACAAATAGCGGTCGAAGTTTGGTGGTATGGATGCGTCAATGATGAAGCGTCTTAAAGAACTGGAAGACGAGAACCGTAGACTCAAAAAAATGTGTGCTGAAGAAAAGATCAAGGCAGAGATTGCTCGGGAGGCCATTGAAAAAAAGTGGTAAAGCCATCACGTCGCAAGCAGATGGCACAAAGCGCTTATGCGCATTATGGAAGCAGTATCAGGCTGGTGTGTTCGGTGTTTGGTATCAGTGAAAGCGGTTATCACTATCAGGCGCCGCTGGCCACGGAGAATGCGGAAATAGCCGATTGGTTGCTCCGGTTAACGACGGCGAATATGCGTTGGGGATTTGGTTTGTGTTGCCTCTATCTGCGTAACGTCAAAGGCTTTGTTTGGAACCACAAGCGGGTTTATCGCATTTATCGAGAGCTTAAGCTGAACCTCAGAATTAAATCAAAACGGCGTATTAAAAGGGGTAAGCCAGAGGCACTCAGTGTACCCACTGCCATCAATCAAGTGTGGTCTATGGATTTTATGAGTGATTCATTGACAGATGGTCGATTGCTACGCACCTTCAATGTTTTGGACGACTACAATCGTGAAGGATTGTGTATTGAGGTTGATCTGTCTTTGCCCAGTGCTAGATAGTATTCTATTCATCATCTGATAATAAAAATACTCCTTCAATAACTTTCAAAGGTTCTCACTTAATATACATTCATTCCACTAAAAATCATTCAAGATTCATGGTTGAATGTACGGTATCACAGTAAATTTTTGCACGATTCTTACGAGGGTAGATATACGATATGACTCTATATTTTTTCATAATACAAAAAGGAAACAGGTAAACCAGTTACAACACATAGCCCCACCTGTTCCCATTTCGAGATAACTGGTTTTACATCTTACAAGGAGACAATAAAATGTTGGGATATGTGTTGTATACACGATATTATTTAAAATTAAAAATAAGTCAAATTTAATACACAAAGATTAATAAATGACATATGGTTTTATATCAAACACTAATTTTCCTGTTTCTGTTTCTGTTTCTGTTTCTGTTTCTGTTTCTGTTTCTGTTTCTGTTTCTGGTTTTTTAGATTTATTTTTGGTGGTTTTTTATAAATTTAAATGGAATTTAAGTTGGCGATTTGATTAGATATCAGTTAGTTTATATAAAATACCACACGATCAGATCATGAAATGGCCAATTTACGATTGATACTGGGTTTATTAATTCATATATGGATGAAGTTCTATAGAAAAATAATCATCTAATGACTGCTGGCATGTTCATATACATTGTTAAATTTACAGATTATGTAATAGATTCACTGTGTACTGGTTGACATACTTTTAAGATTATTTTCGTACCTTTTCTTGGTATACTATTTATGAAGTTATGGAGCAATATCAAGCCAATTACTAAAGCATTCCTTTGCTATTTAGCACCCACTCCAAGAGCCTCATACGCCTCTTTAATCAGCCTGAATCGTTCATTCATCTCTTTCAAATAGGCGTTGCTTTTACCACTGTGCTTGTCTTGATGGTATTTTGATGCTTGCCGCAGCTAGGCTTCTTTAATATCCTTGTAACTGTAGTGGCCATGAGGATCAAGCCCAAGGGTACGTAAATGACTGCTTCTTGTCGATTCGTGACGTGGACGAGCTTGCTCTTGATGGGTATGATTACCCTGGCGTTGTCGCTGATGATTTGACCAAGATGAGGACTGCCGCTTTTCCTGCTTGTTGCAACCAGAAGAGGATTGATTCTGTTGTTCCTGTTGGCGCTGCCGATATTGCTCGGATTGATGTCGTCTACGTTCTCTTTCGTAGTCTTGTTTAGCTTGATAGCCTCACGTTGAGCTTGTTCGTAGTGGCGGCGTAGTGCCTCCACTTCTTCCTCTTTACGACGAATATCATCATACGCACTGCGGTAACGAAGCGCGTTAATCACGTTACTGAGACCTTCTCCCACACCCTTCAACATATCGGCATAGGGTAATAGATAACCCAGCAAAAAAGCCCTCAGCATGGTGAATAATTGCGGCCGTCCCATGTTGGCTAAATCAACAAAGGGAAGCAGCGCTATCCCGAGTAGAAGTAATTTCCAGACATTGAAGCTACGGCTATTGCCTGTTATGTAGCCAAAAACAATCATGATCACTGACAGGAAAATAAACAGTGGAATGTCCATATGCCCTTATCTCCTGACCATCTTGATCACAAAGCCAGCGGCAAAAATCAGGCTCAGCAACACATTATTCCGCTGGCAAATGGCTTCTGCTCCACTCAATAACACGATAAATATAATGGGAAATAAAAAAACAGTGAATATTCCCCACCGGCGCGCAAGATCACCAATATGCTTGGCGAAATACCCCAGCCCATAGCCCAGTGCAAAGGCAACAATACCAGTGAAAATAAGTTCAGTCTTGTTCATGGCCACTCATCACGACCGACCTATCAGGTTCCGGCCAAAGTTGATTGCTGCCATCACTCGGTATTGACTTTGATCGATGCCCCAGTAACCCAACACAGCACCTAATAAAAAAGGTAGCGTGGCCGTGAGCACTCAGTTGATACCAATGAGCATATCCACACAGTAGGGGACCACCACGATGATAGCGATGATTTTCAGGACGTGGATATCCCTGAATAAATAGCCGTTAAAATAACCCAAAACGGCAAAAAAGATGTCAGGATAATCCTGCAGAAAGCGTAATATAGCGTTAATTACATCGAGCATGACCTGTTCACCTGTGCTGAGGCAGATGACTCAGCATATTCTGCCACACGGGTTTTAGATTCACGTTGACGTTGATGCTGCACTTGCCTGACCTGCTCTGTATTGAGTAATTGCCGTGCTTCGTCTAATTGTAATTTCGTCACATAGTGCTTTTTACTTAAGTGTTGCAATTCACTTAACGCCATTTCTGCGTCTTGGCGCTGTTGATTTTTCTTGAATCCCAGTATCAAGCGACCTTTTAACTTTCCCAGTGCGAAAGGGTCAGTCTTGAGGGTTTCATACACACTAGCAAAGCCACGCTTTTCACAGTGCGTTTGCCAGTGAGTAAACGCCTGATCACCTTGCTGATAGGCGATACGAAAAAGAATCCGTAAGCGTTCTTCGTGGTACATCACTTCTGCTTGCAGCTTGTTGTATACGGCTATCTCAATTACAGTGGCACCTTTTCTAATTTGATCAGACCCGCCCCGATTTGCATGTCACAGGCTCCTTTTCTGGCCTGTCGATTGAAGCCTGAATGTAAAAAATACGGTGTGGTTTTAAGCTTCACTGGCTGGCGGTTGCCAGAAACAATCAGTGCGGTATCATCATCCAGAGTTCTGATTTCACTGGTGTTAATCAGATTGTATTCACGATATTATTCGGGAGAACCATCAAACAGGTTACGCTTCTGGCGTTCCCTCACACGCCCAATCATCTTCTCAAAGAAGTCCGTGGTTTGCGGATCTGCACCGGCATAGGTCATATAAGTGTTGAAGCCACCCTGTATGGAATCAGCATAGTCCTTGCCATATCGGGCATTTAACACAAAGCTTTGAATGCCCTCCTTGTTACCCGTTTGCACACCTCGCCACTCATGCCATAAGGATTCATCCGTAGGGTCTTGCGGATAAATCGTGTAACGGCTCATAAAGCCATCCAGTGCAGAGCCATCCTGACCAAAGTTCTGAAACAGATAGTAAAAATTGAACCATGCCGGATTGTCCTGTCCAGCATTTTTCAAACATTTAATAAACAGGCTTACAAAACGCATGGCACCTTGCAACCAGAAATCATCCTTGCCTTGACCTGAAGGCACACCAGAGCGCACCAGTATTTCGGCAATCTGTTCCAGTTCGATATCACTCTTGGCCTCAGTCAACGGGTTAAAATAGCTGGTACAATTCAGGTTTTCTGGATCAATCACCACAATCTTGTAGCCACACTGCTGAAGGCGGGCGGAGGTTTGGCTAAACACTTCGCCTTTGGGGTCGTTCACCACCATTGAACAAGGTTGTCTTGCCTTATCCAGCACATTGGGAATAATGTAACGCGAGGTCTTGCCGGCACCAACACGCGCCATAATGCAAACGTTCTGAAAACTACTGGATTCAGACAGGTGCAGGCAGTCGCCATCCAGCAACAAACCCTGATGACGGTGATTCAGAAAATCACGGTAGCTTGATGGGTCAGCAAAACGGGCCCCTTTGGCTTTGTCCCCCATGTAGCCCTTAAACAGGTACTTGATATCCATGCCGACCAGTTTTAACGATCCGGTGAGCAGTCCTGTTGTGTGATGGTATTTTCCGTTTTTCATGTTTGCCTGTGCTTAATAGTAAACGCTAGCCCCATATAAGCCGCTACCTTTTGCCTGTCTTGCTGGCGGTCATTGCTCCATTTTAGGGTGCGATTGACCGTATGCTTAATCCGACTGATGATATATCTGAACCATCATGGTTTATCCTGCCGCTTAAGGCGTTCTTTTACCTCAGCCTCGTCTGAGCGCTGTTGGCGTATGGTATCTATTTCGGCCTTACGCCTAGCCTGTTCCATAGCCACGGAATCGACTTCCATCTGCTCAGATGGTATTGATTCTGTTTCTTTAGCCGCTTTCTTCTCTGCGCTATCCGCTTCAACAGTTGGCTTGGCTTGAGTATCATCCTGTTTCGATGTACCTGTTTCTTCTTGATCCGTATTCTGCCGCTCTGTGCTGGTCTCTTTGACGGCTTCCAGTTTAGGCTGTTTAATACTGGCCTTGTCTTGGGCATGAGCGGCTTCGTCCAGCTCAATACGCTTAGACAGGGTTTGGAAATGCTCAAGCAGGCCCAGTGTTTTCAAGCGATGGTTGCGGCCAGTGGTCAGGTGTTTCACACCCAGTGTTTTACCACGCACGTAGAGTGCCAGATCAGCTTCGTTTAGGGCAGTAAAAAAAGCCGCCTTAGTGTCACATTGGTTAAACATGGTGTTTAGCTTGGCTTTCAGGGCATCACGTTGTGGTACTTTTCCCGTACGGCGTTTTCGCTCAGCACCTTTGCGGGACAGCCTCTCTCCCGCTTCCTGATTGATCACGACCCTTTGTTCCAGCTCCGGGTAGTGTTTAAGTACCCGCTCCTCCATGCCTTTCTTTAACTGGTCAAATTGGGCTTTGCTTAAGCGGGTCTTTTTACTGTCACCTAGGGCATTAGCACTGATCAGCAAGTGGTAATGCAGGTGATGATCATGATCGTCATGCAGTGCACCAAAGACCAAATTGCTACTGGCACGGCGTTTGGCGTACTCATAAGCAATATCCCTGAGCCGCTGTTTTTGTTGGTTATCGGCCAGTTGTGACGTTTTGCTAATGGATAAAATCTCATGATACAGATAATTACCGTTTTTGCGCTTGGCCATACGCTGGGCATTGGATACGTATTCCTGTTCCATTTTTGCCGCCTGACGGCTAAACAAATTCTGGTAAACATGATATTGCTCGTCGGCTTTATCAATATCCAACATATAGTCAATCAACTGCCTGAAGGAAGGCGCTTTACGCGCCATGGACTTAATGATCATGGCCATTGTCCTGAATGGCAAGCATGCGTCCCTCAGTGTAACATTGCACCACCTCATCCATTTGTTTGAGGTATTGCAACAGGTTATGCTCATCATCCAGGGTCATGGCATGGATTGTATTGGAATGATGCGCCATCTGATTGACGTTATTGGCGATATTGTGAATGGCAAAGCGCAGTGTTTTCAGCTCTTCTTGAAGCTCAACAGGCAGCACCGCATGCCCTTGCATGCCAGCCAGAGCCAGTGCCTTGATATAGGCCGCTGGTCTTTTATGCTGCGATTGGGCAGCACGACAAAGAGCGAGGGACTCATCCTTGCTAAACGTGAGGTTCACGCACTTGGTTCGGGCACTGTATTGTGCCTGATACTGTTTTTGGTATGCACTCCTTTTTTCGTTCATCATGGTTGATTAGTGGTTACTTGGGTGGATCAAGATGGGGTTCTATTTTTTTAAAGAAGTAGTAGCCCTTGTTTTCGGCCTCTTCGTTTTGATCAGCACAGAGGAAGTGCAGATATTCAAATAGGGACGCTTTTACTTTTTGGGCCACAAACAGCTCAAATGGTTTACTGTCGCCGTCGGCAATACCACGATATTCACTCAATAGGCGGTAATACACCTGCCTTTTCTCCATTTCTGAATCAATGATACTGACAGGATACCCGTGCTGAAGGAGATGCAGGTTCATCACCAGACGGGATGTGCGGCCATTACCATCAATAAACGGATGGATATTAACCAACCTTTGATGTAGATGAGCCGCCATCGCTACCGGATGCATGTCATCTTTGTTATCGTGATAAAACAGAAAATAATCTTCGACCAGTTTGGGTAACAGATAAACATCCGGAAATTCATGGCGTTGACCATCGGACTGCAAAATAAACACAGGTTGCCTACGATAAGATCCTGCATCACGTTCGCGAATACCCTTGAGTATCAAGGCATGGATATTTAACAGGGTACGCTCATTAAAATGACTGTCCCTGGCAGCCAGTTCACGGATGTAATGAATGGCCTCTTGGTGATTGATCGCCTCTAAATGATCATTAAGCGGTTTACCACCAATGGTTAAACCTTTTTCAATCACATGCCGAGTCTCATCCAGAGTCAGAGAGTTACCTTCAATACAGTTAGACTCATAAGTATACTGAATATCCCAAATATTCTGCATATCCTGAATGGTGGCCGGGGCAATGGGGCGAAAACTGTCCAGGCAACACTTTAGCTCATCCAACTGGTGATAAAGTGTTGGCAAATCTTCTGTGGCAGGCCAAACTTTAGCCAGATCAAATTTGGCGTTCCATTGCTTGCTTTCATCCATAATAGCTTGCAATGAAGCATAAAAATGCGCCTTGATAGCGACAAGCGCCTGCTCCTCTTCTGGCGTAACCGGTATTAAGAGGTCGGGCGTGTTCATTGGGTTGACCATAAGCTAAAATAATATTAATAGATTACCTTATTGTATCCAAAATGAGCCAAAGTCAACTTTTAGGGGGATCAAAGGGCTGGCATTTGGCAAGATGCACGTTAGTTTGGTTTTCATCAACATTCACAACCGTGAAGGTTTTATGAAAACCCAAACAGTTTAGGCTGTTTGTTACTTGCTTGCAATCTTGCTTGCTTGCCGCTAAACGTTAACTCAACCACGTCTAGTTTGTTACAAACAGTGCCGCTTCCAAGATTTGTAGCTTTCGCCTAAAAGAAAAAATAGGGTGATCAGTCTTCAGATGTGGCTAAGTAGCTAGCACATGTTTTTTGTGCTACAAAACAGTAACCCATAAGGAATCTCGACAAAAAAAGAGGCCGAACCGCCTCTGCTATATCGAACCCGAGCATTTAAAATGGGTGTATCATATCACTGCTACCGCTCTGCATCGGCTCGCCGTATTCAATGCCAAGATGAACAATACCTCAATGTGTATCTCGGAAATAAAAATCACCAGCATAAATGAGCTCACCTGTTTGCTGTCGGTCACGATGTCCGTAAATTTATCCACTCATTTGATAGGCTGACAATGCTCATAGTGTTCATCACACGCGATAATAACCTCCCTTTACAAGGGGGGTACTTTTTCTTTCTTCATCATCAATATGATTAAAAAATAAAGTACAGGATGATTAATCCCACTGATTAAACACAATGCCGGGGATGACAGTCCAATGTTGTGTTTTGCTACCTTTGATACCGATAGAGCAAAACACCGTTTTTGAAAAAATTGGCTATTCTATCTCGATGCATACCTGCCGGTGCCGATGGTTGATCACTTCAGAATGAAAATAGCTGCATTTGGATTTGCAATTTATCGGCTTATGGGTATAACAGTAGTGCACACAAAAATCATGCCTGATATCTACTATATTTCCTCCGAATCGAGGGGCAGTTAAGGGTTTCTGTGTGCAACAGATATATTGGTTTACCGGCCTCTCGTTTTGAGAGGCATAGTTTTTTCTACCATGATCAAGCAAAAAATATCCCAATAGCGTTTTCATTGCTTCCGATGTCTTAAAACAGCTACGATGCAAAGGCTATTCGCAAATATGAAACTGATGTCATTCTCAGAGAATGACTATAATTCTTACGCTAATGACTAGCCCATCAACCATGAACATACCGGCGCGGTAAATCAAACCAAGCATACCAAATTGTCCATTAAACCATCAGTATGAAATTAACCTGGCAACAAGCCCACAATGTCTCAATAGTCCGTTACCTGTCCTGTCACGGCTTTTTTCCCGTATATACCTCCTGTGGAGGGCAAGAATACCATTACCATAGCCCGATACACAGCAATGACGACACGCCTTCATTTCACTTGAATGTCATGAAAAATAAATGGCACGACAAGGGTTTGGGCATTGGTGGGGTGGGGATGTGATTGATTTGGTGGTGCATCGCCAACGCGTCAATCGCTCCCAAGCCTGCCGCTGGCTGAGCCAATCCGGGTTGTATAACGGCGATTATGTCGCCGAATTTCCTGCTATTACCGGAGGCAGGTATTATTCCGGTAAATCAAAAAGTAAATCTGAGCAGCATAGTGGCAATGTAAGTATCAAGCCTGTCAACGCAATAAAAAAATATGCCACACTGGAGGCGGATACTAGCTTTATGATTAACCGTATTCAGCCCCTTCAGCATCCGGTATTGCTGCAATATCTTGCCTACCGTGGAATTGATCTCGACGTCGCCAGCCAATATGGTTTACAGGAAATTCACTATCAGCTGTTCAATCTGCCCGCTTCTCATTATTTTGCGCTGGCATGGTTTAATGATAGTGGCGGTTGTGAATACAACAGCAAAGCCGGTGTACGCAGTTTTAAAGGCTGTTTGGGAATCAAGGACATCACCAGTATTAACCTTCAGCTACACAAAAAAATCGCTGTGTTTGAATCAGCATTGGATTTTTGGGCTTATCTCAGTTTTTACGGCATCAATATATTTCAGAATGCGCCCATCATTCTTAATAGCGTCTGCCTTAGACACAAAGTGATGCATGCAGTGGAACAGTATCAACCCAGCGAACTTTATCTGTTTTTAGATAATGATATTGAAGGCTGTAAGGCCACTGAATCATTAATCGCTGAAATTCACCATATCCCCGTTCATAACAAGTCTGGCCTGTATGAAGATTACGAAGACCTTAATGAAATGGTGATGGCAAAAACTACCATAACAGATCGAAGAATAGCATCTTAAACTTTCGAGCGATTGTACAAATTGCACGGTATAAAACGATTTAATAATGATCGCAGAGTTCAAAATCCTCTCAGAAAGGCATGTAATTTCAATGCAGCGGCATAGAATACAATGTGTGTTAGTACGACTAACTTCATTTAAAAAAAGCCTTGAGAGAGAAATTCAGGGCTTTTTTCTTTTAGGTGAAAATCAGTCCAATGGTCTTGTTTAGCTTGGCTAAAAATAAAATTTCATACTGTATTTTGATCAGTTTACTCTTATTTAGTAACTCTTAAATACTGAGGGTTTTTAACATGACCCTGTTTAGCCTTTACTTCAGCCATCACTGAAATCCAGTTTTACACACAGGATCGAAGAATTAACATAAGGGATCGGAAAATTTTGGTATTTTTACATAAAGGATCGAAGATTCAGGCTCTATTGACATAGATGATCGAAAAAATTATTTATCGGGGAATAGCTGATTTTCAGGGCGATATTGGCAGTTTTTATCACAAGGCTTGATCCACTCCTGATTCAACTTATGGCAAAGCGTGTGCATTAAAGCAGTGAAGTACCCCTGTTTATTTTGAATGGCTCAATGCCTGACCAATTCTTTGTACTCACCGATGGCACGGCGAATTAAGTTCTCTGAGTAATATAGCGCATACTTATGGTAAAGGCGGCTATTCTGCTTTTTACCGCCTATTGTGGCATTAATCAGGTCAACCAGGTATTCACGGTGATCTGCATCGGTGTTTACAACCGTTAGACGCCTTGTGACTGTATCCGTTGGCTGGCTGTGGCTTTGTTTGGTGAAAATACACTTCCAATCCTGCTTATTGCTGGTTTCAAGCAGAGTAACACAAAGGAAAGCATTTACACTGGATAACGGCATGCCATCAAGGTTTTTCTTCAACAATTCGACAAACGCCTTACGCTGGCTTTTATACTGATAGCGGCTGACTTTTAAACTTAACTCATCAATTAGTTTAATAGCGGTTTTTTCATGCTTGTCCATTTTAGCCAATAGACTATCGACACGATTGTACAATGCCTTGGCCACATCAGACTTGATGGATTTACGCGCAGTGAAATTGACCGGAATGGTCACACGATTACGGATATTTTCCATGATATGGTCAGAAAAACGCACCGTACATTTTCAGCTCATAACCGAGCTTTGGCAACGCTCTTTGAGTTTGACATAGTTGAAGACACTTAAAACCCTCTGGCCTTTGTAAGTTTCCTCGGTGTTATTTTTGGTTTGAAAGGAAAACACCCACGAAATTTTGGTTTCTTCAAGGCAACGTAGTTCTTCCAAAATACTATTCAGTGCCTTACAGCTGGGTTTCAAATCCAGTTTTTTAGCAATATCGCTCAAAAATAGATCCATTGAATCATCAAGCATATTGCGCTCTTTCCACAAAGCAATCAATGCCAAAAATACATCATAGGTTTTGGTGGTATAACTTTTGGTATCCTGAGCGGGTACTATTTCAATCATGGATTCAGCGATACGTCCATCGGGTAACTTTGCTTCCCATTGTTTGGTGCGCCTACCGTAAATTTCAGCGCTTTTGCTGTGGGGAAACAGGAAGTTTGACCAACGGTCATAGTTGGCTTCTGTGCTGATGATTTCAGCAACGCCACTATCCGCTGATGGGATAATATTTTTTGTGGGTCTAATGGTGTTCAATCATTGGCTATCTCTGCCATTGGATCAACAAGGTTGGTTTCAGTCATGAGATAAGTGTTAAGAATAAATCACTGCCACAGGAGGTCGAGCATTTACACAGTGGATCGAAGATGCTGGTTTTTATCATATGCAAGACTCAGGGAAAGCAAGTTAAACCCTAGACAAAAATAGCTCTCACGAAAAAGGCTAAGGGTTCTACTCCCTAGAGCTAGTTCGTTATTTTTTCATGAGTCAACAATCGATGAGCTGTAGAAGTTCAGATTTAATCTGGCAGAAATATTGATTGATTTCAATATGACCTGACAATTACCATTTATAAGACAATCTTTCAGACTAGTCACGGGAAGGGGTACTTTCGGCCAAAAGCGCACGTTAATAAAGGGATAAAGGAAACCAAGGCTCGTATTCCATCGCCGTGTATTTTCTGTTTTGAGATAATGAAGAACAGATTAGTGTACTGAACAGAAAAAATCCTACCCACCATTCATCGGTGGGCAGGATTATATTGGGAATATCCTCAATGGCACCGCTATAGAAGCTTTGAGGTCAATTTAATTGAAGTATCAAGTTTTCCGATCATGCGTCTTAAAGGCTGACAATCGACATATGCATCTAGCAACATATCTTTCAGCTGCCGTAACAGGCTGATAACGCCTTCTGATGAATGAGCTTGTAAAACGTACTGATCATCACTATCAATACCATCGTAATAGAAAAGATCAAACTTATCCGTTATATTTCTTTCATGCTCTGACAAGAACCAACCCTCTAATTTGCTTTTGATCAGTGACAGTCGGGTATTAACACTCCAAGGCTTAGCTGGGGATTGCTCAATTGCTTTTATCAATTTCGCTGCAAGTTGGTGTGATTCAATCGACATAACAGCATTCGGACGACGCTCATTGAATGGCGCATCCCAACTTATCATGGGTATTGTCTTGCTACTTGACCATCTGTATATAGTACCTTTTGCAACAGCCCTCTTTTTGTCTTGGGGTGTAATACAGAAAGGGCTGAAAAAAGTATCATGCCCTTTAGAAGACATGCCTGCCCAATTCTCTGCGGTTACAGGGTAAGGAATGTTGTCAATTTTAGCCATTAAGCTTTTAAAATCATATCCTGTCGATGCGTCCGTAGAGACAAACATATTTGACCTGCCTGGAAAACACATTCCCGGCCACTTTGAAGACTGTAAATGCCAGTTATGCTTATTAGCCCATGCAGCCCTTTCATCATCTACGACTCGCTCAGGGTAAGGCTCATCAATTAAGATAAATTGCCCCGTATCAGGATCATACCAATCCGTTGAATGGTCATTTTTAGGCAATTTGTTGTTATGGTCTCTGTTTGGATAGGCCGCATCATAGTCCCTGCTAGGCTTTAAACCAGTTGTTTCTATAAACCTTAACACCCTGATGGCTTTGCAAATTTTACCTCTAGCTTCATCTTGTGAACGGCTGACATGATCGCATACGAAGTGATCTGACGAGGCAGGTCTAAACCACCCTAGGCCACTAGAATCTTTAAGTTCATTTTTGGTAGCAAGTTTAAGCAAGGGAAAAGAAAGTTTGATTTCAAGCACTTCTCTGCCAGCTTTAAATTTGTCACTTTCTCGATCATACCAATAGACCGAAAAGAATAACTGGTTGCCTGAATTGATCGCATCTGAATTTTTAAGTTGGTTGCGCGCATGTGCGTAATTTTCAAACGAAGCACTTCGTGCAGCAATATCCAAAGCTTCATGATGAGGAACGCCATTCGCTTTTTTGAGCTGCTTGGCATGACGCTTAATACCACCAATTGTCGATGGCTGAACATTTTTAATCTCCCGGCTTGTCTAAAAGCGTCGCTCGTCGACCACTCAACAAGCCCGAATATAAAAAATATTGAGCATGAAAATTAAGGAAATAAAGTAGTGCTTCAAAAACTTTGCAACGACGAGCGGCAAGCTCCTACCAAGAGCAAGATATTTATGAGTTATAAGCTAATAGTATGCAAGTTATATCAATATGCATGGTAACCGCCAGAGTGGCCGCATCAAATAGCCTTTTAAACAAGTAATCTACATATAAAATACCAAGAGTCTTGCACTGCCCCTAAATATCTTATAACTCAGTCTGGGTTTTCCTCACAGTAGCCACAATTGAGGCCGATAGGGCCGCT
The DNA here is from genome assembly GCA_943787595.1 of uncultured Pseudomonadales bacterium. Lineage (GTDB taxonomy): Bacteria > Pseudomonadota > Gammaproteobacteria > Pseudomonadales > Balneatricaceae > CALSNA01. The sequence goes on from CALSNA010000003.1 coordinate 16,111, forward strand.
TGAATTTGGGGGCTAAAACGGCGCCCGTAGATCAAATAATGTGCGATGTGTTCGCAGTTGTTTGATGCGGGGCAATAGCGATAGTCCGCTGCCAGAAGGAGATTCAATCGTTCTGCCAACTCCCCAATCTGCTCAATATAGTGCTGTGACGTGGTAACAACTTTTACAGTTTCCTCCGCCGCGTACTCTTGGTAAGTCACTACCTCGACATTACCTGAGGGTGAGTTATGCAGTACTTGGCCTGAGCCGAGATAGACGCCGACATGTTCTACAAGGCCCTTTTTTCAGTATAGTAAATACCCTAGTTTAAGATTAGAATACATATTGACAAATCCTATTTAAATACTTTTAAAGAATATACGATAAGCGCATACAAATTCGTTTTAAAGTATTTGTATGCGGCGTTAAGCCAAATTCTCATGCGTGCGGTAAGAATTAAAAGCCAAATTCTGTTATATCAATGAGATAATGGAAATATGCAGTGTCTGACATGACATTTGGTACAGAGCATCAGAATGTGGATTGGGGCTGCTCATTCATAGAAGTTTCAGCTCTGTCACGTCAACGTGAATGAGCTTGAAAGAATAGCCACAGCACTTACAACATCAGTGCTTGATAGCTCCTGGATTATGGACATGGATGAGGGGGCTCGGCGTTCTTACCAATATACCGCTGCGGAAACAGCCCGAAGTCTGGTGGAAGTCTTTAGGCAGGTTGGCGATGCAGACGACAGTATTTCCGGTGAATTTGGAGAGTTGATGGTATCCATAGGCGCTTCCAAGGCACTTGAAGTCATATTTGAGCATGCAGCCTTACCTACCGCCGAATTGTGGAAACCCCAGAAAAAGCAAAATGAGGGATTTGAGTTTCATACTGTCTGCACAAGTGATTTTATTAACTTTGGAGAGGCTAAATACAAATCTCCGCCTGCCAGCTCACCTGCCAGTAATGCCGCCTATCAAGCAAACAGGTTCTTTCAGCAAGATAAGCACTACCGGGATCGTGTAAACCTAGTAAATCTGGTATCTGATGCCTGTATCTCAAACCTAGACTGAGGTTTATTTGGGATAGTCGTAGCATTTTCAATGAATGCCCAGAGCCCCCTTACGGTTTACCAAAATATTTCGAATACCATCCAGTCGTTACCGATATATGAGAGTTTAGAGGCGGTATATGTAGTAGGTGTTAATCATGGCAATTAATGAAATCGCGAATTCAACAGAGCCGTTCGACGATCTCTCTGAGATTTTATCAACGTTACATGAAGTTGGACCGTCTGATCCCGCTATCCTCGAAAAGCTTAGCTACTACAAGTTGTTCTTCCCTGAAGTCTTTGCAAGACTGGAAGATAAAATCATATCTGCTTTGGGGCTTTTTTATAAAAATTTGTCACCAAAGAGTATCTACTCTTTCTTAATGTTCGGTTTTGGGCAAAAGCACAACGCCGACTATGGCGAGTATCTAACACCCGTGCAAGCCAGCATTCGCCGAGCCATTGACGACTCACAGCATATTTCTATTTCCGCGCCTACCCGCGCAGGGAAATCTTTTTCCATTCGGGATTTTATCGCCGATCAAGACGGCGATGCAGCCGTTGTAGTGCCCTCAAAGTCACTGATTGCTGAATATGTCAATACAATGAAGAGGAAGTTCACTGACAGAAAGGATGTCATGATTTCCTCATTTGTTGATAGGGTCTACACCAACCGTAACCTACGGCGAATTTTCGTGATTACCCCTGAGCGATCACGAGACCTCTATTCGATGGTCGATTCTCTGAATATTGGGGTATTTTTCTTCGATGAAGCACAGGTTTCTGAGGAAAAAGAGCGCGGTGTGATATTTGATGTAATGGTTAGAAGGGTTAAAAAGCACTTCCCGCAGGCCAAGCTGATTTTTGCACACCCGTTTATCGATAACCCTGATGCTCAATTGTTGAAGCATGGAATGGATGATGAGAGCAGCTTTTCTAAGTCCTATGATCAGGGGGCTGTTGGCAGAATTTGCGTTTTCACCCATACAAACGGCAACGATTACTACTTTTCCCCATATATTGAAAAAGGGCACAAGTTAACACTTTCCGAGCCATTTCCTGGGTCATTCAAAGATTTTGCTTTAAATGGTGAGCATACTCTCTTGGTATATGTCTCGAAAGCATCGATTTACAAAGGGGATTTTATCGATGGTTTTCAGGACTATATCAATAATTTTGGAGTGATCGACAATCCAGCTGCTCTCAATATTATTAAAACTATTAGTGGGCTCCTGGGTGCCAACAAGGATGATCATATATCAGATTTAGTTTCCCTGCTGCGGAAAGGTGTTGTTATTCACCATGGCTCAGTCCCTCTTGAAGTCCGTTTTCTCATTGAGGATTATATTCGCCTTGGTTTTGCAAGGATATGTTTTGCTACTAGCACTCTAGCGCAAGGCGTTAATATGCCGTTTGATGTGGTATGGCTAGAGAACTCCAGGATTATTGGGGATGAAGCTGAAAGAGCGTTGTCTTTCAAGAATCTTATTGGCCGGTCTGGCAGACTATCCAGCGACAACATATTTGATTTTGGTTATGTCTATACCAAAAATTCGGTACTTTTCTCCAGGAGGATAAATACTAGTTATAGGCTGAAAGAAGTATCCCTAATTGACGTTGATGAGGGCGATGAGGGGTACAACGAAGCTCTATCTGACGCTGAAGAGCTAATTGGAGCGATACGCAATGATGCATTTGATGACGATAAAAATTTGCCACTTACTAAGGTTGAAAGATTACAAGAACAAGCGGTTTTAGAGGCGGCAGAGGAATTTCTAAATACGATTTACCGAGAAGATAGCATCAAGGATTCGATTGGTGGTGAGCATAAACGGCATCACAGGGAGCAGGCGCTATCAAATCTACGAGCCATATATGAAGCTTCACTGGGTAGGGCGCTTTATAACGGTGAGTCGGCGGTTTTTGATAGTGCGATTTGGATCTTCTTCCTGTCTATTCAAGGGTACTCGTTTAAAGAAATAGCAGGCCTTAGATACAGCCGAATATCACGTAGGGATGAAGGTGGATTTGGTACCGCCGAGTTCTCACAGCCCGCCAACCGCTTGCCCGATAGTAACCTGACGAACATTTTTTCGTTGTTTTCTGAGGAAACGCTAGCATCCAGTGTGCGTTTTAATACTGTTATTTACGATACATACGATTATCTTGATACGGTGGTCTCTTTCTCCCTGTCAGAGGTTTTTTCTGCTGCATTTAAGATCTATAACGAATCCTCTGGTGATATTCGGGCGTTGAAAATGATGGAGCTGCTTCGATATGGCAGTAACGACCCAACAGTCGTATTGCTTATTCAATATGGTTTCCCCCCGGAAGATGTCCATTCTTTGCTTCCGTATGTAGAGTCTATTAGTGAGTCAAATATTGAATTTAAAGATGAAATAAAAACTGCTCCAGAGCACTTGCAGTCAATGACGGAGTGGTATTTACCCTAATTTATTATGAATGTTCGAGTGTGAATTCTTATGACTACATTGCGTACAACTTACTCCGCAGTATTGGGGGTAGTGCTGGCTAACAAGAGGCGCTTAAAGAAGATCGAACAAAAGGATACGGCAAATCGATTAGGCTTAACGCAGCCTAGCTACAGCAGGTTAGAAACCGGGGCATCAACGTTTTCCGTTGACCAAATGTATATGGCAGCGTCTGCGCTGGGTGTAACGGGGAAGGAAATCACAGATAGCTTCAATAACTATGTGGCGAATCTTCGTGCCAATGGTACAGAAGTGGTTCCTATGCCAAGCAAGCGAAGGTCAGGGGCTGAAAAAGATGGAACCGAGGTTGGTGCTTTAGTACTGGGGGCTGCGCTTGGGGCACTGATTATGGGGCTTGCAGGTAAGAAATAATTTGGACAAGAAGTTAAACAATAGAGATATTGGTGACATTTGTTTCCTTGATTGACGAATAATATCTAGGGGCAGTGTAAAAACTCGAATCGTCCGATTTGGGTCGAAAGTGGCCTCTGACACATAACATTTGAATGTCTGAAATGGCTGATTATTACGCATGCAAAAAACACAAAATGTGTAAAAAACTATGGTGAATAGTCAATGCTACAGTCAACTATTTTCGCCGATGTGTAGAAGTTGAATAGTACTCTGCCTGTTGATTATCCCGAATAGACTGCATTTCTTCTCGGCGTTTGTGCTGCATAAACTCCCGAGCTTCGTCTGCATCAACAAAACCTTGAGTAATAGCGATTTGGATTTCATCTTGGCTAATAGCATCAGTCGCCATTTTTAAGCTACGAGTGCTGATCTTATAAGCTTCCTCAACGTTATCCCTTTCACCAAGCCTGTCTGCCCAAAGATCATCTTCCAGAAATTTCAGGCTCGTCTCACCATTAAGCCATGCTTCACGGACAGTCTTGTAAGCGCTGATTCGTGTTTCCAGTGAGTCGCCATCTGGCGTGTAGATATGTTCGCTGTATACCATACAATGATTATAATACAATGGTACAGATGAAATCATTAACTAACTCGAACCTACGCCGAATGCAATCGCCCTTTGACGACAACCTACAAAAGATCGCTGACAGCATGGGAATTGCGTTGTATCAACGCTTCACCCTAAATGAAGCTGCCCTTTTTCTGCGTTGTCCAGCGTCCGATTTACAAAGTTTGGTGGATAGAAAAAAAATCCAGTACATTCAAGTTAGCCAAACAGAAGTTCAAATTTTTGGTTATCAGCTCCTTCAACACTTGTTGAATAGTGTGATAGGTAATACTCCTCAAGCACCAAACAAACCATCAACCGACACCCAAGATAGAATACTAAGGGCGCACGAAGTCCAGCAAATTGTTGGTGTTTCACGCAGCACTATCTGCGAATGGAGCGTAAAGGCCAATTCCCTGCCAGATTACCACTGGGTACAGGCAGTATTGGCTGGTTAAAAAGTGATATTGAGGCTTGGATGCAAAACCGAAGATAACCGAAAATCTATCACGCCTTCGCTTTCAACCCATCCAAATAATCCGCCCACTCCTGCATCATTTTCTTGCGCTTTGCCAAATGAATAGAGCGATTGTAGGAACGGGATGTCGCCGTACCTGTAAGGTGTGCCAGCTGCACCTCAATCACTTCGTGATTCCAGCCCTGCTCATGCAGTATGGTAGAGGCGGTACTTCTAAAACCATGAGCCGACATCATATCAGCTGGATAGCCCAAATCTCGCAGACGATTCGTCAAAACATTCTTGCTCATCTGTTTACTGCTGTCCCTTTGGTTCGGAAAGACATACTCGGAATAACCTGTAAATTTCTGCACTTCTTGCAGCTGAGAGGCTACCTGCGTTGCCATCGGCACAAGGTGTTCCCTGCTATGCTTCATATCTTCTTCCGGGACTCTGATTAAACCACCGTCAAAATCGATATAATCCCATTACAAACCCCTGATTTATTTTGGTCGCAAAAAGACTCTAGGAATCAGCTTTAATGCCTCTACTGTGCAATAGTAGCCTGATTCCGTCTCATCAATGGCTTTGATTAGTTCCGCCAGCTCCGATGCTTTAACAATGGCAGCATGGTGTTGGACTTTTAGCATGGGTTTAAGAATGTCTCGTAGCGACAATCCTTGAGCCGGATTAGTACGAGTCAGGCGGTGCGGCGGTGCGCTAGTGCATAGGCAAAAATACGGCTGATAATGGCGAGGACTACCGGTGCTTTCTTGAGGGTTCCTGCCGCTTCAATGGACAGCATTAAATCGGTAATGTGGCCTGCATCAATTTGATCTATCGCCAAACCACCTATTGCTTTGGCATCTTGAGTAATCCAACGATTGAACCTGTTTGCATGATCACCTTTCCATGAATCCTTTTGCTGCTCCCACCATTTCAGCGCAATGATACTAAAAGCCCTGTCTTGAGAATTGCTGGCTTTTTTTCGCTCCTTCCTGCCTTCCATTGGATTGATACCCTGAGATAGCAGTATTCGAGCTTTTTCTGCCAATTTCCGAGCTTCACTTAGGGGTACGGAGGGGTATTTTCCTAAAGCCATTTCCTGATGCTTATCTGCGTACTTATAACGCAGCCTCAAAAGCTTAGAATTGTTATTTTTTACCAATAAAAACAAACCTTTACTATCAAATTTCTTGATCTGATTTTTATCAGAGGGACATGAAATGCTCTTGATTTATAGTACTGTGAGTGCCATTTTTCTGCCTGCCTAGGGGTATCAAAGTGGGGTATCACTACAAATGCTAACCAAATTTGGATGTGCCGTCTAAACCGATACCCCACCTTATACCCCCTAAAAAGTGCAACTTGATGACATAAAATGAAACAAATTGAACAACAGAAGGCAACAAAAAAGCCCGTAAATCATAGATTTACGGGCTTCATGAAACGGCTTGAGCGTTGGTGATCAGGTCACATGATGATTACATCATGCCGCCCATTCCACCCATACCGCCCATACCGCCCATATCAGGCGCACCGCCAGCAGGGGCATCATCACTTGGCGCATCAGCAACCATAGCTTCGGTGGTGATCATCAAACCCGACACAGAAGCCGCAGCCTGCAAAGCAGAGCGAGTGACCTTGGTTGGGTCAAGAATACCCATTGCGATCATATCACCGTATTCGCCAGTAGCAGCGTTGTAACCATAGTTACCTTCACCAGACTTAACCTTGTCAACTACAACAGAGGCCTCATCACCAGAGTTGTCAACGATCTGGCGCATAGGTGATTCCATGGCACGTAGAGCCAGGTTGATACCGATTGTCTGATCATGGTTTTCACCTTCAAGGCCAGCTACTTGCTGCAGGGCCCGAATCAAGGCTACACCACCACCGGGTACAACACCTTCTTCAACTGCTGCACGAGTGGAGTGTAAGGCATCTTCAACACGTGCTTTCTTTTCTTTCATTTCTATTTCAGATCCAGCACCTACCTTGATCACGGCAACACCACCTGCAAGCTTGGCGACACGCTCTTGTAGCTTCTCACGATCATAATCAGAAGATGTATCAGCAATTTGAGCACGAATCTGGCCTACCCGAGCTTCAATATTAGCTGCCTGACCAACACCATCAATAATCGTGGCGTTTTCTTTTGACATCACCACACGCTTGGCCTGACCCAAGTGTTCCATGGTTGTGGATTCCAGCGACAAGCCCACTTCTTCGGAAATCACAGTACCCGCAGTTAGAATAGCAATATCTTCTAGCATAGCCTTGCGACGGTCACCAAACCCAGGCGCCTTGACGGCACAAACTTTTACAATGCCACGCATGTTGTTAACCACCAGGGTGGCCAGGGCTTCGCCTTCAACATCTTCAGCAATCACTAGCAATGGACGACTAGCCTTGGCAACAGATTCCAGCGTAGGCAATAAGTCACGGATATTAGAAATCTTTTTGTCTACTAACAGGATAAATGGGTTTTCCAGTTCAGCAGACATGTTGTCCTGATTGTTTATAAAATAAGGTGATAGGTAACCACGATCAAACTGCATGCCTTCAACGACATCTAGCTCGTCTTCCAGAGATGAACCTTCTTCAACGGTGATCACACCTTCCTTACCAACTTTTTCCATAGCCTGGGCAATAATATCACCCACAGTGGAATCAGAGTTGGCGGAGATAGTGCCAACCTGCGCAATAGCATTGGAATCGGCGCAAGCAGTGGACATGCCTTCCAGCTTTTCAACCACAGCAACAGTAGCTTTATCAATACCACGCTTGAGATCCATAGGGTTCATGCCAGCAGCAACTGACTTAAGTCCTTCGCTGAGGATAGACTGGGCCAGTACGGTAGCAGTAGTTGTTCCATCACCGGCAACATCGTTAGCCTGGGAAGCTACTTCCTTGACCATTTGGGCTCCCATATTTTCGAACTTGTCCTTGAGTTCAATTTCCTTGGCTACGGAAACGCCATCCTTAGTTACGGTTGGCGCACCAAACGACTTGTCGAGAACAACGTTACGGCCTTTAGGGCCAAGGGTTGCTTTAACAGCGTCGGCCAGAATGTTTACTCCAGCAACCATGCGGCTACGGGCTGAATTACCAAATTTAATTTCTTTAGCTGCCATATCTATAATTCCTGATGTTCGTATTCACTCGAGCTGGTCGGCCCGATCAAAATTTGACTGCCTGGAGATTAACCTTCCAGGACACCATAAATTTCACTTTCGCTCATAATCAATAGTTCTTCACCGTCAATTTTAGCAGTGTTATTGCCAGCGTAAGGGCCAAACAATACAGTGTCACCTGCCTTGATGCTCATAGTCTGTAACTCACCGTTACTGGTGACCCGACCTGGTCCTACGGCCAAAACTTCACCCTGATTGGGTTTTTCGGCAGCGCTACCGGGCAGTACAATACCGCCAGCTGAAGTCGCTTCTTCTTGATTGCGACGAATTACAACGCGATCATGTAAGGGACGAATGTTCATTACACTTGTTCTCCTAGATATTAATCATCAAGTCCGACAAATCGGTATACTATTTTTGCGTTATCTGTCTTGCTCAATAGCAATGGTCAAGTCATCTTATTGGGGCCATTGCTTCACAAGCCTGTCTGCTAGATAAGGGTACAAAATAAATTTTCAATAGCAGATCGCTAAAAAAGTTTTTCTGCACTAATAACCACATCCAGCATTTAGTGGTGCATTGGATAATACAATAATTTGGGATAGTACTAAACAGGCAATAATAATGGGAGCCTGCGCATCAGAAGTTCCAGTAGCTGTGCTGTTAAAAAAGCAAGGTAACTTACTGAAAGTATATTGTGCCTTTCATAAGGTATATGGGCCAAGTGCCTGCTTGTGAGTCAATTTTTACAGGGTATTGGCATCGGAGACCATGGCGCAAAAAATTTTGCTCATCAATTCATAGCCTGTGCTTCTAGTCAAGACGGCCATCATGCCGTCGCTGGAATTCACCTTCAATGGTGGTATTTTTCTGCCAGTGCTGATCCATGTCAGTCTTTTTCTTAAAATCAGAACCAGACAAGAAATTCTGGAAGCGTCCTAACAGGTGACTCAGTAGCCAGTGACGACTCCAGGGGAGCAAACAGATAAAACCAAAGGTATCAGTGATAAATCCGGGAGTTAGCAATAGCGCACCGCCAACCGCCAGCAAAATTCCTGTTAGCATCTCCTGAACAGGTAATTGACCTGAGCGAACACGCCAGCGCGCTCGACTTAGTGTCGACAGGCCCTGCTGGCGCAATATATTGATCCCCAAAAAAGCAGTCAGCAATACCAGTCCCACAGTCCACAGTGTACCGATGGCCTGCCCAACCTTAATTAACACAACCATTTCTACAATGGGCACCAGGATGAACAGCACAAATAACACGCGCATGATAATACTTCCGAAAGCTGTAGCTAAATCGGCAATACCAGTTGCAGTGACAGCCATGGCAGTAACATGGACATTGACCGGTTGCCGTTCCATGACCAGCCTGATAAATAACAACAGGTGGATGTAGACACTATCGTTAATTCGATAGTACGCCCACAATAGCCAAATAGTCTAATTAATTTATTGCAAAATGCATACGCATTACTTAGGCCAGCGATGGACATAGCTTATAACCTAGGCCGCAACAACTGCAAAAAACGATACGCAAACATGCCTGAAAGGCAAGGAAGTTGCGCTTCTCTCACTAATGCATTAGTAATGCATTAGTAATGGCACATCATATCTGGCAATCCTGCTGACGCTAAACAGGCATGTTAATCCCGCATATTATCATACTGCAGGGGCAATTCCAGATCACTATCACGCAACAGAGCCATCACATGCTGCAAGTCATTACGTTTCTTGCCAGTTACTCGTATCTGGTCGCCCTGGATCTGACACTGGACTTTCAGCTTTTCTTCCTTGATCAAATTAATAATTTGCTTTGCAAATGCTTTATCCAGCCCAGAGCGTAGAATAATCTGCTGGCGGCACTTCAAATTGGCTGTTTGTACAGCTTTTAACTCAAGACACTTAATATCAATACCACGTTTAACTAACCTATCCTTCAGTATGGGCAACATTTGCTGCAACTGAAAATCGACTTCAGCATGTAGCGTAATCTCATCGCTAGTCAATTCAAAGTGTGCAGCTACGCCTTTGAAGTCATAGCGCGCACCAACATCGCGGTTAGCCTGCTCAACTGCATTGACAACTTCATGCTGATCCAGTTTGGAAACAATATCAAAAGATGGCATGGACTGGCTCCTTTATTAAAATGGCATAATACATTATAAACGCTGGCTGGTTTAATTGCAGTTGGCCTGTGTGTGTATCACCACCAGGGTCAATCCATAGTGCAAGATCAATTGGTGTCATGCTCCACTGCTATAACAGCCATCGCTATCTCTAATTGCGCCTAGAACAACAGCGTTAGCGACCTGACCTTAGCTAATGCCGAGCAATGATCAGATACAACCAACAAGCGCTTATTGGCTAGTCTGGGGTTTTAGAGCAGACTGGCTCCCTGATTGTTATAGGGAAAATACTCACATTAACGCAGGTTACTGCATAAATTTCGTAAAAGCTCAAACAACTAGTGACTATAGTAATGCCATTTTGGTTGCAAACTGCATTATTGTTAGCAAGTCATCACCACCACGTGTCCAGCTCAGCCCGCTCAAACTGGACAATAACCATTCAATCTTCTGTACTACTGGTCATCAAGAAAACACGATGCCACAGAATTTGATGCAGTCGACAGTGTTGCATTTCAGACGATAAAAACTCTCCTGTTTAATTAAAATATTCCACATACGCCCTTATTTGCATCATGACGATTTTTGGTGAACAACAACAGTATTATCAAATAAGATGCTTTTAAAGCAGTGATTTAATTCGGACTTCACAACTACTGGATGGTCAAATATACAGCGGATTGACTAAAACTTTCGAATAATCATTATAACATGCATATGAGGCCGCACGGTTAAACACAATTGACCCAATAAATCAGGTGGTCTGGCTCAACAATAATATGCACACAGCTATTAATTATATCTCGCTGCTACTGCATAAGGAGTGGCTTTTAATGTAATCTATTGACCGGGTCATCACCGGGTGGCCTGAGCAGTTACGCTGCAGGTTTAGCGGTTCTGGGCTATACTGTGTTTCTGATACTATCGTACCGCGTTTGTTGTTTAAGATGCTGACCAGGCTGGTATCCTTATTCGAATAATCATACTGTTGGATAACTGGTGTTTTTGTCCAGTTAGTGGCTATGGCATCCTAGATGGAATCAGCCAGTTTAATTGCTAGAATCAATATGATCAGATAGGCCAGCCACTGGCATTGCACCGCAATGATCCCTATGTCGTCAACTTAATGTATTCAGCAAGACCAGCCGATTAATCATATGCTATAACAGATCAACAAGTTCTGTTTTGACCTGAAAATCTGATGAGTAAGTAAATTTCTATGAAAGAACTCAAGCCTCTTAATATTGCAGTGCTAACAGTTTCCGATAGCCGAACTTTAGCGACAGATCAATCCGGTAATATTCTGGTCGAACGGTTGCAAAAAGCGGGTCACCAGCTGGGTGATCGCCTGCTCGTACCAGATAACATCTACCAGATTCGCGCAGCCGTTAGCCAGTGGATTGCCAATACTGATTTACAGGCAATACTGGTGACCGGCGGCACCGGCTTTACAGCCCGCGATACCACTCCAGATGCGCTTACGCCTTTGTTTGATCAAGTAATTGAAGGCTATGGCGAGCTATTCCGCCAGCTGTCTTATACTGATATTGGCACGTCAACTGTCCAGTCCCGAGCTGTCGCTGGGATAGCCAACCGCACCGTAGTGTTTGCCATGCCAGGTTCCACTGGAGCTTGCCGAACTGCCTGGGATGGTATCATCCAGCAACAATTAGACAGTCGCCATCAACCCTGCAACTTTGTAGCCATGGTGACCTATCATCCGAGTTACGCATGAAACATATATCTGATTCACCAATGAAGCCAGTTTCAGAAGCCCTGGCTTATATGTTGAAACACGCTAAAGGTGATTTAGCAACAGAAACTATTAACCTGATGCAAGCCCATAACCGTATTTTAGCACAGGAGCAGATAGCTCAGATGGATGTGCCTCCGGCTGATAACAGCGCCATGGATGGTTACGCTCTAAATTTCCACCATCTGCAACAACAACCTCTGGAGGTCAGCCAGCGTATTGCAGCTGGCCAAGTTTCAGTTCCCTTGCAGTCGGGGACCGCAGCACGTGTATTTACTGGAGCTGAAATACCGGCTGGAGCCAACCTGGTAATAGCACAAGAAGACTGTGAAATCCAAGGCACGGCAATCAAAATAAATGGCCAGCATCAGCTAAGGCAGTTTATTCGCCGTTGCGGCCAAGACATTACTCGCGGGACCTTGGCCTGTCACCGGGGGACTCGATTAAAAGCACGCCACATGGGCGTTCTGGCTTCAATTGGCTTGGCAAAGATAGTGGTTTATCGGCCCCTGCGAGTGGGTATAATTTGCACTGGTAGCGAACTGATTGAACCAGGCCAGAGTTTATATCCAGGACAAATTTATAACTCCAACCGTTACCTAATCACTGGTCTCTGCGCTGGATTGGGATTTAACCCAATTGACTTGGGTATTGTTACAGATCACTTTGATACTACGTTAAAAGCACTTAAACAGGCTGCCGCGCAGGTGGATGTGATCATCACCAGTGGAGGTATTTCAGTAGGAGAAGAAGATCATGTCAAAGCTGCAGCGCAACAACTTGGTCAGCTCGAATGGTGGAAGTTAGCCAGCAAACCTGGCAAACCTATGGCCTTTGGTCACATACAAAACACCCCATTTTTAGGATTGCCTGGTAATCCTGCTAGTGTGTTAGTGACCTTCACCATTTTGGCAAAACCTTTTCTGCTGGCTTTGCAAGGCCAATGTACCGATCCTGATGGACCGGTGGTATTGACTGGCCAGTTGCTCAACCCACCAAAGCAGACATCAGAACGACAACAGTACCTAAGAGCCAGGGTGGTTTCATCTACTGCAGCGCAAGGCCTACAGCTGAAAATTTTAGCAGATCAGAGTTCTGCTGTACTGACCACCGCGATAAAAGGTCATGGACTGGTGGTAATACCACCTGCTCAAGCTGGCGCTGAGATCAAACAGGTGGTATTCTTGCCTTATAGTCAATTGGAATGCTGATGGGATACAGACGTAAAATACGATTTCAGCAGTGCTGTTTTTTATTGAGCTCAAGGATACTTTTCTCTATACTCTAAATTTTTACTGGTTGATCACGGATGTGGTAACAACCATAGATCTGTAGTCACGTTTATGGCGACCTTATTGGTTCCCTCGCAACAAAAAATCGCGAACCCGGTCAGGCCTGGAAGGGAGCAGCCGTAGCGGTCGATTTGTGTGCCGGGGTGTAGCTGATAAGGTTGCCTCCAGATCAGGAATTACACAACAAAAAAATATTGTTATCATGACTTGAGTTGCTTTTTATCAACCAGTTGGTTCTCAAGACATTTTTAGTCCGGCAGTATTGTTGATCAGTGCGCAAATAATAATGCGTTATAGGATGGCAAGTTGGTAATAACTACTCCGCAGCTTAAGCCTGTGGTTTCCCATTCAAGGCCCAATATCATTTATTGAAGTATAATGAAAACTCTAATACCACCTGCCAAATTGAGCAAACAGCTCAAATACCCAGAGTCTATATTCCCTGTAGTTTTATCCAAATCAGTATTGAACACTTATCCGGTAAATCTTTTGGTGATCCCAGGGACTGTGGGGTAATCAGACAATATTTAATATACTATTAATCTATTATGTTCAGAATAACACAGACTAGCGCTTCCACCAGCAGCAGGTCAACACAACGGCTATCGACTGTATCGCAAATATTAGTGAGTATTAGCTGTATTGGCCTGCTATGGGTCTTATTACTGTCGTATGCACAAGCAACTCCTGTGTTTAATCTTTATGACAGCACCCAACGAGTTGCCGATCAGTCTGTTAAACAACGTAAGCTGGCACAGGAACGGGCGTTTAAAGAGGTTATTGTCCGTGTAACCGGCTCAGCATCAAGCTTGGAACATCCCAAGGTAAAATCTGCTCGTGCGGATGCAGAACGGTATTTACTGGAGTACAGTTACACCATCATGAACCATAATGGACAGAAACGGGCAGGACTGTACTGCCGTTTTGATGAACTAATGGTCAATAGGTTACTAAAGCAGGCTGGCTTGTCTATTTGGGGTGAGGAAAGGGCTGTGGTTTTAGCCTGGTTGGCACTGGAAAAAAATGGCGTCCGGCGTTTACTAAAACCAGGTAGTCATGTAGCCATGGATATGCTGGTCGCACATTCAAAGCAACGAGGGATGCCGTTAAAGACCCCCTTGCTCGACGCAAGGGATAAATCCAAGTTGTCAGTGAATGATGTGTGGAGTGTTTCTAGAAAGCCCATTATGTCTGCGTCTAAACGTTATCAAACGGAAGGCATTCTGATCGGCAAATTATTTCAGGATGAGCAGCAACACTGGATTTCCAAATGGTCATTTTGGTTACAGGGAAAAGCATTTCGGTGGCAAGGAAAAGCTTCTAAACTTTCTAAACTTATGGCTGAAGGTACCGATAAAATAGCCAGTGAGGTTGCACAGACATATGCCGTTTCAACACGCAATCCTAATGACCAGGCACTATATCTGGTGGTTGACCAAGTAACTGAACTGGAAGATTATGCAGCCTTACAGCGATTATTGCTTGATCTGACCAATGTGGCTAGCTTACAGATCAGGAAAATTAATGGCAGCCAAGTTCAATTCCAGTTACAAACTCAAGGTTCCTTGAAACAACTTCAGGCAGCTTTGGCACTTGAGCAACGCTTGCGAATAAACCCAGTTGATACCTCCAGCCTGGCAGTAGGCCACCTGGAACAGTGGTACTACAGTTGGCAAAACTAGTGATTTTGCTAAAATATTATAGTCAGTAACGGAGCCTGACATGACCCCATCACAAGCTTGGCTATGCCTTGCGATTCTGGTTATTATTCTGATACTACTTAATTTGTTGAGCCCAATCCTGACCCCTTTCTTGGTGGGCATCAGCGTTGCTTATATGGCTGATCCCTTAGCAGACAGGCTTGAAACTATGGGTTTGGGCCGGGCTACTGCTGTAACAGTGATTTCAATGTTATTACTGGTATTGGTATTGGTATTGCTGATCATCCTAATACCACTATTAAGCAAGCAGATTGATGCACTATTTAATCTTTTGCCCACGATTGATAACTGGATTAACCAAACTGCTTTGCCATACTTGCAAACAACCCTGAATCTTGACCTACAAAGCCTGCAAATCAACACAATAGCCAAGCGATTAATAGGAGAATGGTCTACAACTGGGGGACTGATGGCCAAGTTAATAGAACAACTCACCCATTCTAGCGTTAGCTTTTTAGGCACTATTGGCACAGTTTTCTTGGCCCCGGTAGTATCATTTTATTTATTACGTGATTTTGATTTGCTGGTCACTCGGATTAAGGCTATTTTACCAAGGAATATTGAACCCAATATCAGTGCTTGGGCGCAAGAAAGCGATCAGGTTCTAGGCGCATTTGTACGGGGCCAGCTATTAGTGATGTTATCACTTGGATTAATTTATAGCCTAGGGCTATTCTTAATTAACCTTAAATATGCGCTCCTGATTGGCATGTTGGCTGGACTAGCCAGCCTGGTGCCCTATATGGGATTTTTTATTGGTCTGTTAACGGCTCTGATCGTAGCTTTTTTCCAGTTTGATCATCAGTATTATATCCTGTTGGTATTTTTAGTGTTTGTAGTTGGGCAAGCCATTGAATCAACAATCTTAACTCCGGTATTGATCGGTGACCAAATCGGATTACATCCAGTTGCAGTAATCTTTGCTGTATTGGCAGGCGGCCAGCTATTTGGTTTTGTTGGTATTTTACTGGCACTGCCGATTGCAGCAGTGATTATGGTGATGTTGCGGCATTTATATACGGAATATAAGTCAAGTTACCTGTATCATCATGGTGATCCAAGCAAATGACCAAGAACGTTTCCAGCAGGAAAACACCACCCGCCCAAATGAACCTTGGGGTTGGCCTGCGAGCTGAACTTAATCTAGACAATTATTGTTTTGCTACAGGGCCTACCCTGGTATCAATCATCGAACAATTATGGCACCCTGGTCGAGCTACTCATCTATATATATGGGGTGATTGTGGAACTGGTAAAACCCATTTATTGCAAGGCTGCATAACAGCCGCTGAAGAGCGTGGTCTATGTGCCCGATATCTTTCAGGCCTAGATTTAGTTACTTGTCAACCCGCAGAACTGGAACTACTGCTGGACGGCATGGAACTATGTGATCTTGTTTGCATAGATGACTTCGATGCAATTACAGCCAGTACAGCTATGGCCATCAAATTATTCCACTTTTACAATCGATTGATGTCTGGTAATAATCGACTGCTAGTCAGTGCGGCCATCAATCCAAGACACCTTTGCTGTGGCCTTGAAGATCTACGTTCTCGCTTGCAACAAGGTATAGTATTTCACCTTACCCCATTGGATGATCAACACAAGCAGACTGTTCTAATTTCAAGAGCTCGACAACGAGGGATGCTCTTTACCGATGAAGTCGCGCGTTTTATCATGTCTCGCAGTGAACGTAGCATGACCAGCTTGATGCTAACGCTAGATCGGTTAGACAGTGCATCATTAAATGCTAGACGCCGTATCACAATTCCATTCGTAAAAGCGATTATAACTCGGCAGGAATCAGCTATATCATGTCAATAAAAAATAATGATACAACTCGTTTAGGCTTTTTTAGCTGGTTATTTGTAGCGCTGTTGACAACAGGCTGTGCATCCTTAGATGCTACCACTAAAGTAACCTATGACCCCTGGGAGCCTCTTAACCGCAAGGTTCATGCAACAAACTCAGTTATTGATCAAAACCTGGTTAAGCCAATTGTTAAAGTCTATGAAAGCCTGGCACCTAGTGTTATAGAATCTGGAGTAGAGAACTTCTTTTCCAATCTAAGCGATGTGGGCCACCTGTTCAACCACTGTCTACAGTTCAATGTAGACAGGATGGCCATTGATACCGCCCGCTTACTGATAAATTCAACTATTGGGCTGGCTGGTTTTGTGGATGTGGCCGCTGATTTTGGCTTTTATCAGCAGTCAACAGATTTCGGCCACACGTTGGGTTTATGGGGAGTATCCTCTGGGCCATACCTGGTATTACCACTAATGGGCCCCAGTACCTTACGTGATGGTGCAGGTATGATATTGGATGCAAAATTTAACCCACTGAATGATTATGACCCGGTTGCCCACCAAGCCTTGCTATACGGTTTGCAGGCAATGGATATTCGCCGAAAAATAGGTGATTTTGATACCTATTTGCTTGACGATAGCTATGTATTTTTGCGTGAAGCCTACCTACAGCAGCGAGCATACCTGATTCATAGAGCACCGCTGGAAGATCAATTTGATGACTTTTAACAAAATTGCTAATAGGCATTTAAGCTTATGGTGACATGAGATCAAGAGAATTCAGTCATTCTACCAATGAATTTATGGATTTTACCCAAGAGGTCTTGTTTTGTCAGTGCTGAAGAAAGTACATACTTTATTGGTATTAATTAACTAATCATGTGGCTACCACATATGGGTCTTATACATGATTATTAATGAGCTCAGAAAATGAGCCATATATTGGTCGTCATGAGCAATTCTGGATTTATCCAGAAGGTTGCAGATCATTGTAGTCGGTCAGAATATCAGATGCACTGCACTCACGACCCTTTGCTGGCTTTAAAATTAATTAAGACTGAGCCAGTTCACCTGATTTTGTTTGAATACCGTAATAATGATAGGGCCATCACAACTCTGTTACAGAATTTATCGGATGATTACCCACAAATTCCGATTATAGTACTGACTCAACCCAAAACTCCAAACGATGTGCTGACTCTGTTGCGGCTTGGAGCAACTGATGTGTTCGATTTGTCTTCAATCTGCTTCAAGGACTTAGAACTCAGTATTGAACGTCAGATTAAACGCGTTCTGTTGTCACAGGAAAATCTGGATTATCGACAGCAATTAGAACAAGCCCATCAGCAGGTGGAAGCCAGTTTGGCTGAACTGCGCCATGATCAACAAGACGGTTATCGGGTACAACAGAGCCTAATGCCCCCTCAATACTGCCAGGTCAACGGTCTACACATCCAGAGAATTATGAAATCATCCCTTTATTTAAGTGGTGATTTCGTTGATCATATTTGTATTAATCCATATCAAACTCTGGTTTATCTTGCAGATGTGTCTGGTCACGGTTCATCATCAGCATTTTTAACAGTGTTATTGAAAAATATCACTAATCGGTTAGTCCGCCAGCACATGCAACAATCGAATTCACCTCAACTATTACCTGCCAAAGTTTTAGATCAGATTAATTGTGAATTGATGGAGTTTAATCAAGGCAAACATATCACTATATTCATGGGCTTGGTTGACTTGCAACAAAGCCGCTTACATTATTGTGTTGGTGGACACTTGCCCATGCCTATTCTAAGTTGTCGGGGTGATAGTTACTATCTGCCAGGCCTGGGATCTAGCTTGCCTCTGGGCCTATTTGAGGATGCTATATACTCAGATTTGACCGCTAATCTGGAAGATGATTTTAATCTCATTGTTTGTTCTGATGGGGTGTTAGAAATACTGCCACATGACAAATTACCAGAGAAGGAATTACAGTTGTTGAAGTATGTACGACAAACTCAGACGAGCACTACTGAAACAGTATCAAGCCAACTCCATTATTTGTGTAATCAGTTGCAACTACACCAGCTAGACCATGTTCCTGATGATATAGCACTACTTAGTATAAAAAGAGATTCTACCGATGGATAATGGTAAGATCTTGGTTGCCGAGCAAGATGGTATCCATATTGTAAAATTTTTGGGTGATGTACGTTTAACACTGTGCCCAACACTAGACCAGTATATAGATACTATTTTTGAAAATAATTATTTCAAAAACATTTTGATTGATCTGACCGAAACTATCGGTATTGATTCCTCTGCCCTTGGCATGTTGGCGAAACTGTCCATTCGCATGAAACGGCATAAGGGATTTGTACCAACGCTTATTTCAGTTGACGAAAGCATTACACGAATTTTGCTGAGTATGGGATTTGACAGAATATTTCTTCTAATCAAATATTTGGATAAGAAAATTGAGGTAATGCAAGAGCTTCCAGTCAATGCAAGTTTGGAGTTAACCTTACAGAAAAAGTCGCTTGAAGCACATAAGACATTAATGAAGATGAACAATAAGAACTGGCAGGAGTTTAAGTTTCTGGTAGAAATACTTGAAAAACAGCACTTAATGACGCTCAAATAAATGTTCGACCAAGGCTAAATCTATTTTGATTTTATGCCTGAGATATTAATGGTTATTCCATTACCGCCTGTAAGTTCAGCAATGTTAGTGTTTATCGGACTTTGGCATATCACAACCAAATACTCTCGAATACCTCATAATAAATACAGTAATTTTTTCCATTAAATCATCTTTAACATAATGATATAACTGAGTTTCGGATCAGGCTACTTGGATTTCATTTTTGATTTCTTATTCAGAGATTAGCAACTGAGTGACCGATATCTCCAGTTCCTCTATTAAATATACTGCATTTAGTTTAGTCAATAATATTGATAATACATCAACACTCATTAACAGGCTTTATTAAATAATATTAACCTCATTATAATGTAGTATTTAGCTCGTAATGCATGACATAAGCAATTGTTCTAGTTTTTCTTGATCACGGGTAAAATGGCGAATTCCTTCGGACAGTTTTTCTGTAGCCATGGCATCTTCATTCATAAGCCAAAGAAAAGCACTTTGGTCCAGGCCTAGTTTAACTTGAGGTTTTCCAGTATTTTCACTGTCAAGAGATCTGATCAGTGGCCTTGAGTCATTGGTCAATGCTTGCATCAGTTGTGGACTAATAGTGAGCCGATCACAACCAGCTAGTCGCTCAATTTGACCAATATTACGAAAACTTGCCCCCATCACAACGGTTGAATAACGGTGTTGTTTGTAATAATTGTAGATACGAGTTACAGACTGAACCCCTGGATCTTCAGCAGTCGCCATAACGGCACAGCCAGACTGTAAAAAATGCCAATCTAGAATACGGCCAACAAAAGGTGAAATCAGATAGACACCAGCTTCGGCACAGGCAACTGCCTGAGCAAAGCTAAATACCAAGGTCAAGTTACACTGGATATGTTGTTGTTCTAGAATGCTTGCCGCCCTGATACCTTCCCAAGTAGCCACTATTTTAATTAGAACGCGTGACGATGCAATACCCTGTTGCTGGTATAGTTCAATTAAATATCGTGCATGATCCACTGTAGCTTGAGTGTCAAAGGACAAACGTGCATCTATTTCAGTGGATACCCGCCCAGGTATAGCTTGTAAGATTTCCCGACCGATACTAACAGCCAGCATATCACTGGCATGGTGCAACTGCCGATAGGCATCCCTCGGTTGTTGCTGAGCCCATTCCCTAGCCTGCTGCAACAAGGGTTGATATTGCGGTAACTGAACCGCTTTTAACAATAACGATGGATTGGTTGTGGCATCTTGGGGTTGATAAAGCTTAATCGCTTCCAAATCACCTGTATCAGCAACAACAAGTGTCATTTGCTTGAGTTGGTCTAGTTTGTTCATCATTAAAAACCTACGCGGATTACCAGACTGAGATATGCTTGATGTTATCAATTATCGGTTTATACCTTAGGGGGCTACATGCAGCTTGGCTAATGCATCTTCTATAACCTGTAACGTTGCCTCTGGCCGATATATATTTTCACTGATATGCCGTCTTAGCAGACGTGCACCTGGCAAAGCATGAAACAGACCTAGCAAGTGACGGGTCATATGGTGCAATGGCACACCTTGGCTGTGTTGTTGTCCCATATAGGATAGGTAGTTTCTTGCTACGACCATACGACTTTTATACTCTTTAGCTCCATTATAAAGCTGGGAATCAACGCCTTGAAGCAGGTAACTGTTGTGGTAAGCTGCACGACCTAACATAACACCATCAATATAGTTAAGGTGTTGGCGACAGGCCAACAGGCTGGTAATACCACCATTAATCACGATCTCCAGTGCTGGAAAATCCCGTTTCAACGCATAGACTTTTTCATATTGCAACGGCGGCACTTCACGGTTTTGCTTGGGTGATAATCCAGTCAAAATAGCGCTGCGAGCATGTACAATAAAGGTTTTACAGCCTGTAGCCGATACAATATCAACAAAGTTGGCCAGATGATCATAATGATCACACTGATCAACACCAATACGGTGTTTAATAGTCACTGGTATATCCACTGCCGCCTGCATCGCAGCCATACAATCTGACACCAGTTGAGGATGTGCCATCAAACAAGCTCCAATCATATGGTTTTGGACCTTGTGGCTGGGACAGCCAACATTAAGGTTAATTTCATCATATCCGTAGTCAGCCCCCAAACGAGCACAACGTGCCAGATCAACTGGGTCACTGCCACCTAACTGGAGGGCCAGCGGATGTTCTTGTGGTGCATAGGCTAACATATAATCTGTCTTGCCGTGTAGCAATGCGCCACTGGTAATCATTTCAGTATAGAGCCTGGCTTTTCGGCTTAATAATCGTGCCAAATACCGAAAGTGTCGATCAGTGCAATCAATCATTGGGGCAACTGAAAAACGATGGGCAGTAATTATATTGGATGCTTGGGACATATTTTTAAAGTGACCATAAAAAAAAACCCTCTGACTCTTGAGCAACCGATCCATATTGAGACTAGCGTGCATTGTATGCAAAATATATTAAATCAACTGCTTGTTTTTAGTAATATTACAAACCCAGAATATTCAACATGATCAAATCAATAATTGTCATTTAATTAACATCACTTTGTGCCATATGGCCTTGATCACAATCCACTGGTGCGTTTGCAGTATGCATCAGGCCCTGTCTAACCGTTAATGCTGGCTGATTTAATACGCTAAATACAATTGGTCTAGCGCTAGAAATAGGAGATCCATGTCCAGTAATCATATCGCGTTTTGGTTTCCCAAAATATTAACATCGAATTAATGGCTATAATATCAAGTTAATAGCCCTAGGCGTAATTATCCGGGACATTTTGATCATATGCTAGTTAATCATTGGGTCTCTAAAGTAGAATAGTTAGTCGACCTCAGTTATTATTGGTCAATGAATTTAGCCTAACTTGGGCGTTTATCTACTGAGATTGTGATGAATACCATGAACCCAATACTTTCAATAACCAGAAGAACACGTAGTACTCCCTTTACCAGCCGGGTCGTAGCCTGCGGTGTTAAATCCTATACTGTATACAACCACACCTTGCTGCCCTCTGTATTTCGAGATCTTGAAGCCGACTACTGGCATCTATGTGAATATGTTCAGGTTTGGGATGTAAGTTGTGAGCGCCAAGTGGAAATAAAGGGACCTGATGCGCGCCATCTTGTGCAGTTGATGGCCCCCAGAGATCTATCTAAAGCCCTCACAGGTCAATGCTTCTATGCCCCCTTGTGTAATACACAAGGTATGATTGTCAACGATCCCATCATTATCAAACATGATGATAATCATTGGTGGCTGTCCATTGCCGATAGTGATGTTATGCTCTGGGCTCAGGGTTTAGCAACTGGATTTGGATTAAAGGTTGATATTTGTGAACCAGATGTGTGGCCATTAGCGGTACAAGGCCCTAAAGCAGAGGAATTGTTGGCACGAGTGTTTGGCGAACATATCCGGGGAGATACGTTTTTTTGCCTATAAAATAGTCAACTATGGTGGCAAAGATATGTTGCTTGCGCGTTCTGGCTGGAGCAAGCAGGGTGGGTTTGAAATCTACGTTAATGATGCCCAAATCGGAGGGCAGTTATGGGACGAACTATTTGCAGCGGGACATGACCTCAATGTCGGCCCGGGCTGCCCTAATCTGATTGAACGGATTGAAAGTGGACTATTGTCATTGGGTAACGATATAGGATATGACACCACACCTATGGAATGCGGCCTAGATAAGTACATCACTCTGGATTCTGAAATTAATAGCCTGGGTATTCCTGCCCTGCGCCAACATCGACCGACTAAGCGTCTAATGGGATTGATCTGTCGCGATAAAATCGATCTGACCGACTACCAGCTTTATTCTGGTGAACAGGTGGTTGGGGAAATTCGCTCACATGTTTGGTCACCCCCGTTATCAGGTTTATCTGGGTTTTGTATTGTGTAACTTGGCTGGATTAGAGTCGCCCAGTTTACAAGTTAAAGCAAGCTCAGGTAACGTCGCAGTAGAATTGACAGAATTACCCTATGACTTTAGTAAACTTGGTCTCACGTCATGAATCAATCATCTTTCTTGGCAGCAGAGACTATTGCCCTACACAGTGGCTATCAGCCTGAATCGGATTATGGTGCACGTGCTGTGCCCATTTACCAAACCACCTCCTATGTATTTGACAGTGTTGATGAAGCCTCAGCCCTGTTTAATGTTGAACAAGGTGGTCATATTTACAGCCGTATTACCAACCCAACTATTGCAGTATTGGAACAACGCCTAGCCGCCCTAGAAGGAGGTTCAGGAGCTATCTGCACAGCCTCTGGTATGAGCGCACTGTTTATCAGCTTTATCAGCTTGTGTTCCGCAGGTGATCATATTGTTAGCGCAACACAAATCTATGGCTCCACGATAACCCTATTACAACATACCCTGAAACGTTTCGGTATTGATTGCACCTGGGTCAACATTAACGATAGTAATGCGCTTGCAACAGCAATACAGGACAACACCAAACTGGTATTCTGTGAATCCATTGGCAATCCCGGACTGGAAGTTTCTGACTTGCCCAACATTTCTGCCATTGCCCATAAACACGGGGTGCCTCTGATGGTGGATGCTACCTTTGCCACCCCAGTATTATGCCGCCCTCTGGAGCATGGTGCTGATTTAGTAGTGCACTCAGTCACTAAATGGATAGGTGGTCACGGGACTGCAGTTGGTGGAGTTATTATTGACGGTGGCAAATTTGACTGGCACGCCAGTGGCCGTTTCCCAACGTTAACGGAACCTTACAAACCGTTCCATGGCATTAATTTTTGGGAAGAATTTGGCCCTTCAGCGCTGGCTATGCGCATCCGTGCTGAATCCATGCGCGATATTGGGGCTACCATGAGTCCACACACAGCTTTTCTATTGCTACAAGGTATTGAAACCCTGGCATTACGCATGCGACAACATGTGGTCAACACCAAACAATTGCTAAAATGGCTACAGCAGCAAGCCAATGTAGCCTGGGTTAATCATCCAGACCTGCAAGACAACCCCACTCGGGCCATTGCCAAACATCTGTTTCCCGAGGGTGCAGGTTCCGTTATCTGCTTTGGAGTTGACGGTGGGCGTAGCGCTGGTGCTGCCTTTATCAACGCTCTAAAACTATCATCAAATCTAGCCAATGTAGGCGATTGTCGAACCCTGGTTCTACATCCCGCCAGCACGACCCATTCACGCCTGGATGATGCCAGTATGATGTCAGCTTGCATCAGGCCTGACTTACTTCGCGTTTCAGTAGGTATTGAGTCCATTGACGATATCCAGGCTGATTTCGCTTATGGTCTGAAGGCTGCTAATAAAGTCGCTGAACAGGGCTAATAAACATGTATTTTGAAGTTAATCAGGCCAACACTTTTGCCGCTACTGGTGGTCGTACCTTCGATCCAAATCAGCCAACCGTGGTTATGGTTCATGGTACAGGTGGCGATCATCGGTGCTGGGCCTTACAAGCACGCTGGTTTGCTTTCCATGGTTATTCAGTTTTGGTTCCAAATTTACCTGGCCACAGTTTATCTGCTGGTCAACCGCTAACAGATATTGTGGCTATGGGCCAGTGGTTAGTAAATGCCTTAGATCAAGCTGGAGCAACTGCTGTACATCTGGTAGGTCATTCACAAGGCTTTCTAGTCGCCTTGGAAGCCCACGCCTTATTGGGTGACAGGTTAAGGTCATTGTGTGCCATTGCCACTGCAGAAGCCATACCAGTCAATCCGGCATTAATTGAAATGGCCAGAACATCACCTGCAAAAGCTGCCAGTATGTTACTGAAGTGGGGGTTTGGTCATGGTGCTCAAATGGGGCTAAGCGCATTACCGGGTATGCAACCAATAGCCATCAACCACCAAATTATGGCCAATAATCCTCTGTATGAAGATTTTATAGCCTGCAATGAGTACCATTCAGGTGCACAGCAAGTAAAGGCTGTAGGCGTACCAGCACAAGTGATACTGGGGCAACGTGACCGCAATACTCCCCTACGCGAAGGCTGCCGGTTAGCTACTGATCTACAGGTTAAACCCACCGTGATTGCAGAAGCTGGACATATGCTGCCTGTGGAGGCTCCCAAAGAGTGCCTAGAGGCTATGAAACAATTTATCCAATCTGTTGAGGAAGCACATCGATGAAAACCATCCGCAAGGTTGCCGTAATTGGTGCCGGCACTATGGGAGCGGGTATTGCCGGACAAGTAGCCAACGCTGGTATTGAAGTCTGGCTGCTGGATTTACCCAGTGAAGGTGAGCATGTCAATGCCGTCGCGCAACGAGGCTTGGAGCGCTTGCAAAATCCTGATTCTCCTGGCCTGATGAGCGACACAGCCACACATCATATTAAAATTGGCAATATCCGTGATCACTTACACCAGCTAGCAGATTGCGATTGGATTGCAGAAGCTGTAGTAGAACGACTGCCAGTTAAGCAGCAATTGTACCAACGCCTGGATAAAATATGCCGTGCTGATGCTATTATCACTTCCAATACCTCAACGATTCCCATCCGTTTATTAACTGAAGGTATGACATCATCCTTCTGTGAACGTTTCGCCATCACTCATTTCTTCAATCCAGTACGCTTTATGCGATTGTTAGAACTGGTTCGTGGTGAACACACGACTGATGTGGTCATGGATACTCTAGATGCATTTTGTGAACAGCAATTAGGTAAAGGCGTAGTACGTTGCGCTGATACACCCGGCTTTCTGGGTAACCGAGTGGGCGTCTATGCGATCCAGTGTGCTCTGCACACAGCCTTTACTATGGGCCTGAGCCCGGCTGAAGCCGATGCCTTGTTTGGTCGTCCCATGGGTATTCCAAAGACTGGAGTATTTGGTCTGTATGACCTCATTGGTATTGATCTAATGGCTGATGTCGTGCATAGCCTGGTCAACATATTGCCAACTAATGATCCTTTCCATCAAGTAGCACAACCCATTGACCTGATGACCCGGATGATTGCAAATGGACAGACTGGTAATAAAAATGGCCAGGGGTTTTACCGCGAGCTTGAGGATCAACGCCAGATGCTTGATTTGGTTACCGAGCAGTATAATCAAATTGAGCGCCTTAACTTACCTCTGGCGGAAAAGGCAGAAAAGCTAGGCTTATCGGTGTTGTTGGATGATCCTGGCCCCTATGGTCAATTTGCCTGGGAGGTATTGTCTCGCACACTGTGCTACGCGGCTGAGTTGGTTCCGGAAGTTAGCGATGATCCGGTGCCCATTGATGACGCTATGAAACTGGGTTACAACTGGGTTTATGGGCCTTTTGAGATGCTGGATCAAATTGGTCTGGATCGCTTTGTAAACCGGCTGAAGAAAGAGGGCCGTGATGTTCCAGACTTTTTATCCAAAATAAAAGGCAAGCGTTTTTATCAGGCTGCCACTAATACACTAAAAAGCCTGAGCTACAGTGGTCAACATTGCCCTATTATGCGGCCTGATGGTTTGATTCGTTTTAGTGAACTGCGCCAAACCCTTCAATCTCAAAACAGCAATGCCATGGCCAGTTGGTTTGAATTTGAAGGGGCAGCAATAGTTGAATTCCACAGCAAGGCCAATGCTCTGGATGGAAATTCCATGAGCATACTAGCCGATGCACTGGCACAATCACAGCAACGCGGCCTGCGCGGCATTATTGTACACAACGATGCACAGCACTTTTCTTGTGGAGTTAACTTAAGTGCAGTACGTGGCTTCTTTGAATCTGACGATTATGCTGGCCTTGACCATTTTCTAAATCACTTCCAGCAGGTAGTTCTATCCATGCGCACCTGTTCCCTGCCAGTTATTGTGGCTCCAGTTGGATTATCTATCGGTGGTGGTTTCGAGGTAGTACTGCACGCAGACAAAGTCATTTGTCAGGCTAACTCAGTCATGGGTCTAGTAGAATCACTAGTGGGTGTAGTTCCTGGTGGTGGTGGTATCAAGGAAACCCTACATCGCTGGTTCGCAAACACTGGCGATATGGAAAAAGCAACCTGGAAAAGCTTCATGAATCTGGGCTATGGACGCACCGCCACTTCGCCAATATTGGCATTAGAGCAAGCCATGCTGCGTGATACAGACCAGTTTTTGATGAATCGTGACCGGTTACTGAGTAAGGCACTAAATGAGCTAGACCGAACTACCAAAGCTGCCTCGAGGGAATCGTTATCTCTAGTTGGGAAACCGGTATTTACAAGCATGTATAACTGGCTACAAACTAAAGCCGACCAGGGTAAACTGATGCCACACGATGTTATTGTAGGCAGTGCCATAGCCCGTGTTATTACTGGTGGCGACTGCAGTATCGGCACTATGGCCAGCGAACAGGATTTATTTGATGCTGAACGACAAGCATTTTTGACACTGGTCAAAACACCAGCAACGCAAGCACGTATTATCAGTATGCTAGACACAAGTAAATCATTGCGCAACTAAAATTTAACTCTCAGCAACCTGTCACTAAAAGGAAAACTGGAACATTCAATACTGCTGGATTACTCAGATTTTACAGTAGACATCTGACTGTATGTTCAATGTATGGGTAACTGAAAGCTTATTATCCACCATATGGCGCCTCTTACTATTTTAATTACTGGATTTGAGAGTGCTTTAGTTTTAAAGTCATAAATCAAGTTAATAATAAAGTTACTTGAAGCAAAATCTTCCAGGTTCAGTCCTTGAAAAACAGCTTCACATGCTATATATACTATTTGATACGATACGTTCACCATAATTATAAGAAAATTCCAGTGTTAAAACACTGACAATAATTTCAACATTGCATTACAATCAAGCATAATATTTTTAGTGAGGATAAAACCATGCAAGATCGCTACGACCTGGCCCAAATGAACCCATCACGAGAGTCGGTACTGGCCACCAATAAATTAATTCGCAATACCTATGCATTATTATCAATGACTCTATTGTTTAGCGCCATAACTGCTGCTTTTGCGATAACAAGCGGCGCTGCGCCAGTCAATCCATTCATTAGCATAATTGTTATGTTGGGTACTCTATTTGCACTTCATAAACTTCAGAATTCGTTCTGGTGCTTACCTCTGGTATTTTTCTTTACCGGCTTCCTTGGTTATACGGCCGGACCAATAATAAGTTTTTATCTAGCGCTCCCCAACGGTGGTGAAATTGTTGCTACAGCCTTGGCAATGACTGGCATCATGTTCCTTGGCCTATCATCCTATGCCCTTATAAGCCAACGTGATTTCAGTTTCATGAGTGGTTTCCTGATGATTGGCTTGTTATTGATCATTGTCGCTGGATTGGCCAATATATTTTTGGCTATCCCAGCACTTCAATTGACTATCTCAGTAGTAGGCGTACTCGTATTCTCAGGACTCATCCTGTTTGACACCAGCCGTATGATTCATGGCGGAGAACAGAATTATGTCATGGTAACTGTAGGTTTATATCTGAGTATTTACAACCTGTTCATGATGCTATTGCACTTGACCGGGGCTTTCAGCAGCAACGACTAAATGTATGGCACTTTTATAGAAGCCTTGTTGCTATGAGTTACGAGGCTTCCTATAACAATGAAATATACCTTGGTAATTCGATGCGCACCCCACCGATGGCGGGTTAGCGCACACAGCTCTGCAATTTACTGAAGCCGTTCTGCAATCAGCCCATCAACTGGATATGGTTTTTTTCTACCAGAGAGGTGTTCTAACAGCCAATGGGCTGGGTATAGTGCCTCAGGATGAAGTCAATATCACACATAAATGGCAGCAAATTGCTAGCCGTTACACTTTACAACTAAACGTCTGTATAACTGCAGCACTGTTTCAAGGAGTGGTTAACCCACAAGAAGCGCAACGATACCAATTAAGCCAACATAACTTAGCAGATGGGTTTAACCTGGTAGGTCTAGGACAATTAGCCAGCGCCACGACCGAGTGCGATCGGCTCATCAGTTTTGGAAGCAATTAATATTATGGCTACCCTTTTTGTTATGCGCCAGCCTCCTTATCAAGGTCGTATAGCTCGTGAAGGGCTTGATGCCTTGCTAACCTTCGCCACGTTTGAGCTCAAACCAGCCTTATTGTTCCTAGATGCTGGAGTATTACAACTTCTACCCTATATAGATGATCCAACTTCGCAAAAACAGATTGCTAAAATGCTAAGTGCATTGCCTATCTACGGAGTTGAACAAATTTATATAGAGCGTGAGTCGCTGACTAACTATAGCCTGCAGTCAAAACACATTAATCTGCCAACAATACTTGTTGAACGCCAGCAGTTACCAGAGTTGATGACTAACTATGACTTTCACTTAAGTTTTTAACATGGCCATTCTTCATTTGTTACAACAACATCCAAAAGATGGTAATTTAACTGCATGTCTGCGTTGCTGTGGCTCCAGTGATGCAATCGTGCTATTAGAGGATGCTGTTTACGCACTAAGTGATGACACTGAAAATAACCAGCGATGGCGCACAATTGTAAATAACATGCCAATTTATGCACTAAAACCACATCTCCATGAACGAGGATTGCAACGCCTGCGACTACGTAACCATAAAATTATAGATATGGCAGCACTGGTAGATCTAACCGCCACGTATAGTAACAGCATCAGTTGGTAAACTGATCCAAAATATGTCTAACCAGCCACTCCTACAACCAGCCACCGATAATGAAGGCTATCTGATGAATTTACAAGACTGGAGTCCGGCCATTGCCGAACAGCTGGCTGCAACAGCAGGCATACAACTTGAAGATGATCACTGGCAGATAATCCATATTCTGCGATCCTTTTATCAGTCAACTGGAGTATCACCCGCTATGCGCATACTGGTTAAGCTGGTTAGACGAGAACTGGGTGAAACCAAGG
This sequence comes from uncultured Pseudomonadales bacterium, assembly GCA_943787595.1. Taxonomy (GTDB): domain Bacteria; phylum Pseudomonadota; class Gammaproteobacteria; order Pseudomonadales; family Balneatricaceae; genus CALSNA01. Next base: position 46,387 of record CALSNA010000003.1, read on the forward strand.
GCAATAGTATCCATTTATTGCAAATTTTCCCAAATAGCCCAGCAAAATTGGCTAGCAAGATTGCCGGTTTACCCAGGCCCACCAATTGCCTGTAAATAACTAGACCACCTTGTGGAAAGATTCCCATATAAAGCAAAATCAGGTACAGGCAATCATTATAGCAAGAACTCTTGACTAGAATATTAGCCAGGGAGATTATTTTAATGCTTTTATCATGTTCTGCCCACCCATATACATTTGCAGTGCGGCAGGAATGCGTATACGCCCATCAGCCTGTTGGTAGTTTTCTAGAATAGCGACTAGGGTGCGACCCACAGCTAAACCAGACCCATTCAGAGTATGCAATAATTCTGGCTTACCTGTTGATGGGTTACGCCAGCGAGCTTGCATACGACGAGCCTGAAAGTCACCCATATTAGAGCAGGAAGAAATTTCACGATATGCATCCTGCCCTGGTAACCAAACCTCCAGATCATAGGTTTTAACAGCAGAGAATCCAAGATCACCACCACACAGTATGACCTTACGGTACGGTAAACCCAAACCCTGCAAAATCGCTTCAGCATGCCCAGTCAGTTCTTCCAACGCATCTTCTGATGAATCGGGACGCACCATCTGCACCAACTCAACTTTGTCAAACTGATGCTGACGAATTAAACCTCGAGTATCACGCCCGTGACTACCGGCTTCACTACGAAAACATGGGCTATGGCAGGTATAGCGCAAAGGTATATCAAGTGCTTCAACAATAGATTCCCGAACTAAATTGGTGACCGGCACTTCGGCTGTGGGAATCAAGTAATAGTCCTTTACTGATGGAATTTTGAATAGATCGGCAGCGAATTTCGGTAATTGACCAGTCCCATATAAGGCATCAGAATTTACCAAAAATGGAACATACACCTCTTCATAACCATGGTCAACCGTATGCGTATTGAGCATATATTGGATTAATGCTCGGTGCAAACGAGCCAAATTTCCTTTGAGTACCATAAAGCGTGCACCAGCCAGCTTACTTGCGGCAGCAAAGTCAATTCCACCCAGTTTTTCTGCTAAATCAACATGATCCTTGACTGGAAAATCCAGGTTTGGTTTTTTACCCCAGCGGAGTACTTCAATATTATCATGTTCACTACCACCAGAAGGCACACTACTGTGAGGCAAGTTGGGAATATCCATCAACAGACTGTTTAGTTGTGTCTGTAAATCCCGCAGTTGTACTTTGTACAACTCCAGTTGGGTACCCAATTTGTTGACTTGTTGCAGTAATGTTTTGACATCATGACCCTGAGCCTTGGCAACCCCAATCTGACGAGAATATTTATTACGATCACTTTGCAAGCTTTCCGTATCCAGCTGCAATTTTTTACGGGTTTTTTCCAGTTTCTGCAATTTTTCCAAGTCTAAGTGGAAGCCCTTGACCTGCAATCGTTCTACCACTTGTGCGGCATTATTACGGAGGAGTTTGGGGTCAAGCATGGTAATAATCCTAACTAGACGACCTCCATCAGGTCATCAGCGTGATAACGCGGGCTAAAGCCATACCAACACTGACAGCAGCCAGTCCCAGCACAACATTTAAACTAATATTAGCCATGGCCAGTAAATACTGACCTTCTCCAAATAATTGTATGGTATCCAGGGAAATCGTAGAGAAAGTAGTAAATGAGCCCAACAAACCAATAATAAGAAATGGTCGCCAGGTCGTGGTCAGCAATCCCTTATCCGCCAATAATACAAATACTAATCCTACCAATAGAGAACCCAGTGTATTGACGACCAGGATGCCCAGTGGCAAACGACCAGGCCAAAAGTGTTGTACCCAAGCCTGTAAACCGTATCGAGTCAGGGCGCCTAAAGCACCACCACTTATAACGGCCATGATATGCCACATAAATCACACCTAGTTAATCGTTTTAAACGTAACCTATTAATTCCCAGATATTCTATGATAAACCAAGATGTAGGTTGGAATATAGCAGTTTAGTCCATCAAAAAACCGTTCATTCTCATTGAGTTGATTATATCCTATAGAGTCATTATTGATAACGTTGTTTTTCGCTTTTGCGATTCAATTCGTCTAGCCATTCTAGTTTTTTACCAATGCTGGCCTCAAGCCCCCGATCAGTGGGTTTATAGAACCGAACCCGGTCTAATTCACTTGGCAAGTAAGACTCCCCAGCTGCAAAGCCTTGTACTTCATTATGTGCGTAACGATAATCATCACCATGACCCAGAGATCTGGCTAAGGTTGTGGGTGCATTACGCAAATGCGCTGGCACATCATAAGCCGGTGTATCACTCACCAGTGACATGGCTGCCTTAAAAGCCAGATGGACTGCATTACTTTTTGCAGCACAGGCACAATAAACAGCAGCATGGGCGATAGCGCGATTACCTTCTGCTGGCCCGAGCCTATGGTAGGCTTGCCAAGCGTTTACCACCATTTGCAATGCCCTTGGATCAGCATTGCCTATATCCTCCGATGCTATAGCCAGCAAGCGTCGAGCAATATAGAGAGGATCACAACCACCATCTAGAATACGGGCCATCCAATACAAGGCTGCATCTGGATCGGATCCGCGCACAGATTTATGAAAGGCTGAAATTTGATCATAAAAAATATCACCACCTTTATCAAACCGGTGGGGACTGGCCTGCATCACCTGCTCTAGCACCAACGCGTCAATACAGGCCTTGCCATCCTCCCTCTGCACCACTAGATCACTGGCAACATCAAGAAAATTAAGCAGTCGCCTAGCATCACCTTCAGCTGCCCTAACCAGCATAATCTGGTGCTCTGTTGTCATGGTCAATTGTAGTTTACCTAGACCCTTGTCACAATCAAGCAGAGCCTTTTGCAATAGTTGTGTTAACTCGTTATCGTTGAGCCGATGCAATAGATAGACGCGAACTCTGGACAGTAGAGCATTGTTTAATTCAAAGGCTGGATTTTCAGTGGTTGCACCCACAAATACAAAGGTGCCATCTTCAACGAAAGGTAAAAAAGCATCCTGTTGCACTTTATTAAAACGATGGACCTCATCAACAAATAAAATACTTTGGCGGCGAAATTGAGTTTTTATCTCCTGAGCTTCCCGAACTGCATTGCGAATATCCTTTATGCCAGCTAATACCGCTGATAGAGTCATAAAGTGGGCATCACAGTAAACACTTAATAAACGTGCCAGAGTAGTTTTACCAACACCAGGTGGTCCCCAGAGAATCATACTGTGCAGCGAACCTTGTCTTAGCGCAGTCCACAAGCTTTTACCTGTGTCCAATAGATGACTCTGACCAACATAATCTACCAGATCTACTGGTCGCATTCGGTCTGCCAATGGTTGTAAATTGTGGCTGTCAGCGCTAAAGAAATCGTTCATGCAGCAGGTACTGCATCAATTACATCAACATCCTCTGGTATCTGAAATTCAAACGTGCCAGGGGTAATAACAATGTTAGTTTTCAGCTGGTGAAAATAAAGACTGGTTTTCTGCTCCATAGCATCAACCAGCTGCATTTGTTGCAATTGACCTGCCTTAAAGTGTAGACGCAACAATTGGTAAAGACTCTCAGTACCTAACTTTGGCTGCAAAACAAATTGTATAATATCTCCACTAGTATCTTGTTTATAAACCTCAAAATGCTGGCTAATCTGGTGGCTATCACCACTGAGCAGTAAAGCGGGGGTATGAGCAGTACGTGAATCCAGCGGCTGTACCATAACTTGCTCTAGATCCTGATCGTACAACCACATAGTGGAACCATCGCTGACTAATACTTGGGAAAATGGTGGTTCAGTTTGCCAATAAAAACGACCTGGGCGTGCCAATACCATATAACCTTTAGTTTCTTGCAATCGACTACCACTGGAGTCCAATATATATTGGGTGAAGTGTGCTTCAATAGATTGGTTTTGACCCAGCAAGCTAATTAACTGCTGAACCGATTCATCTGCCCAAACTGGCCTAAAAATAGCAATAATCCATAAGCTAAGTGAAATAAGCAGACAACGTAATGATAAAACTGCCATGGTCATTAATCCTGAATAGGGGGGGGAGCAAGCACTTCACGGCTGCCATTAGCAGCTTGAGAACTGATGACTCCAGCAGCTTCCATTGCTTCAATCATACGAGCTGCACGATTGTAGCCAACTTTAAATTTACGCTGCACCGATGATATAGAAGCACGACCTGATTCTGTAACAAAAGCTACAGCTTCATCATACAGTGGATCCTGCTCATCTTCGAGTCCTGCGTTATTGCCAGTTTTCGTAACAGTACAGGTTTCCTGATCATAAGCGCCCTCTAAAATAGCACTGACAAATTTCGGCTGGCCGCATTGTTTCCATGCTTTAACGACACAGTGAACTTCATGATCAGCTACAAATGCACCATGTACACGCTCCGGCAAACTCTTGCCTGCCGATAGGTAAAGCATATCACCATGACCCAGTAGTTGTTCTGCACCACCTTGATCAAGGATAGTACGAGAATCAATTTTAGAGCTAACCTGAAAGGCTATTCGAGTGGGAATATTGGCTTTAATCAAACCAGTAATTACATCTACTGAAGGCCGTTGCGTGGCAAGAATCAAGTGAATCCCTGCTGCCCTAGCTTTCTGGGCAATACGGGCAATCAACTCCTCAACTTTTTTGCCAACAATCATCATCATATCGGCAAATTCATCAATAACAACCACAATATAAGGTAGAGTCTCAAGGTTAGGATGTGGTTGCTGTTCATTGGCAAAAGCATGCTCTTCTGGTTGCCATAGAGGATCTGGAATCGGTCGACCTTGTTCAGTAGCCTGATTCACTTGAGCATTAAAACCAGCGATATTACGTACACCTTGAGCAGCCATCAATTGATAACGTCGCTCCATTTCCGCCACACACCAACGCAATCCTCCAGCTGCCTCTTTCATATCAGTGATCACCGGTGCTAACAAATGAGGAATACCATCATAAATGGATAATTCAAGCATCTTGGGATCTATCATCAGCAACCTTACCTGTTCAGGAGTAGCTTTGAACAACAGGCTAATGAGCATTGCATTAACACCCACAGATTTGCCCGAACCAGTGGTGCCTGCAACCAGTAAATGAGGCATGCTGGCAAGGTTAACCACCACAGGCATACCTGAAATATCATGCCCCAATGCCAGGGCAAGCGGACTGTCTGAGTTCTGGTATGCAGAATTATCCAGTACCTGCCGTAAGCGCACCATTTGTCGATGCTGATTGGGAATCTCCAACCCAATCACAGACTTACCGGCAATAACTTCTACCACACGCACACTCAGAATCGCCATAGAACGGGCTAAATCCTTGGCCAAGTTACTGATTTTAATAACCTTAGTGCCAGGTGCAGGCTGAATTTCAAAGCGAGTAATCACCGGGCCTGGATTCACTTCCACAACTTTAGCAATAATTCCAAAATCCAATAACTTGTGTTCCAGCAACTGGCTCATGGATTTTAATTCCATCGCAGTATAGCCTGGACCTGTATTAGCTTCTGGTAAATCAAGTAGAGTAATCTTGGGTAATCCCATTGGTTTAACTATGGACATGGCCGCCTGGTCACAATCCCCACTCCCGGTATCTTGACGATGAACGTCAGCCAATGGCACAATTTTCAAGTATTTTTCTTTGTCAATGGAAACAGTCGGTTGTAATGAAGGCCTGATTGAAGCAAGCTCATTTGGTTTTTGGCCCATTAAAGCCACATCAACATCATGTACATTAATCTCTTCAGCATCACGTGCAGTTGCAGGTGCTAACCGATGTGCCCTGGCCACTGACTGCTTGTTTGCAGTCGCGGGGGAAGGTAAGATTATTCGTAGTCGAAACACTTGACTCAGGCGAACAATCAATTGATGCCAATAGCCTTTAGCAATCATAAATGATCGCAATATTACAGCGGAATGCCCTCCAAATAGGCTGTGCCAAATTTGACGAGACAGAGTTACCGAAGTGTGGCCTACCTGTTCAGTAATGGTTCCCCAGTTCAAATTGCCATAGAAAGTGATGCCTAACATGACTAGCGTTATGGCCAGTAAGTTTATGCCCGGCAGTTTCAATAAAGTTACCACCGCAGGTACACTAAGCCAGTAACCAATCAACCCACCTGAAGTCATGGGTAACTGCCAACTGGCATTACTGATGTGGAATGTTGCTAGAATACAAGCACCTATGATTAAGCAGACCAAAGCCAATATCCTGATCAGCAACAATGGTAATGCATCACGTTTTAATCGTAGAAAATAGCTTATACCATGACCTAATGCCAGTAATGGTATTAAAAATGCTACCCAGCCAAACCAAGTGAATAACATATCACTCCACCACGCACCCAGGACACCACCTTGATTCATAACTGGATAAGAATTTTGGCTAATGAAAAAACCAGAGTCGGCTGGATGATAGCTCCACAGAGCCATTAGCAGGTATACTGCAAAGGCTACTATAATCATAACCATAGCTTTTACTGCAATCAGCAAAAGGAATGCTAATAATCGACCTTCAGGCTCAGGTTGCTTTTTTCTTAAATCTTTACTTGATGTAGGTGATGCTGGATATATCACTTAAAATTCCTTATAAAATAGATACAACGCATTCACGTCAATTGATTATAAATCATACAGCTAATATCTATCATATTGAACTAAGTATAGCTTATTTAAGGTCAACGAAAAAATAGCCACTCAAGCATCTGATGATGCGCAAATCAATAAGTTAAGGTTGTGGCTGAATACAAAATGTTATAATAACAGTATATTAACCAGTCAGTAATTACTGAATACTTAGCTGCCATCACTATGCCATTATTTCAACTTGATCCACAACTAATTGACTTTCCTCCTGTTGAACTGGCATTAAATCAACCTCAGGGATTATTGGCAGTAGGGGGGGATTTATCACGCCCACGCCTGCTTAATGCATATCAGCAAGGCATTTTTCCATGGTACAGCGAAGGTGAGCCAATCTATTGGTGGTGTCCAAGTCCACGGATGGTTATGAAGCCTGAGCAACTGCATATCTCTCGAAGCCTAGCTAAAATACTGCGCCGAGGCTTATTTCAAGTAACTATCGACCAGGCTTTTACAAAAGTAATCAATCAATGTGCTTATATTGCAAGATCAGATACCAGCGATACTTGGATTACTAGCGACATGCAAACAGCCTATATTGATCTTTTTAAGGCCGGTTATGCTCATTCGGTAGAAGTCTGGTACCAGGGCAACCTGTGTGGGGGACTATATGGCATTGCCCTAGGACAGATATTCTTTGGTGAGTCGATGTTTAGCTGCATGAGCAATGCTTCCAAAGTGGCCCTCGTTTATCTGGTTAAACAACTACAAGACTGGGACTTTATGCTGCTAGACTGTCAAATGCACACCGACCACCTGACTAGCCTTGGTGCAGGACTAATATCACTGGAGCATTTTCAGCAATATCTACAGGTCAATCAGCAATGGGGGCTGGACAGTGCCTGGTCGAAACAATTTTTTTTTAACCATTCATCTAGATGACGACTACACAGAAGATTTTACTCTACCCTACCCAGGAGTATCCATGCAGCTATCTGCCAGATCGTTTTGCCCGCTGCCTTTTTTTAGACCCCTCGATAAGACCAACTGCTGACCTCTATCAAGAACTATCTGATCTGGGTTTTCGACGTAGTGGCAGTCATCTGTATCGACCACAATGTAATCAATGCAATAGTTGCCAGTCGAGTTGGATCAGGGTACAAGATTTTACTCCCAGCCGATCACAGCGCAAAATATTGAAGCGCAATCGGGATCTGGAAGAACAGCACATGCCAACACGATCCACCCATGAAGTGTACCAACTTTATTCAAATTATATCTGCCAACGCCACTATGGTGGCGATATGTACCCACCAAGCAAGAAACAATTTAATGACTTTTTGTGCCATCAGATGGATTCAAGCCGCCATTTTATCGGTTATTATCTGGAACAAAAATTGATCGGGGTCGGGATAGTTGATCAACTTGAACAAGGTTACTCATCCATCTACAGTTTCTTTAGCTCCGGTTTATCCCAACGCAGTTTGGGTAGCTACATTATATTACGCCATATTGAGCGCCCCCGGAATCGAAACATACCCTATGTATATCTGGGATATTGGATTAAGAACAGTCCAGGGATGGCCTATAAAATTGCTTACCAGCCATTAGAGGTGTTTGATGAAAAGCAATGGCGACTAAGCTGACACCAATCATGAATGTAGACTAGTGGCTTTAAAGGACAGTAATTAAGCCAATATTTTTGCCTTTTGTTTGGCTTTCAGGCAAAATGTCGGCACTAGAAAAACAACCAACATTTTTGAGGCTTTAATGGCGAAGGAAGACCAGATTGAAATGGAGGGTACTATTATTGATACCCTACCCAATACCATGTTCCGGGTAGAACTGGAAAACGGCCATATCATAACAGCACATATCTCAGGCAAAATGCGCAAACACTATATTCGTATTCTTACCGGTGACAAAGTAAAGGTAGAAATCACTCCTTATGATCTAAGCAAAGGCCGCATCACATATCGTGCCCGTTAAATAATATATGCTGAATTCGTCTTTCTGATCTTTCACAATACCTCCCTAGATGCAGAGTTATATTGCTCAGGTGAGCAACTTGATTGGTTCCTGTGACAAGTGTACTTTAAGATTGATTTCCTCATCAACTAGGTCAACTTCAAGAGTTCCTCCCTTATCGGCAAAATCACCAAACAGAAGTAAGTCGGCCATGGGTTTTTTCAGTTTTTTCTGGATTAACCTAGCCATGGGACGGGCTCCCATATCTTCATCATAGCCCCTATCAGCAAGCCAGATACGAGCTTTCCGGGATACACGGAGCAACACATTCTTATTATCCAATTGAGCCTGTAACTCAACCAAGAATTTGTCAACTACGCCCATAATTACTTCACGAGATAAACGTTTGAATTGAATAATATCATCAAGTCGGTTGCGAAATTCTGGAGAAAATATTTTCCTTATTGCAGTCATGCTATCGAGGGCGTGATCCTGCTTAGTAAAGCCAATAGAGGCGCGGTGAGTCTGCTTTGCACCAGCATTAGTTGTCATAACAAGAATAACATTGCGAAAATCTGACTTACGACCATTATTATCCGTCAAGGTACCATTATCCATAACCTGCAACAGGATATTAAATATTTCTGAATGAGCTTTCTCAATTTCATCAAGTAGCAGGACACAATGGGGATTCTGGGTCACCGACTCGGTCAATAACCCACCCTGTTCAAAGCCTACATAACCCGGCGGAGCACCAATCAGACGAGATACCGTGTGACGTTCCATATATTCCGACATATCAAATCGAATCAATTCAATACCAAGAATACGCGCCAATTGTTGGGTAACTTCAGTTTTACCTACACCTGTGGGACCTGCAAATAAAAACGAAGCGACTGGTTTGTAAGGAGCGGTCAAGCCAGCACGTGATAACTTGATTGCATGACTCAGGGAAGTAATCGCTTCATCCTGGCCAAATACCACGAGCTTGAGTGTCTGTTCTAGGTTTTGCAGTTGTCGACGATCTGATGCCGATACACTGGTAGATGGAATCCGGGCAATGCGGGCAATTACCGCTTCAATATCTGCCACCTCAATAGTCGATTTGCGGTTATCCGGAATCTGCAATTGTTGAAAAGCACCGGCTTCATCAAGCACATCTATAGCTTTGTCAGGCATATTCTTATCATTAATATAACGATCAGCCAGTTCCACTGCTGAATCAATAGCTTCCAATTGATATTTAATTTGATGATGTGCCTCAAAATAACCTACCAACCCTCTTAGGATAGCTTTGGTATCTTCCACAGTAGGTTCTTCAATATCAATTTTCTGAAAACGCCTGGCTAACGCACGATCTTTTTCAAAAACACCTCGAAATTCCTTAAAGGTTGTCGAACCGATACAGCGTAACCCAGCGGATCCCAGTGCTGGTTTTAATAAGTTGGATACATCTAACGATCCACCTGAAGTTGCTCCTGCACCGATAATAGTATGTATTTCGTCAATAAATAAAATGGCATTGGGGTCTTGCTTCAACTCTGATAGTAGCGCCTTGAGACGTTTTTCAAAATCACCTCTATATTTAGTACCTGCCAAAAGACTGCCCATATCAAGCGCATATATTGTAGCGTTAGCAATAATTTCAGGCACTGTACCTCGCTGTATCTGATAAGCAAACCCTTCAGCAATGGCAGTTTTGCCTACGCCAGAATCACCGACCAGCAAAGGGTTATTCTTGCGCCGCCGCGCCAATACCTGAATCAATCTTTGTACTTCTGATTTACGGCCTACCAAGGGATCAATACGTCCCTCCCTAGCTTCAATATTGAGGTTGGTAGTGAACTTCTTCAGACTGGATGTTTTAGCTTGATTGCTATCTACTGCATTTTCACCAGCCTGACCTTCCGGGTCAATCTTGCTAATACCGTGGGCAATAAAATTAACCACATCAACCCGACCAATATCCATGGAGCCTAGTAAATATACTGACTGGCTCTCAGATTCGATAAAAATGGCCACTAGCACATTAGCACCAGTAACTTCGTTCTTTCCCGACGATTGAACGTGAAACACAGCCCGCTGCAACACTCTCTGGAATCCTAAAGTTGGCTTAACCTCTAATTCATCAAGTGCTGGTAATACCGGTGTGGTCGCATCAATAAAAATATCCAGTTTATGCTTCAATACTGCCAGGTCAGCACCACAGGCTTGTAATACAGTGATCACCGAACAATTGTCTAGTAATGCTAACAATAAGTGCTCCACCGTCATAAACTCATGACGTTTTAAGCTAGCATCTTTGTAGGCTTTGCTCAGTGAATGTTCCAGCTCTTTATCCAACATATATTTAAACTCACATGTTTTTATTGATCAAATTCCTTGCCCCTCATAACCCAGTTTTTATCTATCATTTGGATTCATCATGATGGCTCAACTTTGCACAACAATGGATGTTTATTCTGACGGGCAAAACTGTTTACGGCCATAGCTTTGGTTTCAGCCACATCACGAGTGTAAATTCCACATATGCCCTTACCTTGAGTATGCACATCCAGCATAATCTGAGTAGCCTTCTCTTCATTATGATGAAAAAGACGTATCAAAATATTGATAACAAACTCCATGGGAGTGTAATCATCATTGATGAGAATGACTTTATACATCAATGGGGGCTTGATTCCATTGATGTTTTCTTCAAGTAACTGTAGATCATGCTCTTCATGTGGATTGATTCCAGCATACCAACGGCCACCTACAGCCTGCTCGGGTTGATAAATACATTGATGCATACTTCTGATTGCCGACATTTAGTTTGTTCCACTTATTGTGTAGTGTAAATTAGTAAATCACACCCCAAAAAAAATCTTTACTATAATAATCATGAGTATTTACACAGCATAGCAAACTGATCTCCTTATGTTTTCAATTTTATTTAAGGATGATTAAATGTCAAAAGGGAATGCCGGACAAATTAGACAACAAAACCTAATTGGCACGGTTAAATGGTTCAACAGTGCTAAAGGATATGGCTTTATAAGTATACAGTCAGACACAGAAACCGATCTTTTTGCAAACTATTCAGCCATTAAAATGAATGGCTACAAATACCTTAAGCCGGGACAAAACGTAAATTTATCGATAGCCCAGGGACCAAAGGGCTGGCATGCTGTCAATATTACTGATGCCGAACACAGCAAATGAATAATAAAGCCGTAATATTTATAAAGCCGTAATATTTATAAAGCCAGTATTACAACTGGCTTTATAAATTACATGAATTCGCTATCAATCCATATGCTGTATTATTGCCTGCCCAAATTCAGAACATGACAACAAAGTAGCATTCTCCATGAGACGCTCAAAATCATAAGTGACCGTTCGCGCAGCTATAGCACCCTCTGTACCCTTAATAATTAAGTCAGCAGCTTCAATCCAGCCTAGATGTCGTAACATCATCTCAGCCGAGAGAATGACTGATCCTGGATTTACCTTGTCTTGTCCAGCATATTTTGGTGCTGTTCCGTGGGTCGCTTCAAAGATAGCAATATCATCACTTAGATTCGCTCCTGGGGCAATACCAATGCCACCTACCTGAGCAGCCAACGCATCAGATAGATAATCACCATTTAAATTGAGGGTAGCAATCACATCATATTCAGCTGGACGCAACAGGATCTGTTGCAACATAGCATCTGCAATAACATCCTTGATAACAATAGTTTTGCCAGTATTAGGGTTTACCATGCTGCACCAGGGTCCTCCATCCATTAAGGTAGCACCGAACTCTTCACGAGCAGTTTCATAACCCCAATCCTTAAAAGCACCTTCAGTAAACTTCATGATATTGCCCTTGTGAACCAAGGTCAGGGAATCCCGGTCATAATCAATTACATACTGCAGCGCCTGACGCACCAGCCGCTTCGTACCAGCTTCTGATACGGGCTTGATACCAATGCCGCACTGTTCATCAAAACGAATCTTGGTCACGTTCATTTCCTCTTTAAGGAAACGAATGACCTTATTTGCCTCTGGTGTACCAGCACGCCACTCAACACCAGCATAAATATCTTCCGAATTCTCCCGAAAAATGACCATATCAACGTTCTGAGGGTGATTTACTGGTGTGGGAACCCCAGCAAACCAGCGTACTGGACGTTGGCAGATATACAAATCCAACTCCTGGCGCAAAGCTACATTCAGAGAACGAATACCACCACCCACAGGGGTAGTCAGAGGACCTTTAATACCAACCTTGAATTGTTTGAATGCATTCAGGGTTTCTGTTGGCATCCAAGTATCAGCATCATACATGGTGGTTGCCTTTTCACCGGCATAAACCTCCATCCATGCTATATTTCTGATACCCTGATAGGCCTTTACTAAGGCAGCATCCACGACTTGTAGCATAATCGGTGATACATCACGACCAATACCATCACCTTCAATGTAGGGGATAATAGGATTATTCGGAACATTGAGGGACAAGTCCGGATTTATGGTAATGACATCACCTTGTTCAGGAACCTGGATCTTTTGGTATCCCATGATCAACTCCTAATAAAAATAAATTAATGATTACCCTCAGCAACATTAAGGTTAAGTATGGATTTTTCGTAGTGATTATCAATAAAATGCAGTTGCATAAAATCTATGAGGGTAGAGAGAGTGTTGCGAGTTAGATGAATTTCTGCTGATTCTTATCTCAACCGAGCCTTTGCCAAGCTGCACTACTTCCTAAGATAGTGAATCCATATTATAACCGTTTGGTTCACAATGACCCAAAAGTTTACGTGACTAACTTACGTAATTATAGCTATTCATAAAAATTATAGTTGAATAGCCTTCTAACTAAGTGGCTGTTATTTAAGCTAGTAAGCCCAAGGACAAGGACTAATATAACTAACTAATAATGATCATATGCAACAAATATAAATCGCCCACACCAGACAGGTTTAAAACAGCCTGTTTTTATAGGCTACTCTGTATAATAAAATGCCTAATCAATATCGGTTTAACAAATTTAAACTGAAAGTAAAAGCTCGACTCTGCCAGCCAATAATGTAAAGATGTAATATAATGTACGCCAACCCAAATGGTCTGTTGCTAGACACAATAATCGCTAATACACGGTGTTCCCTCCAGCATAGTTACAAATACAGACATTAACCAAATCAGGTACTCTGCCAACGTCGATCTGCCTGTTGATCCGCAGACTTAACAGCGACCCAATGTTTACCATCATCGGTAATTTCAGCCTTCCAAAATGGCGCATCCTGTTTCAAGTAATCCATAACATACTCACAGGCTTTGAAGGCATCACTACGATGACAACTGGCTACGCCAACATAGACGATCTGATCACAAGGTTGTAAACGACCAATACGATGGATAACCTGCACCGCTAACAGAGGCCATCTAGCGCGCGCCTTTTGTACAATAGTTTTTAAATAGGCTTGCGTCATTCCGGGATAATGTTCAAGTTCCATTGCCTTTAAAGATCCATTGGAAATATCTCTCACTAAACCAGCGAATACGATTACAGCACCGATTTTCCCAGCACTGGACTGGCACAACAGCCTATATTGCTCAGCAAAATCAAAGTCAGCTGTCTGGATTTTTATAAAATCATCCTGCATGGCGGAATAAACACCTCAAATAATTACCAAGCTATAGGTTCTGACAGATAGTCAGAGTAAAATAAACTTTTTTAAATTTACTCATCTACATGTATGAATAATCTCTCATCAATGCGGGTTTTGGTCGGAATGTCTGGCGGTGTGGATTCATCTGTAGCGGCTCTATTGTTGTTGCAACAAGGATACCATGTTGAAGGCCTGTTCATGAAGAATTGGGACGAAGATGACGGTACAGAATATTGTACTGCCAAAGCTGACTTAGCCGATGCCCAGTACGTCTGCAATCAACTTGGTATTAAGCTACATACAGCTAATTTTGCTGATGAATACTGGGACAATGTATTTTCCCATTGTTTGCATGAATACCAAGCTGGGCGCACACCTAATCCTGATATTTTATGCAACCGTGAAATCAAGTTTAAAACTTTTTTAGACTACAGCAAGACACTTGAAGCAAATTATATTGCTACCGGACATTATGTTCGCAAACAACTGAAGAACCAAAACTGCCAGTTACTTAAAGGACTAGATGAAAACAAGGACCAAAGCTATTTTCTGTATGCCGTAGACTCCAATTCGTTATCCCAAAGTCTGTTTCCTATTGGGGAAATGACCAAATCCAATGTCAGAGCACTGGCGCGGGATCATGGCTTAGCTAATCATGATAAACGAGATAGCACTGGTATTTGCTTTATCGGAGAACGACGCTTCAAAGATTTCTTGCAACAGTACTTACCTGTGCAGCCGGGATTCATCAGAACCATAGATGGAATCAGAGTGGGTCATCATGATGGCTTGACGTACCATACCATAGGGCAGCGACAAGGCTTGGGTATCGGTGGCCTGAGAAACTATGCAACTGACCCTTGGTATGTGGTTGATAAGAATTTAGCCACCAATGAGTTGGTAGTAGCACAAGGGAAGGATAATCCACATTTGTTTAAATCAACGCTCCAGTGCCAGCAAACACATTGGATTGCAGGACATAGTCCGGAGTTGCCTTACAATTGTCACTCTAAAATACGCTATCGTCAGGCTGACCAGTATTGTACTATTAAGAAATTGGACGAACAGCGCCTGGAAGTCACCTTTCAAAAACCACAAAGAGCCATCACTTCAGGCCAATCCATAGTATTTTATGATGACAATATCTGCTTAGGAGGAGCCATAATTGACTAGTTCTATCACCCCACAACAGCAACAAGCACTCGCTTTAGCGGGTGTTTTTCAGTCCGCCGCTCTGGTATATCAATTAGCCCACAAGGGTGACGTTGAATTCGACAGCTACCGAACTAGTATTGAATCCATTTTGATTACTGCGCCAACCTCAACTATAGCGGTATTTGGTGGAGACCAAGCAAACAAAAATCTAGCATTGGGCCTGATAACTCTACAGCAAATCATCAATCGAGAAAGCTCAAGCAAACAACGCGACATCATCCGTTATGTACAAGGACTATTACACCTACAGGGTCGTCTAGCCAAACAACCTCAGATGTTAAAATTCATCGCAGAACAACTACAACATACCAAACAACAAGCACAATTGTTTCACACCACCCATGAGAATGTTGTAGCCAACATTGCAGACATTTATAGCAATACCTTAAGTAACTTCCGCTTTCGTATCCAAGTCATCGGTAATTCCTTGTACCTGCAAAGTAGCTACAATACCAATAAAGTCCGAGCACTACTGATGGCAGGAATTCGTTCAGCGACATTGTGGCGTCAGAAAGATGGTCGCTTATGGCATCTATTTCTGTGTCGTACTCGGTTGCAACAGAATATAACCGATCTATTATCGTAACCATAATGGTTTAAATGCATCAACTCTAATACAGATTCCAAGTTATGAAATTTTCTCCACTAACCGCACTTGCCCCCATTGATGGTCGCTATGGTGATAAAACCAAAGCGCTACGTCCTTTTTTCAGTGAATATGGTTTACTTTATTTCCGGGCGTTAGTTGAAGTCCGCTGGCTACAGCAACTTGCTCAACATGAGCAGATAATCGAAGTTCCACCCTTTAGTTCATCTGCTACTGCATATCTGGACCAAATACTGATTAGCTTTGATGAAATATCTGCCCAACGCATCAAGTCAATTGAAGCAACCACAAACCATGATGTAAAAGCAGTTGAATACTTTATTAAAGAACGTTTACAAGAGCATACGGAATTGGCTCTAATCAGTGAATATGTGCACTTCTCCTGCACTTCAGAGGATATCAATAATCTATCGTATGGCTTGATGCTTAAAAATGGTATGGCCAAGGTAATCTTACCTGCCATGACCGAAATCATAGACCAAATCCGATCTCTGGCTCTGAGATACAGTGACCAACCGATGCTCTCCCGTACCCATGGCCAAGCAGCCACTCCTACTACAGTGGGCAAGGAAATGGCTAATGTGGCAGTTCGCTTGCAACGCCAAATAGAGCAAATTAAAACAATTCCAATATTGGGTAAGATCAATGGTGCAGTTGGCAACTACAATGCTCATTTATCAGCTTATGCCCATATCGACTGGCACGCCAATGCCAAAGCCTTTGTTAATAATCTGGGTCTAGACTGGAATCCCTACACAACCCAGATTGAACCTCACGATTATATTGCCGAACTATTTCATACTATTGCTCGTTTCAATACGATTTTAATTGATTTTGACCGCGATATGTGGGGCTATATTTGTCTGGGTTATTTCCGGCAAAAAACCATTGCTAATGAAATTGGTTCATCCACCATGCCCCATAAGGTTAACCCCATCGAATTTGAAAATTCAGAGGGTAATCTTGGCATTGCCAACGCCTTACTGCAACATCTAGCTAACAAGTTACCGATATCCCGCTGGCAAAGAGATATGACAGATTCAACAGTACTACGTAATCTTGGAGTTAGCCTTGCCCATAGCTTGATAAGTTATCAATCTACCTTGAAGGGAATTGCCAAGCTGGAAATCAACCATCAACGTCTACAATATGATTTAGACCAAGCTTGGGAAATATTAGCTGAACCTATACAAACTGTAATGCGACGGTATGGCATTGCCCAGCCTTATGAAAAACTCAAGAGTCTAACTCGTGGCAATGTGATCGACCAGACTACCCTGGCGCATTTTATTGATTCTCTAGAACTGCCTGAAGTAGTCAAATTAGAGTTGAAACAACTAACTCCAACCCGCTATATAGGCGCTGCCGATAATCTAGCCCGTCAGATTGATTGTCAATCTTGATTATCTTGCCTTATGCACGAGCAAAAAAGCTGATTGGCTTTAAGAACAGTACAAAGAAAGTATGATAACCAACATGCATTCAGATCTTCACAGTGATTATACAATTTATTCTATGGTAATCGGATTGATATCAGCAGATTTTTGCTGGACAACCATATCCGTGATGTGAAACTTATAACGCGATAACGTTCTGGGTGAATACGATGGAACCACATACCACTTAATATATTTGCTATTCAGTCACTGACTACTTAAATAAAAAGCTTGAATCACCTTTTTTACGGAAAATGTGTCCAATTATTATTTTAAAAAACAGCTGATTTCTTGACTTTTTTATCGATAACTAAGAACATTATCAAACTAAAGCGCTTGATTCTGTAATCCCTACCGTAGTATGTGGCTAAAACCCAACCAGACATTTAGTTTAACTGCAAGCATCGCCACCTTTGCAGCATTGGATTGTTAATTACACAAATAATCCCAATAAAATTAGTGGGTATGTGGTTGATTTTATAGCGCCCTTTAGTAAATGACTAATCACCGGTGGTAACCTGCTTTTATGATGACTTGCAAGCAACTATGGCAATATATAAAACAGCTCGATACCCGCTGTTTTGCCACACGCAAGATTTTATTATGGCAGCAAGCAGGGTCATGTCAATATAACATTCAGCCCTGGATACAGCGACTGGGGGCTATTATTGTTATCGGCCTCATCATAGGCATAGGAGCTTTTATTGCTTCTGACATAGAAGCCAGAAATTCTGCCAACGTTACCCGCCAACAACTCTATAAGACCAAATTATTGATAGCAGATTGGCGCGATCAACTGAATAATCTGGCTACTACAGAGCAAGCACCACCGGACTCATTAAGTTCTTCGCTAGCCGCAGCAGACTCACTACTAGATACATTGGAATTCATATCGATTGATCCATTATTTGATCCAGAGGAAACGCGGGGGATAGTAAAGAATCGACAAACACTCATTGACACCATTACCAGATTACAGCGACAACTGGAGCAAAGCAAAACTAGCCGTACTCAAGTGCAACAGCAGCTGTTGAGTCTGACAAAAGATCATAAAAAACTAGAAAATTTATTCACTGAAACTACACTCAGCAAAGAATCGTTACAACAGCAATATCAGGCGCTTGATGATCTAATGCAAACCAAGAGTAATACGTTGAATGCCATACAACAAGATAACCAGCGGCAGCACCAAAAACTGATGAGTTACATTGGTCAAAACCATCAATCAAAATCCTCTGCAACATCTACCGATGACATGAACTATGTTGTAGAACAGGTGGGGAAGCAAATTAACCAACATCAGGCACAGGCGAAACAGTTTAAAACATTAATAGAAACAGCGATACAATCAATGGCACGCATCACCACCACTAACCCTGACCTAACTAATAACGATACAGCCTCTACAAAAGCTGCGTATAACACACTTGAACAATTAATCGAGCAAGTTGAAACCGTTCAATTAAGACAGTCTAATGCCCTAGCAAGCCTGAATCAGTGGATAGAAGGCGTGTTAACAAACAACCAAACCATAATGACGATGACAGGAATTGAGCTGGAGCAATTAGTGGATAAAACTACCATGGCTAAAGGAGTTGGAGGCCCTTATAAACCAGTAGAAGAGAAAAATCCAACAACGAGAATTAATAATTTACATTTCAATCTGGAAAAAATTGAAAACTCATTAAAACGCTTGCAGCAATACAAAACTGCCTTTGAATGTCTGCCTCTGCGTACACCAGTTGACCACTACCGGCTTACCAGTCATTTCGGTATGCGAAAAGATCCATTCAATAATAAACAAGCCATGCACAATGGCATTGATATGGCTGCCAGAATTGGCACCCAGATTTATGCTCCTGCAGCCGGTACTGTAGCAAGGGTATTTAATAATGGTGGCTACGGTAACTTCCTTGAAATCAAGCACTCATGTGGTGTAATTACTCGCTATGGACATCTGCAAAAAGTCTTGGTTGAAGTAGGCCAAACAATCACATTTAACCAGCCTGTTGCAACCATTGGCAACAGTGGTCGCAGCACAGGTGCCCACTTACACTATGAAATATTGCTGAATCAACAACCACAGAATCCGATCCATTTTATTAATGCAGGTAGGTATGTGTTTAAAAACACATCTATCCACTAGCAAAATCGTTACCTAATAAATAATTTATTTGCCGATTAAGTCACTTATAAAGAGCAATAAAAATGACAAGATTACTTAAGAAAGATGTCACAAAATCACTTTCTGTGATGGGAAAAAACGTTGTTATTACTGGTAATATCCATACTGATGGTATTTTTCAACTAGATGGCGAGTTAGTCGGTGACTTTCATGGAAAGTCACTAGCTATTGGTGAAAGTGGGTCTATTAAAGGCAATATCCAAGTCAATACTCTACAGAATAATGGTCGCATAGACGGTTCAGTATGGGCTAGACAAGCTACTTTTGCTGGCTGTGGCAAAATAAATGGTGATGTACACTACTGTGAATTGCATATTGAGAATGGTTGTCTCATCAACGGCAGTTACCAGAATATCACCACAGAACAACTCTCTGAAAAACTTGATATCAAAAAAAATAGTGTTAAGTCACCTGTTGCACTACCGAGTAAGCCATCAGTCCTACAGAAAAAATCACAATTAACTGGAACCTAGCCAATTGGCATAGAAAGTTGGTCTCAATTTTAATATTAAACTCTGATACGATAACAAAATAGTGAAGCATTATGCCTGGGGATGCTGACAACGTCTTAATATGTAGTGTACTGTGTTCCTACGCACGATTATAGATACAGTAATTTTTTATAAGCATCAGAAGTAATCACCGAGATCCATTCTTTCTATTCCGCAACATGACGTATGAACCCACTGCCGTAAAACATGACTACATCAGCTCGGCAAGCTATATCAGTTATGGAATGAAGAAGCGATTACTTGTTTGATGACTGAATACTTTCCCTGACTCAATCGAACAAACCGGAAATTCCCTTAATACAGTTACAAACCAAATCTGGTGTTTATAAAGCCGATACTACTGTTAGACGGCCAATTAAATGCCAAACCATTAAAAATCTCACAAGCTGTGCCATGTAACAGTGGTTCCAAACCTAAGTGACAGACAATAGTCTGCTCACCAAGATTACCCACCTTGACCAATGGTCCAGGGACTACTGACACCTGTTCACACATATGATCAGAACCAAACCCAGTGGTATCGAAACCATGATCTAATAAGGTGGGTGCTATAGGTGAAGTGATTAAATCACAGCAATTAGCGATGCGTTGAAAGTTATATGGCCAGTTACCAATAAACGGTCGAGCAATAACATGGGCAATATGAAAAGGTTCAATGAACTGCTTAACCAATTTACAAAGATCATATGATCTTTGTAAACCAAATATATCTTCATGAGCAGTGATCTGGAATACCGAATCGTCTGATGAGTCAGCCTCTACGTAAATGTTCCAGCCCATATTCACGAATCACTTCAGTACCTGAAGCATGACAATTGGCAAGGGTGCTGTCGTCAGCCAGCCTTCAAGTTAACCATGGTTAAACCAGAACAGCTATATGACCATACGGTGCCGAAACTGGTATTATCAGAAGCGTTTGGGGCAAATAATCAGTCACGTATTCTAGAAAATCAGTTGGTCCACCAAGTACCTTAATCATGCGACCAAAAATATTAGCAGCTACGCCAGAATATAAAACCTTCTTGACCGCAGCAAGTGGCACCTGATAATTTTGTTGCAAACCACTCATTTGTACCATGTGATCAGCCAGTCTAAGGATCAACTGACGCAGACGCTGATCTGTCGAAGGGGCTTGTAGCTGTAATAGAAAATCAACGCGTTCTTACACTTAAACTGCATTGCAAACACTGTGGCCTAATACATGATTCATGTCAGTAATCAGACATCGTACAGGGACACTAACGCTAGTGGATAGTGTAGCAATGCTATCTGACAATGTCCTAGCCGTGGATAAGTCAGCAACAAAGGTACCATGACCCGTTATGATATCCATAACCAACCTATCCACACCACTGGCCAATTTATTGGAAAGTATGGACGCTGTGATCAGATCAATAAACTCAACCGTAGCCGCTGTATCACGAATTGCATACAGGCACTGATCAACTGGCGCGAATTATTTGGCCCGGTCAATAATAGCACATTCCACCTGTTGTACTACTCGACGAAAATACTCTGAGTCCGACAATGCCTGATAACCGGAAATACGATCCAATTTGTCCAGTGCTCTACCTGTATGCCCTAGCCCGAGACCAAAAATCATTGGCACATAACACCCACAAGCTGCCGCAATAGGAGCTAGCATCGAGCTAACTTTATCACCAACACTTCCTGTAGAGTGCTTATCAACCACTAGACCATCCAAATTTAGATCACGCCATTGCAATCAAGTACCAGAATTCATCATATTCAGAGTCAAATTGACCCGTTCAGATTGAGTCATGCACCGGTTAAATAAAGTCATAGCAAAAGTACCTAACTGGGCATCACTGATGCCTGCTATTAGTAATGCCACCCACCATAAGCTGAATTTCTGCTACAGTCAGTTCCTGACTATCAGGTTTTCTGCGAATCACTTATTGTGGTAAATATGTCATTAACAGTACCGGTTTAAGTGAATTTGGCATGAACTGCCACATCAAATCAGAATCTAGAAGTGAAAATCAAACGAATCACTTATCTTCTTCACTGACTATAGATATTGTTGATGGCTGCATATCAAGTGAGTGCGTTTCATATTCAAAGTGGACCGATTCCAACACTGGCATTTGCTTGCTCACTTTGTTCGATAGCTGGGTAAACCGTTCCACTTTTCCATGTAAACCCTGATGTCCTGTTATAGCAGTAACACAATCATTATATTTATTTTTAGCAGCATTTAAGGTGGTGCCTAATCCCTTAAGGCGATTAGCTACAATGCATACTGAATTATACACATCGCCTGCTTTTTGGCTGATTTCACGAGCTTCAGTATTGCTCTGTTCTAACATCCATAAGTTTGCCACAGTGCGTAAGATAGGGATAAGTGTTGTATGAGAAACCAAAACGATATTTTTATCAAAACCATATGTAAACAGGTCTTTATTATATTTTAGTGCTTCGATAAAAGACGGCTCGATTGGCATAAACAATAGAATAAAACCTGGGCTGTGGACACCGATGAGATTGATGTAGTCTTTACTGGCTAAGTCATCAATATGATTTTTTACTGATTTAACATGCTCTTTCATCGCTTGTTTTTGATCTAATTCAGTTTCTGCTGAAACAGCACGATCATATGCGAGCAGAGAAACCTTGCTGTCAATAACGATGTGTTTTTTTCCAGGCAGCTTAATAAGATAATCTGTTCGTTTGTGATCACCGTTCTGATCTCTGAATGAAGCTTGCTTCTCATAATGAGTATTTTCAATCAAACCACTCATTTCCAATGTTCTTTCCAGTTGCGCTTCTCCCCAAGCACCCCGTTGCTGTGAACTACCTTTGAGTGCTGACGTTAGATTAGTGGCTTCATCACTCATTTTTAACCCAATTTGCATGACTTTACTTATTTCTTTCTCAAGGCTAGTATTCCCTTTTATAGTCTCTGTATGTACTTCGTTAACCCGTTTCTGGAAGTCATCGATTTTTTTTTGCAGAGGTTCAATTAATGTGCCCACACTTTCTTTATTTTGTGCATTTAAAGTTTGTTGTCCTTCCTTAATGATCTCTTTAGAAACAAGCTTGAATTGATTCTTCAAATCAGTTTTTTGTTGTTCAAATTGGTGTTTTAACTCCTTTAACTTATCCTTTTCTGCATTTAATTTTACTTGCTGCTCACGAATATCCCCTTTGAGTATAGTAGTATCTTTGCTGGCTTGATTTAGCTTGTTATGTAAAGTCTCAATAGTTTCCCTATCTTTTAAGATTTGTTGGGATTGCAAAGTATGTCCGCTTTCCAGTGCTGCCTTGGCAGATAAAAGGCTTTTGACTTGATTTTGTTCATCCATCAATTGCGTCTGTAATTGTTGTTTCTCAGCCTTGAGTGCTGAAACCATTTCCAGAGATGTCTGCAAACCTTGCCGATAATAACGGCGATTGATAACAAAAGTTAAAGTTCCAATCAATACCATAAAGAACACCAGCACCAGCACCAGCACCAGCACAATCATAGTCTGTGCATCCATAGCCACCCTCTTATAATAATTATAATGCTTTATATTGAGCCAGATACCCAGTCAATAGGGACTGCATGGCATTGATAGCCTTAGCAGCAGACGTAATGGTATGTTCATGACTTAATGGAATTGCCGTCATCTGCATGATTAGTAGTTATGGACAGAGCAACAATACGCACCGCATAGGGACAATTTATTTTGCCGGGCAACCTCACACATGAGTCCAGATAACTGTACATCATAAACATTAACCATATTGACAAAGCGGGCATTAACCTGAACGCCAAACAATGGAAGCTGACCTGTCATATTGATATCGGTCAGCCTCCATTATTTGGCCAGGTCCTACTTCATGTAATAAGCTACCGGCTGCATTGGTTAACACCAACGATTCAAAACCAATAGCCTCTAAAGTCCGTATGGGAACAAACATACAATGGCATGGCCGTTCTCATAATAATGCATTTTTCCTTGCAACACAGCTACTCGAACAACACCTACATACACCACCCAACATCAATCGTCTGGCATGGCTAACCAAACCTGCGGTGGAAAAGCCTAGTAATTTGCAAAATTCAATACTGACAAAGCGTTCAGCATAGTTTACGAAAGCACTCAAACCAGAATCCAATACCAAAACAATCGGAAGCTTAAAGCCAGATGTTCGATCCGCTATTACCTGTTTACAAGCAGATACTGCATGCACTATGGATACTCCGGACCAAAAGAATGAAGTAGTAGATTATGACAATTCATGCGGTGCTGCACGGCAACCGGTGAATATAGCACCACCTGGGTATCAACACTGGATAATTCCCTGATACATTGTCGAAAACCTCCACAGAGAGTAAGTCCGTTAACATCTCAGATCATAATCCAGGCACTTTTGATGCACTGCTCTCACGCCAGAACCGTGGCAACGATAGCTGCAGTTTCAGCACAATGGACCATGAGATAGCAGACATTTACCACATTACAACCAGCATAACAATGATCTTGTGAAGTAACCACCAGTGCGGCTACCGGATAGCCTAAATAGGAAATATAAGCCCCTTGCATAGCGCTATGAACCCGATTAATCAGTTCGATATGTATTCACACCCTCTGTAACGTCCAGCATAGATTGCTTTGTCAATCGACTTAGTGACTCGTGTTTCATTATAATTTTATGCTCCTTATTAGACAGGGTAAACCCGATTTTAAATCAGTCTCCATAAGGCATCCAAATATTTTTTACTTCTATGGCCTGCCAATTGTTCGGCCAGATTTACCTTATTGCCAACAACCAGATTGATAACGCCATCAGGAATATTGGATATAGCCAAAAATTGCATCAAGTCCAAGGCCAACAAAGCATGCGTTCTGGGCATACTAAACCCAGAACCCCAACCGGTTCATAAAGCCAAAGTGATTGATCGGGAAGATACCTGATGCACTGCCCCTTCAACCTACATAAGTAAATAAGCGACTAATTATAGCCTCTACTTCAGCCACAGCTGAATCATGCTGAATTCCACAAAGTACCTGCAGGCACCGACACCAGTCAGCCTGGCTTTTGGCTAAATTTTCTGCCAGATAATATAGAGTCTGTGCTCTTAGGTGGCCACTTTGCTGATCCTAAACTACTGATGCCTTTACAGCGGCTGTCACTGTATTGCGTATATCCTTGCGATTACCAGACCCCACGTAACCTGCCCGTTCTCCTGTGGCATTATAATTAGTATAACTATGACTAGAATCAGATTGTACCTAGCGGCCTACTACATAGAATTTCACGGTGTGGTCAATGCCCTCTGGTAAAGTTAATGGAGTTTTAGACGGTTTGGTAACCGATTCCAATAATGGCTTCTGTGGCTTAAGCGATGCTGGTTTAAGGTATTCTGTAAAGCCCTTTGAATACCGTCACGGACAAACACAGATACTAGATGCAAGACCATAACGAGTATTATTGGCTAGAATAGCTGCTTCTGCCTGGTTTGTGATAGTCATAGTTATTAGCACTGGATCAAAAATTTCCTCCTGTACTAGTAGATGGCCAGTTTGAACACCAGTAATATAAGGCGGGAGGCTAATAATAGCCTTAGGCGGGACAAATTTTGTTCAATTGGTATCATTCATCACCTTCAGGCAAACTCTGCTCTACCAAACTGACAATGCGTTGCTGCTGTGCTGGGGTCACCAAAGCACCGATATCAATAAATTTATCCAGGGGATCACCAACACGCAGTCTCCTCATATGCCGCTTAATTTTCTCCAGTAGCTGTGTTGATACCGCAGCCTGCACCAAAAGGCGTGAACCAGCACAACAAACCTCACCCTGATTAAACCAGATAGAGCCCGCCACCACCCTAGATAACAGAATCCAGATCAACATCATCAAACACGATAACAGCCAACTTGCTTCCCAGTTCAAGGATCAGCTTTTTATACCAGACGGCAATGGCACGGTAAATCTGACACCCTACCTCAGTTGAACCTGTAAAGGCAACCTCATCCACATCTGGATGTACTGCTAAAGCTGCATCTGTTGCACATGCACCAGTGATGATATTGATTACACCATCAGGAGCGCTGGTTTTAGCACGACAGTATTTATCATAGCCAATACTGAACTGGCCCTCGTGCATGCCGTTTTTAAAGATATACCTGGCTGAGCCAGACACCATGCCTAGCAGCAACACGATCACAAAAGTGCTATTGAGCAATATAATGATGATATCGACCATGGTCAGGGTTCGGGGTAGTGGTTTACTGGCGTTCCTGTCTTTCGATCCGCCGCTGAAGCTGGTTCTTTTTGATCAGCGCCCGGCAGGTCACCTGGATCATCATCAGCAATGCCGCGATAAATTGGTGTATGACATCCAGAAAATCAAGTCATGATATCTATCTTAGAGCCGCAAGGCTAGATTGATTTCAAACATATGTGGGATGCTAGTTGTCCATTTAACAACAACTTTACACATACCCTGCCGACAAGTGGACTAGATAAGGCTCTAGATGATTCGCAGCTATGGGCCTTAATCTGCGGTCACTTTTGATTACAGGTAATTTGGTAGATATGATAGTCAGTAAGAATAAAACTGGTGGGCCTATTTCATCTAGACAGGAGCCTGTTTTCCGATCTATTGGCCCCATCTGATGGTTAAATAGTACTGAGTAATAAATTGTTTTTATTCACAAAAGAAATCTCAGAAGCCTGCTTCTCAAGAAGATTATCATTTTTACTGAATAGCCAAACGGCATAGGATCGTGTTGTGCGTTTCTAGATCTGAACCCCAAATTAACTGAGCAGAACGATCCCAGGCAATCCGGTTATAACCACCTTTTGGTCTAACCATATGTTCATTATGCACTGTCTCTGAAGACCATGTAGATGTATTAAACCCAGCTTGGTCTCAACCAACTGGCTCGGGAGTCACCTCAAACCGGCAGGCGTCCTGACCAGCGACCGGATTGCGCTCATCTGCACAGGATTTTTGAACAGGAGCGTGATGGACGACTATACAATCCCACCCAGAATCGGTAACTGCAACAAGCTGCCCGTGGATATCTTTAATCTGCATAATCACACCGCCATCACCCATCTGCTGATGCCGAGTACCAATGTATTCAAGGCCGGTGTCATTTTCTCTAAAGTCTTTGGCAATCAGCCCAATAAAAAAGGGGCGTGCAGCGGTAAACGAGAAGCTTTCGGCGTTAAATGACCGCTCTGTATCAATGGAAACGCTGTCTTGGGCAACTTGTTTGCCATTCACGCTGAGTGAGAACCAGTTGTCAGCCCAAACGTCTGCTAAAAATGTTTCGGCCTGTGTAGTGTGTCATATTGAGTGCAGTTTATCGCGTAACTATGGCTCTCAGATTGATCACAGCCAAGGCATCAAAAAATGTGGCCCTAGGGGGTATCTGGGCAAATTAAACTGCGCATCATATTCTGCTGCCACAAAATATAGTCCATATGGTGGCGCGGTAGCTGCACTTTGCCGCCTGTCCTGAGCAGCTAGTACCTGAGCTGCCCATTCTGGCACAGCCTGACCAGCACCAATCTTCATTAATAACCCAGCCAGGTTACGAATCATGTGATGCAAAAAAGCATTTGCTCTTACATCCAGTACAATATAACGTCCAGACTGAATCACTCGTAGATGATAAATCGTACGAACTGCACTATGGGATTGGCAACTTGCAGCCCGAAAAGAAGAAAAATCATGCCGACCAACCAATAAATCAGATGCTTGCTGCATCAGCCCAACCTCTAAAGGACGGTAATTCCAGCACACTTCCTTATCCATAAGTGCTGGTCGCATGGGATGGTTGTAAATCACATAGCGATAGTGTCGCGCTTTAGCACCAAAGCGCGCATGGAAGCTGTCATCTACTGGATGCGCCCATTGCACGGCAATATCGTCAGGTAAATTTATATTACTACCATGAACCCAGGCTTTCAAAGGTCGTTTGGCAGATGTATCAAAATGTACTACCTGTCCACTGGCATGAACACCAGCATCCGTACGGCCAGCACAGACTACTTTAATCGGCTCATCCGCAATATGGCTTAAGGCTTGCTCCAGCAACTGCTGTATAGTTACTTGATCCACCTGTTGCTGCCAGCCATGATAATGACGTCCATTATAGGCTACTCCCAGTACAATGCGGTGATAACCAGAAACAACATAAGCAGCAGGATCGGGGGATAGAAATTGATCCATACTACAAAAAATAGTCAGATGTACATGCAAATTGTCTTTGACAACTTAAGCTATATCCTGAAATGAAATATCTTCTCAAGGGAAACATTCCTACTTGGAAATATGTTCAGTAATAAAAATTACCCGGAAAGTGATCCAAATCGCATTAATTTTGTGTCAGAATACACGAAAATTCTTATGTAAAACAAGTGATGATCGTTAATTCTATATCCAGTTCGGCTACTTTTTTTAGTAAAATATGCCACTGTATTATAATGCCTTATATTTTATATATACTTATGGAAATAGTATTACTTAACAGTATGTATTAATCAAGATTATATTAATGATACACTTTAAAATTTATCTTACAATATAAATTTATTCTGATAAAATCATACACTCAGTAATGAGTATAAAGGTAAATTATCCTTAAGCTATTATTTTTTAATACGTATTATAATTTCTTGATAAGAAAAATTATTATACTTCCAAATGAAATTTGAAAAACTGTTTATTCATCAAGCTATCATTTTAAATAGCATATGATTTCATAGCTAAATAAACCAAAAATATCAATTTTTCAGATCCACCCCAGGTATTAAATAGCTCTACTTCAGCATTTTCTTTTAGATGCATTTAGTTTCATAAAATGAATAAAATTTCCTACTATTACATAGTTTGCACGACCTATAAATCAAGATAATTAATCCCCAAGCACGTTTCCATAAGCTTTCACTTGGGGAAAAATATCTATTGATCATCTATAAAATAACTTGCTTACCTCAGCGCTACCCGTAATATTTTTAGAGATTGTATAAATATTAACAGCTTATAGAGTAAAAAATATCATTAACTGGGTATTGATTTTAAAAAAATTCAGATAAGAAAATAGTTACTGCTGAATTTTTCTGTAAAATATACCGAAACAGCCTATAGAATAAAAGTGAGTTGCATCAATTTTAAATAACCGAAAAATATTTTTAGGAAAAAATTTATTTTAAAAGATAAATCACTATGCTAATTTCAAAAATTTATATTTATTAACAATACTAAAAGTAAATTTATCTTTATATACATTTATCCAAACCTCAGTGTCATGGGGTAGAATATACGTTGCCCAGAAATTATTTAATAAAAAAGCAGTATCTTCTCCTTATACAGATGAATCCAATTTCAGCAAGAATAGCGGCAACAACGTAAAATCTGCCACCAAGGCAACCATGATGATTAATGATAGTAAGGTACCTATAACAGCATTAGGGGTAAAAGGAGACAATATCAGTAGGGCAAACCCCGCTGCCAGTGCCAATGAGGTCACTACCATAGCCACACCCACAGTTTCCATAACTTGAACAATAGCCTGTGATGGACTTTGATGAAGGCTACGGGCATGTCGATACTTCAACAAAAAATGCACACTGTCATCCACAATTAACCCTAATCCCATACAGGCTGCAACACTCAATGCTAAATCGATGCGGCCATCATAAAGGCCCCATATCCCGTAGCTGATAGCCAGGGGTAGGATATTAGGCAACAAGCTGATCAAACCCAGTTTCCAGGAACCCGATATAATAAACAGCAATATGGCAATCAGGAACATGGCCAAGCCTGTACTTATAATTAGACTGATACCGTTACGCTCAGCAATATGAGCAAAAATGATATCCAGTCCCGTGCCTTCCTTCATTGTTATAGCAGGTGTATTGACTTTGGCCCAATCTCGTAACTGTTGGTCAAACTCAATTAACTGGCGAGAATTGGATCTGTGTAAATGAACTGACAACTTAGAAGCCGAACGATCAATATTAATCAGATCATCCATACCCTGACCATAGGGTAATGACATCTCATACAGCAACAATGTTTGAGCTATCATGGTGCGTGTATCCGGTATACGATAAAACTCACCTTGATCCTGATTAAGACGCTGATTCAGCTCTTTGATAATTGGGCTGAGACCAACGACATAGCCAACCCTAGGTTGTTGTTCTATCCAGGTCATTAACTGGTCTACCTGTTGCTGATAAGCAACCTGATAAATACCTTCAAGGCTACCGGATTCGAGGCTGTACTGGATATAGTCAATGCCATAAAATTTATCATCCAGAGTATTGATGGCATGGTAGATAGGAAAGCTATCATCATAGTGCGAGTACCACTGTTCATTAAATTCCAAGCGTAGCAAACCACCTAAAGCCAATAAAAACAGGATCACATAAAATATCCACCAGAAACGCTGCCGAGACTGTAGGCCATTGACCAAGGTGCGCAGACAACGAACAATACGATGTGGTTTTTTCAACCGCTGGCGCGGTTCAGGCAACAGATAGAGTATGGCTGGAAACCAGGTCAGGCTCAGAAAGCATGCGATTAACGCCCCCATTGCTACTAAATTACCCAAATCACGATAGGGAGGTGAATCACTCAAATTTAGGCACAACATCCCAATAGCAGTAGTCACCGAAGTCACCGAAGTCACCACAATAGGCTTGATATTGACCTTTAGAGCACTAGCCAAGGCATTTTTCTGGTTAATATTTTGTCGCAGATAATAATGATAAGACACCAGTAAATGCATACAGTCGGCCACCATAATAGTAATCAGTACCGGTGGAATTATACCTGCAATGGGGGTCAAGATACCTTGCTGCCAGCCAAACACACCAAATACTACCCCAATGGTCAGCAAACCCATAGCCAGAGACAGTATAGCGCCTGCCAACGACCAAGTTAGACAAACCGCCACTAGTAATACCATCAAACCACTAGCAGGTATGAGGGCTGACAAATCTTGGTTAAATGCTTCCTCCAGAGCCTGATTAACGATAGTAGTACCGAATAACTGTACTCTGACTGCATCAGTTTGTTGCTGCTCCAGCAGTTTACGGGCCGCCATCACCACATGCTGACTGGCCCATAGTTTCTCATCTGGTAGAGACAACTGAGCAACAACTAATGCTAATTCACCGTCCTTGTTGACCAGATTATTTAACAACCGCGGCTGGTTTTCAGCATACGTTTGTAATTCATGGAGAAATACTTGGTCCAGCAAGTCTGCATCGCTTGGTACAAGGTCATGAGTATGTATATTATCACCATCAACCCATAATTTTTGGAAGTTGGTGAGTGACTCTACCCGCCTTACGTGGGGTATAAGCGCCGCCGCTTCAGTCAGTTCAGCAATAAACCTGATGATATCCCGCTGGTATATCAGCCCACCAGAATGGCTACTTTCAACAATAAATATCAGATTTTCCTGTTTATCAAATTCGTTTTCCAATGTTCTAAGGGCTGCTAACTGGGGATTATCATCGCTGAAATATATGAAAAAATCAGGAGTGAACTGGAGTTTGGAACAACCATATAAAGCTGGGATGAGCAAAGCCACAGTGATAATAGCAACTGCCCATGGGTGTGCCGTTACCGTGTTACCCAATTTTTTTTTATTAAACATCGCTTATAGTGCACCACAGGGTCTAGTTATTCTTTTCATCTTCGTATCAGAGTGGTTTGGACAGGGCATGCCGATCCCAAGGAAAAATCCGCCTTAGGAACTACTGTACATACCTTTAGACAGATAAAGGTGTATTGCTGAATGATAGCAGTCCATACTATTTTAATCTGCAACATTGATATTTGCCGGGCTACGCATGCCCATGGACAAAGATTCCAAGGGATGTAGGCATGTCGAGGAATAGTGGCTATCTTAAAAGTAGAAAAACGATCATCACGATATATGGCATAAGGCAATACAAAAATCTTGGCACCTGCCGGTAACCAATAGCCACAAATACGATCCGCAGTCGTACACAAACGTGATAATGACAATGCTGTCGGATAAAGCCTTAATAATTCATCAACTACCATTTTCAGATATGGTAACTTGAGCATATCATCAATAGTTGGTCTATTGTCTGTAGGGAGTTTGTCAATTTCAGCATAGAGCCTAACAGCAACCTGGAGATACTTGCATAGGTGGTAAATTTTCCAGGTGATAATGTTTGCTGGTAAGCGAAGAAAACCGAACAGCATCTTAACTTGATTACGCGGAACCAAAAGTTCTGCTGATTTTCCAGCACAATATAGGTCCAGAAGTTGTTGCAATAAATCATTGTGCGACTTGTGACTGTGCAGGCGTTTGCTAATAACAGCATACAGATACGTGTCAGTCCGCCGCACTGAATATTTGATCTTTATGTTGTCAAGTGTTGCCACAACTAACGGCAACATAAAAGGGTTTTCAATACGCTGGTTGATGTAGTGTGTAGCACTAATATAATCTTGCTTTAAGCTTGTCTCACAAACTAACCGATCACCCATAAAACCCCATTCAAAACCATGGAAAGTGACATCCTGCATGACCCTGGCAACCAAGATAACAGTGCCAGATTGCCAACTGGACATCATGCGCTGGATTTTCTGTACCAGAACGTTGTCAAGCTAATGAAAGTTGCCCATCAATGACTGTAAAGTTTTTCTAAACATTGCCCAATACCGTCCCTGGCTGGTAAATAAATTTTCATCTGATACTGACTTTATACTCCAAGTTACAACGAATAAACTGGTGCATTTACAGTTGGTTTTTTGAAAAATATGTTTGGCCATATGGTAAAAATACGCCATATATCTGACTATGGCCCAATATCATCCTGGCAATATTCTGGTATTGCTCCAGCAAGTCTTGCATGAGCTGTATGGAATCTAACCAAAATGCAAGACCAGAATCAAATAACAGGCTATTGCCTTTATAAAATGGAGGCACAACAAATTCTGGCTTCATGTTGACCTACTTTGTGATGCTTATTGATGATCAAACTCGAACTACATCGCTTAACCATTAATTTGATTCACGGTGGTGATGGTGGAATTATTTGAGTCTGCTAAAAATAATGTTCCAATTTGAATTCAGCAAAATCATCACGTGCTAAAAAATAATCAATACTCTGTTTATCTGTGCCTCTGAATGTATGCAGGCCGAGTGTTGCTTTAGTGGCATCGTACAGCTTACTGGAAAGTTTTACAGACATACGTTGTTGTGATTTAAGCTCCAAATCCTGCAATACAGTCCATATGAGTTCCGTATTATAAATATCATTAAAATTAAACCGAATACCCATAAACAAATCATTTTGACTAACTGTGTCCAGAGCACTGCGCTGGTCATACTGGTATTCGAGAAAGTAGTCCAAATTAAAACCATAGCTCCAACCATATTCAAAGCCGCCAGTAAAAGCCCAATAATCGGAGTTTTCTCGCCAACCTTGTTGATAAATACCTTCCAGTTTCCAAATCCAGCCACGCTCAATGAACTGGGCCATCAAACCCCATTGTCTTATTTGTGGATAGTAAGGCTGTAACAGCAGCCCTGAAGTTGTGACCACAGGTTCAAGTATTGGCATTCTTCGGGTACCGTTAAAATACCCAAGGCTCAATTCTAGATTATCCCAATTCCGGGTCCAATAACCAGCCCAGTCTAGGTTGCGCTGTCCGTGGGATGATGCAAATTGATTGATAAGAGAGATATCAATAGACGGACGCAACCGGCTTTTGCCATCCATAAAAGTAAGTGGTCGAAAATAAGGCAAAAGATATATTTCAAATGAACTATTATTTGCGAAGTGGGTATAATGAAACATGGGTTGGCCTAGCTTCTCATCTTTAGACGGCCACATCAGGTTATCTCGTTGATTTACGATATCCAGCAGGTTCTGTGATTCGTTGACGCCACGAAATACCTTACCAATTCCAACACTCCAGACTTGCTCATCATCGAAACAAGTCCATAGTAGTTCTCTTATATCCAGCTTGTTTGAAGAACTGTCATTCGGCTCATAATGGCCAAACAATTGACTGCGCAGTGTACAGTCATCCAACTGCCAATGCCATTCAGGTTCAAGCAAGATGGCAACCTGCTGAGCCAATTGACCTAGCCAGCCAGGGTGGAAAAAATAGCGTGCCACTGGTGTCAAACGCGCCCCGTATTCAAATTTAATATCAGCTGCCAAATCTGTAATCAGTGTATAATCGTCTTGTATAGCCACATAAGGCATAGTTGCCTGGTTAGCCACAGAAGTAAACCAGTCCTCTGAGTCAGCCATAATACTGCTGCTCCATAGCAATCCTGATAGTACAGCTAAATACTGGCAACGATAAAAAAGCATTATGGTTAAGGTATGGCGTAGATAATATCCATTAGCCCAAAAATGATTCATCATATCGGCTAAACACCGTGGTATTGCCAATAACAGTTGCATAAGCTTATATGCAGACATCAGCAAATTCTATATAAGCGCGACTTATTAAAATCACTGGCCGACAGACTGATATTGAAATTAAAATAATCAGTCTTGAATACGGTCGATTTGCCGGTTTGATGATTGTGCACTGAAATATGATGGGCTCGCCAATAAGTGCCTAAATAACGTTGATAAGCCGACAGTTGCTGTACTTTAAGCAAACGCCCATGAGGGTCAAAATAACGAATCTTGTGCATGCGATAGTGTTCAAGGTCAATCCACACTTCTTGCCTGCTGTAACCTGAATCATTGTATTGAGGCACAAATTCAACCACCGCCATTGCCATATCTGCAAGGGTTTCATAGCCTAGCAATTTAAAGGTATATTTGTCTGGTTCAAATGAACTCAGATCCTCATAGGTTAATTCGCTGCCCATAAAAGGCCTTGATTTATCACGAGCAACGATGCGCTTGACACGCTTCAGAGCCGGCAGGTAAAGCCAAGTATCATTGGCCCTAGAAATATGGGTATAACTGAGCAACGCCGTGCCCTTAACGTCAGGTGGGTGGTTAAATACAATCAGAAACTGGTTGCCATCATCAACTACTTCCATGTGTTTGAAATCCAGGTCAAGACGTCGGGTAGCGCCTTTGGCGTTCTTAAGTACCATAACAGGAGCTGACTGGCTGGTATTCCAGTCTACATTGTTCTGCTTAACAGACCAGGCTATGTCACTACCTGAACGAACAAGATGTTGATCAATATCCGACCAGGCCATAGTATGACCCAGCATAAAAAATACAAAAACCATTAGATTACGAAACAATATCATGAGGATAAATTTAAATATCTAAGTTTTTATGATTATTCAAAAGGCATCAATAATTACCAAACTGTTATTGAAAATCAATCAATACAACCAACAGGACATGCTAAATTTTAGCGTGCTTAGATCACTATATAAAAAAAATCAAGATGCAATTATAATGCTTTTTAGAACAAAAAGTATTATTTATCTTTTATCTATTATTAGATATAGTTAAAGTATATCTAATAATAGATAAAAAATTATTTAACCACACTAATTCTTAGCATGCACTATGCTCAAAACTGTCATGCGCAGTTATTTTTATCCTTACTTAATAAAATTATTCTAGAATATATTAGAACCACGCCTAAATAAAATAAGGAATGAATGCCATGGTACTATATGCATTACAAACTAATTTTTACTATTATAATAAAAATATTTCAGATAATTTACCCAGCACACCAAAGAGTTGAATTTAAACCCTTAGTAAGGCTTAATTAGATATTTATGAATAACAAAAATTGAAAATTGATATAAACTTTTTATATGCTTATGCCGCTAATAAACCCATTCATCTAATTCAAAAACCACATACCAGAGAATTTTTTTATGAATAATAATAGATTTATTGTCGGTTGTGGGAGCTTTCTACCCGGCAATCCCATATCAAATGAACAAATGGCTACTCATCTGGGTATTAATAACCCAAGGCAATTACGTGTCGGACGCAAGATACTGCGCCAAAACGGCATCCGACAGCGTCATTATGCTTTAGATGATCGAGGCCAGGCTACCCATCTCAACGAAGAACTGGCCGTACATGCAATCAAAGCAGCCTTAGGCAATGCTGGCGTCACCTTACCCGATATTGAAGCACTAGCATGGGGCTCATCCACACCCGATGTTCCTGTACCAGGAATTGCCTCAATGATTCATGGCCGAATGCAAAGCCAACCCATGGAAGTAGCCAGCATGGCTGGACTTTGTGGTTCCGGCATGGCTGCATTGAAAACCGCCTGGCATAATATAGGTGCAGGGATGAAACTAACTATGGCCGGGGCATCGGAGTGCGCCGGCAGAGTGGTAAGACAATGCCTACAACAGGATACAAGCGACCACAACCGTAAACAGCCAATCAGTAGTTTCGAAGGTGAGTTCCTACAATGGATGTTAAGTGACGGAGCTGGGGCAGTGGTATTAAGTGATCGGCCCCGTGATAAAGGCCTAAGTCTTAAAATTGACTGGATTAAATCCACCTCATATGCCGGTGAATATCCCCCGTGCATGTACTATGGCTTGGCCAACAAAAACAACTATGTTGCTGGAGACAGTTGGCTGGATTACCCGTCATTTGCATTAGCAGAACAACAGGGATTGACTCAACTACGACAAGATACGCGCATTTTGCCGAATATCGTTAAGGTAAGGGTGGAGGAATTGCTACGTTTAACGGAAAACGGTCAAATAGACACGACCACCGTAGATCATTTTTTATTGCACTATAGCTCCCATTTCTTCCGGAGTGAAGTACTCTCTAATCTAATAGAAGCAGGCATTTTAATTCCAGAGAGTAAATGGTTCACTAACTTATATGATAAAGGCAATACTGGAGCAGCCAGTATCTTTATTATGCTGGACGAAGCTCTGCATACGCATAGGTTCAAGTTAGGTGAACAAATCTTGTTGATGGTGCCTGAATCAGGGCGTTTCATGATCAGTACAGCTATGCTGACAGTTGTAGATGCGACAACAGAAGTAAATTTAACAGCTACGGGACACAATGATACAACACACAATATCCGGTGCCGCTGGCAAACACAGAAAACTAAAACAACTGTCAGTGACAGTAATCCAGCCAGCCCATTGGGAGCAGAACTTGAACAAAGTCCCAACCAGATTGTCCAGTGGTTAGCACGCGAGCTAACTCATGTGTGGCTCGAATTTGAACGCATGTTAGCAGCAACACCCATCATTCAACGGCTAGAAACCAGTCAATTAAATCAGCAAGACTATCGTGATTTACTGTGCAACCTACGGCAGCAGGTGGTAGATGGAGCACGTTGGATTGCTCGTGCATCCAGTAGTTTTGAGGTTGAATATTTTGAATTGAGGGCCTTGATCTTGCATCATGCAGTGGATGAACACCGTGATTTTACCATGTTGGAAAAGAACTATGTGGCCGTTGGTGGCGAACTGGCTACCATCCAAAACGCTGATAAAAATATTGGTTCAGAAGCTCTGTCTGCCTTTATCTTCCACCGCGCTAGCCAACCTAATCCCATTGATCTGCTAGGCGCTATGTTTGTTATTGAAGGGCTTGGCAAGACCAAAGTTGGCCAATGGGCTTCTATGATTCAGCAACAACTGCAACTGAACAAAACACAGGTGTCGTTTATGCTTTACCATCAAGACAACGATGAACATCACTTTGAAAAACTGCGTCAAGTAATTCAATCTGGCTTAGTTGACCAACAAGCAGCCCGTAAAATAGTGAAAACTGCCAAGACAGTAGCCCGCTTATATGCCTTGCAATTGGAAGAACTCAACTATGTTTAAACGTCGACCACAAGAACTGAAGGATGACCTGCTGCTGGACACACTGGACCATGAAATATCTGAGTACTTTGATCCTGAAATACGTGGCCTGTACTTAAAAGAAATGCACCGTTTCAGTCATCGCCACTTGCTACCAATAGTTCGACTATTGAGTTTATCAAGCATAGCGATTATTAAGTTCATTAAAATTATTCTACCCTTCGAATTTAGTCATCATCGTTTGATGGATAGACTGCTCTTAGCTTTTATCAGACGCTGCATGTCACCATCTGCAGCCCAGCTCATTATCACTCACTACCTCAAAGAATCCCAATTAATTCATTTTATCAGCACGAACCTGAGCCTTATGTTACCCCCTGATCAGACACCAAAGTCTATTGCTGAATTAGACCATGGGTCCGTTTTTATATATGACCGTAACATGTATGCACTGATACGCGCAGTAACAAGCCCTCTGCCACAAGTACCGCACCCACCCATAGCAACTAATTTTAATATGCCAGTAATTGATACCGAATCAGAACGCCGCCGCCTATTTTGCCTGGACATTGAAACAGCATCTTACTTGATGCTGATTGCTTTTTGTCTGCTGTCTACCAGAAGAGAATACGACATTGCGATTAATTCCCTCAACCTAGACGGTCCGCTCATGCGTTATTTGAGTCATATTATGG
This sequence comes from uncultured Pseudomonadales bacterium, assembly GCA_943787595.1. Lineage (GTDB taxonomy): Bacteria > Pseudomonadota > Gammaproteobacteria > Pseudomonadales > Balneatricaceae > CALSNA01. The sequence goes on from CALSNA010000003.1 coordinate 85,009, forward strand.
CCAATGCTGAATTCTTGTCATTAACGCCTCCCCGGGCTCAATTTCAAACTTATTTAAAGTCTCGAGGAGATATCATTCATGATCTGCTATTACATAATTTTTCCCTTGAATATGCGCATACTAAAATAAAGCAAGCACTAATGCATCGCGAGGCATTTACCTCAATAGGCCCAGCAAAAGAGCCTTGATATTTACCACACCAACAATTTAACAAAATTTAGTTGGTGTATAGACAATGCAAATAATAGTTAATTGACTTAAAGTCAAATAGTTAAATCACATTTTTGTGTATTTCATTATGACCTTCAACACATTGCAATCAGGTTATTCAATGCTATTACTTTGAAGTATTCGTTTATTTACAAGCCCTAGAAACAGGTGACTTTAGGCTGTATTGGCAACAATCTTTAGGTATAATCGAATGTTATGTTTATAATCATAGGCGCAAAGCTCAGAAGTCTATTTATGAATATAACTGTAGTGCTTTATGGCCAATAACTTGAAATATTACAAAAAATTAACGACCAGCCACTGACTCATTATCCAAATTGCCACCAACTTTAATAAACTGAAAAAGTATATCCAAGCGGTAGGCTTCTTAACCCAAGGTAAATGGTTAACATGAAGTTGCCCTTTAAAATTGGCAATAATAAAGAGTCTGGTTGGAGAATTAAGCAGGTAACGCCGCTGCAAGACTAGTTATCAAGCTATGAACCAGGCGGATTCTTGGGAAGCGCCAAAATCCGCCTCGATAGTAGCGGCCAGCCTAATTATCTTATAACAATGTTATATTAGGATTATTTTATGCGTAGCCATAATTGTGGTGAAGTCAGAGTTGATCATCAGGGGGAAAGGGTCAGTTTATGTGGCTGGGTGCATCGGAGACGTGATCATGGTGGAGTTATTTTCCTTGATTTGCGTGATCGTACAGGGTTAATTCAAATTGTCTTTAATCCTGATCGAGCTGACAGCTTTGCTGTGGCGGACGCTTGTCGTAACGAATTTGTTGTCCAGGTTGCCGGGCTGGTTAGCAGCCGTCCTAATGGAACCGATAACCCGGATATGCCCACTGGCGCAGTGGAAGTTTTGGCTTATGACATAAATTTACTGAACAAGTCTGCTACCCCGCCTTTCCAATTGGATGAGCACCAGAGCGTAGGCGAAGATATACGCCTCAAATACCGCTACATCGACCTACGGCGCCCAGAAATAGCCCAAAAACTAGTGTTACGCTCAAAGATTGCAACCTTCATCCGCAATTTTCTGGACAGCCACGGGTTTGTGGATATTGAAACCCCAATACTAACCCGCGCAACTCCCGAAGGTGCCCGCGATTATCTAGTACCCAGTCGCAATCACGAAGGGCACTTCTTCGCTCTACCACAATCGCCACAACTATTTAAGCAGCTGCTAATGGTAGCTGGGATGGATCGTTATTATCAGATAGCTAAATGTTTCCGCGATGAAGATTTACGTGCTGATCGACAACCAGAGTTTACGCAAATTGACATTGAAACATCCTTTATGGACGAAAACAGAATCATGGAACTGACTGAGCAGATGGTAGTAGAACTGTTCCAGCAGCAATTGAAGGTTAATTTGGGTCAATTTCCACGCATGAGCTATGCGCAAGCTATGGAACAATATGGTAGCGATAAGCCAGACTTGCGCATTCCTCTGCAACTTGTCAGTGTAGAAGATTTGATGCAACAGGTTGAATTCAAAGTGTTCAGTGGTCCGGCAAAAGACCCCCATGGCAGGGTAGCCGCCTTAAAAGTGCCAGGAGGCAGTAACCTTACCCGCAAACAGATTGATGATTATACCAAATTTGTTGGAACCTATGGGTCACGCGGGCTAGCCTATATTAAAATCAATGATCTATCTGATATGGAAAATGGCCTGCAATCTCCCATTGTCAAGTTTCTACCTCTTAATGTACGCCAACAGTTAGTCGAACGCTTGCAGGCAAAAGAAGGCGATCTGATCTTCTTTGGAGCTGACAAAGTCAAAGTGGTTAACGAAGCTTTAGGCGCACTACGTTGCAAACTGGGCCAAGATCTAAACCTAATAACCTGTGACTGGGCACCGGTTTGGGTCATTGATTTTCCCATGTTTGAAACCACATCTGATGGTAACATAACGGCAACGCACCACCCCTTTACCGCACCTCGCTGCAGCATTGATGAACTGACAACGCAGCCACTGCAAGCCTTATCACGGGCTTATGATATGGTCATCAATGGTGCTGAACTTGGTGGTGGCTCAATCCGTATCCACGATTCGGAAATGCAAGCTCGGGTATTTGCACTCCTAGCTATTGAAAAACAAGAACAACAGGAGAAATTTGGTTTCCTGCTGGATGCACTGAAATATGGTTGCCCACCCCATGGTGGATTAGCCTTTGGCCTAGATCGACTGGTTATGCTGATGACCCATGCCAACTCTATTCGGGAAGTAATTGCGTTTCCAAAAACTCAAAGCGCTACTTGCGCCATGATCCAGGCACCCGGTGTAGTAGCAAACTCACAGTTGCAAGAACTAAATATTCGACTGCACACAAAGGCAACCGGATAATTAACTTTACGTCAATTCAGGAAACCGTATGGCTGGACATAGTAAATGGGCTAATATCAAACACCGTAAAGCAGCTCAGGATGCCAAACGAGGTAAAATTTTCACCAAAATTATTCGTGAACTAGTGGTAGCATCCAGACAAGGGGGTGCTGAAATCATGGATAACCCTGGTTTGCGTCAGACCGTGGATAAAGCCTTAGCTGCCAATATGAAGCGCGATACCATTGATAAAGCCATACAACGAGGAGCTGGTGGCCCAGAAACTGAAAACTATGATGAACAGATATATGAAGGCTACGGTGTAGGTGGAGTGGCGATATTAGTCAAGTGCTTGACTGATAATGTAAACCGGACTGTATCGCAGGTTCGTTCAACTTTTGCAAAAGCCGGTGGAAGCCTTAGTACATCAGGCTCTGTATCCTATTTATTTAAACAAAGAGGTCAGCTGTTTTTTACCGCAGATACAGATGAATATGATTTGATAGAAGCAGCTCTGGACGCCGGTGCTGATGACATAATCAGTCACACAGATGGCAGTTTTGAGGTGCTGACCGAGCCCAAAGAATTTATTGAAGTGAAAATGGTTCTTCATAAAGCTGGCTTTATTGGTTCAGGAGAAATAACTATGTTGCCATCCACATCAGTTACTTTGAAACTGAATGAAGCTGGCACGATTATGCATCTGGTCAATGCCCTGGAGGAGCTGGACGATGTGCAAGATGTCTATACCAATGCAGACATTCCAACCAATATTATTGAAGAATTACTGGAATAAAATCATTCATTTTCATTAGCATCATGTACGTACGAAAACAGCTAATTTTTCAGGGAAAAATCTCCTGTGACCACCCAAATCAGACCTTTTTATTAATGACTTAGTAAAGTAGTCTGTTATGCTTTTAGAAGTCATGATATACGAGTCAAAGTAGATCAGGTTCTGAATATTGAAAGATTGTGCAAAGCCATCACTGATAGCTTAAGGTGTATTCTATATGGCGCCCTGAGGAATATTTAGACAGAGTTGCTGTGGCTAAAATATGAATTTAAGCTATACAATAGATCAGATTATCCTGATGTAACACCAGCTAAGTCAAGGATGCTGAAATATGAATCATGCTAATCCTGTTCAGAATCAATGCAATAATTTTACCTTCGGCTGGTCTTTTTATGTTGCATGTAGATAAGCCATTAACACTATAAACATGTATAAACAGTAGTTTGGATAACACTGTATTTTTATACGGTTTTTGATAAGATCACTAGTATGGCAATTATATTGGGCATTGACCCAGGATCTCGTATTACCGGTTATGGCCTAATCAATGCATCATCCGGTCATTATAATTATGTAGCAAGCGGCCATGTGCGTACTTGTAATGATGCATTACCCCAACGTTTGGGGCAGATTTACCAGGCAATTGATGCATTGATTGAACGGTATAGCCCGCAAGAATTTGCGATTGAACAGGTATTCATGGCCCGTAACGCAGATTCTGCCCTTAAATTAGGACAAGCACGAGGCGTAGCCATGGTAGTGGCAGTAAATCATGGTTTACCAGTGGCTGAATATTCTGCCCGGCAAGTGAAACAAGCAGTAGTAGGTCAAGGAGGGGCACGTAAAGAGCAAGTTCAACATATGGTGGCACGTCTACTGGGATTATCCAGTTTGCCACAAATTGATGCTGCAGATGCCTTAGCTATAGCATTGTGCCACACACATACCAATGCTAGCCTAGTTAGGATATCTACCAATAAATCCACAAGCCGTAAGCAGTTTGAAGCTCATCTATCTCGTTCACGCATCAGTATTCATAGGCAGTAGCAATGAACAACAATTCATGATCTGTAACAATTAAGCCAGAGCCTTTACTTGACCAGTGTTTCTACGCGCAGGCACTGAACTGCAAACACAGTGCATGCAACTTCGGAATTTAGAATTATGATCGGATATTTAAGAGGTGTTGTACTGGACAAGCAGCCTGCTGGTTTATCGCTGGATGTACAAGGCGTTGGTTATGAAGTGGAAACCTCTCTTAACAGTTATTACCAGCTCCCCGAGGTAGGGCAGCAAGCCTGCTTGTATATTCACTTGGTCATCAGGGAGGATGCCCATTTATTATTCGGCTTTACTAGACTTGACGAACGCAATTTATTTCGTACCTTGATTAAGGTTAACGGTGTGGGTCCTAAATTAGCACTAGCCATATTGTCAGGTATTGAAGCTGATGCTTTTGTACGCTGTATTCAGGTGCAAGATACTACCGCTTTAATAAAACTGCCTGGAGTAGGGAAAAAAACTGCTGAACGCTTGATTATTGAAATGCGGGATCGTTTGAAACATTGGAGTGATCAAGCGGATTCATCACCAATTGATCTGCAGGCAAATGGTATTGTTCAGCCAGTTGCTATAAGAGCAGAGTATGAAGCAGAGAGTGCCTTAGTTGCTCTAGGTTATCGGCCCCAGCAAGCCAGTAAAGCCATTGCCGCTGCACTTCAGCAACAACCAGAAGCCAGTTGCGAGGGTCTAATTCGCCTGGCTCTTAAAAGTATGGCATAAGCCTGGGATAGCCAGTCAACAAAAACAGATGGAATCCAATCCTACAAATTAATGCTTTTAGAAACACTAACTTTAACTTAGATATTTCACAAAAAAGGGCTACAATTTCATAAAATAGCCGATAAATCAAACAGTTATGATCATGCTAAAATCATGTATTAATAGCACTTTAAATCAGATTTAATTATCAATAACTATTTGTAATTAATATTCTTTAAAAAAGTATTTTATGTCAACCCTATGTTAACACTAAAAATGTCAACTTTATGTCAACATAGATTGATTAGTAGACACCCCTGAAAACCCCCGCAAAATAACGACCCTGCTTCATTTTGACCACCACAGCAGTGCAGATGATTTGCAATCATTTGCACATCGTGCGGTATAGAACAATCGCTAATGTATAGCCAGGCGCCCTACCCAGCTGGGCTTTTGCGCTCGATCTCACTGATCTATTGCACGAGCCATGCATCTGCACAAAAATTACCCACACAAACCGCAGGTGTGGTGGGAGTAGTGATTTTTTCAGGGGATAATTTTTTTTGTTCGATTGAACATGTTTAGGATCATAAGGTGAGTGATGAAAGACCTTTGAGGATAAAGTAGAAATAGATCAAGAGTTGGCTTCAGTCGACCCATTGCATAAAAAGACAGGAGAATTGAAACCTGATGAAATACTACTATCTGTACTATCTGCTAGAATAGAAGCTGTTAGGATAGTAATAGAGGCTTTGCACATTAAGGTAGAAGCCTTGAAAATTCGGCGGGATCAAGTGGATGAGAAGAGGAAGCAATTAGATCAGAAGCAGCCACCATGCTATTAGAAGCGGAAAAAACCATTACAGAGCTGAAAGAAGAACGTAATTTTAGAATGGTATTTTTATTTGTCACCGGACTTATTGCTGGAGTTATTTTCGGATGGTTAATAGATTGGCCAACATTTAAGGCTCTAGTAATATACATATGGAATTTTTTAAACATTCTGATTGATTTAGGAGTATGTACACAATAGTACCTGCTAAGCGATTAGGGATCCTACTTGGTTACTGACCCCAGCTTGCGGTTGTGGGCCACGGCCGGATCTGAATGATTGGGCTGGTTGAGCACTAGTTTGGACAAGGTAGTGCAATCACCCCCACGGTAGCCAGCAATTTTAAGCATATAACTGAAGTCACTGAGGTCTTTCCCAGGCTGCATGCTTTTGGCTGGCTTCTTAGGCAACGGCTAATCGTTCTTTTCAATTCATGGAGCTTATCTCCCGTAGGGATTTATGATAAGCAAACACAAAAACTAATTCACGGTCTCTAAATCAACAACTTTTATATTCTCTGACAAGACATTCTCGAGCAAGATCTTGTGCCTTTGCAATTTGTTGTGGAGTCATACGTTCCACTAAAAACCCTATGAATTTTCCGGCATCCTCAAATCCATTATACCGGGCAATATTTGCCCACATAAGCGCTCGTAAATAGTCTTCTATAACGCCTCTTCCAAAAGCATATTTAATGCTTAGACCATACTGTGCATCGGTATGGCCCTGTTCGGCAGCCCGTGTATACCATTTCACTGCCGTATTATCATCTTGAGTTACACCATTTCCAGCAGTATACATAACACCAAGCTTGTACTGTGCTGTAGTATGACCTTGTTCTGCTGACTGTGTGTACAATTCAGCTGCCTGTTTCAACAACCTCACCGCCATTTTATCGCCTTGAGTGACCCCCTTACTAATCTTAATGTAGTGTCTCAAAGCTAGAAGGTGGTACCTCAATCCTACCTTGTACTGTATTTCAGCATCTCCCCGCTCTGCCGCCTGTGCGAAATATTTCATGGCCATCTTATCGTCTTGAGGGACGCCCTGTCCGCTAGCATACATCAGGCCTAGATTGTAATGTGCGTCAGCATTTCCTTGCTTTGCCAGAGTCGTCCATTCACGCAAGGCAGTTGTGAAATCACCTCTGTGATAAGCAGCAAGTCCCTTACTAAAATCCGCACCCCAACTCGTTGAAGTAATCAGTGATGCTAGTAGCAAAGCAATGGCAATTATCTTTTTCATAAACATCATTTAATCTGGTTTTATCAATCCGGTAACGCACCATAATAAAAAACCTACATGAGGCAGGTTTTTTATTATGGTGATCTTATAGAGGTCTTGATCCTGGCTTGGTTCGCACCAGTTTTAACAGAATCACCACCATGAGACAACCCACAGTAGCCAGCAAGGCATCATGCCAGTGGCACTGATCACCCTCAAACTAACCCAGCAACACCACAAAAATATGGTAGCGTCCGGTATTGTAAAGTCAAAGCTTAAACTATGCTTTTAGAGATTAATTCGGTCTTAACGTTATAATTTGCTTGATTGCCTAAGCGTAGCGTATTAACTGCAAATGCGCTGAACGGCAGCCCCTGTATGGGATATCTGGACTGGGATGTATAAATTGAGGCAAATGCGCACTCATAAATTACTTAAAACAGAAAAATCTTAGTTCGTCATTAAACATCTATAATGTATTATTGAATGCAAACACGGCCTACACCCATAAAACCCTACAGTCTGTAGCTTGAGAAGCACTTATCATAAAAATCTGGGACAACAGGTTAAGAGGAGATGGCAAAAAACCATAGAGCGTACTTGGCAATACCAGCAAAATATACTGTGTATTGGCACTGTTTTTATCATGTATCCAGAGTGTTGGGAGTAAATAGTATTGTTTACTTAGGTAATGCCAGTGATCAACATGATAGCCACCAAACCGGTGGATAAATCGGAAAAAACAACACATTAAGAACGGAGGTTAAGGAAAATATTTACTTCACAAGCGCTTGTTACCAGTGTACTGTGGTTTGAAATGCTTTTTAACAGATATATCAGTAATTTGGTCAGAGTGGTGTTGTTTAATTGAATTTAGTTAAAATCAGGCTATCATGATGTGGCTTGTACAGCTATTTACAGTAGTAAGAAAACTGAGCAATTATAATAAGATATCACAGACTATTGGTTATTTTTTATCCTTGCATCCAACTAGTGATAACTCCGTTGAGCAAATATTTAGCATAATATTTGAAGCAGAAGAGTAAGCTCGATCTACTGAAGGCATAAGCAAGTACCCATGAAATCTGCTATTGATCCAGTTTTACCAGTGCATCATTATAACTATTTATTCAGCCTCGAACTTTAGGGTCAAGCAAGGATTCCAAAATGATAGAAGCCGATCGTTTTGAATCACCCTTAGGCGCTAACAGCCAGATGGGTGAGGATCATCTAGAGCGGGCGCTACGCCCATACAAGCTAGTTGATTATATTGGTCAGCCACAGGTTTGTGAGCAAATGGATATTTTTATGGCCGCTGCGCGCAATAGAAATGAGGCTTTAGATCATTGTCTAATTTATGGTCCTCCGGGTTTAGGCAAGACAACCTTGGCACATATTATTGCCCATGAAATGGGAGGAAACCTGAAAAGCACATCAGGACCAGTATTGGAAAAAGCTGGTGATCTAGCCGCCATGCTAACTAACCTGGAAGAAAGGGATGTGATGTTTATCGACGAAATTCATCGACTTAACCCAGTTATTGAAGAAATTCTTTATCCAGCTATGGAAGACTATCAACTGGATATCATGATTGGTGAAGGACCAGCAGCCCGATCAATAAAGCTTGATTTGCCAGCATTTACCCTAGTTGGTGCAACTACTCGGGCTGGTTCCCTAACTTCTCCTTTGCGGGATCGCTTTGGTATAATGCAAAGGCTAGAGTATTATTCAGTGGCAGATCTTGCTAATATTGTAAGTCGATCAGCTAAGCTTTCCGATGTAAATTTGGAGCAAGCAGGAGCTCACGAAATAGCACGTCGTTCCCGTGGTACACCACGTATTGCTAACCGCCTACTACGCCGATCCCGAGATTATGCCGAAGTTCGTCACGGCGGGATTATTTCAGCACCCATTGCTGACCAAGCGCTAAATATGCTGAATGTAGATAATTGTGGACTTGACCAGATGGATAGGCGTTTATTGCTAGCTGTTATTGAAAAATTTGCTGGTGGTCCCGTAGGAATTGATAACTTAGCGGCTGCTATAAGTGAGCAACGTGAAACCATAGAAGATGTTCTGGAACCCTATTTAATTCAACAAGGATACATCATGCGCACTCCAAGGGGCAGAATTGTTACAAACCAGGCCTACCTACATTTTGGCTTGAATACACCTGCAATTAGATAGTTTGATTTTTTGATCTGGAAATCATCAGCACATAGTCAAATAACGCGTTGACTTCACGATGTAATAAGGCTTTAACTGAATTTTAGACAATCGATAGTTAATCACATCCATTTATTTTGTTCAGCTCAAATGGTGTATTAAACTTATAATCGATGCTAGTTAATTAAGATCTGGTGTGCAGACTGATCTCCAGCTAAACTAGTGTTGTTCTCGTTTGAATCAGCTTTTACCCTGATTCAAACGGTATAGCTGGCTAATTAACTTACTGCATTCTTGTATAAGGAGATGTGATCTGTGGCTGAAAAAATGTCATTCTGGAGTCTGATCGTCAACGCTAGTTTGTTAGTGCAGTTAGTCATGCTACTACTATTATTGGCCTCACTAGTTTCATGGGTAATGATACTGCATCGTTCTAGGGCACTAAAAACAGCACGTAATAATATTGAGTCATTTGAAGATCAATTTTGGTCAGGTATTGACTTAAGTCAGCTGTTTCGGCAAGTTAATGCAGATCCCAATGATGCAAATGGCGCAGAAAATATTTTTCGAGCCGGTATTAGAGAATTCACACGTTTACGACAACAAACTGATGCCGATGGTGAAGCGGTCATGGAAGGAGTTCAACGGGCCATGCGAGTAGCTATTTCAAAGGAAGAGGAAAAGCTAGAGACTCACCTGTCATTTCTTGCAAGTGTCGGTTCTACTAGCCCTTATATTGGGTTGCTAGGCACTGTATGGGGGATCATGAATTCATTCCGAGGACTGGCTAATGCCCACCAGGCCACCCTGGCTACCGTAGCACCCGGTATATCAGAAGCCCTAATTGCTACAGCAATGGGCCTGTTCGCTGCTATTCCAGCTGTGATAGCCTACAACAACTTTTCCCACAGGCTAGATTCAATATTATCCAGCTATGAAACCTTTGCTGAAGAATTTTCCAGTATTTTACACCGCAAAGTACATGCATCCGATGTGTAGTATGGTAGGCTATGAAACCAATCCGTAGGCCTCGAAGTAAGCGGCATAAGCCAAATGCTGAAATTAATGTAGTACCCTACATCGATGTGATGATGGTATTACTAGTGACCTTTATGGTGACCGCACCCATGATGATGCAAGGTGTCGATGTAGATTTACCTAAGGCTAATTCTGATCCCATTAAAGTTTCTAGCAGTGAGATTAGCGAGCCTCTTATTGTCACTGTAACCCGTACTGGTGATTATTATCTAAATCTGGGCGAAAATAATCAACAACCAATCAGATTAGATCTTATTGGAACTCAGGTTAAGAAAATTCTAGATCAAAAACCAGATGTGGAGATATTACTGCGTGGCGATCGTACAATTGATTATGGCCAAGTCGTGAAGTTAATGACCATCTTGCAGCAAGCTGGAGCAACTAGCGTAGGATTGATATCGGATCGCCCGTGAAACTGGATCAAAGCTATATTCTGCCCATAACTGTAGCCGTCATGCTGCATGGATTGTTAATTTGGGTATTTATATCCGAATGGCAACTGCCCATTAACGCAAAGCCACCGGTAACAATTAAGCAGCGTCTTAATGCCAGTTTAATTGACTTAACCACTGTTAAGTCAAAATCGCTGCAAGGGAACACACAACTAGAAAAAGGGCAACTATCCAAAGCCAAACAACAGAAAGAAGAAGCCAGACGCATAGCTGAAGCCAAACAACAGAAAAAAGAAGCCAGACGCATAGCTGAAGCCAAACAACAGAAAGAAAGAAGCCAGACGCATAGCCGAAGCCAAACAACAGAAAGAAGAAGCCAGACGCATAGCCGAAGCCAAACGACAAAAAGAAGAAGCCAGACGCGTAGCCGAAGCCAAACGACAAAAAGAAGAAGCCAGACGCGTAGCCGAAGCCAAACGACAAAAAGAAGAAGCCAGACGCATAGCCGAAGCCAAACGACAAAAAGAAGAAGCCAGACGCGTAGCCGAAGCCAAACGACAAAAAGAAGAAGCCAGACGCATAGCCGAAGCCGAACGGCAAAAAGAAAAAGCCGAACGTATAGCTGAAGCCAAACGACAAAAAGAAGAAGCCGAACGTATAGCTGAAGCCAAACGGCAAAAAGAAAAAGCCGAACGCATAGCTGAAGCCAAACGACAAAAAGAAAAAGCCGAACGCATAGCTGAAGCCAAACGGCAAAAAGAAAAAGCCGAACGCATAGCTGAAGCCAAACGACAAAAAGAAGAAGCTGAACGCATAGCTGGCCAAACGACAAAAAGAAGAAGCTGAACGCATAGCCATGGCCAAACGGCAAGAAGAAGAAGCTGAACGCATAGCTGAAGCCAAACGACAAAAAGAAGAAGCTGAACGCATAGCCATGGCCAAACGGCAGGAAGAAGAAGCTGAACGCATAGCCATGGCCAAACGACAAAAAGAAGAAGCTGAACGCATAGCCATGGCCAAACGACAAAAAGAAGAAGCTGAACGCATAGCCATGGCCAAACGACAAAAAGAAGAAGCTGAACGCATAGCCATGGCCAAACGGCAGGAAGAAGAAGCTGAACGCATAGCCATGGCCAAACGGCAGGAAGCAACTAAATACCAAGATCAGGAAGAAGATATACAGGTAACTGCACAACAGATTGAATTTGAAACTTCACAAAATCATCGGGACTATGAAGCACTTTCACAAAGTCTGGAAGATGAGTTATCCTATGACCAACTGATTAATGATCAGCAAGCGATACAGCACTTTTCAGAATATATTTTGCAAGCAGTGACAAAAAAATGGAGTCGTCCCCCAAGCGCCCGGACTGGTATGAAAGTAAAATTGCGTATTTACTTGTTACCAACTGGGGATATTAATCAGGTGGATATTTTGGCGTCCAGCGGTAACGTAGCGTTTGACCAGTCGGCTGTAAGAGCTGTAAACCGAGTAGGACGCTTTAGGGAATTAATGAATTTGTCACCAAGGCTTTTTGACTCACAATTCCGTAAGTTTATTTTGGACTTTGATCCCGATGATCTGAGATTGTAAAGATGGTAAAAAATTTATTGGTAGTTGTTCATTGCATACTTTTAGCCTTTCCAATCATGGCTTCAGAATTAGTAATCAAAATTACTGAAGGTGTTGATAACCCAGTTCCAGTAGCCATTGTGCCATTTAGCTGGGATGGTGATAAGGGCTTGCCGGAAGATGTAGCTCAGGTTATTCAGTCAGACTTGGAAAATAGTGGCCAATTCAAAGCCTTAAAGCGTTCGTCAATGCTGAGTTTTCCACATACGGAGACAGATGTATACTATCGGGACTGGCGTTATCTCAATACTGAATACTTGATTGTTGGCGTTGTGAGCCAGGTACCAAATGGTTATCAAGTGAAATATGAATTATTTGATATCTATCGTGAAAAGAGACTAGCTTCAGGGCAAGTAACTGGAGCACGTCGCAATCTTCGCAGACTGGCCCATGAGGTTAGTGATATTGTGTTTGAGCAGTTAACTGGACTTCGGGGCGCCTTTTCTACTCGCATAGCTTATGTATCTTCGGATCATAAAACCAAGCCTTCATTCTATCGTCTTAATATTGCTGATGCCGATGGACATAATCGACAAGTAGTGCTTGAGTCACGTTACCCAATTATGTCACCAGCCTGGTCACGCGATGCCAGTAAATTAGCTTATGTATCTTTTGAAACAGGCCGCCCAGCTATTTATATCCAAAATTTAAAGACTGGAAAAAGGGAACGAGTCAAATCTTACAAAGGACTCAATGGTTCTCCTGCTTGGTCACCAGATGGCAAACGGCTGGCTCTGGTATTATCCAAGGATGGCAATCCGGAAATATATATTCTTAATCTGGAAACAAACCACTTAACCCGTGTGACCAAACATTATGGCATTGATACTGAACCAACTTGGAGTGTAGACGGGAAATCAATTATATTTACTTCAGATCGTGGTGGTAAGCCACAGATATACCAAGTTTCACTAAATGACGGTTGGGTTGAGCGATTAACTTTTGAAGGTGACTATAATGCACGAGGGCGATTAACCTATGATGGTCGACATCTGGTACTGGTTAACCGTACCAATGGTATGTTTCATATCGGAGTACAAGATTTGCACCGAAGCACTATGGAAATTTTGACTCAAAGTCTTCTGGATGAATCTCCTAGCATAGCTCCGAACGGAATTATGATTATTTATGCAACTCAAGAAGGTGGCAAAGATGTATTGCGTATGGTTTCCATTGATGGGCGAGTAAAGATAAAACAGCCATCAGTTGATGCTGTAGTGCGAGAACCAGCTTGGTCCCCGTATTTACAATGAAATAAAGCTACATATTAACCAAGCCTATTGAATGCTGGCATAGGGAGCGCTTAGTCAATGTGCGCACCACAACTGAAATACTGATAAAAAATACTTTTTTAAGTAAAGTCCAGTAGTATTACATAAGTATTATGTAGACTCTAACTAGGACTATCAGGGTAATTTTACTAAACATGACGTACAATCGAATGCACTCAACATTTGAATAATAAAAGCGCTTTAAATTATTATTTCGAACTTATCTGATCTTGGAAAAGACTGTGGTTACATCTATGTCACCTTGCATTCTTGTGCTAAAATTATGCCACTACGAAGTTTATAATAACCTGATACAAACAAGTTATACTGATAGGAGTTAAAAATGCAAATCGGCACAACAACAAAAGTTTTTGCCACATCATTGATGATTTCACTACTGGCAGCATGCAGTTCGACCGGTACAGTGAGCAATACGTCTTCCACTACAGAAGAGGCAGTTCAGGCCAATGCGATTGATACCTTACAGGTAGACTCAACTGTTAATACTGATGAAGAAACCGCCACTGCTGCTTCAACAACGGTTGCGCAAGTCCCAACTGCTGAAAACATCCCAGAAGTCGTTGAGCGCGATGCAGAATGGGAAAAAAATCAATTGAAAGCACTAGGACATGTTATCTATTTTGATTTTGATCAATCCACAATCAAGGCTGAGTTCCGTGAAGTGTTGAACGGACATGCAGCATATATGGCGAAATATCCTACCGAAAGTTTAGTGCTAGAAGGTCATGCCGATGAACGTGGTACCCGCGAATATAACATGGCTTTAGGAGAAAGGCGTGGTAATGCGGTAAAACGCTATTTGGTTGTACAAGGTGTTGCAGCTAATGCAATTGAAGTGGTTAGTTTTGGTGAAGAACGTCCTGTTAATACAGCCAATGGTATAGAATCCTGGTCTGAGAATCGTCGCGTCGAGTTGAAGTATCTAAGCTATTGAGTTTTTTAACTGCTCACTTAGTATAATTTCTGTAATTAGATTATTTTTCGGGTCCTGGTGATGTTTATACGACATTACCTTGACTCATATTTTTTTGAGTTAAGACGGTATGTGTGCTACCCATAGAGATCACAGTAGTTATTATAAGCTGAAGTTAGGCAAATTCTATGGCATTGGTTTATGCTTTCTTGGAATAACTGTGGGTGCAGACACCCGACCTTTGGTTCCAAACTATAATATTGATGAAGCAGTTAATTCAATCACCACAGATTCAGGAGTTCCTACTAAGACTGAATTAACTTCAGGAGTGGCTAACGCACAATTGTTTGACTTACTTGAACAGTTGCAAGATGAAGTACGGCGTCTAACAGGTGAGGTTGAATTATTAGGATATGATTTGAGTCGCTTGAAACAAGATGAGAAAGACCGTTATATCGATCTGGATCGGCGCATTATTGCCTTAAATCAACGAAAAAACGAAACCCCAAAATATAATAATGTGGCATCCATAGCTAACACTACAACCATAGCGCCAACGAAACCAGCAAGTTCAAAAAAAACCATTGAATCCAATCTATTGCCTCCTCTAACACCTGTCAAAGAAAACCCTGAGACAGAAAAAATGGCTTACAAGGCAGCTTTTGAACTCATAAAGTCTCGCCAATACGAACAAGCAAAATTAGCCTTAAGAAACTTAATAAATGAATTTCCAACAGGTGCTTATGCAGCTAATAGCTATTATTGGCTTGGAGAAGTTCTTTTAGTGCAATCAGAGTATATCAAAGCTGCTGAGTCATTCGATAAAGTAATATCTGGATTCGTCAAACATCGCAAGGTTCCTGATGCCCTCTATAAAATAGGAGTGGCTTACAATAAGATGGAACAAAAAGAAAAAGCTAAAGCTTATTTCCAACGAGTTATTGCTGATTATCCAGAATCATCCTCAGCACGTTTGGCTTTGAATTTGCTTGATTAACCAAATTAGTGTGGATCAAAGCACTATGCTGACTCAAAAACAAATCGCCGCGCGAGTATTGGTTCAAGAACACCTGGCTCACGCGCATTTGCGAACACAACTTCAGCAAGTTGACAATAGTAAAGTAACCAAACAACGCATTAAGAAGCTGTTGAAGCAAAATAATGCAACATTGGTGGCTCACTATTATACTGATGAAGTAATTCAGAAATTAGCTGAAGAAACCGGCGGCTGCGTTGCTGATTCACTCGAAATGGCTCGATTTGGTAGCCAGTCAACTGCAAGTACGCTGGTAGTTGCTGGAGTGAAATTTATGGGTGAAACAGCTAAAATTCTTAATCCAGAAAAACGTATATTGATGCCGACGCTTGATGCAACTTGTTCCCTTGATATTGGTTGCCCACCCAAAGAGTTTGCTGAATTTTGTGATACTTATCCAGACCATGTTGTAGTGGTTTACGCCAACACTTCCACGGCAGTAAAAGCTCGCGCCGATTGGGTTGTGACATCAGGAATAGCGCTACAAGTGATTGAACATCTGGTTGACCAGGACAAATCAATTGTTTGGGGTCCAGACCAGCATCTTGGACGTTATATTAACGAGAAAACCGGGGCTAATATGGTACTTTGGCCAGGTTCTTGTATTGTGCATGAGGAATTTAAGGTGCACGGAATTAACCAGCTCCGTGAAGTTTATCCGGACGCCGCTATACTGGTGCATCCAGAGTCCTCTGCTGCTATGGTGTCAATTGCTGATCGCGTTGGATCAACAACCCAATTGATTAAGGCTGCCAAAGAAATGCCAAATCAACATTTTATTGTGGCAACTGATCGGGGTATCTTTTACAAAATGCAGCAAGCAGCTCCCAATAAGGTATTATTAGAAGCACCCACTAGAGGTCATGGAGCAACTTGTCGTAGCTGTGCTCATTGTCCCTGGATGGCTATGAACGATTTGCAAAAATTAGAACAGGTGCTGACCCGTGGCGGATCAGAAATCCATATTGCACCCGATTTACTGGATAGTGCCCGCAAACCGTTACAGCGGCTGTTTGATTTCGTAGCTTGCCACTGAATTTCATATTTTGTAACGCTTCAAAATGAATACTATTAGCTCATCTCTGATATTTGGCAATAAATGCAGCCATATTGTAAAATCGGCAGTATTATTGCTACGTTCATTTGGTTATTATTGCCAATAGAAGCTCACGTACAATAAATTTCATATTGTTTTACTCTGTTGATATAAATACCAACTTGGCATCAGCACAATTTACGGCATTCTTCAACAGTTATTAGAGTATGACTTCTTGGGTAAGGGTATATTTATAGCGTTAGATGAAATATAGAAAAAATATTGAGACTTTATTATTATTTAAACTAGAAATTGCACTAAAAATTTGCGTTTGTGGCCTCCCTCACGCAAGTTGATGCATTAACTATAAATATTAATCTAGATTACATAGATTACTAAAACAATATAGGAATTCTCACATATGACACAATGGGATCAACTGCTGGATACTCAGGGGTTGGCTTGTCCTTTGCCATTGCTTAAAGCAAAACAAGCTATGAGTCGACTGCAAGTTGGCCAGATGCTTAAGGTGCTAGCTACTGACGCCGGCTCAGAGCAAGACTTTAGAGTTTGGACTAATCTGGTCGGACATAATTTATATCAGTGCCAATACATTAATAATGTCTATCACTATTTGATCATCAAAGGCCCAGCTTAATTAAAATTAGGCTAATCAAGGTAAAAAGACAAACTATGTTAAAGATATTCCAAAACTGGTTTGAACGATACTTTTCCGATGAAGAAGCGCTGTTACTGTTCCTTGTTTTGATAGCAGGTTTGACTGTAGTATTGTTGCTCGGCTCCATATTAGCTCCCTTATTTGCCAGTATTATTCTAGCTTACTTGATGATGGGCTTAGTTCAGTGGCTAAAACGCTTCTCTGTGCCTCACTTACTTTCAGTATGGGGGATTTATCTAGTTTTCATTGGCATTCTGGGATTGTTTATATTATTGCTACTGCCCATGGTATGGCAACAGATGACACGTTTCTTGGTTGATTTGCCCGACATGCTAACTAAATTGCAGCATATGTTGATGGTAATACCACAACGTTATCCAAACTTGATCAACCCAGAACAGATTGACTTTATCATGAATACGGCCATGGTAGAAATTGGTAACAGTGGGCAATGGCTAGTGACGCTTTCTTTAGCATCTATTGGACAAAGCATTACACTATTTTTTTATCTGATTTTGGTTCCAATACTGGTATTTTTCTTTTTAAAAGATAACCAATTATTATTGAGTTGGTTTAGTCAGTTGTTGCCATCTAAACGCAGATTATTAAGTAATGTATGGCTTGAAATGGATCAACAAATTGCTAATTATGCCCGTGGTAAGGTGCTAGAAATATTTATTGTTGGTATCACAACCTACATTGTCTTTCTATGGCTGAACTTAAACTATGCTGAATTGCTGGCATTCTTGGTAGGGTTATCAGTTCTGGTTCCTTATGTGGGAGCTGTTCTTATCACTATCCCAGTAGCGTTAGTTGGATTATTTCAATTTGGCTGGTCAACCGAATATGCTACTGTGATAATAGCCTATTTTATTATTCAGGGCTTAGATGGGAATGTATTGGTACCTATGTTATTTTCTGAGGCAGTTAATTTGCACCCAGTCGCTATTATTGCTGCCATCCTCCTTTTTGGTGGCATTTGGGGAATTTGGGGGGTATTTTTTGCCATCCCTCTGGCGACCCTAATTAAGGCAGTTATGAATATCTGGCCCAATAAACAAGATGTCCACCATGGAAATTTGCCATAGCAACATCTATTTACTATCACTAACCTCCATCAAAAGGCAGCTAAGTTATTACGACATTGTACGAATAAATTGTAGCACTTCTCCGGCATGTCCTTTTACTTTCACAGCACGCCAAATTTGGGCTAAATAGCCTCGTTCATCAATTACAAAGGTACTGCGATCAATACCCAAATATTCTTTACCATAGAGCTTTTTCAACCGAATTACATCAAATAACTGACATACTATTTCATCTGCATCACTGATCAATTCAAAGGCAAAATTTTGTTTTTCTTTAAAATTTGAGTGGCGTTTAAGCGAATCCCTTGAAACTCCAAATACCTGGCAATTAGCTGCCTGGAACTCAGGTAAGAGACGGTTGAAATCTTGTCCTTCTATTGTGCAACCAGGAGTGCTATCTTTAGGATAGAAATAAAGCACTAGACGCTGACCTACATAATCAGAAGAGTTAAAGCATAGGCTACCAGTGACAGTAGCAGAAAAATCAGGTAACTTTGTGCCAATTGTAAGGGCCATAATTTATTTCTCTCTGTAAATTCTGTCTAATCCATCTACTTAGCAAGTAATTGTTGAAATTTTCATCAATTATAGACAATCATAGAATGATAATTCAATGACTACAGCTCTTATCTAGCCTTTTAACACCACGTCTAATAATAAAAATCTGTACTTAGCTGCAAAGTACAAGCTTAAGCCAACGGCTTATTTTTAATAAGACAAATGCTGTTGTAGAAATGTAATACAAGATTTCAATCCTATTAAAACAGCTAGTAAGACTTATTAGTAATAATTGCATAAAATTATGCTGCTAATAATACGACCACTAGCAACTAATTTTTAAGTTAATGTATACTTTTACCGATGATGCTATTAAAACCATCACCACTTGCAATGATCATTCATGCAATACTTATGTTATGATTGTAAATAAATTTAAAATTATGGAACAGTTTATATGAGTTTCTGGGTTCCTCTACATTATGCACGCTCACTTATGTCAGTGAGCTTGGTGGCATTGGTATTGCTAGTGCTGACAGCCTGTACCAGTAACGATACGATCACTGGAAAAAATGACTTGTTACGGGATAGCACCATGGATTATACCCGGGCCAAGACCATTCCAAGAATCAAGGTGCCTAAAGGCCTAGATAAACAAGCCATTAATGACGACTTATACAAACTACCATCCCTAACGGCTAATTCAGAGGTCTTACAGCGTGATTTTGAGCCACCTCGACCTGACTTTGTCTTTGCTGAAATAGGTACCGCTGATGTTCGTATCACAGGCTCCACAGTAGACCAGATAATTTCAGTATGGAGTAAAGCGCCACAAGTATGGCAGCAACTTGAGATTTTCTGGCAGGATCAGGGTTTCAATATCATCAACAAAGATGTAGCCAATGGTACCATGCTAACCGATTGGCACCATAAAAACGCCAACAAACAATCAGAAGGTGTTATGACTCTCTGGCTTAAAGGGCTAATGGGTCGTGATGCAAATATGCTTCACCATCGCTTTCGTACTATACTAACTGAAGATGAAGGAGGACAAATACATATTGAGTTGCAATATGCACTTCAAACCAAAGCAGAAATTGCTGCCGATAAAATCGTTGATTGGAATAATTCTGATACATCGTTCAGTTATGAATCTGGAGTGCTGTACGAATTATTGCGTCATCTGAGCCGATCCATGAAGGTTGCTTACCGATCAAAACTAGACCAACAGGACCCTCGCCAACGAGTGCCTCTTTTGGGCCGGGATCAACATGGTCAACCATTGATCAAAATTTCATCAAACATGGAGCAAGCAATGGCACAAGTACTCCAGTCCATGGATGAATTTGATGTTGGAAATCATAATATTTTAAACGGCAAGATTTACTTTACACATACTGTGCATGTAAGAAATTCTGAGCATCCTGTTGATTCTGGTGGAATCTTGGATTGGCTAAAGGACTTGCATACCAATGAGACTGACGCGATCAAGCTTGATACATCATTTTTAGGCAGTACAAATCAAGAAACTGAAACAGTTCCTATACTCTATTCCAGTCAAGAAAAACCAACTTCTGATTCAGATGATTTGAAAAATAAAAAAGGCTTTAAAGTCTGGCTAGGAGATGAAGTAATCTATGTTTTTGAAGACGATGATCAGGGTGATATAGATGCCAAAACTGGTGAATACAAATATACAGGTCGTTTCCAGTTATCTTTCTCAAGCACACTTAAAGGAATTTACCTTCAGGTTCTGGATGATCAAGGAAAACCTGCAGCAATAAATCATGCTGAAGAAATATTATGGCGTATCCATAAAAATCTAGAAAAGCTTTACTAATACACGCGAACCTTATAAAAACACAGTAATCAAGCATTGATTGGCAAGGGATAAAGAACTGACACAGTATTGCCTACGCTGGCCAATGTAGAGCTAGCGCAGGATCAAAAGACCATACAGCTATATACAAGTATAATTTAAACAACCTGAATGAATCAGGTATTATTTAGAGAGAAACTACCAATAGCTGTGTTTGATTTCTTAGTGTTGTAAAGCCACAATTTTATCGTATTAGACTGCTATTATTCAAGACAGACGAATGCCCATTAGTTTAACGAATGATATGACCAGTGATTTAAGTAAAAATATGAATTAATTCAATTGAGTTAATCAAATGGAATTTTTTGTAACCAATAAAACTTAGATGAATTACTGTTTTAATCATAATAGACAACAGATCAATTACCAGATAAAGACTGTGTAATCATCCATCTTTAAGTTGTTAGTTAACTGATAACTAACCATTCATACTGACCCATATGGGGCAATGGTCAGATGGTCTTTTCATACCCCTGATATTCAAATCAATACCGCTCGCAGTACAGCGATTCATTAGACTTCTGGTTAACAATATTTGATCAATGCGTAACCCACGGCGCGGTTGTTGTTCAAAACCTTTACTGCGGTAATCAAACCAACTATATTCAGTACTGTCTGGATACTGTTCACGATAGCTATCGTAGAAGCCATAGCTAAGTAAGCGATCCATCCACTGTCGTTCTTCAGGCTGGAAGCTGGTTTTACCACTACTCAACCAACGCTTGCGGTTATTTTCGCCAATGCCAATATCAAGATCAGTAGCCGATATGTTCATATCTCCCATAATCAATATATTGTCCTCAGGGCTATATTGCTGCTCAAGTAGATTTTGCAGATTACGGTAAAATGCTCTTTTAGCTGGGTATTTTTTAGGATGAGCGATATTTTCACCTTGTGGAAAGTAGCCATTTAGTATGATCAATTCGTCACCTCCATTAAGTTGAAGATGAGCGCCAAGCAAACGCCTTTGAGCAAGATCATCATCGCCAGGGAAACCTTTAATAATTTTAGTTACAGGCAACCGTGTCATCAAAGCAACACCATAATGCCCTTTCTGGCCATGAGTAATAATTTGATAACCCAAGGTATTCAATTCATCCAGAGGAAATTCATGATCTTGCACCTTCGTTTCTTGCAAACCGATAACAGTCGGTTGGTAGCATTCTACAACCGCAGTTAACTGGTGAATCCGTGCTCTTACACTGTTGATGTTAAATGATACAATATACATTGATTACTCTCTTAGTCAGATAAACGATTAGCAATGACTATAATTACGGTCACAAAAATTAAATATACTACTTGATTTGCCAGTGCTAAACCTGACTGGCACCTGAGCCATTGCTTTAGCACAATCTAATGACGCTTTGTTTCACTTTCCCTAAGCTGACACTGTTTGTTGCATGGTCTCTACATCGTTATAAAGTAATGCATGTTAGTTAACCAAAATTTTGACATGACGCATCAGGTTAATGATGGAATAGTAAACATGCCCAATAAATATTACTACCAAGCAATTTTACCCTATTCATCATGTATTTTTTTACAAACATTGTTTCAGTTATTATTGGCCAGATTGTAAATCAATGATAGATTCCATAAAATAACATCATCAGAAAAAAACATTAATAATAGAGAACAAGGTTTAAAAATGGAATTTGATATAGATCTGTTTGTTGTCGGTGCCGGTTCTGGCGGTATAAGAATGGCACGAATGGCCGCCCAAGCCGGTATCAAGGTGATGGTTGCAGATAATAATCCCTTAGGAGGAACCTGCGTTAATGTAGGTTGTATTCCGAAAAAGCTATATGCCTACGCTAGCCAATTTGGCCACGATTTTAAGGATTCAGCTGGTTTTGGCTGGCAACTCAGTGATGTAAATTTTAACTGGCGTACTCTGGTATCCAATACGCGCATTGAAATAAAGCGGCTTAATAATATTTATGAAGGCCTACTTAGCGAGTCAGGTGTTGAATTTATTAGCGGTTCAGCCTGCCTAGTGGATTCACACCATGTCAAGGTGGGTGATCGGGTCATAAGTGCTGAACGAATTTTAATTGCTACTGGTGGTTATCCCTATGTGCCTGAATCTAATTATGCTGGTTTATTAACAACATCTGACCAAATTTTTGATTTACCAAAATTTCCACGCCGAATGTTAATCATCGGAGGTGGTTATACAGCAGTTGAATTTGCCAGTATCTTTAATGGGCTAGGCAGTAAAGTCGAACTGGTTTGTCGTGGTAATGCAATATTGCGCGGGTTTGATGATGATATCCGATTATTTCTTGCTACGGAACTTGAGCGACAAGGAGTCAATATTCATTTTAACCGCAATCTAGTCCAAGTTACCAAATTGCAGCAGGGCAGTTTTTGGGTCCGTCTGGATGACAAAAGTGAGTATGAGGTTGATGTGGTTCTGAGCGCTACTGGTCGTCGCCCTAGAATTACTGGATTGGGACTAGAGCAAGCTGGAGTAGCAGTAGACCAACGTGGTGCCATATGTGTTAATGAATATTTCCAGACCTCTGTTCACAATATCTATGCACTTGGTGATGTAGTAGGACGTATGGAGCTAACCCCAGTAGCCTTAGCGGAAGCTATGGTACTGCTGGATCATTGGTATGGTAAAGGTGAAAAGTATATGGATTATAACCTTGTTCCCACCGCAGTATTTAGCCAACCCAGTGTTTCTACAGTAGGTTTAACTGAACAACAGGCGCAGAATAAATATGGCCACGGCCGGATAAATATTTTTCGATCTGATTTTAAAGCTCTGAAGCAGAGCCTCAGTAATAATAAAGAACGTACACTGATGAAACTCGTGGTTGATTCAAATACTGATCGAGTGTTAGGTATTCATATGGTAGGAGAATATGCAGCAGAAGTTTTGCAAGGTTTTGCCGTTGCTCTCAAAGCTGGCGCCTGCAAAGCAGATTTTGACCGCACCCTGGGTATTCATCCTTCTAGCGCCGAAGAGTTTGTAAACATGAGAACGCCTGTTTATTAATTCAGATGGATAATTTTAGCCATTATCAATCACGCCTTAAATGATCCTGGATGGCAATGGGTGATGTGAAATTCCACACCACGACGTAGGATGAAATAATAAAGGTAAGAATTGCCGTAGCCTGAATCATCATAGCTGCAGTTTCACTGATTAGTAGATTAGCTAGTGCTAAAGTACCAATTAGAATGGAGAATTCACTGCTTTGCCCCAAGCGTAATCCTACTTCCCAGGCTGTGCTATGACTGCGACATAAGGGCTGGATGAGCAATTTAAATATGGCAGGTTTAAGCAGTAGCATTAATATTGCTAGAACCAGACTGTCAAGCCAAATTTCACCTAGTAGATTCAGATTAAGCTGAGCGCCTATAGAAAAGAAAAACAGCACCAAGAAAAAATCCCGGATTGGTTTAAGATGGATAGCGATATACTGACTTATAGGGCTTGATGCTAAAGTGATTCCAGCAATAAACGCACCTATTTCAGCCGAAAGGCCGATAAACGACCCTAATTCTGCCATACCCAGGCACCAGCCCACAGCCAATAAGAAGATATACTCGTGGAACTTGTCATAACGTCTGATTAGGGGCAATAACAGGTATTTTACGAGACCAAAAGCCAATAACATCAATAATGGTAGCGCCAATAAGCTGACCCCAAGCTCTATGGGAACATTTGTGATGTTTGACAGTGCATTCAAAACAATTAGTAACGTAATGGCAATTAAATCCTGCAACAATAGAAGACCAACGACAAGTTCGCCAGTTTGCTTATGATGCAATACCGTAGTTGGCAATAACTTTATACCGATAATAGTGCTGGAAAACATGCTAGTAGCACCAATGACCAAAGCTTCAACAAATGAATAACCAAATGCCTGTGCGACACAAAAGCCTAGCACTGCAAATAGAATAGAACTGACAGCAGCAACTAGGCTGCCCTTACGCAGCATGTGCAGCAGATAACTGGGCTGCATATCCAGACCAATCAGGAACAGTAGAAAAATGATCCCGGTATGGGAAACATCAGCTAATAGTTGGGTATCATTGACCCAAGCCACACCAAATGGACCAAGTATTGCACCTAAGGCAATATAAGCCAGCAATATTGGTTGCCGGGTATACAACGCCATCGTAGCCAGTACGGTAGCACCGGTAAAAATCAGGAAAAATGAAAATATAACCGACTGGGTTTCCATAAATTAACCAATTTTAAATAGATACAGCATGGATATTGTGTAAACGATTGTACTTACCTTTCAACGACATGCTGATATGATTCATAATATATTGCAATCCAATGAAAATTAATGGCTTTCTTGGGTATCCATTGGTTGCGCACAACATCACTTTCAGAATTGTGAGCCGTATCTAAGACCCAAAGTATTCATTATCGTAATAGTCAGGTGCTAAAAACTACGGGCTGGGGTAGCATTTTATTAAGGTTAAACGCCTTCCTTGTAGTTCAATATAAGTGCCTAGCTATAAGGCTTGCCTGGAGTGTTATTTATAGCGATGATTACGAACAAAAAGACTTTACGTTATGTTGCCAAAAAAACCACATCAGGATACTAGTGCAAACCCGGTAACCCAATTGACACCACCATATAGCAATAAATCCATAGCTTGGTGTCACAAACCATATCAGCGGCAGAAACAATCCCCACTGGCCAATTAGCCCAATCAATAGGGCTGTTGGACCATTACCCCTGGCCATCATTGCTCGGCCCAGTACCATACCAACAGAATCTATTGCTAAGGCTAAAGCATATATCTGAAGAGCCGATGCGGCCAAGGTTTGCAAGGCAGGATTAACTATCAACGACGAAATAATATACTGATTAAATATATTGATCAATACAGCAATGATTATACCTAACATTAAGCTTCTAAGTGCTACGAATTTGCCCCATCGGTGTGCTAACTGGAATTGATTATTACCTAGTGCTTGCCCCACGAGGGTCATAGTTGCTTGTCCCATGCCAATACTAGGCAGTATCAGCAAGAGACCCACATTCAGGACTACAAAGGTAACTGCCAAAGCCGATGCACCCAATTGACTGACCAACAGAAATAATATCAGCAAATGCACAGTAAACTGTAACTGTTGTAGAGAAGCAGGCCATCCCAAACGTATAATGCCAGAGGCATGATAATAGTATGAAGTAAGTGAACATCGACTATTTTCAGGCATTTGAGATTGACGCCGGTGAATTAGCCATAAATTTAACAATACTCCTAGCCCTATTGAAAGGGTTGTACCCAAACCAGCACCAGATGCACCCATGGCTGGGAGACCTAAAGCACCATAAACTAATCCATAACTTAAAATCGCATTAACAATATGGACTGCAAATAATAGCTTAAGGAATGGCCATACGGTGCCTGTGCCAGACCAGAAGGCACGTAGACAAAGGCTCAAAGCAACTAATGGTAGCCCAAGCAGACGCCAGAAAAAATAATCTTCAGCTAAAGTATTGATACGGTCATCTACGACCAGTAGATTAATCATCCAAGGAGCACAAAACCAGCCTACAAGTATTAGCAAACCAGCCAGCAACAGGCCCAACAGCATGCCAGTGTAAACGATACCAATGACATCGCGTGATGCATTATTGGCAAGTTGAGCAATGTTGTTTTGTACCCCATGATTTAAGCCAACTAACAAAGCAGTAAGCACAAATGCCAGGTAACTGCCAATACTGACACTGGCTAAGGCCAAGCCACCCAGATGACCGACCAGAGCTGTATCAACTAGGTTTATTAGGCTCTGGGACAACATGCCCCCTGCTAGTGGCAAGGCTAAGGCTATCAGTTGGCGATGGCTGGGAAATGCACCTGTATCTTGTACCCTTGCCATGATTCTGGAGGCCTCAATTAAATAGTGTATTACCACTGTATCAGTAACGCCATGGAACAAACTTGCATGGCCCTAAACAACAATGGCAACATGATACATCCTTTATCATATTGCAATATGTCTTTAGTTACACAAGCACTTAACCACAAAATTTATATTGCTTCAAAAAGTATTCATTATAACGATAGTACGCTATTAGTGTCACAAAGTTGGCAATAGACAATACCCTAGTAAATAACTAAGGTATATAATATTTAAGTTATGCTTATTAGTCAGCTCAAGGTAGCTGAAATCGATGCAAGCGATTATAAAAACCAAGGTGTTCTTTACTCTAATAAGATCAGTGAAAACCTGGTTTAAAATTGTAAATCAGGATAGTCTTTTAGTCGCTTCCCAGTAACAGCAAAACGTTCCAGTTATCCAGAATAGTGACGCAGAGGATCTTTGATGACCACGATTGAAATAACCGCCAGTGCCGAGGATTATTTGGCAAAACTATTAAGCAAGCAGGAGGTGGAAGGTATTGCAGTACGACTGTTCGTAACTGATCCTGGTACGCCAAATGCAGAAACATGTCTGTCTTACTATCGGCCTGATGAAGTTCAGATCAGTGATAAACTCATGCAGTTAGAGCAATTTAGAGTCTATATTGAGACCAACAGCGTGTCATATTTGAAGGCAGCCGTGATTGACTATGCGGCTGATAAAATGGGTGGCCAATTGACTATCAAGTCACCTAATTCAAAAATACCTCAGGTCAATGAGGATAGTCCCATTGAGGCTCAAATCAATTACTATCTCTATACTGAGGTTAATCCTGGACTGGCATCTCATGGTGGTCAGGTGAGTCTAGTGGAAGTAGTGAATAAAGCAGATAATGTCATTGCTGTTCTGCGTTTTGGTGGTGGCTGTCAAGGTTGTAGCGCAGTAGATTTGACGCTAAAGGATGGGGTAGAAAAGATTTTGATGGAAAAAATTCCTGATCTAGCTGGCGTATATGATGTTACCGATCACAGCAATACTACCAATGCCTACATGTAGTTGGTTGCCTAAATTCAACCCATAGAGAGAGCCCTGGAGCCTATTGATCAGACTTGAAAAACCCACAGAGTATGCCGTAGGTAACCCAGGCACTAGGCAAGCATTCGTTCAAAGTCTGAGGACATCAATGGCAGGCTAGATTTAAAACCACTTTATGAGTTTATATTATATCAATTTTTGCCTGGTTTTTGCCCTACCCAGAGCACGGTAAAGTTCTGTAATATTTACCTCAGAGTGTTGCATTGGCAGGGTCTTTTTCGCTTGGGTAATGTGTGATGGAGCTTTTTATATACGGATTGTAAAACGGCAACTGTTGTGTCCCAGCTGATGCAGGCATCCGTAACCGACACACCATATTGCAGCTGGCTGAAATCCTTGGGAATGGGCTGGTTACCACCTTTCAAGTTGCTTTCGATCATCAAAGCGATGATCGAGCTATTGCCTTCTGCAATTTGCTGGCAGATATTATCGATTACCAGTGCCTGCCGGGCTGGATTTTTATCAGAATTGGCATGGCTGCAATCAATCATAATATTAGTTTTCAAGCCAGCTTTTTGTAATTTTTGTTCACAAATAGCCACATTGACTGAATCAAAGTTGGACTTACCACCACCTCCACGCAATACGACATGAGCATAAGCATTACCTCGGGTCCGGGTGATTGATACCTGCCCCTTAGGATTAATGCCGAGAAAACTATGCGGTGCTGCAACAGACTGTAAGGCATTAATAGCTACCATTAAGCTGCCATCAGTGCCATTCTTAAAGCCTACTGGCGCTGATAGACCACTAGACATTTCTCGGTGTGTTTGCGATTCAGTGGTACGAGCCCCAATAGCTGACCAGGCAATCAAATCTTGTTGATACTGCGGTGATATGGGATCCAGAGCTTCAGTTGCCAGTGGCAGCCCAAGAGCTGCCAAGTCTAATAGTAATTTACGACCACGCTGCAGACCAGTTTCTATATCAAACGAATCGTCCATATGCGGATCGTTGATCAATCCCTTCCAACCTACAGTGGTACGGGGTTTTTCAAAATAAACCCGCATGGCCAAATACAGGGTATCTTGTAGTTTATCTGCCAGCCGCTTTAATTTGCTACCATATTCCAGTGCTGCATTAACATCATGAATGGAACACGGCCCCACTACAACTAACAAACGATGATCCTTGCCATCAAGAATATTCTTGATAGTCTGCCGGGCCTGCATCACATTATCTGTTACCATACTGCTCAGAGGAAGTTGATTTTTTAGTACCTCTGGAGGGGTGAGTACTTGTTGAGATGTTATATTAAGATTGTCGACATGTTGATCAGTCATGACTGGTCTCTATTATCTGTGCTGGTTAGTGGTATAGATGCAAATACTATTTGGTAACTTTTGTAATTTGTACCATACCTTAACTGGTTTAACCAAGTTGTAATACGTCATTTAAGCTGTAAGTTTAAATTCTAATTGTAGGATTGAACTTCATCGAGCCTTAGAACAGTCGCTTAAGGCATCGTTAGTTACTTTAAAGCACTCTTTTGGCATATTTAATAACAGTAGATAGACTAGAAAACTATGGAACTTGACATGATAGCAGTGCTTGACACATGGACAAATACTATTTGAAGCATTTATTTTAGCACTTACCATTAAGTATTGGGTGGCGGTAAGTAGCGAAGGACCCACCATTGGTCAAGATGGCAGCCAACACATATATTAAGCACCTAGCCGTCCTGACCACTGTTAAACTGTTCTGAAAAAGACCCACAGACATACTTTGGTTAATAGCTGAAGCACGAACATAGGCGCTTTGAATACAATGTGTAGTAACAAATAGTTGACCATGCCTGGATCGCGGTAAATATAACTCACCAAAATACCAATATCATGCAACTCAGTGGTCTTGATAATCTGTTCTTTGTGGCATCATTCCTTCATTACTATGTAGCGTTCATTCAGAAGAACAGGTCAATATCTCAGTTATACAGTCTTAATATCGAGCAATTCCACTAGCCTCTATTGACAGCAGTATCTATGAATTTTAGTGTACAATCAAATATCAAATTACAGTGCAAAGTTGCATGAGTCCAGTTAGATACATAGAAAAATATTGAGTCGTACGACATGTTATACTCATATTACTGGGGTTAATCACTCTTAACTGTAACATTTAAGGCGAAATAGCCATATTTCTGCGGATTACATGATTGGTAACCAGCTTGTTGGCAGAGAGAGACTACTAATAAACCAAAGTGAGTGCTTGACTATGTTGTTTCGAAGATTTCATACCTATCTGGCATCAGTAATTATCGCTGGGTATTTCAGCTTAAGCAGTTGCATGGCTATTGGCGCTGAATTGCAATTAACGGGAGCGGTTAACCAACCATTGCCAGTTACGGAAGCCTTTGTATTCACTAACCATCAGCAAGGACAAGAAATTGATCTTATTTGGCAAATAGCTTCAGACTATTATCTTTATCAAGACAAGATCGAAGCTGTGCTGAGCAATGGTCTACCATTGACCGATATACAAATGCCAGCAGCTGTAAACAAGCTAGACCCCATCTATGGGGATACTCAGGTTTATTATAATCAGCTAGTTATCAAAGCCCGGTTACCGGAGTTAACAGATAATGTTGACTTGACGGTATATTACCAAGGTTGCTGGGAAGGTGGTGTCTGTTATCCACCACAAAAAGTTCGTGTGGCACTTCAAGTAATACCTGTGACTGCTGGTCAGTTAACCGAAGCCGATACTTTAGTACAAACCAATAATGCCAGTTGGTTTGGCCATATTTTGGCGCAAGGGTCATTTGGATTAGTCGTATTGACCTTTTTCCTTGCTGGTCTTGGCCTTTCATTGACCCCATGCGTTTTACCCATGGTGCCAATCCTGTCCAGTATGATTGTCGGAGCCCACAAAAAGCCAGGATTATTGCAAAGTTTAGCACTATCACTAACCTATGTGTTTAGTATGGCTCTGACTTATACCTTGGCAGGCATAATAGCTGGCTTAAGTGGTGCCAACTTTCAGGCTAGCCTGCAACAACCTTGGATTATTATTGTTACTGCTCTGCTATTTTTATTGTTAGCTGCAATGATGTTTGATTGGCTTCAGTTGCGGCTGCCAGTATTGATTCAGGGCTACATTAACCAGCTCAGCCAACGCAAGTTTCGAGGTAAATTTATCGCAGTGGCAGCAATGGGACTACTATCGGCACTGGTTCTTGGGCCTTGTGTTGCTGCTCCATTAGCAGGTGCGCTGATTTTTATCGGTCAAACTGGCGATCCGTTATTAGGAGGTGTAGCTTTGTTTGTCATGGCCATGGGTATGGGCGTGCCATTGGTTTTGGCCGGGGTTTCCGCAGGTCGACTGGTTTTAGCCCGTGGTACTTGGATGGTGCTGATCAAACATCTATTTGGCCTTATTATGGTTTATATGGCTATCTGGATGTTAGACCGGTTATGGCCTCATTTAACTGTACCCATGGTTTCCATAGTGACCCTAATGGCAGCTGTTTACGGTTGGCAACAGTCTCGCTGGAATGAGCCATTGCAAAGTTTAGCCAGTCGCACGTTGGTTTATCTGCTTGCCTTGATAGCCAGCATTTATGGCTGTGCTCTCTTGGCAGGTTACTGGGCTGGCAGACCTAATTTAAGCCATCCATTGCAATTTCTAACCTCACATAATGAGTCAAGTATCAAACGCAATAACCTGAATGTCTTGACAGTGGTGGACTCAGATTCGTTACATGGGGCATTAACGGATGCCCGTAATAACCAGCAGCCAGCAATAGTCGACGTATATGCAGACTGGTGCATATCGTGCCGTGAATTTGACCTTGAGGTTCTATCCCAGCCAGTGGTAAAGCAAGCTATGCAAAACTACCATTTTATCAAACTTGATATCACTGAATATAATGATGAGACCCGTGATTTATTACAGCGTTACCGCCTGGTTGGTCCACCCAGCCTATTATTTTTTGACCTACAAGGTAACTGGCTGGAAACCGAAACTATTACAGGTATCCCAACTGCGGCAGCTTTTATCAATAAGCTAAATAAATATAGAAATGGGCCTAAATGACAGATGCTGAACTAAACCTGACTATATAATATAGCAGCTAATTTTATTATTTTAATTCAATTAATTCAGATAAGTATTTGTTTATGCTCTGCTTTTCAAATTGATAGGTATCTGAATTTATATTTTTTTCCCATGTGCTACTAGCATTTAATATTATCCAGAGTGCCGTCGATATATGAATTAGGCCTATCGCAGACTGCCATGCTTGCTTCCATGAACTATGAGGAAGCATTAGATCATGGTCTGCTTTGTTTTGATGCACGTCATTGGTTTACTTATGGTATAACTTATATTGGATTTTGCAAAGGCGCATCGCCTATGTAATTATAAGTATTACTTTATCACTGTTTTGCCACCTAAACTGAATCATCAAAAAAATAATGGCAGCCCAGGCTTTGCATTTATACAAGCCTCTTAGCCATGATTGGTTATTTTAATTGTCGCTGTTGGAGGCTGAAATACCTCATAATGTAAACATTAAATAATCACGCACCATGGATAAATGATCTGAACTATTTGCCAGAATTGACATTTGCAAAGCATGACAAAATTTTTTATGATGTTCGTTTTAAACAAAGCTAAACATGCAACCACGTCACTTACTAACCCTCCTTGACCTCTGCCCCGCCGAACTTGACTGGGTGCTAGAACGTGCCATCTTATTGAAAAAATGGCATCAAGAGCACCTAATACACGATTCTTTAAAGAATCGTGTATTAGGTATGATCTTCGAAAAAGCATCTACTCGTACTCGGGTATCTTTTGAATCTGGTATGGCCCAATTAGGTGGACATGCGCTATTTCTATCACACCGAGACACTCAATTGGGCCGCGGTGAACCAATTATAGACAGTGCCAAAGTAATTTCATCCATGGTGGATATTGTGATGATTCGCAGCTATAGCCATGCTACCGTGACCACTTTTGCCCATCATTCCAAAGTACCTGTAATCAATGCCCTGACAGATGACTATCACCCTTGCCAGCTATTAGCTGATATGCAAACCTTTCGAGAACACCGTGGAACTATTGCTGGTAAAACCGTCACTTGGATTGGGGATGGCAATAATATGTGTAATTCTTATATCAATGCTGCTCGACAGTTTGACTTCCACTTGAATATCGCCTGCCCAGTTGGCTATGAACCCAATTTTGAACTAGTAAGTAACAATGCAGATCGTGTTAATCTGATCTCAGATCCTGCCACCGCAATTTCAGGTAGTCACTTGCTAGTCACAGATGTCTGGACTTCCATGGGAAAAGAGGAAGAGCAATTACAACGCACTAAGGCATTTGCCAATTATCAGGTCACACCAGA
Source organism: uncultured Pseudomonadales bacterium (assembly GCA_943787595.1). Classification (GTDB taxonomy): domain Bacteria; phylum Pseudomonadota; class Gammaproteobacteria; order Pseudomonadales; family Balneatricaceae; genus CALSNA01. The sequence continues at coordinate 118,127 of CALSNA010000003.1, forward strand.
ACTCATGGATTTAGCTGACAATGAGGCCATATTTATGCATTGTTTGCCAGCTCATCGTGGTGAAGAAATCAGTCATGATATGCTTGATGATCACCGCTCAGTTGTATTTGATGAAGCGGAAAACCGTCTCCATTCACAAAAAGCATTGATTGAATTTTTACTGCTCAAACCTGATCCTTAGCCAACTGCAATGTCCGAAGCACCTAGCCTAACCAATAATGACACGGTGACCTATAGGTTGATACACTAAACTTGGAAGTTGTTGGATAGTCACGTACTTCATCATATTAGAGACTGCCCCCAAGTGGACAAAATGATAGCCTCAGAAAAACACACATCATGTCTGTAACCAGTGGCTTTATAACCACTTTTCTAGAAAGATGGTGCGTTCTTATAAAAATTTCTGCGCTAATCTAATGCCATACGAATTATTTAATATCAAAGCTTCAAGGCCTAAGACATGATAAAGTGGAATCCAGATAACTGGCGTAACTTCCCTGCGCTACAACAACCTCAATACCAGAATCATCAGACCCTATCCAATGTAGAGACTCAGTTGGCCCTCCTGCCGCCACTAGTATTTGCTGGTGAAGCTCGGGCACTCAAACATCAGCTAGCCGAAGTTACCATGGGCAACGCGTTTCTCTTGCAAGGCGGTGACTGTGCTGAAAGTTTTGCGGAATTCAGTGCTGTAAATATCCGTGATACTTTTAAGGTGCTGTTGCAAATGGCGGTAGTGCTAACTTTTGCTGGTAGCTGTCCAGTGGTCAAGGTAGCACGTATGGCAGGACAATTTGCCAAACCCCGTTCATCTGACACGGAAATTCAGGGCAACCTTGAGTTGCCCAGTTACCGGGGCGATATCATCAACGCCATTGAATTTACCCATACAGCTCGCACCCCTGATCCAGCACGCTTGATACAAGCCTATAATCAGGCTGCTGCAACCCTAAATTTATTGCGTGCCTTCGCTCAGGGTGGTTTTGCAGATTTACACAAAGTGCACCAGTGGAATCAAGATTTCGTCAAGCAGAGCCCCTTGAGAGAGCGATATGAACATCTAGCACATCAAATTGACCAGTCACTCGGCTTCATGGAAGCGTGTGGACTTGATTCTGCTCAAGTACCACAACTGCGCGAAACCAGTTTGTATACCTCTCACGAAGCGCTACTGTTAAATTATGAACAAGCACTGACACGCCAAGATAGCCTAACTGGAGAATGGTATGACTGTTCAGCGCATATGCTATGGATCGGTGATCGTACCCGCCAAGTTGACGGCGCTCATGTGGAGTTTCTACGCGGTGTTAACAATCCAGTTGGCATTAAAGTTGGCCCGACCATAAGCAATGATGAACTAGTGCGGTTAATTCAGATCATTAATCCAGCCAATGAGCCGGGGCGTATTAATATTATCGCCCGAATGGGGGCCAACCAGGTTGAAAAACGCCTGCCTATATTAGTCAGAACCATACAAACCGAAGGCTTGCAGGTACTCTGGAGCTGCGATCCTATGCATGGTAATACAATTAAAACCTATACCGGTTACAAGACCCGTAAATTCAGTGCCATACTACAAGAAATGAAAAGCTTCTTTAACGTCCATGCTGCCGAAGGAAGTTATGCTGGTGGCGTACATTTTGAGATGACTGGGCAAGATGTAACTGAATGCATGGGAGGCGCCCACAAAATCACTGCCGAAAAGCTGGCTGACCGATACCATACGTTCTGTGATCCAAGATTGAATGCTGACCAGGCCCTAGAGTTAGCATTCCTGATTGCAGATATCCTTAAGCAATCACGGATCAAGCGCTAACCTGCATGTTTCAGAGAGGATTAGAGTTATTGCATGCACAGGAATATGCTTGTTTGAATCAAGCTGCTTCAGATAATGGCCTAATGCTTATGCACATTGCTGTAATCTGATACTTCACTGGGTCAAGAGTAAATTACTGCCTAGCATATCTGAGCATGGTAAGATATTGTTTGCCATGCTCCACAAGATGGATTGGTCAGATATTATTCTGTATTGTATTCTAAAACGTGAAGCCTTGATACTTTCACAGCTCAGATGGTGATAAAGCATTGTTTAGGCACGATATCATTATAAATGTGATCATCCTAAAAGCCATGCATGCGTTGGTAATTTGCCCGCCCTATTTCGGCAATATCAAATAAGCTTCAGTTTCACTATATTGAACTCTAAGCGTAGAGAACCAAACGATCTTTAGCGTATGAAAAATTACGGCTGTTGTTTAGCATTTACCTGAAACTGTTCATTGTTGGAACACACCTAACCATATACCAGTAGCTGCTCAAGGCAATGAATTCTTCAGAACTTATCAGACATTCTGGCCAAAAAAATACTTACTCTATATATTCCAAATATGTAGCGACTATAAATCCTTTAAAAATCAATTTTTTATAAAGTCAATGATACTGTATATCCGGGAAAATTGAGCCTGATTTTTCCAAATATTTCAGCGTTCATAATCGTAACTAATCCATGCAGATTCGGTGCTACTTAGTGAAACAGCATTGACATACATTATTAACTGTAATTTCAGACACAAAAAGGCAACCTAGGTGTCACTTATAAAAGCCTGCCATCACTCTGCAATTGCTAAATCTATGGCTTGTTTCGCTTTTGGAGCTGTCAGAGCCTTTGCATGCGTAGCAGGCTGATGGAGTAAGAAAACTAGTACCCCATGTATTACTAGGCTTCGCGTAAGTCATGATAAATCCTTTTATTAAAACTCTATTTCAACACTAACTTAAATGTTTTTGCGTTATCGCCATCAGTTAACAGCAATATATTGCTTTGGTTATCGACTACAATATCTCTTAATCTATACTCAAAATCAGCCAGCAATATACGTTCAACCGTAATCTGATTATTACTGAACCTTAACGCTCTGAGTTGTTTAAATTTCAAGGAGGTAACAAGCAAATGATCAGTTAGTGAGGGCAAACTAGAACCTGCATACAAAACCATGCCTGATGGTGCGATAGAAGGCGTCCAGTCATGATCGGGTTGGCGCATCCCATTATATTCAGTGAAAGATGTGATAAGTGCGCCAGAATAGTCTATTCCATTGGTAATGATCGGCCAACCGTAGTTTTGGCCTGCTTCAATTATATTGATTTCATCACCTCCATCAGGACCATGCTCATTCGAAATAATCATGCCTGATGGACTCACTAGTAATGCCTGTGTATTTCTATGTCCAAAGCTGTATACATAGTTTTTATTAACTGAGAGTAAAGAACGTTCGTCGCTTTGAGGAATGCTGTCGGTAGCCAACGGTGAGAAAAATGGATTGCTTGTTACAGCTCTCCCAGTATCAGAAACTCTTAGGATTTTTCATAAATGGGAAGACTTAAGCTGCGCTTGCTCTCGAAAGTCAAAGCCATCACCAGTAGAAATCAATAATGTATTATCTGGCAGAAAAGCTAATCTGCCACCGTAGTGAACTGGTGTATTTTTATTCGACAATACGGTAAAAACATGTTCAATTTGAGTAATTTCATTACCTTCGACAGGTAAAGCAAACCTAACAACTTTTAATCTGTTTGAATCACTGTTGCCGGCACTGTAACTTAAATAGATCCAGTCATTAGTCAAATAGTCAGGATGGAATGTAATATCTAAAAAGCCGCCTTGACCATCTGTAAACAAGTCAATAATTGATGTACTGTAACGCTGTTTTTGCCAATTTTCATCTAATAATATGATGCCGCCACTGTGATCTGTCAAAAATAGATCATTTTTGGGAGAAACAGTGATGGACCATGATTTAGGCAATCCTTCAATTAATAGTTCAGCATCAATACTGCCATCTATGATTGCAGACGCTTTCACTACAGTTATGGTGCATAAATAAAACAGTACTAACGATATTTTACAAAAACTGCTTTTTTTCAGCATGTCAAATACTATATTCAATGGTATGAGACTCATTTTATATTGGTAAATAGATTTTGTTGCATTAATTAAGACAATCGTAGAATTTTATTGTAATAAATTCAATTTAAAGTGCATTGGATTGAACTTTATTATAGATTATGGAAGAGTCTGACTCCATCAAACCATAACAATAACGAGAAGCCAATTGAATAACGTTAAAAACAAGCAGTCTTCTAAATTATGCAGGCTCGGTATTTTTAGTCTTAGACTCCTTCTCGCAAGTGCTGTCACCTTCACGTTTGCTAGCTTTTTACATACCCAATCTGTACTTTCTGGATTAGTTAGTATTGGTGCCAAAATTCCACTCTCGTTGCGGATACAAACGGTCTTTGTTGACTTTCTAGGTTTGCTTCCAACATACGGTATTATTGTATTAATTGGTATGCTAATTGCTATGCCTGTTGCAATTTTTGTCATGACCACATTACATTCAATGCGTAAATTTATTGCTCAAAAATATCAAATTTTTGTTTATGCTGCAGCGGGCGCATTAATAAGCAGTTCTTAATTATATAAGAGTGCAGAAGACAATGACAACCCAGAACGCTGTTCATATCGTCTCACCACCATCCATGTGCTATTGCACAGGCGGCTAACCTGAACATGAAATTTAACTTCATATTTCATAATTTCAAGACTAGGGCTATTCGTGATTATGAAGACAATAAACAGGACTTTTCAGGCCATAAAAGTATAGCCTCGTTTGCTACTTATGACCGGAAAGTTAAGGTTGTGGATTCACTCGAATAGAAAAAACAAGCTTTTCTAAAACCACTGTATATCTGGAAAAGCTAAAATAGAAATTAAGGCATTTTTAGAGCGTTGATTTATGATTTTAAAATAATGGATCATGTGGTTTTATAGGTTTTAATGTCTGATTAAACATCAGCTTCTGACAAGGCAAAATCTATTATCCCTTCATACCCATTGATGACTTGTACTCTAAAATTCTAATTAAATACAGTTTAATAAAGACTAAGTCAGCTGACTTGGGTCAGTTATTCATAATCATATTACTTAAGTAATTACATGATTAATTAATGAATGATGAGATAAATAAATAAAAATTGAAGATAATATTGATTTCCCATTAGAAAAAGGCCAGCAGCTTGTCGTGATTGCACCACACCATGACGATACTATTCTAGGGGCTGGTCATTTTATCTTGGAAGCTAAGCAGCGTGGTGTTTTAACCTCTACAACAGAAACTATCACTTGCTGTAGTCGAACTAACTTCTTCGCCAACTATCAAGCAGGTTTGCTATCTGAAGAGCAAATAACAGAAGTAACATATGCACGAATTAAAGAAGATATTCTAGGGTGTCATGTTTTGTTTAATGGCTGGAAAAATTGGCGACAAGCTATTGCTGGTGAATGGGATGCTCCACTTAGACTATATACCGGTAAGAAAACTGAAGGTGGTGGTGCATGGGGTGATTTTTCTATGTTCCGAACTGAAGAGATTAATATGTTTGAACGCCTAGTTGCCAAATTAACGCCTATCATAATGAGTGAAAATACAACAATCCTTACACTGATTGCTAACGGTAAACATGTTGATCACTTTACTGTACGTGAGGCGCTATTAAGGGCGGCATGGCTAGCCAGTGATAAAGCTAAAGCGCAGGTTGTGTTCGTTGAAGACCAGCCTTACACAGCTGGTAAGCCAGAAGATCGTAATGAAGAAGCTGACAAGCTGCAAGTGCGAGCGCAAGGTAGTCTAAAAGCCTATCAGCTTCCAGCGCCTTTAAATCAAGTTGGCGATAAAACGCTCATGCATGAAATTTTTAACGCTCATTATCGTACACAGTGGTCAGAAGACTACGAGAAAGATTTGTTGAAGAATAAAGATTTTCGCTTCTATGTTCTGGATAAATCAGCTTATGGCAAACTATCAAAAGATGTGAGCTGTAAAGACAATTATTGTGAGCTGAGCCAGTACTGTTAGCTATGGAAAAAACTGCAAAAGCTCAAACAGCTAAACATATGTTTGGTTGTTTGAGCTTTCCATTACCGACACTTGCCTGAAAAGGGCTTCAGTCAACACCAATAAGCCAATACCACGAAAAACCTGACGATGAACTTTAACTGCAAGGGTGATGCCGTACAAATACTCCATGCTTTTTATCGATCCTTTTACACGTCATTGCACGTACGCAAGGTAATCATCGAACTGGTGGTATATGCAGTATCAATAGACCTGCTTAACTGTTTTCTAAGTGATCAGGATAAAAATGATGAATGGCTGTACAACAAGGTTTCATTGCATGTTAAAGAGCATACATGGTGTCTACGAATCCCTTTGTTACGCCAAAGATAGATCCTGAAACTGGTTTTTTGAGCAATTAATCCTTCTCAAAAATGCCACTGGCCTATGGCTACGATGCGTTATGCAATGTGCCTAACTAAATCATGCCTGAAGCCATTGCCCAGCCCATGAGCCTGAAGCGTGGTTATCAGGCAGCCACTTTTTTTATTGGGTTTCCTCAACATCCTTGGCAATGATGCAACACTTTTACAGTTTATCATCCCAATCATTCTTGGTGCACTGGGTTCACCAATTAGCCATAGGCAAACCCGTTGGGGTGCAACGTATCGTGTTTGTTAGTCAGGTATTGAGACAATATAGATGATAGTGTGGATATGGATCACATCTACGATGTTATGGATGAAATTGCGTATGCCAAGAAGGAATGACAAGGGGCCACAACTGACCAACGGTGACTAGAACTTGAGAAAATCCACGGCCACCTTTTTTAGTTGAAGAAGGTGCTCAAACCATCTATTCAGCAAGAGAACCGGCGACATCCTGCACGGTGCAGTCTTGGTCTTTGACTTGCTTGCCTGCTTCAATATTGAATTCGTCCGAATAGCATTTCTCTCTCATCTTGAACTCCTTCTTTTTTGAATTAGGGTAACGCAGTTAAGTGTCTATTTAAACCACTATCATGGGTGAACTCCATTGTATAATTTGACACGTGTGTTAAAAATTATTCTGTTATTTTTTGATGTTACATGAATACCTCCTAACCTGTTCAATTGAGCAGACACACACCCTGCTCTACCTTGTCTACTTTCCAATCCCGCATAGGCTAGCCGCAACTGTGGCATCCTGTGATATCCAGATAAATGAGCTTGTCATTTTTCCAAATATACAGTAGTCTTAATTTCTTAAATAATTGGTTTATAAGGAATTTAAAATGGCTACATATTTGAAATATGTGAGATAAGCTATTATTTGATAAGGATTTCATAAGTTAATGGCTGATCACTACCCTATCGAGCATACTGATGACTATCCGAAGGCTTATTTGCAGCAGATACTCTCGGAAGTCAAAACCATTGCCCTAGTCGGTGCTAGTGCCAAACCCGAACGTGATAGCTACCTGACTATGCAGGCATTGCTGCAAGTCGGTTACACGGTTCTACCCGTTAATCCCTTTGAAACCGGCAACAAGATTCTTGGACAAATCTGTCATGGCACTCTAACTGATATTCAGCAACCAATTGATATGGTAGATATATTTCGTTCTGCCGAAGCAGTACTGGGGATTACTGACGAGGCCATTGCCATCGGGGCTAAAGTGATCTGGATGCAATTGGGAATTATCAACCAGCAAGCCCATGACCGCGCCATTGCCGCAGGACTTAAAGTGATTATGAACCGTTGTCCAAAGCTGGAACTAGCCAAGCTCCATTGGACAACTCCTCCTTAAAACTCAGTGACCATAAAAAGGTGATATTATAATCAGCTCAAGCGATATGTTGCTTAGGGAACTTACCGACCAAGGCGTCTTACGACTGACATTGAACGATCCTAAACATTGCAATGCTCTCTCTGAGTACATGTTAGCAGCTTTAGGTTCAGCACTGGAGAAGGCAGAGGCAGATCCAGCGGTACGGGTTATAGTGCTGGCTGCCATCGGTTCAGTCTTTTGTGCCGGACATGACCTAAAAGAAATTCATGCTAAGCGTAACGATGCAGATGCGGGGCTATCTTATTTCACCAACTTGTTCACCAACTGCTGCGAGGTGATGCAAGCCATTGTGAATAGCCCTAAAATCATTATTGCCGAAGTAGCCGGTGTTGCTACTGCAAGTGGCTGTCAACTAGTGGCTAGCTGCGATTTGGCATTTGCCACAAATCATGCGCAATTCGCTACTCCAGGAGTAAATATTGGTTTATTTTGCTCCACACCCATGGTGGCCCTGTCACGCAATATGACCAACAAGCACGCCATGGAGATGTTGCTCACTGGCGATATGATCAGTGCCAATAAAGCTGAACAAATTGGGCTTATCAATCGAGTGGTTACGAGCGCAGAAATCACCAAACACAGTATGGCTACAGCAACTAAAATTGCCAGTAAATCATCGATGACCCTAACCACTGGCAAACGTGCTTTTCATCAACAAGATAACATGAGTCTTGCTGATGCTTACCAGCATACCTCCAGGGTCATGGTGGACAACATACTCAAGTATGATGCACGAGAGGGTATTCATGCTTTTATTTCAAAGCGGGTTCCCACCTGGCAAGATAAATAGCTGCACTAAAGCCAACATATACGCTCTTGATCACAAATGTATTCTAGCTAAATTACGATGCTAAAACACTCAATAAAAGTTGATTCGCAGCACAGTTCAGGGTATTTGCAAAGACAGTGAACCTATCAGCATGATTTTGTAAAAACCTGGGCAAAGTCATGGCCGTGTTGATAACCCGGCTAATTGATTAGGGATGTTAACACCACAATAGCTCAGAATGACTGGAGGGTGATAATAATCTGGGGGTACCCATCAGACACACAACAGCTCGACAATGTCTTCCCTTTCTGCGAAGACACTGGGCTACTCTGTATCCAGACTATCTGACCAGTTTCAAGCCTGGTCTTGCAGCAACCACGGCAGCCACTGGCACAATTGTAATCAATGGGCAGTTACTGTTTTTAAAGGCTATCTAGCAGCAAGAAATCATGATTATAGGTAAAGCGACCATGGCCGGTAACAGATACCCATGATTCTGGGATACTACTCATATGTCCTGCAATCGTAGACTCAAAGATCAAAATCATTAAAATCAGAGTTACCCAGGTCGCTATCAATGACACCCACTAGATAAGAGCTAATTTCTGCTTCCTGAGGTGCAACCTGCACATTATCACTAACCAGCCAGGCATTCATCCATGGTAGTGGATTAGCCTGGGGGGTGAAAATCTCTGTCAACCCTAGGGCTTTTACACGAATATTGGTGATGTACTCAACATATGACGACAGAATTTCTGTATTGAGACCAATCATGGAACCATCCTTGAAGAGATAACGAGCCCACTCTTTTTCCTGTTCTGCTGCTTCTCGAAATATTTCCACCACCTGTGACTGGCACTGCCTGGCAATAGTCACCATATCAGGATCATCCTGCCCTGAGGACATGAGATTCATCATATGCTGTGTTCCTGCAAGATGCAGCGCTTCATCCCGGGCTATGAGCTTGATGACCTTGGCATTACCTTCCATAATAGCACGCTCAGCGAAAGCAAAACTGCATGCAAAACTAACATAAAAACGCACTGCTTCCAGCGCATTGACTGAGGCAATCGTTAGATAAAGCGATTTTTTCAGTTGCTGTAGATCAACCTTAATTGTCTGTCCATTGAGCACATGCGTACCAATGCCAAATAAGTTATAAAGATGGCACTGACGAATAAATTCATCATAGTAATGAGTTACTGACTTAGCCCGCTCTACAATGTGCGGGTTATCGACAATATCATCAAATACCAGTCCGGGCTCTGTCACCACATTACGAATGATATGAGTATAGCTACGGCTATGCACGGTTTCACTAAAAGACCAGGTTTCGAGCCAGGTTTCCAGTTCTGGCAAAGACACCACTGGCAAGAAAGCTACATTGGGGGAACGGCTCTGGACACTATCCAGCAAAGTCTGATATTGCAGGTTACTGAGAAAGATATGCTGTTCATGGGGCGACATGGCCATAAAGTCTTTCCGATCAGAGGACAAATCAACTTCCTCTGGGCGCCAAAAGAATGATAACTGTTTCTCAATGAGTCTTTCGAAAATAACATGCCTTTGTTGGTCATAGCGAGCAACATTGACACTCTGACCAAAGAACATCGGTTCTTTGAGGACATCATTTTTAATTCGGTTAAATGTTGAGTACGCCATTATCCTGATAATCCACTTAATTGGTTTGGTTAGCAACAGGGTTAACTTACAGAGTGGCTGAAAATATCGTGGCCTCTACTGGACACAAGTAAAGATCTGTGTTTTACCCAAGGTATTTGCCAACACTCACGGGCAAAGTTCATCTTTACTTAGTCTGTCAGTAATCCGCACAACTGTTTATAGTTTGCATGCCCCGCTCTCACAGCCGGTATCCTGGCCATCATCGGCCCCATCACGAGTGTTATGATAATAAAGAGTTTTAAGACCATATTTATAGGCGGTCAGCAAGTCCTGCAACAATAGCTTCATGGGAAGCTTACCCGCTTCAAAACGAGTTGGATCATAGTTGGTATTAGCTGAGATAGTCTGGTCAACAAACTTCTGCATAATACCCACCAGTTGCAAGTAGCCCTTGTTATTGGGCATTTGCCAGAGTAATTCATATTGCTCTCGAAGCTTTTCAAACTCTGGCACCACCTGTTTTAATATGCCATCTTTACTGGCCTTGATGCTGACATATCCACGCGGCGGTTCAATACCATTGGTGCTATTGGTAATCTGGCTGGACGTTTCACAAGGCATCATAGCCGTCAAAGTACTGTTACGCAGACCATGCGTCTGAATAGACTGGCGCAGACTGTCCCAGTCTAGCTGTAAGGGTTCATCACAAAAATTATCGATATCACGTTTATAGGTATCAATGGGTAAAATACCCTGGGCATAGCGGGTTTCAGAAAATCCTGGGCAAGCTCCCTGCTCTTGCGCCAGGCGATTTGAAGCCAGTAACAAGTAGTATTGAAGGGACTCGAAGGTACGATGCGTTAAACCATTGGCCGTACCATCAGAATAACGCACACTGTTTTTGGCTAAGTAATAAGCAAAATTAGTTACACCAATACCCAAAGTGCGACGTTTTTTACTGGCCCTGTGGGCGGCAGGAAGTGGATAATCCTGATAACTGAGCAGACTATCAAGAGCTCGTACAATCAGGTCAGCCAGGTCTTCCAGATCAGCCAAGGAATCAAGGGTTCCCAGATTAAATGCTGATAGAGTACATAATGCAATCTCGCCTGAATCATCAGCAACACTATTTAGTGGTGCTGTCGGCAAAGCAATTTCTAAGCAAAGGTTACTTTGCCTGATTGGTGCGACGAGGGGATCAAATGGACTGTGGGTATTGCAATGGTCTACGTTTTGCAGGTAGATACGCCCAGTTTGTGCTCGTTCTTGAACAAATTTACTAAACAGATCCACAGCCTTTACAGTGCGCTTGCGAATGGTCTGATCAGATTCATATTTTTCATATAAGACTTTAAATTGATTTTGGTCGGCAAAAAAAGCATTGTAAAGTCCGGGAGTATCCGACGGGCTAAATAAAGTAATGTGGCCTCCCTTAATCAATCTTTGATACATCAAATGGTTAAATTGCACCCCATAATCAATGTGCCTAGCCCGATTTTCTTCCACACCACGATTGTTCTTCAGCACCAATAAAGACTCTACTTCTAAATGCCAAAGTGGATAAAATAGTGTTGCTGCACCTCCCCTAACCCCGCCCTGAGAGCAACTCTTTACAGCTGTTTGAAAGTGTTTAATAAAAGGAATCATGCCCGTATGAAATGCCTCACCACCACGTATAGGGCTTCCTAATGCCCGTATTTGCCCAGCATTGATGCCGATGCCCGCACGTTGACTAACATATTTGACGATGGCCCCGGCAGTGGCGTTAATGGAGTCCAGAGAATCACCACATTCTATCAATACGCATGAACTAAATTGCCGGGTTGGAGTACGCACACCGGACATAATGGGTGTTGGTAAAGACAGCTTGAATAATGATACTGCATCATAAAACCGCTTTACGTAATCCAGCCGGGTTACCTTTGGATAAGCTGCAAATAAACAGGCACTCACTAGCATATAAAGAAACTGGGGGCTTTCATGGATGGCACCGGTGACTCGATTCTGCAGCAAGTACTTACCTTCCATTTGCTTAACTGCTGCATAGCTGAAATTCATATCACGCCAATGATCCATGAAATTATTGAGCTGTTCAAATTCGTCACTATTGTAATCTTCCAGCAAATGACTGTCATAGCAGCCCATGTTAACCAGGCGTTTGACATGATCCAGTAAGTGGGGAGGATTAAATTGACCAAATGCCTGTTTACGTAGATGAAATATGGCTAGGCGTGCTGCCAAGTATTGGTAATCAGGAGTTTCTTCGTCAATCAGATCAGCCGCAGATTTAATGATGGTTTCATGAATATCATGGGTCTTGATGGCATCAAAAAATTGAATATGAGATTTAATTTCGACCTGAGAAACAGAGACATTCTGTAGGCCTTCTGCGGCCCAGCCAATCACGCGGTGTATTTTTTCTAGGTCGATCTTCTCCTGCCGACCATCACGTTTAGTAACCATCAAATTTTGCATCATTTTACTCGTCACTGACTACCTAATGTAATTGACGTTGCGGGTAAATAAACAAGAGGGAAATATGATCAATTGTTTTGCCAACGTGAGTGTATTTGAGCGAACAAATACTACATATAGTGCCTTCTTCAAAAATTGGGCACTAAATATAGATAATACAGATAAACAAATCAAGTGCAATAGCCACTTTTGTATAGCTGGCATGACCCAATAACAACCGTTGCTTAGGTATCCATATACAGCAATTACAGGGTATAGATGCATTTCTAAGCATTCTTAATAATACTTAATTTCTTGCATACTAAATATAGTGAGTATAGTGTGACTGACTACGAAAACTAACACAATAAGCCAGTTGAATCCTGTTACAATACTAACATGTGTTGATTGCATAAAAACAAGTCTGGTAATACGGAATAACAATGTTCAATATCACTATTGATACCGCTGGTCTACAAATTGGTAATGATCGTCCATTTACCTTATTTGGAGGCATGAATGTACTTGAATCACGCACACTAGCGATGGAAATTGCTGAACATTATGCAACGACCACCCGCACCTTAGGAATAAATTATGTGTTCAAGGCATCTTTTGATAAAGCCAATCGCTCCTCAATAGGTTCATTCCGTGGCCTAGGCCTTGAGCACGGCCTACAGATTCTGGCTGATATAAAGGCCCGTTTCAACGTACCTATTATCACAGATGTTCATGAACCTGACCAGGCTGAAGCCTGTGCACAAGTTGCTGATGTAATTCAACTGCCAGCCTTTTTGTCACGCCAAACCAACCTAGTCACAGCTATGGCTAAAACGGGGGCGATAATTAATATCAAGAAAGCACAGTTTTTAGCGCCTCAGGAAATGAAGCATATCCTGGATAAATTTATCGCAGCCGGCAATCAACAGCTGATGTTATGTGAACGGGGCAGTTGCTTTGGCTACAATAATCTGGTGGTGGATATGCTTGGCTTTAACATTATGAAATCATTTGGCTATCCCGTGCTGTTTGATGTAACCCATGCCCTTCAAAAGCCTGGCGCTTTAGTTAATTCAGCTGATGGACGCCGATCTCAGGTAACCCAACTGGCACTTGCAGGCATGTCCCAAGCCATTGCAGGACTGTTTCTCGAAGCACACCCACAGCCAGATCATGCCCTATGCGATGGACCCTGTGCCCTACCTCTGGGCCAGTTAAAGCCGTTCTTGGAGCAAGTCCAGGCAATGGATCAACTAGTCAAGGGGTTTACCCCCATTGATACCAACAATTAATTTCTGATGGAGCAGATCACCCATAAATTAAGTAATTAACGGCTAAACGTGTTTGTTCATACCGATGGTGCCACTCTTCCGTTGCACGCCAGTGACTAATCCAGTCAACACTGGGTTGAATTCTGGCCTGCAGCCGTTGCAGGCGCATTAAGGGTAGTGTATCCACATAAATTGACAGGCGATAGATATCTCGCAGACACCTAGAAAAAGCATATACACCCTCGATAATAATCACTCCTTGAGCCCTGATCTGATAGGCTCCACTTGATGTGGCTGTCAACCAATCCTGACGCTGATATGTGATATCCTGCCCCATGGACAAGGGAAACAGAGTATGTTGTCGGAAAGCTTGGCTATTAAAATAATGATCGCGGGCCTGTTCATCCTTAACTAGAGTCTGCTGAGCAGCTGAAATCGGCGTATAAAAATGATCTAGGCTGACTATCTGGACTGAGTGGCGCGGTTCAACCAACGTCTTCAGTGCCTGGGCAGTGGTCGATTTGCCTGCACCGCCGCAACCATCAACGGCTACCAACAACGGATACTTAGCCAACGAATTAATGCGCTGGACGATATGCTCAAGTTGCTGTTTCACACGGTTATCACTAGAGTTATTGGTAAATTTAATTGGGCTTATCTAACAGATTTATTTAACTCATATAATATATGAAAATGTTAAATGATTACCATAACAATAGCCAATACAACCATTAAGTGCCTATTGACAGTCTGCCAATAGGCCTGTGTAACCATGACAAATTTAACAATGCAATCTCTCATTTTGACCTCATGCCAAGGATTTTCCGATCCACCTGAGATCAATATTAAACCATTAGTATACTATGTGCTTTATGATGCATCGCCAAATGACGGCCAGAAGTTTCATCACACAACGTGAATCAAACCATGATTGACGCGGCATATAGCATATAATAAGTGACACATGTCTATGGCAAAATCACTTAATGCATAAATTTGTTATCGCTCATTTATACTTGCAGAAAAGACACTTAAAATAGCAGGCTGTTTCAACACAATAGTGGCAAAATACATATAAATTCAGTATACACTTGCAGTAGCGCTAGAGAATGGTCACTCAAGTACATACAACATTAAAGTATTGATTCAAAGTTTGTATTGGTTATTGGCAAACTGGACGAAAAAAATTTGAATTTTTATTACATTTTTGTAAACATATCTGTTTTCAATTGACGAATTTTGGAATTTTGGAATTTTGGAATTTTGGAATTTTGGAATTATAAATTATGCGTGCCAGTCACTTCCTAATCGCTACTCAAAAAGAATCACCTGCTGATGCAGAAATCATTAGCCATCAATTGATGCTGCGCACAGGCATGATCCGCAAACTAGCTGCTGGGCTTTATACATGGCTACCCTTAGGTCTGCGATGCCTGCGCAAGGTAGAGCAAGTAGTACGGCAAGAAATGGATGCTGCAGGCGCCCAAGAACTGCTGATGCCCGCTATCCAGCCGGCTGAATTATGGCAGGAATCTGGGCGCTGGAATGACTATGGATTGGAATTGCTACGCCTACAGGATCGACATCTACGTGACTTTTGCGTCGGTCCTACCCACGAAGAAGTAATTACTGCTCTAGCGCGCCGGGAATTTAGCAGCTACAAACAGCTACCAATCAACTTTTATCAGATCCAAACCAAATTTCGTGATGAAGTCAGACCCCGCTTTGGGATTATGCGCGCCCGTGAGTTTATTATGAAAGATGCTTACTCATTTCATATAGACCAGCCTTCTCTACAACAAACCTATATTGCCATGCATCAAGCTTACACGAACATCTTTACTCGTCTTGGTCTTGAGTTCCGCGCTGTAAACGCAGATTCTGGTAGCATTGGCGGTAATACCTCACAGGAATTCCATGTGCTGGCCAGTGCCGGTGAGGATGATATTGCCTTTAGTGATAACAGTGATTATGCTGCCAATGTCGAACTGGCAACGACTCTGGCGCCTAACCAGCACCGCACTGTCCCGACGCAAACTTTGCAAAAAGTACATACGCCCAGCCATAAAACCATTGATGCAGTCAGCCAATTTTTAGCCCTACCGAGATCCCAATGTGTCAAAACCATATTAGTATTGGGCGTGGTAGATGAGCATGGACAACAACCATTGGTAGCACTGCTGCTGAGAGGGGATCATCATCTTAATAAACTCAAGGCAGAAAAACACCCTCTAGTTGCAAGCCCATTGACCCTAGCTCCGGAGCAACGCATTCGCCAAGAAATGGACCTTGAACCCGGTTTTATCGGCCCAGTAGGGCTCAAGATTAGCATACTTGCTGATTTTGCTGTTACCACGCTGGCAGATTTTACCTGCGGTGCCAACAGCATCGACCACCATTATATCGGTACCAACTGGGAAAGAGATTGCAGCTATACTGAAGCAATTGATCTACGTTATGTAGTCAACGGTGATCCTAGCCCTTGTGGCCAAGGCCAGTTAGTAATCAAACGAGGTATTGAAGTAGGTCATATTTTCCAACTCGGTGACAAATACGCTCGTGCTATGAATGCTAATATATTGAATGAACATGGCCAAAAACAAGCAATGTGGATGGGCTGCTACGGCATTGGAATTTCCCGTATTGTGGCCGCAGCGATTGAACAAAATCATGATGCAAAAGGCATCGTTTGGCCCATCGCAATAGCACCATTTGAACTGATATTAGTACCTCTGAATTACGACAAATCTTATCCTGTAAAGCACTATACCGATAAGCTCTACGACGATCTACAGGCACAAGGTATTGACGTACTGTTGGATGATCGATCAGTGCGTGCCGGAGTCAAGTTTAACGATGCTGAACTAATCGGTATTCCCCACCGCATTGTCATTGGTGACCATGGAATAAAGGCCGAAGTATTGGAATATCACAATCGCAACACCCTTGCTAGTCAGGATATCCCCACTGCACAGGTTCTAGATTTTATCAAAAAGATATTCACCAAAATCGTTTAAACATATCAAAACTAACAAGGCCAGAACCATGTCTATAACTCTTTACCATAACCCAGATTGTTCAAAATCACGTACTGCACTCAATTTGCTACAACAAAGGGGTATTGTGCCAAAGGTGCGTTTATATCTAGATGATCCACCTACTGTAGATGAAATCAAACAGCTACTTGATCTGCTGAAAATGGATGCCCGCAGCCTTATACGCACAGGTGAAGTTGAATACCAACACGCTAAACTAGCCAATCCAACTCTACAGGAAAATGAACTGGTAGATGCCATGGCCACTATGCCCAAGTTGATTGAACGCCCCATCGCCATATGCGGACATCGAGCAGTTATTGGCCGACCACCTGAAACTGTGCTCGGTTTACTCTGAGTTATGGACTACACCACTAAACGTCGCTACAGCCGGATAGTTAGTATGGCGATGTATACCGCGCTGCTCGCTTACCTGATCCTCACCACTTTAAACCATCCATTAATAGCCAATGCCTGGATAGTCATTGGCATCAAAACGCTGCCACTATTATTATTCCTGCCAGGCATGATTAAACAACACTTATTATCCATGACCTGGCTAAGCTTTTTACTACTGATTTATTTTATCTTTGCAGTACCAACAACCAATACCTCAGACTGGACGTTAGCTATGTTGATCAGCACTCTATTTATAGCTGTGCTACTACATATTCGCTGGCATAGCCGTGCCAGATCAGATAATTAATAGTACTTTGTAAACGTACTTCGGGAAGTAACAGTGACAGCAGGTGATGCTATTGGCTATCGTGAATACCATAAACAGTTTTAGTATGTAAAAGGGCATGCTGCTGGCAGCACTGATTTCTTTTACCGCATTATTTTAATCTAGAGACTAACAAATTATTCATCAAGCTGCGAAAAAGTGTTTTTAAGCTGCGTATCTGGAGATTATATGCGTTGTGTTTTTAGCAAATATTTCCTAGATAACAATCGTATCATAATGTCCAGTATGGTGTGGGAATCATCACATAATACTCACACCACCGATGGCTGGATAGGTAGGATAATCTGCGTTATGAGTGAGTCAACATCCGTCAATATGACCCTATCATCAAGTGATCTTAATGGAATATGAAAATATTATGATGCCTATTACCTGATAATAAAGCATGGGGAATAGGGAACGTAATCGTGATCAAAGACCATATAAGAAAAGTTTTGTTATGCTTTAAAATATCTCGTAATCCAAGATAAAAAGACACACAAGCCTCTAGAAAATAGCCTTACAATATCCAGCCAAACGTAGTCCAGACAAAAACGGTTACGACATCCAAGGCATTCACTATGCTCATACAGCACGCTCAAAAATTACAGCTATACTTTAGTTATGATGAAAGGCAGGTTGGCAACAGTGATGATAAAAACAGCATATTTCATTCGACCAGTTTTAGCAGCTAGTCTAGTTTCGCTAGTTCTAGGAAGCAGCAGCACAAGCAACTGGACAGAAGATTCCAATAGCAGCCCACACCTAGCTGCCGAACTATACGCCCGCCTCAGCCTAGCCTATTTAGCTCAAGGACAGACTAAACTGGCATTCAAGCGGCTACAACAGGGACTTACATTGTACCAAAATAATGGCCAGATACAGTTAGCGCTCGCCATGTACAAAAATCATGAACAACAATGGCAAGCTTCAGAACAGGCGTTCAAACGGGCTTTCGCAATACAGCCGAGTAGCCAGATAGCCTTTAACTTTGATCATTATCTGTCACAGAGGAAAAGATGTAAGCAGGCATTACCTTATCTGGAACAGGCTGGGAAAGATGTGGACTATGCAAAACACAAGTCTGCACAGATAATGGCAAATCAATGCAAGGTTCGTTTATTCACTAATCAGATTACTAATAACAACAAGGTATCCAAAACTAAAATCGCTGGATAAAAATGCCGTCAGACTAATTGAATAGGCTAAGATATACAGCCCTACACTAACCATTTAAGGTTGATTTTTACGAATATTATCACTGAAGCTACTCCAGGAACCTGTTTCCAACACATCTCCCAGACCCCGACTGTTAGCTTCTTGGTTGAGTAACTCATGCCAATATTTTATATTACCTGTACTGGATACATCTGACAGGTGTTTAGCTAGGCGTGCCACCGGAGGAGACATTTTTCCACCCTGTTTAATCCAGCGATGTGCTGAAACAGGCTCCTTACCTAGTAAGACTGCTAAGGTTTTTAAATTAACTTTAACCGTTGTACGCAATTCATCTGCATCAGGCGCAGCATTTATTGGACAACGATCAGGGTTTTGGCTATAAAACCGAGCCAAAAGAGCTAAAGAAATATTCTTAACCGGATAATGGATATTATCTGGATGGGTCAAAAAACACCATCGATTTGAACTCAAACCGAGTACCCATCGGATATCATTGGTTGACAATTGCAACTGATCTTGTAGATCCAATAAATCTGCCCCAGTAACCGGTCTATGCTTTGTAATCATGTAATGCCTCTTTCATATACGAAAGCAATTTAAGATTGTGTTTACGGCTTCTTGGATCAAACATTTAATGTAAATTAATCTGATCAATATTTGCAGCAAAGGCGAACTGACCAGCATGCCAATATCAAACAGTTGATTCGTGGACAATAAAGGTGCCATCTA
Source organism: uncultured Pseudomonadales bacterium (assembly GCA_943787595.1). Lineage (GTDB taxonomy): Bacteria > Pseudomonadota > Gammaproteobacteria > Pseudomonadales > Balneatricaceae > CALSNA01. The sequence goes on from CALSNA010000003.1 coordinate 137,636, forward strand.
GTTAATACAAACTAGTTTTACTATAGCTAACAAATTCAGCGGATACATCGTTGAAATTATAACCAATTAAATGATTACCATAAAATTATTTATCAGATACAGCCACCGTAAGTGACCTAAAACATCTAGCATTGCATAATATTAACATGTTGCCTTAGTATACTTGCGTGAAAGATTGAGTAACTAAGCAAACGCTGTAGAATACTATGAGTAAAGTCAGCAATAGACAAATATCATCCCAGCGCCCAAAATATTTGCACATTGCTGGCCCAGATTTAGCCAGAATTTGTCAGTGATATGCAGATTTCAAGCATATTTTTAGTGCTATAGCAACAAGCACCATTTTTTACAGGCGTATCCCAGTGCAGCTCTATCATCAGCTATGATTATAGTTTCTATTCATGCGATCCATTATGCAATGACAAAGTATATAAGCAAGTAATATAGTATTTTTGCTGCAATAGGCAGTGATTGTTTGGTCAGGTTGAAAGCAGGCTATGCAGTTAAGTCACTATACGGCCCGCTGCACCGGAACCGGTACGATTTTTACATTGGTCAATGACGCAACTGTTTTTAGCCATAGGCAATATTAACATTGCAATAGAATGGCATACAAGTAGAGGGTTATTGCCAAAGTTGGCAACAAGTAAAATAGTGTGTTACTACACTTTAAAGGCTGGTGGAATTACAGTGTCCACCCTGATTACATCGTAAATCCCAGTATTTTTAGTGATGCGGAGATAATCCTGATGGCTAATTTGAAAGTAGATAATCAGTTAAATACTTTAGGTTTATTTTGTCCTGAGCCGGTTATGATGTTGCATAATAAAATTAGAGATATGACTGATGGTGAAATATTACATATCAAGGCCAGTGATCCATCCACCAGACGGGATATTCCCAAATTCTGTAGTTTTTTGGGACATCAACTCGTACATCAAGATCATACTAAAGACCAATACAACTATTATATTCGTAAAGGAAACTCTGAAAAATATCGCGAGTGAAGATAATGCGATAAACACTCCTAACCGTTAGGTTGTAATTTGATAAAACCCTCAGGCTGGACAAGCTGATGCTCGCACATTTGAACAGACAACATAGTTATTTCTCACTAAGCAATACCAACCTGTTAACTTCGATAATTAGATTAAACACTGTGAATATCTAATGACACAATATATGGCATTCACGGATTACTAGATGGACAGCACAAACTGCATTATGAATCAAAAGAATCTATGGAAACGGCTATAATAATGCAGTAATATTAATAGACTAATGATAGCCACACTACCCTAACTTGAATACGATTGCATAGCTTCGGCAGTTGTCACATCTATATGCGCCCAACCTTACCACCAGTCAGTGATTGCAACAATGTTCAGTTAGGGAGTCATGTCATGCGGAGGCATTGTCAATGCATTGTCTTACTGATGGCTATCAACATACTCAGTGGATGTGGCGGATCATCTAGCAATGATGAATCATCCAATATAGTAGTATCAACGACCACATCAACCACTCACAATACCTTGGCAGTTAATCTGTTACCCAATGTAGCAACAACCCAAACAGGCACCTTTACAGTAACAGGTGCGTATGTTGGTCCACTAACTTATCAAATTATTTCTTCACCAAGCTATGGTTCAGTAACACTAACCAACGCAACAGCGGGCGAATATACTTATACAGTACCTTCAACAATCACCACAGCGAGGAAAGATAGCTTTCAGTTTACTGTCAGTGATGGCAATAAAACAGAAACATCAACTATTCAAATTAGCCTAAATACTGACCCACTTTATCAACACCAGTGGCATCTAGATAATACGGGCCAAAGCAATTTTGCATCCATAGCTGGGACAGCAGGAGAAGATATTAATATAGATTCTGTGATTGCAGCAGGATACACCGGTCAAGGCATTACCGTTGCCGTTGTAGATGAAGGGCTGGAAATAGCCCATGAAGATTTGCAAGGAAACATCGTTGCGAACGGCTCTTGGGACTTTGTTAATAACGATACAGATCCTACAAGAAGCACTACAGACAGTCATGGCGATCATGGCACCAGCGTGGCTGGACTAATTGCCGCTAGCGGATGGAATAACAAGGGTGGACGGGGAGTTAGCCCAAAAGTATCTCTAAAGGGATTTAATTTTCTCCAGAACCAGCTATTAAATAACAAAATAGCTGCACTGGGAGGAGCATCTTATTCACAGGATGTCGATATCTTTGTCTTGAGTTTTGGGGTAAATGTTATTGTAGACTACTTAATTGACAGCACCTTCGAGACAGCAATTGCAAATATTATGACAACATTAAGAGGTGGAAAAGGGCCTATTTATGTCAAAGCAGCTGGTAACGGATTTGAAAAGTATTCGGGTCTTTATTTGAATTCAAATGGGAGTTGGGAATCTAACCAAGCAAATTGCAATAATGCCACCAGCACTAAACTGACATGTCAAAATGCTAATATGGACCAATATAACACACTCCCATACAATATTGTAGTAAGCGCTTTAACTGGCGAAGGCATAAAAAGCAGTTATTCCACCGCTGGTTCGGCCATCTGGATATCAGCTCCAGGAGGAGAATATGGTCATAACAGAGCTTACGTTACCAGTGCTGATTATAAGCTTAAGCCTGGCATGATGACCACAGATCAATCGGGTTGTAGTCAGGGATATGTGCGCAATGACATAACTGATTCTAATGGGTTCAATCCCAACCATATTAACAACTCATCCTGCAACTATACTTCTACCTTTAATGGCACCTCTTCAGCAGTACCAGTTACGTCAGGCACAATTGCTCTAATGCTGGAAGCCAATCCCAATCTGGGCTGGCGGGATGTAAAGCATATCCTGGCAAGGACTGCTACTCAGGTTGATACGACTTTGACTGACACTACAGTTAGCCTATCTGGCAGTGATTACATTGCAGAACCAACATGGCTGACCAATAATGCTGGTTACCAGTTTCATAACTACTATGGCTTTGGCCGAATTGATGTCGCCTCAGCGGTAAACATGGCAAAAACGTATAGTATAAATAGTTTGGGTAATTTTAGGACTAGTGATTGGCAAAGCAGTGGTGCCTTGAACAAAACCATAACCAATTACAATATTACTAGCGTAGCTGAACATCAGCTGACAAATAGCCAAAAGATGATTATTGAAGCCGTGCAAATCAAGGTTAATATTACCCATGACCGAACCGGGGATTTGGGAATAGAATTGATCTCTCCTAACGGAACTAGAAGCGTGTTGTTTAACATTAATAATGGATTTTCTGATGATCAAAATCTAGCCAATATGGTGTTACTATCAAATGCTTTCTATGGAGAAAGCTCATCTGGCCAGTGGACTATCAGAGTTGTAGATGGCTATAGCACAGGTTCAAATGGTACAATGGTTAGTTGGGCCATACGTTTCTTTGGGCATTAGCTCGGGGATCAATCTAAAGGGGAAAGAATAGGATGCGTATAACCTACCCACTAATAGGCATATTAATATATACCGCTTTATTAAACTCTATATTAGCATCAGAAATAATATCTAATTCAAAAAACTTAACACGTACTGTAAATAAAACCGCTCACCTACGTACCTTCATAACTAACGGGGAAACTTACCAACTGCTATCTAGCAGTGGAGCCAACATAGCATTAAAACAACAGACAGGCCTTGTCTTTCAAACAAGTCAAATTACCCCAAAAATGGCCTATAATACTAGAACTGGCAACCGAGCACTGGTTACCGGACAGATTATTGTACAGCTACAGCCAGATATAACTGCGCAAGACATTGCTGACACCTACGGACTAGGCATCATCAGTGATTTTACCCATATTAACCTTGCCTTTCTGACAATTAATTCTGGTCAAGAACTGTTGCAGATGGTACAACTGATTAATCAGGATACACGCATAGAAAGCGCTGAAATCGATATCTTGGAACATAAGGCTACAGCTAACTGATCTTCACATCAATCCCTGGCCCACCTTAACAACCAGACTCACGTAGATGATTATATTATCAACGAACTCCTGGTAAGGCTCTAAAAATCCAGACTGTCCCTAGAAAACTGAAAACAGGCTTCCCGTAGTACCATGTTGTCTTTTGGAGTTATAGAAATATTCACTATAGTCAAAAACTTTGAACCTTGCCTCACCTCTAGTATCGAACACACTGAGCTTAACCTGATCTATCTTAAGCAAAGAGAACAAGCTCTCCACTACCGCATTATCATGGCAATTACCCTTATAGGTCATACTGACTTCTAGATTATATACCTTTAGAAAAATATACCCATCGTCACGGAAGCATTGAATACCCTAATCAAGTATATGTGAGTTCTTTCTCCGTTGGTCTGCAACGCCATACTGCCATCAATAGCGCACCGGAAAACAGGCCTGATCTGGGACGACTCTTCATAGTCTAGCCAATAATCTTAACCTTACGCAAAAATACACCTATAACAACAGTGACCTAAAGCAAGCATTAATAGGTCCATATATGCGTAAATTTGGTCGCCCAGACTAGATTGAGTTACAGTATTGATAACTCTCGGAGGAGCGTATTAGAGGCCACATGATGAGCATTGCTATCTTTAAAATCAGGATAATGCCTGCATCCGCCAACGACTTTGACGACCCCCGTACATATCATTCCAAGCACTTGGTTTTTAGCGCATGTTTCTCTATCACTTTTTAAAGCTACCATGATATGACGATCGCCATGGGGGTAGTCACTATCCGAATCAAAACGGCTTGATCTTGTCTACTGGATGCTTATCTTCAGAAGTTACCGGGAGCAAATTCGTGTTTAACAGTCCGGGATTGACGTTGGCTGGTGTCATGGGTACAGTGCTATATCATGATTGATCATATTAAACCTAGCAGCACCTATCAGAAAGGTTTTATTGAACGCCTGAATTGTATCTGCTGGTAGGCAATTAGGTATTCTGGATTTATATCTGTTTAGTCTGTTAGATAAAATCAGGCAAACTACAGATAATTTTATACAGCTCTATAACCACAAACACCAAATGATATGGCCTTAATTGAGTATCTTAAGGCAGCATGGTTCTCTACAAGCAAGTTGTTTTAATAATGGGGTATTTGCAATAGTAAAATCATGGTAATTTTAACGTAAAATTTATCTGGAACCTTTGTACTGCGAAACTGATGCCTGCCAGTAAGACTCAAGATTAAATTTACTTGCGAAGGATATGATATCATGAATATCAGCTATTGTTATTAGGCAACGGCTAGAACCAAGACAGTGATCTTTGCACACTAACGGAACTACCAGTACTTAGTAACCAGCTGCTGCTCAATTTTTTATCGATGGTTAAAAGTAATCAGTTCATGAAAAACCATCATGTAATCAGTTAGTGCATATGGCTTAACGGCAGTGGTTTAGACCATAATCCAACACACCAGCTGAGTAATTGCGTCATCTCATCAACCAATTAAACTGTTCATACCTACATCATATCTACTGAAGCCTCATTCATGCATAAGGGGTGCCCCTGCTATAATCCACTGGCCCAATAGCTCTCGCTCCATCTCGGTCATACCGGTCATATTACCCAGGGGCATAATATGAGTAGCTACAGCCTGTTGGTAAATTCGCGAGGCCTGCCGCTGCATTTGCTCTGGGGTATCTAACAGTAATCCTCCTGGAGCAACGGCAAAGGCTTCATGACTAGGACTGGCACCATGACATACAGTACAGTGCTCAGCGACAATTTGTTGTACCTTTTGGATATCAATGTCTACCTTAACCTGAACATTATTGTCAGTAGTTGCTACTAACGGTTTTTGTGGTGAAGTTATAAAAGCCAGCACCATCAGTCCAAGAACAGCCACTGGTAAAGCCCATAACATACGCTGATTCTGGTGACGTGTATTGAAATAATGCCTGACGCCTACACTTAATAATGACAACACAGCCAAGATAAGCCAGTTATATCCACTACCATAGGTGCTGGGGAAATGGTTACTGACCATAATAAACAGCACCGGCAGCGTAAGATAATTGTTATGGCGTGATCGCAGCAACCCTGTTTTAGGTAAGTCTGGATCTGGTTCACGGCCTGCTTCAATAGCACCCACTAAATGACGTTGGGCAGGCATAATGACAAAAAACACATTACCCACCATCATAGTGCCCATAATGGCACCCATATGAATATAAGCACCACGACCAGACATAAACTGACTCAAGGCCCAGGCCGCCAATACCAATAATAAACCCAACACAATACCCAGTAACATGGGTTGATGCCTCAACGGGCTATTACACAAACCATCATAGACCAGCCAGCCAGCAAACAAACTGGCAATACCCAAAACTACTGCCATCAGTGCGCTCACAGACCCACCGGGCAATACCAAGTAAGCACTGGCATTAAGGTAATACACCACTACCAGCAATAATATACCGCTTAACCAAGTAGCATAGGCCTCCCACTTAAACCAGTGCAAGCGTTCCGGCATGGCTGGGGGAGCTAGCCGGTATTTTTGCAAATGGTAAATACCACCTCCATGAATAGCCCATAGTTCACCAGCCAATGGCGAGTCATTAACTTGACGCTGCAAATTATTTTCCAGCCAAACAAAGTAGAAAGATGCGCCTATCCAGGCGATGCCGGTAATTACGTGTACCCAGCGTATTGCCAAGTTCAGCCATTCAATAAAATGTGGTTCCATACATACAAACCATTGTGGTTGTTTTATGCGTTATCCAATAACGAAAACAGGTTGTAGTTGTGTTGTCAATGGCATTATATCACAATAAGGTAATTAACACTCCGTCGGCCATTAGCGATACAAGCCCTGAACCCCTTTTGCTAGTTGGATTACCTGCTACTACAATCAGCAAGTAACGACAGCAATGATTCAGGTTCGGTTTGAATCGCTGTATTTACACCTACTTTATTTAAACAGGTAAGGCCTTATTAAGATCGGCTAATCGAATTCAACTACTCGGCTATCAGCAATAACTGAATAAAACCCAAAACTGTTAAATAACATACGAAACCGATTGAACCAAAATAGTTAAACCCACCTTAGAGATGCAGTTGTCTTCTTCGTTTGGTCCTGTAGGATTTTTGCACGACACCTAACAAAATAAGTTAAAGATGTCTATTCTATCATTCCAACTTTATAATACATTTTGTTATTTGACGTATCAAGCCAGTTCGATGACATCTACCAGCATAAGCACATTCTATAATTGCATTTAGTGCGATCTAAGTCATATTCAGCCTGATCTTATGTAAAACATGATCTTAGCGTACATTGGACACACAGTATGTAGGTCAAGGACCTCGTGCAAATATATCTGGATTGAATTATTAGATTATTCAACAAAATCCTAAAAAAATATCTATGATATTGATCACTGGAATCAGTTTTATTAACTTAATGGAAACGTTACTGTATCAGATTAGCATACGCTCATATTATTTCCTGATAAGCACCAGTAGATTAATTATTTACTATGCCATATTAGATCAACAAAAATTATCAAATAATCTTGAACTTTTTATTATCATGGCCGTCTTATTTAGTCGGATCTTTTGCTAAAGTCTGTACTGTAAAAATATCCTTATAAAGGCAAGAAGGTATAATCATTTCTTATCACCGCACCTGTGATTCACCATTGTTTGTATCCACTACCAGAATAATTTGCCTGATCTCGAGGGCACAGATACAATTCACAAGCTACTGATCCAGTAACGTTTCACCATAGATCGGGGAGATACATGCTCGAAGTTAACCAGCTATCCAGAAAATACGACGATTTTGTAGCCGTAGAAAACGTCAGCTTCACCATTGATAAAGGTGAAATTGTAGGCCTGCTGGGCCATAACGGTGCTGGAAAGACCACCATTATGAAGATGATTAGCGGCTATTTAGAACCCAATGCCGGCAGCATAACGGTTGATCATACCAACTTACATTCTGAACCCAAGACCGTACAACGAATACTGGGTTACTTACCAGAAAATTTGCCTGTTTATGGTGATATGGTAGTGGCAGATTATCTGGATTTTGCTGCAGATCTAAAAGGACTGAAGCATGATGCCAAAGTGGGTGAGCTCAAGAGGGTAATCCAGACAATGGATATTAAGACCAAATTATTGGCACCCATATCCACCTTGTCTCGCGGTTATAAACAACGAGTTGGTGTGGCCCAAGCAATGCTAGGCCATCCCAAATTGCTCATTCTAGACGAGCCTACCAATGGTTTAGATCCACAACAAACCCAGCATATGCGTGATCTGATTCGAGAAGTAGCACAACATGCTACGGTTATCCTGTCCACACATATCATGCAAGAAGTCGAAGCATTGTGCACTCGGGTATTGATGCTGCATCTGGGTCGCTTAGCGCTGGATGCACAATTAGCGCAACTGCGCCGCAGCAATCACTTGCTACTGGAAACCTCTCTAGCAGAAAAGGACACCAATATTCTCACTGATCTGGCCCTAGTTGATAGCTTAGAGGTAATAGAAAAATCAAATAACCTGACTACTTATCGAATCACCTTGCAAAAGCAAGCTAATCCAAAAAAATTGTCGGCAAATATCGCCAATGCTATCTTGGCAAAAAGTGAATCGCTATGTTTACTCAAACCAGAGCTCCATGACCTTGAAACCCTATTTAGAGAAATCAGTCAAGGCAGTATTAAACCAGAGGAGTTAAACAATGCTGCATAGTATTGAATCCAGAACAACGGTACATCGTATTGCTGCGAAAGAAATGACACTCTTCTTTGCCTCACCAATTGCTTATATATTTCTAGCAACATTTTCAGCAATTATTTTATTTGTGTTCTTCTGGGGAGAAGCATTTTTTTCCAGAAATATCGCCGATATTAGACCCATGTTTGAATGGATGCCTCTATTATTGATATTTCTCTGTGCCACCTTGACGATGCGGTTATGGAGCGAAGAGCGACGTCACGGAACTCTAGAATTTGTGTTAACGCAAGCAACACCACTGTGGCACTTTGTGGTGGGTAAGTTTCTAAGCTGCTTGCTGCTGCTGTGCATTGCGTTACTGATCACCTTGCCATTACCAATAACTGTATCAATTCTTGGAAATCTAGATTGGGGACCAGTTTGGGCAGGATACTTGGCAACTATTTTTATGGGTGCAGCCTATTTAAGTATCGGTTTGTTCATATCTTCCCGTAGCGAAAATCAAATTGTCAGTTTAATCAGCACTGTTGCAATATGTGGGTTGCTCTATCTTGTAGGTACAGGAACGATTACCAGTTTGTTTAGTAATCAAGTAGGAGATTGGTTGCGATTATTAGGTACTGGCTCGCGTTTTGAATCTATCACGCGTGGAGTAATCGATTTTTGTGATATCTATTATTACTTTAGTTTGATTGTCATATTTTTAGCCTTAAATGCTTTTTCACTGGAAAGGGAACGTTGGGTAAAAAATGAACAACGCAGCAGAAACCGCCAATGGCGGCTGATAACTGCACTAATTGTAGCAAATGCTATTGGTGGCAATCTGTGGTTAAGTCAACTCAGCGACATTCGTGTGGATATTACAGATGGCCAGCAGTATTCTATATCGGAGGCCACCAAGGGATATTTACGTCAATTGCAAGAGCCATTATTGATAAGAGGTTACTTCAGCAACAAAACACACCCCTTATTAGCGCCATTAGTACCTCAACTACGTGATTTGATCAAAGAGTATGCAGTGGCTGGCCAGGGCAAGGTACAGGTAGAATTTATTGATCCGTTGGATACTCCTGAACTTGAACAAGAAGCAAATCAAAAATACGGTATTGAATCAGTACCTTTTCAGGTAGCAGATCGTTATCAGTCATCCATTGTAAGCTCCTACTTTAATATATTAATTAAATATGGTGACGAACATCAGATACTGAGCTTTAAAGATTTGATTGAAATTAAAGCACGCGGTGAATCTGATCTTGATGTACAACTTCGTAATCCAGAATACGATTTGACACGTTCAGTCAAAAAAGTGCTGCAGGCTTACCAATCCAGTGGTAATTTATTCGATACGGTAACTGATGATTTGACACTAACCGCTTATATATCAGCAGAAAACCAGCTACCACAGCAACTGATAGACTTCAAAGCAGATATTCAGGCCGTAATCGACGAACTTAAAACTCACTCTGCTGGCAGATTAATGGTGTCTTTTGTTGACCCTGAAAGCAGAGGAGGTAAAGTAGCCCAACAAATTTCAGAAGATTATGGATTCCAGCCCATGACCACGAACTTGCTTAGCAATGAACAATTTTTCTTCTACTTGACTTTACAGAGCAATAGCCAAATAGTACAGCTACCATTGGAAGATCTATCCAGAGAAGCATTTAAGCGTAACCTTACAGCAGGCATTCGGCGTTTTGCGAATGGGTTCACCAAGACTGTTGCTCTGATTACTCCAGAATCGGATTACACATCCCCTTATATGGCTGGAATTGGAGCAAATTTCTTGCAGTTGCAAGATTTTTTAAATATAGAATTTAATGTGATACGAGAGGACTTATCAGACGGCTTTGTGTCTGGTGAGGCCGATATTCTTGTAGTGATAGCACCTAAAGATATAGGTGAAAAACAACTTTTTGGGATTGATCAATTTTTAATGAAAGGTGGCACGGTGATTACTGCAACCTCCCCTTACAGTGCCAGTTTAACAAACAATCAGTTGAACATCGCAAGACAGTCTAGTGGCCTAGAAGACTGGTTAAAACACCAGGGGCTGGAAATCAGTGAAACCTTGGTGCTAGATCCACAAAATTCAGCATTTCCAGTGCCTGTCACACGCAATATAGGTGGTTTTAGTTTACAGGAGATCCGCATGCTGGATTATCCCTATTTTGCCGATGTTAGAACGACTGGTTTAAATCGTACACACCTGATTACATCTGAATTACCTCAAGCAACGATGGCCTGGGCATCACCTATTAAACTCGATAGTGAAAAAAATAAGTCGCGGCAAATAGTGCCTCTATTACTTAGTTCAGAAGGTGCTTGGACATCTCAGTCAATGGATATTGTCCCCAAGGTATCACCTGCTGGCGTCAACGCTTTCATACCTGAAGCCGAGCAACAGAGTCATTTACTTGGCGTGGTCAACCAGGGACGTTTCGATTCATACTTTGCAGGTCAATCATCACCACTATTCAAAATAGCAAGCGGAACACAGCATGAAGAAGATCAACGTCATACAGATCAGGCTAATAGTAATAGCAGTTTATTAACAGATGAAACCGATGCACTAAATGTCTACCATGTAATTGAACATTCGCCAGAATCAGCACGCATCATTCTGTTTAGCTCCAATGATTTCTTACGTGATCAAATTCTACAAATGGTTGGCAGCGCTCAGCAGACACAATATATCAACACGTTACAAATGACCGCCAATGCGATTGATTGGTCACTGGAAGATAAAGGCCTGTTAAGTATTCGGTCACGAGGACATTTTAATCGTACATTACCACCTATGGGCCAAGCAGAACAGATGTTTTGGGAATACCTGAACTATGGATTTGCAGCTATTGCAATATTTATTATCGCCATGTTTGAACGTCGTAGACGCGCCATAAAGCATAGGCAATATGCAACATTGCTGGCAGCCTAAGGAGAGGAGTCATGACTAAACCAATCACATGGCTCACAGGTGTACTGAGCTTGCAAGTGGTGTTAATTATCTTGCCATTAGTATTTGGCAATACTAATGCGGAGCCATTTAAGGCCACAGCATTATTCAACTTTAATCAGAAACAATTGGATAAAATAATAATCAGCGACTTGCAGGCAGAGGTTGTAATAGAAAAAATTTCTGGCAAATGGGTATTGCCTAAACTTAATCATCTGTCGGCTAATGCAAATGAGGTTGATGCCCTAATCAATCGCTTAGTTAGTTTAAGAACCAAATGGCCTGTTGCAACCACCGTTAGTAGTCATCAACGGTTTGAAGTGAGTGAAGATGCTTTTCGTCGTAAGTTGGAACTATTTTCCAATGATACCTCTCTGGGTGTCTTGTTTCTGGGAACATCTCCTGGATTTAAAAAGTCTCATCTGCGCATGGCGGGTAATACTGAAATATTTGCTTTGGAATTAAATGCTTATGATGCTCCAGTATCTGCAGATGAGTGGCTTGATAAAATGATCATTGCAACTCAAGCAATTACCCGCATTAAAAGCAGTGAATTTGAGTTAATTAAAAAAAATGACCTCTGGGAATTTAATAACGCTGACAATGGAGAAATAGTCGATCTAGATCAAGCAAACACACTCAACAGTGCATTTGCAACATTGCGAGTGATGGGTGTTGCAGATGATGCACCAAAAATGCAGGGCGGTGACGTGGTCACGCTGGAAGTTTCCAGTGATAAAATCTTGCGCTATCAATTATTAGAGTCAAAGGGTGACCACTATATCAAACGTTCTGATATTGACCCCATATTTAGGCTGAATGAACATGTGTTTAAACGCCTGACAGAGGCTGACAAGGTATCACTTAAGCATTCCGCAACAATTAATGAAGAAACTACTGAACCATAACTGATGCAGAATGGTTAATAGTATAAAGTAGTCGGGAATAGTCGCTAAAGTTCAGCAAGATAAATACATCTAATTAATTTATGGCTGGTTAAGACTGCCATCTTGCATATCTAATTGATGCTGCATTGACTGAGCCAAAGCCAAATCATGGGTAACCACCACCATAGCAGTGCCCAGATCATGGTTCAATTGCTGAAATAAGGTCATAACCTGAGTTGCTGTATGGACATCTAGATTACCAGTGGGTTCATCCATCAAGATACATTCAGGTTGGTTAACCAATGCTCTCGCTATTGCCACACGCTGACGTTCACCTCCAGACAGGGAAGCTGGCCGATGGTCTAATCGTGACCCTAATCCCACCTTTTTTAGTATAGAGGTAGCCTGTCGGCGAGCTTGGTACGGTGCTTGACGGGCAATCAGCAAAGGTATCATGACATTCTCTAGTGCAGTAAACTCTACTAGCAGGTGATGGAACTGGAACACAAACCCCAAGGCACGGTTACGTAGTGCCGATATCATGTTAGGAGACAATTTCATCATTGATTGGCCAGCTAATATAACTTCTCCTGAGTCAGGCTGGTCTAGTCCCCCCATAATTTGCAGCAAAGTACTTTTACCAGAGCCCGATGCACCCATAATCGCAAGGGTTTGTCCACGACAAAGATCAAGATTAATGCTATTGAGGATATTGATCTGACACTCACCATCAGTAAACGATTTACTAACACCTTGACACTGCAGTATAAATTTACTCATAACGCAGTACCTCTGTAGGATTCACTCGTGATGCCTTCCAGGCTGGATAGAGCGTTGCTAGACAGCAAAAGGAGAAAGAAATCAGTGCAATCCATAGAACATTTTCCCAACGTAATTCAGCAGGAAAATAACTGATGAAATAAACCTCAGCACTGAGCACCTGAAAGCCAAATAACTGTTCTAACCAAGCTACCCATTCAGTGATATTCAAAGAAAGTACAATGCCGACCACACTACCCACTAAAATGCCCATCAGACCAATCACACAGCCTTGTACAATAAAAATCCCCATAATAGTAGCTGGAGTAGCTCCTAAAGCACGCAAAACAGCGATGTCTCCTTGTTTATCAACCACTAACATCACTAAAGTGGAGACAATATTGAAAGCCGCAACCGCTACAATCAGTAATAACAACAGTGCCAACATGCGCCGCTCAAGTTGGATAGCTTGAAACAAGTTACCATGACTACGAGTCCAATCATTGGTGAAATATTTGTCAGGTAATACCGCAATTGCCTGAGCTGCGACAGTTGGCGCATTGAAAAGATCAGTTAGTTTGAGCCTTAACCCTTCCACAGCACCATTAAGACGCTTGATTTTACTTGCGTCAGCGATATGTATGATTGCTAAATTAGCATCTAGTTCAGCACCAACCTGGAATATGCCAACCACCTTAAAACGCTTTAGTCGTGGCATTATACCAGCAATGGTAAGACTGGCTTCTGGCAAAACCAAGGTAATCTTGTTGCCTACAGTTGCTCGCAGCTTATGCGCTACCAATTCACCCAGAACAATACCAAACTCCCCTGCCTGCAGATCGTTCAGCATCCCATACTGCATGTGTTGAGGTAAAATAGAGACGTCTGCTTCTGCTACTGGATCAACACCATATAAAACAACAGGCTGAACATGGCTAGTGTGAGTTAACATGCCTTGTAGATGAATATATGGGGCAACCGCTTCGATACCATTTTGTCGAGATAACTTTCGTGCTGGTTGCTGCCACTCCAGCAAGGGCTCATACCCTTGCAACATGACATGTGGCACCATGCCCAAGATACGCTGGCGCAGCTCTCGATCGAAGCCGTTCATGACCGATAACACCAGAATTAGCACCGCCACACCCAGTATCAAGCCAATCATAGAAGTCAGAGATATAAAGGATATAAAGCGGTTATTGCGCTTAGCACGATTGTAACGAAGGCCGATGGTCAGAGCTAAAGATCTGTACATATCAAGTATTTAAGCACAGCATGGCCAATACCACAATGGTTGTGTCTATTGACCTTAAATGATTCTAAACGGTGCAATTGTGTGGTTGATTTCCACTGAGTAATTAATCTAAAATTTGGCACTATTTTAAGCAACAATAATCCTAAAGTTCCGTGTAAAACCATTAAGATATTTAAGTTCAATTATAAGGTTTGGTCGGCTTCAGTTACACTAGTTGTAAGTATTTCGTTACTAACTCCTGACTGCATTCAATATTTGGCCCGATGGAAGATATCTTCACTGGCTGTTGCAGGCACTGCTTTTTGCTGTTCTGTATCACAAATTTCTGAATCGCCCTTGCATATATCACAAGCTGTGTCCATACCCAGTGCAGCTATGCCACCACAGGATCCAGCTATAGGTTTACGACCCATAATTACCCCGACTGCCATAGCGACCATTAATATCGATAAAATAATGAACGCCATAATAAAATGTTCCATGACTACCTCCGCTAACTTAAACACCTTGCTGTCAATTAGAGTCGTTATATGGGTTTATTACCGAACCATATATTGACTAAAATTGCCGCTGGTCTGTGCCACCAAACCAGCTTCAGTTTGAATAATAAAGTGAGCTGCCTGTTGCTGTTGACGAGCCCACGCTAAACCTTTTTCATCACCCATAACCATCAGTGCGGTAGCTAGAGCATCAGCACGTGCTGCGCTTTGATCCAGCACTGTAACTGAGGCAAGCTTATGAATTACTGGTCGCAAGGTTGCTGGATCAAGCGTGTGAGCATAGCGTACTCCCTGTACTTCATAATAATTACGGTAATTTCCAGATGTCGCCACCGCCATATCCCTAATTTCCACTATCTGGTAGACTTGGCGAGCATCTATAGTTGGTGTTTCTATTGCAATACGCCAGGGAGTTTTATCCGGCTTGAAGCCACTAGCACGTAGTTCTCCCCCCACTTCAACCAAAAAATTGTGTACTCCTTGCTGCTCTAACCAGCTTGACACTGCATCGACACCATAACCTTTAGCGATAGCTGACAAATCAATGGAAGCATCAGCTGTTTTAAGTAACGCAGGCGGTTTAAGCTTGACTTGTAGTTTTTGATAACCAATACGGGGACGCATGGCATTAAGTTGTAAACTGGTAGGAATCCGAAGCTGCTTTGGATCTGGACCAAACCCCCATAGATTGACTAGGGGGCCAACAGTAATATCAAAAGCACCATCAGTGATAACACTGATTTCTTGTGCTAAATTAATTAGACGCGCCATTTGCAAGGGCACAGGATACCATAAGTTTCTGCTGGCTCCATTAAATCCACTTACATCAGACACATCAGTATAAGTAGACATACTGTCCTCAATCCGCACTAGCTCGGACTGTACCCCGGACTTCACCCAATCGGTATCAATACCATTATGAGCCCACCATTTAACGGTGTAACTGGTACCCATAGTTAAGCCAGTTACTGATACTAAATCAGTGTCTTCAGTAACGGAACAGCCTGATAGGGCTAGCAACAACATCGGCCATAATGAAGTCAGATTGCTAGTTTTAATGGACACTTTAACGCCTGATTATTTAACCGCCGAAATCATCCAACATGATATTTTCTTCTTCCACACCGAGGTTTCGTAGCATATTAATCGTCACGGTATTCATCATTGGTGGACCACACATGTAATATTCACAATCTTCTGGTGCGGGATGATCCTTCAGATATTGTTCGTATAGTACATTATGAATAAAACCAGTAGCTCCTTCCCAATTATCCTCAGGTTGAGGATCTGATAAGGCCAGATGCCAAGCAAAATTTTCATATTGTTCCTGCAAGGTATCGTATTCCTCACTATAAAATGCCTCACGCATGCTGCGGGCACCATACCAAAAAGAAATTTTGCGTTTAGTATTTATACGTTTAAGTTGGTCAAAAATATGTGAACGCATGGGAGCCATACCGGCACCCCCCCCAATAAATACTATTTCAGCATCAGTGTCCTTGGCAAAAAACTCACCAAACGGACCATAAACTGCAATTTTATCACCTGGCTTTAGATTAAAAACGTAAGACGACATCTGACCAGGTGGAAGTTGGCTTCCTGGTGGTGGGGAAGCTATGCGAATATTGAACTTCACTATTCCCTTTTCTGCTGGGTAGTTAGCCATGGAATAAGCCCGCACAGTGGTTTCATCCACAATTGACCGATACTGCCAAAGATTAAACTTATCCCAGTCACCACGATATTGTTCATCAACATCAAAGCTTTGATAGTCTACATGGTGTGGTGGTGCTTCCAACTGAACATAGCCGCCAGCACGGAAGTCAACCTTCTCACCAGCTGGGAGTTTCAGTACCAGTTCCTTTATAAAGGTTGCTACATTGAGATTCGACTCAACAGTACATTCCCACTGCTTGACTCCAAATACGTCTTCTGCAACTTCAATGTGCATGTTCTGTTTAACTGGAACCTGGCATGAAAGTCGCCAGCCTTCACGTGCCTCTCGCATGGTAAAATGACTGGATTCGGTAGCAAGCATCGAACCACCACCCGACTTGATAATACAGCGGCACTGCGCACAAGTGCCACCACCACCACAAGCAGAAGCCAGAAATACGCCCTTGGCTGCCAAGGTCTGAAGCAACTTATCACCAGCGGATACAGTCATAGTTTTATCAGGATCATCATTGACTGAAATCGTGACTGCACCAGAACTAACTAATCTGGCACGTGCGACCAAAATAACTGCTACCAGACCTAATACCACTGCCGTGAACATCAACACACCAAGGAAAATTTCAGTATACATAAATCAATACCTCCACCAATAATTAGCGCTTTACAACTGAATGCCAGAAAATGACATAAAACCCAATGACATTAAACCAACTGTAATAAAAGTGATTCCTAAACCACGCAGACTATGAGGTATATCCGAATACTTCAGTTTCTCACGAATACCCGCCAAGGTGGCAATAGCCAGTGCCCAGCCAACACCAGCACCAAATCCATAGACCACAGATTCACCGAAATTATAATCACGCTCAACCATAAACAAGGCTGCACCCATAATGGCACAATTCACTGTAATCAAAGGCAGAAATACACCCAGGGCGTTATATAAGGCTGGGACATATTTATCGAGTAACATCTCCACAATTTGTACTATGGCCGCAATTACCCCAATATAGGATATTAGGCCAAGAAAACTTAGATCAACATCTGGGTATCCAGCCCAAGCCAAGGCACCTTCAGCAAGCAGGTAACGATAGATCAGATTATTGACCGGGACAGTAATAACCAAAACTACAATTACTGCAATGCCCAAGCCAACTGCGGTTTTTACCTGTTTGGAAATAGCAAGGAAGGTACACATGCCAAGAAAAAACGCTAATGCCATATTTTCTACGAATACAGCACGTATAAATAAACTCAGGTAATGTTCAATCATAGAGCTGGTTCCGATTTATTGTTGGGTGCAATTTTAAAATCTGCTGCCTCACATTGGTCTGTTTTGAGGGTGCGAAGAATCCAAATAAATCCACCGATCACGAAAAATGCGCTGGGAGGCAATAGCATCAATCCATTAGAATAATACCAACCGCCATTGGTGGTCAGGGTCATAATTTCATAGCCGAATAAAGTACCTGAGCCAAAAAATTCACGAATTGCTGCCACAAATAGCAGTACCACTGAATAGCCCAAACCATTACCAATGCCATCTAAAAAACTGGGCCATGGTGGATTCTGCATAGCAAACGCTTCTGCACGCCCCATCACAATACAGTTGGTAATTATTAAACCCACAAAGACCGATAGTTGCTTGCTAATTCCATAGGCATAAGCCTTAAGGATCTGATCCACCAGAATCACCAATGAGGCAATAATGGTCATCTGTACAATAATACGGATATTACTCGGCACAATATTGCGAATGCTGGCAATAGACAGATTAGCAAATGCCGTCACAAAGGTAAGTGCAATGCACATAACCACAGTGACATTGAGGCTACTGGTAACCGCTAGTGCTGAACAAATTCCGAGGATCTGCAAGGCAATCGGATTGTTAGCAAAAATGGGCGCATAAAGAATGTCTTTGGTTTTCGACATGATCAGGCCTCTCCCGCTTTAAGGTTAGTTAAAAAAGGCGCAAAACCGAACTCACCCAACCAAAAATGAATTAGGTTAGTTACTCCATTACTGGTCAGTGTAGCCCCAGCCAGACCATCCACTTTGTGAACATCGTCCGCGCTTGCTGAGCCTTTTACTAGAAACAACACTGGCTGCATATGGCCAGGCTCATAGACTTGCTTGCCAGACCATAATGCCCGCCACCGTGGGTTATCCACTTCACCACCTAGACCAGGGGTTTCAGCATGCTCGTAGAATCCTAGCCCTGCTACGGTATTGATATCACCTTCAAGGGCGATGAATCCATATAGCGTAGACCAGAGACCATAGCCATATACAGGTAGAATTAGTCGGTCAATACCTTGCTCGCCCATAACTAAATAAATGGTGGCATAATGAGCCAAACGCCGGATACTAGCCACATCTTCTGTAGTTGTTAAGGCACGAGACAACATGTCATCCTTGATCACTTTGCGAGCATCGTAAGTATTAACATCAAAATCAGTGCTGAAACGACCAGTACGCAAGTCAACCAAACGTGGTGTAACCTGGGCAAATGCTGCATCAATATTACCATCAACCACTGGTATGCCAGCTGCAGCTAGGATGTTCAATTGCCGTTCCTGGGCCATATTGATCTTTTGCTTATCGCGCATTAATACGGCTGCTGTGGAAACCACTACAGAGCAGACCACACATAGCAAAAACGCAACGACAATGGTGTGTTGTACACTATCTCGGTTACTGGGCATGGCGAGCTATCCTCCGCTTAATGTTGGCTGCAACCACATAGTAGTCAATTAATGGTGCAATTAAGTTAGCAAACAATATAGCCAGCATCATGCCTTCGGGGAAGGCCGGATTAATCACACGAATCAGTATCACCATAAGCCCGATCAGACCACCGTATAACCATTTCCCAGTATTGGTCATGGAAGCTGATATCGGTTCTGTGGCCATAAAGAAAAGTCCAAAGGCAAAACCACCCAATACCATATGCCACCAGAAGGGTAATGCAAACAGGGGATTAGTGTCTGAGCCAATCCAATTGAACAGTAAAGTGGTACAAATCATGCCTAGCAGCACACCGGAGACAATGCGCCATGAGGCAACACGGGTGACCAGCAATACCACTCCACCTAGTGTAAGGGCCAAAGCCGAAACTTCACCTACTGAGCCTTGCATCGTGCCTAAAAAGGCATCCATCCAAGTGATACCTGCATCGTTGATTGCCTGTAATCCACCACTACTAGCCAAACCAAGGGCAGTAGCACCGGAAAACCCATCTACTGCCGTCCATACACTGTCGCCAGACGACTGGGCTGGATAGGCAAAATACAGGAAGGCACGACCAGTCAAAGCTGGGTTAAGGAAATTCTTGCCAGTACCACCAAATATTTCTTTACCGACTACAACCCCAAAGCTAATGCCCAAGGCAACTTGCCAAAGAGGAATATCCGGTGGCAATGTCAGGGAAAACAGAATCGAAGTAACAAAAAAACCTTCGTTGATTTCATGGCCTCGAACACTGGCGAACAAAACTTCCCAGAAACCTCCCACCACGAAGGTAGTGATATAGATAGGCAACCAGAATGCGGCCCCATAGATCAAATTATCCCACACACTATTAGGATCATGGCCTGCCAGCAGGCCAATGATACTGCCGTGCCAATTATCCACCTGATCCAGACCCATATTGGCCAGTGCCGTATTGGCCTGCAGGCCCAGATTATACATGCCTGCAAATATGGCCGGAAAAGTACACAGCCACACCAGTATCATCATACGCTTTAGATCCACCCCATCACGCACATGGGTATCACCGCGAGTCACGTGGCCAGGAGTATAAAATATGGTGTCAACGGCCTCATACAAAACATAAAACTTTGCTAATCGTCCACCATTCTTAAAATGAGGTGCTACAGAATCCAGATACTTACGCAGACTCATGGCTTAACACTCCTTCTCAATACGAGTTAGTACATCCCTTAGTATGGGACCATAGGCATGTTTGCCCGCACAAGAATAACTGCATAAAGCCAAGTCTGCTTCTTCCAGTTCCAGACATCCCAGTTCCTGGGCTGCAACAATATCACCAACCACTAAACTACGTAGCAATTGGGTCGGTAAAATATCCAATGGCATCAGGTTTTCAAAGGCCCCGATTGGTACCATTGCCCGTTCACTACCATTGGTGCTGGTGGTAAGGTTAAATCGTTGATTAGAATTTAGGGTTGAAGTAAACATGTTCAGCACGGAGTGCTTGTACTTACCCAGCGCTAGCCAACCCATAAATTCACGCTTGTGCCCTTCTTCCAGGACACTGATTTGACTATGGTAACGGCCCAGATAAGCACATGGACCAACTGCCACAGTACCTCCGAGTACGGAACCAGAAACTACCCGATTTTCATGCTGACTGACTCGAACCTGCCCATGCACCAATTCATCGGTGGATGCGCCCAGCCGAGTGCGAATCAAACGAGGTCGCACTACCATGGGACCAGCTAGTGATATAATACGCTCAACATTTAATTGCCCAGAACTAAATAAACATCCAATTGCGATCACATCTTGATAATCAATTGCCCATACTGTCTTCGTAGTACTTACTGGATCCAAAAAATGAATGTGGGTCGATGGCAAACCAGCCGGATGTACTCCTGAAAAAGTATGTACCTCACATCCAGATACCGCACTGATTTCAGTGCCTGGAGCTGTACAGACATAAACATTACCAGTGGTTAATTTAGTTACTAGAGAAATCCCCAATGAAAACATATCAGCTTGTGATTCCAGCACTATGCGGGGGTCAGCAGCCAGCGGATGAGTGTCAATAACAGTCACGAAAATTGAATGGGGTGTACTATCAGGTTGGGGTATTTTGCTAAAAGGACGGGTGCGAAATGCACTCCAAAGGCCTGATTCCTGAAGATTTTTAGCAATCTGATCACGGCTTAGGCTGGCCATCTGATCAGCATTATAGGAGGCGAATTGAATGGTTTCTTCTGTTTCATCCACATCAATTACTATTGATTGAAGCACTCTGCGATAACCACGATTAATGGCTCTCACAACACCAGATGCCGGAGCAGTAAAACGAATACCAGGCGCTGCTTTATCATGGAACAATGTCTGGCCGAGTTTTACTCGATCACCTAACTGCACTGTCATGGTTGGTTTCATACCAATGTAGTCAGCGCTAAGCACGGCTACTGAAGTCACTGGTGGTGAATCTTCAATGCTCTGACGCGGGGCGCCGGCAATGGGCAGATCCAGACCGTGTTTGATCTTGATCATACTAATATTACCTAGTGATAGAGTTTAGTTACCAGTTTGGCATCTATAGCCAAACGCTAAAAAACGCGGCACAATTATAATGATTAGTGGCCTTTTTTGCCAGTAAAACTGACTTTTTAGATGCTTTTTAGTCACCTGAGTCTGCCATTAATAAACATCTAAGAAATGGCAACGCCCACCAACACAGTGTTAAAATCTGGTCAGTACCTATATGAATCGTGGTTCAAAGCGATGTAGCCTCCAGTAACCAGAAAAATTTTGATATTTCATTCAGTTTTAATGTATCGTCAACTTGACAGTAGTCCTGTGCTAAAAATTTTGTGATTAATAAAAAAGCAGGAAGGTTGCAACCTTAGTATCAGTGTAAACCGATAGATCAAGTTTACATGGGCTGATGCAGTGAATGAAATCGCTTTGAATATGATTTTGATTTCAATAATATGATGAACCAAAACAAACGCACGACCACAGAGTTTTAGGCCAAGGCATGTAAAAGGCAAGTCATTATATTTGACTCAACAAAAGGATCAATCATGGCGCAAAATGTGTATATTATGACTGGCAGTCGCACACCTATGGGTGGCCTACAAGGAAGTTTAAGCAGTTTAACTGCGTCACAGTTGGGCGCTACTGCCATTCGTGGAGCCTTATGCCGTAGTAAGGTTAGCAATGCCCATATTGATGAAGTCTATATGGGCTGTGTTCTGACTGCTGGACAAGGTCAGGCACCAGCACGTCAGGCTGCAATAGGTGCTGGTCTAGCCAATAGTGTGCCTTGTACAACAGTGAATAAAATGTGTGCCTCTGGGATGCAAGCAGTCATTATGGGCTATCACACCATTGTTGCAGGGACTGCACGGGTAATGGTCTGTGGCGGTATGGAAAGCATGAGCAATGCGCCTTATATTTTGCCCAAAGTGCGCGCTGGACTAAGAATGGGGCATGCCAAGACAATTGACCACATGTTCATGGATGGACTAGAAGATGCCTATAAGGGCAATCTTATGGGAGTCTTTGCACAACGAACCGCTGACCAATATGGCTTAACCCGCAAGTCCATGGATGTATTTGCCATTGACTCTCTTCGCAAAGCCAATGAAGCAATGGCAGCAGGACACCTAAAAACAGAGATTGAGGCTGTGGAGGTCATCAGTCGCAAAGGTAATCATTGGGTAACTCAAGATGAGCAGCCAGGCCAGGCTCGACTGGATAATATTCCAAAACTGCGTCCAGCATTCAAACAAGATGGCACAATTACAGCAGCTAACTCAAGCTCTATTTCTGAC
The DNA here is from genome assembly GCA_943787595.1 of uncultured Pseudomonadales bacterium. Lineage (GTDB taxonomy): Bacteria > Pseudomonadota > Gammaproteobacteria > Pseudomonadales > Balneatricaceae > CALSNA01. Next base: position 160,927 of record CALSNA010000003.1, read on the forward strand.
GGGGCCTCAGCACTGATATTGGCCGGTGACACTGCTGTGGCACAGCCAGGCTGGACTCCACAGGCCAGAATAGTTGGTCTACAACGCTTCGCTTGCGTACCGGATGCTTTCACTCTAGCGCCCATTATCGCCATCAAATCACTATTGGATCAACTTGGCTGGACTGTAGAGGATGTGGATCTGTTTGAAATTAACGAAGCCTTTGCCATGGTCACCATGCTAGCCATACAGGAATTAAAGCTAGATCCACATCGGGTCAATGTATATGGTGGTGCTTGCGCACAAGGTCACCCACTTGGCTCCACTGGAGCAAGGATTATCGTAACCTTAATGACAGCATTAACTAATCTAGGGTTGCAGCGTGGTATTGCAAGTCTATGCGTTGGTGGTGGCGAGGCTACAGCCATTGCCATTGAAATGACTCGCTAACTGAGCATTAACCAATAACGATAAGCAATTTTACTATTTAGACGAATTTAAACCTGCGCTTAATAGTAAGACTCGTAAGCTGTAACAATACAGCACCATGCTTTAGACCTGTGATTGGTGCAGACTACACCAATCACAGGTCTTATAATTACGAAACCATGATGGCGGAATAGGTCCTAAATTGGCTTACAAAAATCAGTTTCACAACAGTGCCAAAAACTTGCCAAAATCATGAACTGGATACCATGAACATAACATCAGCGCTGAATAATCCTAGTGTTCGACAAGGATAGATACAAATGATCCCTGCCTGTGAACTAGACACATTTTTGTCAGTCTGTTTGTTTATACTAACCAACCTGAAGAGAGACAAGCATCTCCATAAAAGTGTTATCTCTCATGTTAAATACGTTAAGGAGCTTGAGTTGTGCATAACAGTCTGTTGATTGAATCCCTTCCTACGGCGGGTGGGCAACAGTTAATTTGTGTTACCTTAAATGCACCCAAAAAACTGAATGCATTGACCATAGAGATGGTTGAAATACTGTTAAGTAAGTTGCCTCAGTGGGACGTTGATCCAGATGTTATCGCAATTATAATGCGAGGCCAGGGAGCACGAGCTTTTTGTGCTGGTGGCGATATTCGGTTTCTATATCACGCCATGCTAGATGGAAATCAAACCCGAGCCATAAACTTCTTTCAGCAGGAATACCGACTGAATTTAATGTGCCATCAATTGAAAACTCCGTTATTGGCATGGGGACAAGGATATGTTATCGGAGGCGGTATGGGCTTGTTGCAAGGGTCAGCCTATCGCTTGGGTACTAGCAGTAGCCGTTTGGCCATGCCAGAAGTCAGCATTGGCCTGTTTCCCGATGTCGGAGCCAGTTGGTTTTTGGGCCACTTGCCTGAACGCATGGGATTATTTATGGGACTGACTGGCAGTCAACTTAATGGATATGATGCCCGTCGTCTTGGCTTATTGAATGGGCTATTAGGTGAATATGACTATCCGCGCCTGCTAGAAGCACTGCAACAACTACCCTCACAGACACTGCATGCACACCATACAGCCATCCGATCAGCTATCACTGAACTAGAACAAGAGTGTTTAACAATAACTAAAACGCCCGCATCAGAAATAGACCCCATCCGTAACCAAATAACAGCTGCACTGAAACAACCGGATTTATTTACAATAATAGCAAGCTTGCTAAGCTTGGAGGGACAAGGTAGCACCTGGCTAGATACTTGCCTGAAAGTTCTGCGACACGCTTCACCTACTGCTTTACATTTAACTTATAGGCAATTGCAAGAACCACCAAGCAAGTTATCAGCTGCCTTTGATAGGGAATATTGTTTAGCGATCAATGCAACCTATTTAGGAGAATTTCAGGAGGGAATAAGAGCCCTGCTGATTGACAAAGACCAACAACCTAACTGGCGTTACAATGATATTGAACAGGTTCCAAACACATGGATTGAACGTTTTTACCAATTTCCAACTCATATCGATACATTATAGAAATTGTATTATGTATTGAATAATATAATGTAGCAGCAAAGCCGCCCGGAAACACAGCGTAGATATTGTTGGTGTCACTCAAAGTAACTATATTACATCGACAACCCAAAAAAACGTGTGTACTGCTTGGATTTAGCGCAATTTACAAAGTAGGTGCTCTGCAAATAGGCTATGTTTGATGGTGAAAATACTGAATTAACCTAAATATTTTATAATAAAATATACAAAACAAGTACATTAATCTATCAGCCGGAATATTAAAATGGTCTGCTAAACAATCGGCAACAAGCAAACTATGGTAAGATTTTCCACTGCGAACATCATGTTTACTCAGTTACTCTTATCCAGTCCAAAATTCAGTTATAATGTTTTATAGTGCTGTGAAAAGTCTACCTATTTTCTTATTATCCTACTTGGGATTTTTCCAACTAGCGTTTGAGAGTAATGGTAAAACGTGAATCATCAGAATATTATTGATCAGGAAATTATTTTATTTCCAGTCTGTCATTTGCATGATTCCTGTTACAAAATATCGCCCATGATACATAGTATTGATACACACCTAATGTGGTCACCCTAATTTATATAGCGAACTTACTAATTTAATTTTAAAGGAAATATTATGTCCAATAACCAACCTCCTGCTTTTACTTGGGATGACCCGTTCCAACTTGAACAACAGCTCAGTCACGAAGAACGCATGGTACGCGATACAACCCGGGAATACTGCCAGAAAAAGCTAGCTCCCAGAGTGTTGCAAGCCAACCGCGAGGAACATTTTGACCAAAACATTATGACCGAATTAGGTGAATTAGGCTTGTTGGGCGCAACCTTGCCTGAAGCCTATGATTGTGCCGGCATTAGCTACGTTTGCTATGGCTTGGTTGCCCGAGAAGTAGAACGGGTAGATAGTGGATACCGTTCTGCTATGAGTGTGCAATCATCCCTAGTGATGCATCCCATCTATGCTTATGGTAATGAAGCCCAGCGGCAAAAATATTTACCTCGGCTAGCTACAGGGGAATGGATAGGCTGCTTTGGCCTTACAGAGCCGGATGTGGGATCAGATCCTAATAACATGAAAACCCGGGCTGAAGCTGTATCCGGTGGCTATTGTCTTAATGGCGCTAAAATGTGGATTACGAATTCACCCATAGCCAATGTTATGGTGGTATGGGCTAAACTTGACGGTGTGGTACGAGGTTTCATCTTAGAACGTGGCATGGATGGTCTTAGCACCCCTAAAATTGAAGGTAAATTTTCGTTGCGAGCATCAGTAACTGGCGAAATCGTAATGGACAACGTGCTGGTTCCAGAAGCAAACCTATTACCTAACGTACGTGGTTTAAAAGGGCCTTTTGGCTGTCTCAACAAAGCTCGCTATGGTATTGCCTGGGGCGCCATCGGTGCCGCTGAATTCTGCTGGCATGCTGCACGACAGTACACCCTAGACCGATACCAGTTTGGTCGACCCTTGGCTGCCACCCAATTGATTCAGAAAAAGTTGGCCGATATGCAGACGGACATCAGTCTTGGTTTACAAGGCTGTCTGCAGATGGGACGAATGATGGATGATAACAAGTGCCCAGTTGAACTTATTTCTTTGTTGAAACGCAATAGCTGTGGTAAGGCGTTGGATATTGCCCGCCAATCACGTGATATGCATGGAGGCAATGGCATCAGTGATGAATTTCAGGTTATTCGTCATGTGATGAATCTGGAAGCAGTGAACACCTATGAAGGCACACATGATGTTCATGCTCTTATTTTGGGGCGCGCGCAAACTGGTATACAAGCATTTTTCTGAATATCAGTTGTAAACGCAGCCAGTTAATAGGAGCTATTCATTCTATTTCAGATAAAGTGTAATTTAGGTACAAAAAATAGCACTATAAGCCCCGGAAAAAATATGGTTCATTCAAGGATATCATTTTTTATCTTATACAGTTAAAAAAGTGAACCCACTTCCGGAAATTTGGGCAAAGGCAGCTGGAATCAATGATCATAGACGTATATATGGTTCCAGCTATCATAAAAATACACCTGTATCCTTGGAACCATAAGTATCTTTACGGTGGCTCGAATCCGAAAAACAAGATGTGACGAGGGGCACTTGCTCGGTCTTTGCCCAAGTAACGCAAAGCTCCACGGGTAACTAGCTATTCCCATCTAGGTAATAGCACCCATTTTGACTTGAACAGTTGTGTAAATAAATTATTTCGCTTCACTATAACCCTAAGTTTATTTCAACAACATTGATACAATTGACCATGTATTGAATATTATTATGTGTTGCACATACTCCGTAAGGTACAATAGATTACTGAACACTAGTCACTATACATGCAATAATGAATAAACTCATGATTACTTTCAAAACCTTGGCCATTGACATTACTATTCCGCAAATCGTTAGTCACCGTAATATCCTAATGTAGACCACCACAAATTTTGGGGGTTCTACAACAATAATTAAAGCTTACACAGCCGCATATAATGCAAAGTCTCAGAGTTTACCTTAGTAAGATGGATTGAAAGATGATTAACTTATAAAGTTGTGTTTATTTGTTGTTACAACAATATACTTAATTGCCTGTTAATCAATAAATAACCTAAAGCAAGAATATCATGAGCTTTACGCTGAAACTGAATTGGGTCAAAATTACTGTTGTTCAAAACTACAGCAGGCACTTTAATATATTAGTACTTAGTTTTTCGACCATTATACGTTTGTTCGTAAAACCCACTACAGTTGCAATTCATGGCACAGGCAAGGTATGAGTCTGAAAATCGACTACAATTATAAATGGAGAAAAAATGAGCAGTTGGCTTGACAAAATTGTCCCTTCTCGAATTATGCCTAACTTAGTCAACAAACGGCATAGCAGTATACCAGAAGGGCTATGGAAAAAATGCCCTAAATGTAGTGCTGTATTGTATCGACCTGATCTGGAGAAAAACCTTGATGTATGCATGAAGTGTAATCACCACATGCGCATCAGTGCTCGACGTCGCCTAGAGATATTTCTCGACAAAGAAAATCAGACTGAACTAGCAACTGAGGTAGTGCCAGTCGATCGTTTAAAGTTTCGAGATCTGAAAAAATATAAGGATCGCCTGGTCTCAGCTCAAAAAGCAACTGAGGAAAAAGATGCCCTAATTGCGATTAATGGTAGAATAATGGATTTGCCAGTGGTCGCGATGGCCTTCGAATTTAATTTTCTGGGCGGGTCAATGGGTTCTGTGGTGGGAGAACGTTTTATACAAGCCTGCAAAGTGTGCCTAGAAGAGCGTATTCCCCTAGTATGCTTCTCAGCATCTGGTGGCGCACGTATGCAAGAAGCTCTAATTTCTTTATTTCAAATGGCCAAAACCAGCGCGGCTTTAGAAAAACTCAAACAAGCAGGTATTCCTTATATTTCCTACCTAACTGATCCAGTTTATGGTGGTGTTTCTGCCAGCCTGGCCATGTTGGGCGATATTAATATCGCCGAACCAGGTGCACGGATGGGTTTTGCTGGCCCAAGGGTTATTGAACAGACTGTACGTGAAACGTTACCCGAAGGTTTCCAACGCAGTGAATTTTTGCTCAATCACGGCGCAATTGATATGATTACACCCCGTAAAGACATGCGTGAAGTGACCAATCGCTTGCTAACCAGCTTGAATGCCGCCAACATGGCCAAGGATATCTGATCTTGGGGGCAAATTTGAGCTTCACCTGCTTAGATGACTGGCTGCACTGGTTAGAACAACAGCATCCCTGCAATACTATTGAGCTAGGTCTGAGCCGTATCAGGCAAGTGGCTAGTCGCTTGCTGGACAAGTCTCCTATAGCCAAGCAGATAATCACTATATCTGGCACCAATGGCAAAGGTTCTACCGTAGCCTATATCAGCAGTATCTTACAGCAAACTGGATTACGCTATGGTACTCTGACCTCACCTCATTTGTTGCGCTTCAACGAACGTATCTCATTGCAGGGAGAACCGGTGGATGATGATCGTCTCTGCGCTGCTTTTGACCGCGTTAATAGAGCTTGTTACCATGCAGGTAATCCACCAGTACAACTGACTTATTTTGAATTTAACACCATATTAGCATTTGATCTCATGCAACGAGCAGATCTAGATGTGGCTGTGCTAGAAGTCGGCTTAGGTGGTCGTTTAGATGCGGTCAATCTAATTGATGCTGATATTGCTGTATTAACCAGTATTGGTTTGGATCACCAAGATTGGCTGGGTCACGACCTAGCGTCTATAGCACGCGAAAAGGCAGGTATTTTTCGCTCAGGAAAAATAGCCATCTGTGGCGATCCAGAACCCCCGCAATCGGTAGCTGAATATGCTAACCAGATTGGCGCTAACTTGTTGTGTAAAGGTATAGATTTTGATGATTTAAAACAGGAATGGAGCGGTTTAGATAATACCGGTCAGCCATCAAATCTCAGCTTACCGCAGGTTAAGCTGTCTACTATGAATGTCGCAGCAGCGGTGCAGGCAATAAAATCACTACCTTTTGCTATTAGCGATCAAACTATCATCACTGGTCTACAGCAGGCATACCTTGCTGGACGATTTCAGATCGAATCTGTAGCAGGTAAACAGGTTATACTAGATGTAGCCCACAATCCACAGGCTGCTGCCCATTTAGCCAGCCAACTGCAGTGTTATCCTGTTACAGGTCAAACTTGGGCAATTGTAGCGATGTTAAGTGATAAAGATTATGCTAGCGTGATTGCACATCTATTACCTCATATTGACTATTGGCAATTAGCTTCAACTGTTGGGCCAAGGGGTTTACTAGCGGAAACTCTTGGATCAACTCTGGCAGACATGGGGTTAAAAAGGGAGCGATGGCAATGTTATGATACCATTGAGGGGGCATTTTGCGATACAATCCAACGGACAACTGTTGTAGACCGTGTCTTGGTATTTGGTTCCTTTGTAACCGTCGCTGAAATTTTACAGCAGCTAACGTCCCGTTAATTAAATGGTATTGTAGACAAGTTTGTATCAGAATAATATTAAATACCGTATTACCGGAGCCTTAGTTTTAATCGGGCTGGCGGTAATAGTATTACCTTTTTTTCTTGATGGATCTGGCTATCAGGAAATAAGGCAGATCCAGACTATGCCAATTGAACCAGAACCAGAACCAGCCACAGCAATCGCAATTGAAATCGTCGATATCAGTGATCCAGATATCATCAACTTTGGTGTTGTGGATTTATTACCTGAAGTTACACCACGGCCCAATGATCCACCACAAGCCAATACGAACCTGTTAAATGACAATAAACTGCCGAAAGCCTGGTCGGTGCAAATAGGGCTATTCAAAAATCGGCAAAATGCCAATAGATTACACGATAAATACCAATCTGCTGGGTACAATGTTTATGTGGTATCTACTGATAGAGAACATCGGGTCATGGCTGGTCCTGTATTCAATCGTGATCAGGCATTACATTTAAAGGCTGAATTGTTGGACAAGTTCAAACAAAATGATTTATTTTTAGTACTGTACGAAGTTGAGGAGTAAACTGTAAAAAATATTGTATGTGGCACTGAGACTAGGCATACACATGGCGCCATGTCCAAATCATTTGTAATAATTATAGAATAACTCAACCGGAGTTATTTTTTAATCAATGTTAATCTTGAAGCAAATTTTAATATTGCATCAGCACACTCAATCATTTTGCATAGGTTCCTTAGACTGGACCAAATAAGCTGGAGGAGTTATGGAAACTGCAACCGTATTTGACTGGATATTGTTGGCCATTGTTGTGGTTTCCTGTATGTTTGGCCTTTTGCGCGGCTTCTTAAAAGAACTTATTTCATTAGCAAGTTGGATAGCGGCATTTTTTGTAGCACGCCTGTTTGCTCCTAAATTAAGCTACTTTTTAACCATCTTGACCGATAATGCTACTTTTCAGCTGTTGAGTGCTTTTGCTATTTTGTTTACTGCCACTTTGGTAGTGGGCGCATTAATTAATAATATTTTTTCAAATCTGGCACAAGCAACAGGATTAAGTGGTACAGATCAGTTATTTGGTATGGTTTTTGGTTTGATACGCGGGGGGATGGTAGTTATTATTTTAGTTTCCCTATTATCTATCTCTCCAGTCAGTCAGGATATCTGGTGGCGTGAATCCCAGTTAATTCCTCATTTTCTATTACTTGAAGAATGGTTTTATAAACTCATCAACGATCCTCAGGAAATTAACAGCATGCTGGAGTTGATACAACTACAGAGGTAATTCACATACTGCAAGAATTAAGCTCAAATTACGATATGATGTCGACCCACCAATATCCCAAGTTAAACCATGGATGTTAACTTAATGAGGGGGGTTATAATAATCAATAATGTATAAAATTATCTGCCTAATACTCATCTCAAACAGTCATTAATTCATGGAATTGAAAAAGCCACTGATTTTGTGCTATGTGACACATTAAAAGACCAGAAACTAAAATCTGCAATCTGTTTGTTGTCTAGGGTAAACGTAATGCAGCCATCCATCCGACTTCCAGTTTTTTTATTCGATACTGCTAAAACATAAACTCATTTTAAGGCTATCCAAGACAATAGGAATCTCTATTCATAGAGTTTATCAAAACTATGATAAGTTAGCGTTAACACCGTATTACTGTCCTGAAAAGTAGCGGAAAACTGGTTGTCTTAACCGCCAGAATAGTAGCCTTGATAATTGTCTTTTTATCACGTTTGCAGCAAGGCAGTGACATAGTTTTATCAGAAAGCATCTGTGGTGCAATTATAGGCCCGTTTGATAAAAATTTGTGGCATTTCGACATCACAAAAGACTGCGTAAATACTATTGATATTAAAGCTTAACAAATAGTTACAAGGTAATACACGTATGCTTTTTCTTGGGAAAGTAGATAATCTACTCGCTGTATGATCCCAAAGTTGGTATTTGTCTGTTGAACCTAACAATTACTTATAATCAGCTATTGATCCGAATATGCTATGTAACTGTGGGATTTAATTAACTTAAATCCCACAGTTGGACAGGTATATAGCACAATATGCTGTATCCTAAGCGCTCAGTTCTAATAACAATTTATTCAATCGATTCACATAGGCAGCTGGATCATCCAGCTTTCCACCTTCAGCCAGATTAGCTTGATCAAACAGTATTTCGCTTAAATCACCAAACCGGTCTTCGTCAACCTCGTCATTCAGTTTTATGACCAGTGGATGAGTTGGATTGATTTCAAAGGTGGGTTTGGCAGCAGGTGTAGCTTGACCTGCAGCTTCCATCAACTTGCGCATTTGGTTGCCCATATCCTGTTCCCCAACAACCAGACAAGCTGGAGAATCAGTTAGTCGATGCGTCACGCGTACGTTTTCCACCCTTTCACTTAGAACTCCCTGCAAACGTTCAACCAATCCAGCAAATTCCTGAACCTGCTCTTCCTGGGATTTTTTCTCAGCCTCATCGGCAACTTCATCTAAGTCTAAAGAACCTTTTGCTACATCTTGCAATGATTTGCCATCGAAATCCATTAAATGGGACATGAGCCACTCATCCACACGATCAGATAATAGTAGGACTTCAAGACCTTTCTTGCGAAAAATTTCTAAATGGGGGCTATTCTTGGCGGTGTTATGACTGTCAGCAACTACATAATAAATCTTCTTCTGATCTTCCTTCATTCGCTCTACATAGTCAGCAAGCCCGTGCGTCTGACCTGTATTGTCGTCAATGCTGCTAGAAAAGCGCAGTAATTTGGCAATTTTTTCCTTATTAGAAAAATCTTCAGCCGGGCCTTCCTTCATCACTTGGCCAAATTGCTGCCAGAATTTAGTATATTGTTCTGGTTTCTTTTTGGCCATCTTTTCTAGCATATCCAGCACTCGCTTAATTAGGGCTGCACGAATACTGTCAATTATCGGGTCTTTTTGTAGTATTTCCCTAGATACATTCAAAGATAGATCATTGGAATCCACAACACCTTTGATGAAACGCAGATATAGTGGTAAAAATTGTTCTGCTTCATCCATGATAAAAACTCTTTGTATGTATAGCTTAAGACCACGGCTGGCTTCTCGTTGCCATAAGTCAAATGGAGCTTTTGCAGGAATGTAAAGCAGGCTAGTGTATTCTAGTTTGCCTTCTACCCGATTGTGGGACCACGATAATGGGTCTTCAAAATCATGTGATATATGCTTGTAAAATTCGTGATACTCCTCATTTTTGACTTCACTGCGTGGTCGAGCCCATAGGGCTGTGGCAGAGTTAACAGTTTCATCTTCAGGTTCTTTTTTGTCAGCATCGTCCCCATAATGTTCTTTAGTCATGATCACGGGAATGGAGATATGGTCCGAATATTTACGCACTAGGTTGCGTAAACGGAAACCATCAGCAAATTCGGCCTCAGCCTTTTTCAAGTGCAGCACAACTTCTGTGCCACGGTGTTCCTTGGTCATTGTTGTGATGGAAAAATCACCCTCTCCAGCGGACTGCCAATGTACCCCTTGAGCTTTATCGTCACCTGCTTTGCGTGTAATTACTTCAACCTTTTCAGCCACAATAAAAGCTGAATAAAAACCAACTCCAAATTTACCTATAAGCTGTGAATCTTTCTGTTGTTCTCCAGTCAGCGATTGTAAGAATTCTGTCGTACCCGATTTTGCTATAGTACCAAGATGTTCAATTACTTCTTGACGATCCATCCCAATACCAGTATCCATAACAGTGAGTGTATTTGCTTCCTTGTCGAAGCCAATACGAATCACTGGATCAGAATCATTTTCATATAATGTGTTATCATCCAAAGCCGCAAATCGCAATTTGTCAGTTGCGTCCGCTGCATTAGAGATTAATTCCCGCAAAAATATTTCCTTGTTGCTATATAAAGAATGAATCATCAAATGTAGAAGCTGTTTAACTTCTGTCTGAAAGCCAAGTGTTTCTGTTTCTGTCTCTGTTTTTGTCTCGGTCTCAATCTGTGTCATTGGGTTTTACCTTAAATAGAATACTGAAACAGGCTCGTGACTTTCTACCTGCGCTTGGCAAGTTAGTGGGGATTAAGGCAGTTTTTTCAACAGCAAAACTCAATTGAATGCTTAAAAGATCTTTGCAATCATCAAAACTATAGCAATTTTTAACACATGAGTTGCCCATAACATGATTGGACTCGAAGTCTGTCTGGTAGCACATGCTTAAATTAGTCAGAGTCAGAGACACAGAGCAATTTAGATCCTCTTTAATATGTGCCAAGGAACTAGCCCTGAACGTTTAAATACATTAAATTATTTTTTATATCAGCAATAGTATCTCTTATCTGTTCTAGCTGTAGTAATACTTGCAACAGGTTATCTCCAATCCTGGCTATGGACGAATAACTGTATCTACCTGACAATGAAGGAGTGTGGAGTTATCATTATCTCTCATAGCAAAGTAGATAATAATTGTGTAGCCTAAATAATTGCAGCACACTAACCCGGTCTGTTCGCAAATCACTTTAAATACCAAATTACCACCAAGATTATTTTGCTGACAAGTAGCTAATTTACGATGGATGTGGCTAGTAAAATCTGTGTAAACGGTCTGTTCTATCTTTAGTTATAAATCCAGTCACTGGACCAGGTGATATTTAGCTGTTACAACAACATCAGCCATCTCACTCAGTGGCTTTCATATGGCTCTGGCAATAAATATCGGTTTATCGTCGCATTAGTCTCGAATTTAATTATTTATGAAGCATGGGGATATCATTTAAAAAGGCGTTAAAAAGTGAACACTGGCTAATTATGTTACACACAATCTAATCATGAATTGGGTGTACAATACGTTATGGGGCAATTGAGTAACCCATGACTGACCATCATTAGGCCAAAACTCAGCCACCACCTACAAAGTTGATCATCATACCAGCAGCCACTGCCGAACCGATAACCCCAGCCACATTAGGACCCATAGCATGCATCAGTAAGAAATTTTGTGGATTAGCTTCTAAACCCAGCTTATTAGATACCCGCGCTGCCATAGGCACTGCTGAAACCCCAGCAGAACCAATGAGAGGATTGATACCTCCACCACCAAAACGATTCATCAGCTTAGCCATTACCACACCAGAGGCGGTGCCTATGGCAAATGCCACCATTCCCAAGCAAAGAATCCCCAGGGTAGTCAAATCAAGGAACTTATCTGCACTTAACTTCGAACCTACCGCCAGACCCAAGAATATGGTCACTGTATTGATCAGGGCATTTTGAGTTGTTTCAGTCAAACGATCAACGACTCCACATTCCCGCATTAAATTACCAAAACAAAACATCCCCAGCAGAGGTGCAGCATCCGGCAACATCAGCGCGACCAATATTAATAACAGTAGAGGGAAAACAATTTTTTCAATTTTGTGAACCGCACGCAACTGCACCATTTTGATCTGGCGCTCTTGTGGTGTCGTCAGAAAGCGTACTATAGGAGGCTGGATCAGAGGCACTAGTGCCATATAGGAGTATGAAGCAACGGCAATGGCACCAAGCAAATCTGGTGCCAATTTACTGGCCACATAAATTGATGTTGGTCCATCAGCACCACCAATAATACCAATAGCGGCAGCATCGGACAGAGAAAAATCCATCACCCCCAATGTAGTCAGACCTAACGCACCCAGGAGGGTGGCAAAGATGCCAAATTGGGCTGCTGCCCCCAGAAACAAAGTCTTGGGATTTGCCAACAATGGACCAAAATCGGTCATGGCACCTACTCCCATAAAAATCACTAGGGGGAAAACTCCAGTGGCGATACCCACCTGATAGAACTGGTAAAGCACTCCACCAGAATCAGCCAAACCAGCACCAGGGATATTAGCTAAAATGCCACCAAAGCCAATGGGAATCAGTAACAAGGGCTCAAATTTGCGCTGGATGGCCAAATAAAGCAATAACAACCCCACCAGAATCATCACGGCTTGTCCAGATGACATCTGGTAAAGGCCTGAGTTATACCAAAGATCAAGCATTTTATTCATCGGTATAAGCCCTTATGCCAAATTCAGTAGAGTGTCACCCACAGCTACAGTGTCACCCTCGCTTACATTAACCGAAGTTACAGTGCCTGATTTGGCAGCACGCACTTCGGTTTCCATCTTCATGGCTTCCAGGATCAACAGCACATCACCTTCCTGAACCACCTGACCAGGTGCCACATGCACTTTCCAAATATTACCAGACAAAGGTGCAGGTAGCGGTTGCCCATTACCAGTTGTCTGGGGCTGTTGTGGTAATGATGCAATGGTTTCCGTTACGGGTGCTGTCACTACAGCAGCAATATCACCTCCATCTTCCACCTGGACAACATAACTTTGGCTGTCGACTGTAATAGTGTACACTGACTTACCTGTGGTCGCTAGCACTGCTGCCTTAGTTTCAGCCACTGGCTCAGAGTTAGGCATAGCCTCAAAGGCTGATGGGTTATCCCGATTTTCCAAAAATTTAAGGCCAATCTGCGGGAATAGAGCATAAATAAGAACATCATCAACTTCCCGGTCACCAGTTTGCAACCGAATTTTTTTACTAACAGCCAATTGCCGCAATTCCTGTGTTAGCGGCTCAATTTCATTTTCCAACAAATCCGCAGGTCTGCAGGTAATGGGTGCATCACCTGCCAGTACTCGCTCCTGAAGATCAGTGGAATATGGTGCCAAAGCCGCACCATATTTACCCTTCAATACCCCGGCAGTTTCCTTAGAGATAGTCTTATAACGTTCACCAGTCAATATATTAAGCACTGCCTGGGTACCAACAATCTGTGAAGTTGGCGTCACCAAAGGAATATATCCCAATTCTTCTCTCACCTTCGGGATCTCGGCTAATACAGCATCCAGCTGATCTGAAGCACCCTGCTCTTTCAACTGGCTTTCCATATTGGTAAGCATACCACCTGGAACTTGGGCCACCAGAATCCGTGAATCAACCCCCTTAAGCGAACCTTCCCACTGCACATATTTTTTGCGCACTTCACGAAAATATGCAGCGATCTCCTCCAATAACTTGATGTTTAGTCCAGTATGGCGTTCCCGGCCTTCAAAAATTGATACTACCGTTTCACTGGGTGAATGGCCATAAGTCATGGACATGGATGAAATGGAGGTATCTACATTGTCGATACCTGCTTCGACTGCCTTGACGATAGTCGCTGTAGACAAGCCAGTGGTAGCATGACAGTGCATATGGATCGGTATTTTAAGACTGTGTTTAAGTCGTGTTACCAGTTCAAAGGCTGTATAAGGATTTAGCAGACCAGCCATGTCTTTGATGCAAATAGAATCAGCACCCAGAGCTGCAATCTTCTCAGCCAGATCCAACCAGTAATCCAGACTATGCACTGGACTGAGAGTATAGGAGATAGTTCCTTGAGCATGTTTGCCCATCTGCTTGACTGCTTTAATGGCGGTCGCTAGATTACGAGGATCATTCATGGCATCAAATACGCGAAATACATCTACCCCATTGATGGCCGCACGCTCGACGAACTTATTAACCACGTCATCAGCGTAATGACGATAACCAAGAATATTCTGGGCCCGCAACAACATCTGCTGAGGTGTATTCGGCATAGCTGCCTTTAACTGTCGAATCCGATCCCACGGATCTTCGCCCAGATAACGGATGCAAGCATCAAAAGTTGCACCACCCCAAGTTTCAATGGACCAATAGCCAACCTGATCAAGCTTAGCGGCTATAGGCAACATATCGGCTAAACGTAAACGGGTGGCAAATAGTGACTGGTGGCCATCGCGCAAGGCGACTTCAGTGATACCTAGGGGGTTTTTAGCAGCACTACTCATAGTGGATAGCCTTTAAATAATTAACATGTTTTATCTAAACTACTGGAAACCGGTTCAGGAATACTTTTATAGCACCAAAACCCTACCTCCAAGCAGATAATCAGGTGGATTTGTCTTGCCGATATTGATGGACAGCTGCAGACAACACTGCGATCAAGTGGGAATTTTCAGTTACGGACCTTACTGGAGTAGGCGTTTGGGGGACTACGACTGGTGTCATATCTTCTGACACAAGCTTTAATGTAATGGCCGACATCGCTTTGGTAGAAAAAATTAATAGGGTTAAAAAAACAAATACAAAACCCATACCATAGGCCATCAAGACCAAACCCTCAACCATCAGTTCAGACACTTGCATGGATCATTAATCTCCTCAGCACAACCCTTCCGGTACTGATGAATGGCTGCTGCATCACTTTTCTATTATTTAGCAGTTAATCAATACTGTGCAATAAAATTCGGTTATACATTACTACACAAAATAAATTTAATTATGTATTATTACATCAATGACAGGATCAATGTAACATAACTTACAATTGTCGCAACAATAATCGTTATTTGTGATATTGATCAGGGCAATAATGAACAAAATATAAAACAGTACAACTGGTTAGCAAATCCAGCTTGCACATCACACCGTACCAACATACTCCAAGCCTGAGTATGGCTCTAAAATACTTGCATCGATCACTCTCACCAATAGAGTACGTAGATAGAACTGCCTGAACGGCTCTCTGCAACATCATATAGTCATTTTGGATCTTGGCAACTAACGTTAAAGTAGCATATAGTCGCTCTACAGTTGTTGAAGAGTGCTCCAAGTACATTCTGACAAGGCCAAAACATTAGTGACACCCGACATGGCTGGCCATACACACCATAAAAACCAAAGAAAACATACAGTAAGCACGACCCCGTCAAAATTATTATAACAAAAGCCATTATTAAATCTGGAAATGGATCATTTTTTTACACTCTAGACTAGATGCCTGGCGAGTACTGAAGCACGGTGAAGTCAGAAGGGACCTCATGGGATTTAGCACCACTAAAACTGACTTGAATATACCTATGTGGCTTGGCTAGCTATCCGTTACCAACACCACCAAGGTGTTGTAGTTACGGCCAGCCAGATTAGTTTGCTTAGCTGGTTTACTCCCGTGGCCAACTGCTGTCATCAATACCAGCCTGCTTTGGTTTAGCAGCCAAGGTTACAGAGCCATCTCTGGGATTGGCCATTATGACTGTATGTGGAGCTACTGTGGCTTGTTGGAATTTACGCCAACTCGCTTGGTGAACTTGTTTAAGTTGCCAGTGCAGCAATCTGAGTTGTGTGACCTCATCCTCCATCTGCTGTAGCTGTTGTTGGTATTGTGCTATCCGCTGTTTCAATTGCAACAGCAGTTCAGGCAATAGATCTGGCCCAGTTTGCAGAATGGTCATCATGAACCCCTTGAATATTCCATATCAAGTCGATTACGATGCGTCAAAATACAACATTTATCTTGAATACAAAATATCAATATTATTTGATTCTACTTAAAAATGATTACCTCAAACTACCTGTACACAGGTTCTAAGCACGCATTAAGCCAAAGTTCCCTTTTAAAAAATATTACTACTCCAAAATAAACCTTCAATGGCCAGATGGAAGCTCTTTCCCTTCATTAATAACCTTAATATACTGCAAAAGAACTATGTAAACATCATTATTTTCAATCTAAGCACAGGAAAAAAATACCAGGTTTTGGAATTGATTACGCAATATCACCAGCAACGAAACGGCTTTGATAAACCAGGTATTTCACTCTATGCCAGTGTTATAATAATTTGGCAACTGCAGGTTAATTTCATTATCTGATCACAGCGTTAATAGTCCTATCACACTCGTCTTACAGGCGATCCATATATGCCGGTTATGGCTAAAACAAGGCCCCTCATGAGCCAGCCTAGATTTAGTCTAAGCACATCGTTTCTTCAGACACATTGGTAATTCGAAGTGAGGTTTCTGTTACAGTACAGGATCAATATGTATTCCTGAACCCTAGACAATTATTTGAGGAAACGCTTTTAAACGCATCAGTGGCAAAAAAAGTCGCTAAGTTTTGGTTTTCAATCGTAACCGACTAAAAAACCACAGCTTACAGGAACCGTTATTGCATGTAACAATAGGCTTAAAGGGATCACTGAAGTTACAGAAGCAGTTTATCCAGAACTAGGCTCATTTACATGCCAGCGTTTACCAAGCGTTCCTCTTCTATTATTGAGCATTCCACTTGTTACATTTAATTTAATGCTGAAGATAACCTGAGGCCAGGTATAGTGATTCACAACACATTTAAAATATTATGTCCTCCATGTAGCTGAGATGCTGATGTGTGATTGATACTACAGTCTCAAATACACGCTATCTGGAATCAGGAGTGTATTGATTAAGTTGATACCAGGGGCATATTTAACATCATGACGAATCAAATAATGTAAAATGATGTACCTTAATTTCAGTTCATACTACATTGTATATGGATTATCGTAGCAGAAAATCTATGTAAACTAATAACACTGGATCATATGGAGTCAACAACCAGCTCAAAATCTGGATGCATCAACGATAATCCAAAGTCAAGGCTAACTCATGATAAATAGCAATACGTTGGGTATTACATTGATCTCTACCTGATCTGAGTCTTTCTCAAAACACACTTAAAAGCTTCCCAAAGCTTTAGTAAAACTAAAATCAAGAGGAATCCGTAATGACAATAAAGTTTCTTTTAACTGCTGCAGGAGTGGCACTGGCTTTGGGGTCAGGCGCGACCTATGGAACAGACTTCACCTTTAAGTATGGCAATTCTCAACCTGAGAAAGCTGCTCGTTCACAATCCATGGTTTATTTCAAGGAACAGCTGGAACAACGTTCAAATAGTCGTATAGAAGTTCAAAACTACTTCAGTGCTGTACTAGGTACTGAAAAAGAAATGATGGATCAAGTTACCACTGGCCTACTACAAGGTACACGAGGTGGCTTCTTTAACAATGCTAACTCACAGTACAATATCTACTTGTTACCATTCCTAGTCAGTGGATGGGATGAAATGCAATGTCTAGTTGCAAGTGATTTTACCAAGCAAATACAAGCTAATGCGGCTGCCAACGGTTACCATATTCCAGCTACAGGCATAAGCCAGGGTTTCCGTATGTACACGAATAATATCCTACCGATTACTCAAGTATCTGATCTTAAGGGTTTGAAGATTCGTGAACCTCAGGTAGATCTGTTTATCAAAACTGGTGAAGCGCTAGGCTCTACACCCATTGCTATGGCCTTCTCTGAGGTTTATCAAGCATTCCAACAGGGTGTTATTGATGGCCAGCACAACCCGCCTGCCAATATTTGGAACTATAAAGTACATGAAGTCCAAAAGTATCTTTCAGTAACTAATCACATGTCCGGACCAGACCCATTGCTAGTCAACAAGGCTTGGTATGACAATTTACCAGCTGATCTACAACAAGTGTTTGATGAAGTTGCTGTTGATGCTTTAGCGCATTCTGACAAGCTTGCTCGCCAAGCTGAAGTTGAACTATTAGAAAAGCTCAATGAAGTTATGGAGGTAAATTATCTGACAGATGCTGCGATAAGTGGGTTCCGTGACGCTGTCAAGCCGGTGTATCAGCAAATGATTGATAAAGGTTATTTTTCTCAGGATGATCTAGCTGCAGCCAGGGTGGCAGCTCAGTCCTGTAATTAAGCCAGATCGTACTTAAGCAGAATGCCACGCTCATCATCCGTGGTGAGTGTGGCTTTAAGAGGCATAGAGTATGGACTTCTTAATCCGCCTAGAGAAAATATTGACTCAATTACTTGAGTGGGTCTTGGTGCTTCTATTTGGTTTTTTTCTGATCATGGTGTGTGTTCTAGTCCTATTACGCTATGGTTTTTCTACCTCAATTTTTGGCGGTAATGAACTAGTAACAATCGCCTTTATCATTACCAGCGCAATCGGTGGCGCACTATGTATTAGTAAAAATGAACATATCGCTATTACCTTTCTAATTGATCAATTACCCCACTCCCTGAAGTTAGCGTGTTATGTAGTGGGTATGCTATTAATTGCCATCATCAATGGCTACATGATTTACTACTCCTATAACTGGATAAGTATGGCTGGCCATAACCCCTGGCAACCTCTGGGATGGCCTCAAGGTATTGTGCATGCAGTTATACCCGTGGGATGTAGCCTGGCTATTTTTTATAGTTTGCTAAAAGCATTATTAGCTTTGACTGGTCGAACGAATATTGATGTTGTGTGGATGCCAGAGGACTAATTTATGTTGATTTTGCTTGGCAGCTTACTGCTTCTAATTTTACTGGGGATACCCATTGCCTATTCCCTAGGCCTTTCAGCATTGACCTATTTTATAGTCGAACAGCCCATGCTGTTAGGTATCTTGCCACAAAGACTATTTGCAGGTATCGATAATTATGCATTAATCTCCCTGCCATTATTTATTTTGATGGGACTGGTGATGAATGCTGGTGGCATCACCGCTAGATTATTGGACTTATCCATGTTTTTCGTGGGTCGTTTAAAAGGTGGTTTAGGTTTAGTTAACGTAGTTGCTTCTATGGTATTTGGTGGTATATCCGGTTCATCTGCCTCAGATACAGCCTCTATTGGTTCTGTGTTAATTCCAGAGATGAAAAGACGCGGCTATCCTGCCAGTGTAGCAGCTGGAGTTACTGTTGCATCATCTACCATGGGCATGGTTATTCCACCCAGTGTGCCTATGGTAATTTATGCCATCGTTGCTCAGGAATCGGTTGGTCAGATGTTTCTTGGTGGACTAATTCCTGGGTTATTAATTGGTCTACTGCAGTTATTGATCGTCTGGAGGATTGCGACATTACGCAATTACCCCACTGAATCAGTTCCATTTACTTGGTTAGAAGCAGTGCGTCAGGGAAAGCATTCAGCACCCGTTTTAATCATGCCTTTGTTAATTGTCTGCTCAGTGGTCTTTGGTATTGCCACACCTACTGAAACAGCAGGTATTGCAGTGGCTTATGGTATTTTAATCAGTTTCTTCATCGTTGGTCTTGCAGGTATTAGACAACTACCGCAGGCCATGAAAAGTGCCATTATAACCAGTGCTAAAATCATGATGATCATTGCATTTTCCCAATTATATATATGGGTACTTGCTCTGGAACGTATTCCAGATGCTCTAGCAGCCTTTGTCATGAGTATGGATTTGGGACCGACTGCACTCATGCTAGCCATTGCAATGGTAATTTTGATTGCAGGTACTTTTATTGATGTCAGTCCAGCAATTTTGCTATTAACACCAGTTTTACTACCCGCAGCTAAGTCCGTAGGCATTTCCGGGGTGCATTTTGGGGTCGTATTAATTTGTGGATTGGCAGTCGGTGCTTGTACACCACCTGTTGGAAACTGCTTAAACGTTTGTGCTGCTATCGCACGCCTTGGCATTGGCAGAATCTTCATTGGGGCAGCACCATTTTTGCTAGCTAATGTAATGATACTATTTTTAATCTGTCTGATACCACAGTTAGCGGAATGGATTCCTTTTAATGTATACCGGCCCAGCTAATCAGCAAACGGCTATAAGTTGATTAGCTTGCCAACACAAGTGGATAACAGATCTACAGCAACGAATTCACGATTTTCACTAATTTAATTAAAATATATGTACGTCTATTTTAAAGGAGCTACCGATTATGGGAGTAGGTGTCATTGGATTAGGTGATATGGGCAGCGGGATAGCTAAAAATCTGATCTTGAACGGTTATACCACAACAGGATTTGACCTATCTGAAGAACGCATGCAGGCTTTTATTGCCATGAATGGAAATGCTGCTGCCAACGTACAGGAAGTCACAAAAAATAACGACATAGTTTATGTCATGGTAATGAACGGTGATCAGGCTAAGGCTGTCATTTTGGGCCAAGATGGCCTAGTTAGGCACATGAAGCCAGGCGGTATAGTTATCCTCACTGCGACGATTCTACCCAAAGAAGCTCAAGACATCGCCAGCGCCATGTCGAGTACAGAAATCCACTTAATTGATAGCCCTGTTTCTGGAGGATTTTCAGGGGCTCAGAGTGGCACCTTAACCATGATGGCAGCTGGTATGCCAGATATACTTGATCAGTGCGAGCCCGTAATGGAAGCTGTATCAAAAACGATTCACCGCATTGGTGAAAATGGCGGCGATGGCCAAGCCATGAAGGCCTGTTTACAATCTCTCATCGGTGCCATTTTTTCCGCTACCTTTGAAGCCTCTGTATTGGCTGCAAAAGCAGGTATTTCAGGAGAAAATTTATTCAAAGTCTTCTCAACTTCTGGCGCTGGTTGTGGCTGTACCAATACAGCACTAGAGAATATCATTGAGCGCAAATTTGAAAAAACTGGTAGTCATATTGCAACCATGCATAAAGATCTTACCATTGTCATGAGATTTGCCGAAGCATTGGGAGTACCTTTACATACAGCATCTACCGCCATGCAACTATTCCATTGCGGTAAGAGCAAATATCCAGATGGAGACAACTGGGCAGTAACTAGAGTCATTGAAGAAATAGTTGGTACACAACTACATCGATAGCTTAAAAAATGAGGTTTAAAATGAAATTAGGTGTTATTTGTGACGGTATTTCTAGAGATTTCGCTCACACTCTGAAAATAATGGATGAATTTGACTTAGAATATGCAGAAATCCAATTTATCGGTAATCAAGAAGTCGGGGACTTTGGATCACCCCAAATTAGTGAGATAAAGCAACAACTACAAGATCATGGTAAATCCGTATCTTGTCTTTCTCGACATATTTTCGCTGGCATGACTTCAGCCAACAAGCCAGGCGATGCACTACATACTCGACATATGGATGCACTCAAGCGTGTGGTAGCCATGGCCCATGAAGTAGAGTCGCCATTGGTGCGTATTCTAACCCCTAAAAAGGAGCAAATTCTATGGGGTGAAAATGGCGCAGAGCAGTGGAATGTTGCACACGGGGCTTGGGATGCAGTTCCTCCAATTATTGCACCCGCAGTGGAAATAGCACGTGATGCAGGGCTAAAACTGGTGGTTGAAACTGGCAATGGTACTATAGTCAATTCCAATTATACGGCTCGTAAGTTGATTGATGATTTGGATGCTAAAGATGCCCTGCAAGTATTGTGGGATCCGGCAAATAATTGTTGGTGTCATGAATTGGCTTACCCAGACGGCTATAATGAAATACGTGATGGTTATCTGGGGCATGTACATATTAAAGACGTTTTGGTAGATACGCCACGTGCAACATTGCAAGTAAAGAAGATGGGCGAAGGACAATTAGCACATTTATTCCAGCCCATAGCAGATGCTATGCGCACGGACGGTTATAATGGTGTTATTTCATTAGAAAGTGTTTATCGACCCAAGGGTGGTGATTTTGAAGATGGCTTTCGTCAGTGTATACATATGTTCAAGGATATTTTTGGTTAATGCCAGTCTTGCAAAATTTGATGTAATAACCAAAGTATCAGAAACATAACTTCGATAGCACAACGGGTCAGCCCCAGATTCGTTAATCTGTAAAATTTAGATCAAATGTGGCAGTTACTCATTGCTTAACGTTTCAACCATTTTATGTGTAGTAGTTCAGACCTGATCTGACCGTCACCAGTTTTCTGGGTGTCTTGTCAGATTAGATCTGGCTTGGACTCCTCTCAAACCAGTTCTGCTTACCATCGAGCGAAGTATCCATCTGTGCTCTGTCACAGCACATTTTGCCCTGATGCATTCTGTCATTGTTGTCGCAATCGATCCAGTCGCCCAGATCTTTTTGTAGATCTTTAAGCGAGTCATACAACTTTTCGGGGAACATAACCTGGTAAAACTACTGCAAAATTGTGTCGTGGAACTGCTCACAAATACCGTTTGTCTGAGGCGATTTGATCTTTTTCTTCGTGTGATCAATATCGTTGCCAGATAGAGCTGATAATCATGTGTGACCGCAGTACTCCGTTCCACAATCAGTGAGGATTCTCAGCAGCCGGATATACCAAGCAGCACAGAACGGCAGCCGTGATCGATGTCCTGGTTTTATATAACATGGCAAACGTATCCTGAGACCCGAGATAGCCAGGATCATGTGTTTCGATCTCACCGCTAACTTCATCATTGAACCTCTTACGTTCAAGAGCTTCAAGAGCCTTGAAACGCTTCTTAAAGTGCCCTAGATCGTTTCGTATCCAGACAGATCAAACGCCACTGGGTAGGCTACTGGCCCAGATGAGTGCCAGTATGGAACCCGACCCAGTCACCACCCTGAAGGACTTTATGACCCGGCGACAGAGTGAACGGGATAACCAGTTGGCCGCCTTTAACACCTGGTCGGCAGGGTTTAACCGCAGCCACAGCCGGGTATTTGACATCAGGGGCAAGCAGCCCCGGGGATCTGGCCAGCCAGTTACAACAGCAGATGCCCGACACCGTGGGGGTGATGGGTACCACCTTATCCAGACTAGTGCGCAACCCGCCCGACCAGAGCGATCCGGCCGTGGCCCGCAGCCGCAAGCTGGGGTCAGGGGCCAGGTAAGATACCCAGCATTAAAAAACCCGCATCAGGCGGGTTTTTTTGTGGTTTGCTTTACCGGGGCAATAAAAGCAGGTTAAATGATAAATATGAAAAAAATTATCATCATTCCTTTACTGCTTGCTTCATTGATCACACCCATCAGTTGGGGGCCAATTTTGCTAAGGGCTTTGCTGCCTATAAAAGTGGTGACTACGAAACTGCACTAGGTGAATGGATGCCTCTAGCCGAACAGGGCAATGCACCAGTACAACCTGGGTCAGATGTACAATAACGGCGAAGGTGTTCTGCAAAACTATAAGACAGCAGTAAAATGGTACACACTCGCTGCTGAACAGGGTCATGCCTCAGCACAGTACAATCTGGGTGTTATGTACACTAATGGAGATGGTGTTACAGAAAATTATGTTAAGGCCCACATGTGGGCAAATATTGCTCGGTATAATGGATCTGAAAATACCAAAAAACTTATGGAATTCTTAGTTGCAAAAATGACTCAGGAACAAATTGCAAAGGCGCAAGACCTTGCTCAGGAATGTGTTACCAGAGACTATAAAGGGTGTTGATTACATAGATCAACTCAGCACATTGGCATTTTTAATCACGACCCAGCACAACTCACACTGACCATTCTGGTCGCACTTCCCACTAATTCCTTATACTCGTTAAACATCACCTGACAGGCTTTGAGCCCGTACCAGCTGTGCCATTACGCTCTGCCAAAAAAAATTTATCCCCTGAAAAAAACACTACTCCCACCACACCTGTAGTTTGTGTGGGTGATTTTTGTTCAGATGCACTGCCCGTGCAATGGGTCAGTGAGATCGAGCGCAAAAGCCCAGCAGAGCTAGGCACTTTGCTACCAAATTATACAAATTAACCATTATTTAATATTTCACAGTATGCAGATGTTGGCAAATGATCTGCACTACAGTAGTAGTCAAAATGACCCTGGATCGTTATTTAGCGGGGGTTGTCAGGGGTATCTATTAATCAATCAGTGTTGACATAAAGTTGACATTTTTAGAGTTAAAATGCTGTTTGACATAAAATAGTTTAAAAAAATATATAAATTACAGTTACTTAATAGTAAATAAATCTAGTTTAAGGTGTAATAAATATGTGATTTTAGGATTCAAAATCCATTATCAAACCGGTAACACTCACCTCTTTCAAGGAGAGGCGTCAGATTAGATCGTAACTAATTTAGATAAATCCATTCACTTTGGCAGGCAGGATATTTCAGTAATGCCATAAATACAATATTGAAATTTTATATTAACAGAGAGTCAGTTTAATACAGAAAAAATTTTTAGTTCTTGCAAATTACGACCCCTTGACTACTCAATTTGCATATTCGGTGAGCTACTTTAGCTAGGGTACTTTGCTTGTATCAGTGGTCCCAGACCAACTTCTGCATCTTTGATATCTGAACTGTAATATGGGCTTATTTTACTAAACACTGTTTACGTTTTAAAAGCACTAAGAACCACACAACATTGACGAAATTTAATCATTATGCCTGTCATATAGGTCTAGATTACAGAATATTTAAATGTAGTGTAATACGGTTTGGTAATTATAAACTACTGATTTAAAATATATTTCCTGACTTATTACTGCTTAATATTATCAAAGCAGATTTTAACCGCTTTGCTATAGTAAGATTTTTTCAAAACTTGCTGTCAGACTACATACCATTCTAAAGCCATTGTAGACAACAGCTAATTAACCTGAATGAGATATGTAAAAAACTAGCGATACAATGATTAATGCATTTGCACTCCCTATAACATTAGTTTTTTCATATAGATGAACCAAGGTGGTTAGCGCAAGACTGAACATTATCATTGCAATGTCAGTAACAGCAGTCGTGTGTAGTCTTACTGGGCTATTTTACAGATTTATTGAAGACCATAAGGATACCTAGACATTTAGCCCAATAGATACAATAATAACGCTATGATCAAAGGCAAGAAGCATGATGGCAGTACCCCATAAAGACACTAACTGCTGCTAAGCAGCATCTAAAAATACAGGTGCAGGTAGTAAACCATAACTCAAATACATCTTCTTGATCACGGATAATGCTTCAGACACAATCTTAATTTCTTCATATTATCAAAGGACTAGGCTAATTATCTCCATTGTAGCTAATGGCGACCCAAATTCATTTAATATCCGGGCTGACGTCACGGTTAAATTTAACATAGCAATATACTGCTACACTTGGTACTAGGACTTAACAGTGAGGTATTATGATAGACATAAAGGGAATCACAGATCATTTTGCTGTTGCCGGACAAATTAAGACATCTGACATGCAGGCAATCAAGGCATGGGGCGCTAAGCTGTTAATTAATAACCGACCAGATGGAGAACCAGGTTTTAATGTGCATTCGAGCATTATAGAGACCGCATCCCAAGAAAATCAGCTGGATTACATTCACTTGCCAGTGATAGCCAGCCAACTGAGTATGAGCAATATCTCAGCCATGGCTAAAGCAGTTAACGGCTGTGACGGTAAGGTACTGGCTTTCTGTCGCACCGGTACACGATGTACTTATTTGTGGGCTCTCATGCAACCACCACATATAAGTACCTCAACAATTATTAGTATGGCAGCGGTCGCTGGCTATGATTTGGAAAATTTAAGAGGTTTGTTAAACCAACTACGTGACCGTTACAGTATGCCTCCTAATCTTAACTGATTCCATACGGATGGATTCTAATAAACCTTGTTAACCTTAAATCATTACCATCATGATAATATAAACCTTGTCAGTCATTCAGGCACTGAGCAGCTGTTCTTTGAGAATATGCAGTTGATCACGATAATGCGACGCTGTCTCAAACTGCAAATTCTTAGCCGACTCATACATGGCATCTTCAGTCTGGTTAATCAGACGGCTTAACTCACGAGGCGATAATTGACCTGCTTGTGCTGCATAATCAGGTTTGACCTCAGCTATTTTTCGGTTGCTTCGTTTACCATCTTTGGCTCTGTTGAGCTTGCCAGCATAGACGCCCTCCAGAATATCGGGCACTGATTTAACGACCCCTTTAGGAGTAATATTGTGTTGCTGATTAAAATGCAGTTGTTTAGACCGTCGCCGTTCAGTTTCAGACATAGCACGCTGCATAGAGCCAGTCATATTATCAGCGTACAGAATGGCTTTCCCATTCAGGTTACGAGCAGCTCGACCAATAGTCTGAATTAAAGATCGTTCTGAACGCAAAAAACCTTCTTTGTCAGCATCTAGAATAGCTACCAAAGCCACCTCTGGTATGTCTAGCCCTTCCCTGAGCAGGTTAATTCCTACCAATACATCGAACTTCCCTAAGCGCAGATCACGGATAATTTCTATCCGCTCTACCGTGTCAATATCTGAATGTAGATAGCGTACCCGAATACCATGTTCAATCAAGTATTCAGTCAGATCCTCTGCCATTCGCTTGGTTAATACTGTGACCAATATACGTTGCCCTAATTGAGATCGTTGGTGAATTTCACCCATCAGATCATCCACTTGGTAGGTTGCTGGTCGGATTTCCAGTTCTGGATCAACGAGCCCTGTGGGACGTACCACCTGCTCAACTACGGCATCAGCATGACTAGATTCATAGGCTCCAGGAGTAGCAGATACAAAAATCATCTGGGGTGAAATTTGTTCCCACTCTTCAAATTGCATGGGCCGGTTATCCAATGCCGAAGGCAAGCGAAAGCCATATTCCACCAATGTTTCTTTGCGTGATCGATCACCTCGGTACATGGCTCCCAATTGAGGAATTGTGACATGAGACTCATCGACTACTAACAATGCATTAGCTGGAAGATAATCAAACAGTGTTGGCGGTGCCTCACCAGAGGCACGACCAGATAAGTAGCGGGAATAGTTCTCAATACCAGAGCAGTATCCCAATTCACGAATCATTTCTAAATCATAGCGCGTCCGCTGCTCAAGCCGTTGAGCTTCTACTTGCTTATCCAGATCACGAAATTGCAGCAAACGTGCCTGCAATTCAGCTTTAATATGGTCGATGGCCGTTAATAAAACCTCCCTAGGTGTGACATAGTGTGTTTTCGGATAAATAGTCAACCTGGGTACCCGTCCCCTGACATGTCCAGTTAAGGGATCAAAAAAACTTAGATGTTCAATTTCATCATCAAATAACTCCAAGCGTACTGCCTCGTTATCGGATTCAGCTGGGAAAATATCAATTACATCACCTCTAACTCGGTAGGTAGCTCGATGGAAATCAGCTTCATTGCGTGTGTATTGCAATTCAGCTAGACGCCGCAATACCGTACGCTGATCAATCTTGTCACCCCGGTTCAAGTGCAGCACCATGCGATGATAAGACTCTGGATCACCCAAACCATAGATGGCAGACACAGTAGCTACAATAATAACGTCCCTGCGTTCAAGCAATGCCTTAGTGGCTGACAGACGCATCTGCTCAATATGCTCATTAACCGAAGCATCCTTATCAATGAAAGTGTCCGACGCAGGCACATACGCCTCTGGTTGGTAATAGTCGTAATAGGAAACAAAGTATTCCACTGCATTACGGGGGAAAAACGCCTTGAATTCTCCATACAATTGAGCTGCCAAAGTTTTATTGTGGGCAAGTATAATTGTAGGGCGTTGCACTGAATTAATAACTTCAGCAATAGTAAACGTCTTGCCTGAACCAGTCACGCCCAGCAGTGTTTGAGAGGCTAATCCTGCATTGATGCCGGTGATCAGCTTCTTAATGGCCATCGGCTGATCACCTGCTGGTACAAATTCAGATTGCAACTCAAATACTTTGCTCATACTTGATTTCACTTAGATAGCACCACTAGCTATGCAAAAAACTTGTCTACATAAGGTTATTATACACAGCCAGAGATCATAACGGTGTCTGGCTCATGATGTGGAAAGTTTAATACTGGGATACAAAAAATACTCATTCCCAGTTCGTATTGTCATTGAGTCATCCATGTATAAAATGCCTTTACTGAATAAAATAACCTAAGACTAATTGGAATAGTAAACACTTACCGACAGTGCAAAAACAGGGGCTTGCAGCTTTGAAAAAATTAAGCTGTAGCTACTCTATTTGCGTATATGTTCCTTCATATGGGTAATATCAAATATCTTTCAGTCACTGTAGTGAATTAGAGTGGCCATAATTTTGTTCTGACACTCAATTAATACCGAAAGTAAATTTTGTTTTTCTACAATCGATTAAAACTAAAGTAACGCGGATAATTCTCAACAACCAGTGATCTACAAATATTATTTACAGAGCAAAACCCATGTAATGATCTATCCATAGGGCAATTCCAGTGGTATAGCTGGATGAAACCAGATATTCTGTAGAATTTAGAGTAGATGGATCAAACTGTACGATGAACTCAATTTAATTCAGGAAAAACACTAGGCGCTTTATTCACAACGTCTGAAATATGGTGCTCAACACTCACTGAATGACTGGTATTAGACCTTAAAACGAATAGGGCACATAAAACGAATAGGGCACATAAAACAGATATAGATCAGCTGATCTGTTGGTAATCAGAAAGATATAGTATTTTTAATCTTGGTAAACTACACATTAATGGAGCCATAGTTTCTTTTATATCGCCTCTGTTGCCGTATTATAGGAAATACTTGCAATGTGACTGGTAGCCCATTGCAAGTTATAGATGCACAGGGGCAAGAACTCAATACGGCCAAACTGACCTTCTGCCTTGCAGCCGATACAAAGGAACTGGTAAATAATTAATGGTATCTGTGATATGAATTTGACCTACCAACCGGTGATTTCAGCTAACGCCGTGCTAATATCAGCTAGAGAACGCACAGTCTTGACGCCAGCGGCGCTTAATGCTGCAAATTTTTCATCTGCGGTACCCTTTCCACCAGAAATGATGGCTCCAGCATGACCCATGCGCTTGCCCGCAGGCGCAGTTACCCCTGCGATATAGGACACAACTGGTTTACTGACATTAGCTTTGATATAAGCTGCTGCTGTTTCTTCAGCAGTGCCTCCAATTTCACCAATCATTACCATGGCAGCAGTAGCTGGATCCTGCTCAAATAAGGCCAGAACATCAGTGAAGTTAGTGCCCGTAATGGGATCACCACCAATACCTACACAAGTGGACTGGCCAAAACCTGCATCAGTGGTCTGTTTTACTGCTTCATAAGTTAGCGTACCTGAACGAGATACAATGCCTACTTTGCCCGGTAGATGAATATGCCCAGGCATAATACCAATTTTACACTCACCTGGTGTAATGATTCCGGGACAATTAGGGCCGATCAAACGAACCCCCAACTCATCACATTTGACCTTGCAAACCAGCATATCAAGAGTAGGAATACCTTCAGTAATAACAACAATCAAGGTTATTCCTGCATGAGCAGCTTCCAGGATAGAATCCTTGCAAAACGGTGCTGGCACATATATTACACTGGCTGTAGCACCGGTGCTGGCCACAGCGTCAGACACGGTATTAAAAACCGGTCGGCCTAGGTGTTTAGTTCCACCTTTACCAGGCGTTACACCACCGACTAAATCAGTGCCATAAGCAATAGCCTGTTGCGAATGGAATGTGCCTTGGCTACCAGTAAACCCCTGACAAATGACTTTGGTATTATTATCAATCAGAATACTCATTGCACGCCTCCAGCAGCGATCACAACCTGTTGTGCAGCATCCGTCAGGCTGGTTGCAGCAATTATATCAAGACCACTTGTGGCCAACTTCTGACCACCAAGTTCAGCATTATTACCTTCCAGTCGCACCACCACCGGCACGGCTACACCAACCTCACGCACTGCATTGATAATGCCTTCAGCAATTAGATCACAACGTACAATGCCTCCAAATATATTTACTAATACAGCAGCTACCCGATCATCGGAAAGAATAATCTTAAACGCTTCTGTTACCCGTTCCTTGGTTGCACCACCACCAACGTCCAGGAAATTAGCTGGAAAACCACCATATAGAGCTACCATATCCATAGTACCCATGGCCAAGCCAGCACCATTAACCATACAACCAATAGTACCCTCTAGCGCCACATAATTTAGATCCCAAGAGTCTGCGTGAGATTCTCGCTCATCTATCTGTGAAGGGTCATGCAAAACTTGAATATCCTGATGACGATGGACAGCGTTGCTATCAATCACCACCTTTGCATCCAGACAGTGCAAGTTGCCTTGCTTGGTGACCACAAGTGGATTGATTTCCAATAAAGCTAAATCTTTATCTTGAAATAATTTGGCGAGTCCCAGAAAAATTTGAGTAAATTGTTTAATCTGATTATCTCGCAACCCTAGTTTGAAAGCTAACTCACGGCCTTGATGGGGTTGAGCTCCAGTTAGTGGGTCAATGATGGCCTTAAGAATCTTTTCTGGTGTTTTCTGAGCCACTTGTTCGATTTCTACCCCACCTTCGGTGGATGCCATAAACACAATTCGGCAGGTACTACGATCAACTACAGCACCCAGATAAAGTTCAGACGCAATATCAGTGCAATTTTCAATATATATCTTGGTTACTGGTTGACCAGCAGGATCAGTCTGGTAGGTGACCATACGCTGTCCCAACCACTGATGAGCAAAATCAGTCACTTCCTGCTTGCTTGTAACCAATTTTACACCACCTGCCTTACCACGACCGCCTGCATGGATTTGGGCCTTGACCACCCATTTATCACCACCAATTTTATCAACAGCGGCCATAGCTGCTGCAACCGTGTCTACAGCATAACCCTTAGAAACTGGTAATCCATATTCAGCAAATAATTGCTTACCTTGATATTCATGAAGGTTCATTAAATTAACCTATAATTGTGTGCTGCTTCATTATTGGAAGCCCAGTGTTAGCGATAAAAATATAGATGCGATCTGTGACATTAGACTATGCCAAGACGCATTCTAAACCTACAAATTTAATTCAAACGATTTTACTTGCGAACCCTGCGGTTAACCATATGAATAGCGTGGTTATCAACTGCTAGTGCAGCCTCATGTAATGCTTCACTCAGGGAAGGATGAGCAAATACAGTCAATGCTAAATCTTCAGCACTAGAACCAAATTCCATTGCAATCACCACCTGAGCAATTAGCTCTGACGCATGGGCACCAACGATATGACAACCCAAAATCCGATCTGTTTTAGCATCGGCAATCAACTTAATGAAACCATCGGTATCATTGGAAGTCATGGCACGACCCACAGCAGCAAAGGGGAATTTGCCTACATTGTAATCAATGCCTTCGGCTTTGAGTTCCTGTTCCGTACGGCCTACCCAAGCCATCTCCGGATGGGTGTAGATCACACCTGGAACACAATCATAGTTCATTTCTGTTGTATGGCCAGCGATAATATCAGCCACCATCATACCTTCTTCAGAAGCCTTATGGGCCAACATGGGCCCACGTACAATGTCACCGATAGCGAATACATTTGGCGCATCTGTGTGACACCGATGATCGACAAATACGAAACCTCGCTCATCTAATTTCACACCACTGTTAGCAGCTAATAGACCATCGGTGTAGGGTGCTCGACCAACAGCTACAATTAACTTGTCAAATACAAGATGATGCACCTCACCAATGGCATCCTTGTAATGAACATTAACCTGATCACCAACCACTTCCGTAGTGCTAACTAACGCATTAAGTCGCACTTCCAAGCCCTGCTGCTGCAGCAACTTCAATCCTTCACGAGAAATATCTTTATCTGTTATGGGAAGAAACTGATCCATCGCCTCAAGAATAACAACTTCACTGCCCAATCGATTCCATATTGAAGCCATTTCCAAGCCAATTACCCCAGCACCAATGATACCCAATCGTTTGGGCACTGCATTGATATTCAGAGCACCTACATTATCAACGATCAAATCACTATGTAGAGGTACAGACGGAATACTAACTGGTACTGAACCGGCTGCCAAAATCACATGTCCAGCCTTCAACTCAGAAACACTACCGTCTATTGCAGTAACCTTGATCAGACAATCTTCATGTAGTTGGCCATGACCATTGATCAAAGTGACCTTATTGGCCTTAAATAGGCCTGAAACACCGGTTGTCAGTTTAGAGACAATAGCATCTTTGCGATGCTGCATAGCACTGACATCCATTGTCAATGTGTTCATGGCGATACCATGATCTGCAAATTTTGTATTGGCTTCATGGAATTTATGGGTGGACTCCAGCAATGCTTTGGATGGGATACAACCGACATTTAAGCAGGTTCCACCCAACACGGTAGCCCCCTCACGGTTGACCCATTTCTCAATACAGGCTGTTTTCAATCCCAGTTGAGCAGCACGAATTGCAGCCACATAACCACCTGGACCGCTACCAATAACTACCACATCATATTCTTGTACCATAATTTTATCCAATTAGGTCATGTTTGTAACAAATCAGGTCGGCAATATTCAACTTACAGGATTACTGTTAGATTTCAAGTAACACCCGGGCAGGATCTTCTAACAAATCCTTGATAGTGACTAAAAACTGTACTGCTTCCTTGCCATCAATCATACGGTGATCATATGAAAGTGCCGAGTACATCATAGGCCGAATTACTACCTTTCCTTTTTCAGCTATTGGCCGTTCCTGAATTTTATGCATACCCAGGATAGCTGTCTGTGGTGGGTTCAGGATAGGAGTCGACAGTAGGGAACCAAAAACCCCCCCGTTGGTGATTGTAAAAGTGCCACCCTGCATATCTGCTATGCTGAGTTTACCTTCACGACCAAGCAATGCCAGTTCAGCAATGCCCTTTTCAATATCTGCCAAACTCATACCATCCGTGTCACGCAGAATTGGAACGACTAGACCACGCTCCGTTGATACAGCCACACCAATATCTTGGTATCCGTGATAAACCATATCATGGCCGTCCAGAGAAGCATTCACTGCTGGAAAGCGTTTCAATGCCTCGGTGGCGGCTTTGACAAAAAACGACATAAACCCTAACCGAGTGCCATTGTGAATCTGTTCAAAAAGACCCTTATATTGACTACGCAAATCCATAACCGGCTGCATATTGATCTCATTGTAGGTTGTTAGCATAGCAGCATCATTTTGGGCCGCTACCAACCGCTTAGCTATGGTAGAACGCAACCTTGTCATGGGAACCCGCTTTTCAGCTCGCTCACTGATTGTAGCAATCTGGCTGGGTATTGTGGTGACAGGTGTTTCAACGGTTGAGGGTTTAGCTGATTCAGCTTGCGCCTGCTGCAAATGACGCAACACGTCATCCTTGCTAAGGCGACCAGCCTTGCCAGTACCATGAATCTGCCTGGCATCCAGATTATTTTCTTCCAGTAGCTTGCGCACTGCTGGGCCAGATATCTCAGCGTTATCTACAACAGCCTGGGAGGTTCCCGCAATTTTAGACTCTACAGCAGCTGCTGTAGCAGTGGCTACACCAGCTGTAAAGGTGGCAATCACCTGTTGGCTCAATACAGTTTCGCCTGCACCCAACATAATAATTTCCAAACAACCATCGGCTGGAGCTACCACCTCCAATACGACTTTATCGGTCTCAATATCAACAATTAGTTCATCGCGTTGACATACCTCACCCGGCTTTTTGTGCCAAGCTGCTATGGTGCCGTCGGCTACAGACTCAGGAAAACTGGGCGCTTTAATTTCAATGGACATTATGTTCCCTTTTACATAAATATTTACAAACTGACAGACTGTTTCTAAAACAGTTAATCAATCCCTAACGCATGTTCAATCAATGCTTGCTGCTCTGCCATATGCACCGATATATAGCCACATGCAGGTGCTGCTGATGCTGGACGGGCAGCAAAATCAAGCTGCAAGCTACTGTTATGGTTATATAATGCCCGGCGCATGTGATGCTGACTACAATACCAGGCGCCCTGATTAAGGGGTTCTTCCTGGCACCAAATAACCGCATCAATACTAGAGTAGCTATGTAACAGTTGCACCAGATCACTAGCAGGAAATGGATACAGCTGTTCAATTCTGACAATGGCTATATTCTCAAGCTGACGCTCTTTACGTAGAGCTACCAGATCGTAATACACCTTCCCACTAGTCAGCACCATGCGTTTTACTGTTTGTTTGTTGGTCACATGGGGATCATCAATGACAGTTAGGAATGAACCTTCAGATAGTTCATCAAGGCTTGAAACAGCAGCTTTATGACGTAATAGGCTCTTAGGTGTCATCACTACCAACGGCTTACGTAGGGGTCTGATCACCTGACGACGCAACATATGAAATATTTGTGCTGGGGTTGTGGGCACACAAACCTGAATATTGTGTTCGGCACACAGTTGCAGATAACGCTCTAAACGAGCTGAAGAATGCTCAGGTCCTTGACCTTCATAACCATGGGGCAATAGCATAGTCAGACCACACAGGCGAGCCCATTTATGTTCACCACTGGTAATAAACTGGTCAATCACAACTTGAGCGCCATTCGCGAAGTCACCAAATTGAGCTTCCCATATGACCAATGTATTGGGCGAAGTCGTAGCATAACCATATTCAAAAGCTAAAACTGCTTCTTCAGACAACAATGAGTCGAAAATATTAAACTTGGGTTGACCTTCAACTAAATTTTGTAGAGGCACATAGGAACCACTACTTTTCTGATCGTGCAATACCGCATGACGATGAGAAAAAGTACCACGACCAACATCCTGGCCAGTGATACGAATAGGGTAACCCTCTGACAACAGAGTTGCATAAGCCATATTTTCTGCAAAGCCCCAATTAACACTCATTGCTCCAGCAGCCATTTTACGGCGATCATCAATAATCTTATTGACTTGGCGCTGTAACACGAACCCTTCTGGCAATTGGTTCATGGACTGACTCAATTGTTTTAGTAATTGCGGATTCACTCGAGTATCACATTTTGCGGTCCATTCATGCCCAAGGTAAGGCTTCCAATCCACAAACAGGGCTGTATCTGGTGTGCTGGCAAGGGCCTTAGCAACCATATTCCCCTGATCTAAGGCACATCGATAGTCGGATTGAATTTCAGCAACCTGGGCTGGTGTAATTATTTCTTCAGCGATTAATTTTTCAGCGTATGAGCTACATACAGTCTTGTGTGAGCGAATCGTCTCATACATCAATGGTTGGGTACCAGAAGGCTCATCTGCCTCATTGTGACCACGCCGACGGTAACATACCAAGTCAATGACTACGTCACGATGAAATTCGTTACGGTAATCCAAAGCCAACTCAGATACAAAAATAACCGCTTCCGGGTCATCACCATTAACATGAAAGATGGGTACATCAATAAATTTCGCAACATCGGTACAATAGTTAGTAGAACGGGTATCCTCTCTGTTGCTAGTAGTAAAACCAATCTGGTTATTTACCACAATGTGGATGGTACCACCCGTTTTATAGGCCCTGGTCTGAGACATCTGTAGTGTCTCCATGACCACACCCTGACCAGAGAAAGCTGCATCCCCATGAATGCAAATAGGCACCACTGAGGTCCCAATCTTATCCTGGCGACGTTCCTGACGCGCTCTAACAGACCCTTCCACTACTGGCGACACAATTTCAAGATGTGATGGATTGAACGCCATAGCCATATGCACTTCACCACCTTTAGTCATAACATTGGTAGAAAAGCCCTGATGGTATTTGACGTCGCCTGAAGTATCTAGTGGCCTCTTGCCTTCAAATTCACCAAATAAATCTGCTGGGTTCTTGCCAAAGATATTAACTAATACGTTAAGCCGGCCTCGGTGAGCCATACCAATCACTATTTCTTTAGCATTGCTCGCACCAGCACCTTGAACAATCACATCCAGCATTGGAATCAAACTTTCACCACCTTCCAAGCCAAACCGCTTGGCTCCAGCGAAACGGGAACCAAGGTATTTTTCTAGACCTTCGGCAACACACAGGCGCTCAAGGATGTGACATCGTTTTTCATCTTCGTAACGCGGATGGCTGAGAACTGATTCAACACGCTGACGAATCCAGCGCTTTTCGAGCATATCGACGATATGCATGTATTCAACGCCCACGGTAGAGCAATAAGTCTGTCGCAACGATGAAATGATATCGGCCAGGGGTATTTCATCAACCCCAAAAAAAGATACACCAAGCTGAAAAACCGTATCCCTATCGGCATCTGAGAGTTCATAATACTTTAACTCAAGATCACTTATCCTGGGCTTATCAGACAAGTTTAACGGGTCAAGATCCGCTATCCGATGACCACGAAAACGATAAGCCAGCATTAATGCCAGTACTTTAACTTGCTTACGTTCGTGTACATCACTAACGGAACATGCAGTTACTGGATGAGACTTGTTCTGGTTCTTAGCCAGTAATAGAAAGTGTTCTCGAACCGGTGCATGAGGTACATCAGCGATGACGGAATCTATGATCCTAGGCAGTTGATCAAACTCATGGCGCCATTGTTCAGGGATTGAATTGGGATTACGCAGGTATATTTCGTAAAGTTCTTCAATGTAGGCAAGGTTGCCTCCGGAGAAATGAGACACGAGCCTCTGTTGTTCCATCATGCTATTTTGCATCAAATATCACCAAATCAAGCAATTTAAAACCATGCCAGAGTCCATAAAAACCATAATAAAACTGCGGCATGTTGTTAGGGAACATTAATAAAATGCACTCAGCCTATTGCACGATTGTCTCTTGGATTGTCGTTTTTATTTTAAAATTATCACGAGGCGTTGCGGACAATTTTACTAATATGAATTTGGCAAACGGTAAATTAGATATTTATTATTATAACGATTGGGGTTAGTTATAGCTACCGCAACTCATGGTATAAGGAGGAACCAAATAATTCAGGACTGGTATAAAGCCACTGACTGGGACAATGGAACAAAATATCAAAGCACTAATTTGAAGTCTGCCTGTTTTGAAAAACACCTTCGTAAGGTTAAAGACTGATCTTACTACTCGGATCAATTCCTGTTTCCTTTTTCCTTTTATTTTAATCGGTTATGGCTGAAACATAAGATATAGAGTTGGTTATCCAGTTCAGGCAGGATAGGTTAGATCACTTACGATCACTCATTACCAATGGGTCTGCAATTTTCAGCCAAGACGATATTATTTGTATTATTACATTAAAACGATGCGGAACTGCAATTACAAAATTCATCAGTGAGCGCTCAACCCAATAATGAAATCTCATTTCTGGCTTTGATGTCTAGGTCAGCAAGTTGACAATTAAACTGACCTCATTACAACCCGCACTAATTGATTATCAGAGATGGATTAACATACTGGTTAAATCATACACATAGGTTTTAAGCAATGTTTACATGACCCAAAACACTACGACGTGGCATGAGTCAATTGTAAATATTTGCAACACTAAGTTGTTTGTATACAAATTATCCCTTACGTAGCACGATCCAGCAGCATATTACGAATGTGGCCAATTGCTCTGGTTGGGTTCAAACCCTTGGGACAGACATTAACGCAATTCATAATACCATGACAACGGAATACACTAAATGGATCATCTAATTCGGCCAACCGTTCCTGAGTGGCAGTATCGCGGCTGTCAGCCAAAAATCTGTACGACTGCAGCAAGCCAGCAGGGCCAATGAATTTATCGGGGTTCCACCAGAAAGAGGGGCATGCCGTAGAGCAGCAGGCACACAGAATGCACTCATACAAACCATCCAGCTTAGCGCGTTCTTGTGGAGTCTGCAGCCTCTCTATGGCAGGTGCAGGTGTATCATTCAACAAGTAAGGTTTTACTTTTTCATACTGCTTATAGAACTGGCCCATATCAACGACTAGGTCGCGCACCACCGGCAAACCTGGCAACGGACGTAAGACTAATTTATTTTTCTTGACACACGATGACAGTGGAGTGATACAGGCGAGCCCATTTTTGCCATTGATATTCATTCCATCAGAGCCACACACACCTTCACGGCAAGAGCGCCGGAATACCACCGAGCTGTCTTGTTCCTTAATTGAGAACAGCACATCAAGCACCATGAGATCTTTCCCACTGGTATCAACTTGAAAGTCTTGCATATGTGGTTTTTCATCTTGTTCAGGATGGTAGCGGTAAATACTAACATTCAACATTATTATGCAATTCCTTAGTACGTCCTGATCTTGGGTGGAAAAGCTGGCATGGTAGCCGGATTAAAATTGACATCACGTTTCCCAATTCGTTCTTCTTCAGGGTAATAAACTGAGTGTTTGAGCCATTGCTTATCATCACGGTCAGTATAGTCATTACGGGCGTGGGCGCCACGACTTTCCTGACGCGCTTCGGCAGCTACTGCGGTAGCGAATGCCACTTCAAATAGATTATTCAACTCCAAAGATTCGATCCGATCGGTATTAAATGCTTGACTTTTATCCTGTAAATAAACGTTTTGCAACTGGCCACGCAATTGACGCAGCAAATCAAGTCCTTTGCGCATGCTGGGACCTTCTCGAAATACGCCAAAGTACAGCTGCATGATCCTTTGCAATTCAGTTCTAACTACAGAAATGCGCTCACCACCTTTTGAATTATTCAGGCGTTGCAATTGCACCATGGCCACATCAATATTGTTTTGAGTTGCTGGTTTGACACTGTAGCCATCACGAATTGATTTCTCAACCTGCAACCCAACCGCGCGCCCGAATACAACCAGATCAAGCAATGAATTACCACCTAGTCGGTTAGCACCATGAACCGATACACAGGCAACTTCACCGCAGGCATACAGCCCCTCAACAACCCGATCTTTAGATTCACTTTCAGGAAATAATACCTGACCACCCACATTGGTAGGGATGCCTCCCATCATGTAATGACAGGTTGGCACTACCGGGATTGGTTCCTTAACAGGATCAACATGGGCAAAAGTGCGCGATAATTCACAGATGCCTGGTAATCGGCTCTCCAAGACCTCTTCACCGAGGTGATCCAGTTTAAGATGAACACAATCAGCATTTTTTCCAACACCACGACCTTCAAGAATTTCCATGACCATAGCGCGGGCTACTACATCGCGCCCAGCAAGATCTTTGGCATTAGGCGCGTAGCGTTCCATAAAACGCTCACCATCCTTGTTGATCAGATAGCCACCTTCGCCTCGACAACCCTCAGTCACCAATGTCCCGGCTCCAGCAATACCGGTGGGATGAAACTGCCACATTTCCATATCTTGAACCGGCAATCCAGCTCGCAAACACATACCAATACCATCACCAGTATTGATATGTGCATTGGTAGTGGACTGATAAATACGGCCCGCACCGCCAGTGGCTAAAACCGTTACTTTAGAATCAACATAGACGGTTTCACCAGTTTCAATACAAATAGCAATAACGCCAACGACAGCCTTGTTATCATTAACAACCAGATCCACTGCAAACCATTCATTCAGAAAGGTTGTACCGCCCTTTAGATTACCTTGATATAAGGCA
This sequence comes from uncultured Pseudomonadales bacterium, assembly GCA_943787595.1. Classification (GTDB taxonomy): domain Bacteria; phylum Pseudomonadota; class Gammaproteobacteria; order Pseudomonadales; family Balneatricaceae; genus CALSNA01. The sequence goes on from CALSNA010000003.1 coordinate 200,779, forward strand.
TGCAAGAGCGCATGCCCAGTTCTATCAGCAGCAGCACAAGTTCGTGCTGCCTGACCACCTTTACCAAAGTCCTTTGACTGACCACCAAATGGACGCTGATAAATACGACCTTTTTCAGTACGTGAAAAAGGCAACCCCATATGGTCTAACTCAAACACAGCCTGGGGTCCAACGCTACACATATATTCAATAGCATCCTGATCGCCGATGTAGTCGGAACCCTTGATGGTATCGTACATGTGCCAGCGCCAGTCATCATCCGGGTCATCACTGGCAATAGCGCATGTGATGCCACCTTGAGCTGATACGGTATGAGAACGGGTTGGAAAAACCTTGGTAATGCATGCTGTTTTGATGCCTGCTTCAGTCAGTTGTAGAGCTGCCCGCATGCCAGCACCACCACCACCGATAACAACAGCATCAAATGACATGGTGCTTATATTTTCAGCCATAACTTAAAAACCCCATAACAACTGGATACCCCAAACGATGTAGATAAACATAGCTGCGCCCACAACAACTTGAAATAGAAAACGGTAGCCAAAAGGCTTGATATAATCTGTGGATACAGACCAGAGCCCAATCCAGCAGTGGGCTCCCAATGAGAATAGAGCCATTAAACTAAAAATACGTACCGGCAGCTGGGCATGCAACGAAGTCCAATCCTGAAAGTTAAGCCCAGGATTAGACAAGAAAAAGACTACCAAAAATACAGTGTAGCATCCTAACACCAGCGCGGTAATGCGTTGAACCAGCCAGTCATAGAGGCCACTGCGGCCAAAACTGGTAATTGAAGTTACCATAACCATACTCCCACCAGAATCGATAAAATTACACAACTGGACAGCACCACCTTGGCAGCCAAATTAGCCGATTTAAGTGTTTCAGCATAGCCGAAATCCATTATCAGATGCTTGACGCCAGCCAATAAATGGAAGCTCAGGGCAGTTAGCAGGCCCCAGGCGATAAACTTAGCCCCAAAATGTTGGGTTAATAATGATTTAACAGTGTTAAACCCGGCTTCGTTGGCTAACGAAAGGTCAAATACGTAAAAGAAAAAGATCAGCCCCACAAATAACATAACCCCGGTTACTCGATGAAGAATGGAAGTCAGGGCTGGCAGTGGTAGTTGAATGGTTGTAAGATCGAGGTTTACAGGTCGTTTTTTACTCACAGCAGTGTCTCATAAAAAATTTCGGGAATGTAATCAGCCAAATATTGCGATGTTACTGGTGAAATTAATCAACATTATGATGATACAGGTAAGGGATGGGATCTGGTCTTATTCGTCTAATAGAGCACTACTTTTACAGGAAGCTTCCAAGAAAATGATTTTGTTTGTTCATGTGATTTAACATCAACTAAAAATTCAAATTCACTCTTTACACAATGTGTTTATTGATCGAACCCAGTTAAGTACTGTTAGTTGCTTTTACAAAGCGTGACAGGCTTTGGTTTGCAATATTTTCCCTGATTTGATGTGTGTGTTCCAAATCTCGCAGACAATTATATTAATTTCTACTCAATAACACAATCCAAGTAAAATTAAATATGTTGTACAAACTCTGTAAGCCAGTTAAAGGGATACCTCTGGCCTAAATTCATACTTGAGACATTAAGGCATCCGCACAATATTTCGTCAACCACCAGTACTAGAGTATATGTTTAATAGGCTTATGTCTCGCGTCGCCAATAGTAATCTTGCAGTTGCCGCTCCAGTGTCGTTCTATCATGGCCTTGATGCAAGGCCTGCAACAATAAATCACGCCCACTATTGGGCGTCATACTGCCCACTGGCACATCACGATCCAGATTAGTAGGAAATGGATAGCTATCACTAATAATGGTCGCCAAAACATCCAGGGCTTCCTCATCTAAATCAGCAACACTGAGCGTATTATACAGGGCCAGTTGCATACGTTGATGATCTAAACGTTCCATGGGCTTGGCAAAGGGAGATGATATCTGCAACAGATTAGCCAATCGTTGTACTTCTGTAGTCCGATTGGCACCTGCTGCATGCATCAATGCAGGACTAAAAAATATAGCATCCCCTCTGGTTAATGGCAGTTGCACGGACTGATCTTCAAACAGTGCGATTAACTCTGGCTGTCGGTATAGCAGGTAACCCAAATCATAGCGCTGCGAAAAAGGCAGTAGCCAAGTGGGTCCGCTTGCAATGGCCATATCCACATGCGCTATAGCACCTTGTAAAGTCAACATGGCAGACATAGCTTGAGCATGGCGAGGGAAACGTGCTACTGCTCTATCTTCTTGAAATCCCAAATGGTAGTCTCGATGCACAATCTGGGCTTTGCCACCAGGAGATACTGAGTTAACCTGGGCAGTCAGTTGGTAACCTGGGCCTAACCAAGCCTCGGCAGCCCATCCCAACAATGGGTTGCTGTAATAATCCACGAACACCGCTGGGGCCAATATCGCAGCCTTTTCCAAAGCATTCCAGATGCGCTGATTCGTACCTGATGCAGCGAAGTGATCCCCTTCCCCAATAGCAACATGGTGCTCTGCATCTAAGATCTGTTGAAAGACCTGAGACATTGCGTCAACACAAGTTGTATCCGTAAAAAAAACCCTTTATCATCAGCACTCCTGGCCCACGATGCCAACATTTAGCCCACTCTAACTGAATGGCTGTCTTGTTCAAGGCATCACTACGCAGTTGTCCAGCACTATAAATCAGTATATTGTGTTCAACAGCTACCGCATTAGGGTAATCTTGTAGCATTACAACATCATCAATGGACTGCTGAAATTCAGCTATTTGGGGTTGCATATTGCGATCCTGTTGGCTGCAATTGCTGTGGATTCACTGTACGCGCCTCAGCCCAGGACAAATAAGCTGCCTCGGCTAAAAGCAAAGCCTGCAAACCATCGTTAAGGCCAGGATAAGGAACTTCTTCTCCCTGAACAACTTTAATGAAGGTATCCAGTTCAGTGCGATAGGATGATGCATAGCGCTGTAAGAAAAAATGCATGGGCAGCGCACCGGTGACCCCATGCGTGTGATATTCAGTCACCATATTCTCGACCACATTACCAGTGCTTAGCATACCCAACTCACCGTGCACTTCAATACGCTGATCATAGCCATAGGTAGTACGGCGACTATTGGCAATCTGCACCAACTTACCACTAGCCGTAGACAGGCTAATTATTGCTGTATCCACATCGCCAACGGCACCAATAGCCGGATCTACCTGACAGGATGCCTGGGCATTAACTGCAATAATATCTTCCTGTAACAAGTGACGCGCCATATCCAGGTCATGGATGGCCATATCCCGAAATAATCCCCCTGACACCCTAATATATTCAAGTGGCGGCGGCGCTGGGTCTTTAGAATGAATACTGATCAATTCCACCGCACCAATGGCATTGTCCATGATCCGTTGCTGAAGCTGTTGAAAGTGCGGGTCAAAACGACGGTTGAACGCCACCATAACGTGGCTTACACTGCCAGTGACTCTGGCTATACATTGGCGCACGCGCGATAGAGAAAGGTCAACGGGTTTCTCACAGAAAACATGCTTACCTGCCAACACAGACTGCTCAATCAAATCAGCGTGGGTATGGGTAGCGGAACAAATCAGCACACCCGTAATTGATTGATCTGTGAAAATTTTTTCTGAGATCACCTGCTTGCAATCAAGCTTTGCCGCCAGGCGTTCGGCACAAGCATAGTCTACATCACAGACTGCCGCTAACTGGGCGTGTGGATGTTGTGCCAAGTTGGTAGCATGGATGGTACCAATGCGACCTGCCCCAAAAACTGCATATTTTTCCATAGATCAATACTTTAAAAAAGCCAACAATACTCATTGGAATTCAGGTCATGATGCGATAGCCTGCCAATTCTGCAGCTTGGTACAGAGACTGGTAACCCATACAGGCATATTCAAATGGGTCTGCCTGAACTGGATCTTGTTCAGCTTCAACAATCACCCAGCCTTGATAGCTCTGCCTAGCCAGAGCTTGCATGATCGAATCATAGTTAATCATGCCATCTCCCGGGACGGTAAATATGCCCCGTAATACACAGTCTAAGAACGAATCCTGCTCCCGTCTAACTCCGGCCAGAACATCAGCACGGATATCCTTGGCATGCACGTGATTAATGCGCTGGCCATATTGCTCTATCACCTCTAACAAATCACCACCACCAAATACCAGGTGGCCAGTATCCAGCAATAAACCGACACTAGGAGCCGTATGCTGCATAGTTAAATCCAATTCCTGTCGAGTCTCAACTCCAGTACCCATGTGATGATGGAATGCCAGGGGCACTCCGCAACTAGCACAGTAGTCTGCCAAAGTTGACAAGCGCTCACCATAAGCTGGGAACTCAATGGCCGGCAGGATTGGTTTAGTGGCCAACGGCGACTGCCTGCGATTTTGAACCGTATGCCAAGTTTCACCATAGACTAAAACAGCAGCACCGAGTTCATTGAACACATCCAATTGTGGTTTGATTCGTTCCATTTCATCCTGCAAACTACCTTGTAACAACTGACCTGAATACCAACCTGAAACCAGCTGTAGATCATGCGATTGCAAAACCTGATACAACTGATCAGCATTTTTTGGAAATTTACCCCCAGTCTCAGTGCCTGTATATCCTGCTAGGCGGGTTTCTCGCAAACAGGTTTCTAGAGATGTGTCACCACCCAATTCAGGTAAATCATCATTGGACCAAGAGATAGGCGACATGCCCAGTTTCAGTTGTAGCGGCTCCATTATCGTCGTCCTATTTGTTGATCCTGTTCAATGATCCATTCATGAGCCGGATCGTTGGCAAAATGCCATACCCTCACTGGTCCTGCCATAACATTAAGGTAATAGCTGGTGTAGCCATGAGGCACCCCCACCGGATGATAGCCTTCTGGAACCAATACTACATCACGATCCTCTGCACTTAGGGTTTCATCTAAGCGACGATCATCGGTGTAAACGCGTTGATGCACATATCCCATAGGCGGATCCAGACGGTGGTAATAGGTTTCCTCCAGCTGACTTTCAATGGGCACAATATTACGATCATGCTTATGAGGTGGATAAGAGGACCAATGACCAGATGGTGTGATGACTTCAACCACCAGCAAACTATCAGCAGCATGAGTTTGTGGTAAAATATTGCGTACATAACGCGTATTGGTTCCCCGCCCACGTATTTCCTGAGACATGCATGACACATCAATCAACCGTGCCGAACAACTATCTGGATGGCCTGGCGCACTGCAAACAGCTAATTCAACATTATCTTCAGCAACGACTTCAGCGATTGCACCAGCTGGTATGTAAATGGCCCCGGGCGCGCAATCTTCGAATACCGACTGACGGCCACCTATACCTTGCCAATACTTACCCTGAACAGCCACTGATACGGTACCTGTTAAGACGACCAGACATAATTCTCGCCCTGAATCATGCAATTTTAGCATCTGCCCCGAGATCAAATCATGTACAGCAAAACCCACATATTGCCAGTTGGCTGATTGTGGCGTAACCTGATGCACCTGACTACATACGGCTGGTTTAACCAGTAACCTGCTCATCAATAACCTCTCTCTGCTAAACGTTGGGCCAAATAAAGTTCATGCTGCTGCTGGACTTGCTTTCGGCTGGATACTTCTGGCACTTCCACTTCCCACCAGCAGCTTCCCGGAGAACTAGGCATAGGATCGGTATCAATTACCACTACACTAACATTCTGACGTTGACACGCTGCAGCCACAGCAGTACCCAAATCACCGATGTTACAGACATGTTCAGCATGAGCACCCAGAGCACGTGCATGGCCAGCAAAATCAATATTTGCCAGCTGTTGATGACGAGTATCACTCAGCAAATTATTAAAATTGGCTCCGCCAGTAGCCATCTGCAATCGGTTGATACAACTAAAGCCTCGGTTATCTAATACCACAATAGTCAACTGTAACCCCAGGCTAACAGCAGTGGCAATATCGGAATTCATCATTAGGTAGGAGCCATCCCCCACCATCACCACGACCTGCCGATCAGGTTCCGCTAATTTAACTCCCACACCGGCAGCAATTTCATAGCCCATGCAAGAGTAGCCATATTCCATATGATAGCCACCTACCGTTGTAGCTTGCCAATGCTTGTGTAGTTCTGCCGGCAGACTGCCAGCAGCACCAATCACTACAGCATTAGTGCTGACATACTGGTTAACAACCGCAACAACCTGAGCATCGCTGGGGTTAACCGTATCAGGATCAGCATCTAATAATAATTGCTGCTCTAAAGTCCATTTGGCTTTGAGCGTTTGTAATTGTTGTAACCAACCCTTTGTACTACGATACTCACCCAACTGGGTCGATAATATCTGCAAGCTCGTCCTGGCATCACCGATACAGGTCTGGGCACGATATTTAATCGCGTCGAATGGCTGCACATTTAGCTGGATCACAGGGCTCTTAAACAGGCTGTTGGAACCTGTGATAAAGTCTTGCAGGCGTGTACCTACTGCCAGCACCAGATCCGTTTCCCGAGCTAAACTGTTGGCAGAGGTAACCCCGGTTACGCCAATGGCCCCAGCATTCAAGGCATGATCAGCAGGTAATGACGACTTGCCAGCTTGAGTTTCCACTACTGGGATAGCATGCTGTTCAGCAAACTGCCGTAGAACTTGTTCAGATTGAGAGTAACGTACCCCACCACCCGCCACAAGCAACGGCCTTTGGGAGGCTTTCAAACTAGCTACAGCCTGCTCTATTTCTCTGTTGTCTGGCGCCTGACGCCGCTGGACCCAGACTCGCCGTTCAAACAGACTAACCGGATAATAAAATGCCTGTGACTGCACATCCTGGCAGATACTGAGCGTCACCGGACCACATTGCGCAGGATCAATGAAAACCTGTACAGCACGAGGCAGCACCTGCAACAGTTGCTCTGGACGGCTGATACGATCATAATAACGACTGACTGGGCGGAAACAATCACTGGCAGACACCGTACCATCCTGAAAATCTTCCACCTGCTGCAGAACAGGATCTGGCAATTGACTCGCAAAGACGTCGCCTGGTAACAATAATACGGGCAGACGGTTGACATGTGCTAAGGCCGCAGCAGTTACCATATTAGTCGCACCGGGCCCAATAGACGATGTTGCGACCATAACCTGCTGGCGTTGGCGGGCCTTGGCAAAGGCAATAGCAGCGTGGGCCATAGACTGCTCATTATGACCCCGGTAAGTCGGTAACTGTTCCTGCACTGAATAAAGTGCTTCACCAAGGCCTGCAACATTACCATGACCAAAATAGACCAAACGCCTGCAAACAGACGTGGCTCACTACCATCATCAAGCCTTATATACTGTTGTGTTAGGTAACGTACCAGAGCCTGAGCTGTGGTCAAACGTTGTGTCTTCATACTATTACAACTCCAATTGGTTAGTTTCCAGAACCTGCTTGGGTAACCTCACCTCGAGCACGATCCCAGGCATTAATGATATTGCGGTAACTGGTGCGCATCTGTTGGATGGCAGTGTCATCATCAATTTTACCTGATAGCCAATCACATGCTGCATGGGCAAATGAAGTACGTCCAACGGCAAAGCCTTTAACCCATGGCTGTTTGGCCGCTACCGCAAAACTCTTAGCAATATCAGCCTCTGTACCATTGAGTCCTAAAACAATAATCCCCTGACAATGGGGGTCAAAACGGTCAATGACCATATTAACCTGAGTCCAATAATTTGAACCTAATCCGGGCTCCAACTTCCACCAATCAGGCTTCACACCCAGTTGATAAAAATGTTCCATAATGGCTGCTATGGCCCCACAATCGGATTGTTTACCACTACGAGTTGTAATAATTTCCAATAACCATTCATGGCCCGTATGGCGGCAGGCCTGATCCAGATGCTGAATCAGCTTGTCATGATGTTTACGAATGGCTTCATTATCATCCAATCGGTAGGGGCACAGTACCTTGACTGTCTGGTTCAAGGGCCAATCGGCCAAGTGCTCAACGAGTTCGCCTTGGGCTTCGTACTGCAGCGGAAACACACCCGATAATTCAACAGGGCGACCTACCCAAGCCTCAGATGCAGTCGCTGCGTGCAAGGCAGCACGTCCCATTCGATCATCAATCAATACACCAAAGCCAGAATCATGACCGGCTTCTGCCTGAGCCGCCTGCCATGCCAACTGCTTAAATTCACTTATTACCTGCAAATCACGCCCAAGCTCTGTTGCCCAGGTTACAAACTGATGCCGATGGTCAAAGGCAAACGCGATAATACGCTCGTAAGTTCGCGACCGGGTGGTCGAGCGGTGTAATTGGTTCAGGTTTGGATCGAAGCGCAGTGCTTTAAATTTACTACCGCGGGTCAGAAATTCATTTAATTCAAGCCAAGAAGGAACAGCTGGAGCACAGCCATGACGTGAAACAGCAAAAGCACCACAGGCATTAGCAAAAGTACAACTGGTATACCAGTCTTCACCCCTTAAGTAGCCACGCAACAGGCCAGACATAAATGCATCTCCAGCACCCAAAACATTAAATATCTCAACATTAAATCCAGGGCTGGCAATACTAGACTCCCAACCATTAATGTCGGCTTCAAATACACGACAACCCAAAGCGCCACGTTTACAAACCAATACCGCATCTGTCAATTGCCGTAGCTTAGCCAGAGCTGCCAATGTATCAGTAATAGCACCGACAATATGAAATTCTTCTTCAGTACCTACGATCAAATCACAGTCAGCTATATACTGCTGCAAATGGTCACTCACTCCCCGATCAGCAATAAAACGGGACTCACCATCTCCATGACCAGCTAACCCCCATAGGTTAGGCCGATAGTCAATATCAAGCACCACTTTACTACCTTGTTGCCGAGCCAGAGACATAGCTTTATAACTGGCTGAAGCCACAGTTCTGGTACTCAAGTGAGTACCAGAAATCAACACCGCATGTGCACGGCCAATATAGTCTGGATCAATATCTGCTTCACACAAGGCCATATCTGCACAGTTGTCTCGATAAAAAATAAGTGGAAAACGAGTTTCATCCTGGATACCCAGCAATACCAATGCTGTCAGTCGTTCAGGGTCAGTTACCATGCCAGTAATATCAACGCCTTCGGCAACCATAGTTTCACGAATAAAGCGTCCCATATGTTCGTCACCAACCCGGGTGATAATCGCTGACTTCAAACCCAGACGAGCAGTACCAATGGCTGTATTACTCGGGCTACCACCAACATATTTGGCAAAGCTGCCCATATCCTCCAAACGTCCACCTACTTGTTGGCCATATAAATCAACACTGCTACGGCCAATACAGATTAAGTCCAGCGATGCTTGCTTCATTTACTTACCTTAAACAATACATATTTCATATCTAAAAACTTGCTAGTTACAGTTTATCGCACTCATTGAGAGTTCATATTAGCCCGACATTTACCTGCTTCAACTGCCAAGCACTGAGCTAAACACATCGTAGCAGAAAGCCCTCTAAAACCAGCCACTTCATGCTCAATTATTTCTAGGCATATGGCATCCCGGCGGGCGATTGGGCTGAGAGTAGAATCAGTAATGGAAATCACTGAAACCTGCTGTTCAATACAAACATCTACCAATTCACGAGTGTTGACCGAATAAGGGCTAAAGCTAATCGCGAGCAGCATCTCACTGGCACTAATCAATTTGGCCTTATCAACAAGCATGCTAGGTGTACCCTCCAGAATCACAGCCTGCATCCCCATCTTAACCAACATATAATGAAGGTAAACTGACACTGGAGCCGCACGATCTTGTCCAGCAATATAAACAATATTAGCATCAGCCAGTTTATGGCTAGCCTGTAACAGCAATTGCGTCTCAGTTTGCGACAATTTTTCGATAGCACGGTTGGCTGCAATAGCAAAACGTTGAAAAGCAGTTGCTTTCTGCGACATCTGCCTATCAAGACTATGAATTCGCTCAGCATAAGGCTGTGATATATGTCGCATACTCTCTTGAAATATCGATTGCATATCAGAAAAACCCTTATAACCCAGAGATTTCGCAAAACGAAATATGGTTGATGGCGTGACTCCAATCTGCTCGCTGATTACAGCAATAGTATTAAGCGCTATCATATCGGGGTGACTGACGGCGTACGCTGCCACACTTTGCAAACGCTTAGGTAGCGTTGAGTTGTGCTCTTGCAACCAGGATTTAAGTTGCCTGAATGCGCGAGGTGGTTGTTGTTTTGACTGTTGATGCTGCATGTATAATCCAACCATTATTAATTTGAATTTAGTATACGGAAACACATTTGGTTTTGAAATATACATTCCATAAAAAATTATTTGAAATTATGTTTCGTTGGTGTTAAAACTTGTCGAGATAATTTTGATGCTTTACGGCTTAATAACTTTTGGTCCGTGCCTGAAGTGCGGCTTAAACAACAAGGAGTAATTCAATGAAACGTGTTGCAAGTACAATTGCAGGCTTAACTGCTGGCCTGTTGATGACTGGTTCGGCCATTGCTGATAGCCATGAAACACATATTATCGTGGTCAGTCATGGTCAAGCTAATGACCCATTTTGGTCAGTGGCTAAAAATGGCGTTGCACAGGCAGCCCAAGATACTGGTGCCAACGTCGAGTACCGGGCCCCAGAAACTTTTGATATGGTTGCGATGGCGCAATTGATTGATGCCGCAGTTAATCAAGAACCCGATGGCTTGGTAGTTACCATTCCCGATGCAGCAGCTCTAGGTTCATCTATTAAGCGGGCAGTGGCAGCTGGCATTCCAGTGATTTCCATGAACTCAGGTTCTGATGTTTACGAATCACTCGGCGTTACCCTACACGTTGGCCAGGATGAATATCCTGCAGGTGTCGCAGCAGGCAAAAAACTTGCAGCCATGGGTGGTAAAAAAGCCATCTGTGTTAACCATGAAGTTGGTAATGTAGCTCTGGATCTACGCTGCAGTGGCTTTGCCGAAGGTTTTGGTGGCAATGCTACCGTATTGCCCACTAGTAACGACCCATCTGAAATCAAAGCCAAGGTGAAAGCTGCTCTGGAATCAGATGCAAGCGTTGATACGGTATTGACTCTGGGAGCTGGCACTGCTGGTGAGCCCGCTGTAGCTGCCATTAAAGAGATTGGTTCTAGCGCCAGGCTAGGCAGTTTTGATCTGTCCCCAGGCTTTCTACAATCTGTAGTTGAGGGTGATGCTGCTTTTGGTATTGATCAGCAGCAATACCTGCAAGGTTATTTGCCTGTGTTGTTTCTGGTACAGAATGCCCGTCACGGTCTGATGCCTGGTGGCAACGTACCTTCTGGTCCCAATTTGATTACAGCTGAAAAAGCAGCCACAACAATTGCTGGTGCCAAAGCAGGCGTACGATAAGCTAACATACTAATTTTGTAAAACTGCCATAACAGGTTGGCATAGGCCAGCCTGTTATCTTACCGAAAGTCTCTGATAATTATCGAGTTTATTGCTATTAGTTAAAGAATGGAATGACAATGACCGATTTATCCCGATCTGACGAACGATTGTTAAAAGCCTCACTAATCACCCGCATCCTGCGCCGACCTGAGCTTGGTGCATTGGCTGGTTTGGTCGTGATTACGGCATTCTTCGCCGTATTTGCCAGTGACAAAATGTTTCAGCTTTCTGGAATAATGAATTTTCTCTCACCTGCCGCCCATCTTGGCATCCTAGCAATTGGTGCCGCACTATTGATGATTGGCGGAGAATTTGATTTATCAGTTGGGTCCATGGTGGCGTTTGCTGGAATGATATTTGCTGCCAGCATTACCCTGATCAGCATGCCTCTTTGGCTAGCCGTGCTGTTTACTCTTGCATTTGCAGGCCTGATTGGCTGGATCAATGGTATGATCGTTTATCGTACTGGCCTGCCCTCATTTATCGTCACACTAGCATTTTTGTTTATTTTACGTGGGCTAGCTCTAGTTGGCCTGAAAGCTGCTACCCGGGTACAGGTTGCAATGGATAAAGCAGAGTTGTCCAGTGAACCTCTCAGTACTAACCAATTGATTCATGCCATTTTTGTCGAAAACGGCGGCGCTACTCAGCAACGCGGTTTAGCTGAAAAAATCGAACCTGGCTTCTGGAGCGAACTATTCTCTGGAGATGCGCTAGAAGGTCTGTTTCACTGGCTGGCCGAAGCTGGCTATACCGCAACATTCAAATCTGGACTACCTAAGGTTACCGGAATTCCAGTGGAAATCATCTGGTTTTTACTACTGTCCATGCTTGCAACCTTGGTATTGATCAAAACACCCCTGGGCAACTGGATTTTCGCCAGTGGCGGCGATCCAGAAGCAGCCCGCAAAAGCGGTGTACCAGTTAGTCAAGTTAAAATTGGGCTGTTTATTTTTACCGCCTGCTGTGCAGCACTAGTAGCTATGCTGACAGTTCTCGATGCAGGTTCAACCGATGCGGCTCGCGGCAAGCAGAAAGAGTTTGAAGCCATCATTGCTGCAGTAATTGGTGGTTGTATGTTGACCGGTGGCTATGGCTCAGCCATAGGCGCTTTTTTTGGTGCCATTATTTTTGGCATGGTGGCGATTGGCTTAACTTATACCCAAATTGACCAGGATTGGTATCTAGTCTTTCTGGGGGTAATGTTGCTAGTTGCAGTAACATTTAATAAGTATGTGCGTCGTTACGCTACAGGAGAAAAGTAGCATGGCGAAAGAACAACCCCTGATTCATCTCAATAACATCATTAAGCATTTTGGCTCTGTAGTCGCCTTAAATGGCGTCTCCATGAATATCTATCCAGGTGAAGTCATGGGGTTGTTGGGTGATAACGGAGCTGGCAAGTCGACACTGATTAAGGTATTGTCAGGCGTGCATCGTCCCACCAGTGGCAATATGATGATAAGCGGTGATACAGTTAACTTCACCACACCCAGAGCAGCTATGGATGCAGGCATCGCTACAGTTCATCAAGATCTTGGCATGATCCCACTGATGTCGGTGACACGAAACTTTTTTATGGGCCGCGAACCAATCAAGAAATGGGGGCCCATCAAACTGTTTGATCATCAATATGCCAATTGGGTAACCTGTGATGAAATGCAACGTATCGGTATTGATGTACGGGATCCAGACCAAGCAGTAGGAACCCTGTCCGGTGGCGAACGACAAACCGTAGCTATTGCCCGAGCAGTACACTTTGGAGCCAAGGTTCTGATTCTTGATGAGCCTACTTCTGCCCTAGGCGTTGCCCAGACTTCAATGGTATTGAAATACATCGATAAGGTTCGCAAAAATGGCTTGGCAGTCATTTTTATCACTCATAATGTACGCCATGCCTATGCTGTAGGTGATCGTTTTACGGTATTGAATCGTGGAACTACTTTGGGAACCCATACCCGTAGCCAGATCAGTATGGATGAGTTGCAAAACCTGATGGCAGGTGGGAAAGAATTGCAGGCCTTGAACGAAGAATTACAAGGCACCGTATGATACTGGCGTGAATTCGAATAGGAATCAAATATGAAAACGATTGGTATAGGTGTCATTGGCACCGCCTTTATGGGCAAGGCTCATGCTATCGCCTATGCCTCTATCGGTAGCGTATTTGGTCAAGGTCTAAGGCCACAGCTGGAAATGATTTGTGATATCAATCCGGTACGGGCTGAACTCAAACGTCAGGAAATGGGTTTTTCCCGCTCCACCAGTCAGTGGCAAGCCGTAGTTAACGACCCAAAAGTAGACCTTATTTCCATTTGTGTGCCTAATGCTGTCCATAAAGAAATTGCGGTGGCTGCCTTGCAGGCAGGCAAGCACGTATGGTGCGAAAAACCCATGGCGACTGCGCTTGATGAAGCTGAAGCCATGCTCACTGCAGCTGAAAATAGTCATTGCCAAACCCTTATAGGTTATAACTACACACAAAATCCAGCTGTCCAAAGTGCCCGAAAACTAGTTGAAGCCGGGGTCATTGGCCACGTTATTGGCTTCCATGGCATCTACGATGTCGATAACGATGCCGACCCAAATCGTATCCATTACTGGCGCATGAGTCGGGTTGCTTCAGGCACTGGAGCTAATGCTGACGTCATGTGTCACTTGGTCAGCATGGCTCATTACATGACTGGCAGTATAATTACCCGACTGGTGGGTGATTACGATACCGTGCACAAACAACGCCCTGACCCCAAAAATCCAAACCATAGTTTGCCAGTAGATAATGATGATGTCTGTATGGCTCTGGTACAATTTGCCAGTGCAATTAAAGGCACCCTACGTGTTAGCCGGGTTGCCTGGGGGAGGAAATGTGGTTTAAGTTGGGAGATACATGGTTCCCAAGGGATGATCTGCCACAATCAAGAACGCCTCAATGAAATCAAGCTATACACTCGCAGTGATGATCCGCTTCAGGAAGGCTTCAAGACTATTCTGACAGGCCCAGCTGAACCGCTCTACGCTGCTTTCTTACCCAATGCTGGCCATAGCCTTGGCTTTATTGACGTCAAAGTATGTGAACTAAAAAGGCTACTTGACTCCATTGAAAATAACCAGCCTGCCTGGCCAAATTTTTCTGATGGCATCAAAATTGAACGGGTTATGGATACCATTGATCGTTCAGCACTGAATAGACAATGGCTTGATGTTTAACCGATGTTGTTACAACTTGAATACCAAAAACGATCATGGCACGGTCTGGTCGTAGGTCGAGCCGGGCTGGATCTATATCCTCAACCAGCTGGTTGTAAGACCAGAGATGCCACGACGTTTTCCAGCGATGTTGGTGGTTCAGGTGGTAATATTGCCATAGCAATGAATCGTGCTGGTGGTCAAATAGGCCTGATTTCAGGTTTGTCGGATGATCCAGCAGGCCAATTTGTTCGTCAACGTCTTCAAACAGAAGGTATCGACCTATCCTTGACAAATATAACTCAAGGTGACGAACGCACTAGCTTAGCTCTGGCTGAAGTGCGCCAACAGGACTGCGAGGTGGTCATTTATCGTAACAACGCCTCAGATCTGCAAATGACTTACAGCCCTGCAGTAGAACAAGCCATTGGTCAAAGCAGCAACCTGGTAGTGACCGGCACTAGCTTGATTACAGCAAATTCACGCAAACACACCTTAGCCATGATGACTCATGCCAACTCAGTTGGCTGCCAAGTATGGCTGGATCTTGACTACCGGCCATGGAACTGGCCTGACCAACAAACCACCCGGATTGTGTATGGTGAAGCCGCTGAACTAGCTGATGTACTCATAGGAAATGAAGCAGAATTCAACGTTTTAAATGATTGCATTGAAGCTCAGATTGCACACAGTAAGCGCAAGCATCAAGTTATGATTTTAAAGCGCGGTGTCAATGGCTGCAGCCTATTTACCGGCTCAGCCCGATTGGATACTGGAATCTATAACGTATCAACCCTGAAGCCCTATGGTGCCGGTGATGCATTTCTGGGCAACTTAATTATCTGCCATATGGCTACGCAAGACTGGCAACAAGCTATTGAGGCCGCCAGTGCAGCAGCAGCTCTGGTGGTATCTCAGGAAGGCTGTGCTAAAGCCATGCCCACACCCGAAGCTCTACAACAATTACAACGGCAAACCACGATGCAACCAAAAGCCAATTGGAGTTAAACATGCATATCCCTCAATATGATAACGATAACCGGGCCATTATTGACTGTAACAATAAACGGGTTCCCTTGTGCTATTTTAATATCATTAAGCTGCGTGCCGGAGAATCATTCTGTTATCAATTGGATGACTACGAAACCTGTTTGGTACCGACCACTGGCAGCATCAATGTGCAAGTTCAGGGACGAACTTTTGACCATATTGGCCAACGTAATCATCTATGGCAAGGTAATCCAGAAGGGGCTTATATTCCGGTAAATTGCCAAGCTACCCTGACCTGCGTCACCGATAATGTGGAAGTACTGGTGGCAGGAGCTCGATATACAGAGACCCATGAGGCTTTTGTAATACGTGAAAGCGACATCGACCCAGTTCAATATGGTTCCGACGATACCAAAACACATCGTAAAATAAAGCACATTCTAGGCCAAAACTCACCTGGTAAAGTTGG
Organism: uncultured Pseudomonadales bacterium; assembly: GCA_943787595.1. GTDB lineage: Bacteria > Pseudomonadota > Gammaproteobacteria > Pseudomonadales > Balneatricaceae > CALSNA01. Next base: position 216,857 of record CALSNA010000003.1, read on the forward strand.
CAAGCTGCTGGTCAGTGAATTATTTACTGTGGGTGCTGGTGGCTGGTCGGGATTTCCGCCCCACAAACACGATACTGACCGTTTACCACAAGAAAGCCATCATGATGAAGTGTATAATTTTCGCTTTAATCCTCCCCACGGCTTTGGCGCACAGTTCTTGACTCCAGCTGATGCTGATTATGGCCCAGTTTACCATATCCGTAATGGTTCCACTGTTATTGTAGATCAGGGATACCACCCCTGTGTTGCCGCTCCTGGATATCAAATGTACTATTTCACCATCCTGGCTGGACAAAGCCAACGGCCACTGCACCAATATTTTCACCCTGATTATGCCGGACAACTGGAAACAATTCCCGGGATCAAAGATATGATTCGCAAATTCAGGTAGTCAAACATGCTAGTTAACTTATACGATGTGATGCAATCAGACATTAAAGGAAGTCACGCTGTGGCCTCCTTTAATGTATTCGGCTATGAAGACGCCCGTGCTATTATCAGTGCTGCAGAAGCACGTAATGCGACAGTGATACTATCGATCAATATGGACATGCGTCAATTTATGCCACTGGAGGAAATTTCTGGTTTATTCCGGCCTATGGCTCACAAGGCCCAAGTTCCAGTATGCCTGCACTTAGACCATACCTATGATATTGGAACAGTAAAACAAGCAGTTGACTGCGGCTTTACCTCCGTAATGTTCGATGGCTCACAACAACCCTTGACTGAGAACATAGCCAGTATCCGTAAAGTGGTAGCCTACGCTCGACCGCAGGGTGTATCGGTAGAAGCAGAAGTGGGCTCAGTACCCTATGCCAGTGGCCGTGACCATATTCGTTCTGCCTTAACAGAAGTGGTTGAAGCCGTACAAATGGCTGAGCAGGGGCAACCTGATGCCATAGCTATTTCTGTAGGCAATGTTCACCGTCTGGAACATGATACGGTTGCTATTAATTTTAATCGCTTTACCGAACTGGAGCAGGCGCTAGAGCTGCCACTGGTTATTCATGGGACTAGTAGTATTAACGAATCAGATATCCAACATCTGGCCAGTAGGCAAGTGGCCAAATTCAATATTGGCACTTGCTTGCGGCAAAGTTTTGGTCATGCATTGCGTGAAGCACTGGAAGCTGATCCGAAGATATTTGATCGCCTGGAGCTGATGCAACAGGTCATTCCAAAGGTCAGCGCTACGGCCACTCGAATGATAAAATTACTAGGACAATAAATACTAAAGTCACATATTTATTACACTTTAAACTAGCTTTATTTATTATTAAGTAACTGTAATTTATATACTTTTTTTAAAAAACTATTTGATGCCAACTCTATGTCAATCAGCATTTTAGCTCTAAAAATGTCAACTTTATGTCAACATTGGTTGATTAATAGATACCCCGACAACCCCCGTCAAATAACGATCCAGGGTCATTTTGACCACTACAGTAGTGCAGATGATCTTCAATCATTTGCATACTGTGCAATATAAATTAATGCTTAATTTGTATAATTTGTTAGCAAAGTGCCTGGCTCTGCTGGGCTTTTGCGCTCGATCTCACTGACCCATTGCACGGGCAGTGCATATGCACAAAAAGTACCCACACAAACCGCAGGTGTGGTGGGAGTAGTGATTTTTTCAGGGGATAAATTTTTTTTGGCCGAGCGTAATGGCACAGCTGATCCGGGCTCAAAAGCCTGTCAGGTGATGTTTAACGGGTATAGGAAATTAGGGGGAAATGCGACCAGAATGGTCAGTGTGAGTTGTGATAGGTCGTGATAAAAAATGCCAATGTACTGAGTTGATCTATGTAATCAACACCCTTTATAGTCTTTATCAACACATTCCTGAGCAAGGTCTTGCGACTTTGCAATTTGTTCTTGAGTCATGCTTGCAACTAGATGTTCCATAAGTTTTTTGGTGTTTTCATATCCATTATACCGAGCAATATTTGCCCACATGTGGGCCTTGACATAATTTTCTGTAACACCTTGTCCAAGAGCATATTGGATACTCAAATTATACTGTGCTCCAACAAAACCCTGCTCTGCAGCCAAGGTATACCATTTCACTGCTGTATTATGATTTTGATCAACACCTTTACCATAATGATACATTGCACCGAGATCATTTTGTGCTTCAGCAAAACCTTGCTCTGCAGCAAGAGTGTACCATCGAACTGCAGTTTTATCGTTCTGTGGAACACCTCTACCATAATCGTACATAGCACCTAGTATACTGTGCTATATCAACTCCCTGTTTGGCAGCCAACGCGTACCATCTAAGTGCCTTTTTATAGTCCTGTAGAAAACCTCTACCATTCTCGTACATCAAACCTAGGTTGTTTTGTGCTTTGCCATGACCCTGTTCAGCAGACCTTATGTACCATTTTTCTGCTCTCTTATAGTTTTGAGGAATACCTGTTCCGTTATAGTACATCAAACCTAGGTTGATTTGTGCTTCAGCAAGGCCTTGTTCAGCAGCCTTTGTGTACCATTGAAATGCTCTCTTATAGTCTTGAATGACACCCTGTCTAACGTACATCAAACCCAGGTTATACTGTGCGCTTACATTACCCTGCTCTGCCAAAGGCGTCCATTCGAGCAGAGCTGTTGCGTAGTCACCACTTTCATAGGCAGCAAGGCCCTTAACAAAATCGGCCCCCCAACTGATGGGGGTGATCAATAAAGCAAGCAGTAAAGGAATAATGATTATTTTTTTCATACCCATCATTTAACCTGCTTTTGTCGTTTTGGTAAAGCAAACCACAAAAAAACCCGCCAAGTGCGGGTTTTTTACTGGTGGGGATCTCACCTGGCCCCTGACCCTGGCTTGCGGTTGCGGGCCACAGACGAATCTGCATGATCGGGATTGTTGCGCACCAGTTTGGACAGGGTGGTGGCCATCACGCCTACGGTGGCCAGCAGCAGTATGTGACTGATGGCCAGCAGGGCATCATGCCAGTGGCGGTGATGATCGCCCAGGTCACCCAGCAACAGGTGCACCAGTGCAAACAGAATGTAAAACGGCAGCAGCACATTAAGCGCTACCCACACCCTGTGCATATCCGGGTTACATCGCAAGCGGTAGACCTGCCACCATCTTGATAACAGCCAGTAAATGGAGATCAGGCACACGCCCCGGGCAAATCCGGGCACCAGGTCCGGGTTGATGGTCAGTTGATCGAGCATAAGCATGTATGGTCTTAGCCTAGTTGATTGATCTGAGGATGGACTTGATATTATTGATCACCCAGTTTTTTAACAGACGCGGCCCCAGATCCAGTAATTCACGACTGTAAAAGGTGCAGGCACACACCAGAAAATACTGCAGGTTGCCTTCAATCCCGTAATGGGTGGTTAAAAATCCCGAGGTGATGGCTACAAATCCCCCCACAAAGGCATAGCTAAAAAAACGGTAAAAACTGAACTGGCCCTCGTGCATGCCGTTTTTGAAGATGTACCCGGCTGCGCCAGACACCATACCCAGCAACAGCACGATCACAAAGGTACTGTTGAGCAATGTAATGATGATATCGGCCATGGTCAGGGTCCGGGGTAGTGGTTTACTGGCGCTCGTGTCTTTCGATCCGTCGCTGCAGCTGGTTCTGTTTGATCAGCGCCCGGCAGGTCACCTGGATCATCATCAGCAATGCCGCGATAAACAGCAGCGCCATGGCTGACCAGCCAAAATCAACCCAGGGCCGATAATGGCTGACATCCAGATTGAACATGGCCTCTGATACATAGATCAGGGTGAGTCCAGTCCACAGGGCAATGATGATGGCCACCACGACCAGCAGGTCATTAAGCCTTGGGTGCTGGTGCCACAGGCGCAAGTGCTTGCGCCGGACTGCCAGCATCTGCAGCCAGCCGGTCCAGCCCAGGGGGATGGTCAGTAAATACAGCTTATGGGAGATGCCCGGTAAAAAGTCGGGGCTGAGTGTGGGCAGGGTCATGGCTGGGGTTTCTCACGGTTTGGTCATGGGGTCAAGCTGGCCGGTTTTAGTGGTGTTAATGGCACTGGCCTGACTGTTCAGGGTACTGGCACAACTGGGGCCCTGGGTTGGCCCCATGGAGTGGTCATGGTTGTGACTGGCCAGGGCCGAAAGTGCAGTAGCCGTGGCGGTGGCCAGTTGCTGGATGATATTCAGCAGGTTGTGGTCCTGATTGCCGATCCACCACGTTTTTGCCTCGCAGTGGCGGCTGCCGGTGGTGATCTCGTGGGCGTTGCCAGCGGTGAGATCCTGGCGGTTGCCCGCCACGGTGGTGCTGAAATTGCCCCCGGTACCCAGCTGGATGTGGTGTTCTGCGAGCACGTTCAGGGCACCACTTTCCATGTGTTTGATGCGGCCCACCTGTTCGGTGCTGTGCTCCTGGATCTGGCGCAGCTCATTGAGCACCCGGGTTAAACTTTCCTGAGCCTGGATGATGCGCCCGGCGCTGATATCCGTAATACCGGCATCGGTGGTGCGGCTGATATTGCCCTGGGCATCCATTTTTTGGGATACATTTGCCCGCTGTTGCCAGACCTGCTCATCGGGGCCACAGTCAGGCAGGCTCTGCCGGGTGGGCAGCACCGAACGGATAAACGGCAGCCAGGGCCGGCCGTAGGCCCAGGCGATCTCAACCACTGCGCCTGGTTGGGGCAGGCAGGCCAGCCCCCGCTGCGGTCCCGCGCCTAGGTTTGACATGGCTAAGTCATGCGCTCAGAACAGTTACTACAGAGGCACTATAGCTCTAATTGTGAGTTCGTGAGTGCATAGCCTGCTTTATCTACCAGTTTACCCAATTCATCAATAATGCTTTTAGAAATTGCAATTTCTTTCGCGCTTTGGCATTCGCCACAAATTAAAAATTGAGGTATCTCATGCACATGCTCACAAGAGATATGAGAACAAGCGATATATTTATTGGCTGAACTTAGTTTGTGTACTAAATCTTCTGCTTCAAGAAATAAGGCTATCTCGTGTGGCCACTTTTATCGGTTTGCCCAACGTATGCGTTCTTTTTTGTATTCTTCATCCTTAACCTCAAATGCATTAGCCGTTTTTTTCGGTTAAGCGATCATTTTAACAAAGGCATCAGTTATTTTAAGATCATTTTTGTTTGTGTTATTGCTTTCTTTGCCTATACTGTTTTTACTATGTACTTAAAGTTCACACATAAATTTGTGGCTAGAAAGTTGAAATGTAGCTATCGTATGATTATGTACTTCTTGAACACCTGATCTGGCGATTTCTAAAATCGCTATCAGGACTAAAAAATTAATCAGGAATACACGGTAAAATAGATAGATATTTAATGTCTAAGTCAGTGGCTAAAATCAAGCGTTAATAACAAGCGACGTTTATCTGTCGGTACAGTGGGCGAACGATGTACCAATCCTGCGTTCTCATTGCCTTCCCAAAGCTCACCTTTTAGCAAGGCTACATCTCCACAACTAAGTTGCTGGATGTCGTGCTGATTTTTATACAGACCAGATGCGCTATCAGGTTTTCCATTGCTTCCTGAACCCAGTTTTTCACGGTTAACCGTCTGATGGAGTAACCATTCCGAGGCAACTCCTTGATAGGTTGTAACCAAGCGACAGGGTACTTTATCGACATGAAATTTTGGGCACATTGCCCGATCAAGCACTGTCAAACGCAATCTAGTACGCTTAAGTTCAAACAGGCAGCAAAACATATCTACAAGTTCGGCAATGTTTTCGCTTAGTTCATGTTTAGTTATATCACCTAGAAATTTTCTAACGCTTGAAAGGGCACTTTTTGGGGTAACGGTCATCAATGCTTGAAATGTTGTGTGCGATTCCAGAAAGGCATCAACTGAATTTCTCAATTTTTCAGATAACTCGCGCTGCCAAATAACGATATTGGATTCTTCAAGGTAAATATGAGTAAGAATATCCAGCTCGTTACCTTGCACAGAACGCCGAACCTTTAATCCACTGTCATAGGAATAATCAAAATCAGATGCATGGACCAAATCTACAGAGCTCATGCTTCCTCCCATGCCGGAAATGGATCCTGCAATGTTGTCCAGTAATTCTTGCCTCGCAATACATCTTCTTCGCTTAACAGGCACTCATCAAGTGCTTGAGTCATGCCGCTTTGATTCAAGCCTTGACCAATAAATACCAACTCTTGACGCATATCACCAAACGGTTCTACCCATTGCTTTTCAATAGAGACAAGACTTTCTTCATCGGTGGGCCAGTTTTCCTTGGCAGTGGCTTTCCAAAACATACTGGCGAAACCATAGCGGGCAATGCCTCCCGCTTGACTCCATTGACCTGCAAACTCGGGGCGTGAAGCCAACCAGAAATAACCTTTGGAACGAATCAGCTTGCCATATTTTTCTGTGCCGTGTAGAAACTGGTAAAACTTCTCTGGATGGAAAGGTCGCCGTGCAACGTAGCTAAAGCTGCCAATACTGTACTCTTCTGTTTCAGGAATGTATTCGCCACGCATCTCTTTGAGCCAACCGGGAGCCTGTTGTGCACGTTCAAAATTAAACAGGCCAGTACCAATAACCTCATTAATATTAACGTGGCCTTGAACAATTGGAACTATTTTTGCATGGGTATTCAGCGTTTTAAGAATAGCAGTTAAGCGCTCGACATTAGCAGGAGCAGCCAGATCCGTTTTGCTTATGAGAATAACGTCGGCAAACTCGACTTGATCAACAAGTAAATCGGCAACACTGCGTTCATCTTCTTCACCCAGGGATTGATCTGTATCCTGTAAGGATTTTGCCTCATCATAATCCTCTAGAAAATTGACCGCATCGACCACGGTTACCATTGTATCCAGATTGGCGACATTAGATAGTGACACGCCATTTTCGTCGGCAAAGGTGAAGGTTTCCGCGACAGGTAAAGGTTCGGAAATACCGGTAGATTCAATGACAAGATAATCAAAGCACCTTTCTTGGGGCAAGTTTGCTTACTTCTTTTAATAGGTCTTCCCGCAGTGTACAACAAATACAGCCATTGCTCATTTTAACCAGTTTCTCCTCACTACGATTAAGAGAAATTTCATTCTGTATTATCGCTGAGTCAATGTTGATTTCACTCATATCATTGACGATTACAGCCACTCTTTTACCTTCCCGGTTGTTCAGAATATGGCTAAGCACAGTAGTTTTGCCTACGCCTAAAAAACCAGAAAGTACAGTGACAGGAAGTCTGTTTTTATGTTCCATTAGTAACTCTTGAGAGATTAAATGCAGTTTAGATTGATGATTGTTGGCACTATTCTTAGAAGATATGATATATCATTCATGTTTATGGTGTAACCCTCTGTCAAGCCTTTTCTAATCGATAAAAGACCTGACAAATCAAAGAAGCGCTCAAATAACTGTACCCTCAAGAGGTAGAGAATTCATTAACTTCCAGTTTGCAAATCCCCAGGAAAACGAATCTTTGACATTTAGCATTTCATGGCCAATATCATTTAGCTAGATATCGCTTCACTGTGTTACAAAGCCAAGTTCTAACCTCACACTTTAGCAATGCGAATAAATCAAAGATCTTGATTACGTTCTTCAGCCCCGGCGTATAGGGTTTAACTGGGCCTGTGGCCATGTCTCCGACCACCCATTTATCCTATAATCGACTGAATCACTGAAGAAAAGGGGTATTCATCTGAGGGAACAGCTGGAGAACCATCATTACTAAGTGCTCTTTTTCCAAAAGTAACTCCATCTTCTCCCTGATCGTCTACGAAACCTTGAACTGTTTTATAAACTCCCTTCTGTGAACTGGTTACAACGACACTACTACTATCCCACAAAGACTTCCCATTACTCTGATGTGTCCTGCTAAAATACTGCTGGATCTCCTGCAGGTCGCGCACTTGATGAGTGCTGCGATTATTATGACCAGCTCTGCTAATTTGGGTAGCTATTAATTTATGGCTCACGTAAATGTGATAACGGTGTTGATACTCAGGGTATGTAATCGACTCTATTCATCGTAATCATAACGCAGACGGTGTGATAACTGCTACTGATTATACTGATCGACTTCACTGAGCTGACCCACTTGCTGGGTATCATAGCGCCAGTCGATAATACCGTCAGGATTTTTCCGGATCAGCTCACAGAGGGCGCTGTAGTCATAGGTCCAGGGAACCATGTTAGGGTCATCCAGGACCACCTTCTCTGGTCTGATGCTGAAAGGAATGTTCAGAGTTGTGTTTGGCCGTATTCTTTTGCTGTTTCTTTATTTCTGCAGGCTCCGCCTGATTGCTTAGGTGGAGCCTGACCTGATCTTTTATAGTTATGGCCGAGCCAGTGATCCTTCAGGATAGCCCCAGGGACAGGTTTTTTTCCTTGCCACCAACTCGGTATTTTAGTCACCAGTATCAGTAACCATTAGGGTGAGCCAGCAGGTGCAAGCCAATACTGCCAGTTTATAGGATTTGTCTTTGTAACATGCTTTTTTAACGGTGGAATTTGGTCAACAGCATTGGGGATACATTTATGGAGCCATGTTATTTGTACCCCAGAAATACTCCCAAATAACTCTGGACGGCAATAGGCACGAGTGGATGGTAATAGGCGAACATCCGGAAGAGTCCCGCAAAAACAGGGCTTTACAGACGATTATGGATGTAGCTGGTTGTTAATTTGGTGCCGACGGCCGGACTTGAACCGGCACGACCGTAGGTCACTACCCCCTCAAGATAGCGTGTCTACCAATTCCACCACGTCGGCATAAAACAGTTTTACTCAACAGCAGGCACATCGGTATCTTTAGGCTTGACTACTGAATCAAGTTCTGGAAGGACTGACTGCACTTCAACCACATCTGGTACTCCTGCACCAGAGATACTATCGGCCTTGTGTTTAGCATATATGGCCAGGGTAAAGCTGGTGACAAACAGGCCCAAGGCCAAGAATGACGTGGTATGACTTAGAAAATTCCCTGCACCGCTACTGCCAAATACTGTTTGCGAAGCGCCTGAGCCAAAAGAAGCGCCGGCATCGGCACCTTTGCCCTGTTGCAGCAACACCAATGCGACCAAAGCGACCGATACCAGTACATGTAAAACCAATACCAAAACTTCCATAAATCGTTACCTTAATTAATTTTGTTATCGTAGACAACGAGGCTACTGAATTATAGCAGCACTGCGGCTAATGGCCAGAAAGGTGTCTGCCTTAAGCGATGCACTACCCACCAGCGCACCATCGATATCTGGCTGATTAAATAAATCATACGCATTGGCATCTGTAACACTGCCTCCATATAGAATTTGCAATGTTGCTGCGGCTTTTGAATCAGTAGCAGCCAACTGTCTGCGCATTGCCTGGTGTACATCCTGGGCTTGCTGAGGCGTTGCAGTCAAGCCAGTGCCAATTGCCCAAACTGGCTCATAAGCCAGGACTCCACGCGCAACTGCACCAGTACCTACCAGATCAATAACTGATTGCAGTTGCTGACAGACTGTAGCCAGAGTGGTTCCAGATTCACGCTGTTGCAGGGTTTCACCAACACACAACACGGGTTTAAGGCCATGTTCAAGAGCCACTTTGAATCGTTTTGCCACGATAGCATCTGTCTCACCGAATAACATACGGCGTTCAGAGTGTCCTAGCAATACATAGGTGGCACCAAAGTCAGCCACCATAGCCATTGAGGTTTCCCCGGTGTAGGCACCTGCTAAAGTTTCGCTGGCACTCTGGGAGCCCCAAGAAATACCAGTAGCTGCTAATGCTGTCTGTACCTGATATAAATAAGGGTAGGGGGGAAATACCGCCAGCTCAACACCTACACTAGGCTTGAAACGCCTTACCAAATCTGACAACAGATCAGACACGGATTGCCTACAGCCATTCATCTTCCAGTTGCCAAGCACTAATATTTTACGCATGGGTAAAGTTCCCATTTCTCGTCACACTCATACTAGGATACGAGCGCATAATACTGAAGTTATCACTTTCACACAAGACCAGTGATGTGTTTGCCATAAAAAGCCACTGTTAGTGCTAGGTGCATGTTATTAGGCGAGGATGTTGCTTATATCGCGTGCCAGTTGCTGAGCATATTGACGTACTAACTCTCTATCTTCTCCCTCCACTAAAACGCGCAATAACAGCTCGGTACCAGAAGGTCTCAACAGCACTCGACCTGTGTTACCAAGACGTGCTTCCAGTTTAGCTACTTGTTCTCCAATAGCAGGGTACTTAGTCAGATCAATACGGTGTTGCAACTTTATATTCACAAGTGTCTGAGGCATTTTAAACATGGCCTGTTTAAGCTCGTGTAGATTCTTGCCTGTTTGCTGTATGGGCAATAATACTTGCAGGGCGCCAACAATCCCGTCACCCGTACTGTTTCGATCACGACAAATTATATGGCCCGAGGATTCACCTCCCAGCTGCCAGCCCAGTTGTTCCAGTAGAGCATTGACATAACGATCACCTACTTTGGCCCGTGCAAAACTAATGCCTAGTTTCTGCAACCCCATCTCCAAGCCAATATTCGACATCTGAGTGCCCACTACACCTCCATTTAAGACACCACGTCGCTGACGGTCAGCAGCAATAATATACAGTAGTTCGTCACCATCGACGGTTTCTCCCCGGTGGTCTACCATAATCAACCGATCACCGTCACCGTCAAAGGCAATGCCGAGGTCAGCTTTCTGAGCTATAACTTCCTGGCACAGGGTACTGGTATGGGTTGATCCGCACCTTTGATTGATGTTGAGTCCGTTCGGCTTAACTCCAATAGAGCTGACCTTAGCCCCCAGTTCGTGAAGCACCTGAGGAGCAACATGGTAAGTGGCGCCATTGGCACAATCTACTACAATATTTAGCCCTTTCAGATCAGTAGAACTTGGTACTGTGGCCTTGCAGAATTCAATATAACGTCCAGCTGCATCATTGATGCGCTTTGATTTTCCCAAATCAGCTGGAGACACGCACTCTATAGGTTCTGCCAGCATGGCTTCAATAGTTGCTTGCAACTCATCCGACAGTTTATTGCCTTGCGCTGAAAAAAACTTGATGCCATTATCTTGGTAGCCGTTATGGGAAGCACTAATCATAATTCCGGCATCGGCATGAAACGTACGTGTCAGGTAAGCGATGGCTGGGGTAGGCATGGGGCCTAATAAGCACACATCCACTCCGGCTGCTGACAGGCCTGCTTGCAGGGATGATTCAAACATATATCCGGAAATGCGGGTGTCCTTACCAATCATCACCTTGCAGTGGCCATCCCTGGCAAATACCTTACCTACGGCCCAGCCTAGTTTAAGCATAAAATCAGGGGTAATCGGATACTGGCCACAATTGCCTCGAATTCCGTCTGTGCCAAAATATTTCACTACCATCTCCTATTAAAGGAACATAAGTGCTGCTGTGCCATCAGACATTTTCTGCCAATACCGCCGCTGCCATGTGCACTACTTCACGGGTTGGTGATACATCGTGGACCCGCACAATATGAGCACCTCGCTCAAGTGCCATGACAGCCAGTGCCAGGCCACCATATAGGCGATCATGCACCGACTTTTTCAATACTTTATCAATCATGCTTTTGCGTGACATACCTACCAAAATTGGCAAATCCAGTTGTGCCAGCTGCGATAAACGATTCAACAACTGCAAATTATGCTGCAGCGTTTTACCAAAGCCAAATCCCGGATCAATCAACAAGCGTGATCGTTCAATACCTCCAGTTTCACAGACAGCAATGCGTTTACGAAAAAAATCACCAATCTCAGTGGTAACATCATCATATTGCGGATTATCCTGCATGGTTTTTGGCTCGCCTAGCATATGCATTAGACAGATAGGCAAATCTAGTTCAGCAGCCACATGCAGTGCACCAACACGCGCCAGTGAACGCACATCATTGATCATGCCCGCCCCAGCGTCAGCTGCAGCCTGCATCACTTCAGGTGTGCTAGTATCCACAGAAATGATGACATCCAGTCGTTGGTTAATGGCTGTTACCATCGGTAAAACCCGTTCCAGTTCCTGTTGGCAATTTACTGGCGCAGCACCAGGACGGGTTGACTCACCACCAACATCAATAATGCTGGCACCCTCACGCAACATAGTCTCAGCGTGTCTGAGGGCATGGTCAATATTGAGTTGCTGTTGCTGATAGAAATTACCACCATCAGAAAATGAATCGGATGTTACATTTAGCACACCCATAATGTGTGGTCGGCTCAAATCAAGGATGCGGCTACCACAGCGAATTGTATGTATCATTTGACTAATAACTTAATTTAAGTTTGATACGCTATTATTCTCTGGAAAAATCCAGTATACGATGGTGTAGCATCATTATTAAAGCATTCTGCTGGTAAACCCAACTGTCGCAAAACAGGCATCACTGGCAAACAGAGCTAACCACTTCTGGCGAGTTAGCAAAATCGCTATCAGGTTTTTTGAGCTTCGCCTGGGATCGAATCTATTGAATCACCGAATGACTGAGATGCATTTGCATCAGCTTCTACGACCGTACCACTACCTGGATCTATGGAATCTGACTGATCGTCATCAACCCAATCTTTTGGCGGGCTAACTGGCTTACGATTCAGCAGTTGTTCGAGCTGGTCTGAGTCAATAGTTTCGTATTTAATCAAGGCCTCGGTCATGGCTTCCAGGATATCACGATTTTCTTCCAGGATCGTTTTAGCCCGTTTATAGCATTCATCAACAATGTCCCTTACCTCAGCATCAATAGCCTTGGACGTTGCATCTGAGAACCCACGACTGGAGTTACCTTGCATCTGGGTAAATGGATCACTGTCCTCATCGTCGTATAGTAAGGGACCCAGACTTTCAGAAAGCCCCCATTTAGTGACCATATTACGCGCTAAGTGAGTTGCACGCTGAATATCATTGGATGCTCCAGTAGTAACGCCTTCCTTGCCTAGAGTCATCTCTTCGGCAATACGACCACCGTAGAGGCTACAAATTTGGCTTAGTATGGCCTGTTTGCTGTGGCTATAGCGGTCTTCTTCAGGCAAGAACATGGTGACCCCAAGAGCACGCCCACGAGGGATAATGGTCACTTTATAAACCGGATCATGGTCTGGCACTAAGCGGCCAACAATAGCATGTCCAGCTTCATGATAGGCGGTATTGAGCCGTTCCTTATGGCTCATCACCATGGATTTGCGTTCAGCACCCATCATGATTTTGTCCTTGGCTTTTTCCAGTTGCTCCATATCAACAGTACGTTTATCTTGTCGCGCAGTAAATAGCGCTGCCTCATTAACTAGGTTGGCTAAGTCAGCACCGGAAAATCCGGGAGTTCCACGTGCAATCAATTGCGGCTGTACACCATCAGCCAGCGGAACCTTGCGCAGATGAACCTTGAGGATTTGTTCTCGACCACGAATGTCAGGTAAAGGCACATTCACTTGACGGTCAAAGCGACCAGGCCGCAATAAAGCAGTATCAAGCACATCAGGCCGGTTGGTTGCAGCAATAACAATGACACCTTCGTTACCCTCAAACCCGTCCATCTCTACCAATAGCTGGTTCAGGGTCTGTTCGCGCTCATCGTTACCACCACCCATACCTGCACCACGATGCCTACCCACTGCATCAATTTCATCAATAAAAATGATGCAGGGGGACTGCTTCTTGGCCTGCTCAAACATATCACGCACCCGGGAAGCACCAACACCAACAAACATTTCTACAAAATCAGAGCCAGAAATACTGAAAAATGGCACTTTAGCTTCACCAGCAATGGCTTTGGCCAGCAAGGTTTTGCCCGTACCAGGTGCACCTGCCATCAATACGCCACGCGGGATATGGCCACCGAGACGTTGAAATTTACCCGGATCACGCAAAAACTCAACCAATTCCTGAACATCTTCCTTTGCTTCTTCAACTCCAGCCACATCGGCAAAGGTTGTTTTAATTTGATCTTCGCTCATCAGACGTGCTTTACTTTTGCCAAATGACATGGGTCCACCACGTCCACCAGCACCACCTTGCATCTGTCGCATAAAAAACATAAATACAGCGATGATCACCAAAATTGGGAAACTAGCCACCAGTAGTTGAGTCCAGATACTTTGCTGTTCTGGCATTTTACCCATGATGTTAACATCATGCTGCAGAAGGTCGTCGACTAACTTGGGATCAGACAGTGCTGGACGAATAGTCTCAAAGGGCGTGCCGTCACCACTTTTACCTGTTATGGTATAGCCGTCAACGACAACACTGGTAACGCGGTCATTTTGCACTTCCTTGACGAATTCAGAGTAGCTGATACGATTTTTGTTGGAATCGGTATTGAAGTTATTGAATACCGTTAGTAACACCGCTGCGATAATTAACCAGACGGCCAAGTTTTTTGCCATATTATTCAAGTCTCAATGCTCCCATACTTGATCCGGCGCATAGCCAGGCAATTTATCTTTTAAAGCCAGTGGCTAACTGATATACCTCACGGGAACGACTGCGAGATGCGCTTGGCTTACGAGTTTGCACTCGGACAAAGTTCTGACGCAGATTACGCCTCAGTTCATCAAACCCTTCACCCTGGAATACTTTGATCAGCAAATTTCCCTGTAGCTTCAGCACATGCTGTGCTAGGTCCAGTGCCAGTTCGGCCAAATACATTGAACGCGGCTGATCAATAACTTTATTACCACTCATATTTGGGGCCATATCTGAAATTACAAGGTCTGCCTTACTATTTCCCAATAACACGAGTATTTCATTAAGTACCCTGGATTCAGTAAAATCACCCTGGATAAAATCCACACCTGTGATGGCATCCATGGCCAGGATATCCGAAGCAACTACGCGTCCCCTGGAGCCCACCAGTTTGATAGCTACTTGGCTCCAACTTCCTGGCGCTGCACCTAAGTCAATGACCGTCATTCCCGGCCTGATCAAGTGTTCTTGTTGCTGAATTTCAAGCAGCTTGTGGCTGGCGCGCGAACGGTAGCCTTCTTTTTGTGCCCACTGCACATAGACATCGTCAAAATGCTCCTGCAACCACCGGTTACTGGACTTGGATCGTGCCACAAAAACCCCACACTTACTACCTGATCAACAGACAATTCTAACTCCCTGAGGAGTTTAAGTCATGCTGATTACTTAAAACAACAACATAAAGGTAAATAAAACACAGTATTTGCTGCAATTTTTACGACAATTAAGTCATAATGATTGCACGATAATCCATTGTAAGTATTTTACAAATGTTACTCAATAAATCACAAAAAAAACGCTTGCGCAGTCTTGGACACAACCTAAATCCAGTAGTGACTGTCGCGAACAAGGGACTGTCCAATAATGTCATAGGGGAAATTAACCGTGCCCTTGGCGACCATGAACTAATTAAAGTGAAACTGGCTGTTGCTGATCGACAGGTTAAACGCCACCTGATTGCTGTTATCTGTAAAAGAACATCTGCAAATCTGATTCAGAGCATTGGCAATATTGCGCTAGTCTACCGCCATAACGCCTGTGCTGATGCTAAAAAATCAAATCTGCCTTACTAACCCCGTAGCATCAGCTCAAGTGTTGCACCTGGACAATTTCATATTGCAATATGCCACCTGGGGTTTGTACTTCAACTTCATCCCCCTCCTGTTTACCGATCATGGTCCTGCCAATAGGCGAAGTGACTGAGATAAGGCCAACCTTTATATCTGCTTCATCTTCTCCAACAATTTGGTAACTGATCTGGACATCCGTTTGTAGGTTGATGATCGTTATGGTGCTACCAAAAATAACTTTACCTGTGTGTGAAATTCCTTTTATATCAATGACCTGGGCCATTGATAATCTACCTTCGATATAATTAATCCGATCTTCACAGAAAGCTTGCTGCTCACGGGCAGCATGGTATTCAGCATTTTCTTTCAAGTCACCATGCTCCCGAGCTTCAGCAATGGCGGCAATAATGTTTGGACGGGTGACCGTTTTTAACACCTGTAACTCTCTGCGCAACAGTTGTTCACCACGAGCAGTCATGGGTACTTTTTTAGTCATTTTGTTTCCTCTCTAGCTGAATCGCCCAGTTATGGTATTAGTAGGGCCATGTGTTGCATGATTCCATGCAACCACCAAGCGATCTATCCCAGTAGTCTGTTATGTAAATCCTGTAAACGGCGTACCTGTTGTTCTTCACCAAATTGTAGTGCTGCGACCACTGCATTAGCTCCAGTCAAGGTAGTGCAGTAGCTGATCTTATGCTGCAATGCCGAGCGCCGAATCAGTGCTGAATCTCTGATAGCCTGACGCCCTTCGGTGGTATTGATCACTAAATTTATCTCATCATTCTTGATTGTATCAACGATATTAGGTCGACCTTCTTTCACCTTGTTGACCCGTTGGCATGATAATCCAGCCTCAACTATAGCTTGCTGAGTACCACTTGTAGCCACTAATTCAAACCCCAGCTCGATTAACTCACTCGCCAGCTCAACTGTAGCTGGCTTATCAATGTCACGCACAGAAACAAAACATAAGCCACTGTCAGGCAATTGCTCACCAGTAGCTATATGCGCCTTAGCAAAGGCTTCACCGAAACATTCTCCAACGCCCATTACTTCTCCGGTAGATTTCATCTCTGGACTGAGTATAGGGTCTACCTCTGGGAACTTATTAAATGGGAATACGGCTTCCTTAACGCTGGTAAATGTAGGCACAATTTCCTCTGTATAGCCCAGCTCTTCCAGTGTTTGGCCTACCATCACCCGGGCAGCAATATTTGCCAGTGAAATACCGATGCACTTGGAGACAAATGGCACAGTACGGGAAGCTCGTGGATTGACTTCGATCACATAAATATTGTCATCTTGCCAAGCCAACTGAACATTCAGCAAGCCAATCACACCGATTTCCAAGGCCATGCGTCGAACCTGATCCCGCATTGCATCCTGTACGCCAGCAGGTAGATTATAAGGTGGCAGCGTGCAGGCTGAGTCACCAGAATGAATGCCAGCTTGTTCAATATGCTGCATAATCGCCCCAATCACTACTTGTTGGCCATCACAAACCGCATCAATATCGACTTCCACTGCTTGATTTAGGAAACGATCCAGCAATACTGGAGCTTGGTTTGAAACTTGTACTGCATCTTGCATATAGTATTTGAGATCAGCTTCTTGGTAAACAATCTCCATGGCGCGCCCCCCCAGAACATAGGATGGGCGCACAACCAGCGGATAACCGATGGTATTGGCAACTTGGATCGCTTCTTCCTGACTGCGAACAATACCATTTTCAGGCTGTAACAAATTAAGTCGCTGTATCATCTGCTGGAAACGCTCGCGATCCTCTGCCCTGTCAATGGCTTCTGGGCTAGTTCCCAGAATGGGTACTCCAGCATTCTCTAGCCCCTCTGCCAGCTTTAAGGGAGTTTGACCACCATATTGCACAATAACTCCCTTGGGTTGTTCCAAATGCACAATTTCCAGCACGTCCTCAAGAGTAACAGGCTCGAAATAAAGCCGGTCAGATATATCATAATCGGTGGATACTGTCTCCGGATTACAGTTAACCATAATGGTTTCGTAACCTACATCACGAATGGACAAGGCTGCGTGTACACAACAATAATCAAATTCAATACCTTGGCCGATACGGTTGGGACCACCGCCAAGGATCATAATTTTTTCACGATTGGTAGGCTGTGACTCACATTCTTCTTCATAGGTAGAGTATAGATATGCCGTACCAGTAGCAAATTCAGCAGCACAGGTATCAACTCTCTTATAAACCGGGCGGACTCCCAGCTTCTGACGATGTTGACGAAAGCCTTTTTCTGTTAAACCCAACAACTGAGCCATACGGATATCTGAAAAACCTTTGCGCTTAAAACGTTGTACAGTAGAATAGTTCAAATCAGCCAGGCCTAAGTTAGACAAAACAGTTTCGTCTGCTATCAAATCCTCGATTTGTGCCAAAAACCAGGGATCAATACCACTTAGACGGGAAACCTCTGCTACTGACATATCACACCGAAAGGCGTCTGCGACATAGTGAAATCGCTCAGCCCGTGGCGTCTTAAGCTTGCTTGCCAAAGTGCTGCGTGCATCTTCATCAGCCACATCTAGGCGAGGATCAAACCCATGCACTCCAGTTTCCAGCCCTCGCAAAGCCTTTTGCATAGATTCCTGGAAAGTACGGCCAATCGCCATCACCTCACCCACTGACTTCATTTGAGTTGTTAATCGATCATCCGCCTGGCTAAATTTTTCAAAAGTAAATCGAGGTACCTTAGTAACCACGTAGTCAATGGATGGTTCAAATGATGCTGGGGTTTGACCACCTGTAATATCATTGCGTAGTTCATCAAGTGTGTAACCAACGGCGAGTTTGGCTGCTACCTTGGCAATTGGAAAACCGGTTGCTTTAGACGCCAGAGCCGATGAACGCGATACACGTGGATTCATTTCAATCACTACCATACGGCCATCAACCGGATTCAGCCCGAACTGTACATTAGAGCCTCCTGTTTCAACGCCAATTTCCCGCAATACTGCCAAGGAGGCATCTCTCATGATCTGGTATTCTTTGTCAGTGAGCGTTTGGGCGGGTGCTACAGTAATTGAATCACCCGTATGGACGCCCATGGCATCAAAGTTTTCAATGGCGCAAACAATAATGCAGTTGTCATTTTTATCGCGGACGACTTCCATTTCAAACTCTTTCCAGCCGATCAGTGATTCATCAATCAGTAGCTCATTGGTGGGTGATAAGTCCAGGCCTCGATTACAAATCCCCTCAAATTCTTCGCGGTTATAGGCAATGCCTCCACCGGATCCACCCATAGTAAAGGATGGCCGGATGATGCACGGAAATCCAATACGCTGCAATACATCAAAGGCTTCGTCAAGGTTGTGAGCAATTCCCGCCCGTGGGCACTTGAGTCCGATATTGGTCATCGCTTGATCAAACTGCTCTCGATCTTCAGCTTTGTCGATGGTATCAGCATCTGCACCAATCATTTCGACGTTGTATTTTGCAAGCACACCATGACGATTTAGATCAAGGGCGCAGTTAAGTGCTGTCTGACCACCCATAGTGGATAATATGGCGCCGGGACGTTCCTGAGCAATGATCTTCTCAACCGTCTGCCAACAAATAGGCTCAATATAGGTTGCATCAGCCATAGCTGGATCGGTCATAATAGTGGCTGGATTGGAGTTGACCAGAATCACTCGATAGCCTTCTTCCCGCAATGCCTTACAGGCCTGAGCACCGGAATAGTCAAATTCACAAGCCTGGCCAATAACGATGGGACCAGCTCCGAGGATCAAAATACTTTCTAGGTCACTGCGCTTGGGCATATCCAGTATCCGAATGATTAACTATTATCTATAATTTAGAGCATGTCTGTAACATGGTGATACGCACCAAGATGACATTGAACATGATCCTGAAATTTTCATTGCCCATCGCTAAACTGTAGTTGAACCTGTTCTCTAAGTGTAGCTAAAACTTCACATTGAAGGGAGTATTACACTGTATTTTGCCCAATCTTAGCAAAGCTTGCGACACTTTATGATGGTTCCTTAACAACCATAGCCCAATAACGAGTTTGTATTACAAGGATAGCAACATATTCAAACATCACTTGCGATAGATGCACATATTAGTAATGAAACGGTCAAACAGAGGTGCTACATCACGCGGGCCAGGACTAGCCTCTGGATGTCCCTGAAAGCTAAAAGCCGGCTTATCAATTCGTTCAATACCTTGAAGAGAACCATCAAACAAAGATCGATGAGTTGCCCGCAGGTGCTGGGGCAGACTAGCCTCTACAACAGTGAAACTGTGATTTTGGCTGGTAATCATCACTGCAGCAGTGGCCAAATTCTGTACCGGATGGTTAGCACCGTGATGCCCAAATTTCATTTTTTCTGTCTGTGCGCCACTCGCCAAAGCTAGCAGTTGGTGGCCCAGGCAAATGCCAAATACTGGTAACTCTTTAGCCAGTATGGTTTGAATGGCTTCAATGGCATACGTGCAAGGCTCTGGATCGCCGGGGCCATTCGACAAAAATACCCCGTCAGTGTCAGGCAATAACACTTCACTTGCTGGAGTCTCAGCTGGCACTACAGTGAGCTGACAGTTACGTTCTACCAACATCCGCAGGATGTTGTGCTTCACACCAAAATCATAAACTACGACCTTAAAAGGCTTCTGCAGTGTTGGACGGCTGTAGCCAATTCCATGTCGCCAGACTGATTGTTGCCATTGATATGGCTTAGCAGTGCATACTTGCTTAGCAAGATCCACTCCCTTCAAACCGGGCAAACGTTTAGCAGCTGACAGTGCCTGAGCAAAACTAATATTATCGCCTGCTAAAATGCAGCCATTTTGTGCCCCTTTTTGACGCAGGATACGAGTTAATCGACGCGTATCAATATTGGCAATGCCAACTGTATTATTCGCTTTAAGGTACTCACCTAGAGGTTGCTGATTACGCCAACTGCTGGCCAACAGGGCAGCTTCACGAATTACGAGCCCGGCAGCCCAAATTGAGGTAGATTCAGCATCTTCTTGATTAACGCCTGTATTACCGATGTGCGGGTGAGTTAATGTAACGATTTGGCGTGCGTAGGAAGGATCTGTCAGAATTTCCTGATAACCTGTCATAGAGGTATTAAATACCACTTCACCACAAGCCTGACCCAATGCACCAATGGCTATTCCCTTGAATAGACTGCCATTTTCCAGGACCAATAGTGCGGGGGTAGTCAAGGCATATTCCTTAAATGATTGTCATTATGATGGGCCAACGCAGGGCTGGTGAAAAATCTGACACCATCAGTTGTAAAAAAGCGAGATATGATTAATCATATCTCGCTTAATCACATGACGATACTTTATTGTTTTGTCATGCTTGTTTATATAATAGTTACTTGATTTTAGCAAGAAGGTATCTGCCTGTCCAGATGGCAATTTACTGCACTGAAAACCCCGGTTAACCTGAGCTGTCAAGGATTAAGGTTTAGTACGTCCTGCATATCAAAAAGTCCAGCCGATTGTTGCGGCAACCAGCTGGCTGCCCGCACAGCCCCTTTGGCAAAGGCCATACGACTACTTGCCTTATGTGTAATTTCAAAACGTTCACCGTCTGTGCCAAATAAGACAGTATGCTCTCCCACTACATCACCGGCACGCACAGTTGTAAAGCCAATCTCACTATCAGTTCGAGCACCAGTAATACCTTCACGACCATATACAGCACAGGTTTGTAAATTACGTCCCAGCGTTTCAGCTACTACCTCGCCAAGGCGAAGTGCTGTGCCAGAGGGCGCATCAATTTTATGGCGATGGTGGGTCTCAATAATTTCCACATCGTAATCATCCTGCAGCATGCTCGTGATCCGAGGTAAAATCGCCAGTATCAGGTTGATACCAACGCTCATATTAGGGGCAAAAACTACTCGCATGGATCGGGTATAGTGGATTAGGGTATGCTTTTGTGCTTCATCGAGGCCTGTGGTTCCAATCACCATTGCTTTGTTCAATTGAGCGCATGCAGCCAGGTTTTGCAAGGTCAGCTGTGGGTTGGTAAAGTCAATTAGCACATCAAAGCTATTAGCGACCTTTTGCAACGAAGGGCTAGCTTTTACTCCGAGCTTGCCACAACCCGCCAGTTCCCCCGCATCTACTCCAATTAAACTGCTGCCTGGAGAGACAATTATGGCACCAAGGGTAACATCAGGCGATTGTCTGACAGCTTCAATCAACAGCTTACCCATTCGTCCGGCGGCGCCAATTATTGCGATTCTAGTCATCTTATATTAACAACCTCACTAAACTATAAACAGTCATTTTAAGTGTAGAATCAGACAGCATATTGAGTTTTCGTTACCTTGGCTAAGTATCAATATAGTGCCATAAATGCCAATTGAGCTGGATAAAGGGTGTGTCCAGTTTTACTGGATTTTGACTGAAACCCCATATCTGCTATTCAAAGAAGCTCTTGACCCCTTCAAACCATGACGTTTTTTTAGGAGAATGATTATGCTTGGTGGCTTCCATGGAAGCCTGTAGATCACGCAATAAATCCTTTTGCTGTTTACTCAAATGCACCGGTGTTTCAACTGCTATCCGACACAATAAATCACCTGCACCACCACCACGAACCTGCGAAACACCTCTGCCGCGAAGACGGAATACCTTACCACTTTGTGCGCCTTCGGGTATTTTCAGATTAACCCGACCATCCAGAGTTGGCACTTCAATTTCTCCACCCAAGGCAGCGTCAGTAAAGCTTATGGGCACTTCACAGTATAAATGCTTGCCATCACGATTAAATATCCGATGATCACGCACTGATACTTCCACATATAAATCACCGGTTGCACCACCGTGCGGACCAGACTCCCCCTCGCCACTGAGGCGAATTCGATCACCAATGTCTACGCCAGCCGGAATTTTGACTGACAGAGTCTTATGTTGCTTAACCCTGCCGTTGCCATGACATTTACCACAGGGATGACTGATCGTCTGACCTTTACCGCGACATTGAGGGCAAGTCTGTTGTACAGAAAAGAAGCCTTGTTGCATGCGTATCTGGCCAACCCCATTACAAGTTGCACAGTTTTTTAATTGAGTCCCCGGTTTAGCACCATTACCACCACACGTATTACAGCTAACCTGGATGGGAATACGGATTTCTTTCTGTATGCCACGTACAGCCTCTTCAAGGTCGAGTTCCATAGTGTAACGCAAATCAGAACCACGTTGAGCGTTGCTGCGACTACCTCCCGCAGAATTGCCACCAAAGATATCACCAAACATATCGCCAAAAACATCACCGAATCCAGCGCCACTAAAACCACTCGAACCCGGTCCAGCATTGTTGGGATCGACGCCTGCATGACCATACTGATCGTAAGCCGCTCTTTTCTGGTTATCGGATAATATCTCATAGGCTTCATTAACTTCCTTGAAACTTTCTTCCGCCACTTTATCTTCTGGGTTACGATCCGGATGATATTTCATCGCCATCCGGCGGTAGGCTTTCTTGATTTCCTTTTCTGAGGTATCGCGGTCAACGCTCAGCACTTCATAATAATCGCGTTTTGACATGTCCCTTCCAGTATTCACCGCAAATAGGAACGCGGAAATAAACCCGCGTTACAACTTAGTACATATACCAGCTTATTTCTTGTCCTTGTCCTTGTCTTTTACTTCCTCAAACTCGGCATCCACTGCATCATCACCACCCTGATTTTTTCTATTATCAGCGCTGCTGTCATCCTGACCCTGGTCTTTTTGTTCAGCATACATCTTTTGAGCAATGCCGTTAGAGGCTTCAGTCAGTGCAGCTGTCTTAGCTTCAATATCTGCTTTATCATCTTTTTTCAACACATCTTCCAGAGCACTGATGGCCGCTTCAACCGCAGCTTTCTCAGTATCAGATGCTTTATCACCTGCTTCCTGTAACATTTTCTTGCTGGAATGTACCATGGCATCACCAGTGTTGCGTACTTGCACTAACTCCTCAAACTTCTGGTCTTCAGCAGCATTGGCCTCAGCATCGCGTACCATACTATCAATTTCTTCATCCGATAATCCGGAGGAAGCTTTGATGACGATAGATTGCTCTTTTCCGGTTGCTTTATCCTTGGCTGATACATTGAGGATGCCGTTAGAGTCGATATCAAAGCTGACCTCAATCTGCGGCATACCTCGAGGGGATGGTGGTATATCAGCCAAATCAAATCGGCCCAGAGATTTGTTCTGGCTCACCTGCTTGCGCTCGCCCTGGCACACATGAATGGTTACCGCAGTCTGATTATCATCAGCAGTAGAAAACACCTGCGATTTTTTAGTCGGGATAGTAGTGTTTTTTTCAATCAAGGCAGTCATGACGCCACCCATGGTTTCAATGCCCAGTGTCAGTGGAGTTACATCCAGCAACAGGACATCCTTTACATCACCTGCCAATACCGCAGCCTGTATGGAAGCGCCAACGGCAACCGCTTCATCGGGATTAACGTCCTTACGCGGATCTTTACCAAAGAACTCGGATACCTTGGCTTGTACCAGTGGCATGCGGCTTTGACCACCCACCAGAATGATTTCATCAATATCACTAGTTTCTAGATCTGCATCAGCCAGTGCCTGGGCACAGGGCTTGAGCGTACCTGCAATCAGGTCATCCACCAGAGATTCCAGCTTAGCCCGTGTTACTTTAACATTGAGGTGTTTAGGACCACTGGCGTCAGCGGTAATGTAAGGCAAGTTAACATCGGTTTGAACAGAACTGGATAGTTCAACCTTGGCTTTTTCAGCCGCTTCCTTAAGCCGTTGCAGAGCCAGCGGGTCATTTTTTAGGTCGATGCCAGAATCCTTCTTGAACTCCGTTACCAGGAGTTCAATCAGGCGTAAATCAAAATCTTCACCGCCAAGAAAGGTATCGCCGTTAGTAGCGAGAACTTCAAACTGATGTTCGCCATCCACATCAGCAATTTCAATAATGGAAATATCAAATGTGCCACCACCCAAGTCATAAACGGCGATGGTTGCATCACCCCGTTTTTTATCCATACCATAGGCCAAGGCAGCTGCAGTGGGCTCATTGATGATGCGTTTAACATCAAGCCCGGCGATACGGCCAGCATCCTTGGTAGCCTGACGTTGTGAATCATTAAAATAAGCTGGCACAGTAATTACCGCTGCATTGACGGTATCACCCAAATAGTCTTCTGCAGTTTTCTTCATCTTCTTGAGTATTTCAGCAGAAATCTGCGGTGGTGCCTTACTGTCTCCGTTGACATTAACCCAGGCATCACCATTATCGGCTGCTTCGATTTTATACGGCACCATAGTAATGTCTTTTTGTACTACATCGTCTTTGAATTTGCGACCAATTAAACGCTTGATAGCAAACAAGGTGTTTTGGGGATTAGTGACTGCCTGTCGCTTAGCAGACTGACCCACCAAGATCTCACCGTCTTCAGTAAATGCTATAATTGACGGTGTAGTGCGGTCGCCTTCGGCATTCTCAATTACCTTAGGGTTGCCAGCGTCCATTACCGATACACACGAATTGGTGGTGCCTAGATCGATACCAATAATTTTACCCATGATTAACTCCAAACTATATGTTAGCTGCTTTTGCGAGCCAAATTAATACTGCGTCCAGCTGGGCAGTTTTATGGCCCTGCGGACTTTGTTATGTAAGCATAGTGCCTGTTTCTTAAAGCTTTATGTGGGGTTGTCTGACTGAGATTCAAGCAGTCTCAATAAAAAACTATGACTTGGAAACAATGACCATGGCCGGACGCACTAATCTACCGTTAAGGCTATAGCCTTTATGCATCACTTCGACCACAGTATTTGGCTCCATATTCGGGTTAGCGATCATGGTGATAGCTTCATGCATGTTTGGGTCAAACGGTTGTCCCAGTGGATCAATTTCTGCTACGTTAAATTTGGCCAGGTTATCCACCAGCATTTTCTGGGTCATTTCCACCCCTTCACGCATTGCTTCAACAGTAGCATTATTGTTATCGCAGGCGCTGATGGCACGACCCAAGTTATCCAGTACTGGCAACAGTTCGTTAACCAGTTTCTCTTGACCAAACTTGTGGGCTTTAGCGACATTTTGTTCAGCTCGGCGGCGAATGTTGATTACTTCAGCCTGAGCACGCACGGTTTCGTCTTGGGCTGTCTGTAAATGTTCTCGAACTTCTTTTATTTCTGCCTGTAGGGTACTTACGGAAACCTCAGTTGTTTCCGTATCAGTCACAACAGCTTCGTCAGCAGCAGTTGCAGTTGTTTCTGTTGCTGTAGCATCCTGTGCCAACTCAGCTGTGTCCTTAGTCGATTGTGTTTGCTTGTTCATCAGAGTCTCCGTTGCTGTTCCAACGACGCCGCAAAGCGCCAAGGTGAATTCTATATGGGGCCACCAATCAAGGATTCAAGAAATAAATGTGAAGACCTTAATTGCCACGTCTTTCATTTACGTTTTCAGGCATCTCAAGCACACAATCCTGGCAGTAAGCAACTTACTCGTTGCCACTCTGGCTTTACCATTTGCCATTCACCAAAAACCAGAGCATAGTCAACTGCTTAAATTCAATGGCGAAATCAAGCCCATGCGCCCTTTCTTAGCAGCATCAATGTCGATATACAAAGCGGCATACTTAACCCAGTAGATTGGACAGGGTGGATAGTACGTTACGACAAACGTGGTGCCATCCACCCTTGAGAGACTATATAGAATCCAGGTTAACCGCCAATATCAGCTAACACCTTTACCTGCACTTTTGTTGCCAAACCAAAACATCAGCATAAGCTGGGAACTTTACCTGCCAAAAAAATACGCAAATAACAGTGGGATGGAATAATTTTACGGTTATCGGCCAGCTTCTGTAAAAAATAACAGAGGAAATCTTTGTTGTTTTTACAGAATCTGGCGTTTTTATTGTAGTCGGTGCCTGTCGTCGTTATCACTTATCAAAATCTAACTCTTTTGAATATTTATTTCTTGCTTACATCAAATTACCTCAATTAACACAAAGTATGCTTAACAGGGGTATTTATGTCTTTTAGACTGTTTTATTGTTGGTAATCTAATTTGATATCCAATCTCAGGCAGTCTAAGATGGTAAACAAACAAGATTACTGAGGAGAAAATAAAGTGCAATTCATAGGTATCAGGAAAGCTGTGTTGGCACTGTTGTTATGTATGTCAATGATTCCGGTAAGCAATGCGCGTGAGTGTAATGATAGCGCAGCCAGGGCGAAAGTCGTCATGGCTGCCATCAGTGATTTGATGGCTGTTGGATCTCGAAATGCACTTTTGGATAATTACATAATCCAGCGATTGAATATTACAGGTGTAAAGTCCGCAGATGATATAAGAAAAATATTGGATAGCGACAGGCGTTTTGAACTGTTCATCGATTGTTTACTAACTTTAACTGATGCTGACATCCCACCTGTTTTTCAGTACATCGCAGCACGGGAGCGTACTGCAGATGTCATTAGGAGAGAGGTAGGCCGCTTTGTAAAATTTGCGAAGTTTAAACAAGCATGGATTGGCCCACCGGTTCAGCCTGTTTACCCATCGGTGCTGGGTAGTGCGGCTGAAGACCTGAGTCATTTAATAGAAGGAGCATTGAGGGCAGGTATATTTACTTGGAGCGAACAATCTGTAGCTTCAGGAAATTATGGCCTTAATGCGGAGATTACCTTCAAATATGGAATTCCGGTGGGGTTACCGGGAGCATTTCCCAAGATAACCATCCCAGATACCGTGCGCATTCACCGCCACGGGGAAGTGGTGCATTTTAAACCCAATGCCCATGAACGCTACCCTACCACACAATCGTTAAACGTATACATAAGAGACACGACGAGGGAAATACAATCACGTAATGCAAAAAAACAGAATAAGGTGACCGATTGGCTCCGCTATACGCCCTAATAGAACATGATCGGCTGATAAAATATAAATGTGGGAAAAACATGTACACCTGATGTGAAGGAGAAGAACGGAAAAGGCACCTATAAATGTGCCGGGGCGAGGCAAACATCCTCACCCATACCGAAAGGCGGACTGGTGAGGGCCGCCTTCATTGTTTTTAGCACATTCCGTTTTTGTGCTCCATAAAAAAATAGCCTCCAGTGTTTTCAAGTGGGACAGGCATCTACTTTTTTATCATCAGCTATAATACCTAAAAGCAAATCAACGCCAAAAGGAATTAGCGATGACCAGAGCCATAAAATACCTTGTCTGTATTGAGGAAACCCCTTACCACCATATCACTTCATGCTGTGTGCGGCGCTCTTCTTTATGTGGTTATGATAATCAAAGCAGCCATGACTACGAACACTGCTGTGGCTGGATTGAAGAACATATACACATATTAAGCTCTATCTCTGCCATTGAATTCGCACCTATGCCATCACCAGATCTTTCAAGGCCAATTGGTGATACAGATACACCTCTCTGGCCCAACTGAACACCGTCAAGGATACCATGTAAGTATGCCTTCGACACCCTAGTAACCTTGGATGGTTCATGAAATGCCTCAACGAAACCATTGCCAGAATGACCAATAAAGAGGATGCCTGCACAGATTACTTTTGGGAATTATGCTATAAATCCCAGTGTTTAAAGACAGAACAAGCCCTTTTGTCCTGTATGGCTTATATGGATCTTAATCCAGTTAGAGCCAATATGGTCACCACCCCTGAAACCTCCGAGTATACAGTCATCAAGTAACGTATCGTCCCCTCTATGGATTTACCAGCCGCCATTCAACAATAACTGGAGCAGGGCCAATTTAGGCATGGCATATTGGCGATGATAATTTGTCATGGCACATATGCCGCAAAGATACTGTGTCAAAATCACCACTCCTGCGAGTTCAAATGAACTTTTCTGAGACTATCGTTGCTCAACAGGATTAAAGTCAGGGCAGTGAAGTACAAGCCATTCAAGCTCAAGGCCAGATTATTCAAGTGCTACAGCCATGTCCGTATGTTTAACAAAGCGGGCATGATCCATAAAGACAAAAGCAGTTGCGGGTCATACGGAAACCAGCCATTGGGTCAGCCATGGCATTGATCCACCCCTCAAATACCAATCCTTAATACCATAGCCATCTTACCTATGGCAGAAATAACTGTGCGTCCACAGCTATTCCCGGGCACACCCACTGTCATCCACA
The DNA here is from genome assembly GCA_943787595.1 of uncultured Pseudomonadales bacterium. Classification (GTDB taxonomy): domain Bacteria; phylum Pseudomonadota; class Gammaproteobacteria; order Pseudomonadales; family Balneatricaceae; genus CALSNA01. The sequence goes on from CALSNA010000003.1 coordinate 245,515, forward strand.
ATTACCATGATTTAACCTGCTAATTCATAAGAGCTTATTCTGGTTTGCAAGTCTATGCAGACCTGCCCGTGTGCCTTTGGATATTTGGCGTTTTTTGTAGTGAATTACTAACCATTGTAGACCATAACCCATAGCTCTTTCGGCTAAGCCTAATAGTTTAGATGGTTCCCATGAATACTGATAGGGGCAGTTCAAGGTCGTTGATGAATTGTTCCATATCCAGTTTAGCGTCTGGCTTATGGCAAGTCATACTCGGAGGCATTTTTACTTGCTAGTGAAACAGGGTACTTATGGGTACATTAAACTGCTGACTGGTAGGTTCAAGTGGCAGGCTAACCTTGTCTTTTGTGGAGGAATATTAGGGGTAGTATGCCATGCTACAGATCATGGCCTGCGATAAACCTGTATTTTGATCAAGAATCACAACATACCCGTCACCAAATAAATAAATCACTCAACATCCAGCCGAAGATAAGTAGCCAGGTTAGGAGTATCTGTGACACTGTGTAAAATACTCTGCTGTGCAGTTAACAACCGCGTTCCGGCCAAATCGTTATGGGCATGTTTGCAATGGGTTTATCTCATGCAGCTCTGTGCCCCCGAACGGCCTCTGCTGTAGCTTAGCAAGGAATGCTATCTATCGTATGTTGGCTTTCAATTCGTTAGGAAAGATTTGACCTGGTGAATAGTTCGCGATGTTAAAAATAGTAAACAACTGCAAACTGAAAGCTTTCTCCGGATTGGCCTAAGATAAAAGATGGGTTAGCATCATATCATTCACCTGCCCATCCAAAGTACAAATTCAGGTTAGGGCAGTCCACATCACCCACATTGCAGGTGGTATCTGGAGGGTATTCTGAGATCAATAGGCAGCTTAATCGTGTATCAAACGAGACCAAATAAATTACAAAAAAATTGCATTGGAAAATAAAATTTCTGACTCAGAAGAAAATAAAGATATCACTAACAGCACACTTTCACTACGCGTTGCTTTGGCCATTTTTTCTGCTATAGCTTTTCAGTTGTTTGGAGTAGTGTGGTATTTCTCTAAACTGGATTCCCGTGTCACCGCAATTGAAAGTGACGTGTATAAGCATCTTCAAATTGAAATTGGAGGATTGAATTACGAAGCTATTGGATCACGATTCATGACACTCGAAATGAGTTTTACAACCCTAGAAGAGGATTTTAAAGGACTAAGGGGACGAATCGACAGTGAAGGCACAAAATATACTAAAATCAAAACAGAATTTAATGCCCTAAGAGATCGAATTTATAATGGTAAAGGCCGCAACAATGACGATGTGCTGATTATAAAAAAAGATATTGAAATGATAAATTATAAACTGAAAAGTTTCATACAAAAAAGTCAGCAATCCGAGATACTATACAATGATCATCGGTATAATTTGTGATGTATTGTTGTAATTAATTCAATTAATTGCTCTGTAATTTAAGCATGGAGGGAGAGTGTCGTCGTGTGGGCATAATACATTCCAATGTAGTAGTTCAGACCCGATCTGACCGTCACCAGTTTTTTTGGGTGTATTGTCAGATTAGATCTGGTCTAGACTCCTCTCAAACCAGTTCAGCTTACCATCGAGCGAAGTATCTGTTGGTGTTCTGTCATTGTTGTCGTAATCGATCCAGCCGCCCAGATCTTTTTAGATTTTGCAAAATTTTGCAAAAAAAATTTACATTTCCATAAATTGTTACAACCTCTGTAAGGTGGGTTTATTTTCTAACAACGTGTTATTGTAAATACTACATCTATAGGCGTTTCCGTTAACATTCCCGTAGAGCTAGGAAAAATGCTAGACAAAGTTTCACGGGCTGAGGAAAGGTCTAAAAACTACTACATCAAAAAAGAGTTAGAGTAATTATTGAGGGATAAGCTTGAAGATTATGAAGAAGCCAAACAAGCTCATGATGCTTTTATAGCATCGGGTGAAAAAAGTGTTCCTTTTGAAGAAGTTTTTAGACACGTAAAATAGCTAATATAACGTGGACGTTTGAATTTTCAAAGAAAACTGAAAAGTAGTTTCAAAAGCTTGATGATAAAATATAGTCAAGAATAAACAAGGCTGTTTTTGAAAGTCTGGTAATCAATCCAAAATTAGCCCTTATCCCTCTAACTGGCGATAAATGAGGGTTTTATAAATTTAGGGTATGGGATTATAAGCTCTTGTGCTCAAGAGACGACGAAAAGCTTCATGTTTTAGTTGTGAAAGTTAAACATAGATGGGAAGTTTATAGAGGACAAAGCAAATACACGTATTTGTAAGTCATTCTTGGGCATACTCAAATCATTATGATACGTTGTCAGGCTGGATTTTTAATAAAAAATGGAGTGTTGGGCAAGCGCCATTGGATTTTAGAGATTTTTCAGTTCCCAAAAATGACCCTATTCACAATACCGCAAATGACGCTCAATTAAAGAATGCGATACACAATAAAATTTCAAGTCATAGAGGAGATAGAAAAAGATTGGGATATTAAACCGTTTTTTTCTTAGTGGACGCATTTTAAGTCCAAGAAAAAAGGCGTATTTTTCCGAATAAGCCCCATCTACTTAAAAGTTAGTACACTCATCATAACTTTTGTGTGTGCCTGGGTATATATTTTGGTTAGTCTTATTGACTGCGTATAAAAAATTATACTTTCTGCACTATATGCATAAAGCAACATGAAGCTGAACATCAGGCAATGGTTAAAACACAGGCTGAACGACAGGCACAGCGTGAACTTGAGTACGCCAGCCAGTTGTTGATACAACAGAAAAATCTGGCCAATCTGGGGGTTATAACAGCTGAGCGGTGGTGTAACGCAAACACTCCATGTTCCAGAACGGCTGCGGGAGCAATTAAGCCAGATCGAAACCATGCATGACCACATGCACCTTGCAGCTGAGCGGCTGAAGGCACTGTCAGATGCGCTCAGAGCTCTGGAGCAGGCTGAATACTGCCCATCAAAAACTGTGGACCTGAATGACGTGATCCGCGAATCTATCGTGATTACACAAGTTAGGGGTTCGGCCAGCATTAAGAGCAATCTGGGTGATCTGCCCCCCGTATCCTGTTTTCGAACTCGAATAGGACAGGTGGTGACCAATCTAATCAGTAACACCATGGATGTTTTGGCTGCGCAGCCAGCAAAGCAGGGCCACGGGATCCACCAGGGCAAAATAGAAATCACCAGCACGCCTTAATGACGGTATCAGATAACGGTCTAGGGGTAGCGGAAGCATTACAGAGCAAGATTTTTGATCAGTTTTTTACCACCAGACCAGCAGGCATTGGCACAGGATTGGGCTTAAACCTGTGTGAGCAGATTATCAACAGTCACGGCGGCACCATTGCTGTGGATCATTCCCCTACCCTTGGCGGAGCCCGTTTTCTGGTGTTGTTGCCGGTACAAGATGCAGGCGACCATTGCGTAACACCATTAGCAACCCTTGCATGGCAAGGCAGTGGTTCATTTATAGTGGGATAAGTATGAGCCATTGCGAAGCAATGGTAGTTTTATGAAGTCAAATCAGGCCCCCTGATCAAACTTCAACCCGTTCTTGCAGTTTTATGCTAATCTTTACCAGGCATTAAGTTATTTTGGGTTAAAAATAATTAATCAACTGATGATAAGTGGTATTTAACAAGATTGATCACCCTGTTACGACTCCCATGACTGGTTATTTATTGCTAGAGATCAGATTAACCGGATCAGCTTATTTGCATCAAGATAGCCAATTTGCTCATACCACTTTTATTGACACATCAATCAGTTAGCACTGATTCATTCAAATTATTTTGATGGTTCAGATACAGGCAGCACTGTGCCTGCATGACCAATGTCAGGCATAGCTTCATAAATAAAACAGCGTATCCCGGAAAAATACAGTGATTAACATGATAAATAATAAAAATTGTAAAAATATTATTCTAAGCTAAAATTAATGATGTTGTGGCTACCTTGGCATGGCCTAAGGTAGGATATTAATCAGCATTATCTGGAGCACACCAGGCAACAGGATACCGGAATGGGTGCGATACCTTATGAAAGACCCAAGCCTATAGCACCCCGTTTAATATTATGGGGGCTCTGTTTGGCGTTAGGCCTGGGGCTGGCCCGTATCAGTTGGTCAATTCACATATTATGGTTATTTGAACCCAAACCACCACCAGCGATCATGTTGCAGCAGTCTCACAAACTATCGGTTTCCAGTCTTGCGGACAAGCTGGTCAACGCTAATCTATTTGGCATTGAGATACATCAGCCGATTACAACAGCCCTTGAAATAATTCCACCATCACCGCTTGATATCGTTATCAAAGGCCTGTTAACCTCATCTGGTGCTAACACTAATGTCGCTATTTTATCGATCAATGACCAGGCTGAGCAGGTCTTTCAAACTGGAGATACCATAACCTACAATAGCCAACTGCAGCAAATTTTGCCCAATTGCGTGTTAATCAGTCAACAGGGCGCATTAACGATGGTGGCCCTGCCACGGGCCAAACTGGAGCAGTTCATGGTGCCAGAACAAGCAACTGATCTCCAGCAACTACGGACCCAGGTGATCCAAGACCCCAGCCAACTGAAACAATACGTGCGACTTCAACCCGTAATGCACCAGGGCCGGTTTCAGGGCTACCAGGTACAGCCTGGGCCAGATGCAACCTGGTTTAAGCAGGTTGGGCTACAGCCAGGAGATGTTATCCTGAGTGTTAATGGCACCCAAATCGCCAGCTTGAGTAGCCAGATGGGTGTCATGAAGAATATTCAGCAGGACAGCCATATCGTCTTAGGGATTCAGCGACATGGCCAGGAACAGCAATTAAAAATGGAGTTCAATCCATGATCAACAGTTGGCTGCAGGTGGCTCTACTGAGCTTGATGCTGGCATCTCTGGTGCAGGCTAATCCCCAAACCAAGGCAGGCGCTACCCTTAATCTCAATAATGTCGACATTCGCACCCTGATCGAAACAGTAGCCCTGCTCACCAGAAAACACTTCATCATCGATCCCAGAGTACAGGGTCAGGTGACTGTAGTCTCCAATACGCCGGTAGCTGATCACGAAATTTATGAGGTCTTTCTGGCAGTTCTGGATGTACACAGTTTTATAGCAGCCCCTACCGGCAACAGCATCAAGATTATGCCCAAGGTGAATAGCCGCATGGTTGGTGCCTATGATGATGCAAGCACAGGCCAGCCCCAGGATGCCATTGTTACCCGGGTGGTCAGTATGGCCCATGTATCTGCTGCACAAGTCATCCCCATCATCCGGCCTCTGCTGCCCAAGGAAGCTCATCTAGCAGCTTATACCCCCAGTAATATGGTGATTTTATCTGCCACCGCCCGCAATGCGCAACGGATGCAAGCTATTATCCAGCGCATCGATCAGCCGGTGGCCCTGGCTCTGGAAGTCATCCCACTGCAGCATGCCAATGCAGAGCAGATGGTCAATATCATTAACAGTCTGGGCCTGGTGACGGTAGCCGGTGGCGAAGGTGGCCAACGCAGTTCACTGGTCATGGCTGATGCCCGCACCAACAGCCTAATCGTTAACAGTTCCAAACAGGATCGGCCCAGGGTCAGGGCACTGATCGCTCATCTGGATATTCCGGCGGGTTCAGATAGAGTCACAACCCAGGTAGTTTACCTGCAATATGCCCAGGCTAAAAGCCTAGCCTCCATTCTCACAGCCATGGTCAGTGCCACCACGTCAGACCTATCACTGGCGACCAGACCAGTTGCGGGGGTTACAATTCAAGCTGAACCACACAGCAATGCCCTGGTTATTAAAGCAACCAATACACAAATGCAGACCTTGATGCAACTGATCCGGCAACTGGATATCCCTGTCAATGCCGGCTCAGACGATATTCGGGTGGTGTACCTGAAATATGCCCAGGCTGAAGCCATCGCTCCCGTGATCAGCAATGTAGCTGCTGCATCCAGTCAAACGGCGGGGGCAACCGGCCAGCCGGCCCCAAACGTCAGTGTACAGGCCGAACCCCAATCCAATGCTCTGGTGATCAGTGCCCCAGCCGGCACTATGCCTACCCTGATGACCCTGATCCGGCAACTGGATGTACGCCGGGCTCAGGTACTGGTAGAGGCTATTATTGCCGAAGTTTCCGCAACGAAAGCGGCTGAACTGGGCATGCAGTGGGCCCTGGCAAAACCAGACCAGGTCGGTGCCATAACCAGCTTCAGTGGCAGTGGGCCCAACCTGATCCAGCTCAAACAGAACCCACTGGTGGTAGGTAACGGCATGACCATGAGCATCGGCCGTTTTGCCACCGGGCAAATAAATCTGGCCACCCTGCTCAATGCCCTGGCCACTGATGGCACCACCAATATTATTTCTACCCCTTCACTAATGACCCTAGATAATGAAGCAGCAGAAATTATGGTGGGCCAGAATGTACCCTTTATTACTGGCCAGTACAACAACAGTAGCACCACCAGTGGTAGTTCCACCAGCCCGTTCCAGACCATTCAACGCAGCGATGTGGGACTGAGTCTAAAAATCCGCCCCCGTATCAATCAGGGCAAGACCATTCAACTGGATATCGAACAGGAAATTTCCAGCATCAATGCCCAATCCAACAATGCCGCTGATATCGTCACCAATAAACGGTCTATCAAAACCAAGGTGATGGCCAATGATCAGGATTTGATTATTCTGGGTGGACTGATTGATGACAATTTACAGGAAACCCTAGAAAAGGTGCCCATATTGGGCGATTTGCCTATTATCGGGCTAGCGTTCAAACACCGCAAGTCACGTTTGGTAAAGCGTAACCTGATGGTCTTTATCCGACCTACCATTGTCAGAGATGCAGCAGTGATGCAGGCTACGACTCAGAGCAAGTACGATAGCCTGCGCACCCGGCAGTTACTGCAGCCGTCTGGCATTGAACTACTGCCGCGCATTCAGCGGCCAGTGCTAAAAGCACCGGCCGCCAGGTTACCAATAGAGCGTAAGCAAACTGAAACCCAACAGCCATCAGGGAGCCAACCCAATGGTGACCGGGCTACCGACAGCATGGTGATACCGCAAACCCAAAATCATCTTGAACCGGTAACCCGGCCAGAATCTGTTAATCCGACCCGTAGCACTGCTGCGCGAAAACCCAGATTAGAGATTATCTGGCAGCCTAGGATCGCGCCAGCCAAAACCACGGAAACCCTGGCCGTTGACGGGACATAACCATGACCACCCTGATTCTGCCCTACAGCTTTGCCAAGCAACACCATGTTTTGCTGGCTAGGGGAACGCTCTACAGGACAGCCCAAACACCCCTGCACGCGCTGCTGGAAGCTCAGCGGGTTGCCCACGGGCCCTGCACCTTACAGTTACTGGACGACACCGCTTTTGAAGCACAACTGCAACTGCAATATCAGCATCATTCCGGCTCATCGGTGGCCATCGCCAACACTCTGGATACACAGACAGACCTGTTGCAACTGGCCGCCACCCTGCCACAGATTGAGGATCTTGTCGATCAGGCGGATGATGCCCCTATTATCCGCCTGATCAATGCCCTGATTGCAGAAGCCATCCGTGAACAGGCCTCTGACATTCATATAGAGCCCTATGAAAACCGAGTTCGCATCCGCCTGCGCAAGGATGGTGTACTGCAAACGGTACTGGAACCCAAACGCGAACTCGGCCCACTGCTAGTGTCGCGTATTAAGATCATGGCCAGACTGGACATTGCCGAACGACGGCTACCCCAAGATGGGCGCATGAGTATTCAGTTGGCCGGCCGACCAGTAGACATCCGCGTGGCCATCATCCCATCGGGACAGGGTGAGCGGGTGGTATTACGCTTGCTGGATCGCCAACTACAGCGCCTGGATCTACACAGATTGGGCATCCCAAGTACTATTGAACAGGCCATGCAACGTCTAATTGCCAGGCCCCACGGCATTATTTTGGTAACCGGCCCCACTGGCTCTGGCAAAACCACTACCCTGTATGCCGCGTTACAACAGATCAATCAGCAAGATCGTAACATTATGACCGTTGAGGAACCAGTAGAGTATGATCTTGATGGCATCAGCCAAACAACAGTCAATACCCAAACCGGCATGACCTTTGCCAGTGGTTTACGCGCTATTTTACGCCAAGATCCAGATGTGATTATGGTGGGTGAAATCCGTGACCTGGAAACCGCCAAAATTGCCATTCAGGCTAGTTTGACCGGCCATCTGGTATTTTCCACCCTGCATACCAATACTGCCACCGGAGCTATAACCCGTCTACAGGATATGGGCGTGGCATCCTATTTACTGGCTTCTGGAATACTGGCTGTGCTGTCGCAACGCCTGGTCCGCCAACTGTGCCCTACCTGTAAAATTGCTGCCACAGGAACCGCGGGCTGTGCTCCGGCAGGCTGCTCAGCCTGTGACCAGAGCGGTTACCAGGGGCGCCTGGGATTGTACGAACTGTTTGAGATTACTGATCCGATCCGGCAACTGATCCATGACGGTGGGAGCCAGCAGGAACTGGAACAGCTAGCCCAGCAGCAACATGGCAGCCTGCGCCAAGATGGCATGGCCAAGGTTGTTGATGGCACGACCACCTACACCGAAGTATTACGGGTCACCGAGGTAGACTGATGGCCAGCTTTTCCTATACTGCCCTAAACCGCCGTGGTGGCTCAACCCAGGGTATCTTGCAAGCCGATACTGAACAGCAGGTGAGTGAACAGCTGTTGCAGCAGGGTTTGACACCACTGGCCATTACCCAGATCAGCAGCACCACTGCCCGCCCATCAAACCGGACCGGCTGGCGACGTTGGGCAACCCCGCGCCTGAGCCCTTCCGAACAGTGTCAGATTACCCAGCAACTAGCTACTCTGCTGGATGCAGCCCTACCCCTGGATGACGCCCTAGCGGCTGTGGTATCACAGTCTGGCAAACGCGCGACCCAAACCGTTATGACTCTGGTGCAGGCAAGGATCAATGAGGGGCTGAGCCTAGCTCAAGCGCTGGCGGAACAACCGCACAGCTTCAGCAACGACTATATTGCCAGCATCAGAGCCGGAGAACAAAGCGGCCAGTTGGCATCCGTGCTGTTGCGACTGGCCAGTTATACCCAGCAACAGCAGGCTACCCATAAGCGCATCCAGCTGGCCCTGATTTATCCCACCATGATCTTTCTGGTGGCGGTGGCCGTGGTTACCTTGCTGTTAACCTATGTGGTACCGCAGGTCATTGATGTTATTCTCAATATGAACCAGAGCTTGCCCCTGTTAACACGCTGGTTAATTGACATCAGTGGTTTTATCCAGCAGAAAGGGCTACACCTATTGCTGGTTCTACTGCTGTTGTTGGGGACCCTACGGCTGGGGTTACAACACCCGGGCATACGGTTACAACTACACCGATGGTTGCTAAAATTGCCCCTGATCGGTAGCTTCCTGCAACTTTTTTATGCCGCCAGGTTTAGCAAGACATTGGCTCTGCTGACAGCCAGTGGGGTACCGATTCTGGAGGCCATAGGCGGCGCTCGTGAAGTGGTTGGCAACCTCTGGTTACAACAGCACCTTAACGCCGCCAGGGAGCAAATTCGAGAAGGGACATCGGTCTTTCAGGCCCTGCAACAACGGCCGATACTGCCACCCATTGCCCTGCATTTGGTGGCCAGTGGGGAAAGTAGCAGCAACCTGGATGGCATGCTGGACAAATCAGCTGATCAGCTGGAGCAGCAATTACAGCATAAACTGGGCCTGACCCTGGCATTGCTGGAACCACTGATTATGGTCTTGATGGGCGGCTTGGTGCTGGCCATTGTAATGGCCATCCTGATTCCTATTTTTGAAATGAATCACTTAATCGCCTGAGGAATTTTTGCCATGCAAATGCTATTTAAGCACCGTGGTTTCACACTGATTGAAATCATGATTGTGGTCGTTATTCTGGGGATACTGGCCACGCTGGTCATCCCACGCATTATTGACCGGCCTGACCAGGCCCGGGCAGTGAAAGCCAAGCAGGATATTCGCAGCCTGGAAAGCACCCTGCAAATGTATCGGCTGGATAACTTTGATTATCCCACCACAGCTCAAGGGCTAAAGGCTCTAATCAACAGACCTGATAGCAACCCCAAACCAGCCAACTGGCAGGGCCCCTACCTGGACCGTTTACCGATAGACCCCTGGGGTAACCCCTATATTTACCTGAACCCTGGAGAACATGGCACCATTGATCTGTCCAGCCAGGGTTCCGACCAGCGTCAAGGAGGCCAAGGCAGTGCCCAGGATATTGGCAACTGGGACTTGCAATAAGCCCCAGTTATTAACTCGTAACTTTAGGTGTACAACTGGCTTTACCCTGCTGGAAATCCTGCTGGTGGTGCTGATCATCGGCATTGTCAGCAGCTTGTTGGTCATGTCCACATCTACCTCTGGTAGTAGCCGGAAGCTACAACAGGAAGCCGAACGCCTGGTGGCATTGCTGCAATACGCCCGTCAGCAGGCCATCCTGGAAAACCGTCTGTACGGCCTGCAGTTACAGCCTCGTGGCTACCAGTTTATGGTGTATCAGAACCGCAACTGGCAGGTAGCTGAACAGACAACTATGCGCTTGCGTCAGTTACCCCAGCAAGGTCGTATTTATCTGCTAGGACCTGTACCGGTAGACCCACAACAACCGGCAGTCATGTTTTCATCCCTGGGCGAACAGGATGACTTCCAGTTGCGGCTCAGCCTGCGGGATTACCATTGGCGGGTAACTGGGGAGCCAGATGGCAAGTTGACCAGCGAGCAGGAATTCCATGAATAAGGCTATATCCGGATTCACTCTGGTGGAAATTCTGGTGGCCCTGACTATCGTGGCCATTGCCATGAGCGCTTATCTACAGCAGTTTGGCGTCCAGGCCGAACAAACTTTAAGCCTGCAAGCTCGAACGCTGGGGCATTGGGCAGCTCAAAATCACCTAGCTGAAATGCAGCTAGCCAAGAACTGGCCAAACACTGGAAAACAGCAGATTCAGGTGCAGCAAGGGGGACATGCATGGTTGATCACACAACAGACCGACACCACCACCAACCCCAATATACGGCGGGTGGAACTGCAATTAAGAACCGATGCAGGCCAACCCGTGGGGGTTCTGGTAGGCTATGTGGGGCGTACACATGACCCCCGGTAAGCTGTTAGCCCAGCCTCACCAAAGTGGCTTCACTCTGCTTGAGTTACTGTTGGCTCTGGCCATATTTGCTATCCTTTCTACCCTGTCCTACGGCGGCCTCAAACAACTGTTGAACCAACAACAGCAACTGCAACAACGGCAACAGCGCCTGCAACAAATCCAAACTACCATGCAATTACTGGAACGAGATCTGAGTCAACTCGTGGCACGGCCAATACGTGACGCCTACGGTGATTCACAACCAGCACTCAAGGCAACTGCCAGCAACACCGGGACAGTGGACTTAAGTGTACGCCGACCTTATCATCCCAACCGACCCCAGGCCAGTCTGCTGCAACGCGCCGGTTACCACCACCACGACCAGCAACTATTACGCCACTATTGGCCCCAGATAGATATAACCCAGGCCACTCGCAGGCGGCAATACCCGCTGCTGGATCAGGTCAGTCAGGTCCAATGGCGCTTTATGCAAACCGATGGCCAGTGGCTAACTTACTGGCCACCGGCAGGGGCAGCACAGGATAGCCTTCCCCTAGCCACAGAGATTATTGTGACTACCACGGATTATGGTCCCATTCGCCGAGTCATTATCGGTCCTGGAGGTCTGCCGTGACCATGCAGAACCAAAACCTGGGATTAGGTCAGCGGGGCGTGGCTATCGTGACCGTATTGCTGATACTGGCCATTATTGCAGTAACTTCGGTCAGCTATCAGCAGCGCCAGCAAGTCACAGTAGCGGCGAGTAGCCAACTGTTACATCGGGGTCAGATACGCGCGCATCTGACCGGTGTTGAACTCTGGGTTAGCCAGATCCTGCGCCAGGATCAACAGGACAGTGATACAGATCACCTGCAGGAAAGCTGGGCCGAGGTATTGCCGGTGGCAACCGTGGAACAGGGGCAATTGATGGGCCGACTGGTCGATTTACAAGGCCGCTATAACCTCAATAACCTGCGGTACGGGCAACCGGATCAGATGATACATGTGCAATACCTGCAAAGTTTACTGGTACAACTGGGATTAGACCCGGAATTGGCATGGCCATTGCTCGACTGGGTCGACAATAATGGTGAAACACAGCAAGGCCAAATACTGGAAGACAGCATCTATATGCAGGGCCCAAGCCCTTATCGCAGCTCCAATCAGCCGTTGACCGATACTTCCGAATTAAACCTGATCCACAACTGGACCACAACCCAGCTTAAAGTGCTATTGCCCCTGATCACCGTCCTGCCAGAACTGACCCAGATCAATATCAATACAACAGAGCCACAACTAATAGCAGCACTATCTGATCAAATCAGCCTAGTTCAGGCCGAAGTATTACTGGCGCAACAGACCACTCAAAGCTGGCCCAACCCGGATGCCTTTATCAATAGCCTGACCCAGTATGGCATCAACCTGGAAAGCGAAGACAGACAACGCATAACAGCACTGACCAGTGCCCGAAGTCACTATTTTGAATTACAGGCACAAGCTCAAATCAGTAATACTGCGGAACAATTGATCAGCCGCTTCAAGCGGCTGGATGATGGCTCACTCAAGGTGCTGTCACGTCAGTTCATGCCTGCACCACCACTGCTTAACAGGCCTACACCATGAATGTCTACTTCCAGGCAACCTACGCCCTGATGCATCTGGCAATATCACAGAATGAGCCAGCTGCCGTTACCTGTAGCTGGGCCCTGGTCAAGTCTGGCAATCTCATTAGCAGTGGTGAAGGCACATTAGAAGCTGCTGCCCGGGCCTGTGCAGGCTATCGCCTGGCGGTGGCACTACCCGGTCGTCAAGCCGTTGTAACCCAGGTTAAACTGCCCACACGCAACCAACAACAACGCCAGGCAGCCCTGCCTTATGTTTTGCAACCGCTAGTTGCAGAGCCAGTGGCTGACTTGCACCTGGCCTGGCAAGCCCAAGGCCAGAAATTGCATGTGATTGGCATGCATCGGGATACGCTGGCTGTTTATCAGCAACAGCTGGCTGCGGCTGGCCTGCAACCTGACTGGATTACGCCAGACGCCTTGCTGTTGCCCTGGCAGGCAGGGCAAGCTTATCTGTGGGCCAGTGAAACCGACTGCCTATTGCGTTACGGCAAGCACCGTGTGCTGGCGTGCAACCGTGCTTTGCTGGGTGACTATATGGCACTGGTGCAGACAAGCGAGCCCACAACCAGCAAAACAGGGCAGGACTCAATGGAACTGACTCTGGACGGCCCCGCTGCAGATCAGGCCAAGCAGGTGCTGGATCAGCATCAATCCATCCACACACGTTCACCAACTGATCCTGTTGGCCCCATTGCAGCACTGCTAGGCCGGCAGTTCAAGCCAGGCCAAGTGATTAACTTATCACGCCGCACTTCCCATCCCCTGGCCCGGATCAATATCAGTTGGCACTGCTGGCGCTGGCCAATTATCCTGGGCAGTTGCCTGATGCTGGCATGGCTGGTGCAGTTATGGTTACACAACCAGCAGCTACAGTTAAAATGGCAACACGCTCAGCAATATCAGGAAGATTTGTACCAGGAAGCAGTCCCCAATGAAGCCCGGGTCACTAACCCAATCAGACAACTTAAGGCCAAACTGGCCCAATTGCCAGCCTCAGCTGACGGCGGTGATTTACTGAGCCTGCTGCATATCTACCATCAGCTATTACAACAGCAGCCCCCTGGGATACCTCTGGTATTGCAACAACTGGACTACAAACCAGGCCAGCTAACGTTGACTCTGCAAATACAAAAAGGCATACAACTGACCCAGGCAATGGCGCAAACCTGGCCTACAGTAGACATTGATTTGCAACAATCCTCCACTGGAGATAATGGCATGCGGGCAGTGTTGAGATTAACTTCACTGAGGCGAGCAACACCATGAACAAGCTACAACAACCCGTGTATCTCGTCCTGCTATTAGTAATGGCTATCGCCATCGGTTGGCAGTGGCAAGATCAGCAACAGCTACAACGGCAAATCAGACAAGGGCAGGCTGACTCAGATCAACTTGAACAGTTAGTGCAGACATACATGGACGGGGACGGGCCGGCGTACTCATCGGTAATACCACTGGCTGATCTAAAGCAAGCCCGCCAATGGCTCAGGCAACAAGTACCGCAGCTAGGTCTTGCCCGTGAGGCAATGCAGATTCTCATTGAGGGTGATCAGTTGCACTTGCACCTAAAAGCAGTACCGTTTAACCGCCTACTGAGTTTAATTATTCGGGTACAGCACAGTAGTAATCTGGATCTGCGTCATATTAAGGCTATCGCCGCTAAAACACCATCACGGGTCAATGCTCGTCTGCAATGGGCACTCTACTGATGCAGAGCAGACGAATATGGACCAGTGTATTTACGTTAACGTTAGTACTCAGCTTCGGGATTGGTCTACTGATCTATGCGCCCACATCCGTGTTGCTCCATATAACCCAACAGTACTGGCCCGGGCTATCGGCCAAAAACGCATCTGGTCTCTGGTGGAAAGGTGAAATACAAACCCTGTTATGGCGTGACCAGCACCTCAAAAAACTGCACTGGCAACTCAATTGGCCAGACTTGCTCCAGGGCAATATAGCCATCATAATAAAAATTAATCACCAGGGCGCAACAGTCGAGGCAACGCTAAACTGGCCCTGGAATAAGGCCGCCATAGATATCCTTGATTTAAAAGCCACTGTACCGATCGATCAACTCACACCACAGATCAAACCAGATTACCCTCTGCTACCAACCACCGGGATCATCACCATTAACCTGAATCATGGACGCTTGCCACTGGCTCAAATAGCTTGGCCTGCCCATGGGATGACCTTAGCACATGTTGAGTTAATGCAGCCTGCTACTTTCAGCGGTAGTGAAATAAACTTACCACCATATCTGTCCCTAGGTCGCTTAGATGGCTTCATTATTGGGCTACCAGAGCAGTCTGGATATCAGCTTAATCTACACAATAACGGCGGTAATCTAGCGTTTACTGGGCAATTAACGTTGTTCAAGGGCCGGTTAAATCACGACTACACCCTGACACCAACCGTACAAACGCCCGACGCTACACGGCTATGGCTTGAATTACTCAGGCCACAGCACATTGATGGCAGCTACCGCTTTTCAGGTCAGTATAACTGGTAAAATAATTGGTCTTAAAAACAACTAGATAAGTGTGTTCAAGCTGTTCAGAGCTGGATCAATACGGCTTTTAAACCCAGAGTTAATGCTATACTAGCCAGCAGCATTCATTGTATCAATCGCCTAGCCAGTACCGTACTGTTCTCGATAGGCGAGCATGGCATCTAATTGCAGTGCCATTTGTGACTGGTCTTTCAGGTAGGTAACCAAATGGTCAAAATTGACAATACTGACCACCGGTATCGCGTAATCACGCTCAACTTCCTCAATAGCCGATAGATGGCCACGCCCTCTTTCTTTGCGATCAAGAGCAATCAATACCCCTGTCAAAACTGCTCCTGCTGCTTCAATCAGCGCCATCACTTCACGAATCGCTGTACCAGCCGTAATCACATCATCAATAATGACCACCTGTCCCGACAATGCCGCCCCCACCAAGTTACCACCTTCTCCGTGCTGCTTGACTTCTTTACGATTAAATACATAAGGCATATCCAGCTGATGATTTTCATGCAAGGCAACCGCAGTGCTAGCGGCTAAAGGTATACCTTTGTAAGCTGGACCGAGCAGTACATCACATGGCATAGCTGCCGTAGTCAAGGCACAAGCGTAATAACGTCCCAGGTGAGCCAGGGCAGCACCGGTGTTAAAGCACCCCACATCAAAAAAATAAGGGCTGACACGGCCAGATTTCAAGGTAAATTTTCCAAAACGCAACACCTGTCGTGCAATAGCAAACTCAATAAATTCCCGCTGGTAATTGTGCATGGGTATCCCTATATGACTTATACTGCCTAGAAATGCTATTTATTATCCTAAAAATCACTCGGCAAAATCAATTCTTTCAGCCTGATAAAGCCATCAGACACATTTCCTTCTGGACATGTAACAAACATCCTGTTTCGATCCCTAAGACATTACCCATGTTAACCATAGGCTGCCTTAGTATACTGTCCCAGATAATAACTGCATGAATCCTCGGCTGACTGGATCAATACACCAGTTACGTCAAGGAATCAGTGCGAACAAGGCACAATTTGTGTGTTTTATTCAGGCAATACCAGGTTGATATTTAACTCACTCCAGAACCTGCTTTTGCAAGGCAAACAATTTTGCAATACCATGCCTGGCCAGTGCCAGCATGCTATCCATCTGAACTTGGTCATATGGCTCAGTTTCAGCTGTACCCTGAACCTCAATAAAACCACCATCCGCGGTCATCACAACGTTCATGTCAGTAGCGGCTGCTGAATCTTCTTCATAGTCTAGATCGAGCACTGCTGTATCCTTATGGATACCAACCGAAACGGCTGCAATCTGGTGCTTAAGAGGGTTGCCTTTTATGGCCCCGTGCTTGTTTTTACGCAATACATCAATAGCATCCACAATAGCAACATAACTGCCAGTAATAGCAGCAGTTCGAGTGCCGCCATCGGCTTGCAGTACATCACAATCTAGCATAATGGTATTTTCACCCAGTTTATCCAGATTCAGCGCTGCTCGCAGGGAACGCCCAATCAGACGCTGAATTTCAAGGGTTCGGCCAGTTTGTTTGCCTCGCACTGCTTCGCGGCCCATGCGACTGTGAGTAGCTCGTGGTAACATACCATATTCAGCAGTCACCCAGCCAGTACCGCTACCCCTTAAAAAACGTGGCACACCCCGCTCCACAGATGCCGTGCACAACACTTGGGTGGCACCAAACTCAACCAGCACAGAACCTTCGGCATGGCAGGTGTAACCACGAGTCAACTTGACTTCGCGCAGTTGATCAAACGCTCTGCCACCAGAACGCGGCAAGGGTAACTTTAAATCTTTCAGTTGGCTGGACAGTGTCTTATTCATGTCATCTTTTAATCCATTCAGGCGACTTAATGAGTGATTACCATATTCAGTATCTGATTATGCAAACACGCAAGCAAGACTATAGTAAAATATTATACAATACTTCAACTTGCTGTAAGAGCCAGCCATTTTCAGGCTTGCTGTTTCGATGTGTTAATAGCCCACTTAATGTTCATTCAGTTTTCCCCAGCTGCAATAAGCACGAGAAAAACTGTATTTTAATCGAGTTTAATGTAGATGACACGCAGTATGACTGCCTTTGCCCATCAGAACGCCAGACTTGACATGGGTGTCTTGAGTTGGGAAATTCGCTCAGTTAACCATCGCCATCTGGATCTTGTCATGCGTTTGCCTAAAACCCTACGCATGCTAGAACCACTAGCACGCGATACTGTGCGCGCCCAAATCCATCGAGGTAAAATAGAATGCCAGTTGCATTTTCAATCTAGTCCGCAATCGCAACAGATAGAAATTAACACTGTACTCGTTGAACAACTAACCCAGGCCACACATAAAATCGGCACTCTCAGTGCCCCTCTAGCCTCGATCAATCCTCTCGAATTAATGCAATGGCCCGGAGTTCTAACTGAACCACCACTTGATTTAGATGCCCTGCAAGGCACTGCCATGACACTGTTCAAAAAAACACTTGATGAGTTATTGAAACACCGAAAGCGGGAAGGCCAACAACTGGAGCAATTAATTCAAAAGCGCCTGACAGCAATTGACGCCATCGTAGCTATCCAGCACGAGCATCGCCCTGATATCCTAAAGGCCTGGCAGCAAAAGATATACCAGCGACTGACTGGACTGCATAATGAATTAGATCCCCATAGACTGGAGCAAGAAATCACACTGCTAGCCAGCAAGTCGGATGTGGCCGAAGAACTAGATCGTCTGTCTACCCATACTAACGAGGTAAGACATACCATGAAACAGGCAGGCCCAATTGGACGACGGCTAGATTTCCTCATGCAGGAACTAAATCGTGAAGCCAATACCCTGTCATCCAAGTCTTTGAGCACAGCAACTTCACTAGATGCTGTGGAGTTAAAGGTGCTGATTGAACAGATTCGTGAGCAGGTGCAAAATATAGAATGATTTTTCAGACTGTTTCAGTTTGTTATAAATACCAATAAAAACAATATTATATATTTAATTACCTGTTTCTCCCTGTTTCAGAATCTGTCACCATCAGATAAGCAAGGTACTGATATGGCTCGAAAAATCACTGACAAAAAAATTAAATCCTTTCTCAAGGAAGGGAAAGCCGCTCGCAATGCTGTGGGTAATGGTCTTTTACAAAAACCATTTCTACCCTCAAGCAGGAAGAGCGTGATTTGGCTGGCATGGGATCAGGTGATGCGTTAGCCCACAAGGTTAAAGGCTTTTATTCATCAGTAGAGCACTGGCGTAATATGGGCTGGTGGGAATATTGTTTATTGCAACCAGGAAAACCAGGGCAATATATTACCTCTTGGCGTATACGCCCTGTTGCATTAATCAACTCAGATAAAATTGTGAGAACTTATGGTGGCTTTTCACATTACTGATTGGGCAAAGGGTTTATAGCTGGCGCTATATCGTGGGGAGTGATCTTTGTTGCGATTGGCACCTTGCTTATCCGTTGAATGCCTAGCTCCTTTTCTGATTTTCTTGGAATGAAAAAATTTTTATTATCAAATTTATAAAAGCAGTTTTTCTTTGAGCGCTTGAATAGCTGCTTCCAGTGCTTCAGATTGCTTGGGCTTCCTCCCTGTATCCTCGCGTATCCTGATCATGATTTTTTCAAGGTCAGCGCCTGAATCCTCACTGATAATGGTTCAAATTCTATAGCGACGCCTTAGGGTATTCACTTCAACGGCTGGGCTATGCTCTTTCTTGTGTGGAGAAGAATTTATGTTTTCCAGTTTAAGTGGTTCCTGTAGACTTCTTCTTTTCTGAACGGATGCTCATTTCTTAATGGCTTTAAATGGGTTGTTTTCTGTCATGGTTTAATGGATTAGCAAAGTTAAATCTGATGAATCACGGCCTTGGCTGATTCATTGGGCGACGGATATGGAGTCTCTGTTATTGCCAGCCCATCACTAATAGCAGTCCTGTACCCTACCTGCTCGGAAATGGTACTAAATATCACTTTAATTTTAGGGTCTATATACGTAACTAGCCAATAGGCCTAAAGAAAAGGGCTATTCAAGCCCTTTTGCATTTTATTATTCTGGATGATCCAAAGGCATCTCAATAGTTTCATTGAACTTCGGATAAGCTCTATTTAGGCTTCTTTTAAATCCTTCCCATGTGTCTCCCGCTTTTAGCAAAGCTATTACACCAGAGATATGCTCTTTCAGTCTGGGATGACCATTTTCAGGGTTGAACCATTGATGATGTTTATCTTTTCTACGCCTCGAACTTGCCTACTTAGGGTTTTTCTTTCTCAACTCCTCTGTCAGCGCAGGCGCTAGCCTGTCATATACGAAGTCATCTGTCCATTTTGCGATTACACTTGGTCGCCTTGTATCCCATGGCTTAAATTCCCAGCCTCGAAGCCTATAAATTTCTTTGTAGAACTCAATTGGAAAGGTTTTTACCCACTTCGCTTTTTCATCTGAAAGGAATTGTTCAAAGATTTTAGCAAGGGCATCTTTCTCACGTTCGTATTGATAGCCAGTAACCTCATCAATTGCTGCTATCAAACCTGTTTTTGCGAAGGCCGATGTAATTATTTGAGCCTGAAACACTAATGATCGATACCTGTCAGCAAGTTTTTTGTTGTTGTTTGATTAAATTACAACATCACATAAATCAATTAACATCGTTGCTTCGAAGGCAATTGCTGGCTTGCCGCCGCGACCCGGTCGAATGAAACGAACGGGGTTATTTAGCGCCATGGCTAAGTCACTGGAAACATAAGGTTTTATGTCTTTTAAATCTAAAAAAGACCTTAGTTTTGACCCATGAGTTATTGCCGCCCCTCCTAGTCCTATCGATTCTTGCATTCCACGACCTGATAATACGCGCGTTCCGTCCTCAAGTACGTAACACTCTACAGAGACTTCACCTATTTTCAGCAAGTTATCTGCAGAGCCAAATTCAGCTTTCATAACAGCGGAGTCAGCAGATGGATTTATGACCATGGCACTTGCCACGTCATCAAATGAACCTTCAATAGGTTCTATTTCATTACTATCCATTAATTAGTTCCTTATATGTGAGACGCTTCCCTCCCATAAGAACAACGGTCGCGCCGATAAAATCCATTGTGCCGTAATCTGATGTATTGTGACGATATGAGAACTCATTAACATAGCAGTGTAAGTGCTTTGCGCTCATATAGTGATAAATGCCGATGTAACCGCGTTTAAGAAGTGACCAGAAACTTTCAATGCCATTAGTATGAGCTTGATCTTTAATGTATTCACCAACTGAATGATTGATTGTGATGTGCTTGTAACCACTTCCAGATAAGCCGCGATAAGCGGGTAAGTTATCTGTCACAACTGTTGAACCTTGCGGCGCATTTGTCTTTACAAAGCCTTGTAGCGTTGGTGTTTTGGATTGGGTGTGCATATACATTGTCAGTTTGATCGCGCATACCAACAACAGCAGTTTTACCAACCGCACCGCGTCCAGCATGAATTTTCTTGTTTGCGTGTTTATTTGATTCCTTGCCACCAATGTATGTTTCATCGACTTGAACATGGTTATCCATATCGTTGTCGCCTTTGCCCTTCATCCAAGTTTCACGAATGCGCTGTGCAAGGAACCAAGCCGATTTTTGGGTAATGCCAAGCTCACGAGCCATTTGGGTGCTTGGAATGCCTTTACGGGCGCTTGTTAGGGCTTCTTTTAGAATGGAATGTCATCATCCCAGTTACCTATTGTTTCGTCTTGATCTTTAAATACATTCAAAACTCTTTCTGCAATTTTTATTAATTGGTCATATGTAATAATTTCAATTCTATGCCGGTACTGGAGCAGGACAGGCATCCATTTTCCTATCATCAGCTATACTTAACAGCACAATCAACGCCAAAAGGAATTAGCGATGACCAGAGCCAGAAAACACCTTGTTTGTATCGAAGAGACGCCTTACTACCATATCACCTCACGCTGCGTGCGCCACTCTTTTTTATGCGGTTACGACCAGCACAGCGGTCATGACTATGAACACCGTCGTGGCTGGATTGAAGAACGTATACGCATATTAAGCTCTGTCTTTGCCATTGATATTGGCACCTACGCTATTATGAGCAACCATTATCATATTGTCCTTAAGCTATGCCCAGAACAGGCCACAGACTGGAGCGATAAGGAAGTTTGCCAGCGCTGGCTACAGCTGTTTCAAGACTCATTAATAATGCAAATGCACCTTGCTGGCAAACCCCTAAACAGTGCCCAACTGGCAACAGTTAAGGCCACCATACAAGTATGGCACAAGCGACTTACCAACCTTGGCTGGTTTATGAAATGCCTTAACGAACCCATTGCCAGAATGGCCAATAAAGAAGATGCCTGAACAGGTCACTTTTGGGAAGCACGCTATAAATCTCAGTGCCTAAAAACCAAACAAGCCCTCTTGTCCTGTATGGCTTATGTAGATCTTAATCCCGTTAGAGCCAATATGGCCACCACCCCGGAAACCTCCGACCATACAGGCATCAAACAACGTATCGCCCCCACTGTGGATCTGGAAGCCGCCATTCAGCAACAACTGGAGCAGAGCCAACTGCTTAAATTCAATGGCACAATCAAACCCATGCTACCTTTTCTCGACAGCATCAATAACAACAAACAAAGCGGCATACCCTGTGCCTGGGAAGACTACCTTAACCTGGTAGATTGGACGGGGCGGGTAGTACGCGACGATAAACGCGGCGCTATCAGCCAGCAACTGCCACCTATTCTTGAACAACTAAATATGGAACCCAAAACCTGGATAAAATACGCCACCGCCTTTGAGCATTACCATCCCAGAGTGGTTAATCGGGAAGAATCCAAGTTAGCAGCCAACACCAGCTAACGCCTTTACCCCCACCTTGTTGCCAAACCACAACATCAGCCATGGGCTGGGGGCTTCACTTGCCAAGAAAACACCCAAATGCAGTGATTTGGGGTATTGGCCAGCATCTGTTAAAAACAGTGGCAGTTTTTGTTTATTAACTGAAAAGGGTGCGTTGTTGTCTACACAGTCTATTTCCTGGTTAAACCTGGACTATGCTCGCTACAATGCCTGTCCTAGTTAAACAAAATCAACAAAGAATCTAGTTAAATATGATGAACTTCTATAAAGGAAAAATTGAAAAGGCATATCACCGCATATCATTTTTGATATGTTTAAAATAGCTACGGGTCTGATCTGCATATTAATAATCCATGATGAAAAACACGTAACGCCGCCATAAGCAGTGAGCAACAGCTTGCTAAAATATGAAACTAAGTGGAACCGAGCAAGCTGTTACGAATCCGACTTAATAGCCTTGTTATACGCTTTGTACGCCGAGACTAACAATTCAGTTTCTGATTCTGATTTATATTTTTTTTTATCCATATCAAGGCCGGATTTTTCAAAAATATCTTCAGCGGTTTTAAATAGTGACAATGCTTCTGCTTCGTTAAGCAAGATATTCTTGAAAGACTCACAATTTTTTTCCATCTTATTACTGTTGAAAAACTCTAATTTATCTCCTATACCTAGCAGCCTCACTAAAAAAATTATATGGAAGCGAGCCTTTTTGTTTTTGGCTTTCAAATCATTACTACGGAAAACTGCTCAATTCTAAAATAAAATAATACACTTACATAATAAGGGTCATATTTATGCTCTTCGTTAAACATTTTTTCTGCAAATCGCTTAACAATAGTTCCATAGTAACCTGTTACCAAATGAGGTGAATTCAAGAACATTGATGCGAAAGATTTAATCTGAATAGGAATTGATATTATTTAGGTGCGTTTTATTCCCGCATTAGAGTTATATTGTTACGAACGTCTTTCATAGTACAAAGGAATGCTATTTTTTTCTGCATTAAAATATAGCTCTAACCTTTTTTGGAAAACACTGATAGCTTCTAATTGTTCAGTTTTAACTTCTGTCTGGCTATTGGTTTCCAATGTGATATTAGTTTTAATGTCTTCATTTTCTGTAACAACGATTTTAATTGGTAAAAATACCTGTTCAATACCTTCAATTTCTCTACAATCATGGAGTACATGACTTGTTTGACAGCCATTTACCACCTTATAATCCCGAATTGTAAACCTATTACCTGCAGGGGTAATTGATGAAGATACGATAGTAACTCCATTATTAAGAACACAAAACAGATCAAAGTCTTTAGATTCAAATGTGTTTTTAATTTTTTTATTTACAGGGTTATCACCTTGAAAGTCACGGACATTATCGTCAAATATACTATGAATTTTTTCATTCTCATCTTGTATTAATTTTAAATACGATGTGGTTTTTGACTGGATAAAGTGAATATCAGCATCTAGATGCCCAGAAGTTTCAACAATGTCATTCAACTCATCGCAATCAGTAACTATTCGACCGTTAACTATTATAAATATGCCATCAATGGCGCAATCATCTCCAGCACCACTGTGTATATCTTCGAGATCAAAACTTCCTCGGAATTGTTTTGAAGCTATAGAGTAATTAGAAAAATGCTCAAATTGAGTTGCTTCACCCTTATTCCCTAATTCATTTTGCTCAACAAATGTTGTTAGTAGCGAGCGGCAGCGAGTCCAGCCCCATAGGGCTGGACTCGCTGCCGCTCGTTAGCTCTCCCATGACTCAATAATTTTTTCTTTCTCTTTCATGGTATAAACCCACTCGCGTCCTTCCTTGAACTTTTTAAACAAGTTTAATTTTACAAGTCCATTTAAAACCGATGAGGCGGTGTTGTATGAGCAGCCTAAGTTTTTCTCTACGTTTCTTATTGTAAAGGCAATTGTAGAATTACTTTTAGCCACCTGGAAAACAGTTCTCTGTTTATCGTTGAGCTTTTTATATAGTCCAGATTTCCACAACCATTGATTAAATTTTTCGATTTCACGCGCCGCACTTTGTGTTGCTTTTTTAAATTTCTCAATTGCTCTAACAACAATCCCGCTTTGATATTCAATGAAATACGTCAAATCCATTTCATCTGTTTCTGTGTAAAGGTAACTCTTAGCGTATTGTGATGGTGCTTTGGTTAAAAGTACGCTAATCGCGATGTATCTGAATGCAGCAAAATCGCTTTTAAATAAGTACCAATAAAACAAAGCCCTGGCCACCCTACCGTTACCATCCTGAAAAGGATGCTCAAAACCAATACAGAAATGTAGAACCATCGATTTTACGAGCGGATGAATATATTCAGACTCCGATATTTCATTGTGATCTGAATTAATCCAGTTAATAATTAGATCCATTCTGGATTTAATGCCTTTAGCTGGCGGAGGTGTATGTAATATCTGTCCCTCAGAACCCTCTACACGTACGGTATCTGATTTGCGAAAAAAGCCTGGCTTATATACATCATCACTAATGCCTTCAACACCTACGCGGTGCATTTCTGTAATTAGTTCAATAGATAGTTTTTTATTCCTATTTTCCCAAGCGTAAATCATCATTCGAAAGTTTCCCAAGATCATCTTTTCATCTGGGGTTTTCGGCTTCCGATTTCTTTTCAGTATGTCTTTAGCGACCCTAGTAGTTGTCGCTGCACCTTCAAGTTGACTGCTGCTAATAGACTCATCTTCGATAAGATCCTTCAGAAGATAATCCATTTGTGCGTTTTCACCAATTTTACTGCTGATCCATTCAAGCGAGGCTGTAGTTGCATTCCTGTCAGTTTCGGAAATCGCTTTTTGTATTAAGGGAGTAAGAACAAACCCGCAATTAACTGCTGGCTCACCAAGTTTGATAATACTTGTTTGCTGGCGAGTTCTGGCTGATTTAACTACAGACCAGGCTATAGAATGAACAAGATCAGGAGCAAATCTGTGCCTTAAGGCATCAAAATGGAGATATCTACCCTTACTATCTGTAAGGCTAAAGTACTTTAAGTAATCAGTTATCTTGTCGGGACAATTTGCAGTAATGGTGTTAAATGGATTTGAATCAACTTTTGGGGGTCTAGCTACTTTCATATCTCAATTTCCGAATATTTTGAGATAATAATATACCAAATTAGTGTATTTGTCTCATTTTTGTCGATTTTTGAGATAAAGGTGGGTTTAAAGCTAACGCCCAGCACACGGGCTGACAAAGTGCGAAGCAGTTTGGCACAACATAGTTGTGCTTAACGTACTGCTGCTGGTTATAAGGCCTAATCGATTTCACGAACTTGAGTTTTAGAGATTGCTGCTAGTACCTTACCTGCCTCTGATTTAAATGAACCATTATAAGATGACATGGCACTGGTTAATTGCTTTTGAAGCTTCGATAAATAAACCGAGTACTCAGGGTTGCCGTTATAGTTAGTTAATAAATTAGGCTACAATGTTTTGTAGCCAAGTTTCTAGTGACTTTGGGTGTTTGTTGAACCAAGCTAGCATGTTGTCACTTTTGTATATTAGAGCTTGAGCAATATATGGGGAAACTTCACTGCCAATAGCACCCTCGCGATTTTGCCAGATAATACCCAAAGTATTAATGATAGGCATAACTTCAATATCTGATGATGCTTGTAATTGGTTAGAAATAGTTTTCTCGTTTTGGAGTAACCACGCGGCATTAAGCTTTGTTAGTTCAGAAGCAAAACTAAAACTAGCTATTAGAGAAATTGTGATTGTAGAGAAAATCTTCATCATGGCCTTATAATGCCCCAAACACGGGCTGGCGAACTGCGAAGCAGTTTGACAGTCCGCAACAACGAAGTTTTTGTATGCGTTCTTTGCCTTGTTATAAGACAAGCTAGAACGGAATGTCATCATCAAATAGATTAACCTCTTACTCACTTTCAAGTAGTTTTATTAGTTGTCGAGTTTTATCGAATAGCTCATCAAACGTAATCACTGTTAGCCCTGGGAATTGGTGCCGGTAAAGCTCGAATGCTTTTAGTTTTATTTGGTCCTTAAGTTCGTTTTGTGCATTACCAATGATTACTGCACATTGAAAGATAATCGATCTGAATTTATTAAAAAAATTAATTAGCTTGGTCGTAAATATCATAAATGTGAGATATTTCGTGACTTTTTTTTATTGCCCTCAATATCAATTCACAATGCAGTATTTAAAATGGCGGTGTATTGAACCCCTTTGAGTTCTAATCCTCTACACCTACCATTGAGTTGCAACAATAATCGTCCTGAAAATCACTAAAAGCAAGGTTTTTGTTGCTAAGGTACTGACGGTTTCCACCTTAAATACTGGGCAGCATTGTATCCTTAATACGGATTAATACGGTACCGTATCGGGGGTTCGAATCCTGCTTTTCCCTCATTGGAAACACTCAATATTATTGCAATAACTTTTGCTATTTGTAAAATTCTACGCGAGACACCACTTCTCCCAGTGACATAATATGGTGCTTGACTTCTGGTTCAATCACACTCTTGTTGTCGAAATCCAGAATATGCATTTCTTTACCTTCAATCACATATTCTAATTCCCCTTTGTTTCATTCCGTCTTTATTTTGTACTGCATCAGCTAATGTATATTTATTCATCGTATCAATAAAATTTTTCGTGGCTTCAAACAAGTAATTTTTAAGCTGACATGAGCCTGTGATCCGGCATGTATTGGTTTTAGCATCGAAGCATTCGACTATATTCATATTTGGCTCTAATTGTTTAATCAGATCACCCAAACATAGGTTTTCTGTGCCTTGAGCAATCTGTAAGCCGCCGCCTTTACCCTTTGTCGTTTCAATATATCCTAACTGAGAAAGCCTGTGCACAACTTTTACCAAATGATTGCGTGAAATGCCGTAATGCTCTGCGATTTCTTTTACGCTGGTTATATTTTCTGAACGAGCAGCTACATACATGAGTGTGCGAAGTCCATAATCAGTAAAACGGGTTATTTGCATTTTTTAACTCAAAAACAGGTTGCAGTGTTAAAGTCGGTTACTATAATATGTATTAAAAATATATATTATAAAAGGAGTTTTCCATGCTTTCCCAACAAACCATCGATATTGTTAGTTCAACAGCCCCTATTTTACAGGAGTATGGTGGAACTCTAACAAAGCATTTTTACAAGCGCATGTTTTCTCATAACCCAGAAGTTGCGCCTTATTTTAATTCAGCTCACCAAGCCGGAGGTACTCAGCAAAGAGCATTGGCCGGTGCTATTTGTGCCTATGCTGCCAATATAGACAATCTGGAAGTATTGGGTAGCGCGGTGGAGTTGATCGGCCAAAAACACGCCTCGTTGATGATTAATCCGGAACACTATCCAGTTGTTGGTGAAAATCTGCTCGCTTCTATTAGAGAAGTTTTGGGCGAAGGTGCAACAGATAATATCATTGATGCGTGGGCGGAGGCTTACGGAGTGCTTGCTGACATCATGATTGGGCGCGAGAAACAAATTTATAATGATAATGCCGAAAAATTCGGCGGCTGGGCAGGCTTTAGAACATTCAAAATTGATAAGAAAGAAAAGGAAAGCAGAAGCATCACATCTTTTTATCTTAAACTTGAGGATGGTGGGGCATTACCTGAATATTTACCGGGACAATATATCACAGTTCGCATGAGAACACCCAACGGTTCAACCACTATGCGCAATTATAGTCTGTCCGATAAACCGAGGCTGGATTATTTCCGCATCAGTGTAAAGCGTGAAGTTGGCATAAAAGCTGATACACCTAAAGGCTATGTTTCCAACAAACTCCATGATGATATTGAGGTTGGTGATTTGATTGAAGTTGGCCCCCCATGTGGTGAATTCTTTTTGAACCTTAATAATCATCATGAGCGCCCACTTGTCCTGCTTGCGGCTGGTGTTGGGATTACGCCGATATTAAGCATTTTGAAATCAGCTGTCGAATCCATGCCTGAGCGCGAAATTATTTTTGTTCATGGTTGTCTAAATGAAGATATACAGCCTTTTAAAGCAATAATTGATAAATTAGCAGTAACACACTCGATGCTGAAAATTCATTATCGTTACAGCGATCCTGAAATGGAAGGTATCAACCGCAAGGGAAACTGCTCAACAGGTTTTGTTGATGCAAAGCTAATTGAATCTCTTGTGTCGGATCGTCATGCCGATTATTACTTCTGCGGCCCCAGGCCATTTATGGTCAATATCTATCAAGACTTATTAAAATGGGGTGTTCCCAGTAATCAGGTTCACTTTGAGTTTTTTGGCCCTAAAGAAGAACTCCAAAAAACTGCATAATATTTACCATTTAAATATTATAACGGCATTATAGAATTACAGCATACTCATTCAGCCAGCAGAATGTCTCGACCAGTTTCATCTTCTTAACAGTGCCGCATGGGATTTCCAGCAACTTGGGATTAGCGAACACGACCGCCAAACATTATACGCAGGAAACTGCCAGACTCAGGCGGTTCCTGCTGTAGAGAAACTCAATATTGCGCGTGAGGCTTTCGGCGTTGGAGGTCACCATGGAAATCAGCATGATGGGTACTTCTTGGCCTTGGAACTTATCAACGGTGACGACCAGAATATCATCTTCGGTGATCAGGCATGTAGTGCCATCACAGTCGGGGAACTTTTGGCCGGGCGAGGCATCGTATTTGGCTTTAAAGCTCAGTACCTCGCTTTCCCAAGTACGGTGCTTTTGGGGGAAGGGGCATGTATAGGATAGAAATCAGAAAGAAACAGGGGGTATTATACCGAGCAAGTCGATTGCTAATCGCGCAGGAGACCAAAAATGCTAGGCTTTCGTAGCTTCCCCATAATGAGCATAACAAGGTTTGCATGTTGTAAATGGCGGAGGAGGAGAGATTCGAACTCTCGGTGGGCTATTAACCCACGACGGTTTTCAAGACCGTTGCATTAGACCACTCTGCCACCCCTCCACCGAGCATGGATATCTTAAACCATATGACTAAAGAGTCAAGCCTTGAACCTGATTTGCCAACCTAAAGACGGCAATTTTTGAGTTTACGCCAATCGTTCATTCCAGACACCGATAACGCAATGCCTGATATCATTCCCAGGATCAGCAATAATTCAGGTAATGCATCATTTTTTGTACAGGCGTAAATGGGCATAGCCACGTTTTAAGACAAGCGGGTATTACATTGCCACTGACCAGCTTTTGCAGCCCACTCAGCAGCGGTGACCATCGTTGCCAATGGCGTGATCACTACAACGATTAGTACACAGCGTTTTTGAACCAAACCATATCGATTGCTGGTCATACCCTGTGCAATCGCTCATACAGTGTATGTTTTTGCCCAGCCATGACACATGCCAGTAACTGGATGATATTCCTTGACCCAAACGTCCTGTTTGATTAGCGCAGATCAGGACCCTTTATGCCGGTTAAGTAGACTAATATTCATTGGCTTGGAACACACCCACGCTTTTTTTAGATGGTGGAAGACAGAATCGGGCATGCCCTCAGGAAGATCAACAGTACTATAGCGTTCGTATAACTTAATCTGTCCAATATATTTGCTACTGATATCTGCTTCATTAGCGATGGCACCAACGATATTGGCAGGCGCCACACCATCATCAATACCCACTTCCAGGCGATAGGTCACCAGTGGAATAACGTGTCCATCTTCATCACACAGGGTACGGCTGGGCCCCGGCTTTTTGTTACCCATCTTTTTACTGCTATTTGGCAGTCTCGGAGCGACAATATTATCAAGCTTGGGGAATAATGGGCGTTCTTTCTGATGCTCATAAGCCAATGCAGCGGCAATATCAGCCATATCCAACTCGTTTTGTGATGCGAACGTTAAAATCATATCGCGAAATTGGTCCAGCCTTGAAGTATTCATGGTCTTTAAAAGCTGCTGTGTAAACTGCTGAATACGCTGGTCCTTAACATCCTTATTCGTAGGGATAGTCAGTGGCAAAATAGCTTGGCCTGTTGATTTTTCTATTGAACGCAACAGGCGATTTTCCTTGGGAGTGATAAATAGAATAGCTTTTCCATCACGTCCGGCACGTCCGGTGCGGCCGATGCGGTGCACGTAGGATTCATTGTCGTAGGGAATATCAAAATTTATGACATGACTGATGCGATCTACATCCAGGCCCCGGGCAGCAACATCGGTGGCAACCAACACATCGATTTGACCTGCCTTAAGACGATTAATAGTGCGTTCCCTCAATGCCTGGCTTAAATCACCATTGATTGCTGCTGAAAGGAAACCTCGGGCCTCAAGTTGTTCGGCAATATTAACTGTTGCAGATCGGGTCCGTACAAAAATCAGCACACCATCAAAAGATTCAACTTCCAGTACCCGGGTTAGCACATCCATTTTTTGGTGGGCCTTGACAGTTGCATAGTGCTGCTGGATGCGTTCGACAGTTTTGGTTTTGCTTTTAATACTGATGTGTACCGCTTCACCAAGATAAGTACTGGCCACTCGTTTAATGGCAGGAGGCATAGTGGCTGAAAAAAGTGCTCGCTGACAATGATCAGGCGTCTGTGACAATATAGCTTCCACATCATCAATAAAGCCCATCCGCAACATTTCATCGGCTTCATCTAAGACCAGACCTGTTACATGACTAAGGTCAAGGCTGTGGCGACGCAAATGGTCGAGTATGCGACCAGGCGTACCAACCACCACCTGAACACCGCGCTTTAAACTGCGCAGTTGGGCACTGATATTCGTACCCCCGTAAACAGGTAATACCTGAAAGCCCCTGATATATTTTGCATAACTTTGAAACGCTTCAGCTACCTGTATTGCCAGCTCACGGGTCGGTGTCAACACTAAAATCTGTGGGCTATGCTGCTGCTTCAGGTTGTTTAAAAGGGGTAGCGCAAAGGCTGCGGTTTTTCCGGTTCCGGTTTGTGCTGTTCCCAGCAAATTTTTACCATTTAACAAAATCGGGATGGTCTGGACCTGAATGGGAGATGGTTGTTCGTAACCCAGTTGCTCCACAGCTTTAAGCAAGGGCGCAGAAAGACCCAGCGATAGAAAGTCATCAGACAAAATAGATTTACCTTTAGCTTGGGATTTTAGATACCATGTCGATATGGTGGCGCAGTATACACCGATGTTTTCACCATTGACAGCGCCAGCCCCGGCATCACAGGTTATGAAAACCCCACTCTGATCATTGCAGGAGATTGTGATACCGGCAAGTTAGGACGTCACTGTGCACATTTTATGGCCAGGGACGCTTTAGTGGCTTGATGGGCGCATACTTTTATACCATCCCCCCAAATGACTGGACTAGAGCGCCTTGAACAACCTACTGACCCTGAAAAGCACGACAAGTAAGCCAACCGCCCTATACGGCCAGTTTACCTTAAACGACTGTAAATAGTTCCTAAAAACATGCCTGGGAGGGAAAGCAAGCCACATACCTAGAATACTAACATCAATAGTATAACATGACAGACTTGATTATTGGTTGATGATTCAATATCTGGATTAAACCCGCCGCTTAACCAGCAACAGGCTTATGCCAAAGGCAAACAGCAGCGCGCCCGCCCCAATGATGCCAGCCGGATGCAGTGTGAACTGGCTGCATGAGCCGAAGATTCCCATGCCTGTGCTAATCAGGCTAAGCTAATGCCGCTGGCAATCCAGATACAGCCGTAATGCCCTGTGATGACTGCGTTTGCGGCCAGTACCACTGTGAGTTACCGGCAACTGCTCAGTCATCAGCGAAGTCAGTCGAACTGCTGTAAGTAGCCGTCATCCGCCCCAAAGGCCTACTGTGGTTCAAACAACCGGATTTTTAGGGGAATTCAACCTGATTTGAGCGCAAATTGCGGTGCACGGCCATAGGTCAGATAACGCCAGAACCATTCAGCCGGACCATAGTGGTAGCGGGCCAGCCACCAGGGGGACAACCAAAGCTGAAACACCCAGACCAACAGTACAATAAGGTAAAGTTCGCTCCTTGACAAGGTGCCCAAAAGCCCCAACCCAATGCCGGTAAAGACAAAAAGGCAGATCAGCGATTGCATCAGGTAATTGGTCAGGGCCATACGCCCAACGGCAGCCAGCCTACGTCCAACCCCAAAACGTCGCAACAGTAGAATCAGCAGCCCAATCCAGCCAATTGCCATTGCCAGACGACCCAGATGATAGGTAAATTTAAAGAAGGAGAAAGTGTGTAAAATATCAAATTCCGAGTGCAGCACCTGCCTGATTTCATAGGCATTAATACTGAACCCAAAGCCGAGCCCAATGACAGCCATGAAAAAATACAATTGGTTTGAATGGTTTCCCTGTAGCAACCCATATCGGTAAAGCACCATGCCAATAGTCATAAAAACAAGGGCATCCCAGAAGAGTAACATGGGGATAAATTCCATGTGAATGGATGCATACTCGGCACTGGTCCAGGACAACACCGAGAAAAATGAACCCCTTCGCTGTGCCAGCTCGGCGCTTATTTCAGCTTCTCCCGGGGCAAACATACTGTGGAATTCAGCCCACTGCTCAGTAAGTTCTGCCTGGGCTTGTGACAGGGAGGTTGACGCTTGACCGGCAATCTGACGCGTATATTCAAGGCCAAAATGAATCATCTCAGCATAGACACAGAGGAAAGTGAGCATCGCAAGGGCAATAACAAGCAGATTTTTTCGACGGATATTGCGGAAAAAATACAGCACAAAACCGGCCAGGGCATAAGTAACAAGAATGTCACCAAGCCACATTAGGATATACACATTGCAAAAGCCAAATACCAGCAGCCAGAACGTGCGTTTAAAATGTAATCTTCCACGACCTGCACCACGGTCCAGAAACAGGAGAACGCCGGCACCAAACAGCATGGTGAATATCGCCCTCATTGCGCCCTCAGCAGTCAACTCTACTATCGCCCAGGCCCAAAAATCGCTGGGTGCAGAAAAAGATAGGGCCGGATTAAACATGACCGCAGACACACTACCAAAGCCAATGATGTTGACCAACAGGATACCCAATACAGCGAATCCGCGCACCACGTCGAAGCTGAGGATGCGGTCACTGTTAATCACGGATTGTGGCATGTAGATCCCTCGTTTTTAGGGTTGTTTTTCCGTACTCTAGTTAAAAATGCGGATGGACAGGATACAGCAGATGTGTTCCTGTCTGCTGGCGACGGACCGACAGTAGCACAGATTTGCTAAATATTTTTACTGCCCTGTCAATGCTGGGAGAATGATCAAACATGCCCTTGTTTGGCAAAATTAAATGGTTTTAGTATGGATCCCATATATTACCGAAAACAGGCTGTAGATAAAAGCACTGGCGTCATGCTTTACCCTACTCTATTTTACTGCGTTGGAGCGGCAAGGTTGCCATAAGTAGTGATACCCCTCTGTAAGGGCTTCGGTAGCACCAAAATCTGGCACAAGTACTAACTCAGCACGGTTATGGGGGTTATACGACACCTGCTTAAACGGGTTTCTATTAAATGTCGATGGTTAATCCTGAACCAGAACAGGAACACGATCCTCTAGCCACTGTTATCAGAGACTGTAGAATTGAGTGTTGGTGCAGTCAACCAGATGACCAACCAGGGCGGTGCACACCAGAAGCAATACAGTGATCCTTAAGGTGTTGTATTCAGTTATCAGCATAATGAAACGCGGAAAACGCACCCAGTCTCCGGGCGGAGCCTCATTTGTTCCATGATTCCAATACAACCAATATGTTAAAGGTTAAGCCAGGTGGCTGTATACAGACGATGCAGCGTGTTTAGATATCTATCAGTCGATTCGTTACGGTTAAAAACCGCCTCATTGCATCCGATCAATCAGTGCCGGGTAGATGCTCTCTCTAGCAATACATGCTCTGATTTAGCTCTTTTTTTAATCGAATAACATGTCAGCTCATTTTCTATTTCGTCTACTCACCATGACCAGCCTTGTGTGGTTATTGCTGGCCTGCGCCAAAACGACGGCTGTGGCTACGATTGAGACAACACCCTGGCCGCACGGTGCGATGATAAGCGCTGCCAACCCACATGCAGTAACCACCGGCATTGACATGTTCAAGCGCGGCGGTAATGCCATTGATGCCGCCATCGCTGCGCACCTCGTATTGGGTCTAGTAGAACCACAGAGTTCGGGTCTTGGCGGCGGTGGTTTCTTGATGCACTACGACCGGGCAACGAGTAAAACCTTGTTCCTTGATGGCCGCGAAACAGCGCCTGCCGGCGCTACCGTTGATATGTTCATGACAGATGATGGAGTAATGGGCTATATCGAAGCTTGGGTTAGCGGCAAAGCCGTTGGCACACCAGGCACGGTTGCGCTGTATTGGGAAGCTCATCAACAAGCTGGCCGCTTACCCTTGGCTGTTTTGTTCGAGCCTGCCCTTGCGTTGGCCACAGAGGGATTTGTGGTTTCACCAAGACTGGCGGGCTATCTACCCATGATGGCTGAGCGAGGCAGACTAGCGACAAACCCCGGTAGTCGGGACTACTTTTACCCCAATGGCAAACCGATTGAAAGCGGGGATTTGCTTAAAAACCCAGAGTACGCCGCGACCTTACAAGCCATCGCATCGCATGGACCGAGTGCGTTTTACACAGGCGACATCGCCGCAGACATCGTCAATGCCGCCGCGCAAGCACCCAATGCTGGGAGTTTGATGCTTAAGGATTTGGCTGACTATCGGGTCAAAATTCGGCCCATTATTTGCGGCGTCTATCGAAAATACAACATCTGTACCACCACGCCACCTTCGTCTGGCGCCGCTCAGATCATGATACCGAATCTTTACGATCAAATGCCGAGAGCACCTGAGTCCCCTCAAGATCACATCGCTCGCTTCGTCGACGCCCAACGGCTGGCCTACGCCGACCGAGATCATTTTTTCGGTGACCCCGATGAAGTCAGCATCCCGCTCGATTTGTTACTGAGTACCGATTACTTAAAACAGCGCGCGCTCGACCGATTTTCCCCAGATGAAGCCGTCTCACACGGTGATGTATGGCAATTCAAGAATGCCGCAGCAACGCCTCGCTGGGCGCCTGATACCACTGATGAAATGGCTGGCACCACACATCTTTCAATTATCGATCTCGACGGCAATGCCGTTTCGCTGACTGCCACGGTTGAAGGGCCGTTTGGCAGCCAGCGCTGGGTCAGGGGTTTTGTTCTTAACAACGAGATGACCGACTTCGCCAAAGCGGTATCAGAGGATGGACGAGCGCTTGCCAACGCAGTCGCACCCAATAGACGGCCACGGTCGTCAATGTCACACACTATGGTGTTTGACGAAAACCAAGCGCTGGTGCTAGTGACAGGATCTCCTGGCGGCAACTCGATTCCGGCCTATGTCGCCAAAAGTATTATTGGTATATTCGACTGGGGCTTAACGCCGCAAGCGGTGGTAGGCCATCCCAATATTATTGCCCGAGGCGACACGATCCGCGTTGAAGTTGGTCGTGGTGAAGGTAAGGCAATTGCCGAAGGACTTGAATCCTATGGCTACAAAGTACGCCGGCGGGAAGGTGAAAATTCGGGACTGCACATCATTCAAGTCACCTCGGAAGGTTTGCAGGGGGCTGCTGATCCCCGTCGCGAAGGAGTGGTTGAAGCGTTACCCGCAAGTCAGACATGCGTCGCGCAGCTATTGTGAGCCCACTTCGAACCGAAGTCGGTCGGTAGCTTGGTTCACTCAGTAATTTTAATGCTGAAGATCCAGGCGCGCTTGCGATTAGAGCGCGGCCGCGTGCGCAGTCAGCCTGAAGCGCGCTTTGGACCGATTTCAGGGATGATTGAAACCGCTGAGAGCCTGGCGACCGAGTATCAAATCACTCGGGACAATGCCAACGCTTATGCCCTCAAATCACAGCAACGCGCCAGTCGGGCCTGGGAAAACATCAATTTTCCGACCATTTAGTGCCTATAGAAATCCCTCAGCGCCGCGGCAATGCCATTACCTTTGCGCAAGACGAAGGGGGCAGACTCGAGACAAGCATCGAGAGCCTCGCAAAATTACAGCCCATACAAGGTGGCGTGGTCACCGCGGGCAACGCATCACAACAAAACGATGCTGCCTCAGTTTGCCTAGTGGTTGCTGAGGACATGCTGGAGACCCTTGCATTAACCCTTAGCGCTTATCTAGTCGGTTGGGCCGCAGCCGGTTGTCATCCAGCTATGATGGGGATAGGCCCTGTTCCAACCGTCGAAAGCTCTTCCAAAGAACCGGACTTGGGTTTAACGACATGGATCTGGTTGAACTTAACGAAGCCTTCGCCTGCCAAGTGCTGGCGGTGCTCAAAGGTTGGAGCTGGCACTTGGAGGCCGCTCGTCAGCTCATCGCGCATTACCGATAGCAGGCCCCGTAGCACGCGATAACCACTCAGACCGACCATACAGCAGCAAAGTCACAACCATTCCGCTTACATTCGGCCGTTTACCACAGTTACTGCGCAGCGCATCTGCTTGTCATTCACTCAGCCCGGCTGTCATTTATGAAAGAAAATAGCCTTATAGCCCTTCGCGCGCGTCCTGTCGTCAGCGCTTTAATCGCTGCCCTTCCGGAAGGTGCAGTACTGATTGGCGCAGACGTCACCGAGCGCAGTGCTGGCATTTGGCGACGTGACCGTCTTCTTGCGCAGGTATTGGTTAGGCCACAAAACACCACGAAAACAAGTATCGCCTTACGAATCTGCCATGAACACCATCAACCGGTCGTTCCTCAGGGCGGCTTAACAAACGCGCAAGACGTCGTTATTTCCACCGGAAAAATGAACCCAATCGAAGAAATCCCGGCAAACAAGCAAACCATGGTGGTGCAAGCTGGCGTCATCTTACAGTCGATTCAAGAGACGGATGCTGAGGCAGGGCTTATGTTCCCGCTGGATTTGGACGGCCGCGATTCCTGCACCATTGGCGGCAATCTCGCTACCAACGCAGGCGGCAATCGTGTCATCCGCTATGGCATGGCGCGAGACATGGTCTTGGGACTTGAGGCCGTGATGGCCGACGGTACAGTGATCAGCAGCATGCATCGAATGATCAAAAACAATGCGGGTTATGACCTTAGGCAATGGTTTTTAGGCACAGAAGGCGCCTTAGGGGTGATCACGCGCGCCGTGCTGCGCTGCCGTGAATAGGTGGTTACCGCGCCAATCTGTCTCGTGGCTGTGAATTCATTCCACGAGGTCACTGCGCTCCTTAAGCATCTCAACCGCGGCCTCGCAGGACATCTCTCGGCATTTGAAGTATAGCCATCGACAACAACAGATCTGAAAATAACTGCACATAGTGATTATCCAATATCAGGAATGTGCCAAAAACCAGGTGAACTTGACACTAATCATAACGGTATATCCAGTTGCCAGCAGGCGTTAGGCACATTCATTATGCATTCTAGAACTGCTAAAAGGCCTTAACACTGGCTAAAAACTTACCACTGACATCTGAACAATAGCCTGCTTATTTTTGGCAAATATATTGTCAGAATTTTAAAATCCAAAATTGGGTTGAGGTTCCATCGTAAATGAATCACATTACAGTGCACAAGTAAACTGACAGAAGATCGAACTGGGCTTAATACTTCTAGCGTTTCTGGTGCAAATTTTAAAAAATATTACTTTAAGAATTAAACAAACCAATCATAACAAACTAGTAGCTATATTAAGGAGTGTATTATGACTTTGCAGAAAAATTTACTTGCTGGACTGATCGTTCTCCTAATCAGTTCGTGGGTATATGCTGAAAATAAACCCGTAGGCATTACCCCGAAAATGATGTCAGTTGACGTTCAGAAAAACAATGAAATTATCCAGATTGTCCGTAACCAGGATAATACTGCTATGATCAGTGAGGACTATGCCAAGACCTCAAGACCTTGTCCACCTTTCTGTATTCAGCCCATGATATATGCCTCAGGGGTAGCGACATTGGGTGAACTAGAAGTGATTGACCATGTTGTCCGGATGCAGCAAGGTGAAAATATCCTAGTCATTGATTCTCGGACTCCTGACTGGCTTGAAAGAGGGACTATTCCGGGAGCCGTTAATGTACCTTTTACTGAACTAACGCCCAGCAAGGGAGCAACAACAGAAGGTATCATGAATATCATGCTGAACCAGTTTGATGTGTTATTAAAAAGTGATGCAGACGAATTCACTGTGGATGAAGCCATTGCTTCAGGCACCGTTGACGCAGTTTTTGACTATTCGAATGCTAAGACACTGGTATTATTTTGTAACGGCATGTGGTGCGGTCAGTCACCCGCTTCCATGGATACCCTAATAAAATTTGGTTATCCGAAGAGCAAGCTGAAATGGTTTCGTGGTGGCATGCAGACCTGGAACATTTTAGGTTTAAGTACAACTAAACAATAAAGTTAGCCCGTTACAATTTTCTGAAATTGATGAAAGTAAACTACCGCTGGGGCTGTAGAAACAAAGATATTTAACAGCCCAGTGGTAGTAACCTGCATACCAAGCTAATACAGTTTAATTCTTTCCATTGTGCACAAAACATCTGGTTGTATATGCCACTTACAGGCATTCCATGTGAAACTTAAGCTAATCACATATGCATGGTATGGCAGCGAATCAAGGAAATTTCTGGTGGGTAGAAAACCATGAATAATCCTACCTACTGGTCCGATTCAGAAACGCTCTGACAGACGGACTTTCAAAGTCAATCTTAAACCAGTTTAGATCACGGTGGTTACAAGCCAATATGACCTGCCGTTGTTAATCTTGTCCGTGTAGCTTATAAGTTTAGTCTAACGCCGTATCACTGGATCTAAGCTTGGGTTTTCCTGATGCCCCTGAAGGTCACACTGACTGCGTCATACCTTCAGTCCGTAACAACACAACACCAAATCATCTTGGACTGAATCTATGAAACAAGTTTAATATATCGGTTTAACAATCATCTTCTGGGTTAGCCTCTTCTTCATCCTCTGTATCCAGATCTACTTCAGTAGCCGAGTTAACTTCTACATCCAGATTAACTGCCGCATCTGAACCAGATACTCCATCCGGATTAACTGCCGCATCTGAACCAGGTCCTCCATCCAGATTAACTGCCGTATCCGAACCAGATACTCCATCCGGATTAACTGCCGTATCCGAACTAGATACTCCATCCGGGTTAACTGCTGCATCCGAATCAGGTCCTCCATCCAGATTAACTGCCGTATCCGAACCAGATCCTCGATCCGGATTAACTGCTGTATTTATACTCAAATTAACGGCTGTGGTAGAGGATGCATTTTGCAGCCAGGTCAAAGCACCTAAATGACCCTGATCTGCAGACTGATTCATCAGTTCACGTGCTTGGACCGGATAGTTTATCGTTAAATTTTGCTCACTCAATATTAATAACGCTAACTGGAACTGAGCTTCAGCATTACCTTGACTGGCAGCCTCAATAAACCATTTTGCCGCTTGATCATAGTTTTGTTGTTCAAGGGCATCGAGGCCTTGAAACAAACTTTGCTTCAAGGCCTTGTCAGAAGCTATGACAGTTAAGTTTAGAGCCATTAAAGTTATACAAAGCAGTACGCGCTTCATAAATTTCTCCTTATAGATTGGAATTTTATAGCCTAATTCACACTGGCCAGTGTACCGAACTAGTTTCCTTTAGAACTGGTTCATGGTGTTATCTTTACCATCAGCTTTCAGTGCCTGATCACCGGAAAAGTACTCCTTGTGGTCATCGCCTATATTTGATCCAGCCATAGCCTGATGCTTAACACAGGCTATTCCCTGACGTATTTCATTGCGCTGAACACCTGCCACATAAGCCAGCATTCCATCATCACCAAAGTAACCCTTGGCAAGGTTATCAGTAGACAACGCCGCGGTATGGTAGGTTGGTAATGTAATCAGATGGTGAAATATGCCTGCTTCCCGTGATGCATCACCCTGGAAGCTTCGAATTTTTTCATCTGCCACAACCGCCAGATCAGATTGATCATATACTTCGCTCATGAGATTGTTTCGATCGTATGCGGACACATCTTTACCCTGCTGTTGCCAAGTATCATAAACCTGCTGACGGAAATTGATTGTCCAATTGAATGATGGCGAATTATTATACACCAGTTTTGCATTGGGTATGACCTTGCGTATCTCATCAATTACAGCAGCAATCTGTCCCACATGAGGCTTTTCTGTCTCAACCCAAATTAGATCAGCGCCATTTTGCAGGCTAACAATACAATCAAGCACACAGCGGGCTTTACCAGTGCCAGATTTAAATTTATACAAACCATTAGACAAGCGCTCTGGCTTAACCAACTGCCCGTTTAACTTGATAATAATCTCACCCTCAGCGATATCCTCGGGGGAATTGACAACCGTTGTTTGTAAAAATGCATTGTATTGATAAGCTAGATCACCGGATCTTTGAGATACGGGTATTTTTTGTGTTAAGCCAGCTCCCAAACTATCAGTTCGGGCCACAATAACACCATCGTCAACACCAAGTTCCAGAAATGCGTAGCGCACCGCATTGATTTTCGCCAGAAAATCTTCGTAGGGCACGGTGACTTTTCCATCCTGGTGCCCACATTGCTTGGCATCTGAAACCTGATTTTCTATCTGGATACAACAGGCACCTGCTTCAATCATGCGCTTAGCAAGCAGATAGGTCGCTTCTTCATTACCGAAACCAGCATCTATATCAGCGATGATAGGCACAATATGTGTTTCAAAATGATCAATCGCATGTTGTGTTTTTTTCTCAGCTTCAGCATTACCATTAACGCGCGCATCATCTAGTTTTCTAAATAGGTCACCGAGAACACGGGCATCCGCCTGGCGCAAAAAGGTGTAAAGCTCCTTAATTAACGCAGCTACGGAGGTCTTTTCATGCATAGACTCATCAGGTAGTGGACCAAATTCTGAACGCAAGGCGGCAATCATCCAGCCAGAGAGATAAAGATAGCACTTATCGGTGGTGCCATGATGTTTCTTGATGGCAAGCAGTTTTTGCTGACCGATAAAACCATGCCAGCATCCTAGTGATTGGGTATACTTTGAGGCATCCGCATCATATTCAGCCATATCTTTGCGCATAATTGTGGCTGTGTAACGAGCTATATCCAATCCAGTTTTAAATTGATTTTGCAAACGCATTCGCACCGCATATTCAGGATTAATGGCATTCCATGTTCCTGATTTTTGATCACGGAGCTTTTTGAGGGCATTTATGTTGCTGCTGTAAGCTGTCATATTATTCTTCCACGTAAAGGTCTTTTTTAAAGATTAACGTTCTACCAGGATTTAGTTCGCGATATTACCGTGTTTAACTGTGAAAAAAATTTGATTTCAATGATAGTATACATGTGTGTGGAAAAAATAAGCTTGAATATTTTTAAGAATTAATGTATAGGAAGTTATTGATGTCATTAATGTGTTTTCTCAGGGATGTCATGTTATAAGAATTACTGAAAAGTCGGCAATAATTCAGTCTGACGTGTTTGCATCCTATTTGCACTTTTTTGAATGTGATTTCCTTTATTGTTTGTATCAACAATCATTATGATCCAGTAATCCCCCAAAAAAACTAGCGTAGTTATTAGCAGAAAATTCTACTAAACTAAATGTTAGTGGTATACCTCCCGGGCAGTTTTTGGAGACAGCTTAGTGTTCTATGAATAGCGGCTTGTTAAAATGAGGGGTTACAAGGCCACTAAAACCCGGTTGCAATTGCAGAAAAACCACAAGGCTTTACAAAATTATCCCAATAGCCATCACGTATGGTTAAATAAAATCAGTATAGGGGTGTGTTGTTAAAACAGGATCTAAATCATTGCCCGATGTACCAGTTTTGTCTGAAACAATAGTTATAACTGGACATGATTTATCTCTTCCATATCAAACAATTGAATATCAAAATATATCCCATCGATTTGAGAAATGTAACACTAGTAATAAATTCTAAAAAATACATTTATTTAAGTTGGAGTGATTAAGGATGTATAAAAGAATACAGTATGCCGGACTATCAATTGCTGAACCAATTTATAATCTAGTCACGCATGAAATCTGCCCTGCTAACGGTGTTGAAGCGTCGCATTTCTGGCAGGAATTTGCCAACATAATCAATGAATTAGCCCCTCAAAATATTGCATTACTTAAAATCCGGACCACAATGCAATCAAAAATAGACTGCTGGCTGCAACAAAACAGCAGCACATTGGTATTTGAAAAATATAAACAGTTCCTGATTGATATCAGCTATTTAATTCCTGAGGGAGAGAATTTCCATATCTCTCCCAAAGATGTGGATATTGAAGTTGCTCATCAGGCAGGCCCACAGTTGGTCGTACCCATTACGAATGCTCGCTTTGCCCTCAATGCTGTTAATGCGAGGTGGGGCAGTCTATATGATGCACTCTATGGTAATGATGTTATCCCGCAAGAGGGAGGAGCTGAAAAATCTGTAAAATACAACCCTGTGCGTGGGCAAAAAGTGATCGACTATAGCCGTGAATTTCTTGATAACGCAGTACCAATATCAACAGGTTCGCATAGGGATGCAGTGCGTTACTCTGTGTTACGTAATCAGCTTGTGGTAGGGCTTGTCGATGGATCAAATACTAGTCTGCACAATCCTGAACAGTTTGCGGGCTATCTCGGAAATACAGAAAATCCCACATCGATTTTATTAATAAACAACCGATTACATATAGACATTCAAGTTGATTATTCACATCATGTGGGAGTAATGGATCGGGCAGGTATCAAAGATATTATCCTAGAAGCAGCTATTACTACCATTATGGACTGCGAAGATTCAGTTGCTGCAGTGGATGCCTGCGATAAGGCATTAGCGTACCGGAACTGGTTTGGGCTGATTAAGGGCGATCTTCAGGAAACGATCCATCGACACGAAGAATGCTTCATACGCAAGATGAATAAAGATCGGAATTATAAAGCCCCCGACGGCTTACCGTTCAAAGTTCAT